>NZ_JQKP01000004.1 GCF_000746095.1 Ferriphaselus sp. R-1 | reverse complement strand
ATAACAGGGCTGCTCGCAAGCGGAAGCAAACGGGCAGCAGACAACAGAGTTTTAGCAGGAGACAACCGACAGCGATTGCATGGCAAACGAATTGATGGCAAACAGGTCAGACCGGCGCAGGCAATTCAGTTAATTGCGATGGCTCCCTGCCGCAGCAACACACGGCAAAGCCGCTAGGGCGATTTGAAACTTGCGCGCGAATTCCATCATGGCTCGGACGGCTCGCCGCCCAACAGGAAGCCGGATATACGGAAGCAGTTGCACCCAAAACCATCAACACGCGTTGCTTGCAAAACGGGAGGTGTCCATATACGCAATTTCATTGCGCCGGATTTTTTTCGGAGATTTCGGTGCACTAGCAAGTGCGCCCCACGCTGATTAACGTCCCAGGTGACCGCAGTGTTAGAACTATTTGAGTAACAGCGCACGGGTAGCCTCGAAGACAGTGTCAATAGCTATATCTGTTTGGGCAATCCGTTCTTCGGTCCAAGCTTCTGGCTCAAGCCAATAGCTTCCCTTGAGGAAACACTTTTCTGCCAATTCGGGATCTATTTCTCGTAATGGGATTGAGGCTTTATGCCAAAGCTCAGCAATCTTCCATTCCATATCCCGATTTTTTGCTCCGCCCGCATTTTCTTCGCTGATGTATTTCTTTGTCTCAGATAATGCAGAGTAAAGAGCCTTCAGAGCTTGGTCCGTCTTTGCGGTTCTCTCTTTCTTGCCTTCACGCAATAGGCCAACTACTGCCAAGACTTTGTCAAATAATGTGAATGCGACAGCCGGTTCGATCATCATTGTCTCCAAGCTTCAACGTTGGCCGTGAGGAGCCCTCGTAGCGGCAAAGCCGCGAAGGGAATCCACAAGCGCAGCTTGTGGGTGGACCCTCGCGACGGAATGGTTAGACCGAGAGTTCATCGTGCGCGTTTTCCTAGTGACGGGAGGCCGCCACTTACTGTACGTACTGAAGTAGATTCTTCACCGTCAATCGTTGCACTTTTTCTGCTCGGAATCCTTAAGCCCCCTACGACGCAGGTTTCGTAGAAGGTTTTGAATGCTTTGGCTAACTCTCGATCATCGGGATGCTTCGTTTGATCGCACAAATCACTGTACATCCTTTCGAGCCTACTGCGCACAAGAACAGTAGTTTTCTTTTGCTCGATCTTGGATGCTGCGACACGCGCCTCAATTTTTGCCTGTATAACAACCGGTGCTTTAGGGCAGCGTTGTGTTGTGTGGGCTTTCAATCGCCGAGCGCTAACAACGCCATTGCAGTAAGGACATTTTGCAAGTTCGTCGCTCATGAAATGGTACCAGTTTGGTTTTGAGGTCTAACGAATGAATTTAGACGGCATTGAAATTGCGTTCGGATGCCGTCCAATGAGTAAGCCTAGCCAGTGAATGTTCAAACTCTCAATCACTTACTTATCCCCTCTTGGTATTAGACGGCCGAAAATATTTCGGAAGAAAGGTAAAGCTGGTTGTATGGGGTGGCAATTTATCATCTTTGGCTGTTTTGCGGTTGGTGAGATCGGCGTGAGCATTTCGTGGGCTAGTCGCGTGGCTACAGCGCTACGTCATTCCCCCTGTGCGCCGCCGAGTAGCGGAGGCTGGTCAGGGAATTCTGACGAATATGTTTGAGCACGTGACGGCGTAGCCGGTCGGGCAAGTTTAAGAGTCGGCCCGACCGCTCGACAACACGCCGCGCAGCGGCTTGTTGCGGCGGAGACTAACCTTTAGGTTATGTCGGAGCCAACAACGGAGGGAACCCGCGCAGCGGGCGGGAAACTGGGGTCGCCTTCTTTGGATTACTTTTCTTGGCGAGACAAGAAAAGTGATTGGCTGCCGGGCCACCCCCGGCGACTTTCGTTGAGTATTGCCAAGCTCTCTTTCATCTTTCCACAGGCTCAGAATGCCCGAAGAAGAGGGCCAGCAACAGTGCTCAGAACCGGCAAAGCAATCACTTCCCTGAATGCTTCCCCGCCTCCAATTCCTTCAGAAAATCCGCAATCTCCCACTCGCATCCACCACAGCCTGAAAGTGCGCCGGTCCAGCGCGAGATGGCGTGCACATCTTTGCCTTCTTCCAGATACAAGCGCCGGATGAGGTTGCGGCGGGTGCCGCTGCAGGAGCACATCACCGGGCCTTCGGGGTGGGTGTCGTCGTTGTCTGCCATGTCGGGTGTGGCCTTTTGCCGAAAGAAGGGGAGGCTGGCGGGTGTGTGCCGTTGTGCGGGCATTATAGCGCGGCAGCTTTGTTATACTCGCGCCCCGCTTGTTGCTCCCTGTTTTTCGATGCTCAGCAAACTCAATCCCGTTCAGCGCGAAGCTGCCAAGTATCTCGACGGCCCCTTGCTGGTGCTGGCCGGGGCGGGCAGCGGCAAGACGCGGGTCATCACCCACAAGCTGGCGTATCTGGTGGAGCAGTGCGGCTACGCGCCGCGCAACATTGCGGCGATCACTTTCACCAACAAGGCGGCGACTGAGATGCGCGAGCGGGTGGCCAAGTTGCTGGATTCCAGGAAGGCCAAGGAGCTGACTATTAGCACCTTCCACTCGCTGGGGATGCACATCCTGCGCGAGGAGGCGCCGCTGCTGGGTTACAAGAAGGCGTTTTCCATCTTTGATGCGGCGGATTGCGCCAAGATCATTTCCGAGCTGCTAGGCTCGCCGGACAAGCAGGACATCCGTGAGGCGCAGTCGCAGATTTCCAACTGGAAGGCGGGTTTCATCGACCCGGCGCGGGCGACCAGTCTGGTCGAGACCGAGGCCGACCAGCGGCTGGCGCTGCTCTACGGGCGTTATCAGGAGACGCTGCGCGCCTATCAGGCGGTGGATTTCGACGACCTGATCCGCCTGCCGGTGGAGCTGTTCCGCACCCATCCCGAGGCGCTGCAACGCTGGCAGAGCCGCTTTCTCTATCTGCTGATCGACGAGTATCAGGACACCAACGATTGCCAGTACCAGTTGACGCGCTTGCTGGCGGGGCAGCGCGCGCAGTTCACCGCCGTGGGCGACGACGACCAGGCCATCTACGCCTGGCGCGGCGCCAGCGTGGAGAATCTGCACAACCTGCGCACCGACTACCCGCGCCTCAAGGTCATCAAGCTGGAGCAGAACTACCGCTCCTCGCAGCGCATCCTGCACAGCGCCAACGCGGTGATCGCCAACAACACCAAACTGTTCGACAAGAAGCTGTGGAGCGAGCACGGCCTGGGCGACCAAGTGCGGGTGTACGCCGCGCGTGACGAAGACCACGAGGCGGAATCGGTGGTGCTGCAACTGTCTGCGCACAAGTTCGAGCGCAAGACCCAATTTTCCGACTACGCCATCCTGTACCGCAGCAATCACCTGTCGCGCGGCTTCGAGGAACAGTTGCGCAGCCAGAACATCCCCTACACGGTGAGCGGCGGCACCTCGTTCTTCGAGCGCGCCGAGATCAAGGATATCGTCGCCTATCTGCGCCTGATCGCCAATCCGGACGACGATCCGGCCTTCATCCGCGCCATCACCACGCCCAAACGCGGGGTCGGCAACGCCACGCTGGAGAAGCTGGCCAGCCATGCCGGGACGCACCACATCAGCTTGTACGATGCCGTGTTTGCGGCTGGGCTGACCGAGCAGTTGAGCGCGCGCCAGTACGAAGACCTGCTGACCTTCTGCAACTTCATCGCCCGCATGCAATCGCGCGCCGAGCACGAAGACTGTGCGCCGGTGTTGAACGACCTGCTGACCGCCATCGACTACGAGGGCTGGCTGTTCGACAGCTTGGAGCCGCGCCAGGCCGAGGTGCGCTGGGGCAACGTCAGCGACTTCGTTGGCTGGATCAACCGCAAGGCCGAGAACGACGGCAAGAACCTGATCGCCATGACGCAGACCATCGCCCTGATGAATCTGCTGGAATCGCGCGAGCAGGAGACCGACGCGGTGTCGCTCTCTACCCTGCACGCGGCCAAGGGGCTGGAGTTCGGCCACGTGTTTCTGGTCGGAGTAGAGGAGGGCATCTTGCCGCACCGCAACAGCGAATCGCCGCAACAGATCGAGGAAGAGCGCCGGTTGATGTACGTCGGCATCACCCGCGCCCAGCGCAGCTTGCAGATCAGCCACTGCGCCCGCCGCCGTCGAGGCAAGGAATGGGAAAAGTGCCAGCCCAGCCGCTTCATAGAAGAATTGCCGCAAGGCGACATCCAGTTCGCCGGGCTGCTGCCGGAAGGTGCCGCCCCCGCTGTCAGCAAGGACGAGGGCAAGGCCAAACTGGCGCTGCTGAAGTCGCTGCTGGGTAAGGGATGAGCGGTTGCCATAATCATGTTGCGCGCGGTCGCTTTTTTATGGATAATCCGCGACCCTGTAGCGCGTACACCTGCCGCGCCCGAATTTTTTAGGAAAAGACCATGAAAGCCGACATCCATCCACAGTACAACGAGATCGCCGTCAATTGCAGCTGCGGCAATTCCTTCACCACCAAGTCCACTTTGGGCAAGCCGCTGCACGTTGAAGTATGTTCCGAGTGCCATCCGTTCTACACCGGCACCCAGAAGATCGTGGATACCGCCGGTCGTATCGAAAAGTTCAACCAGAAGTACGGCAAGGCCGGCGCGAAAGCTGCCGCCTAAGGGAACTTAGCCTCCGGTATCAATCAAAAGGCAGCGCTTGCTGCCTTTTTGTTTTGGAGTCTGACCATGAATACATTGACGAGATCCCTGTTCACCGTGCCGGTGCTGCTGGCACTTTCCAGCTGTGCGCAGAATCCGGTGACCGGCAAGCAGGATTTCGTGATGATGTCGGAGGCGCAGGAAGTCAGCATCGGCCTGCGCCAGGATGCTCTGGTCAGGCAGCAATACAAGGTCTATCCCTCGCGCGCGTTGCAGGACTACGTCGATAGCGTGGGACAGAAGGTGGCCATGAAGAGCCATCGCCCGACCCTCAGATACCATTACACCGTGGTCGATTCGCCCGAGATCAACGCCTTCGCCTTGCCGGGCGGCTATGTGTACATCACGCGCGGCATCCTCGCCTATCTCAACTCCGAGGCCGAACTGGCAGCGGTGCTGGGGCATGAGACCGGGCACGTCACGGCGCGTCACGGGGTGCGCCAGCAAAGTGCGACCACGGCAACCGATATTGGCCTAAGAATCGCCGCATATTGGGTACCACAACTGAACACGAATATCGGTTACAACCTATCCAATCTGCTGGGCGGTGCCTTGCTGTCCGGCTATGGCCGCGAGCATGAGCTGGAGGCCGACCGACTGGGAGCCGATTACCTCGCCCGTTCCGGCTACGACCCGCACGCCATGATCCGGGTGGTCGGCGTGCTTAAGGATCAGGAACTGTTCGATGCCGAAATCGCCAAGCAGGAAGGGCGCGAGCCGCGCCGCTATCACGGCGTGTTCGCCTCGCACCCCGATGCCGACACGCGCCTGCAGGAAGTCGTCAACGAGTCGAAGGGGTTGGTGGTGGCGCAGCCCTACGAGGGACGCGACGTGTTCCTGCAGCACATCGAGGGCATCACCTTCCATGACAGCAGCGATCAGGGCGTGCTGCGCAACAACGTGTTCAGCCACGGCGAACTCGGTCTGTCGTTGAGTTTCCCCGCCGACTGGAAGGTGCAGAACCTGCCCGACCGCCTGGTGGCGAGCAGCCCGGACGCGCAGGTCTCGATGCAGTTGCGCATGGACGTGAAACCGACGGGTACGCCGGTGGAATACGCCAAGCGTTACACCGGCGCGGGCAGCAGCGTCGAGCCCGCCGAGTGCAACGGGCTGTCGGCGGCCATCGCCTCCACACCGAGCACGATCACCGGCGTGATCTACCTGAATGGCCGGGCCTACATCGTGCAGAGTGTGGCCAAGTCACCGGAAGCGCTGGCGGTACAGCGCAATGCCGTGTTGCACACCATACGCAGCTTCCGCGCCCTCAGCGAGACTGAGCGCAAGCAGTTGCGCCCGCTGCAGATCCACATCATCACCGCACGCGCAGGCGACACTTACGCGGCACTGGCGCGGCGCTCGCCGCTGGGCCGTAACGCCGAGAGCTACCTGCGCCTGATCAACGCCCAATATCCCAAGGGTGAGCCGGTCGCCGGGCAGTCGATCAAGGTCGTCGACTGATGTTCACCTACCCGGAACACCAGCGCGAACACCCCATCACGCCCGCCAAAGCGGCGCTGTTGCTGGTGTTGTGTGCGATCTGGATGTTCACCGGACTGGTCGGACACGATCCCTGGGAGCCCTACGAGGCCTACGGCTTCGGCCTGGTCTATTCGATGTTGCAGATGGGCGACTGGCTGGTGCCCTCGCTGGCCGGCATGCCGGTGATGGACAAACCACCCCTGTTCTACTGGACGGCAGCGCTGTTCGCCAAGGCGCTTGCGCCCTGGCTGCCGCTGCATGATGGCGCGCGCTTCGCCAGTGCTTTCTATACCGGGTTGACCCTGCTGTTCACCGGCCTGGCCGGGCGCGAACTGTTCGGCAAGGGGCGCGGCTGGGCGGCAGTGGTGATCCTGCTCGGCTGTCTGGGGATGCTGGTGCGCTCGCACCAGCTCATCACCGATCTGGCGCTGGTCAGCGGCTGCGCCATGATGCTCTACGGCTACACCCTGATCCTGCGCCACAGCAGCAAGGCCGCGTTGTGGATAGGCAGTGGGGTCGGCATCGGCTTCATGGCCAAGGGCTTCATCGCCCCGATGCTGTTCGCATTCATCAGCCTGGGCCTGCTGTCGTTCCAGCTCTGGCGCAACGGCCACTACCTGCGCACCCTGTTGCTGGCGCTACTGTTCGCTTTGCCCTGGCTGGTGGTGTGGCCGCTGCTGCTGTATCTGCGCTCGCCGCAGCTGTTCTCCGAGTGGGCGTGGACGCTCAACATCGGGCGCTGGCTGCAGTATGCGGGCGGCGGCGATTACCGCGATGCCCTCTACTACGTGCGCATCCTGCCCTGGTTCGCCTGGCCAGCCTTGCCGCTGGCGGCTTGGGCGGTGTGGGAAGCCCGCCGCAAAGTGTTGCGCGAGCCGGAGTTCCAGTTGCCTCTGGTCGCCTTCCTGGTGATGCTGACCACCCTGAGCATCGTGCCCAACATCAAGGAAGTGTTCGCGCTGCCCATGCTGATCCCGCTGACGCTGCTGGCGACGGCTGCCCTGGCCACCTTGCGCCGGGGCGCAGCCAATGCGCTGGACTGGTTCGGCATCATGACCTTCGGCTTGCTGGCCATCCTGCTCTGGTGGGGCTGGGCGGGCCTGCTGCTGGACAACCACTCCAAGATCACCTTCTGGCTGAAGCAGTACCATCCGGGCTACCAGCCCAGCGTGCAAGAGGCTTCGTTCTGGATCGCCGCCGCGTCCACCGTGTTGTGGGTCGCCTTCATCTGGCGCGTCGGACGCTCCATCCGCCGTGCCGTGGTCAACTGGGCGGCGGGTGTCACTTTGCTCTGGATCCTGGCGATGACCTTGTGGCTACCCTGGCTGGATACCGGCAAGAGTTATCGCAGCACCGTGCTCGACCTGAAGCAACACCTTCCCCAGAAATACCACTGCATCGCCGGGGCCGAACTGGACGATGTGCATCGCGCCATGTTGCAATATTTCGGTGACATCACGCCGCGCCACTACGTCACCAGCGATTGCGACCTGTGGCTGGTGCAGGGTACGGCGCTGTTGCCGGTCAGCAAGCGGGCGAAGTGGGAAGTCATCTGGGACGGTGGGCGGGACACCGCACCGGGCCGTCACCTGTGGTTGTACCGCAAGGTGGCCAAACGCTAGTCAGGGCACTTGCAGGACGGCGATCTCGTCCAGCGGCCAGCTTCCCTGGGCCATCTTCAGCATCTTGGGGAACGTCCCGGTCTTCTGGATGGTCGCCTGCAGCGCAGCGACCCGGGTGTAACGAGGATGGTGGCGGGTGAACTCCGCCACGTTCTTTTCCTGCATCACCACCCGGAAGCCCCCCTGTGACGGCAAGGACGCGAAATCATCGACGGCGATGCAGGGCTGCTGCAGGTAAAGCCCGAGTTCGCGCGCCTGCAAAGTCATCTGCTGCGCCTGCACATACACCGGCAACGGCGGCCTGTCCGCCAGCACCTGCGCCACGTTGTGCGCCACATCGTATCTGCCCAGCGTGAGCGCGGCCAGCATGGACAGGAACACGAACAACAGGTTGATCGCCAGCAGCGGGTAGGTCACTGCACCGAGGCGCAGCTGCCGTCGCGTCGCGTAGACATAGCCCAGCAGCGCCAGCGTCAGGGTACACACCACTGCCGTCAGCGGCACGTTGCCGGTGTAGAGACTCAATCCCACCACCAGCCCCACCAGCACGCCGGCGATGAGCCATTGCACATAGCGCAACGTGCGCGCCGCCGCAGCCTCAACCAGCCAGTCGGCGAGGAACTTGCCGCACAGGATGGCGGCGAACGGGAACAGGATCACGGTGTAGTGGTCGAGCTGGAAGCTGGTCGCGCTGAACAGGCCGAAGGTGACGAAGAACGCGCCGCACAGGAACACGAAACCGGCATCATTCCCGCCGCTGCGTAGCCACAACCGACGCATTCCGGCGGACATCGCCGCCACGAACACCGCCACCCATGGCAGGAACGCCCACAGGAACACCAGCACGAAGTAGAACGGATGGCCTTGCGTGTTCTTGATCGGCCCGGTGTTGAAGAAGCGCCCGAACTGGCTGTCCCACAAGAAGAACTTGATGCCGGAGACGTGTGTCTGGCCGAACATCACTTTCTCCGGGTGCGCGTCGAACTGCAGATACAGCGCCACCACCTCCGGCGCGGTGAACAGCAGAGTCAGCACCAACGCCAGCAGCCACTTGCCGCCCCACAGCTTGCGCCACTGCCCCTGATACAGCCACATCGCCACCAGCCCGCTGCTGATGGTGATGAGCGTGAACACGCCCTTGGTCATCACCGCCATCGCGCTGAACAGTGCGCCCAGCAGCAGGTATTTGAGCCTGGCCTGCGCGTCGTAGCGCAGCCAGTAGTAACACGCACCCATGATGGTGCCGGTGAGATAGGTCTCCGCCTTCACCTCGATGGACGAATCCATCAAGTGATAGGCCGACACGAACACCAGCACCGACAGCCAGGCCGTGTCGCGTCCGTAGAACAGGCGCGCGATGCGATAGGTGAAGTAGCCGCCGAGCAGGTGGAACAGGAAGCCGGGCAGGATATAGCTGAACGCGCTGCTGCCGAGCAACTTGAAGGATAGCGCCGTGATCCAGAACGGCAGGTGCGGTTTGTCCAGCCAATCCTGCCCGTCCAGCACCAGATTGGACCAATCCCCGCTCAGGGCGATGTGCTGTGCCAGTGCGGCATAGGTGATCGAATCCCCGCTGTTGATCACCGGCGAGAGCATGGCCGCCGCGTTGACGAGCAGCGTGAGCAGGATCAGCCAGCGGGCGTGGGCGATGTTCATGATGAGGGCGAGTCGGGGCGGTTTCTGCGGACGGCGAATGCTAATACAAAACCCCGTTGAACGCAGGTATGACGTGGGCCGGACGCGTTGGCCAAGCAGGAGAGCCTCATCTGTCGTACAATCGCGCCATGTACGCCCCCCAGTCCTCGACTTCCACACCCCGGGCCCGGCACCGCCGACCATGAAGCAACGGGTGCAGAACGAACTTCACGACAGTGATGCACGAGCATCCGATCCCGCGATCGACGGGGGCGTTTTTTCGAGTGTCTCAGACAGCCTGTATCAGGCGCAGGCATGCGGATTGCTTGGTCAGATACGCGCAGCAGCCTCGCCTGTCCCGATTCAGGCCTGGGCCGCTCGCAAACCAGATTAACAGGATACGTTCAGGAGTCCATCATCAATACCCGAGCCAAAAAACCACAAGCCCCCGCCACCATCGGCAATCTTCCCCCACTCGGCATGGATGCCGACAGCATCGTGGACGACTTCCGTCGCTATTTCAGCCACACGCTGGGACGTGACGAATCGACCGACACCAATCCGCAGATGTACACCTCGCTGGTGCTGTCGCTGCGCGACCGTTTGGTGGAACGCTGGCGCAACACCCGCCTGGCCTACAGCGAAGCCGATTGCAAGCGTACGTACTACCTGTCGCTGGAATTCCTGATGGGTCGCGCGCTCGGCAATGCCATGCTGAACCTGGACATCGATCCGGCCACGGCCACGGCCCTGCGCCAGATGGGCATCGAGCTGGAAGCGCTGGCCGACCAGGAGCACGATGCCGGTCTGGGCAACGGCGGCCTGGGCCGTCTGGCGGCCTGTTTCCTGGATAGTTGCGCCACCCTGCAACTGCCGGTCACCGGCTACGGCATCCGCTACGAATACGGCATGTTCCGCCAGAAGATCGAGAACGGCTGCCAGCTGGAAGAGCCTGACCACTGGCTGCGTGACGGCAACCCGTGGGAGATCGAGCGCCCCGAGTTCGCTACCCGCGTCAAGTTCGGCGGCCACACCGAGTATTTCACCGAGCAGCATGGCCGCACCTTCGTGCGCTGGATGAATACCCGCGACGTGATGGCGATGCCGCACGACGTGCCGGTCCCCGGCTACCAGAACGGCACGGTGAACACTTTGCGCCTGTGGCGCGCAGCGGCCACCGAAGAGTTCGATCTGTCTGAATTCAATGCCGGCAGTTACACCGAAGCCGTGGCCTCCAAGAATGCCGCCGAGCACATCACCATGGTGCTCTACCCCAACGATTCCAGCGAGAACGGCAAGGAACTGCGCCTGCGCCAGCAATACTTCCTGGCTTCGGCCAGCTTGCAGGACATTCTGCGCGAATGGGTCAAGCACCAGGGCAACGACTTCAGCCGTTTCGCCGAGAAGAACTGCTTCCAGCTCAACGACACGCACCCCACCTGTGCCGTGCCGGAACTGATGCGCCTGCTGATGGATGAGCATGGCATGGGTTGGGACGATGCCTGGGCCATCACCAGCAAGACCATGGCGTATACCAACCATACCTTGCTGCCGGAGGCGCTGGAGAAGTGGTCGGTCAGCATGTTCGGTCGCCTGCTGCCCCGCCTGCTGGAGATCATCTGCGAGATCAACGCCCGCTATCTGAGCGAGGTCGCGCTGCGCTACCCCGGCGACATCGAACGCCAGCGCCGCATGTCCATCATCGAGGAAGGGCACGAGAAGCAAGTGCGCATGGCCTATTTGGCCGTGGTCGCCAGCTTCTCGGTGAACGGCGTGGCGGCACTGCACTCCGAGTTGCTGCAGGAACACCTGTTCCGCGACTTCTATGAGCTGTGGCCGCACAAGTTCAACAACAAGACCAATGGCGTGACACCGCGCCGCTGGTTGGCCTGGAGCAACCCGGAGCTGAGCAAGCTGATCAGCGATGCCATCGGCGACGACTGGTGCACCGACCTGTCCCAGTTGCAAAAACTCAAGGCTCATGCCGACAAGGCCACCTTCCGCAAGAAATGGCGCGCGGTCAAGCAGGCCAACAAGGCCCGTCTGGCCGAGATGGTGCAGCAGGATTGCGGCGTGACGTTCGACACCAACGCGCTGTTCGACGTGCAGGTCAAGCGCATCCATGAATACAAGCGCCAGCTGCTCAACGTGTTGCACGTGATTCACTTGTACGACCGCATCAAGCGCGGCGACACGGCCAACTGGACACCGCGCTGCGTGCTGATCGGCGGCAAGGCCGCGCCCGGCTACATGATGGCCAAGCGCATCATCAAGCTGGTCAACGCTGTCGCCAAGGTCATCAACGGCGATCCCGCCACCGAAGGCCTGCTGCGTCTGGCTTTCCTGCCGGACTACCGCGTCTCCGCCATGGAAGTGATCAGCCCCGGCACCGACCTGTCCGAGCAGATCTCGACGGCTGGCAAGGAAGCCTCGGGCACCGGCAACATGAAGTTCATGATGAACGGTGCGATGACCATAGGCACGCTGGACGGTGC
Source organism: Ferriphaselus sp. R-1 (assembly GCF_000746095.1). Classification (GTDB taxonomy): domain Bacteria; phylum Pseudomonadota; class Gammaproteobacteria; order Burkholderiales; family Gallionellaceae; genus Ferriphaselus. Next base: position 179,411 of record NZ_JQKP01000004.1, on the reverse strand, counting down.
CAACATCGAGATCCGCGAAGAGGCGGGCGCAGAGAACTTCTTCCTGTTCGGCCTGACCGCGCAAGAGGTGGAAGCCACCCGTCACCACTACGACCCGGCAGCCATCATCCATGCCGACGAAGACTTCAAGCGCGTCATGGGCTTGTTGTGCAGCGGCAACTTCAACTTGTTCGAGCCGGGCATCTTCGATCCGATCATCAACTCGATCTACAGCCCGAACGATCCCTGGCTGACCGCCGCCGACTTCCGCAGCTTCGTGGATGCCCAGCGCCGGGTGGACCAGGCCTACAAGGATCAGGATGCGTGGACGCGCATGAGCATCATCAACACTGCCACCAGCGGCAAGTTCTCCAGTGACCGCACCATTCTGGACTACAACCGCGAAGTCTGGCACCTGCCTCAGATCGCCCCCAAACAGGGCTGACGCACAGCCCGCCGCCCGGTGCAGCGCCGGGTGGCGGGCCGCTGCCGCACCGAAGTCGACATGCCACACACGCCGGAACCGGACACGAACCCGCCCTCCGGGGACCTGCGTCCGGCCATGGTCCAGCCGGACTACACCGCACTCACCCCCGACCTCGTGCTCAACGCGCTGGAAAGCCTCGGCTTGGTCTGCGATGGCCGCCTGCTGGCGCTCAATAGCTACGAGAATCGCGTCTATCAGGTCGGCATCGAAGACGGTACACCGCTGGTCGCCAAGTTTTACCGCCCCGAGCGTTGGACGGATGCCGCCATCCTCGAAGAGCATGCCTACGTGCAGGAGCTGGTCGAGCGCGAAATTCCCGTCGTGCCTGCGCTCACGCTGAACGCCAGCACGCTGCACCACTTTTACGGCTACCGCTTTGCCGTCTTTCCCAAGCACGGCGGACGCGCGCCGGAGCTGGAAGACCGCGAAACGTTGGAATGGATGGGGCGCTTCCTTGGCCGCATCCACGCCGTGGGCCGACTCCAGGCTTTCCGGCATCGCCCCACGCTGGACCTCGACACCTTCGGCCTGGCATCGCGCGACTACCTGCTGGCCCACGATTTCATTCCCGCCGACCTGCTGCCCGCCTGGCGCAGCGTGGTCGAGCAAGCCCTGCAAGGCGTGCGCCACTGCTACGCCCGTGCCGGACAGCCCGGCCTGCTGCGTCTGCACGGCGACTGCCATTCCGGCAACGTGCTGTGGACCGACGACGGCCCGCACTTCGTCGATTTCGACGACAGCCGCATGGGCCCGGCGGTGCAAGACCTGTGGATGCTGCTCTCCGGTGAGCGCGAAGAGCGTGTGCGCCAGCTTGGCGACGTGCTGGCCGGGTACGAGGATTTCTGCGAATTCGACAGCCGCGAACTGCATCTGATCGAAGCCCTGCGCACCCTGCGCCTGCTGCACTACTCCGCCTGGCTCGCCCGCCGCTGGGACGACCCCGCCTTCAAACGCGCCTTCCCCTGGTTCAACACCCAGCACTACTGGCAGGAACGCATCCTCGAACTACGCGAACAAATCGCCCTGATGGACGAACCGCCACTGTGGGCGGCGTAGCGGATGGTCATTTGTAGGGTGGGCAAAAACGTAGTGTTGCCCACCGCTGACACACATCCGCACACGTAAATCCAGCGCGTATCGTATGATGCCCAGCGTGCAAACCGCGTGGGCAAATCGGGATTTGCCCACCCTACTAGACTTATTTTGTTAGAGCTATGGATCCCTTCTTTGAACTCGTTGCCCTTCTTGTTGTGGTTGCAGGTGTGCTGTTCTGGCCTCTTATTGGCAGTTTCCGTAGAGTGCCTGCAGAGCAAAGTTTAGAGCCTCTATGGCAACAAAGATGCTCAGTTGGCTCTAGAGGTTTGGGAATTGGTGTCGGAACCAATATTCCATTTACTCGTGTAGCGCTTTATCCTGACTTTATGGTCATCTGCGGGTTTTCAACAACAGTCATTCCATATCGAGATATTGCCGGGGTCGAATGGAAGCGAGGTTTTCTCTCCCTTGGAGGCGTACTAATTAGACTGCAGGGTCTGAACGCCTCGTATGTGCTGTACCCAAGAGGCACCCAAACATTTGTTAAACTCATCGAGTCGCATCTAACCCGGCACTCAAGTCGGGTCGTGCAAAAGCGCGGAGTCTAGTATCCCGCTCCCCATCCTCTCCCGATAAACCTCCCCCAGCATCTCTCAATCCCTACAATTCACCACTTCACTCCTCCCAGGACCACCGCCATGACTGCTGAAACCGAACTCAACCATCTGTTGGTGACTGCGACCGGGGAAGATCGCGTCGGGCAGGCGGGGAAGGTTGCCGATTGCGGTTGAATATCGACAAGTGCCGGATGTCGGTGCTGGGCAGTCGTCGGCCAGCTTAGTGCTGGTGCCCCAGATACACCTCGATCTGCGGATGATACGCGACCAGTCGCTTCATGTTTTGCAGGTTCTTCAGGTTGCGCGCGTGGTCGGCGGTGAAGTCGCCGGGCTCGACGGTATGTTCCCAACCCCATGTTGTGATGCAGGCATCGCCGGTCAGCAGCACCGGGCCCCGTGTGGTCCGGATCAGGAAGGCGACGCTGATCGACTCCATCGCTGCCGAGTTTGCCAAAGTACGCAGCTCACCTTGAGCGCGGATTGACCACATGGGCATATCGCCCTTGTCGCTCCTGCCCATTGGTCACATAATGTCGCCACACATTCGACGGGAGACGGACATGAACATCGCCACGCTGATCAGCCGCACAACCTGGGTCGCCGCACTGTGCGCCCTGACCCTTCTCAACACGGGCTGCGCAGTCAACCGCGCCACGGCCTCTTCCGACCCGACCATGAACTGGAGTTCGATCAAATCGGTCCACGTCGCCCAACTTCCCGGCGAGGACGGCAGCACGAAGAAGTTGATCGCCGAGAAGTTCCGCGCCAAAGGTTTCGTCGTGACGGCAGACCCGGAGGTCGCCGCCCAGCCCGATGCGCTGGTCACCTATGTGGACAAGTGGATGTGGGATATGACCATGTACATGATCGAGCTGACCATCGTGGTGCGCGATCCCAAATCCAACTTCCCGCTCGCGCAGGGCAATTCCTATCACACCTCGCTCACCCGCAAGTCCCCGGCCAAGATGGTGGATGAGGTCGTCGATAACATCCTGAACACACGGAAGTAAGCCGTGGCCCGCCTCGGTATCCTCGCGGCCTGTGCCGTCCTGCTGGCGCTGCTGGGTGGCTGCGCATCGCCCGCCGACCGCGCTGCGATGGAGGCCGGGCCGGTCGTCCGCGCACAGGTTCCTAAGGGCGACAGTGTGCAGATCACTGTGTCGGGCGGACAGGCGACCGGTGCGCTAGACCCGTCGTCGATCGCCGATGCCGACCTCAAAGCTGCAGTCGAGGCATCCATCCTCAAGGCCGGGCTGTTCGGCTCGGTCAGCCGGATACCTGCCGACTACACCCTGTACGTCAGGATCATCGAGCTGCAACGCCCCTTGATGGGCGGCAACTTCACCGTGAAGCTCGAACTCGCCTGGCAGCTCATCCGCGTATCCGATCAAAAGATCATGTTCCGCACATCGATACGCAGCTCGCACCGCACCACCATGTCCGAATCGTTCGCCGCCGTGACCCGCCTGAAAATGGCCGTCGAAGGTGCCGTGAAAGAGAATATCGAGACGTTCCTGAAAGAGCTGTCCGCCGCTCAGTTGCCGGACTGAACCCGGAAGCGCGCATCACGCAGTCATGCTGGCAGGGGCGGAGATGAAAACGCCGCGACCTTGATGACGACAAAGGCGCGGCGTTGTTGTATGTCTGGCGGAGAGGGGGGGATTCGAACCCCCGTTGGGCTATTAACCCAAACACGCTTTCCAGGCGTGCGACTTAAACCGCTCATCCACCTCTCCGAAAGGGCGCGCAGAATAAACCAGATTGCCCGTTACTGCAACCGAAATCCCCTGTGCAGAGGGCGGTTCAGCGGGCGGGAGCCTGGAAGTGGTTGCGCCATTGCCGCAATGCGGTGAAGACGGCGAGGCTGTCCGGGGGGGCGTGACCGAGGTGGTGCTCGGCTTGCTGGACGACGGCGGGTACGGCGCAGCGCAGAAAGGGGTTGCTGGCGAGCTCCAGAGCGATGGTCGAGGGCAGGCTGGGCTGGCCGGCGGCGCGCAGGGCGGCGGTTGCGGACTGTCGCTGCCGGATGTCGGGGTTGTCCGGTTCACAGGCGAGGGCGAAGTGCAGGTTGGCCTCGGTGTATTCGTGGGTGCAATAGACGCGGGTTGCGGCGGGCAGGGCCGCCAGCCGGTTCAGTGCGTGGTGGAGCTGGGCGTAGCTGCCCTCGAACAGCCTGCCGCAGCCCGCGCCGAACAGCGTGTCGCCGCAGAACACGCCGCCCGCGCCCAGATAGGCGACGTGGCCGAGTGTGTGGCCGGGGATGTCCCACACGCTGAGGCTCAGGTCCAGTTCGGGAATGCGGACGACATCGCCTTCGCCGACCGGATGGCTGATGCCGTCGATGACCTCGTGGCGCGGGCCATACACCGCGCAATCGGGAATGGCGGCGAGCAGGTCGACGATGCCGTCCGTGTGGTCGTGGTGGTGGTGGGTGACCAGAATGGCGGCGAGACTGAGGGCGTGCTCGCGCAGGAAGGCCAGCACGGGCGCGGCATCACCGGGATCGACCACGACGGCATGCCGCTCGTCGTGCAACGCCCAGATGTAGTTGTCGCGGAAGGCGGGCAGGGGCGTGATGCGCAGGCTCATTGCGGTTTCCCTGCAGCCAGTCTGCGCCAGGTCTCCAGCAAGGTGTCCGGATTCAGCGACATGGTCTGGATGCCGGTCTCCATCAGCCACTGGGCGAAATCGAAGTGATCCGATGGCCCCTGGCCGCAGATGCCGACGTATTTACCGAGCCGGTTGCAGGTGCTGATCGCCATCTGCAGTAAGGCCTTCACTGCCGGGTCGCGCTCGTCGAAACGGTCGGCCACCAGACTGGAATCGCGGTCCAGGCCCAGGGTGAGCTGGGTCAGGTCGTTCGAGCCGATGGAGAAACCGTCGAAGAATTGCAGGAAATCCTCGGCCAGCAGCGCATTGGAGGGGATCTCGCACATCATGATGAGGCGCAGGCCATGTTCGCCCCGTTTCAGGCCGTGGCGCTCCAGTGCGGTGACGACCTCGCGCGCCTCGCCGACGGTGCGCACGAACGGGATCATCACTTCCACATTGGTGTAGCCGAGCCGCTCCCGCACCCGCTTCATGGCGCGGCACTCCAGCTCGAAACAGTCGGCGAAAGCGGCGGCGACATAGCGCCCCGCCCCCCGGAAGCCGATCATCGGGTTCTCTTCCTCCGGCTCGTAGCCCGCCCCGCCCAGCAGCTTGCGGTATTCGTTGGACTTGAAATCGGACAGGCGCACGATCACCGGCTTGGGCCAGAATGCCGCCGCCAGTGTGGCCACGCCTTCGGTGAGCTTTTCCACATAGAACTCCTCGGGGCTGGCATAACCGGCGGCACGTTCCGCCACGGCAGCCTGCAGCTCGGCGGAGAGCGCATCGGGATACAGCACGGCCTTGGGATGTACGCCGATCAGGTTGTTGATGATGAACTCCAGCCGCGCCAGGCCGACCCCGGCGCACGGCAACTGCGCGAACTCGAACGCCAGCGTGGGGTTGCCGACGTTGAGCATCAGCTCGACCGGGATGGGCGGCAGCGCGATGTCGTCCTGCACCACGACCTCGAACGGCAGCTTGCCGTCATAGACATAGCCGGTGTCGCCTTCGACGCATGAGACGGTGACGGGCGCGCCATCCTGCAGCGTGTCGGTGGCGTGGCCGCAGCCGACGATGGCCGGGATGCCCAGCTCGCGCGCGATGATGGCGGCGTGGCAGGTGCGCCCGCCGCGATTGGTGACGATGGCGGCGGCCTTCTTCATCACCGGCTCCCAGTCCGGGTCGGTCATGTCGGTCACCAGGATGTCGCCGGGCTGCACCCGGCCCATCTCGGCGGCCTGGGCGACGATACGCACCTTGCCCGCACCTATCTTCTGGCCGATGGCGCGGCCTTCGATCAGCACCGGCCCGCGCCGCTTCAGCACATATTTCTCGGCACCGCCGCGCACCATGACCGATTTCACCGTTTCGGGCCGCGCTTGCAGGATGTACAGTTGGCCGTCCAGTCCGTCCTTGCCCCATTCGATGTCCATCGGGCGGCCATAATGCCGTTCGATGGCCACGGCGTAGCGCGCCAGTTGCAACACGTCCTCGTCGCTCAGGGAGAAGCGCGACCGTTCCGCCGCCGGCACCGGCTCGATGCGGGTCGAGCGGCTGGCCGAGCGTTGCGCGTCGAACACCATGCGCTGCAGCTTGGAGCCCAGACTGCGGCGGATCAAGGCCGGGAAGTCCGCTGCCAGCTGCGGCTTGTGCACGTAGAACTCGTCAGGGTTCACTTCCCCTTGCACCACCATCTCGCCCAGCCCGTAGGCTGAGGTGATGAACACCGCGTCGCGGAAGCCGGATTCCGTATCCAGCGTGAACATCACGCCCGAGCTGCCCAGGTCGGAGCGCACCATGCGCTGCACGCCCGCCGAGAGTGCGACTTCGGCGTGTTTGAAGCCCTTGTGCACGCGGTAGGAGATGGCGCGGTCGTTGTACAGCGAGGCGAACACGGCGCGGATCGCCTGCAGGATATTGTCGATGCCGTGGATGTTCAGGAATGTCTCCTGCTGACCGGCGAAGGACGCATCCGGCAGATCCTCCGCCGTGGCCGACGAGCGCACGGCGTAGCTGTCCGCGCCAGTGCCGGCCAGACGGGCGTAGTGCTCGCGTATTTCGGCTTCCAGTCGCGGCGGCAGCGGCGCGTTGACGATCCAGTCGCGTATGGTGCGTCCGGCCTCGGCCAGCGCCGTAACGTCTGCCACATCCACCGCTGCCAGGGTGCGGGCGATGCGCTGGTCCAGCCCGTCCTGCGCCAGGAAGTCGCGGTAAGCCTGCGCCGTGGTGGCGAAGCCGTCGGGTACGCGCACGCCGGATGCGCCCAGCGTGGCGATCATTTCGCCCAGAGAGGCGTTCTTGCCGCCCACCTTGGGCAGGTCGCCCATGCTCAGCGACCGGAATGGGATGACATAGGCGGACATGTTCGGCTCCTGTACTGTCGGGTTGCGGTGAGGCGTATTCTGCCGAATCTGGCCGAGAAAATCCTGCGTAGTGTGGACGGAATCTGGCCTTCGGGAGGATTTCGGCAGGAACCTCGCCATCCGGGGGATAGCCTGCGGGGCGGGGCATGGTGTAGTTTACGCGTCCCGTGTCGGCGCGACAGCCGTCGCGACCGGCGAGGATCAATCACTGCAAGGAGATACACGTATGACGATCACCCCGCAACAACTGGTCGCCGAGGCCAAGGCGCAGATCCGCGAGACCGATGTGGCGACTGCCGCAAAGCTACTGAATGAAGGCGTGCTGTGCCTGGATGTGCGCGAGCCTGCCGAATACGAGGCCGGCTGCCTGCCCGGCGCGATCAACCTGCCGCGTGGTGTGGTCGAGTTCCGCATCGGCGAGCATCCGGCGTTCGCCGACAAAACCAAGCCGGTGGTGGTGTATTGCAAGACCGGTGGACGTTCTGCTCTGGCGGTGCTCAATCTGCAACGCATCGGCTTTAGCAACCTGGTTTCCCTGTCCGGCGGGGTCGAGGCGTGGGGCCAGCAAGGCCTGCCCTTGGTCAAGGACACCACCCGTTACGGCGGCTGAGTCTTCCCGCTGTCGGGGCTGCGGATGAGGTCCACCCAGTCGCGGGTGTGCTGATCCGGCGCGGCTGTCAGCAGACTGCCGATGACCACGCCAGCGATGCCGGCGGGCATCCCGAAGATGCCTGCCGAGATCGGATGGATGCCCCACCACAAGGGCGCGTTCACGCCGAACAGCGGGTAGGTGGCGAGCATGTAGCCCACGCATACCAGCAAGCCGGTCGTCATGCCCAGCACCGCGCCACAGCGGTTGGCACGTTTCCAGAAGATGCCCGCCACCAGCGCGGGGAAGAAGGCGGAGGCGGCGAGCGAGAAGGCGGCGCTGACCAGCAGCAGGATGTCGCCCGGTTTGAGCGAGGTGATGTAGGCCGCGCACAGGGCGACGATGAACAGCAGTCCTTTGGAGATCACCAGGCGGCGTTTGGGCGAGGCGCTGGGATCGACCATCTTGAAGTAGACATCGTGCGACAGTGTGTTGGCGATGGTCAGCATCAGGCCGTCGGCAGTCGACAGTGCGGCTGCCAATCCGCCTGCCGCCACCAGCGCGGTGACCACGTAAGGCAATCCGGCGATCTCGGGTGTCGCCAGCATGATGAGGTCGCCGCCGATGCTGATCTCGGCCAGTTGCACCGTGCCGTCGTGGTTCATGTCCGTGATGCTCATCAGCGATTTGTCCACCGAGGCCCAGGCCGAGACCCAGCCGGGCAGTTCCGAGAAGCTGGAGCCGACCAGCAGGGTGTAGACATCGTACTTGGCCAGTACCGCCAGCGCGGGCGCGGTGATGTACAGGACGGAGATGAACAGCAGCGACCAGAACACCGAAACGCGGGTCTCCTGCACCGAGGGCGTGGTGTAGTAGCGCATCAGCAGATGGGGCAGGGCGGCGGTGCCGACCATCAGGCACAGCACCAGCGCGAGGAAATTGTTGCGCTTGGTGTCGCGGGCTTCTGCGCTGCTGCCCGCGAAGGGTTCGGCGTGGGCAGTGATAGGCGCGGCCTTGGCGCGGGCCGCTTCGGCGGCGGCGCGCCAGCTGGTGCGGGCGGTGGCGATATCGTGCGGGAACTCGGCGAGCCGACGGCGCGCCTCGGCCAGCGCGTCTGCATCGAGGGGGGCGGCGACCTTGAGCGCGTCGATGGCGCGTTCCAGTTTGGCGCGCTCTGCCGCCAGATAGGCCGCGCCGCCCGCATCCAGCTCGCGCAGGCGCAGTTCCAATGCCTGCTGTGACTGTTTGTGCAGCCCCCGCACTTCGGCTTCGCGGGCGCCTTCGGGCGTGGTCGGATCGTTCAACACCTGTTCGCGCGCCGTGACTTGTTGCAGTGCGTAGCCGTAGGCGATCTGCGGTACTGGATTGCCGGTATGGGTGACCGACAGCCACACCACCGGAATGAGATAAGCCACGATGATGATGACGTACTGGGCGACTTGCGTCCAGGTCACGGCGCGCATGCCGCCGAGGAAGGAGCACAGCAGGATGCTGCCCAGCCCGACGAACACGCCGATGCCGAAGTCCAGGCCGGTGAAACGGCTGACAATCAGCCCGACACCGTAGATCTGGGCGATGACGTAGGTGAACGAGCACAGGATGGCGGCGAACGCGCCGATGGCGCGCGGCAGGTTGCCGCCGTAGCGTGCGCCGAGGAAGTCGGGTAGGGTGTAGTGGCCGAAGCGGCGCAGGTAGGGGGCGAGCAGCAGTGCCACCAGCACATAGCCGCCGGTCCAGCCCATCACGAAGGCGAGGCCGTCGTGGCCGGACAGGTACAAGGTGCCCGCCAGCCCGATGAAACTCGCCGCCGACATCCAGTCAGCCGCCGTCGCCATGCCGTTGAACAGTGCGGGTACGCGCCGCCCGGCGACGTAGTATTCGGTGAGGTTGGCCGTGCGCGACAGGATGCCGATGCCCGCGTACATTAACACCGTCGCACCGAGGAAGACATAGCCCAGCACCTTGTTGGGCACGCCCATCTGTTCGAGGATGGCGAGCATCACCACGAAGCCGATGAAGCCGCCCGCATAATGCGAGTAGTAGCGGCGCAGTCGGGCGACGAAGCCAGCCTGGTCAGTGGTGGCCATCAAGCATCCTCTCGCCCGGCAGCGCACTCGGCATCCAGCTTGCCCATGCGCCAGGCGTAATAGCCGACCAGCAAGACGTAGATCAGCAACGCGCCCTGCGCGCCCATGTAGAACGGCAGCGGGAAGCCAAGTACGGTGATGCCCTGCAACTCGCGCGCGAAGCCGCTGACCAGAAAGGTGGCAACGAACCAGATCGCCAGCAGTCCGACCGTCAGTCTGCGGTTGTTGCGCCAGTGACGAGCTTCTGATGGCTGCATGCTCTCCTCGTTTCCGCAGGTGGCGGGGCCGGATGCGATGCGGGAGCCGGCCCCGGTGCGCTGCCGGCTACCCGGCGCGGTTGATGAGGAACTGCGTCAACAATCCCACGGGGCGTCCGGTGCCGCCCTTCTCCTTGCCGGACTTCCAGGCGGTGCCGGCGATGTCCAGATGCGCCCAGCGGTAATCCTTGGTGAAGCGGGCAAGGAAGCAGGCGGCGGTGATGGTGCCGCCCGCACGTCCGCCGATGTTCTGCATGTCGGCGAAATTGGAGTCGAGCAGAGTCTGGTAATCCTCGTACAGCGGCATGCGCCAGGCGCGGTCCCAGCTTTGTTCACCCGCAGCGAGCAGCTCGGCGGCCAGCTCGTCATCGTTGCCGAGCAGGCCGCTGACGACATGGCCCAGCGCGATGACGCAGGCACCAGTGAGGGTGGCGATGTCCACCACGCAGTCCGGCTTGAACTTGGCGGCGTAGGTGAGCGCATCGCACAGGATGAGGCGGCCTTCCGCATCGGTGTTGAGGATCTCGATGGTCTGGCCGGACATGCTGGTGACGATGTCGCCGGGCTTGGTGGCGGTGCCGGAGGGCATGTTCTCGCAGGTGGGGATGATGCCGACCAGGTTGATCGGCAGCTTCATCGCGGCGACGGCCTGGAAGGTGCCCAGGACGCTGGCGGCACCGCACATGTCGTACTTCATCTCGTCCATCTCGGCACCCGGCTTCAGCGAGATGCCGCCGGTATCGAAGGTGATGCCCTTGCCGACCAGCACGACCGGCTTCTGTTTCTTGTCGCCACCGTGATATTCCAGGCTGATGAGTTTGGGCGGCTGGACGCTGCCACGGGCGACGGAGAGGAAAGAGCCCATGCCCAGTTTCTCCATGTCGGCCTGTTCCAGCACCTGGACCTTGAGACCGTGCGACTTGCCCAGCGCCAGTGCCTGTTCGGCCAGATAGGTCGGAGTGCAGACGTTGCCCGGCAGGTTGCCCAGCGTCTTGGCCAGCCCCACACCCTGCGCCGTGGCAGCCGCCTGGGCGATGGCTGTCTCCAGCTTCTTGCTGACCTTGCCGCCAGTGGCCAGCGTCAGGTGGGTGAGCTTGGCCGGTTCGGCAGGCTTGCTCTTCAGGCTGTCGCTGCGGTAGCTGACATCGGCGGCGGCGAGCACGGCTTGCGCTCCCAGCCAGGCGGCATCGCGTCCGGCCACCTCCCAGTCGGTGCAGTACAGCGTCGCATCGCTGGCCGGGGTGGCGAGGGCGGCACGCAGGGCAGCGCGCAAGGCTTCCAGTGCGGTCTTGCTGTCGAGCGCGCCATGCTTGCCGAGGCCGACCAGCAGCACGCGCTCGGCGGCGCTGCCGGATAGCTGCTGCAACAGCAGGGTGGAGCTGGCTTTGCCACTGAGGTCGCCGCGCGTGACCAGCGCGGTCAGCGCGTGTCCGCAGGCTTTGTCCAGCGCCTTGGCCGCGTCGGTGAACTTGCCGTTCTCATACACGCCAACGATGACGCACCCTCCGGTCTGTTTTTCCGGGCCTAGCTGTTTTGTGCTAAATTCCACCGCCGCTCCTTTTTTCATTGAACTGGTTTTCCAACCGATGCCGGATTATCCGCAAACTTCCCAACGAAAGTCAAAGACAGTTCGCGGCGGACTGTTCCAGCGCGAGTTACAGCGTGAATTCATGGCGACCGGGGTGCCGGTGTTCGTGGTGCTCATCAGTCTGGTCGTGCTGTCGCAGCTGATCCGCTTGCTGACCGAGTCGGTGAGTGGCGCGTTGCCGGTGGACGGGGTGCTGGTGATGCTGGGGTTCTCGGCCCTCAATTATCTGCCGGTGTTGCTCTCGGTCAGCCTGTTCCTGTCCATCCTGCTGACGTTGACGCGCAGCTATCGCGACAGCGAGATGGTGACTTGGCTGTCCAGTGGCCTGGGCTTGACCCGCTGGGTCGCGCCGGTGCTGTGGTACGCGCTCCCGGTGGTCGCCCTGATCGCCCTGATGAGTCTGGTGCTCTCGCCCTGGGCCTTGTCCCAGGCCGACGAATACAAGCGTCGCCTGGATAGCCGCGACGAGGTGTCTGCCGCGCAGCCGGGCATGTTCCGCGAGTCCAAGCAGGCGGATCGCGTGTACTTCCTTGAGGATGTGGATGTGCAGAGCAAGCGTGTCGGCAACATCTTCGTGCAGTCCACCAGGGATGGCGTGACCAGCGCGATGCTGGCCAAGGAGGGTTACCAGGAGACCGCGCCCAACGGTGATCGTTTCCTGGTGTTGCTCAACGGTACTCGCTATGAGGGCACGCCGGGGCGGAGTGACTTCAGGGTCGTCGAGTTCGAGCGCTATGCCGTGCGCATCGAGACCGTGGAGGCCAAGCTGCCCAACGTCACACCCAAGTCGCTGACGACACTGGCCCTGATCCAGCAACCGACGACCTGGGCATGGTCCGAACTGGAGTGGCGTCTGGGCTTGCCGCTCAGTGCGCTGATCCTGGCAGTGATGGCCATCCCCCTGAGTTTTGTCAACCCGCGTGCGGGCCGCTCACTGAATCTCATCATGGCCATCATGATCTACATGCTGTACAACAACCTGATCAGTGTCACCAACGCCTGGGTCGGACAGGGCAAGATGGGGCCGGTGGAAGGGTTGGTGCTGTTGCATCTGGCCATGGCGGTACTGGTGGTTGCGCTGTTCTACCGGCGCATGCTGGTGTTCTCGTGGCGGAGGTGGTTGCCGTGAACCTGCTCACCCGTTATCTGGCGCGCGAGATCTACGCCGGCATCGCTCTGGTGTTCGCTGCATTGGTCATGCTGTTCGCGTTCCTGGATCTGATCTATGAATTGAATGCGATGGGGCTGGGGAGTTATGGCCTGGGGATGGTGCTGCTGTTCGTGCTGCTGACGGTGCCCGGCCATATCTACGAGCTGTTCCCGGTGGCGGTGCTGATCGGGGCGATCTTCGCCCTGGTGCAGATGGCGGCGCACTCCGAACTGACCATCTATCGCAGCTCCGGCGCATCTCTGGGGCGGATGGTGAAGTCATTGATGTTGATCTCCTTGCCTTTGGTGATGCTCAGTTTCGTCTGTGGCGAGTTCGTCGCACCTCCCAGTGAGCGCATGGCGCAAAAGATGCGTCTGAAGGCCAGCAACATCCAGGTGCAACTCAAGGAGTTCCGGTCCGGCGTATGGGTCAAGGATGAGCACAGCTTTGTCAACGTGAAGAACGTGTTGCCGGACACGACCCTGCTGAACGTCAGCATCTATGAGTTCGACGACGCGCGACGCTTGCGGGCGATGACTGCGGCTAAGCGCGCCACCTTTCTGGGAGACGGGCGCTGGAAGCTGGACGAGGTGGCGCAGACGGAGTTCGATGCGCGCGGTGCGGTCTCGCACGCGCTGCCGGAGCTGGAGTGGCGGTCGTCGTTGCAGCCCAGCTTGTTGAACGTATTGCTGGTGGTGCCGGAGCAGATGTCGGCCTGGAACCTGCGCGAATATATCGCCCATCTGACGGACAATCACCAGAAGACAGCGCGTTACGAGGTCGCTTTCTGGAACAAGCTGATCTACCCGCTGGCCTTGCCGGTGATGTTGCTGCTGGCTTTGCCGTTCGCCTCGTTGCAGCACCGTTCCGGTGGCGTGAGCGGCAAGATCTTTGTCGGCATCGTGCTCGGCCTGACGTTCCACTTCGTCGGCAAGCTGTTCGGGAATCTGGGGGCGATCAATGACTGGCCGGCGCTGTTCAGTGTGGTGGTGATGCCGGCCCTGTTTCTGATGCTGGCCTCGACCATGCTGTGGTGGACAGAGCGGCGCTAGGCTATTTTGTCGCCGGAGCCGGCGATGGGGCGCTGCTGTCTGTCGCGGCGTTGCGCGCGGCTTGTTGCTCTTTCACCATGTTCTTCACCATCTCCCGCTTCTCCGGCGGGACCTTCTGGAAGGCGGTGTATTTCTCCCGGGCTTGCGCCCGTTGTTGGGGAGTCAGCCGACTCCAGTCCAGCAGGCGAGTGTGCAGCCTGTTCCTTTGTTCTGGCGTGAGCCTCTCGTAGTGATTCGTTAGCTTGAGCATGTCCGCCTGATAGGGTTCAGGCAGCTTGTCCCACTGGCTGGACAGTGGGGCCAGCGCTTCCCGTTGCAAGGGGGAGAGCTTGTTCCAGGCGGTGAGCGCGGCTTGCGCGTCCGGAATCAGGCACGCGATCAGCGCCGCGCTGGCAAGCCGATGTCGGAGCTTGTCTGACATCAATCCGCGTACATCTCGACCGGGAGGTCGTCGGTCAGGATGGCGATGTCAACCTCATCGTCACTCGGCCCGGTGGGCTGGCTCCAATAGCTGATGCCCCCCAGCACAAGCAGCAACAGCAGCAGAATCAGCCCCCATTGCTGGATACGGTGGTGTGTGTGGGCAGCGTGGGTGTAGCTCCCCGCCAGTGCGGGTGCCCGCACTGATTCCGTGCGTAGGGCCAGGGCGTACTGGCGCGCATCGCTCAGCCGCGAGAGTGTGGTCGGTCCGAGTCGTGACAACGAGCGGTCGAGTAGCTTCCTGATCGATTCTGTGTCGAGATCGCTGTTCATGGTAGCGTGATTCCTTGTGCGTGGAGAGACTCCGCGAGAGCATGGGTGGCGCGCGAGCAATGGGTTTTGACACTTCCTTCCGAACAACCCATGACTGCTGCCGTTTCCGCGATGTCCAAGTCTTCCCAGTAACGCAACAGGAATGCTTCACGTTGACGGGCTGGCAGGTTTTTTATTGCGGTTTCGATCGTGGCCAGAGTCTGCGTTTGCTCCAGCGTGGCTTCCGGGGCATGGTGCTGGTGGGTCTCATCCAGCAGGGTCTCCAGCGGGTCGTGCTCTTCATCGTCGTGCCGGGGCGATAGTGCCGACAGCAAGGTGGTCCACAGGCCGCGCACCTTCTGGCGGCGGAAATGGTCGTGGATGGTGTTCTGCAGGATGCGGTGGAACAGCATCGGCAGCTCGGCGGCGGGTTTGTCGCTGTATTTCTCGGCGAGCTTGAGCATCGCATCCTGCACGATGTCGAGCGCGCAATGCTCGTCGCGCACCGCATACAGCGCGTGCTTGTAGGCGCGGCGCTCGGTTGCCGTGAGGAAGTCTGAAAGTTCTGCGTGGCTGGCCAGTTGCGTTGCTCCGGTGAGGGTAGGGCGATACTAGCAAAATTCTGCTGGGGTTGCCGAAAGATGGATGCCCGCACTGTTCCGGGGGTTGACCTAAGCGCCTAAAATCATTACCCTGCGCGGTTCTTTGATAGGTTGTAATCCAAGGTCACTACGTATGGAAATGACGGGCGCAGAAATAGTCATCCGCTGTTTGCAGGAAGAGGAGGTCGAATACCTGTTCGGCTATCCCGGCGGGGCAGTGTTGTTCATCTACGATGAGCTGTACAAGCAGGACAAGGTCAAGCATGTGCTGGTACGCCATGAGCAGGCGGCCATCCATGCGGCTGACGGCTATGCGCGCTCCACCGACAAGGTCGGTGTCGCGTTGGTGACATCCGGCCCAGGCGCGACCAATGCCGTCACCGGGATCGCGACGGCTTACATGGACTCCATCCCCATGGTGGTGATCAGCGGCCAGGTGCCGACCAGCTACATCGGCGAGGACGCTTTCCAGGAAGTGGACACGGTGGGCATCACCCGTCCCTGCGTGAAACACAACTTCCTGGTGAAGGATGTCAAGGACATCGCCAGCACCATGAAAAAGGCTTTCTATCTGGCCAAGAGTGGCCGTCCGGGGCCTGTGTTGGTCGACATCCCCAAGGACGTGTCGGCGCAGAAGACAGAGTTCAGCTATCCGTCCTCGGTGCAGATACGCTCCTACAATCCCTCCCAGCACGGTGACATCGGCGCGATCCGTCAGGCCGCCCAGCTGTTGCTGAACGCCAAGCGCCCGATGATCTATGCGGGCGGTGGCGTGGTGCTGTCCAGTGCCGCCAGCCAGTTGACCGAACTGACGCGTTTGCTGGGTTTCCCGGTGACCAACACCCTGATGGGGCTGGGCGGCTATCCTGCGACGGACAAGCAGTTCCTCGGCATGCTCGGCATGCATGGCACGCTGGAAGCCAATATGGCGATGCAGCAGTGCGACGTGCTGCTGGCGGTGGGCGCGCGTTTCGACGACCGCGTGATCGGCAACGTCGCGCACTTTGCGCAGAATCCGCGCAAGATCATCCACATCGACATCGACCCGTCCTCAATCTCCAAGCGGGTGAAGGTGGACGTGCCCATCGTGGGTGACGTGGCACATGTGCTGGGCGACCTGCTCGCGGTGTTGCACTCCACCCGCCAGCAGCCCGATGCACAGGCCTTGGCTGCCTGGTGGGCGCAGATCGCCGATTGGCGCAGCAAGAATTCGCTGACCTATCGCAACTCCGACGAGCTGATCAAGCCGCAGTACGTGATCGAGACGCTGTACGAGCTGACCGGCGGCGATGCGTTCGTGACCTCGGACGTGGGGCAGCACCAGATGTGGGCGGCGCAGTACTACAAGTTCGACCAGCCGCGTCGCTGGATCAACTCCGGCGGTCTGGGCACGATGGGCTTCGGACTGCCTGCCGCGATGGGCGTGCAACTGGCGCATCCGGGGGCGACCGTGGCTTGTGTCACCGGCGAAGGCAGCATCCAGATGAACATTCAGGAGTTGTCCACCTGCAAGCAGTTCCGCCTGCCGATCAAGGTGATCGCGCTGAACAACCGCTATCTGGGCATGGTGCGCCAGTGGCAGGAGTTCTTCCACGGCAACCGCTATTCCGAGTCCTACATGGACGCGCTGCCCAACTTCGCCAAGCTGGCCGAGGCCTATGGTCACGTCGGCCTGTGTATCGAGAAGCCGTCTGACGTGCGCCCGGCGCTGGAAGAGGCCTTGGCGCGCAAGAACGAGCTGGTGTTCCTGGATTTCCGGACCGACTCCACCGAGAACGTCTATCCCATGGTGCCCGGCGGCAAGGGCTTGTCCGAAGTGATTCTGGCGGAGGATCTGTAACATGCGTCACATCATCTCATTGCTGATGGAGAACGAGGCCGGCGCGCTGTCGCGCGTGGCCGGGCTGTTCTCCGCGCGCGGCTACAACATCGAATCGTTGACCGTGGCACCGACCGAAGATCAAACCATGTCGCGCATGACCATCGTCACCAGCGGCTCCGATGACGTGATCGAGCAGATCAACAAGCAACTGAACAAGTTGATCGACGTGGTCGCGGTGATGGACCTGACCGAAGGTCAGCATCTGGAACGTGAGCTGATGCTGGTCAAGGTGCGGGCGGTGGGCGAAGGGCGCGAGGAGCTGAAGCGCCTGACCGACATCTTCCGTGGCCGCATCATCGACGTGGATGCAAGCAGCTACACCATCGAACTGACCGGCACCGGCTCCAAGCTGGACAGCTTCGTGCAAGCGATAGACTCCAGCTTGATGCTGGAAGTGGTGCGCACCGGCGCTTCCGGCATCGGGCGCGGCGAACGGATTTTGAAACTGTAAAAGCAGACGTAAGACGTAAGTTGTTGGTTGATAGTAAAAACCGCGCAGCGGACACCACAAACTTACGTCTACAGACTTACGACTAACAACTTTTTATTTGAAAGGCAATCATGAAAGTTTATTACGACCAAGACGCAAACATCCCCCTGATCAAGGGCATGCAAGTGACCATCGTGGGTTACGGTTCGCAGGGCCACGCCCATGCGCAGAACCTGAAGGATTCCGGCGTGAACGTGACCGTCGCGCTGCGCAAGGGCGGTGCTTCCTGGAACAAGGCGGTGAACGCTGGCCATCAGGTGAAAGAGATCGCCGATGCCGTGAAGGGCGCTGACCTGGTGATGATCCTGCTGCCGGATGAGACCATGCCGCAGGTTTACCACGCCGATGTGGCCAAGAACCTGAAGTCCGGCGCTGCGCTGGCCTTCGCCCACGGCTTCAACATCCATTACAACCAGATCGTGCCGCCCGCTGATGTGGACGTGATCATGATCGCCCCCAAGGGCCCCGGCCACACCGTGCGTTCCGAATACCTGAAGGGCGGCGGCGTGCCGACCCTGATCGCTGTCTATCAGGACACCACTGGCAAGGCGAAGGAGATCGCTCTGTCTTACGCGGCAGCCAACGGCGGCACCAAGGGTGGCGTGATCGAGACCAACTTCCGTGAAGAGACCGAGACCGACCTGTTCGGCGAACAAGCCGTGCTGTGCGGCGGTGCGGTGGAGCTGGTGAAGGCTGGTTTTGAGACCCTGACCGAAGCCGGTTACGCGCCCGAGATGGCTTACTTCGAGTGCTTGCACGAACTGAAGCTGATCGTCGACCTGATGTACGAAGGCGGCATCGCCAACATGAACTACTCCATCTCCAACAACGCGGAGTATGGCGAGTATGTCACCGGCAACCGCGTGATCGCTGACCAAGCCCGCGCCGCGATGAAGGAATGCCTGACCAACATCCAGAACGGTTCCTACGCCAAGCAGTTCATCCTGGAAGGCCGCACCAACTATCCGGAAATGACTGCCCGCCGTCGCCTGAACGCCGAGCATCCGATCGAAGTCGTGGGTGGCAAGCTGCGCGCCATGATGCCCTGGATCGGCAAGAACAAGCTGGTCGACCAGTCGAAGAACTAAAGACAGTTGCTAGACGTTAGTCGTTGGTCGTTCGTTAAGGCAAGCCTTGGCTTTCGACTGGCGGCTAGCGACTAGCGTCTGGCAACCATGAACCTCTATCTCCATCCCATCATGACCCGTCAGGGTTTGCTGCCCACGGTTCTGGCTGTGCGCGGCAAGAACTGATACTCTCGCGGCATGGAACCTTACCGCAATCACCGCAAGCCTCTGGATCTGCGCCGTCGCAGCATCTATCTGCTGCCCAATTTGTTTACCACCGGTGCGCTGTTCGCCGGTTTCTACGCCATCGTCCAGTCCATGAACGGGCGCTTCGAGTTCGCCGCTATCGCCATCTTCGTGGCCATGGTGCTGGATGGCATGGATGGCCGCGTGGCCCGCATGACGCATACCCAGAGCGAGTTCGGCGCGCAGTACGACAGCCTGTCCGACATGGTCTCGTTCGGCGTGGCACCCGCGCTGGTGATGTACGAATGGGCGCTCAAGGGGCTGGGGAAATGGGGCTGGTTCGCCGCCTTCATCTACTGCTGTGCCGCCGCCCTGCGTCTGGCGCGCTTCAACACCAACATCGACGTGGTGGACAAGCGCTACTTTCAGGGCCTGCCCAGCCCAGCTGCCGCCGCGCTGGTGTCCGGCTTCGTCTGGGTGATGCTGGACAACCACTTCAGCGGGGAAGAGGTGCGCTGGTACGCTGCCGTGCTGACCACCTTCGCCGGGCTGAGCATGGTCAGCAACCTCAAGTTCCACAGCTTCAAAGCCATCAACATGCGCAAGAGCGTCCCGTTCATCGTGGTGTTCCTGATCGCCATGTTCTTCATCCTGATCTCGGTCGATCCGCCTATCGTCCTGTTCCTGATTTTTCTCGGCTACTGCCTGTCTGGTTACGTCATCTGGCTGCTCGAACTGCGCGCACGCCCACTCACTTCACAAAACTAGGCCGCCTTTCTACACCGCCTTGTTCCTGCGATGCTTTACACTCTTGTCCGTAGCGTGTGGGCGAGATGCCTGCTGGATAGGTGAATCGTGAGTGAAATTCTTGGTGTCGATGGGTTGACTGTCCGCTTGCCCAATGGGGCGGCGGTGGTCGATGGTGTTTCGTTCGCGTTGCGGCGCGGCGAGACGTTCGCGTTGCTGGGCGAGTCGGGCTGCGGCAAGTCGGTGACGGCGCTTTCCTTGATGCGTCTGTTACCGGACGGGGTGCGGGTGGCTGGCGGAGCGGTGCGGCTGGGTGACAGCGACGTGTTGACCTTGCCTGAGCGCGAGATGTGCGCGGTGCGCGGCGGCAGGTTGGCGATGATCTTCCAGGAGCCGGGGCTGAGTCTGAACCCGGTGCTGACGGTGGGGCGGCAGATCGCCGAGGTGCTGGAGTTGCATGGCGGCGACCAGGCATCCGTTCAGGCTGAGACTGTCGAAGCCGGTGGCTGCTCCCGTGCGCGCCTGGATCAGTCCGGCGAGGTCGGGATTGAGGTGGAGCAGCGCTGTATCGAGTTGTTGACGCAGGTGGGCATCCCCGATGCGCCACGCCGTATCCACGAATATCCCTTCCAGCTTTCCGGCGGCATGAAGCAGCGGGTGATGATCGCCATGGCGCTGGCGGGGGCGCCGGGCGTGCTCATCGCGGACGAGCCGACCACGGCGCTGGACGTGACCATCCAGGCGCAGGTGTTGCAACTCTTGCGCGACACGCAGGCGGAAAGCGGCATGGCGATGTTGCTCATCACGCACGATTTGGGCGTGGTGGCGGAGATGGCGCATCAGGTGGCCGTCATGTATGCCGGGCAGATCGTCGAGCGCGCCTCGCGCCAACAGCTGTTCACTCAGCCTTTGCACCCCTACACCCGAAAGTTGTTCGCGGCCCTGCCTGACGCACGGCGCGGGGCCGCTCCGCTGGAAGCTATCCCCGGCAATGTGCCCACGCCCGATGCCATGCCACCGGGTTGCCGCTTCGCTCCGCGTTGCGACCGCGCCTGGGCGCTGTGCCATGAGCGTGCGCCGGAGTGGCGCGAGGTCGACGGGCAAGGGGTGCGCTGTCATCTGTATGCGCCTGAGGGCGCGGGAAGGGAGCAGGGGGAAGCGGCAGGGGCTGCAGAACCCGGGTTCTACCCAGCCCCCGACTCCCGTTCCCATACCCTTCTGGAAGTCTCCAACCTTCAGGTCCACTTCCCTATCCGGCGTGGCGTGTTGCAGCGCCAGGTGGGGGTGGTGCGGGCGGTGGATGGGGTCTCGCTGGAGATCGGCGCGGGGCGTACCTTGGCGCTGGTCGGCGAGTCGGGCTGTGGCAAAACCACGGCGGGCAAGGCGATGTTGCAGTTGATCGCGCCGACGGCGGGTAGCGTGCGCTTCGGCGGGCAAGAGCTGATCGGTTTGTCGGCGCAGGCGCTGCGTGCGCAGCGGGCGGGGATGCAGATGGTGTTCCAGGACCCGTATGCGTCGCTCAATCCCCGGATGCGGGTGGCGGAGATCCTGGACGAGGGCATGGCCGCGCTCGGCGTGGGCGGCGATAGCGCGGCGCGGCAGGGCCTGATGGATGCCTTGATGGAGCAGGTGGGGCTGAGCGCGGCGGCGAAGTGGCGCTATCCGCACGAGTTCTCCGGCGGCCAGCGCCAGCGCATCGCCATCGCCCGCGCCTTGGCGGTGAATCCCCAGTTGCTGATCTGCGACGAGCCGACCAGCGCGCTGGATGTGTCGGTGCAGGCGCAGATACTCAATCTGCTGCGCGCGTTGCAGCAGGAGCTTGAGCTGAGTTACCTGTTCATCACCCACAATCTGGCAGTGGTGGAATACCTAGCGCACGAGGTGTGCGTGATGTATCTGGGGCGTATCGTCGAACGCGGTGCGACGGCTGAGGTCTTGGGCGCACCGCGCCATCCCTACACCCAAGCTTTGTTGTCGGCAGTGCCGCGTGTGGATGGAGGCAGCGGCCAGGTCATCCGGCTGGCGGGCGAGATGCCGTCACCAGCGCATCCCCCGCAGGGCTGTCATTTCCACCCGCGCTGTCCGCAGGCGATGACGATTTGTCGTGAAACCTATCCAGGCGAGACTGCGCTGGGTGGTACGCAGCGAGTGCATTGCCATCTGTACGCGGAAAGCGTGGGCCGGGCCGGGGATTAAGGGTTGGAAGCGACGTGCAGGCGGCGGGCAGGCTGCTTACCGCTGCGTGATGCGGATGGTTTGCCGGCGGAGCGGCTCAGGCTAGCCAGCTTGGTGCTCCGGGCGGGGGCTTCGCGCCGAGAGGCGACCTTGGTGCCATGTTTGCCCGGACGTTCGCGCTTGTTGCCCAGTGCGGCGAGCTTTCCGCGCTCCTTGGTCTTGCCCTTGTTGTCCTTGCCTGTTCTGGGGGAGGTCTTCGCCACCATGGCCAAGGCATTGGGTGCCAGGTGCATGTTGAACGCCTCGAACTCGTAATCCGCATCACCGCCGCGCATGGGAACCAGCAGGGTCTGGCCCGAGCTGGTCTTGGCGCGGGCAGACAGGCCGTTGATCGAGATGAGTTTTTCGACCGTCAGGCCGAAGCGCGGCGCGAGCTTGTCCAGACGTTCGCCTTTGCGGGTCTGATACCCTTGCCAGCTGACCAGAGGCTGGTCGTTATGCTCCAGGTTGCGATAGAAGTCATCAACCTTATCCACCGGCAGCAGGATGGTGTTGGTGTTGTGTTGCAACATCACCGGACGATTGTGCGCGGGATTCAGCGCAAGGAACTCTTCCATGCTGATGTTGGCCAGCTTGGCGGCGACTTTCACATCCATGTGCTCGGTGGTGGTCACGGCGGTGAAATAGGGCTGGTTCGGCACGGAGGATAGCGTGAGGCCGAAGTTCCACGGGCTGGCGATGATGTTCTTCACGGCGACCAGCTTGGGGATGTAGTTGCGCGTCTCTTCCGGCATGGTCAGGCTGGCGTAGTCCGTCGGCAGGCCGCGAGCACGATTGCGCTCCTGGGCACGCTGCACGGCACCTTCGCCCCAGTTGTAAGCGGCCAGTGCCAGCTGCCAGTCGCCGAACATGTCATGCAGCCGTTGCAGATAGTCGAGCGCGCCGCGTGTGGCACTGAGGATGTCGCGGCGACCGTCATACCACCAGTTCTGCTTCATGCCGTAGTCCTTCCCGGTGGACGGGATGAACTGCCAGATGCCGGACGCGTTCGCGATCGAATAGGCGGACGGGTTGTAGGCGCTCTCTATCATCGGCAGCAGGGCGACTTCGGTCGGCATGCCGCGCTTCTCGACTTCCTCAAGGATGAAATACAGATAGCGCCCGGCGCGTTCGGTCATGCGTGATACGTAGTCGGGGCGGTTGGCGTACCACTGCTCGTGCTTGGCGATCAGCGGACTGTCCAGCTCGGCCAGCGAGAAACCGTTGCGGATACGTTGCCAGAGATCATCCTGCGCCACCTCATGCAGTAGAGGTGCCATCTGGTCGTCGTTCTGCGCAGGTGCTGCTGCCGGAGGGGGCTGGTGGATCTGTGTGACGAAGGACAGCGCTCCCGAGTCTTCATCCGCCCACGCAGCTACCGACGGAACAAGCGTCAGTACGGCAGAAAGCAGCAGGAGATGCAGGTGTCGGATGGGCACGGTCAGGTCGGTCAGGGTGATTCAAAGTCGGGCGCATGTTACCTGACACCTGAGATAAGCGTCAATAATTTGTTTTGATTGTGAATTGTCGACTTTTTAGGGGGCTCGCCCCGGCACTGCTCCGGGCTGTGTTTTTATTGATATTTCTATACAATCCGGGGCAGGGGGATACATGGACAATACGAATGACGAACAGGCTGTTTTGGCACTGGAGCAAGTCCGCTTGCATATCGGAGACATGGTGCAGTTGCAGTTCCAGGCGGCTACGGGGGATACGCGGCACTATGTAACGCTGATCGGCTACCTCAAGGGAGGGAGCGTGATCGTTTCCACGCCGGTTGAGGCGGGCAAAGTGATGCTGGTGCGTGAGGGTGTGCCCGTCGTGGTGCGTTTCTTCGGCGGCAAGAACGCTTATGCCTTCAGCGCCGAGATCCGGAGGGTGACCAATGTCCCCTTTCCCCACCTGCACCTCAGTTTTCCCAAAGAGGTCAGGGGAATGGTCGTGCGGAGCAGTTCCCGAACCAGCGTGAGTCTGATCGGCTCGGCGGTGGATGCTACCGGCAAGCGTTACGCCTGCCAGGTCCGGGACATCAGTATGGGCGGCGCGCTGCTGGTGGCCAAGGAGCAGATGGCGGGTATCGATGAGTATCTGGGGTTAGGATTGCGCGTCAAAGTGAACGGCCACGACTACATCCTGGAGATTGAATGCCAGCTGCGCTCCTGTCATGCGGATGCAAGGGCTGAGGCCGATCCGTCGAGCCAGATGCATGGGGTACGTTTCACCAGCCTGTCAGCGGAAGACACGCTGGTCCTGACGGCCTTGCTGTACAACAGCCTGTCTGGGCAGGCCGATATCCTGTGACCGATTATTCGCTGATCCACGCCGAGGCCTCGGCATAGCTGGAGAATGCCCGTACGTCGGCATCGATGAACAGGCGCGACAACCAGGTCGCCCAGGTCTGCCATTGGTCGTTGGTGACGATGGCGATCTTGCTGAAGTCGTGCTGGTGTTCGCGGCTGAAGAACTTGACCTCTTCCCATGCTACGTCGACCGTGTAGCTCACCATGTCGCGCAGATCGAACAGCAGGTTCATCGAGCCGGCAGTGCTCAGCTTGTACAGGGCTTCTTCTTCGAACTGTTTGAAATCGGCCAGAGAGAATTCGCCGAGGATGGCGGCGTTGAGCAGGTTTTCGGAGTGTTGAATGGTGATCATATCGTTTCTCAGTGCTTGGGAGTCAGTCTCAATGCTATCACACCGCTGCTGATGATGAGCGCCATCCCGGCCCATCCGGACAAGGGCAGCGTCTCATCCCATAGCCACATGCCGAACAGGGCAGCGAAGGCGATGGTGCTGTAGGCCAAAACGCTGACCACTGCCGTGGCGCCGAGGCGGTAGGCGCGGGTCATCGCCAGTTGGGCGAACGTGGCGGAAGCGCCCAAACCCAGCAGCAAAGGCAGGGTGGCGAGCGTGGGCGCATGGAGTTCGCGGTCCAGCAGCAACCAGACAGCAGTGAACAGCGTAGCGGTCAGATTGAAGTAGAACACTACGCGCGCCGCCGGTTCGCCCAGCACGCCGAGCTGGCGTACGTTGAACAGGGCGAAGCCGGCGAGCAGGCCGGACAGCAGCCCGAGCAGGCCGGGGATGAGCTGGTCGCGCTCCAGCGTGGGGTGCAACAGCAGCACGATGCCGGCGAAGCCCAGCAGCAGGGTGGCGGTGAGCGGCCAGTGCAGTTTGTCGCGGAACGCAAGCAGGGTCAGCCCGGTGAGGAACAGCGACGAGGTGTAGTTCAGCGTGATCGCGGTGGCCAGCGGCAGGGTGGTGATGCAATAGAAGAACAGCATCATTGCCACCGTGCCGGACAGGCCGCGCCACAGATGTCCGCGCCAATGCGGGGTGGTGAGGCCATTGCTGCGCAGCAGGGGGAGCACGAACAGCAGGCCGAAGGCTGAGCGGTAGAACACCAGTTCAGCGCTGGAAAATTGCCCCGCTCCCAGCTTCACCAGTACGCCCATGCAGCCGAACAGGAATCCGGCGGCCAGCATCCACAGGGCGCCCACTTATTTCAGGTGGGGATCGAGCTGGCGGCGCAGGAATTCCTGAAAGTGCACCAGCCCGTCCTCGGTGGGCGACTGGTAAGGGCCGACCTCTTCGATGCCCTGCCTGAACAGGGCGCGGCGGCCTTCGTGCATGCGCTGGCAGATGATGTCGTCCTCGACCGCCGTCTCGCGGTAAGCCTGTTTCTCCGCCTCGATGTACTCGCGCTCGAACAGCACGATGTCTTCCGGATAGTAGAACTCCAGGATGTTGGAGCAGGCTTCCGGGCCACGCGGCACGATGGTACTCACCACCAGCGTGTTCGGGTACCACTCCACCGTGATGTTGGGGTAGTAGGTCAGCCAGATCGCGCCGTACTTGGGCAACTCGCCGTGGTTGTAGCGCAGCACCTGTTCGGCCCATTTCTCGTACACCGGACTGCCGTGGTGGCGCAGGGCATCGTTGAGCCCCACGGTCTGTACGCTATACCACTCGCCGAACTCCCACGTCAGGTCATCGCAGTTCACGAACCGGCCCAGGCCGGGGTGGAAGGGTGCTACGTGGTAATCCTCCTGATACACCTCGATGAAGGTCTTCCAGTTGAAATCGTAGTGGTCCACCTCGACGCGGTCCAGCATGTAGCCGGTGAAGTCGATCTCCTTGAAGGCGGGCACGGTCGCCAGGTCCTTGGCGATGTCGCGTTGGCCGGAGAACAGCAGGCCGTTCCAGCGTTGCAGCGGTTTTTTGTTTAGATGCAAGCAGGGGTTCTGCGGAAACTGCGGCGCACCGATCAGCTCGCCGCCCAGATCGTAGGTCCAGCGATGCAGCGGGCAGACCACGTTCTTGGCCGTGCCGCGCCCCTTGAGCATGGTGGCCTGGCGGTGGCGGCAGATGTTGGATAGCAACTCCACGCCGTTGTCGTTGCGCACCAGCATCCTGGCGCTATCCATCCATTCCAGCACATGGTAGTCGCCCTGGTTCGGTACCAGTAGTTCGTGGCCAACATAGCCTGGCCCGGCATCGAACAGCACGCGTTGTTCGATCTCCAATATCTTGGGGTCGAAATACCAGCTTAAGGGAGGCTGTGGCGAGGTGCGGTTGAGTTGTGCGGTCTTGGCAATGTCGGACATACCCACATCCTTGGGTGGAAAGTGACGAATACGGGTTCGGAAGGCGCGGATTTTCCCTTAATTCCTCAGGGGGGGCAACCGCTTATTGGTGGATCGAGGGACGACAGGAGCGGCCTCGGTGCGAGTCCGTTCCTGCGGTGCGGGGAAGTGGTGGGGCTAGGCTTGGCCTTCCGGGGGCGTGTTGGCCCGGGCGCGTTTGTAACTCATGCCGATGCCGATGGCAATGATTAGCCACACGGTCGATAACGCAAAATTGACCATCGCAAAGTGTTTCAGGCCGAAACCGAACACATTCATCCCTAGATAGACCAGCAGGGCCTGAATCAGATCACCCAGACGCCAGATGAAAGTATCGATGCAGGTCTTGCCCTTGTACTTCTTCTCCCGGTCCACCGGCAGGAACAGGGCGTGGCGCGTGGTGCTCTGGATCGAATAGTCGGTGCTGTTCTCAAGGATCTTGACCATGTAGATCACCCAGAACGCAGGCAGGAAGGAGATCATGCCGTAGCCGAAGAAGACGATGATGGGCGAGATCAGGAGTGCGCCCTGAATGCCCACGGCCTGCCAGATGCGGCGCACAAACAGCAGCTGGATGGCGAGCGTCAGCAGGTTGACGAAGAAGTAAAAGTCGCCGTAAGTGTTGCCGATGGCATCGCCCTTGGTCAGCGTGTGGGTGACATCGGCCAGCACTTCGGCTTCGGACTGGGCGATGATGATCTTGGCCAGGATGTATTCGCCGGTGCTGTTGATGCAGTTGAGCAGAAGCACGAAAAGGCCGATCAGCATCAGATAGCGGTCCTTCAGTACGATGGAGAAGCCGCTCAGGAGGCCTGCATGTTGCTCGGCCCAATGGCCGTCCTCCGAGTGGCCGCGCGACGCTTCGGGGATGTTGGCATCGGCACGGGCGCTCAGGATGACCGAGAGGCACAGGATCAGCGCTGCCGACATCATCATGCCGTAGGCACCGATGAAGGGGATGCCGATGGTGGCGACCTCAGAGCCTACCAGTGATCCCAGCGTCGAACCGACGGCGATGAAGGCGAACAGGCGGTGTCCGGCCTCGACGCTGTAGATGTCGGCGGCAAAGGCCCAGAATTGGGCGACCAGGGTGACGCTGAGGATGCCCAGCCAGACGAAGAAAGGCACGCCGACATTGACTCCCAGCTTGCCCAGCAGGAAGAACAGGGCGAGGTTCGAGGCGAAGAAGAAGATGATGGTGCGCAGCAATGCCAGTCGCTTGCGCCCCTGAAACAGCATGCCGTACACCGGAATGGCGACCAGCAACAGTATCGCTTGCATGGCCACGGCATAGCTGCGCAACTCGGCACCGCCCTGAGTCAGGATCAAGGCCTCGCGCACCGGCTTGAGCAGATAGTAGGCAAACAGCAGCAGGAACGAGTTGGCGAACAGATAGGCTACGCTGACCCCTTCCCCTGGGTGGATCTTGGTAAAGTAGGAAAGCAATCTTTCCAGGGGAGTCATGTCTGCTTTGTTCGTAGTGCTCATGGATTGTTCTGGTCTTCAGCCGTACTTTGCGCGGGATTATGATCGTCTGGGGAGTGATTCTAGCCTATTTTCAGTCGCTTCCGTTCAATATCCCAATGCGCGTGCAGCTTGGTAGAACAGAAAGCTGACCAGCCAGGCCAGGGAAAGTGACCAGGCCAGCGCGACTAGGGTGAAACCTCCACTCTTGGATTCCGAGCGCAGGGTCGCAATGGTCGACAGGCAGGGAGTGTAGATCAGGGTGAACAGCATGAAGCTGTAGGCTTGTACCCAGTCCAACTGGTGGGTCAGCGTGTTTGCCAGCGCATCCAGCGCGTGATGTCCATAGATGACAGCAAGCGAGCCGACGACGATCTCCTTGGCGATGAATCCCAGTATCAGGGCGATGGTCAGTTCCGGGGGGATGCCCAGCGGAGCGAACATGAAATTCAACTGGCTGCCTATCATCCCGGCCCATGTGTCCAGACTGCCGGGATACGCGCCGGTCGGGAAATTGGTCAGGACCCAGGCCAGCACCACGCCGGCCACGATGAACAGGCTGGCACGGCGCAGGAAGTGGGAGACCTCATGCCAGCTGCGCAGCCATAGTTGTCGCATCGTCGGGAAGCGGTAGGGCGGGAGTTCGAGCACGAAGGGCTCGTCGCTGGACAACCTTTTCTTGAAGATCAGCGCGGTGAGCAAGGCGGCGGCGAAGCTGGCCAGATAGAGGCTGAACAATACCAACGGGGCGTGGGGCGGCGCGAACAGGGCGGCAGTGATGAAGACAAAGACTTGCAGGCGCGCCGAGCACAACGAGAACGGGATGACCAGCATGGATAGCAGCCGCTGCCCGCGCGAGCGTATCACCCGCGTGCCCATCAGGGCAGGGACGTTGCAGCCGAAACCCATCAGCAGCATCACGAAGCTGCGGCCATCCAGCCCCATCCTGGCCATCAGCGCATCCATCAGGAAAGCGGCGCGCGACAGATAGCCGGTGTCTTCGACGATGGCCATGAACAGAAAGAACAGGACGATGATGGGCACGAAGGAAGCGACCGTGGCCACGCCGTTGTACACGCCATCCAGCAGGAAGCCTAGTAGTGGCGGGGGCAGGACGGCCAGCAGCAGCGGCTCCAGCGCGCTTTCGCGGATCGCGGTGAACGCCGAGGCGACCTCGCTTTGCAGCGGCTGCCCGAGCAGGAAGATGCACTTGAACAGCAGGAACATGATCAGGAAGAAGATCGGCAGCCCCCAGAACGGGTGCAGCATCAGCCTGTCCAGCCGGTCGGTGTCGGAATCAGACATGCGCACCGGGATCTCCACCGACTGGCTCAGTACGCGCGCCATCTCGACTTCGATGTGGTCGTCGTTCTCCAACTGGGCGCGCAGGTCTTCGGCCATGCCGGGGGTGGGGTAGCGCAGGGTGCGGGTGATGGCTTCCAGCACTTCCGGGACTCCGCGCCCGAACTTCGCGCTGACCAGCAATATAGGCAGTTCGAGCATCTCGGCCATTTTGCGGCGGTTGATGGTGATGCCCAGCTTGCGCGTCTCGTCAGCCATGTTGAGCAGGACGATCAGGTTCAGGTCCAGGCTCCTGAGCTGGAGCAGCAAGCTCAACTGACGTTCGATCTGGGTGGCGTTCAGCACGACGACGACCAGGTCCGGGACGTTGTCGTGCAGGAAGTGCCGCACCACCTGCTCGTCGTCGGAGTAGCCGTGCATGTCGTAGATGCCCGGCAGGTCGATGAATTCCACCATTTCGCCGCCTAGCAGCAGCTTGCCCGCAAGCAGATCGACCGTGACCCCTGGCCAGTTGCCTACGCGGGCAGAGCCCCCGGTGATCCGGTTGAACAGGGTGGATTTGCCGGTATTCGGCATCCCGAGTAATGCGACACGTTTCATGTTTTTCGTACGCTGATCTTGTCGGCTTCGTTTGTCCGGATGAGCAAGTCGGTCGAGCCGAGTCGCACTTGCAGAGGCCCGCCGAACGGTGCCTGACGCATGATTATGATGGTTTTTCCGGTGCGCATCCCCAGAGCGAGCAGGCGCTGGCGCAATGCATCGTCAGCGGTGTGCAGGCCGACGATGGTGGCGATGTCTCCAGGCCGTAAGCCGGACAGCGGCTCGGAGGCTGGGGCGGATGAGACTTTAGGCATGGCTGGATTATTCCACAGATTGCAGCTTGCCGCTTTGGTGCTCTGGCGGATTCGGGTAGAATTGCGCGTCAATTTCATGGAGCGCACCGGGCGCAGGTCGAATTAAGCGATGACGAACATGGTTAAGGGCAGTATCGTTGCGATAGTCACGCCATTGCATGAGGACGGTAGTCTAGATCTGGCGGCGTTCCGCACGTTGATCGATTTCCATATCGCCGAAGGCACGGACGGCATCGTCGTGGTCGGGACGACGGGCGAGTCTCCCACCGTGGATGTCGAGGAGCATGAGCTGTTGATCGCCGAGGCGGTGAAACATGCCGCCGGGCGCATCCCCATCATCGCCGGGACCGGGGCCAACTGCACCAAGGAGGCGATAGAGCTGGCCTCCTTCTCGCAGAGAGCGGGCGCAGCGGCTTCGCTGACCGTGGTTCCCTACTACAACAAGCCCACCCAGGAAGGCCTGTACCAGCATTTCAAGACCATCGCCGAGGCGGTGGATATGCCCCACCTGCTGTACAACGTGCCTGGACGCACCGGTGCGGACATGAGCAACGACACCGTGCTGCGTCTGGCGCAGATCCCCAACATCGTCGGCATCAAGGATGCGACCGGCAATCTGGAGCGCGGCAGTGATCTGCTGTTGCGTGCGCCCAAGGACTTCGCTGTGTACAGCGGCGACGACGCGACCACCATGTCGCTGATCCTGCTGGGGGCGGTCGGCACGATCTCGGTGACGGCCAATGTCGCGCCGCGCCTGATGCACGAGATGTGCGCCGCCGCATTGGCGGGCGATGTGGCGACGGCGCGCGCGATCAACTACCGTTTGCTGGCTCTGCATCGCCATCTGTTCGTCGAGGCCAATCCGATCCCGGTGAAATGGGCGGTGGCGCGTATGGGCTTGATTAAGAACACGCTGCGCTTGCCGCTGACCCCACTTTCCGTCTCCGCGCAGGGCGTGGTGGAAGAGGCGATGCGCCGTGCCGGTATCGTCAATTGAACTGAATCTCAGGGAATAACATGAAACATATGAACAAGGCTGCGCTGGCGGCGACATTGCTGGCTTTGGCTGGGTGCAGCATGCTCGGGTTCGAGAACAAGCGAGTGGACTACAAGGCACAGGCGCAACGCACACCGTCCCTCGAAGTCCCGCCCGATCTGACCGTACCCAATACCGAAGGACGCTACACCATCCCGGGCAGCGAAGGCGAGACGGTCGCTCGTTACTCCGACTACGCCCATGGCACGGCTGAGCCGGCCGCCGCCCCGCAAGCGGTGGCGGGTGGTCCATCTTCCGCGCCAGCCCAGACGGTGGCCGTCAAGGCAACCACTCCGGCACCCGAGAGCAAAGCCAGGTTAGAACGGGATGGAGCTCGGCGCTGGTTGGTGGTGAACGACTCCGCCGAGTCGATCTGGCCACAGCTCACTGCTTTTTGGAGCGACAAGGGCATCAAGCTGGTGGCCGACGATGTGCGCGCCGGGCTGATGGAGACAGAGTGGCATGAGACACGTGCCAAGATCGAGGAAGGTGGCATACGTGGCATCTTCGGCAAGCTGGCTGATGGCATGCATTCCACCGGCAACCGCGACATGTTCCGCATCCGTGTGGAGCGTACCCAGGCCGGTGCAGCCAGCGAGGTGTACGTTTCCCACTATGGCAAGGAAGAGGTGATGGATGCCAGTGGCAGTACGTTCAAGTGGCAGAACCGCCCCAGCGATGTCGAGCTGGAAGCGGCCACTTTGCAGCAATTGCTGGCCAGTCTGAACGCCGCCTCGGCACGCTCGAATCCGGTCGGTTCGGCGGGGCAGGCAGAGAATGTACCGGCGGCATCGACCAGGATGGTCGAGCAGGCGGACGGCATGCGCACGATCGAGTTGAGTGATGCGTTCGACAAGGGTTGGGAGCGCGTGGGGCAGGCGCTGGAGCTGCTCAAGCTGAGTGTCGAGGACAAGAACCGGGCGGACGGGATGTATTTCATCAATACTACCAAGCCGGAAATGCGCAACCTGCTGCCCATTCTGGGGGGCGGCAGCAAGCCGGAGATCCTGCACGTCAGCGTGCGTGGTTCAGGCAAGGTCACGATAGTCACGGTGACTTCCGATGAAGGCACTCAAAGCAGGGCGGCTGACAGGCTGTTCGACAAGCTCTATCTGCAATTGAAATAGACGATGCGTTTTGCCTTGCTTGGCAGCGGAAGCGAAGGCAATGCATTGGTGGTTGGTGCTGGCCAGACCTGCGTGTTGATGGATTGCGGGTTTGGCCTGCGCGAGACCGAGCGGCGGCTGGCGCGTCTGGGGCTGAGTCCTGGCCAGATCAGTGGCATCGTGGTCACGCATGAGCACGGCGACCATATCTCCGGCGTGGCCAAACTGGCCAAAGCCCACAAACTTCCGGTGTGGCTGACCCACGGTACCCTGCGTCAGCAGGAGTCGGCATTCGCCAGCGATGTCGTCGTTACCGAGATTTCACCGGATTCGCCGTTCTCCATCGGCGATGTCCACGTGCTCCCTTACCCGGTGCCGCATGACTCGGCTGAGCCGGTCCAGTTCGTCTTTGGCGATGGTGCCCGCAGGCTGGCGGTCCTGACGGACGCCGGCCATGTCACGCCCCATATCCGCTCCGTGCTGACGGGGTGTGATGCGCTGGTGCTGGAGTGCAACCACGATACGACCATGCTGGAGCTGGGTAACTATCCACTCACGCTCAAGCGACGTGTCGGTGGCCACTATGGCCATTTGAACAATCAGCAGGCAGCCGCTTTGCTGGCCGCGATGGACTGCGGGAGACTGCAGCATCTGGTGGCTGCGCATTTGAGCCAACGCAACAACACGCCGGAGTTGGCGGTGCAGGCATTGAGTACGGTGTTGGGGTGTTCTGGAGAGTGGGTCGGCGTGGCTACGCAGACCGGCGGGGTGGACTGGCGCGAACTGGCCTGATCCTGTTCCCTGAAAACGACGAAGCCGACTTGCGTCGGCTTCGTCATCAGTGCCTGAGTAACTTGATTACTTGGCAGCAGGAGCTTCAGCAGCAGGAGCGGAAGCAGCTTCAGCAGCAGGAGCGGCTTCAGCAGGAGCGGAAGCAGCAGGAGCTTCAGCAGCAGGAGCCGGAGCAGCAGGAGCTTCAGCAGCCTTTTCGCCACAAGCGGTCAGAGCCAGAGCCAACAGGGCAGCAATCAGAGCGGACAGTTTCATTTCTTTTCCTTCACGTTAAGTTGACAAAAACCGGGGTAAATCAGTTCGTCCATGATCGAGCTTGAACGAAAGACGGCGCATTCTATCAATTCCCGCGAAAATATCCAGTCATCGATGCAAATTTACAACATTCTTTTGAATGATTTCGTAACCCCATCATTGCTGTGGATTATTTGGTTGCGCCGGGCCGGTGGCTCATGCAGCAAGCATGGCGGTGAATCTTGCGATACGCTGAGCAGCCTCTATGGTCTCTTCCACCCCGGCGACCAGTGCAAAGCGGACGAAATCCTGGCCTGGATTGATGCCGCGCGCTTCGCGGGCGAGGTAGCTGCCGGGCAAGACGGTGACATTCTGTGTGCGCAACAGCTCCTGAGCGTAGCGCGTATCGCTGATGGGCGTGCGCAGCCAGAGGTAGAAGCCGGCGTCCGGCAGCGCGACTGGAAGCACCGGCTGGAGGATTTCCAGCACGCGGGCGAACTTCTCGGCGTACAGGCGACGGTTCTCGGCGACATGGTCTTCGTCGTTCCAGGCGGCGATGCTGGCAGCCTGCACGGCCGGGTTCATGGCACAGCCGTGGTAGGTGCGGTACAGGGTGAACTTGGCGATCACGGCGGCATCGCCCGCCACGAAGCCGGAGCGCAGGCCGGGCACATTGGAGCGCTTGGACAGGCTGGAGAACACCACCAGGTTTTTATAGTCGTCGCGATCCAGTTGGCGCGCGGCTTGCAGGGCGCCCAGCGGCGCTTGGTCAAAGTAGATCTCCGAATAGCATTCGTCGGCGGCGATGATGAAGCCGTAGCGGTCACTCAGGTCGAACAGCTCGCGCCACTCGTCCAGCGCCATCACGTGGCCGTTGGGATTGCCCGGCGAGCAGACGTAGATGAGCTGGGTGCGCTGCCAGACATCTTCCGGCAGTTGCGCGTAGTCCATGCGGAAACCGTCTTCCGGCAGGGTGTTGATGAACTCCGGCGTGGCTCCAGCCAGGAGCGCCGCGCCTTCGTAGATCTGGTAGAAGGGGTTGGGGCTGACCACCACCGGGTTCGGGCGGCTGCGGTCGACCACCGCTTGGGCGAAGGCGAACAACGCCTCGCGGCTACCGTTCACTGGCAACACCTGGGTCTTGGCATCCGGTGCGGGAATGGCGTAGCGGCGCGCGATCCAGGCCGAGATCCCGCCGCGCAGGGCATCGCTCCCGGCGGTTGTGGGATAATTCGCTAGCCCGTCCAGCCCCGCCACCAGCGCGTCCTTGATGAACTGCGGGGTGGCGTGCTTGGGTTCGCCGATGGACAGGCTGATGGGTTTCAGCGCCGGGTTCGGCGGGATGTCGCGGAACAGCGCGGCGAGTTTCTGGAACGGGTACGGATGCAGGTGGTTCAGGTCGGGATTCATGTGGCTATCGGCGGGTCATTTCCGTGCGTGTCGGGCGTAGCGCAGCAGAGTCGAACGGTGGATGTGTACACTACGACGACTGCGCTGAAGCGCTCGCGTTTGGCGCGAACAGTGGTTTTGGATTCAGGTGCGCGATTATAAAGGTGCGGCGAGTGGCTTCAAAACAAAATGTGGTGGCGGCGACCAGCCTGTTGACGGCGGCGCTGGTGTGGGGGCTGATCTGGTATCCGTATCGCGTGCTGGGTGCGGCTGGCATGTCCGGTATGGCGGCGATCGTGGTTAGCTACACGCTGGCACTGGGCTTGGGGATGGCGCTGAGTGGGCCGCTGTGGCGCGAGTGTGGCAAGGCCGGCTGGATCGGCCTGCTGCTGCCGCTGAGCGCGGGCTGGGCCAATCTGGGTTACGTGTTGGGAACGCTGGATGGCGCGGTGATGCGCGTGCTGCTGCTGTTCTACCTCGCGCCTCTGTGGACGGTCGGTTTGTCACGGCTGCTGCTGGGAGAGCGGCTCGACCGCTATGGCTATGCCGTCGCGGCGCTGTCGCTGACAGGCGCCTTCATCATGCTGTGGGAGCCGCGACTCGGCTGGCCGTGGCCGCAGAGTCTGGCGGAATGGTTCGGGTTGAGCGCAGGTTTCAGCTTCGCTCTGTCCAACGTGCTGGTGCGGCGGGCCGAGCACTTGAGCGTCAACTACAAGTCGGCCAGCGTGTGGCTGGGCACGGCGATACTCACGCTGGGGGCGATGTTGTTTATGGGGCGGGCGGGGGAGCTGGTCGAACTGCCGATCAGCCAGCTCTGGCTGCTGGGCATGCTGGGTGTAGTGTTGTGTGCCACCAGCTTCATCGTCCAATTCGGCCTGACCCACCTGCCCGCGAACCGTTCCATCGTGCTGTTCCTCTCCGAGCTGGTGTTCGCCGCCATCGCGGCTTATTTCCTGGCCGGGGAAGCGATGGGTGCGCGCGAGCTCTGTGGCGCGGTGCTGATCGTCTCGGCCAGCCTGATGTCGGGGAAGATACAGGGCGAGGGTCGGTAGCGGACGTATAATGCGCGCCGGGCGAAGGGCGGTCGACGGAATGGCTGTTTTTTAGCGAGTAGAGCGTAGCGAGCAGAAAGTGGGGGAGAAAATGGACTGTTGCGATCCGATTTATAACGCCTTGCACGACTATACCAGGGCGCTATCTGTGGCTTTGGGGTATCGCGATTGGCAGACGCGGCTGCACTCGGAGCGGGTGCGAGCACTGTCCAAGGAGATAGGGCTCGCCTGTGGCCTGACGAGCGCCGAGCTGAGCATCCTGAAGATAGCCGCCTCGTTCCACGATATTGGCAAGATCGGGGTGCCCGACCATATCTTGATGAAGCCGACCGAGCTGGATGCCGACGAGTGGGCCTGCATGAAGCAGCACCCGGTGATCGGGGCGAAGATCATGGCATCCATCGAGATCGAGGGGGCGCAGCAGGCTGCGCAAGCGATCCTGCACCATCATGAATCCTTCGACGGTCAGGGTTATCCCCATGGCATTGCCGGAGAGGACATACCGATATGCGCTCGAATCATTGCCGTCGCCGACAGCTACGATGCGATTTCGGTCAGACGCTCCTACCATGATCGTCGCCCCCATCCGGAAGTCATGGAGATCCTGCGGATGGAAGCGCAGGACCGGACGAAGCACGATCCGGAAGTCATGAAGTGCTTCATCCGGGTGATCGAATCCGGTCGCTTTGACCTTGGCGAGGCGTGAGGCAGGGCGATGATGGGACGATTTTTCGCGTTCTGGTTCGCATGCGGTCTGCTCCAGCCCTGGGCGGGGGCAGAGGAGCTGATTCCTGCTGCTGAAGATTGGAATGCACATGCGCAATCTACGTACATCTGGCAGCACAAGCCCGCGTTGACCGCGCCTTACAGCGGCCCGTTCAGCTTGTCATCGGGTGCGGAGAATACCTACTCGTTCAGTCTGACGGGGGCCTTTGGCAAACGCTTGTGGCAGGGCGGCGAGTTCTATTTCGACCCGGAAGTGGCTCAGGGCGTGCCGCTCTCCAACCTCACTGGCATGGCCGGCTTTTATAACGGCGAGATCACCCGTGCCAGTGGTGCCAATCCCATCCTCTATCGGGTGCGGATGTTCATGCGCCAGACCTGGGGGATGGGCGGTGAAGGACAGAGCGTCAGTTCTGGCATGAATCAACTGGCGGGCATGCAGGATGCCGAGCGATTGGTGTTGACGGCGGGATTCTTTCCGCCACTGGACATCTTCGATGCTAACCGTTACGCCCATGATCCGCGTACCCAGTTCCTGAGCTGGTGCAACATGGCGCATTGCGCTTTCGATTACGCCGCCGATGCGCGAGGCAATACTTGGGGTGCGGCGCTGGAATATTACCGGGGCGATTGGGTGTGGCGTGCCGGGCAGTTCATGCAGCCCTTGTTGGCCAATCAGTTGGCGTTGGACTGGAGGTATTTCAGTCACCATGGCCAGAACCTTGAACTCGAACACGCTCATCAGCTTGCCGGTCAGCCGGGCAAACTACGCCTGTTGCTGATGCGCAACACCGCGCTGATGGGCAGTTATGCCGATGCCTTGGCGAACCCGGCGACGATGACGGCAGCCAGTGCGGCAGGCGTACCCGCTACCGGCATGGTGCGTCGTGAAGGGGTGAAGTATGGGGTCGGCCTGAATCTTGAGCAGGCGGTCACCCCGGATTTTGGCGTGTTCGCGCGCACCTTCTGGCAGGACGGGCGTTTTGAGACCTATGCGTTCACCGAAGCGCATCGCTCGTTCGCGTTGGGAGCATCGATGCAAGGGGCGAAGTGGGGGCGGGGATCCGATACTGTGGGGGTGGCGCTGATGCGCAACGCGCTTTCCGGCATCTATCGTCAGTATCTTGCCGCTGGCGGACTGGGGTATTTCATCGGTGATGGTCGCCTGAACTATGCGGATGAGCAGATCGCCGAAGCTTATTACAGCCTTCAGGTGCTGAAGGACACTTGGCTGACGGCGGACTACCAGTTCATGCGCAACCCTGCTTACAACGCCGATCGTGGCCCGGTCTCCTTCGCGGGTGTGCGGCTGCATTGGGAACGCTGACATGGTTGCGCTTCGACCGATAGACGGTTCCCGCACCGATGTCGTGCCGACCCATGATCGCCCCAGGCCGGAGCGGCTGGTCAAGGGCGATCCCTTGCGGACGACCTGGGAGTTTTATGCACCGCCCGGAGGCGGTATCTCTTGCGGTATCTGGGCGTGCGAGGTGGGCGCGTGGCGCATCGCCTTCGACGAGCATAGCGACGAATATTTCCACGTTCTGGCCGGGCGCATCCGGATCACCGATGCCGGGGGATGTGCCCGCGAGTTCGGTCCTGGCGATGCCTGTGTGATTCCGGCGGGGTTCGCGGGCGTGTTCGAGGTCGTCGAGCCGGTGCAGAAGCACTACGTGATGATCAAGCGGCAGGGCTGACTTGCCGGGCGACCGGGGTCTGGTTCAGTTCGGCCCGGTTGCGACCGTTCTCCTTGGCCTGATAGAGCTTCGCATCGGCGGAGCGGAACAGGTTGCTGATCTGGGCTTCGGCGACCGTCGTCCGACAGCCGCCGATGGAGGCGGTCACTATCCCCCAGTCGGCATTCTTTTCATGGGCGATGTTCAACTCGCGAATGGTCTTGATGATCGCGTGCGCCAATCGCTCGCACACTCCCTCCGAAGCGGCAGGTACGACCACGGCGAACTCCTCACCGCCATACCTGGCCGCGAAACAGCCTTGAGTCAGTGACTGCGCATTCGCCGCATCGACCACCCGTGCGATCGCCTGGGCGACCTGTTTGAGGCAGTCATCACCGGCCTGATGCCCGTAGTGGTCGTTGTATTTCTTGAAATTGTCGATGTCCAGCATGAGGATGGCGAAGGGGTGTCCGCCACGCTGTGCGTTTTCCCAGGCGAGATCGGTCTGTGCGTCCATGTGACGGCGGTTGAATAACCCGGTCAGCCCGTCCCGGCTGGCTTGCTCGTACAGTTTCTGGTTGGCTACGGACAGGCGTTGGCGCAGCGCCGCGATGCGCGTCATGGCTTTCATCTTGGCGCTCAATACCGGCTCGGTGATGGATTTCGAGAGGAAGTCGTCCGCACCTGCTTCGATGGCGGTGACCAGATTGTCGGGCGAATCCGAGGCGGTCAGGAAGATGATGGGGGTCCACGCCCATTGTTGCGAAGTCTCGTAGGCGCGGATCCGGCTGGTGGCCTCGAAGCCGTTCATCACCGGCATCTCGATGTCCATCAGGATCAGGTCGGGGACATCCTGTTTGAAACATTCGATGGCCACTTTGCCGTTTTCGGCGACCAGGACTTCGTAGCCGAAACTGTTGAGTCGGGCGGTCAGGACCACGGCAAGGGCACGGGTATCTTCAACTAGCAGAATCTTCATGGCGGTGGTCGTCCGGAATGGTGACGAAGTGCTATCGATTACGGCGCAGCGCCCGATTTCTTGAGCCGGAAGCGTTGGTCGGCAACGATAGGGGCGCGTGGTCGTGTGCGGGCTGTGTATAATTTTCCCCATTCTAAGCTCTCGTCTCAAACGTTATGAAACCTGCTTCCCTGGGCACACCGCTATCTCCTTCCGCCACCAAAGTCATGCTGCTGGGCAGCGGCGAACTGGGTAAGGAAGTGCTCATCGCCCTGCAACGGCTGGGTGTAGAGACCATCGCGGTGGACCGCTACCCCAACGCGCCGGGGCATCAGGTGGCGCATCGCGCGCACGTCATCAACATGGCGGACGGTGCAGCTTTGCGTGCGTTGATCGAGCAGGAAAAGCCGGACTTGGTCGTACCCGAAATCGAAGCCATTGCCACCGACATGCTGGTGGCGATCGAGGCTGAAGGGCTGGCGCGCGTCATTCCCACCGCTCGCGCGGCGCAACTCACCATGAACCGCGAAGGCATCCGCCGCCTGGCTGCCGAGACGTTGGGGCTGCCGACCTCGCCGTACCGGTTCGCCAGCAGTCTGGAGGAGTTGCGCGCCGCCATCGAGACCATCGGCTATCCCTGCATCATCAAGCCGGTGATGTCCTCGTCCGGCAAAGGCCAGTCGAAAGTGGATGGCGCGGACGCGGTGTCCGCCGCTTGGGAATACGCCGCCAGCGGCTCGCGCGTGGATCAGGGGCGCGTCATCGTCGAAGGTTTCATCGATTTCGACTACGAGATCACGCTGCTCACCGTGCGGGCACTCGGTGCCGCTGGCCGCATCGAGACGCATTTCTGCGAACCCATAGGCCATGTGCAGGTGAGCGGCGATTACGTGGAGAGCTGGCAGCCGCAGGCGATGGCGGCGCTGGCGCTGGAGCGCGCCCGCGACATCGCCAGGAAGGTCACTGACGATCTCGGCGGCCTCGGCCTGTTCGGCGTGGAACTGTTCGTCAAGGGCGATCAGGTCTGGTTCTCCGAGGTCAGCCCGCGCCCGCACGACACCGGCATGGTCACCATGTGCAGCCAGCGGCTGAACGAGTTCGAACTGCATGCCCGCGCCATCCTCGGCTTGCCGGTCGACACCTGCCTGCGTGCGCCGGGTGCCTCCGCCGTGATCTACGGCCAGCTGGACGAGGTCGGCATCGTCTACACCGGCGTGGATGAGGCGCTGCGCATCCCGGAGACCGAGCTGCGACTGTTCGGCAAACCCGAGTCGTTCAGCAAGCGGCGCATGGGCGTCGCCCTGGCAAATGGCCGCGACACCGACGAAGCCAGAGCACGGGCCAAACTCGCCGCCGGCAAGGTGATGCCGGTGTCGGGTGGTTAGGCTGTACTCTTTCCATCCCCAATCGCTTGCTCGAACTCGTCCAGAGGTACCGGTTTGCCGAACCGGTATCCCTGATAATGCAGGCATCCCATGCTGCCGAGGATTTGTTCCTGTTTTTCGGTCTCCACCCCTTCAGCGATCACTTCAAGGTTCAGACTTTGGGCCATGGCAATGATGGTTTGAACGATCGCCCGGTCATTGCCATCGAACTCAATGTCGCTAACGAAAGACTGGTCGATCTTGAGTTGATGTAAGGGCAGTTTCTTCAGGTATTGCAATGATGAGTAGCCCGTGCCGAAGTCGTCCAGGTCGAACCGTATCCCTTGTGCGCCCAGCTCGTGCATTTTTGCAGCGGTTAACTCCATATTCTCCAGCAGTACACTTTCGGTAAGCTCCAGTCGGAGTAGGCGCGGATCGATGCCATGACGTTGTACGATGGTTATGATGTTTGTCACAAAACTCGGGTGATGCATTTGTCTGGCGCTCACATTCACCGAGAGCGTGAGGTGGCGCGTGGCTTCATGGTTCTGCCATGATTTGATCTGTGCGCAAGCGGAGCCTAACATCCAGTCGCCTATCGACTGGATCAGGCCGGTCTGCTCTGCCAGCGGAATGTATGCATCCGGAAACACGATGCCATGTTGGGGGTGCCGCCAACGGATCAGGGCCTCAGCGCCCTGCACGCGATGTGTGTGATCGACCTGGGGTTGAAAGTACAGCTCGAACTGCCGTTGTTCGATCGCTGTTTGCAGCTCGATCTCCAGCGTTGCTCTTGCGTTCAGCTCATTCTGCATTGCCGGGTCGAAAAAGCACACGGTGTTGCGTCCTCCTCGTTTCGCCTGATACATCGCGATATCCGCTTGCTTTAACAGTTCATCGATGTCGCACTGGCTGATGCCAAACAGCGTGACACCGATGCTGGGTGTGCTCTGGTAGGGGTGCGAGTTCAGTTGGTAACGTTGATTCAGTAGGGCGAGTATCTTGTCGGCGATGGCCTTGGTCTGTGCTGCGGCATCAAGCGTGTTCGCATTCAAGTCTGTCAACATCACAACGAACTCATCCCCGCCCAGCCTGGCGACGGTATCGTTTTCACGAACGCAGGTCGTCAATCTTTCAGCGACCTTTTGCAGTAGCAGATCGCCCATGTCGTGGCCCAGGGTGTCGTTCAGCGT
Source organism: Ferriphaselus sp. R-1 (assembly GCF_000746095.1). Lineage (GTDB taxonomy): Bacteria > Pseudomonadota > Gammaproteobacteria > Burkholderiales > Gallionellaceae > Ferriphaselus. The sequence continues at coordinate 137,929 of NZ_JQKP01000004.1, read as the reverse complement.
CTTGAAGTTGTCCAGGTCGATAAACAACAAGGCTCCCGATTTGCTGCTGCGTTCGCACGAGGCCAGAGCTTGGCGAATGCGATCCAGCAACAGGCGGCGATTGGGCAGGTGGGTGAGTTGATCGTAGAGTGCCAAGCGCTCTATTTGCGCCTCCGTGGCTTTGTGTGGCCGGATATCTTCCACCATGGCGGTGATGAATTTCACCTCGCCGTTTTCCTTGCGGATACAGCGCACGACCAGATTGGTGGGGATGACCTCGCCCGTTCGGCTGATGAAGCGTTTTTCCAGGCTGTAACCATCGATCTCGCCGGACACCACCCTGTTGAACTGATCGAGATCGGCGCTCAGGTCAGCCGGGTAGGTCAACTCTACCCAAGTCATCGACCTCAATTCCTGCTCGGAATATCCCAGTAGCTCGCACAGATAGTGGTTGATGCTGATCCACCCCTTGTCGGGCGAGGTGATCGTCAGACCGACCAGATCACATTCGTAAAATGAGCGTAGTTGCTCATCGTGTTGCTCGATGCTGTCGAGCATGAAGTTGAACTGCCGACCCAGTTGAGAGGCTTCGTCTTCGCCATACAGGTAGACGCGGGCCTGATGGTTCCCGGCTTTTACAGCATCGGCAACCTCGTGGATGATGCGCAGACGTCGGGTCAAGAATCGGCTGGCCAACACGGCAATCAGCACACCAAGAGCGGTACCCAGCACGGCCAGCAGGAATCCGGAAATCAGTATTCTCTGAACCTTTTGAGCTAGATGACTTTTATCCAGCGTGGCATACACCCAGCCCACTTTCTGGCCAGACATGATTAACGGGGAGGTTATCTCACGGACTTCGGGATGTTGGGATATGGCTGAGGTGCCCGCCTCCAAGGGGAATCCCGGTAAGTGCAGCCCAATCCTGGAGTGATCGGTGTGCGCCAGAATTTGTCCGTCGACATCCAGAATGGCGACTTGACGCAAGTCAGGGTAGCCGTTCAGGGCATCCACCAGCACCTGCAGGTCAGTGATCTCCCCGGATGCGAGCACGGTCACGGAAGCCGCTGTCAGCATGTTGGTGAACGTGACTTCCTGTTCGTGGTGGTCAACGACCTCTGCCGCCCGCAGGTGTAAGGTGGTGACGTAGATGAAAGTCGTCATCGTCAGAGCGATCACCAGCACCATGCCGAGGATCAACTGCTTACGCAATGAGCCGGCCAGAAAACTGACCAGTTTCGTAGCCACGGCACTCTCCTTAATGGGATACAACATGCTGCATTCGGGGTTGTCTTCACCGGCTCTTATTATGTGACTGTTATCGTCAACTTTAGTAAAAAGCTTAGAGGCGAGAGTGGATATTTGATTGGGCCATGGGGTGAGTTAGAATCCGGGCCCTGTTTCACCAGCATTTCGTACTTGCCTTGACTTCCGAACTTTCCCCGTTGTTGCGCATCGCGCTGTTGCGGTCACGCCTGCAAGCCTTGGGCTGCAAACCCTGCCATGAGGATAGGCTGCTGCGCGGCTGGAGTCAGGTCGCTTCGTATGATCGCAAGGGCAGTCCGGCCGCGAGCTTCTTCCCCGCTGCTTTGCGGGCGGAGTTGCCTGTGATCGAGGCGCAGCTGGCCGGGTTGGCGCGTTTGCACGGGGCCTTCCCGGCTGACCATGAGGTTGCCCGTTTGCTGGTGGAATTGAGCGATGGCCAGCTGGCGGAGAGCGTGCTGCTGCCGCGTGGCGGACTGTGCGTCTCGACGCAGGTGGGTTGTGCGGTCGGTTGCGTGTTCTGCATGAGCGGTCGCGCTGGGCTGATACGCCAACTCGGCAGTGCGGAGATCGTGGCCCAAGTGGCGCTGGCGCGACATCGCCGCAAGGTGGAAAAAGTCGTATTCATGGGCATGGGCGAGCCCGCACACAATCTGGACAACGTGCTCGAAGCGATAGCGGTGCTGGGTTTGCAGGGCGACATCGCGCACAAGAACCTGGTGCTGTCCACGGTGGGTGACGAGCGGGTGTTCGAGCGCTTGCCGCTGGAAAGCGTCAAGCCCGCCCTGGCGCTTTCCCTGCACACCACGGATGACACACTGCGCGCCCGACTGCTGCCCAACGCTCCGCGCATCCCGGTGGTGGAGTTGGTGGAACTGGCCGAGGCCTACGCCCGTGCCACGCGTTACCCGACGCAATACCAATGGACGCTGATCGAAGGCGTGAACGACAGCGACGCTGAGCTGGAGCGCATCGTCGAACTGCTCACCGGCAAGTACGCCATCATGAATTTCATCCCGTTCAACGAGGTAGACGGCCTCGATTTTCGCCGCCCCAGCGCTGAGCGCATGGCCTTCATGGTCGGCGCGCTGAAGCAGCGCGGCATCATCACCCAGCTACGTGACTCCGCTGGGCAGGAGGTCGAAGGCGCGTGCGGCCAACTGCGGGCGCGGGCAGAAGCACGGCCTAAATCTGCCATCCGGGTCGTCGCTGCATGACCCAGCTCATGGCAAGCCATGAATTGCACAGGTTTTTTCTCGCCATCGCCGCTATAATCCGCGCCTTTCGCGTCGCAGGAAATTCCCGTGTCTGATCGCCTGGCGGTTTTGCCGCAATACCTGATGCCCAAGCAGTTGCTCACCGTACTGGCGGGCAAGTTCGCCAATGCCCGGCTGGGCGGGCTGACCACGGCAGTGATCCGCCGCTTCGTGGCGCGTTACCGGGTCGATATGCAGGAAGCCGCCAACCCGGACATCGCCAGTTACGCCAGCTTCAACGAATTCTTCACCCGAGCCCTGTGCGCGGGCGCACGTCCGCAGGCCGAAGCCGCGTTCATCTGCCCGGTGGACGGCGCGATCAGCCAATTTGGCGGCATCGAGCGCGACAGCATCTTCCAGGCCAAGGGACACAGCTACACCACCACCGCGCTGGTCGGCGGCGATGCGGCGCTGGCCGCGCAATTCGACAACGGCAGCTTCGCCACCCTGTATCTCAGCCCGCGCGACTACCACCGCATCCACATGCCCTGCGCCGGACGCTTGCGCCGCATGATCCACGTGCCGGGCGAGCTGTTTTCGGTCAACCCCACCACCGCGCGCGGTGTGCCCGGACTGTTCGCCCGCAACGAGCGCGTGGTCTGCGTGTTTGACGGCGAGCGCGATGGCAAGACCTTCCAGTTTGTGCTGACCCTGGTCGGCGCCACCATCGTCGGCAGTATGGCTACCGTGTGGCATGGCGTGGTCAATCCGCCGCGCCCCGGCAGCGTGCGCGAATGGCGCTACGACGATCAGGATATTCGCCTGGAACAAGGCGCGGAGATGGGCCGCTTCCTGCTCGGCTCCACCGTGGTGATGCTGTTCCCGCAGGGTGTGCTGGAATTCAACCCGGTTTGGGCAGCCGCTGCGCCGGTACGTTTGGGCGAGGTGATGGGGAATGCGCCTGCCTGATCTTTTCGTGCGCCTGCCTGTGACCAAGGGTGAGAGCGGGTCGTCACGATCTCTACCCACGGGAGATGGCACTTGAGACCTGCCAAGGCATTATGTTTCGCTCTGGTTCTGCTGGGCGGATGCGCCCTGCGCGACAAGCCTGATGCGGCCTATTACCACATGGAGCAAGGCAAGCTGCCCCCCGCCGATGTCACGCTCAGCATCCCGGGTCTGGGGCCCTGTACCGACAATCCGGACCGCCGTCTGCAACTGAACTCAAGCCAGCCGGTCAATGTGCTCACGCATGGCTGCTTCGGTTCATCCGGACAGTTCCGGGGGTTGGCACAGGTGCTGGCCTTTCAAGGCCAGCAGACTGCCTGCTTTACCTACGACGACCGGGATGGCCTGGCCAAAAGCGCGACTGCCTTGCGCAACGCCGTGCACCAGCTCGCGGAGCAGACACGCATACCTCAGATCACCGTCATCGGACACAGCCAGGGGGCCTTGGTCGCCCGCAAGTCGCTCACTGAGCTTTCGGTGGTGCCATCCCAACGGCAGACCTCTCTGCGTCTGGTCACCATCTCCGGCCCGTTCAACGGTATCGGCTCTGCCGAGACCTGCGGCAAGCAGTGGCTGGGTTGGCTGACGGTCGGTCTCCTGCCGGTAAGCTGTTACATCGTCACCGGCGCGAAGTGGATGGACATCACTTCTGCGTCTGACTTCATCCGCAAACCGGGGGCGCTGGCTCCTGAGGTCGACGACTATTTGAAGATCGACACCGACGAGCGCAACACCTGCCGGCGGGAGCAGGATGGGCGCTGTCTTGAGAGCGACGATGTGTTTTCGCTCGACGAGCAGCGCAATGCGGTGATCGAGAGTTTTCCCCGCTCGCGGCGAGTCGAAGTGCGTGCGGGCCATGTCGAGATCGTCGGCGACAAGCGCAAGGCACCGCTCAAACTCATCACCACGCTACAGGAGCAGGGCGTGTTGTCGCGCACGGCACCAGACCGCATCGCCGCGTTCAGACAGATGCTGGCGCGCGTATACCAAGATGAGTCCTTGTCGCCTGTTGCCGCGACCTCAGGGCGATAAGCGGGGCGAGCTCCTTACCTGAAAGGTGCCGTGGCTGCCGGTCGATCGGCAGCCACGGCATGGAGGGGCCTGCGAGCAGACGGGGCTCGCCAGCCTTAGCTCTGCTCCCGCAGGTCATCCTCGGTCGAAGCGCATCACTCCAGCTTTGCAGTCGACGCGGATCGTATCCTTGGCCATGAATCGCCCTTCCAGGATGGCACGGGCCAGCGGGTTCTCGATCTGCGCCTGGATGGCGCGCTTGAGCGGACGTGCGCCGAACACCGGGTCAAAGCCTGCGTTGGCGACTTCGCTTAGCGCGGCATCCGAGACTTCCAGCTTCATCTCCATCGCGGCCAGGCGTTTCTCCAGGCCTTGCATCTGGATGCGGGCGATGGACTGGATGTTCTTCTCGTCCAGCGCGTGGAACACCACCACCTCGTCGATGCGGTTGATGAACTCGGGGCGGAAGTAGTTCTTCACCTCGCCCATCACCGCCAGTTTCACCACCTGGTAATCGTCGCCTTCCATCTGCTGGATCATCTGGCTGCCGAGGTTGGAGGTCATCACGATCACGGTGTTCTTGAAGTCCACGGTGCGGCCCTGGCCGTCGGTCATGCGGCCATCGTCCAGCACTTGCAACAGCACGTTGAACACGTCCGGGTGGGCTTTTTCCACCTCATCCAGCAGGATCACGCTGTACGGTTTGCGGCGCACGGCCTCGGTCAGATAGCCGCCTTCTTCATAGCCGACGTAGCCCGGCGGTGCGCCGATCAGCCGCGCGACGGAATGTTTCTCCATGAATTCGCTCATGTCGATGCGGATGATGTGCTCTTCCGAGTCGAACAGGAAAGTCGCCAGCGTCTTGCACAGCTCGGTCTTGCCCACGCCGGTAGGGCCGAGGAATAGGAAGGAGCCATACGGACGATTGGGGTCGCTCAAGCCGGAACGCGAACGGCGGATCGCATCGCTCACCAGCCGCACGGCCTCGTCCTGCCCCACCACGCGCTCGTGCAGCTTGTCTTCCATCTTGAGCAGCTTGTCGCGCTCGCCCTGCATCATCTTGGACACGGGAATGCCGGTGGCGCGGCTCACCACTTCGGCGATCTCTTCGCTGCCCACTTGCGTGCGCAGCAACCTGTTCTTGGAAGCACCACCTTCGGCCTCGCGCTGCGCGGCTTCCTTCAGCTTCTGTTCCAGTTGCGGCAGCTTGCCGTATTGCAGCTCGGCCACCTGTTCCAACTTGCCTTCGCGTTGCAGTTTGGCGATGTCTGCCTTTACGTGGTCGATCTCTTCCTTCACCGAAGCCGCACCTTGCGCCGCGCCTTTCTCGGCTTTCCAGATTTCTTCCAGGTCGGCGTATTCGCGGCTCAATCTGGCGATCTCGTCCTCGATCAGCCCCAGGCGCTTCTGCGAAGCCTCGTCTTTCTCCTTCTTCACCGCTTCGCGCTCGATCTTGAGTTGGATCAAGCGGCGGTCGAGTTTGTCCATCACCTCCGGCTTGGAGTCGATCTCCATCTTGATGCGCGCGGCGGCTTCGTCGATCAGGTCGATGGCCTTGTCCGGCAGGAAGCGGTCGGTGATGTAGCGATGGCTCAACTCGGCAGCGGCGACGATGGCCGGGTCGGTGATCTCCACGCCGTGGTGCAGCTCGTATTTCTCCTGCAAGCCGCGCAGGATGGCGATGGTCGCCTCGACCGAAGGTTCGTCCACCAGCACCTTCTGGAAGCGGCGCTCCAGCGCGGCATCCTTCTCGATGTATTTGCGATACTCGTCCAGCGTGGTCGCGCCGATGCAGTGCAGCTCGCCGCGCGCCAGCGCGGGCTTGAGCATGTTGCCCGCGTCCATCGCGCCCTCGGCCTTGCCCGCGCCGACCATGGTATGGATCTCGTCGATGAACACGATGTTGTTGCCCTCATCCTTGGCCAGCTCGTTGAGCACGGATTTCAGGCGCTCCTCGAATTCGCCGCGATACTTGGCTCCGGCCAGCAGGGCAGCCATGTCCAGCGACAACACGCGCTTGCCCTTGAGCGACTCCGGCACTTCGTCGTTGACGATGCGCTGCGCCAGGCCTTCCACAATCGCGGTCTTGCCCACACCCGGCTCGCCGATCAGCACCGGGTTGTTCTTGGTGCGGCGCTGCAACACTTGAATCGCGCGGCGAATCTCGTCGTCGCGGCCGATCACCGGGTCGAGCTTGCCGGAACGGGCGCGCTCGGTCAGGTCCAGAGTGAATTTCTTCAAGGCCTCGCGCTGGCCTTCGGCTTCCTGCGAGCCCACCGATTCACCGCCGCGCACGGCGTTGATGGCGGTTTCCAACGCCGGGCGCTGCACGCCGTGCTGCTTGTACAACCGGCCAGTCTCGCCCTTGTCGCCGGTCAAGGCCAGCAGGAACATCTCGGACGCGATGAACTGGTCGCCGCGCTTCTGCGCTTCCTTGTCGGTGAGGTTGAGCAGGTTGGCCAGATCACGCCCGACTTGCACCTCGCCGCCGGTACCTTCCACCTTGGGCAGACGGGCAACGGCATCGGTCAGCGCCGTCTTGAGCGCATGGACGTTGCCGCCCGCACGAGCCAGCAGCGAGCCCGCTCCGCTATCGGCATCGCCCAGCAGCGCCAGCAGCAGGTGCTGCGGTTCGATGAATTGGTTGTCCGCACCCACGGCCAAGCCTTGGGCATCGGACAGTGCTTGTTGCAGTTTGGTGGTGAATTTATCGAAACGCATGGCAGCTCCTCGTGGAAGTTTCATTGTCCGGCAAGATGGGGCGGCTGATGGCGATTTCAAGATGCTGCGCTTATAACCCCGCCTGCGTCCGGGAGATGCCCCAGTCTGGGCGGTTTCAGGTATAGTTCACCCGTCATCGACACCGTGCCCACCATGAAAAAGAATACGCGCTCTACGCCAGATCCACGGATTGAATCGCTGCTACGGGGGCAGTTGCACGACCCCTTCGGTTTTCTGGGGCTGCATGAAGTGCCCGACGGTTTTGTGCTGCGCTCCTTCCAGCCGTATGCGGACCAAGTCTGGCTGGAGACGGCAGAAGGTCGCGAGCCGCTGCAGCGGGTCCATCCCGACGGGCTGTTCGAGTGGCGCGGCAAGACGCAACCCAAACGCCCCTATCGTTTGCAGCTCGGTTCTGCAGAGGGCGAGCGCACCCTCTACGACGCTTACGCCTTCGCTCCGCAAATCTCCAGTTTCGACCTGCACCTGTTCAACGAAGGCCGTTTGTACCAAGGCTATCGCGTGCTGGGCTCGCACCCGGCGCAAGTCGATGGCGTAATCGGCGTGCGTTTTGCGGTCTGGGCACCGAATGCTGAGCGCGTCAGCGTGGTGGGCGAGTTCAATCGCTGGGACGGACGGGTGAACCCGATGGCCGTGCACGGTAGCAGCGGGGTGTGGGAACTGTTCATCCCCGAGCTGTCGCCGGGGGCGCTGTATCGCTACGAGATACGCAGCACCAGCGGCAATCTGCAGGTCAAGATCGACCCGTATGCGCATGAGTTCGAGGTGCGTCCGGGCAATGCCGCCCGCGCTGGCGCGAAGCTTTCGCATCGCTGGGGCGACGGCGCTTGGTTGCAACGGCGCGCGCAGCTGGATTGGCTGCATGCCCCGATGAACATCTACGAGATCCATGCCGGTTCGTGGAAGCGTCATCCGGACGGGCGTTTCTACAGCTACCGCGAGCTGGCCGACCAACTGGTCCCCTATGTCACCGACATGGGCTACACCCACATCGAGCTGTTGCCGGTCTCCGAACATCCGCTGGATGAGAGCTGGGGCTATCAGTGCACCGGCTATTTCGCGGCCAGCAGCCGCTTCGGCTCACCCGACGATCTGGCCTATTTCATCGACACCTGCCACCAGGCAAACATCGGCGTGTTGCTGGACTGGGTCCCGGCGCACTTCCCGCAGGACAGTTTCGCGCTGGCCCGTTACGACGGCACCGCGCTGTACGAACACGAAGACCCGCGCCTCGGCTTCCATCAAGATTGGGGTACGCACATCTTCAATTTCGGGCGCAACGAGGTGAAGAGTTTCCTGCTCTCCAGCGCGCACTATTGGCTGTCCGAGTTCCACTTCGATGGCCTGCGCGTGGATGCGGTCGCTTCCATGCTCTACCTGGACTACTCGCGCAAGCAGGGCGAGTGGATACCGAACAAGTACGGCGGGCGCGAGAACCTGGACGCGATGGCTTTCCTGCGCGAACTGAACATCATGGTGCACGACAGCTTCCCCGGCGCGCTGACGGTGGCGGAAGAATCCACCTCCTGGCCTGCGGTGTCGCGCCCCGTGTATCTGGGCGGGCTGGGCTTCTCGATGAAGTGGAACATGGGCTGGATGAACGACACCCTGAGCTTCATGGAACACGACCCCGTGCACCGCCGTTTCCATTTCAACCAGCTCACGTTCGGCCAGCTCTACGCCTATTCCGAGAACTTCGTGCTGCCGTTCTCGCACGACGAAGTGGTGCACGGCAAGTATTCGCTGCTGGGCAAGATGCCGGGCGATGCCTGGCAGAAGTTCGCCAACCTGCGCCTGTTGCTGGCCTACCAGATGACCAGCCCGGGCAAGAAGCTCAACTTCATGGGCAACGAGCTGGGGCAGGGCCACGAGTGGCGCTCTGGCTGGGAAGTGGACTGGTGGCAACTGGTGCAGCTCTATCATCAGGGCGTGCAGAACCTGTCGCGTGACCTGAACCGCCTGTACCGCGACCTGCCTGCCTTGCATGAGCTGGATTTCGAGCAGGACGGCTTTGCCTGGATCGACTGTCAGGATGCCGAGCGTTCGCTCATGTCGTTCCAGCGGCGCGGTCGCCACGGCGAGACCGTGGTGGTGGTGCTCAATTTCACGCCGGTGCCGCGACACGATTTCCGTCAGGGCTTGCCCTGCGGCGGCCAATGGCGCGAGATATTCAACAGTGATTCACAGTATTATGGCGGCGGTAACATCGGCAATGGCGGGGAGTTGCAGGCGGAGGCCATGCCATGGATGGGACAGGCCCACTCGGCCCCTATCCAGCTGCCGCCGTTGGCGTGTGTCATCTTGAAGTTGGTGTAGTTTTATTGGCGACCTTACAGGTACGCCCGGTTTGAATTGACAGGAGAACATCATGACGGACAAATCCAGTGACGCAGTGATCAAGAAACCGCGCGCCAGCAAGGCCAAGGCGGCGAGTGCAGAAACCACGGCGAAACCCGCTGCGGTAGCGGCTGCCGAGGCAGCACCGGCGAAGAAACCCCGTGCACCTCGGGCGAAAGCCGCCGAGGCGGGCGTGGACAAGCCTGCAGCCAAGCCACGCAAGGCGGCAGCGAAGAAAGTAGAGAAACAAAAAGTGACGCACCAACAGCGGCGCGAGATGGTGGCGATGGCCGCTTATTTCATCGCTGAGCGTCGCGGCTTCCTCACCGGATACGAGCACGACGATTGGCTGGCTGCCGAACGTGAGATCGATATCCACATCGAACTGATCTAGCTCAAGGTATAAAGTCGCCCGGAGCGGTGAGATCGGCTCCGCCCGGGTGTCTGTGGTTATTCAGCCGGCACTGCCCGAAACAACGAGAAATGACATGTCGAAACTGACCCAATCCCCTGCTTGGCAGGCCTTGCTTGCCCATCGATCGCAGATCAGCAACCAGACCATGCGCGAGATGTTCGCGGCAGATACGGGTCGCTTCGACAGATTCTCGCTCCAGCTCGATGGCCTGCTGTTCGACTATTCCAAGAACCGCCTCAGCGACGAGACGCTGAAGCTGCTGCTCGATCTGGCGCGCCAGTCAGGTGTGGGCGAGTGGACGGCGAAGATGCTGGGCGGCGACAAGATCAACACCAGCGAAAACCGTGCCGTGCTGCACACCGCCCTGCGCGCGCCGCTGGGTGCCGAGATTCTGGTGGACGGCAAGAACGTGGTGCCGGACGTGCACCGCGTGCTCGACGATCTGGCCCGCTTCACCGAAGCCGTGCGCGGCGGCGCGTGGCGCGGCCACACCGGCAAGCCGCTACGCCATATCGTCAACATCGGTATCGGCGGCTCGGCGCTGGGCCCGCTGATGGTGTGCGAGGCGCTCAAGCCTTACGGCCATCCCGAGATGCAGGCGCACTTCGTCTCCAACGTGGACGCTGCCGATCTGGTCGAAACGCTGAAAAAGGTCGATGCTGAAGCCACGCTGTTCATCGTCAGCTCCAAGACCTTCACCACCCAGGAAACGCTGACCAACGCCCGTTCGGCGCGCGCCTGGCTGGTCGAGCAACTGGGCAGTGAGGCGGCGGTGAGCAAACATTTCTGCGCGGTGTCCACCAACCTCAAGGCCACCGGCCAGTTCGGCATCGATCCGGCTAACGTGTTCGAGTTCTGGGATTGGGTCGGTGGCCGCTACTCGCTGTGGTCGGCCATCGGCCTGCCCATCGCGCTGTATGTCGGCATGGACAACTTCCGCCAGTTGCTGGCAGGCGCGCGGGCGATGGACGAACACTTCCGCGACGCGTCCTTCGAGCGCAACATGCCCGTCATCCTCGGCATGCTGGGCGTGTGGTACGGCAACTTCCACGGCTGCGGCGCCTACGCCGTGCTGCCCTACGACCAATCCCTGCACCGCCTGCCCGCCTACCTCCAGCAGCTTGAGATGGAAAGTAACGGCAAATGCGTGGACCGTCAGGGCCAGCCGGTGGATTACGACACCCACTTCACCGTCTGGGGCGAGCCCGGCACCAACGGCCAGCACTCGTTCTACCAGCTCATCCACCAGGGCACCCGCATCGTCCCCGCCGACTTCATGGCCCCCATCCGCAGCCATCACCCGCTGGGCGAACATCACGCCATGCTGCTGTCCAACTGCCTGGCCCAGACCGAAGCCCTGATGCTGGGCAAGACCGAGGTCGAAGCCCGCGCCGAACTGGAAGCCCAAGGCATGAGCGGCGAAGCGCTGGAAACCCTGCTGCCCTTCAAACTCTTCCCCGGCAACCGTCCCACCAACACCTTCCTCTACGACCTGCTCGACCCCTACACGCTAGGCATGCTGATCGCCCTGTACGAGCACAAAATCTATGTCCAGAGCGTAGTGTGGAACATCAACGCCTTCGACCAATGGGGCGTGGAATACGGCAAGCAACTCGCCGGAAAGCTCCTGCCGGAGCTGCAAGGCAAGGTTGAACTTTCCGCGCACGATGCTTCGACGACGAATTTATTGAAGAGGTGTTTGGCGGGGCGGTAGTAGCAGGGTGCGCTTGCGCACCAACTCGCACGGATCGCGCCAACCGCAAAACATGTAGAAATGCCGAATTGCCACCTCATGAAACGACTTTCACCGTCTCCGCACTTTTGAGGCCGGAAAATACGGGGAGGAGATATGTAAGTGATTGGAAGTTTGATTCTTCACGCAACGCTTGCGCAGTAAACGGCATCCCAACTTTTCAACGCCGTCTAAATTACGTTACGTCCCTTAGAAAGACTGCTACGGCTATGAGGAAGAAAATCCAATACGTCATTTCGCTGATAGCCGATCTGCTTCAGATTGTGAGCTTCTTCGGGGTAACCCCTGCAACGGTTGTAACAGTTGTTTGCGCGGCAATCGGCTGGATGTCTAAAATCCCCGCGTATTACCTTGCTTCTGGGTCGATCGTAGTCTTTGTTTCTGTACTGTATCTCTCACGAGAGTTCATCGTTCGCGTCGGGACCATTCCACTGAATGATGGAGCACGTGTTGCATATGAGGAACTTAGGGGCACATTGTGGGGAGCAGCAGCCGAACGCCTTCGGGTCAACTCAACACCGGATGGAATCCTCGATTACATGGCTACCGGGATTACTCTTGGGATTCCAGTGTTCGGAAAATTTCCGCCATCCACCCGACTAGAACGGATACCTGATCGGCTTATTAAGTCAGGCTCTATCGAAGGTGGTGGGCGGCTTCTACAATTGAAAGACCTGCATTGCTCTCAGATTATTGACCTTACGCTCCGCAAGAGGGACCTACGTAAGGCTATTCATCACATGAGAGAGTCTGGGAAGGAGTTCACGAAATGAATTCCATGCTTCTATGGTGATCGTTGGGTCTCACAACTGCTAACCGCCGCACACTAATCCTTGGAGGTGCCCGTGGAATACCTTTTGCTCTTATTCGCCACTATAGCTATAGCCGCCTGGTGGCTCATGATTCGTGCGGGTCGCAAGACCGCAGTGGCCCCAATACAGCAGAGTTCGCTAAGCGAGCAGGAGCTTGTCCGACTGCAAGCGGATTTTGAACGCCGTCTTGCCTACGACTGCGACCTCCCGGACAGCATACACGGACGAGATGCCTACATGTATTGGAATCTTATGCGCAATTGGTTCGATAAATTGATCGCCGAAAACCGATATGATGATGAATACGCGAAGAAGATTCGACTCGATTGGTGCGAGTACGTCCAGCTTCTTCCTCGGGAAAATACGGCGCGATTTTTGGCGCTGGAAACAAACGATGAGGCCAAGGCGCAGACCTACGCCCAAGAAGCTGAATCAGCATCACGATCTATTGAGCTAATTCAAAATGCGTTTGCGGCGGCAATTGGATCAGAAGCCTTGGAGGTGCTTCGAGAAATTCGAAGCAGAGATGCAGATGCTTTTGACCGGTCAGGTAGAAGGCCTGTGGCTCCGACGGGACATCACTATTTCCCTGTATCTATCAGTCCCTACATAGAGGAATGTCAGCCCAAACCAATTTACAAAGTTGTGCCGTGAGGCCCAACGCATCATTGCACCCAGCCTTGCTCATTAAGCCACGCAAGGCCGGTGAATGTAAACGTTAGCCCGTCGTTGGTGCGTAACGTACCCTAAAAACAACGAAAATCAACCCAAGGGTACTAAGCCAAGAGCAGGGCCGACTGCATCGTCCGGCGGATGGTTTCAGGCTAAATCTCTGGCTAGTCGCGCTTTGTCGCTTGGCTCTGTAAAACCGCTTTCCCGTTCGCTGTGCTCTGTTATAATCCGCGCCCTCGGGGCGTAGCGCAGCCTGGTAGCGTACATGCATGGGGTGCATGTGGTCGGAGGTTCAAATCCTCTCGCCCCGACCAGACAAGTAGATGGACAAGGCTAGGCCGCAGCGATGCGGCCTTTTTCTTTTTGGTCAGGAAGGTGTCGCCGGGCCGTCGTCAGGCGGCGAGGTTGTCCCGCGTCAGTCTGGCTATCTCGGCTTCTTCGTCCGCCTGGACTCGGAGTATGGGTTTGCTGTTCTGTGCATTCAGCTGCGATGCGTGGTTGCGGTTGGCGACCGGGTCAAGGCCGAATCCCAGAAATCCCAGTGTGGCGCAGACCTGTGTGCGGACTGTGACGGAGTGTTCGCCGATGCCGCCGGTGAACACCAGTGCGTCCAGGCCGCCGACCTTGGCGGCGTAACTGCCGATGGCGGCACGCACCTGGCGTGCGTAGTATTCGACCGCGAAACGGGCGGCGGTGCTGTCGCTCTGCGTTAGTTCCGACATCTCGCTGGATAGGCCCTCCGACAGCGCCAGCAAGCCCATCTTGCGGTAGGTGAGTCGCGCCAATTCCTCAGCGTCAAAGCGTTGCGCCAGTTCCAGCATCACGCCGGGATCGAGGTCGCCGCTGCGCGTGCCCATCACGATGCCGCCCGCCGGTGTGTAGCCCATGCTGGTATCGACCGAGCGCAGGTTTTCCAGCAGACACAGGCTGGAGCCGCTGCCGAGGTGGGCGACGACGACGTGGCCGTGCGCCGCATCGCCTAGCAAGGCGGGCAGTTGCCGGGCGATGTGCGCGTAGTTCAGGCCGTGAAAGCCGTAGCGGCGCAGGCCCAGTTCGCCGGGGATGGGCAGACGGTAGGCGAGCTCGGGCAGGGTGGCGTGGAAGGCGGTGTCGAAGCAGGCGATCTGCGGCGCGTCGAAGTGCTGCGCGCACAACGCCACGCCGAGCAGGTTGCCAGGCAGATGCAGCGGCGCGAGATGGGTGATGCTGGCCAGCCGTGCCTGCTCGGTCGTGTCGATCAGTCGGGCGGCATCGCTGATGTCGCCGCCGTGGACGAAACGATGGCCGATGGCGCGTGGCCGGTATCCGGCCAGATCGTGCAGCAGCGCGGCGAAGGCGGCGGCGTGATCCTTGCATCCGCCCGAACCGATGCGTTCGTAACGAAAGTTCAGCCGCGTCCCGTCCGGCTGGAACAGGCTCGCCTTGAGGCTGGACGAGCCGCTGTTGATGGTCAGTACGGCCATGTCCAGTCGTTGGCTTCCGGCAGGTCCACGCCGTGCTCGTAGGCGTAGTTGCAGCAGGCGATCTGCTGGTCGCGCAGCCGGTCCTTGACGTGCGCACCGGCCACTTGCAGCGACGGGATGCGGTCGATCACGTCGATGGCCAGGCTGTAGCGGTCGATCTGGTTCTGGATGGCCAACTCCAGCGGTGTGTTGATGCTGCCTTTTTCCTTGTAGCCGCGCACGTGCCAGTTCTTGTGGCCGTTGCGACGATAGGCCAGGCGGTGGATCAGCCAAGGGTAACCGTGGAAGTTGAAGATCACCGGCTTGTCCACCGTGAACAGGCTGTCGAAGTCGCGCTCGTGCAAGCCATGTGGATGCTCGATGTTGGGTGTCAGCTTGTACAGGTCGACCACGTTGACGAAGCGTATCTTCAGCGCGGGGAAGTTCTCGCGCAGCAACACCACGGCGGCCAGCGCCTCCTTGGTGGGGATGTCGCCCGCGCTGGCGATCACCACGTCCGGCTCCACGCCGTCATCGTTGCTGGCCCATTCCCAGATGCCTATGCCCTTGGTGCAATGGGCGATGGCGGCATCCATATCCAAAAACTGCAGGTGTTTCTGTTTGTCGCACACGATCACGTTGATGAGGTCGGTGCTGGTCAGGCACTCCTGCGAGATCGCCAGCAGCGTGTTCACGTCGGGCGGCAGGTAG
Source organism: Ferriphaselus sp. R-1 (assembly GCF_000746095.1). Taxonomy (GTDB): domain Bacteria; phylum Pseudomonadota; class Gammaproteobacteria; order Burkholderiales; family Gallionellaceae; genus Ferriphaselus. Next base: position 122,591 of record NZ_JQKP01000004.1, on the reverse strand, counting down.
ATGCGGGTGACGGCGGGGCTCTTGTTCACCACCACGTCGAGGAAGCCGGGGTCTTGATGGGTGAAACCGTTGTGGTCCTGCCGCCACACGGTGGAGGTGATGAGCAGGTTGAGCGATGACACCGGGGCGCGCCACGACACGGCCTTGGACATGTCCAGCCACTTGGCGTGCTGGTTGAACATCGAGTCGATGACGTGGACGAAGGCCTCGTAGGTGGAGAAGAAACCGTGGCGACCGGTGAGCAGATAGCCTTCCAGCCAGCCTTCCAGCGTGTGTTCGGAGAGGATTTCCATCACGCGCCCGTCCGGCGACAGCTCACCGCCGTCGGCATCTTCCGGCAGGTAGTCCGCCATCCATACCTTCTTGCTGACTTCGTAGACGTTGTCGAGCTTGTTGGATGCGTTCTCGTCCGGGCCGAACACGCGGAAGTTGTGCATGTTCTGCGCCATGATGTCGCGCAGGAACTTGCCCAGCGGGCGGGTGTTCTCGGCGGACATCTTGCCGGGGCCGGGCAGGGCGGCGGCGTAATCGCGGTAGTCCGGCATGCGCAGCGCCTTGCGCAGCAAGCCGCCGTTGGCATGCAGGTTGGCGCTCATGCGGCGGTTGCCCTTGGGGGCGAGCGCCTTCAGCTCAGGGATCAAGCGTCCGTTTGCGTCGAACAACTCCTCCGGGCGGTAGCTCTTCAGCCAGCTTTCCAGCTGCGTCAGCCGTTCCGGCTTGCTGCGCACCTCGCCCATGGGGACTTGGTGCGAGCGCCAGTAACCTTCGACCTTGTGCCCGTCCACTTCCTTCGGGCCGGTCCAGCCCTTGGGCGAGCGCAGCACGATCATCGGCCAGCGCGGGCGGGTGGGAATGCCGGAGCTGCGTGCTTCGCTCTGGACGCGACGGATCTCCAACAGGCACTGTTCCATGGTGGTTGCCATGGCGCGGTGCATGGTGGCGGGATCGCTGCCTTCGACGAAATAGGGTGTCCAGCCGTAGCCTTTGAACAGATTCTCCAGCTCATCGTGCGAGATGCGCGAGAGCAGGGTGGGGTTGTTGATCTTGTAACCGTTGAGATGCAGGATGGGCAGCACCGCGCCGTCGCGTACCGGGTTGAGGAACTTGTTGGAGTGCCAGGCCGTCGCCAGCGGGCCGGTTTCCGCCTCGCCGTCGCCCACCATCACGGTGACCAGCAGGTCGGGATTGTCGAAGGCCGCGCCGAAAGCGTGCGAGATGCTGTAACCCAGCTCGCCGCCCTCGTGGATGGAACCGGGGGTCTCCGGCGTGCAATGGCTGCCTATGCCGCCGGGGAAGGAGAACTCCTTGAAGAACTGGCGCAGGCCGTGCTCGTCCTCGCCCTTGTTCGGATAGATCTCGCTGTACGTGCCTTCCAGATAGGTCGGGGCCAGTACGCCGGGTGCGCCGTGGCCGGGGCCAGCCAGGAAGATCGCGTTCTGGTCGTACTTGTTGATCAGCCGATTCAGGTGGACATAGGCGAAGCTCAGGCCGGGGCTGGCTCCCCAGTGTCCGAGCAGGCGTTGCTTGATGTGTTCGGGCTGGAGCGGCTGTCTCAGCAGCGGGTTGTCACGCAGGTAGATCATGCCTGCCGCCAGATAGTTACAGGCGCGCCAGTAGGCGTCGATGGAAGTCAGTTCGTGTTCGGAAAGGGCGGGAATGACTGGGTTCATGGCGGAAAATCTGGTAAGCGAGGGGCCAAATAATACCACTCCGGTTTTGCAAAACCCTTACAATCGCCGCCGAAAAGTGCCAGGTGAGTGGCCGGTTTCCGGCACTCGAATCTCCCGAAATCCGATCTGAAAGTCCAAGTACACCATGTGGTTCAAGAATCTCCAGCTCTACCGTCTCTCCCGTTTTGACCTGACTCCCGCCGCGTTCGCCGCTGCTCTGGCGGAACATCCGCTGGAGGGCTCCGGCGGCGGCATGGACATGCAGCGCCTGGGCTGGGTGCCGCCCAAGGGTGAGCACGAACCTTTCGTGCATCAATACGGCGAGCAGATGCTGTTTGCGCTGGGCGTGGAAAAGAAGCTGCTGCCCAGCTCGGTGGTCAACCAGTTCGCCAAGGCGCGGGCGCAGGAGATCGAGGAGCAGCAAGGCTACAAGCCGGGCCGTAAGCAGATGAAGCAGATCAAGGAGGCGATGACCGACGAGCTGCTGCCGCGTGCCTTCGCCCTGCGCCGCAGCACCCGCGCCTGGATAGACCCGGCCGGCCAGTGGCTGGTGGTCGATGCCGCCAGCGTCGCCAAGGCGGACGAAGTGGTGGAGATGCTGCTCAAGCACGCCGAAGGCATCGCTTTCGCGCCGCTCCGCACCCAGCTTTCGCCGACCACGGCGATGACCGACTGGTTGCTGGGCGGCGCAGCGCCTGCCGGTTTCACGCTGGACGACGATTACGAGTTGCGCGGCGTGGGTGAGGGCAAGTCCAGCGTGCGCTACACCAAGCACACGCCCGATGCCGACGAGATCCGCAAACATGTCGAGTCCGGCAAGCAGGTCAGCCGCCTGGCCCTGACCTGGAGCGACCGTATCAGTTTCGTGCTGGACGAGAATCTGCAACTCAAGCGCATCGCGCCGCTGGATGTGCTGACCGAACAGGCCGATGCCGATGACGATGTGTTCGATTCCGACTTCGCGCTGATGAGCGGCGAGGTGGGCAAGATGCTGGTCGATCTGGTGGCGGCGCTGGGAGGCGAAGATCGCAAGGAGTGAACATGCTGCACCTTGAACTGACCCCGCATCACTGGAGCCTGATCTCGGTTCTGGTGGCGACACTGCTCGCCCACTTCCTGTCCCGGCTCGCCCTGACGCGCATGGCCCGCATCGCGGCGAACACCAGCAACGTGTGGGACGACGTGTTGCTGGAATCGGCCCGGCGACCGCTGCCGGTGTTGATCTGGCTGAGCGGCGCGCTGTTCGCCGCCTATCTGCATTACGACGGACATCAGCAGGCGGTGCCGGTCTGGGTCGGCCATGTGCGCACCTTGTCGCTGACCCTGTGCGTGGCCTGGTTCTTCTTCGTGCTGATACGCAAGGGGGCCGAGGGCGTGACCGCCAGGCAGGCCGAGCTGGGGCAGGAGGTGGACCGCACCACAGTGGAGGGCATCAGCAAGATTGCGCGCATCACGGTGGTGGTGCTGACCGGGCTGGTCAGCATCGAATCGCTGGGTTTCAGTATTTCCGGCGTGCTGGCCTTCGGCGGCATCGGCGGTATCGCCATCGGTTTCGCGGCCAAGGATTTCCTGGCCAATCTGCTGGGCGGCCTGATGCTGCATCTGGATCGCCCGTTTCGTCTGGGCGAGACCATACGTTCGCCCGACAAGCAACTGGAAGGCCAGGTCGAATACATAGGCTGGCGGCAGACGGCACTGCGCTCGCGCAACATGGACATGATCTATGTGCCGAACTCCATCTTCAATTCCATCGTGCTGGTCAACCTCTCCCGTCGCAGCCATCGCCGCATCGAAGAGACCATCGGTTTGCGTTACGCCGATCTACCCAAGGTGGCGACGATCTGTGACGAGGTCCGCGCCATGTTGCAGGGGCGGGACGACATCGACACCAGCCGGGAGCTGATCGTCGCTTTCAACACTTACAGCGAATCCAGCCTGGATCTGACGGTACAGGCGTTCACCTTCGCCACGGGTGGGGCCGAGTTCGGTGCCGCCAAGCAGTCCATCCTGCTGATGGTCGCGGCCATCGTGGCGCGCAATGGGGCCGACTTTGCCTTCCCCACCCGGACGCTACACATTGCGGATGGAAATCCGGTGTTGGACTAGAATGGAGTCGTCTTCCTAGCATCGCGTCGAATATGGCTGCCATGAACCTGATCCTCGCATTGTCCGTGCTGCTCGTAGTCGTGCTGGCGGCGACCAGTTGGCATTTCATGCGCGTGGCGCGACAGCTGCGGGAGAGCGAGGAGCGCTGGAAGCTCGCTCTGGAAGGTGCCGGGGACGGAGTCTGGGACTGGAACGTGCCGGCTGACACCGTGGTGTTCTCGGCGCGCTACAAGGCGATGGTCGGTTATACCGATGAGGACATCGCCGCCGCTGCCGAGGCCTGGCGCAACCGCATCCATCCGGATGACCGCGCCCAGGTGGACGAGGATGTGCGGGCCTGTTTGCGGGGGCAGGTCGGCACCTACAGCAACGAGCACCGCGTGCTGTGCAAGGATGGCAGCATCAAATGGGTGCTGGCGCGCGGCATGGTCGTCAGCCGCACGCCGGACGGCCAGCCCTTGCGTATGATAGGCACGCATGTGGACATCACCGGGCGCAAGGCTCTGGAAGAGCGGATGCTGCATCTGGCCAATTTCGACATGCTGACCGGCCTGCCCAACCGTTCGCTGATCGGCGACCGCTTGCAACAGGCGGTGTTCAAGGCCAGGCGCGACAAGACCCACCTGGCGGTGATGTTTCTGGATCTGGACAAGTTCAAGCCGGTCAACGACAACTTCGGCCATGAGGTCGGCGACCTGTTGCTGAAGCAGGTCGCCCAGCGCCTGATGGCCAGCGTGCGCGCTTCCGACACCGTGGCCCGTATCGGCGGCGACGAGTTCGTGGTGCTGCTCTCCTCCATCGAGCAGCAGAGCGATGCCACCGTGGTCGCCGAGAAGATATTGCAGGCGCTGCAGCAGCCCTTTGCTGTGCTGGGCCACACCGTCGAGATCTCCGGCAGCGTGGGCATCGCCGCCTATCCCGAGCATGGCGACGACGAGAAGCTGCTGCTCATCAATGCCGACATCGCCATGTACCACGCCAAACGTGCGGGCCGTAACGCTTACCGGCTCTACGCTGCTGGCATGTAGCCGGCCCGGCGCAGCTTTCGCTTGACGGGTGTTTGGCGTATGCGGTCTACTCCGTGGCCGTGTCCGAATGGGCAGAAGGCGATTCCATGGGGGAAACGATGTCTATCGTGATGTTCGTAACTGTGCTGGCGGTCTGTCTGGGCTTGGCGATCTTTCGCGCCTCGATACAGAGCTGGTTGCTGGCAGTGGTGGTGCTGGTGTTCTGGGTGGCGAGCGAGAGCCGCATCTCTCCCGGTGCATTGCAGATCAGCTACCTCGTGCTCGGTACGATCATCGCCATCCTGGGCGTGCCGCAGTTGCGCCGTCGCTTGGTGAGCCGCCCCATGCTGGGCCTGTTCCGCAGACTGCTGCCGCCCATCTCCGCGACCGAACAGGAAGCACTGGAAGCGGGCACGGTCTGGTGGGAGGGCGACCTGTTCAACGGTTTGCCCGACTGGGACAAGCTGCTGGCCATCCCCAAGCCGAGCTTGAGCGCGGCTGAACTGTCTTTCCTCGACCATGAAGTGACGCAACTCTGCGCCATGCTGGACGACTGGGACATCACCGGCCAGCGTCATGACCTGCCGCCGGAGGTTTGGCAGTTCCTCAAGGAGCGCGGCTTCTTCGGCATCATCATCCCCAAGGAATATGGCGGTCTGCAGTTCTCGGCGCAGGCGCATTCGGCCATCGTGGCCAAGGTCGCTTCGCGCAGCTGGTCGGCGGCGGTGACGGTGATGGTGCCGAACTCGCTCGGGCCCGCCGAACTGTTGCTGCACTACGGCACGGACGAGCAGAAGCAGCGTTATCTGCGCCGCCTGGCTGTGGGCGCGGAAGTGCCGTGTTTCGCCCTGACCGGGCCGTTCGCCGGTTCCGATGCCGGAGCCATCCCGGATCTGGGCGTGGTGTGTCGTGGCGACTTTGGCGCGCGGAAGAACGTACTCGGTATCCGCCTCAACTGGGAGAAGCGCTACATCACACTGGCACCCGTGGCGACGCTGCTGGGACTGGCGTTCAAGCTGCATGACCCCGAGCGCTTGCTGGGCGGCGAGGTGGAACTTGGCATCACGCTGGCGCTGATCCCGACCGACACGCCGGGCGTGGAGATCGGGCGGCGGCACGATCCGCTGGGCGCGGCTTTCCTCAACGGTCCGACCGTGGGGCGCGACGTGTTCATCCCGCTGGAGCAGATCATCGGCGGTGTCGAGCAGGTTGGCCGGGGCTGGCGCATGTTGATGGAGTGTCTGGCGGCGGGCCGGGCCATCTCTTTGCCCTCCAGCGCGACCGGCGGCATGCAACTGGCGGCGCGTACCAGCGGTGCCTACGCCCGCGTGCGCAAGCAGTTCAAGCTGCCGATAGGCAAGTTTGAGGGCATCGAAGAGCCGCTGGCGCGCATCGCCGGGCATACCTATCTGGTGGACAGCGCACGGCGCTTGACCGCCAGCGCGGTCGATCTGGGTGAAAAACCTGCCGTGGTCTCGGCCATCGTGAAATATCACGCTACCGAGCGTGCGCGCATGGTCATCAACGATGCGATGGACGTGCATGGCGGCAAGGGCATCTGCCTGGGGCCGAACAACTATCTGGGACGCAGCTATCAGCAGATGCCTATCGCCATCACGGTCGAGGGTGCCAACATCCTGACGCGCAGCCTGATGATCTTCGGTCAGGGCGTGGTGCGTTCGCACCCTTACGTGCTCAAGGAGATGTCGGCCACGCGGCTGGAAGACCCCGAGCGTGCGCTGATGTATTTCGACCTGGCCTTGTTCGGGCACATCAGTTTCGTCCTGAGCAACATGGCGCGTTCCTTCCTGTTCGGTCTGACCGATGGCTGGGTGGTGCCCGTGCCACGGCAGCGTGAGACGTTCCGCTATTTCCAGAGGCTCACCCGCTATGCGTCGGCTTTCGCGCTGATGTCGGATGCCGTGATGCTGGCCTTTGGTGGCGGGCTGAAACGGCACGAGACGATCTCCGGGCGCATGGGCGATGTGCTGAGCCAGCTCTATCTGGCCTCGGCGGCGCTCAAGCGTTTCGAGGACGATGGCCGCCCGGCGGACGATCAGCCGCTGCTGGACTGGGCGCTCGGCGATGCGCTGTACCGCATCCAGCAGGCGCTGGACGGGGTGCTGGCCAATTTGCCCGGCTATCTGCGCTGGCCGTTGCGGGTGCTGGTGTTCCCGTATGGCCTGCACTTGCGCCCGCCGTCGGATCGGCTCGTCCATCAGCTCGCCCAGCGGTTGATGCAGCCGGGAGCGATGCGTGACCGGCTCACCGCCGGGATGTACCTGCCAGCGGGAGAGGTGGAGGCGGTCGGTGCGCTGGAGGCGGCGCTGGAGAGCACCTTGCGTTGCGAGGCGGTGCTGCAACGGGTCGAGGCGGCCGCCAGGGAGGGCAGGCTGACCGCGCATCAAGAGCCGGAGCAGATCCGGGAAGCACAGGAAAAAGGCGTGATCAGCGCCGATGAGCGGGCGCTGCTGGAGCGTGACTATGCGCTGCGTCGCCGGGTCATCATGGTGGATGATTTCGCCACGTTGGATTAGACGCTGGGTTCGGGGGGAATATGGGGAGTGGGAGAGAGCTCGATCTGATCGAGCCGGGGCAGGTCAGTTCGCTGCACGGTCTGTTCCTGGAGCGGGTGCGGCGTTCACCCGATCAGGTGGCGTATCAATATTTCGACTTTCAGCTCAAGGCCTGGCAGACATTGACCTGGCGGCAGGTGGCCGAGCAGGTGGCGTGCTGGCAGGCGGCTCTGATCGGCGAAGGTCTGAATCCGGGCGACCGCGTCGGTATCATGCTGCGCAACTGTCCGCAATGGGTGATGTTCGACCAGGCGGCGATGTCGCTGGGCTTGGTGGTGGTGCCGCTGTACACGGTGGACAGGCCGGAGAACGTGGCCTATATCACGCAGGATGCCGGCTTGCGGGTGTTGCTGATCGAAACCCGCGAGCAATGGCAGACCTTGCGCGGCGTGGCGGGACAGATGGCGACGGTGCAGCGCTTCGTCAGCCTGAACGATTGCGCCGACCAGTCTGAGCCGCGCCTGGTGGCGGCCAGCGCCTGGCTGCCGGAACGGGCGACCTTGCAGGCCGAGCCGCCGCGCGACATCCACACGCTGGCGACCATCATGTACACCTCCGGTACGACGGGGCGACCCAAGGGCGTGATGCTGTCGCACAGCAACATCCTGCACAACGCGCGCGACGGACTGAAGACCTTTGATGTCCTGCCGGATGACAGCATGCTGTCCTTCCTGCCGCTGTCACATGCCTTCGAACGCACAGTCGGCTATTACCTGAACGTGATGGCGGGCGGCAAGGTGGCGTTCGCGCGTTCGATCTCGCATCTGGCCGACGATCTGCAGTTCATCCAGCCGACCATACTCATCTCGGTGCCGCGCATCTTCGAGCGCATCCACGGCGGTATACGCGCCAAGCTGGAGCAGGCCCCCGGCCTGCAACAGTGGCTGTTCGCGTTGACGCTGGCGGTAGGCTGGCGGCAGTTCGAGTATGCCCAGGGGCGCACTTCCTGGCATCCTGCCTTGCTGTTGTGGCCGTTGCTGAAGAGGCTGGTGGCGGACAAGGTGACGGCGAAGCTGGGCGGTCGTTTGCGTCTGTCCATCAGCGGCGGTGCGGCCTTGCCGCCGGATATCTCGCGCTTCTTCATCTCGCTGGGGCTGAACGTCCTGCAAGGTTACGGCCTGACCGAAACCAGCCCGGTCATTAGCGTGAATCTTACCGGCAGCAATCTCCCGGACAGTGTCGGCCCGCCGCTGGAGGGGACGCAGATCGCCATCGGTGAGCAGGGCGCGTTACTGGTGCGCGGTTCGAGTGTGATGCTGGGCTACTGGAACAATCCCGAGGCGACGCGCGCCATGATCTCCGCCGATGGCTGGCTCAATACCGGGGATACGGCGCGCATCGCGGAAACGGGACACATCTACATCACCGGGCGGCTGAAGGAGATCATCGTCATGTCCAACGGCGAGAAGGTGCCGCCCGGCGATATGGAGTCGGCCATCCTGCGCGATCCGCTGTTCGAGCAGGTGATGGTGTACGGTGAGGCCAGCCCCTTTCTGGTGGCGATCGCGGTCGTGAATGCCGAGGTCTGGCAGCGATTCGCGGCGGAGGTCGGCATCCAGCCCGACATGCCGGAGTCGTTGCTGGATTCGCGTGTGGAACAAAGGGCGCTGGCGCGCATCACCCGGCAGATCAATGATTTCCCCGGCTACGCGAAGATACGTCGGGTGTTGTTGCTGCGCGAACCGTGGACCATCGAGGGCGGGCAGTTGACACCCACCTTGAAGTTACGCCGTAACCGCGTGGTCGCCCAGTACGAGGACGAGCTGCGTCGACTCTACGGCGAACATGGCCGGAAGGCGGATGGTAGTTAGCGGCCCGGCGAGAGCCGCAGGGCGAGCGGTGCTGCCAGACGGAGGCGTGCTCAGCTCGCCGGAGCTTGCAGGCATTGCCAGGGCGCGGGCGTATGGCAGACCGCCACGCTGGCGATGTAGAGAAACACGGCCAGCGCAGCCAGCCAGGCGGAGAGCCTGATGCTCCGCGACCTTCGGCGTTTGAGAGCCACTGTCCCCAGACCGATGTAGACCAGCAGTGCGACTATCTTGGCGGCCAGCCAGGGCGTGTCCAGCGGGGAATATCCGAGGCTCGCTGCCAGGGCGATGGCGCTGGTCAGCAGCACCGTGTCCACCAGATGTGGCGCGATCCGGACCCAGCGCTGCCGCAAGTGCGGCGCATCGTGCAACCTCCACCAGCCGCGCAAGAAGAACAGGCCGAAGCTGACAGACACGCTGCCGACGTGGATGAGTTTCAGGATCTCGGGATGCATGCGCGCTCTCGGCGGTGGAATGGCTGCGGATTATGCCTGAAATGCGGGATCGGCCCGGCATCGGGCTGGACTTTGCTGTGGTCGCCCCCTAATATCCGCCGGATGGAGACATTCTTTCCCTATTCGACACCCTCCCGCCCGTACCTGGAGCCAGCGACATGATGCCCGTCGTCCTGTTGACCGATGCCATGGTCTACCTGCTGCTGGCGGTCGGCGTGGCCGGCGCGCTCTGGGTGCGCCGACATCCCCACTTGCTGCTGCCGTGGCAGCGCGTCGCCCGCAATGGGGTCGGGATGGCTTCATTGATTGTGCTCGCCCTGTTCCTGCTGGTTGGATTTCTGGATTCGCTCCATTACCGTGCGGCCATGCCGGACCGGAACAACGGCCATGCCGTCTACTCTCCTGAGGTGCTGAGTGCTTTCGATGCCGCTGTCGGCGAACTGCGCAGTCGTACCGAAAAGACCTATTCCGCGCCGCTGGCGGCCTATCTTTACGCCAGGGAAACGCATGAGAGCGAGGATGGCAAGGTGCTGCGCGACTACCCGCGCTTGAAGTTCGGCGGGGCGCATCTGGCCGATCCGCAGCGCGACTGGGCGGGCGATGTGCTCAAGCGAGCATTGCTCGGTGGTGGCCTGGGCGCACTGGCCGGGGGCATGCTGATACTGGCATTCCGCCGCTGCGCACCGATGCGCCGACACGGTCCGATGGCGGTGTTGCTGCTGGCCGGCGTGGTCATCGGCAGCGTGGCCAGCCTGGCCCAGGTCTATCACGTGTTGGGTACCGACAAGGTCGGGCAGGATGTGCTCTACCTTTCCCTGAAGAGCATCCGCACCGGGCTGGTGATCGGCACCGTCACCACGCTGGTGATGCTGCCGTTCGCGCTGTTCCTGGGCGTAGCGGCGGGGTATCTGCGCGGCTGGGTGGACGATGTCATTCAGTACGTCTATACCGTGCTGAGTTCCATCCCCAGTGTGCTGCTGATCGCGGCGGCAGTGCTGATGATGCAACTGGTGATCGAACAGCACGCCGATTGGTTCAATACCGCCGCCGCGCGTGCCGACGTGCGTCTGTTGTGCCTGTGCCTGATCCTCGGCGTGACCAGTTGGACCGGACTGTGCCGCTTGTTGCGCGGCGAAACGCTCAAGCTGCGCGAGCAGGAATACATCCAGGCGGCGCAGGCGTTCGGCGTGTCCTCGTTCCGCATCCTGACGCGGCACATCGTGCCCAACGTGATGCACATCGTGCTCATTTCGGTGGTGATGGACTTCTCCGGGCTGGTGCTGGCCGAAGCGGTACTGTCCTATGTCGGTGTCGGGGTCGATCCCGCCACCATCAGCTTTGGCACTATGATCAACGCGGCACGCATGGAGATGGGGCGCGAGCCCATGGTGTGGTGGACGCTGGCCTCGGCCTTTAGCTTCATGTTGGTGCTGGTGCTCGCCGCCAACCTGTTCGCCGATGCGGTGCGCGATGCTTTCGACCCGCGCTTGAACCGCAGCTCATGAGTTTCACCTGCGACATCTTCTGCGCCGTGGTGGACAACTACGGCGACATCGGCGTGTGCTGGCGGCTGGCGAAATGCCTGCGCGACGAGGGTGTGGCGGTGCGGCTATGGGTGGACGATCTGGCGAGTTTCGCCAAGCTGTGCCCGGAACTGGATGCCACAAGCCAACTGCAGCTTTGTCGTGGCGTGGAAGTGCGGCGCTGGTCGCAGCCGTTCCCGGCAACCACACCGGCCCCACTGGTCATCGAAGCCTTTGCCTGCAAGCTGCCGCCGGACTATCTCGCGGCGATGGCGGCCATGCTAGAGCCGCCGCTGTGGGTCAACCTCGAATATCTCTCTGGCGAAGACTGGGTGGAGGGTTGCCACAGGCTACCGTCGCCGCACCCGACTTTGCCGCTAACCAGGCATTTCTTCTTTCCCGGTTTCTCGCCCAAGACCGGAGGCCTGTTGCTGGAGCGCGACCTGCTGGCACGGCGCGATGCCTTTCAGCGTGACCCGCAGGCCATCACCGCTTATTGGCGATCACTCGATCTCCCCGCACCTGAGCCCGATGAGCTGCGCGTTTCCCTGTTCGGCTACGAGAACGCTGCCGTCAGCGGATTGTTGCGGGAGTGGAGCGAGGGTGCACGAGCCGTCACTTGTCTAGTACCCGAAGGGCGCATCCTGCCGCAGGTGGCGGAATTCTTCGGTTTTGACGAGGGTGCAGCGGACGCGGGCTGGCGGCGCGGTAACTTGCGAGTGCGGGTGCTGCCCTTCGTCGAGCAGGAACGCTACGACACCCTGCTGTGGGCTTGTGATGTGAACTTCGTGCGCGGCGAGGATTCCTGCGTGCGGGCGCAGTGGGCGGCGCGGCCATTCGTCTGGCAGATATATCCGCAGCACGACGGCGTGCATCTGGACAAGTTGCGCGCCTTGCTGGCGCGCTACGGCGCAGGGATGCCTTCGGTGGCGACAGCGGCGCTGTCCGATCTCTGGCTCGCCTGGAACACGGGGGCGGATGCGGGGGCGGCATGGGAGGCGTTCGAGGTGCAGCGGGCGGTGTTTCGGTCCCGTGCCGAGGCCTGGTCGGCAAGTTTGGCGGGTCACAGTCTGGCATTGAATTTACTGGATTTTTGTCGCGAAACGGGTAGAATGCGCGCCTTCGAATTTAGCTCCTCATTTACCTCTTAAGGATAATGCAATGAAAATCGCTCAGGAACTCCGCGCCGGTAACGTGGTGATGGTCAAAGGCCAGCCGCTGGTCGTGCAAAAATGTGAATACAGCCGCTCCGGCCGCAGTGGCTCGGTGGTGAAGTTCAAGTTCAAGAACCTGCTGACCGACGCACCTAGCGAAGCCATCTATTCCGCCGATGACAAGTTCGACCAGATCATTCTGGACAAGAAGGAGTGCACCTATTCTTACTTCGCTGACCCGATGTACGTGTTCATGGACGAAGAGTACAACCAGTACGAAGTCGAAAAAGAGAACGTGGGCGATGTGGTCAACTACATCGTTGACGGCATGGAAGACAAGTGCGAAGTGACTTTCTACGAAGGCAAGGCCATCTCCGTCGAGTTGCCCAACACCATCGTGCGTGAAGTGGTGTACACCGAGCCAGCCGTGCGTGGCGACACTTCCGGCAAGGTGATGAAGCCTGCCAAGCTGAACACCGGCTTCGAGTTGCCCGTGGCGGCCTTCATCGACATCGGCGACAAGATCGAGATCGACACCCGCACTGGCGAGTTCAAGAAGCGCGCTTGAGCGTTGGCGACAGGGTTGTACGAAAAAGGAGCTTCGGCTCCTTTTTTGTTTCTGTGGCTTAGAGATCAGCACTTATTCAGTGCATGATGCGGTGCATTGATTTTTGATATGCACTGCGGTGGTGCAATATTTGCGGCATTGTGCTGAGATATTTTTATACTGTACTTATTAAACAATGTATTGCGAGGTTTGGCATGGGTCTTGCTAAATACGGTCGGTTTGCACTTGGAGATGGGTATGGAAAATTTGAAAGTCAGTAACGACGCGCTGTTCATCCTGTTGGGCGCGATCATGGTATTGGCGATGCACGCCGGGTTTGCCTTTCTGGAACTGGGCACGGTGCGGAAGAAGAACCAGGTGAATGCGCTGGTCAAGATCCTGAGCGACTTCGCCATCTCGACCTTGGCCTACTTCTTCATCGGCTACAGCATCGCTTACGGGGTGAACTTCTTCACCGGCGCGGAAGAGCTGGCGCAGAAGAATGGCTATGAGCTGGTCAAGTTCTTCTTTCTGCTGACCTTTGCAGCGGCGATCCCGGCCATCATCTCCGGCGGCGTGGCCGAGCGCGCCAAGTTCAATCCCCAGATGGCGGCCACGTTCATGCTGGTCGGCTTCATCTATCCATTGTTCGAGGGCATCGCCTGGAACCACCGCTTCGGCATCCAGGACTGGCTCAATGCCAGCTTCGGCGCAGAGTTCCATGACTTCGCCGGTTCGGTGGTGGTGCATGCGGTCGGTGGCTGGATAGGCTTGGCGGCAGTGCTGCTGCTGGGCGCGCGTAGCGGGCGCTATCGCAAGGATGGCCAGATCTCCGCGCATCCGCCCTCCAGCATCCCCTTTCTGGCGCTGGGTGCCTGGGTCCTGACGGTAGGCTGGTTCGGCTTCAACGTGATGTCGGCCCAGACCATAGACAAGATCAGTGGCCTGGTGGCGGTCAATTCGCTGATGGCCATGGTCGGCGGTACGTTGGTGGCGCTGTGGCTGGGCAAGAACGATCCCGGTTTCGTGCACAACGGCCCGCTGGCCGGTCTGGTGGCGGTGTGCGCTGGCTCCGACCTGATGCATCCGCTGGGCGCGCTGGTCACCGGCGGCGTGGCGGGCGGCCTGTTCGTGTGGATGTTCACCCTGACCCAGAACCGCTGGAAGATCGACGACGTGCTGGGCGTGTGGCCGCTGCATGGCCTGTGCGGTGCCTGGGGTGGCATTGCGGCAGGCATCTTCGGCATGAAGGCGTTGGGCGGCATCGGTGGTATCAGCTTCATGGCGCAACTGATCGGTACCCTCATGGGCATAGCCATCGCCTTGGCGGGGGGCTTCGTCGTTTATGGGGCGATCAAGAAGACCGTTGGTATCCGTCTGGATGCGGAAGAGGAGTTCAATGGTGCCGACCTCTCCATCCACAAGATCAGCGCCACTCCGGAGCGTGAGTCGGGCTGGTGATCGGCAGCGTAGTCTGTAAATGGAAAGGGCAGCGCAAGCTGCCCTTTTTGTTATCCGTACGGTGGACTTGGTTTCAACCGCTGCAATATCACCGGCAGATTAACCGAATCTGCCGGTGATATAGTCTTCCGTTTCTTTGCGTTTGGGGTTGGTGAACACGGTGCTGGTGTCGCCGAACTCGATCAGGTCGCCCATGTACATGTAGGCAGTGAAGTCGGAGACGCGCGCCGCCTGTTGCATGTTGTGCGTCACGATGACGATGGTGAAGTCTTCCTTCAGCTCGTCGATCAGCTTCTCGATGTGGGCGGTGGAGATCGGGTCGAGCGCGGAGGTCGGCTCGTCCAGCAGCAACACTTGCGGTTTCACGGCGATGGCACGGGCGATGCACAGACGCTGCTGCTGGCCGCCGGACAGGCCGGTGCCGCTCTGCTTCAGCTTGTCCTTCACTTCGTTCCACAACGCGGCTTTCTTCAGCGCCCATTCCACGCGCTCGTCCATGTCATGGCGGGAGAGTTTTTCGTACAGCTTCACGCCGAAGGCGATGTTGTCGTAGATCGACATCGGGAACGGTGTCGGCTTCTGGAACACCATGCCGACCTTGGCGCGCAACATATTCAGGTCTTGGCGCTTGTCCAGCAGGTTGTTGCCGTCGAGCAGAATCTCGCCGGTGGCTTTCTGCTTGGGGTAGAGCTGGTACATGCGGTTGAAGGTGCGCAGCAGGGTGGATTTGCCGCAGCCGGACGGGCCGATGAAGGCGGTGACCATCTTTTCGGGGATGGTCAGGTTGATGTCCTTCAGCGCACGATATTCGCCATAGAAGAAATTGAGGTCACGTACGACCAGTTTCGGAGTGATGTTCTTTTCAGCAATCATGCCGTTTCCTAGCTTAGTGATGGTTTGAGTTCTGGCGGAACATGACGCGAGCCACGATGTTCAGCGTCAGCACGCTGAAAGTGATCAGCAGTGCGCCTGCCCAGGCCAGATGCTGCCAGTCTTCATAGGGGCTCATGGCGAACTGGAAGATGACCACCGGCAGGTTGGCCATAGGCTTGTCCATGTCGCCGTTCCAGAATTGGTTGTTGAGCGAGGTGAACAGCAGCGGTGCGGTCTCGCCCGAGATGCGCGCCACTGCCAGCAGGATGCCGGTGATGATGCCGGCACGCGCGGCGCGCAGCGTCACGAAATTGATCACCTTCCATTGCGGTGCGCCGAGCGCGGCTGCGGCTTCGCGCAGGGTGTTCGGCACCAGACGCAGCATGTTCTCGGTGGTGCGGATCACCACCGGGATGACGATGATGGACAGCGCCAGCGCGCCCGCCCAGCCGGAGAAATGCTTGACGTGGACGACATAGACCTCGTACACGAACAGGCCGATCACGATGGACGGCGCGGACAGCAGCACGTCGTTGATGAAGCGGGTGATCGGGGCCAGCCAGCCGCGCTGGCCGAACTCGGCCAGATAGGTGCCTGCCAGAATGCCGATGGGCGTGCCGATCAGCGTACCCAGCACGGTCATCATCAGGCTGCCGGCGATGGCGTTGAGCAGGCCGCCATCGCTGCCGGGTGGCGGGGTCATCTTGCTGAACAGGGCGGGGGTCAGTCCGGGCAGGCCATGTTCCAGCAGGGTGAGCAGGATCCAGCCCAGCCAGAACAAGCCGAACAGCATGGCCAGGATGGAGACGCCCAAACTGATGAAGTTGATGAGGCGGCGGCGGTTGTAGAGCGAGAACATGATCAATGGCCCTCTTTCTGTCCCAGCTTGTAGAGCATGAAGCGGGCGATGGACAGGACGACGAAGGTGATGAAGAACAGGATCAGGCCCAACTCGACCAGCGACGCGGTGTAGAGGTCGCCGACCGCTTCGGTGAACTCGTTGGCAAGCGCCGAGGAGATGCTGTTGCCCGGCATCAGCAGAGAGCCGGACAGTTCGTTGGCGTTGCCGATGACGAAGGTCACTGCCATGGTCTCACCCAGCGCGCGGCCCAGTCCCAGCATGACGCCGCCGACCACGCCGATGCGAGTGTAGGGCAGTACCACACGCCACATCACTTCCCAGGTGGTCGAACCGAGGCCATAAGCCGATTCCTTGAGCAGGGTCGGCACCACGTCGAACACGTCGCGCATCACCGAGGTGATGAACGGAATGACCATGATGGACAGGATGATGCCGGCGGTAAGGATGCCGATGCCCATGGGCGGGCCGGAGAAGTAGGGGCCGATCATCGGCAGCGGGCCGATGTGCTCATTGATCCAGGGTTCGATGTGGTCGGCGAACAGCGGGGCGAACACGAACAAGCCCCACATGCCGTAGATGATGCTGGGGATGCCGGCCAGCAACTCGACGGCGATGCCCAGCGGGCGGCGCATCCATTGCGGCGAAAGTTCGGTCAGGAACAGGGCGATGCCAAAGCTGACCGGAATGGCGATCACCAAGGCGATGCCCGCCGTAGCCAGCGTGCCGATGATGGGCACCAGTGCGCCGAAGTTCTCGTTGACCGGGTCCCATTCGGAGCTGCTGAGGAAGTTGAAGCCGAAAGCCTTGATGGCTGGCATGCTGCCGATCACCAGCGAAGCAAGGATGGCGGTCAGCAGGGCCAGAACGGCGAAGGCGGAGACACGTGTCATGTTGCGGAACACGATGTCCAGGATGTTCTGGCGCTTCAAGCGCGCTTCGCGGAGTAACGTCTGCATGGAGAAGTCGGTTTCTTATAATGAGTTCGCGGGGGTCGTGCCCCCGCGAATTATAGCCGGTAATCAGCGTTTGTCAGCCGCTTACTTCCACAGCGCCTTGCCGGAAGCATCCTTGACGCTTGCCTTCCAGGAGTCACGGACTTGCTTCTGCACACCTTCCGGCAGCGGGACGAAATCCAGGTCGGCGGCCATCTTGCTGCCGCTGCTGTAGGCCCAGTCGAAGAACTTCAGCGTTTCCTTGCCGGTGGCTGCGTTGTCCTGTGCCTTGTGGATCAGGATGAAGGTAGCGCCGGTGATGGGCCAGCTTTCCTTGCCTGGTTCGTTGGTCAGGATCTCGTAGAAGCCGTTCTTGGCATCCCACTTGGCATTGGCGGCTGCGGCCTTGAACGAGGTGTCGTCCGGCTTGACGAACTGGCCGTCGCGGTTCTTCAGCTGCACGTAATCCATCTTGTTCTGCAAGGCGTAGGCGTATTCCACGTAGCCGATGGCACCCTTGGTACGTTGCACGTACACGGCCACGCCTTCGTTGCCCTTACCGCCCAGCTGGCCGGACTTCCAGTTGACCGACTTCTCGGCGCCGATGGTGTCCTTCCATTCCTGGCTGATCTGCGACAGGTAGGTGGTGAAGATGAAGGTTGTACCGGAGCCGTCTGCGCGGTGAACCACGGTGATGGGCAGGTCGGGCAGCTTGATGCCGGCGTTGTCAGCAACGATGCGCGGGTCGTTCCACTTGGTGATCTTGCCCAGGTAGATGTCGGCCAGCACAGCGGGCGACAGCTTCAGCTGGCCGCCTACGACTTCAGCCAGATTGACCACCGGCACCACGCCGCCGATCACGGTCGGGAACTGGGTCAGGCCGTTCTTGGCTTGCTCTTCCGGTGTCATCGGAGCATCGGTCGCGCCGAAATCCACGGTCTTGGCCAGAATCTGCTTGATGCCGCCGCCGGAGCCGATGGATTGGTAGTTCATGCCCACGCCGGTCTGAGCCTTGTAGGCTTCAGCCCACTTGGCGTAGATGGGGTAGGGGAAAGTCGCGCCAGCGCCGGTCAGGTCGATAGCCTGGGCCTGGGTCGAGAAGGCCAGCGATGCTGCGATGCCCAGTGCGCCAATGACGCGGTTCATTTTCAGGATCATGGTGTTACCCTCCAATATGTTGTAGTGTGAATTCGGTTGCTGTCGCAAGGTGCTTGTCGAGTCAGCGGGTGCATCATAAAACAGTTGTGTTGCACAATTATTACAGAAATCCGGATGCTTCATCGGGGCTTGCCGCAAGGTCAGGCGCGCTCGTAGCGGTCGATCTTTTTCGGCTTCGCAGACCGAGTTTGCGGGCCTCCGCTCTTGAGCAGCCGTCCCATCGCCACTTTCAGGCGGCGCATGAAAGAAGATGGGCGTGCGGCGCGGTCGGTCAGCGGGAAATTGGCTGCCGGCCCGGCATAGAGCAGGCTGTCCGGGTGTACCGAGTAGTCGAACTTTTGGTCGTGGTGGGTCATGGTGGAGCTCCTTGTCTGCGTTGATCCGGTGCCCATGCTAATTGTCCGGTATTAAGGGAATATGACAGCGGAGCCGGATATGCATGTTGTGGTGGGCAGCATCCGACAAATACACTCAACAATTGTCCGCGCAGGTAGATTTCGCTACAATCGAGCGTCCGAAATTTTTACAAGGAGACCGTAATGGAACACCAACTGCCCGCATTGCCCTACGCCAAGGATGCGCTCGTGCCGCACATGTCCGCCGAGACGTTCGATTACCACTACAGCAAGCACCATCAGGCTTACGTCACCAACCTGAACAATCTGATCAAGGGCACCGAATACGAGAACCTCGATCTCGAAGCCATCGTCAAGAAGGCCCCGGCTGGCGGTATCTACAACAACTCCGCCCAAGTGTGGAACCACACATTCTTCTGGAACTGCATGCAGCCGAACGGCGGCGGTGCACCTTCCGGCGCGCTGGCGGCTGCCATCAATGCCAAGTGGGGTGATCTGGAGGGCTTCAAGAAGGCGTTCCAGACTTCCGCCGTAGGCAACTTCGGTTCCGGCTGGACCTGGCTGGTGAAGAAGGCCGACGGCTCCGTCGACATCGTCAACATGGGCGCAGCAGGCACCCCGCTGACCACCGGCGACAAGGCGCTGCTGTGCGTGGACGTGTGGGAACACGCTTACTACATCGACTACCGCAACCTGCGCCCCAAGTTCGTCGAGACCTTCCTGAACAGCCTGGTGAACTGGAGCTTCGCTGAAGCCAACTTCGCTTGAGTCTGTTTCCAGTGCAGTGAAAAAGCCCGGCATTGCCGGGCTTTTGTTTTGGTCGGCGTTCGTGTGATGGAGCGGTCCGATGGCAGAGGGTAAAGAGCGGGGGGCTAGGTTGCACCGATATGGTGCGGCCTGGTCGACCATATGAGCAGGGTGTTGCCCGGGTGGCACTCGTGTTTCCCGTGTGTGCAGATCTCCCGCTGCGATCTGGTAGTGGCATGAATTTAATTGGCATTCTTCCCATTGTGGCGAGTAATTTGATTTGCCCGTGTGGTCGGCCATCATGGTGGCATGAACATTGCAGTTAGGAGGGTTGGCTTAACTCTGATGAAGCGAGGTTGCACATGGATGTCAAACAACTCATGCGCCACATGCACGAACTGGCACCAGATATTAAGCGCCTAAGTGAAATACAAACCGTATATGACAATTTGACGCTGCTGGGACAATTGCTTGGGGCTGGTACGGACATTACCAAGATGCGAAATGACTTCAATGCGCTAGCGGATGTATTGCTAGAGCAGCTGGCCAGCGAGCACATGAAGAAGGTCAGTTCTAAGCTTTTGTCCGATGCGCAAATCGCAATCAATGTGCTGATCCGCAATCTCTATGAAAGAAGTGCTGATATCGGATTTATTGCCAAGGATGAGTTGATCAAGGAGCTGTTACTCTGTCATGAGCAGGATCAGGGGGTGACTCGCAATATATCTTGGCAAATCAAGATGTACGGATATTTGTCCGAGTACGTGACCAAGTACACCGTTTACGATGATGTGATCATTTTATCCAGCCAAGGGGAAATCATTCATCGACTGAAAGAGAATATCCCCACCAAACGCAGTCAGGATCGCCTGATTGGTGAGTCACTCACCACCGAGCAACGTTTTGTGGAGACATTTCGCACAACGGATCTGGACCCCCTTAACCCATACCCTCTGATCTTCTCATTCCGGGTCATGTCCGATGAGGGGCAAACCCTCGGTGTCGTGTGCTTGTCATTTCGCTTCCTGGATGAATGTGAAAAGATATTCAACAGCTTGTTGAGCCCGTCGGACTGGACTGTATTGACGATCATGGATGCGTCCGGACAAGTCATCTCCAGTAGCGATCAACATCAAATCCCTTTAGGCGCTCGGCTGACGCGACCCGCTAAACATGCGGTGGAAGTGATTCGATTTAGGGGGCGGGAGTATCTGTCCACGGCAAGTGCAGCCACCCCATACGAGGGCTACGTCGGGCCGGGCTGGTATGGTCAGGCGCTAGTCCCGCTGGAGCATGCTTTCGATGGTGAGGCTATCTCAGATGAGGCTGGGGATAGAGCCACGCTATGCACTGTTGCCGCAATTTCCAATGTCATTCATCCCACACTAAGGGAAACTCCCCTGCGAGCTGAATGGATCCAGCAGGAGCTAAATCGTGCGGTATGGAATGGCAACATCTGGCTATTTAGTGAAGAGGGCAAAAGCAGCACACAGTTTGCCAGAGTGTTACTGCGTGAAATCGGCAGGACCGGTAGTCGGACGCGGAGTGTCTTTTCAGAGTCCACAGACAACTTGTTTATTACCGTGATTCGCTCGATTCTACTGGCCTGCACAATACGTTCAGCTCTGGCAATCGAGATTCTGGACAGGAACTTGTATGAACGTAGCAATGACTGTCGCTGGTGGGCATTAAATCCGGCATTACGCGATGCTGTCTTGCCGAATGCGACTGCGGACACCCTGCACAAGGCAGCCACTGTACTTGTCGAGATGAATCAGCTGTATACAGTCTATAGCAATGTTGTTTTATTTGATCAAACCGGACGTGTGATAGCTGTATCCAGTCCTGTAGCCCAAGGGCTAACCGGCCATTTTTTGGCGGAAGAGTGGAGCAAGTCGGTGATGAATCTGCCCGATACGCAGTCGTATTATCAGTCCAACTTTACCGAGAATGCGCTGTATGGGGGGCAAAAAACCTATATGTTTTGCGCTGCATTACGCGATACCCAAAGCTCCAAACCGATAGGCGGCATCGCATTGGTCTTCGATGCGAAAGTTCAGTTACACAAAATGCTGCTTGAAACCTTGCCCCGAGATGAGTTGGGGGTGGCAGTAGAGGGGGCGATTGCCGCTTACGTAGACTTTGAAGGTCGAGTGCTGGCAAGTGCTAACGAGCTTTTGCCTTTGGGAGAGCGATTAACATTTCTTCGTGACTTTCTGCTGCGGGAAGAGTCGGTGCATCAATCTGCTGTGATCGAATTTCAAGGGCGCTTCTATGCTTTGGGGATCTGTGCCAGTAGTGGGTATCGAGAATATACACAGAGCGAAGAGCTGAGGAGCAAGCGGTATGCGGTTATGTTGTACCCGATCTCCGACCCTCTGGAACAGTCGAAACCGATGGCGGCCCAACTGGACGTGGCGCGCGACTTTGGCTTCTCGAATGTGTCTTTATCCAGCAAGAAGAACATGCACACTGCGGACATTGCAACGTTCTATATCGGAAGCAGCTGGTTCGGGTTGAATCCGCGCTTCATCGTATCTGCCATCGATGTGGCAGAGTTGACGCCCATACCCGGCTGTGAAGGACACATCGCCGGGTGCTTGATGTTCCAACAGGCGGCAATTACGGTCGTCGACATTTCCGGCATTGTCAATTCCCCTCTCGTTGAGAATGACAGGAGAAAGCCTCGCTCGGGAATGACTTTCAAAAATCAGGTGTTGATTCTCCAATCCTCACCAACGGCTACGCCTTTTGGTTTGCTGATTGATGGTTTGGGTGAAATCGCTGAAATCGACAAGTCCAGAGTCGAGGCGGTACCAGCCATGATGGCGGATGGCCACTCCCTGATTGATAGCCTTATCAAACCCGCTGAAAACCAGCACGAAAGAAGGATCCTGGTGGTGCTGTCGGTGGAACGTATGCTGAGCCGGTTTGGCTTGATGAGCGGCTAGCAGGTTGCAGTTGTAAGCGAATGCGTGATGTTGGAAGCATGTCCACTCGCCCGATATGTGCACATTCGGGTAGAGACATGCCAATCGATCAGCCAGAGGAGCTAGTGGGATGAACTGTTTGGATGCGGATATACAAGGCTTGCTTCAGCCACGCTCGACGTTTATGCAGGGTGTGTACCAGGGATTGACCATTACGAGTGCATTCCAGCCTATCTACAGCCTGGCACACCGCCGTGCTGTCGGATACGAGGGCCTGATGCGGGTGCAGAACGTACAGGGGGAGGGCATCTCTCCTCTGGCTGCTTTTGCCGGTATGCAGACCAAGGAAGACATCGTGGTGCTTGATCGCTTGTCGCGAGCGATACACTGCGCCAACTTTTCGGAGCAGGGGATACAGCGGGCATGGCTGTTCTTGAATGTGAACCCGTATGTCGCGGTACACGGGCGCACGCACGGCCCTTTCTTTACCGCCATCTTGCAACAGTTCCAGTTGGACCCCTCGCAGATCGTTGTGGAAATCGTTGAAGATCAGATTCGAGATGAGGGCTTGTTGTCTGATGCGGTGTCATTTTACAAAGCCTTGGGGTGCCTGGTGGCCATTGATGACTTCGGTACCGGAGAGTCTAATTTTGATCGCATCTGGCGGTTGAGGCCCGATATTGTCAAACTGGATCAGAATTTTATTAAGCATGCGGCGAGCAATCAGACCATAAACCGAATTGTCCCGGACATTGTGCGTTTATTGCATGAGACGGGTAGCCTGGTCGTGATGGAGGGCATCGAGAGCGAGCAAGAGGCCCTAATTGCCCAAGATGCGGAAGTCGATTTGGTGCAGGGGTACTTTTTCGCCCGGCCACAGGCCCGGGCGCAGGTCGACCCGCTCTATGGCCTGTTCGATACCTTGAAGCAAGCATCTGTGCGAATTGGGAAGAGTACCCGCCAGCAATACGACATCTGGATGGCTCCTTACCTGCAAGCCTTCAATTATTTCCGGGTTTCATTCGTCAACGGCATTGAAGCTACCAGTGCATGTCTGCATTTTTTATCCTTGCCCGATGCCAGGCGATGCTATGTGCTTGATGATGGAGGCTGCCAGTTGGGGGCGAATATGCTCCCCGGGACTGACGGCCACAAACGCGACCAGCGGTTCCTCTCCATGACAGATGGGGAAGATGCGTGTTGGGCGCATCGTCACTATTATCGTCGCGCCGTTGCCGCTCCAGGGGAGGTTCAGGTCAGCCGACCATACTTGTCCATTTCCGATGGGACGCTATGCATTACCTTATCGGTAGCCGTGTATCTTGAGGCCAAGCTGTATGTTTTATGTGGGGATATTGCTTGGCAAGGAGGTTTTGAGGCTAAGCAGTTCGGTGTATCCCACGTGGTGGACGCAGCGGATTGAGCAAGTGCGATAGCCCGTTGTGGTCTAGTTCCTGCATCAGCGCCAGCAAGCGGCCGATCTCGCCGGGCGGGAAGCCTTTGCGGGCGAACCAGTTGAGGTAGTTGCCCGGCAGGTCGGCGATGAGCGTGCCCTGATATTTGCCGTAGGGCATGGCGAGGGTCACCAGTTTTTGCAGGTCTTCGGGCTGCATGCGGACAGCGACTGCTTCAGTTTTCCGTTTCGATCACTTCCGCCCACAGATCGTGCTCGTCCGAGTCGGTGATGCGCACGGTGGCGAATTCGCCTGGTTCCAGGTCCTGACCGTTCTCGATATAGACCAGACCATCGATCTCCGGCGCGTCGGCGGCACTGCGGGCCACCGCGCCGTCCTCGTCCACCGCATCCACCAGTACGGTGAGGGTCTGGCCCACCTTGCGCGCCAACTTCTCGGCGCTGATCTCGGCCTGCAACATCATCAGGCGGGCGAGGCGTTCTTCCTGCACCTCGGGCGGCACGGGGTCGGGCAGGTCGTTGGCGGTCGCGCCTTCCACCGGCGAATAGGTGAAGGCTCCCAGACGGTCGATCTGCGCGGCTTCGATGAAGTCCAGCAGTTCCTCGAATTCCTCCTCGGTCTCGCCGGGGAAGCCGACGATGAAGGTGCTGCGTATCACCAGTTCCGGGCAGATCTCGCGCCAGCGGCGGATGCGCTCCAGCACGTTGTCGGAGCTGGCTGGGCGTTTCATCAGCTTGAGGATGCGCGCGTTGGCGTGCTGGAACGGGATGTCGAGGTAGGGCAGGATCTTGCCCTGCGCCATCAGCGGAATGACCTCGTCCACATGCGGATAGGGATAGACGTAGTGCAGGCGCACCCAGATGCCGAGTTCGCTAAGGGCGGCGGCCAATTCGGTCATGCGCGTCTTGAGCGGGCGACCGCCCCAGAAGCCGGTGCGGTATTTCACGTCCACGCCGTAGGCCGAGGTGTCCTGCGAGATCACCAGCAGCTCCTTCACGCCGGAATCGGCCAGTGTCTGCGCTTCAGCCATCACGTCGCCCACCGGACGGCTGACCAGGTCGCCGCGCAGGCTGGGGATGATGCAGAAGGTGCAGCGATGGTTGCAACCTTCGGAAATCTTCAGGTAAGCGTAATGGCGCGGCGTGAGGCGGATGCCTTGCGGCGGCACCAGATCGGTGTAGGGATCGTGCGGCTTGGGCAGTTGCGCATGCACCGCGTCCATCACTGCGTCGGTGGCGTGCGGGCCGGTGACCGCGAGCACCTTGGGATGCGTCTGCCGCACGATGTCGCCCTTGGCACCCAGACAGCCTGTGACGATGACCTTGCCGTTCTCGGCCAGTGCCTCGCCGATGGCGTCGAGCGATTCCGCCACGGCGCTGTCGATGAAGCCGCAGGTGTTCACCACCACCACGTCGGAATCGGCATAGCTCGGAGAGATCATGTAGCCCTCGGCGCGCAGCCGAGTGAGGATGAGTTCAGAGTCCGAGGTCGCCTTGGGGCAGCCTAGGGAAACGAAGCCGACGCGCGGCGCGGAGTTGGGTTTGCTCATGATGGGTTCCTAGATGTGTACCACCGCGCCGACCAGCGCCACCGTGCCCACGCCCAGCGCGATCAGGATGACTTGCTGCAAGGTGTCGCGCAACTGGGTGCGTTTGTGCAGGCCGGGGATGAGGTCGGCCACGGCGACGTAGATCATGCTGGCCGCTGCCAGCGCCAGCAGCGTAGGCACCAGATTCTGCATGGTTTGCAGCGTGAAATAGCCCAGCGTGCCGCCGACCAGCGTGGCCAGACTGGAGACCAGATTCAGCTGGAAGGCGCGCAGCTTGCTGTAGCCGGAATGCAGTAGGATGACGAAATCGCCCACTTCCTGCGGGATCTCGTGGGCGATGATGGCCAGCGCGGTGATGATGCCCAGCTCGGTGTCGGCCAGGAAGGCGGCGGCGATGATGATGCCGTCCACGAAGTTGTGGAAGGTGTCGCCGACGATGATCATCGTGCCGCTGCGACCGTGGTCGTGATTGTGCGTATGCGGCTCGTGCGCCTCGCAGTGGTCATGGTGGCAATGCCGCCACAGCACCAGTTTCTCCAGGATGAAGAACAGCAGGATGCCCGCCAGCAGCGTGGCGCTCACGGCGGTGACGCTGGAGGTGAGCGTGATGGCTTCCGGCAGGATGTCGAGGAACACCGCGCCCAGCAAGGCACCGATGGCGTAGCTGACCAGCGCGCTGACGAACTGCGCGCGTGCGTTCAGCGCGAACAGCGCGGCGCAAGCCACGCTCAAAACGCCGCCGAGTAGGCTGGTGACGATGATCCAGCTCAGAGTGCTCATGGTTCAGTGAGAGAAAATGCAGGGCGCGGATTATAGCGCAGGCGGACTCGGTGCCCCACTAAACTGGACGCGCGAAAGACATCGGGCCGTGCCGGGTGGCCGCGTACAGGTGAGCAAGAAAGGCGTGGCGCGGGATCTCTTTGCCGCCCAGCGAGCTTAGATGTGCGGTGTTCATCTGGCAGTCGATCATTTCGCAACCTTGTTCCTGCAAGTGGGCGCACAGCCGGGCGAGGGTGATCTTGGAGGCATCGGGGCGGCGGCTGAACATGGATTCGCCGTAGAACATGTGGCCTATGGCCAAGCCGTACAGCCCGCCCACCAGTTCGCCATCCAGCCAGGTCTCGACCGAGTGCGCGTAACCCCACCGGTGTAGTTCGCAGTAGGCGCTTATCATTTCCTGGCTGATCCAGGTGCCGCTTTGTCCCGCGCGCGGTGCGGCGCAGGCGCGCATGACCTGCTCGAAGGCGGTGTCGAAGCGCACTTCGTGGCGAGCGTTGCGCAGCGTCTTGCGCAGTGACTTCGACAGTTTGAATTCGGCGGGCACCAGCACCATGCGCGGGTCGGGGCTCCACCACAAGATGGGTTCGCCCTCTGAGAACCACGGGAAGATGCCGCGCCGGTAGGCATCGAGCAGGCGTTGCGGCGAGAGGTCGGCACCCGATGCGAGCAGGCCGTTGGGGTAGGTCAGCGCCAGTTTGACGGGCGGGAAGGACGTGTCGCGGTGCAGCAGCGGGATCATGCCGGTGCGCCGATGGTCAGGCCGGATTGGCGCTTAGCTGCTGGATCAGCCAGCGTTCGATGTCGGCGATCTCGGGCTGGCAGACGGAATGCGGCATGGCGTATTCGTGCCATTCCAGCGTGCAGCCATGTGCCAGCAGCCGCTCTTCGGACAGCTTGCCCAGCGCATACGGCACCACCGGGTCGCTGCGGCCATGCGCCATGAAAATGGGAGTGGCGCGGGCGGCTGCGCTGGCTTCGTCGGCCAGCGTGTCGGCCAGCGGCAGGTAGGTGGACAGCGCCAGGATGCCGCCGAGTTTGGCCGCATGACGCAAGCCGGTGTGCAGCACGATGGCGCCGCCTTGCGAGAATCCGGCGAGGAAGATGTGCTCGGGAGCTACGCCGCGCGCGACTTCCATCGCGATCAGTTTTTCCAGTTCTGCCTGCGAGTTGCGGATGGCACGACTGTCCTGTTTGGCACCGATGTCGGTCGCCACGATGTCGTACCAGGCGCGCATCACGAAGCCGCCGTTGATGGTGACCGGGCGCATCGGCGCATGGGGGAACAGGAAGCGGACGGGGACGGGCAGCTTCAGTTCTTCCACCATGGGCACGAAGTCGCTGCCGTCCGCGCCCAGGCCGTGCAGCCAGATGACGCTGTGTTGCGGCGCTTTGCCGCTGTCCAGCAGGATGTGGGTCAGTACGCTCATTCCGGCATGATCTCCTTCAGCATCTGGAAAATTTCGCGGTAGTTCTTGGGCGGCTTCATCAGCTCACGCTCCTTGATAGCGTTGCGCACCAGCGTGCGCAGGCGCTGGCCGTCGGCTTGCGGATGGGCTGCGAGCAGCTCGCCCAGCGCTTCGGGCTGATCGAGCAGGCGGTCGCGCCATTGCTCCAGACGATGCAGCCAGGCCACGTGCGTAGCGGAGACACCGTTCCAGGCATCCAGTTTGGCGATGATGGGCTCAGGCTCGACTTCGCGCATCAAGCGTCCGATGTATTGCAGCTGGCGGCGTTGAGCGCCGAATTTGTTGATCTTCTTGAGCTCCTTGATCGCGTCCAGCAGGCGTTCGGGCAGGTCGAGTTCGCGCAGCTTCTCGTTGGACAGCTCGGTCAGGCGTTCGCCCAGATCCTGCAATTCGTGCATCTGCTGCTTGATCTTGGTCTTGCTGGGCGGCAGTTCGATCTCGTCGTCGAGCTCGTTGGCTTGTTCGTGGTAGTGCATGGCTTCCTGCTTCAGATTGAATGGAGTGTATGATAACGCCTTCCGAATTAACCGTTTGCCCTATCGCCGTAATGTCCACTGCCGAAACTCGCCCCGCCGCTCAAGATCACGACCGTTTCTCCCATTCCGCCGATGCCTTGCGCCAGATCGCCGAGGACATGATCCGCTATGCGCGTGAGCGTGGCGCGACGGCCAGCGCCACCGAAGTGTCGGACGGCTTCGGGCAGGCGGTGACGGTACGCCAGAACGAGGTCGAGACCATCGAATACACGCGCGACAAGGGCGTGGGCATCACCGTCTATCTTGGCCAGCGGCGCGGCAACGCCAGCACCTCGGATTTTTCGCCGCAGGCGCTGCGCGACACGGTGGAGGCGGCGCTGAATATCGCGCGCTACACCGCCGAGGACGAGTGTGCCGGGCTGCCCGAGGCCGAGTTGCTGGCCACCGAATTTCCCGACCTCGATCTGTATCACCCGTGGGCGCTGGATGTCGAAGGTGCGATCACGCTGGCGCAGCAGTGCGAACAGGCGGCCTTCGCCGCCGACCGGCGCATCCGCAATTCCGAAGGCGCGACGGTGAATGTGCATGAGTCGCAATTCGTGTTCGCCAACAGTCTGGGCTTCGTCGGCGGTTTCCCCACCTCGCGCCATAGCGTGAGTTGCGCGGTCATCGCGGGCAAGGACTACGCCATGCAGCGCGACTACTGGTACAGCGATGCGCGTTGCGCGGCTGACCTGCTGCCTGCCGCCGAGATCGGTCGCATCGCCGCCGCCCGCACCGTGCGCCGCCTGAAGTCGCGCAAGCTGGCGACCATGCAGGTGCCGGTATTGTTCGAAGCACCCATCGCGGCCAGTCTGCTCGGGCACTTCGTCCATGCGGTCAGCGGCGGCAGTCTGTACCGTAAATCGTCCTTTCTGCTGAATCAGCTCGATCAGCCGATCTTTGCGCCCCACATCCAGATCAGCGACGTGCCGGACATCCGCAAGGGGCTGGCTTCCGGCGCGTTCGACGATGAAGGCGTGCGCACCCAGCGCCGCAACATCGTGGAAGATGGCGTGCTGCGCGGCTATTTCCTCGCCAGCTACTCTGCCCGCAAACTGGGCATGCGCACCACCGGCAACTCCGGCGGCACGCATAACCTCATCCTCAAGCCCGGCGAGCTGGGCTTTGACGGCTTGCTCAAGCAGATGGGGCGCGGCCTGCTGGTGACCGAACTGCTGGGGCAGGGTGTCAATCACGTCACCGGCGACTACTCGCGCGGCGCGGCCGGTTTCTGGGTAGAGAACGGCGAAATCCAGTACCCGGTGGAGGAGATCACCATCGCCGGCAACCTCAAGGACATCTACCGCCAGATCGTCGCCGTCGGCAACGATGTGCTGGTCCAGGGCTCACGCCAGTGTGGCTCGATTCTTATCGAGAATATGACGGTGGCAGGCGAGTAGCGGGAAAACGGCGAATTGGCGCGCTTTTCAGCGCGAATTCCGCCGCATTTCCGGGGATTATTGGGTAACATTGCGGCTGCTCGGGGATTTCAAGAATAAAACGATAAAGCTTAGGTAGCAGGATGAAGATACACGAATATCAGGCTAAGGAATTATTGCGCCAGTACGGCGTGCCCACGCCGCGTGGTGTGGCGTGTTTCAGCGTGGACGAAGCACTTACCGCAGCGCAGCAGCTCGGCGGCAGCGTGTGGGTGGTGAAGGCGCAGATCCACGCGGGCGGGCGCGGCAAGGGCGGCGGCGTGAAGGTGGCGAAGTCGCTGGATGAAGTGCGCGCTCATGCGCAAGCCATTCTGGGCATGCAGCTCGTCACCCATCAGACTGGCCCGCAGGGCCAGACGGTGCGCCGTCTGCTGGTGGAAGAGGGCGCGGCCATCGCCCGTGAGTTCTACCTCGGCATGGTGGTGGATCGCAGCCGCCAGCGCGTGGCGCTGATCGCCAGTTCCGAAGGCGGCATGGAGATCGAAGAGGTCGCCGCGCACTCGCCGGAAAAGATCAAAACCGAATGGATAGACCCGGTGGCCGGGCTGACCGATGTCCAGGCCGACGCGACCGCGCGCGCCATCGGCTTGCCGGAAGCCGCCCAGGCCGACGTTCGTGCCGTGTTGCAGGGCTTGTATCGTGCTTTTGTCGAGAAGGACGCGATGCTGGCCGAGATCAATCCGCTGATCCTCACTGCCGACCACCGCGTGGTGGCGCTGGACTGCAAGTTCAATTTCGATTCCAACGCGCTGTACCGCCATCCCGAACTGGTGGCGCTGCGCGATCTGGACGAGGAAGACCCGGCGGAAGTCGAGGCTTCCAAGTTTGACCTCAGCTACATCCAGCTCGACGGCGACATCGGCTGTCTGGTGAACGGCGCGGGGCTGGCGATGGCGACCATGGACATCATCAAGCTCTACGGCGGCAGCCCGGCCAACTTCCTCGACGTGGGCGGCGGCGCGACGACCGAAAAGGTCACCGAAGCCTTCAAGCTGATGCTGCGTAATCCCAAGCTCCAGGCCATTCTGGTCAACATCTTCGGCGGCATCATGAAGTGCGATGTGATCGCACAGGGCGTGGTCGCGGCAGCGCGCGAAGTGCAGCTCACCGTGCCGCTGGTCGTGCGGCTGGAAGGCACCAACGTGGAACTCGGCAAGCAGATCCTCGCCGAGTCGGGGCTGCCCATAATTTCGGCGAACAACATGGCCGACGCCGCTGAAAAGGTCGTCGCGGCGGCGAGAGGTTAAGCATGTCCATCCTGATCAACAAAGACACCAAAGTCATCACCCAGGGCATGACCGGCAAGGTCGGCCAGTTTCACACCTTCCACTGCAAGCAATACGCCAACGGCGCGAACTGCTTTGTGGCGGGGGTCAATCCCAAGAAGGCGGGCGAGGAATTCGAGGGCATCCCGGTGTACGCCTCGGTGCGTGACGCCAAGGCGGCCACCGGCGCGACGGTTTCCGTGATCTATGTGCCGCCCGGCGGCGCGGCGGCAGCGATAGACGAGGCGGTGGAGGCCGAGCTGGATCTGGTGATCTGCATCACCGAAGGCATTCCCGTCCACGACATGCTGCAGACGCGCTACAAGATGGCGGGCAAGAAGACCTTGCTGATCGGCCCGAACTGTCCCGGCCTGATCACGCCGGACGAGATCAAGATCGGCATCATGCCCGGCCACATCCACAAGAAGGGCCGCATCGGCGTGGTGTCGCGCTCCGGCACTTTGACCTACGAGGCGGTGGCGCAGCTCACCGAGCTGGGCATGGGGCAGTCGTCCTGCGTCGGCATCGGCGGCGACCCGATCAACGGGTTGAAGCATCTGGACGTGATGCGCATGTTCAACGACGATCCGGACACCGACGCGGTGGTGATGGTGGGCGAGATCGGCGGCAGCGACGAAGAAGAGTGCGCGCGCTGGATCAAGCAGCACATGAAGAAGCCGGTGGTCGGCTTCATCGCCGGGCTCACCGCGCCGGAAGGCAAGCGTATGGGCCACGCCGGAGCCATCATCTCTGGCGGTCAGGGCGGCGCGGCGGAGAAGCTGGCGGTGATGGAAGAATGCGGCATCGCCATCACGCGCAACCCGGCGGAGATGGGCCGGGTGATGCAGCAAGTGTTGAAAGGCTGAGAAGGGTAAAGGGAGGGGGGAAGGGTACAACCCATTCCCCCTTGGGCGCCGCAGGCGCGCTCCCGTTCCCCTTCCCCAAGAAAGGTTGGCGATGCTGGAAATGTTGAGTACCACCCAGTTCTGGGTGGATGTGTTCAAGATCATCATGATCGACGTGTTGCTCTCGGGCGACAACGCGGTGGTGATCGCGCTGGCTTGCCGCAATTTGCCGCCAGAGCAGCGCAAGCAGGGCGTGCTGTATGGCGTATTGGGTGCGATCGGGCTGCGTGTGGTGCTGACTTTCTTCGCGGTCGGGCTGTTGTCGTTGCCATACCTCAAGCTGGCGGGGGCGTTGATGCTGCTATGGATAGGGGTGAAGCTGATCCTGCCGGAGGACGAGCATGGTGAAGGCAGCGTCAAGGCCGAAGCCAGCTTGATGGGGGCGGTCAAGACCATCATCGTGGCTGACTTCATCATGAGCTTGGACAATGTGCTGGGCGTGGCAGCAGCGGCCCATGGCAATACCATGCTGCTGGTGTTCGGTCTGCTGATCAGCATCCCGCTGATCGCCTGGAGCAGCCAGTTGGTGCTGAAGTTGATCGACCGCTTCCCCATCATCATCTATATGGGCGGGGGGCTGCTCGGTTATGTCGCGGGCGAGATGCTGGTGAGTGACGAGACGCTGCATACGGTGCTGGCATCTGCCGCCTGGTTGCACGTCGTGTTGCCGCTCGCATGCGCCGTGTCGGTGGTTGGGCTGGGCAAGTGGCTGGCGTTGCGCATGGCAGCGGCAGCGCCGGTGGTCGACGTGCTGGACGAGCAGGTGGCCGGTGCGCCGGTACGTAAGGGCTGAGGGGATGACGATGAAGATATTGGTTCCGGTGGATGGTTCGGAAGGCGCTAATCGCGCGGTGGACTATGTCATCAACAGCCTGTCCTGGCTGAAAGACGTGCCGCAGGTGTTCCTGCTCAATGTGCAGTGGAAACTGGCCACCGGTAACGTCAAGTTGTTCATCAGCCAGGACACCATCAACGATTATTATCGCGAGCAGGGCATGGAGGCATTGACCCCTGCCTGCCAGAGGCTGGATGCCGCCGGTTTGGCCTACAGCTACCATATCAGCGTGGGTACGCCTGCCGAGGGCATCGTCCAGTATGCGCAGGAGCATGGGGCGGATCTGATCGTGTTGGGGGCACATGGGCAGGAGACTTTGTCATCCCTGCTGCTGGGGACGGTTGCGGACAAGGTGGCGCGTCTGGCCAGTGTGCCGGTCGTATTGGTCAAATAGGGATAGGGAGCTGATGCAATGGTCGAGTTATCGTTGACACCCGTTGCGACAACCGGGGCATCTCCGGAGATATTGCACGGCCTGCACGCCTTGCTGGCGCGCATCCAGACGGCCACAGCGGATGAGGTGGCGAGCGAGGTCAGCCGCGATATCGCTGCGCTGTGCAACGCCGATCGCATCAGCATCTACGAGGTGAGCGAAGACAGGCTCTCGCTGGTCTCCAAAGTCAGGGTCGGAGTGAACACCTTCAAGGATCTGCGTCTGCCGATGACAGCGCAAAGCATCGCCGGCTTCTGTGCGTTGAACCACAAGGTCCTCAATATCAACGATGTCTATGACGAGCAGGAGTTAGGGCGCATAGGTGCGCAACTGCGTTTCCTGCAGGACGTGGATCGTCGTACCGGTTACCGCACCAAGCAGATGCTGGTGGTGCCGGTCTTGAAGCAGGATGCCGATGAACTGGTCGGCGTTATCCAGCTGGTGAACAACAAGGCGGACCAGCCGTTCTCGGCCATCGTGCAACAAGCCGTTCAAGAGATCGCGCGTGCGTTGCCCGTGGCGCTGCAACAACGTCACGCCCCCACCGCCATCAAAGGCAAGTTCGACTATCTGGTGGCCGATGCGGTCGTATCGTCGGCTGAGCTGGAGCTGGCGACCAGGACTGCGCGTCGCAAGGGCATCGATGTCGAAGAAGTCCTGCAAGAGGATTTCCATGTCACTGCCGCGCAGATGGGTTCCAGTCTGGCGCGCTTCTTCGGCGTACCGTATGAGCCGTTCCGGGCCGACCGGATCAAACCGGCGGACCTGCTCAAGAACTTGAAGCGTGAATATGTGGCGAGCAGTGGCTGGGTCCCACTGGAAGAGAATCAGGATGGACTGGTCGTGCTCACACCCGATCCTGAGCGCACCCGTGCCTCCCGCTTGGCCAATGCGGTGTTTCCCAAGGCCAAGTTGCTGTTCAAGGTGTGCTCGCAGCGCGAGTTCCGCGCCACGCTGGATGCTTTCTTCAGCAAGGGCGTATCCGATCTGTCCCTGCATGCGCATGATATGGAGGGCTCGGTCGATGACCTGCTGACCTCGCTGGGCGGTGAGGACGATGAACTGGCCGGCATCAACCCCGAAGACATCAGTGCGGCGGCGGACAACGAGCTGGTCAAGCTGGTCAACAAGGTCATTGTCGATGCCTACAAAATGGGGGCTTCCGACATCCATATCGAACCCGCGCCCGGCAAGGCCAAGACGCTGATCCGGTTTCGCAAGGACGGCTCGCTGCTGCCCTACATCGAAGTGCCGGCCTCGTATCGCAATGCGCTGATCACCCGCATCAAGATCATGTGCGACCTGGACATCTCGGAGAAGCGCAAGCCGCAGGACGGCAAGATCAAGTTCAAGAAGTTCGGCCCGCTGGACATCGAGCTGCGGGTGGCGACTTTGCCCTCGCAGGGGGGCGTGGAAGATATCGTGATGCGTATCCTCGCCTCGGGTGAGCCGCTGCCGGTGGAGAAGCTCGGCCTCTCCACCTACAACCTGGAGACGCTTAAGAACGTGGTCAGCAAGCCTTACGGCCTGTTCTTCGTGTGCGGCCCGACCGGTTCCGGTAAGACCACCACGCTGCACTCGATTTTGAGTTCGCTCAACAAGCCGGACACCAAGATCTGGACGGCGGAAGACCCGGTGGAAATCACCCAGAAAGGTCTGCGCCAGGTGCAGATCAACAAGAAAGCCGGGCTGGATTTCGCCACCATCATGCGCGCCTTCCTGCGTGCCGATCCGGACATCATCATGGTCGGCGAAATGCGCGACAAAGAGACCGTCTCCATCGGCATCGAGGCTTCGCTCACCGGCCACCTGGTGTTCGCCACCCTGCACACCAACAGCGCGCCGGAATCCATCACCCGTCTGCTGGACATGGGCATGGACCCGTTCAACTTCGCCGATGCCCTGCTGGGCGTGCTGGCGCAGCGCCTGACCAAGCGCTTGTGCAAGGATTGCCGCAAGAGCTATATCGCTTCGGAGGAGGAGGTCGATGCCTTGCTGAGCGAATATGCCGACGAGTTGAAGCACATCGAACGCTGGCAGCAAGACCCCGAGGCCGCGCGCGCGACATTGCGCACGGAGTGGACGCGTAACTTTGCTGGCGCGGACGGAAGATTCACCCTGTACGAGCCGGTCGGCTGCGATAGTTGCGCCGGGACGGGTTATCGCGGTCGTTTGGGTTTACATGAACTGTTGGTTGGGTCGGATGCCATCAAGAAGAACATCCAGGAGCACGCGCGGGTGGCCGAGATGATGGTCACGGCGCTGGATGAGGGGATGCGTACCCTGAAACAGGACGGCATCGAGAAGGTGTTGCAGGGTTTTACCGACATGCATCAGGTACGCGCCGTCTGCATAAAGTGACGAAAATTGTCAGTCTTGCGCTTGAGATGGGCAGTATGCGAGGTGAGCGCGCGCGCCACTATGCCTTGGGATCGTTGCCTGTCCCAATGTAATCATGGTGATAGAAATCGGTGAGAGAGCTGGCACGAAGCCTGCTACCGACTGAGTGTGGTAGCGATACCTCATTCCAACCCTAAGGAGATCGACATGAAGAAAGCACAACAAGGTTTCACCCTGATCGAACTGATGATCGTCGTCGCCATCATCGGCATCCTGGCCGCAGTCGCTATCCCGGCTTACAGCAACTACACCAAGAAAGCCAAGTTCAGCGAAGTGCTGTCCATGAGCGAGTCCTACCAGAAGGCAGTGACTGTCTGCCAGAACGACTTGGGTACGTTCGTCGGCTGTGCGCACGCTACCAACGGCATCCCTGCTGCTCCCGCCGCGACTGCCAATCTGGCGAGTATCGCTGTGGCGGATGGTGTGGTGACGGCTACGGGTACGGCAGCTGCGGGTGGCTATACCTCAATCTTGACTCCTGCGCTGAACGCTGCAGGTAGTGCCATCACCTGGACACAGAGCGGTACTTGCCTGGCCGCTGGCTTCTGTAAGTAATCCAGTTCGCTACAGTGAAACGCCCGCTTAGGCGGGCGTTTTTCATTGGGCGCGACTTACTTTTTCTTGCGGGCGGCGGCCATCTCGTACAGCTCTTTCAGCTCGCTCTCGATGGCGGCGATCTGGTAGAAGTCGTTGCCGCTTAGTTTGGCCAGCTCCATCTGCTGGATGGCCCCCGTCAGATTGCCCTGCAGCAGGGCGGCATAGGCCAGCGCCCGGTGCGCCGGCTGCGGCTGATTCATTCCGGTGTAGGCCTGGGCCTGCAACTCATATAGTCTGGGGTCGGTCGGAGTGCCGATGATGCGCTCTTCCAGCAGCTTGATGACCTGGGCGTGGTTCTGCTCTCTCAGCAACTGGTCGGCGTAGTCATACACCAGCGCGCGGTGTTGCGGGAAGCGTTGCAGCGCCTTCTTGTAGAAGGCACTGACCTCTTTGCCGGACTTCTTGCGGCTCAGCATCTGTCCGGCCAGTGTCTCCAGCATGGGGTTCTGCGGCGCGTGCTGGTACAGCGTGGCGAATTCCAGCTCGGCCTGATCGGTTTTGCGTTGGCGCAACAAGGAGAGCACCAACCCGTATCGCTGGGCGACCGGATCGCCGAAGCGTTGCGGCCCCAGTGCCGAGGTGAAGTAAGCGACGGCGTTGGCCGGACTTTGCTCCATCGCCTGCAACTTGGCGCGCACCAGCCGGAAACTCAGGCTGTCCGCCACCAGCTTGTAGGGCAGTTGCTGCACGCGGTTGTCCACGTCGGCGATACGGTCCAGGGTGAGCGGATGGGTGCGGAGGTAGGACGGCGCATTGCCTTCCTGCAAGCTGTTGGCCTTTTGCAGCCGCTCGAAAAAGGCGGGCATGGCGCGTGTGTCGAAGCCGGAGCGCTCCAGCAGCTCGATGCCGATGCGGTCGGCTTCTTTTTCGTAACTGCGGGTGAAATCGAGTTTGCGCTGCATCAGTCCGGCCTGCGCCCCGACCAGGGCTGCTTGCGATGCTTGCGGATTGTTGCGCGCGGCGAGGATGGCCACCGCTACCGCCGCCATCGAGGCCAGCGTGTCGTACTTCTGCCCGGCGATCATGCGCGCCAGATGGTGCTGGGTGACGTGCGAGATCTCATGTGCCAACACCGAGGCCAGCTCGGACTCGGTCTGCGCGGTGAGGATGAGGCCGCTATGCACGCCGATGAAGCCGCCGGGGAGGGCGAACGCATTGATGGCCGCGTTGTTGATGGCGAAGAACTCGAAATCCTGCGAGGGTTCGTTGCTGTTGGCGACCAGACGGTAGCCGAGCTGGTTCAGGTAATCGTTGACCTCGGGATCGTCCAGATAGCTCTTGTCCGCGCGTATCTCGAACATGCTCTGCCGCCCGATCTGCCGTTCCTGCTGCGGCGACACGGCTTCCTGCGAGGTGTCGCCCAGGTCGGGCAGGCCGTCGGCATAGGCCAGCAGCGGCAGGGTGGAGAGCAGGACAGTGGCAAGTTTTTTCATGGCGCAATCATAACCTAGCTGGACACTCGGGGGCGAAATCAGGAAAATGCGCGCCTTCTTTGCCCGGCGATGCCCAGGCCCAATTTTGCGAGATGATGATGGACTTCAAGAATATTTCTGCTGCTGAACTGCAAACCAAGCTGACTGCCGGACAAGTCCGTCTGGTCGATGTGCGTACCGATGCCGAGGTCGCGCGCGGTTACATCCCCGGTGCGACCAAGTTGCCGCTGCATCTGCTGCCGTTGCGCCTGGCCGAGTTCGAGCGAAGCGCGCCGGTGGTGTTCTACTGCCAGATGGGTGGGCGCTCCGCCCAGGCGGCAGCTTTTGCCGCCAATCAAGGCCATAGCGAAGTGTACAACCTGCAAGGCGGCATCCTCGCCTGGGCGCAAGCCGGGCTGCCGCTGACCGCAGACTGAGCCAGGTCCGGGCGCTCAGCCCGCCTGGTCGTGCATCACCACCCGGGCCACGAAGGCTATGGCTACTGCGTTCGCGCCTATGGCGATGAACCCGACCGTGCCGTAACCGGAGAGGTGTCCGGCGCTGTCCTGCGTGATCAACCAGCCCGCCAGTGTGGTCGCCAAAGCCATGGCCAGCGACTGGGTGGTGGCGTGCAGCGACATGAAGGTGCCGCGTAACCTGGGCTGGGCCGCCGAGGTGATGATGGCCATCGCCGGGATCATGCGTCCCGATACCAACACGAAGAACGTCGTGGTGCAGCCCAGCCACAGCCATAAGGGTGCCGCGCCGATCTGCGTCACCACCAGCAGCGGCAACGTCGCCGCCAGCGCTACTCCGCGATAGACCTGTACCTTGCCGCGCGCGTCCGCGACGTGGCCGATGAGTCGCGCCGTCACCAGCGTGGCCATGCCGCCCACCAGATACACCAGCGGGATGTCGTGCAGCGAGATGCCCACGTTGCTGACGCTGTACAGCGTGATGTAGGGGATCACCGAGAAGCCGGAGAAGATGATCAGTGCCGAGAACAGCAAGGCGCGCAGGTGATTGGCATCGCGCATCACCGCGAACAGGTCGCTGAACGGATGGGCGCGGCGCTCGGTCGAGAGATGGTGGCGCAGGTCGGGCAGCACGCGCCAGCCGATGACGATGAACAGCAGTGTCAGTGCCGCGATCAACATGAACGGGGCGCGCCACTGGTAATGGTTGGCCAGCCACAACGACAGCGGCACGCCCGCCACGGTCGAGACCGAGAACGCCGCCGACACCATGCTGCCCGCCTTGGCGCGGCGCGCGTAGGGGATCACGTCGCCGATCATGGTCTGCACCATCGCGCCCATGATGCCGCCGAACGCACCTGCCAAGCCGCGTGCGACCAGCAAAGTGGCATAGCCCGGCGCGAGTCCGCAGGCCAGCGTCGCCAGTCCGAACAGGCCGAACATCGTCAGCAACATGCGCTTGCGCTCGAAGCGGTCCACGAAAGTAGTCGCCAGCAGCCCGGACAGCGCGGCACTGAAACTGTAGGACGCGACCAGCAGCCCGAACTGGTGCGTGCCGATGCCGAACGCCCGGATCAGCACCGGCCCCAGCGGCATCATGATCATGAAGTCGAGCACGTGGCTGAACTGGATGCCGGCCAGCGTCAGCAGCAGGGTGCGTTCGCGTTGTGGGGTGAGCGTGGGCATACTGCTTAGTCGATGATTGCGTCATTCCCGCGCAGGCGGGAATCCAGTTGGAAACAAAGAACCCGCGTAGCGGACAGCACCTCGTGGATTTTGTCCGCTACGCGGGTTTTATCGCGGCTGGATTCCCGCCTGCGCGGGAATGACATGCTGTTTACCCCAGCTTCCCGCGCTGCACCTGCAACTGCGTCAGCGTGGAGCCGAAATCGGCCAGGCGTTGTTTCTCCTGTTCCACCACCGCAGCCGGGGCGCGGGCGACGAAGCTCTCGTTGCCGAGCTTGGCCTGGGCCTTGGCGATCTCGCCGGAAAGGCGGGCTATCTCCTTGTCCAGACGGACGCGTTCAGCCTCCACGTCGATCTCCACTTTCAGCATCAGCTTGAACTCGCCGACGATGGCGACGGCAGCATCGGTCTCGGGCAACTCGGCCACCACTTCCACGCCGGACAGTTTGGCCAGCGCTTGCAGATAGGGCGCGGCGGCGTTGAGCGCGACAGCGTCACCGGCGGCGATCAGCGGCACGCGCTGGGCGGGCGAGAGGTTCATCTCGCTGCGCAGGCTGCGGCAGGCGTTGACCATTTCCTGCATCCGGGCGATCTCGGCCAGCGCGGCACTGTCGATCTTGCTGCTGTCGGCTTCCGGATACGGTTGCACCATGATGGATGCGCCGGTCTTGCCCGCCAGCGGGCCGACGGTCTGCCACAGCTCTTCGGTGATGAAGGGGATGATGGGATGGGCCAGGCGCAGGATGCTTTCCAGCACGCGCACCAAGGTGCGGCGGGTGGCGCGTTGCTGCGCCAGAATTAAATCAGTGTCTCGCGCGAGCGAGGCATCGTTTGTCCCCTCGCCCGCGTGTGGGAGAGGGTTAGGGAGAGGGGCGTTGAGCTGAACCTTGGCCAGTTCCACGTACCAGTCGCAATAGGTGTCCCACACCAGTTCGTACACGGTGCGGGCGGCCATGTCGAAGCGGTAGTTGTCGAAGTCGGCGGCGATGGCTGCTTCGGCTTGTTGCAGACGGCTGACCATCCATCGATCCGCCGCGCAGTATTCCAGCGGCAGCGATTCATCCAGCCCCACGTCCTTGCCTTCGCAGTTCATCAACACGAAGCGTGTGGCGTTCCACAGCTTGTTGCAGAAGTTGCGGTAGCCCTCGCAGCGCTTGAAATCGAACTTGATGTCGCGGCCATGCGAGGCCAGGCTGGCGAAGGTGAAGCGCACGGCATCGGTGCCGAAGGCCGGGATGCCGTCTGGGAAATCCTTGCTGGTGCTCTTGGCGATGCTCTCGGCCTGCTTGGGGTTCATCAGGTTGCTGGTGCGCTTGGCTTGCAGCGCATCCAGCGTGATGCCGTCGATGAGATCGAGCGGGTCGAGCACGTTGCCCTTGGATTTGCTCATCTTGTGGCCGTGCTGGTCGCGCACCAGGCCGGTGACATAGACTTCCTTGAATGGCACCTGGCCGGTGAAGTGCTTGGTCATCATCACCATACGGGCGACCCAGAAGAAGATGATGTCGAAGCCGGTCATCAGCACCGAGGTCGGCAGGAACATCTCCTGCTGCGGGGTCTTGTCCGGCCAGCCCAAGGTGGAGAAGGGCCACAGCGCGGAACTGAACCAGGTGTCCAGTACGTCTTCGTCCTGGCGTAGCGGCGAAATGTCTTCGGTCAGCTTCTGCAGCGCCACTTCGATTTCGGCATCGGATTTGGAATCCAGCGCCTCGCGCCACTGATCCTCTGCTTCCTGCTGGGTGCGGGCGACGTAGATGTTGCCCTGCTCGTCGTACCAAGCCGGGATGCGGTGGCCCCACCACAGTTGGCGCGAGATGCACCAGTCCTGGATGTTCTCCAGCCACTGGTTGTAGGTGGTGGTCCAGTTCTCCGGTACGAACTTAACTTCGCCGGAAGCCACGCAATCCAGGCCTTCCTTGGCCAGCCCGTCCATTTTGACGAACCACTGGTCAGTCAGCATCGGTTCGATCACCGTGTTGGTGCGGTCGCCGCGCGGCACCATCAGCTTGTGCGGCTTGATCGAAGCCAGCAGCTTCTGTCCTTCCAGATCGGCGACGATCTTCTTGCGCGCCTCGAAGCGGTCCATGCCGCGATAGGCGGCGGGGGCGTGGTCGTTGATCTTGGCATCCAGCGTGAACACGCTGATCGGGGTCATGCCGTGGCGCTGGCCAACGGCGTAGTCGTTGAAGTCGTGCGCCGGGGTGATCTTGACGCAGCCGGTGCCGAAAGCGGGATCGACGTACTCGTCCGCGATGATGGGGATGAGGCGGTTGCACAGCGGCAGCTTCACGTTCTTGCCGATCAGGTGCTTGTAGCGCGCATCTTCAGGGTGCACCGCCACGGCCACGTCGCCCAGCAAAGTTTCGGGGCGGGTGGTGGCGACGATCAGCGCGCCCACGCCGGATTCCAGCGGATAGGCGATGTGCCACAGCGAGCCGTCTTCTTCCTGCGAGATCACCTCCAGGTCGGACACGGCGGTGCCCAGCACCGGGTCCCAGTTCACCAGACGCTTGCCGCGATAGATCAGACCTTCCTGATGCAGGCGGACGAACACTTCGGTGACCGCCTTCGACAGGCCCTCATCCATGGTGAAGCGCTCGCGCTCCCAGTCGGGCGAGGTGCCCAGGCGGCGCATCTGGCTGGTGATGGTGTTGCCGGAATAAGCCTTCCATTCCCACACTTTCTCCAGGAACTTGTCACGACCGAGATCATGGCGCGACACGCCTTGCGCATCCAGCTGGCGTTCCACCACGATCTGCGTGGCGATGCCCGCGTGGTCGGTGCCCGGCTGCCACAGGGTGTTGTCGCCCTTCATGCGGTGGTAGCGGGTGAGCGCGTCCATCAGCGTGTGCTGGAAGGCGTGGCCCATGTGCAGGGTGCCGGTGACGTTGGGCGGCGGCAGCATGATGCAGTAGCCGGGCTTGCCGGCATTCAGCGTGCTGCGGAAATAACCCGCCTGTTCCCACTCGGGATACCAGTGCGATTCTATGGAGTTGGGGTCGAAGCTTTTAGCGAGTTCCATCGGGTTTTCGTTCGTGTGAGTCGTGTTCGGCAGCGCCGGAAGGGGCGCGATTATAGCAGGCGTGGCCGTGGCTTCGGGAGCGGCGGCTGCGGCAGGGATGGGCGCAGCCGTGACGGGTGCGCCGGGCGTGACGGCGGCGGGCGCAGCGACACTGGCCGGGGGCTGCAGCTCGCGCAGCAGTCGCGGCAGTTCGGCCTCGATGTGTTGCAGCGTGCGCGCCAGCAGCTCGTCGGCAACCGAGCCCAGCCCGGCTTGCAGCTTGTCGCGCAGCATCGCGTCCAACTGTGGCTCCAGGCGGGCCAGCAGGGATTCTGCCCAAGCCTCTTCGTCCATCTGGACCGGGGGCGTTGCCGTTTCGGGCTCGACGGCGGGCGGCGCGGCATCCACGACAGGTTCTGCGTGAGCGGCGATGACTTCAGGCGCAGGTGCGATCTCGGTGTCGGGCGCATTCGCCGCCTGCGCGACCGGCTCCGGCTCGACTTCGGTCAGCACCGGCAGATCGGCACCGTCCTCGATCACTTCGGTGAGTACCGGCAGGCCGGCGAGCAGATCAGCGGCGGACTTGTCCGTCATCTCATACCCCTTCGTTTCGGCTCAGGTCGAAATGCTGCAGCTCGTAGCCACGGTTGCGGTAGTGACTGAAACGCTCGCGCCCGAGCCGTTTGTCCTCGTCCTCGTTGCCGACGATCTCGACCAGATGGGCGAAGCGGCTGAAGAAGGCGGGCGGGGTGGGGTGCAGCGAGATCAGCAGGTCGTGGTGCGGGAAATCGTCAGCGAGATGATCGACCAGCACCGGCAGGGTCGCGGCGGCTGGGTCGGCCAGGCGACCATGCGGCATG
This sequence comes from Ferriphaselus sp. R-1, assembly GCF_000746095.1. Taxonomy (GTDB): domain Bacteria; phylum Pseudomonadota; class Gammaproteobacteria; order Burkholderiales; family Gallionellaceae; genus Ferriphaselus. The sequence goes on along the minus strand of NZ_JQKP01000004.1, from coordinate 79,890 downwards.
AAGGCGATGCCGGGGTAGGTCCACAGCATCTTGTCCAGCGTGGCGGTCATCGCCTCGTCCGGCGTGGATACCATCACCCGCAGCCCGCTCTGCATCGCCTTGTTGCTCAACAAGCAAGCGGCGCGCAGTTTGTCGGGGGCACCGGTATAGAAACGGATCTTGGTCACGGCGGGGGTGTAGTCATTGAAGGACGCGCGATTATAGCAGGCGACGGCGCTGGCTATGCCAGCAACGCCGCCCATAACCCCAGACAGGCCGACACATCCAGCGACTCGGCGACGACGCGCGGTTGCTGGTTGTTCAGCCGCATGGCGTGCTGGAGGCGGCGCAGCTCCCGGTAGAGTCCGGCCACCTGTTCGGCGGCCTCCGGCGGGATCAGCCCGGCATCGGCGGCGCGGCCCAGCAGGGCCAGGTTGCCCTTGTTCTCGGCCAGCTCGGGATGGGCGTGGGCGTGGGCCAGCACCAGGTATTGCACCATGAACTCGATGTCCACCATGCCACCGGCATCGTGCTTGATGTCGAACAGCTCGGTCTTGTTGGGGTGGCCGTCGTGCATTTTCTGGCGCATGGCGACGATCTCCGCACGCAGCTTGGGCAGTTCACGTGGCTGGCGCAGCACGTCGTTGCGGATGCGCTCGAACGCCGCGCCGATGTCCGCATCGCCCGCACAGTAACGGGCGCGGGTCAGCGCCTGGTGCTCCCACACCCAGGCGTGCTGCTGCTGGTATTCCTCGAACGCGGCCACGCTGCTGACCAACAGGCCGCTGTCGCCGTTGGGACGCAGGCGCAGGTCCACCTCGTACAGCCGCCCGGCGGCGGTGTAGCTGGACAGCAGGGTGTTGATGCGCTGGCCGAGGCGGGCGTAGATCACGTTGGCATCCGGCGCGTCATCGTCGTAGAGGAAGACGAGATCGAGGTCGGAGGCGTAGCCCAGTTCCTTACCGCCCAGTTTGCCGTAAGCGATGATGGCGAAGCGCGGCACCTCGCGGTGTTTGCGCGCCAGCCCGTTCCAGCACAGGGTGAGCACGTGGCGCAGCATCAGGTCGGCCAGATCGGACAGGTGGTCGCTCAGCGTCTCCAGCGGCAACAGGCCTTGCAGATCCATGGCCAGCAGGTGGAAGGTCTGCGCGTGCTGGAACTGGCGTAGCGCATCCATCTGGTGCTCGGTATCGTTGCCGCAATCGGCCAGTTGCGCGCTCAGTTTGGCATCCAGCGCCGCCCAGTCCGGCACGGTGTAGATCTCGCGGTCATCGAGCAACTCGTCCAGCAGGATGGGGTGTTGCGTCAGGTAGTCGCAGGCCCAGGCGCTGGCGGCGGCCATCTTGACCAGACGCGGCAGCGCCTGAGGATATTCGGCCAGGAAGGCGAGGTAGGAGGCGCGACGGACGATGGCTTCGAGCAAGGCGAGCAGGCGTGCCAATGCGTCGTCCGGCCCGGCCTGTCCTGCGCACAGTGCGGTCAGTTTCGGCACCAGCGTATCCAGGCGCGGGCGGCTGATCTCGGGAAGTTGGCGGTAACGCGCGCTTTGGCGGAACTGCACCAGACGTGCGGCGGTCTCGATGGGCGCGCGGTAGCCGAGGTTCCCCAGTACCGTGGCGGTGTCGTCCACGCCCATGCCCTCGTGCCACCACGGGCAGGCCTCCGGAGCCTCTTGCTTGGTGCTGAAGATGGTCTCGAACTGTGCGCTGACGAACTGCCGCAGCGGGGCGAGGGCCTCCAGCAGGGCGGCGTAGTCGGCGTAGCCCATGGCCAGCGCGACGGTCTGCTGGTTGGCCGGGTCGTCCGGCAGTTCCTGCGTCTGCTGGTCGTCCAGATATTGCAGCCGGTGTTCGAGATTGCGCAGGAAAACGTAGGACGCATCGAGGCGAGCGGCGGCATCGGCGGACAGCTCCTGATGCCGCACCAGCAGTTCCAGCACCTGGCGGGTGGGGCGGATGCGCAGGCTGGTATCGCGCCCGCCACGGATGAGCTGGAACACCTGGGCGATGAACTCGATCTCGCGGATGCCGCCGGGGCCGAGTTTGATGTTGTTGCCGCGATCGCGGCGGGCGACCTCGGCACGGATCTGCGCGTGCAGCTTGCGCATGGAATCGAAGGCACCGAAATCCAGATATTTGCGGAACACGAAGGGCTGGGCGAGTTTGGCCAGCTCGGCGATGGCGGGCGACTGCTCCGGCGAGATGACACGCGCCTTGATCCAGGCGTAGCGCTCCCACTCGCGCCCTTGCGTCACCAGATATTCTTCCAGCGCGGCGAAGCTCATCACCAGTGGGCCGCTGTCGCCGTAGGGGCGCAACCGCATATCGACCCGGAACACGTAGCCGTCGCCGTTGAGGTCGTTGATCAGCGCGATCAGCCGCTTGCCCAGGCGGGTGAAATATTCGTGGTTGCCGATGCGGCGCGCGCCATCGGTCTCGCCATCTTCGGCATACACGAAGATCAGGTCGATGTCCGAACTGACATTGAGCTCGCCGCCGCCCAGCTTGCCCATGCCGATCACCAGCAGCTCCTGCGGCTGGCCGCTGGCCTCACCGATAGGCTGGCCGAACGAGGCGTGCAGGGCGGCGCTGACGCAGCGTTGCGCCTGTTGCACCGCGACCTCGGCCAGCATGGTCATGGTGTGCATCACTTCTTCCAGCCCGCACAGGCCGTTCAGGTCGCGCAGCATCAGCCGCAGCATGACCTGCTTGCGCAAACGGCGCAGGGCGGTGGACAGCGTCGCCTCGTCCAGCGCGGGTGCCAGCGCCGCCTCCATCTCGGCCCGCCCGAACGGCCGCGCGTAGCCCGCGCGCAGGGCGGCGGACTGTGCCGTGTCGGAGCCCAGGATGCGGCTGGCGTACTGGCTGCAACGGAGGAGGTGCTGGAGTTTGTGCTCAAAGTCGTTTGCGGTGTTCATCGAGGGGGCTTCCAGTTAGAATGCGGTCTTGCCATGTTGGCATTATAAGACTCGAAACGTGTCGCTCCACGCTCTCCATCCCTAATCCCCGATGCTGAAGATATCCCCCAGTTACATTTGGCATCACACGAGCAGGCTGGCGCATTTCTTCATGGTCGTCGGTGGACTGGCTTTCATCCTGCTGGGGGCCGGGGTGCTGTCGCTGCGTTATTGGGTATTGCCGGACGTGATGCGCTATCACGACCGTTTCCAGAGGGCGCTGACCGAGGCGGTCGGGTTGCCGGTTGCACTGGGCGCGATCCGGGCCGACTGGGATGGCTTTCGCCCGCATCTGGTGGTGGACAGCGTGCAGGTGCTGGATGCAGAGCAGTTGCCGGCGCTGGAACTGAGCAAGGTCGAGGGTACGCTGTCCTGGCGATCCCTGTTGACCGGCAAGTTGAGCCTGCACAGCCTGGAGATCAACCACTCTACTCTGGTGTTGCGGCGCGACGAGCAAGGCGTGATCTACGTGGCGGGCGTGCCGCTGTCGCGGACCAGCCAGAACAACGGACTGGCGGACCTGCTGCTGTATCAGCGCCTGATCGTCATCCGCGATGCGCAGGTGTATTGGTACGATGCCAAACGCAATGCCGACACTCTGCACCTGAACAAAGTCTATGCCCTGATCGAGAATCGCGGCGACCGGCATCGCTTTGCCGTGCGAGCCGTCCCGCAGGCCGTGCTGGCGACTCCAATCGACCTGCGCGGCGACCTGCGCGGGGCGAGCTTCGATCATATGGAGGATTGGCACGGCGAGTTCTTCGTCCAGCTGGATCACACCGATCTGCAAGCCTGGCGACCCTGGGTCGACCTGCCGTCCAGTGTCAGCCGGGGGCGCGGCGGTGTGCGCGCCTGGATAGGACTGGAGCAGGGCAAGTTCACGCAGACCGCAGCCGATCTGGCCTTGGTGGATGTGGTCAGCCACTTGGGTGACGACGTGCCGGAACTGGCTTTGAGTCGGCTGAATGGCCGTTTGGCCTGGCGTGCCAGCCGGGGCGAGTTCGAGGTCTCATCGAAACAGCTCAGCCTGAGACTGATGCAAGGCACCGTGCTGCCGCCGACCGACTTCTTCCTGAAGCTGGCGGAGAGTCGCGAGAAGTATCCGCCACGCGGCGAGATTCGCGCCAGCCAGTTGCATTTGCCCACCTTGTTGAACCTGTCGCAGTTCTTCCCGCTCGCCCCCGTCATGCGGGAGCAGTTACGTTCCCTGGCCCCCGAAGGTCAGGTCCGTGACTTGAGTGCGAGCTGGGGGATGGCGGGCGAGGCATTGCAGGAGTATCGGATCAACGGGCGCTTCGAGGGGTTGGGGCTGCACAAGCTGGGGGTGATCCCGGGATTCTCCGGCCTGAGTGGCGAGGTCGATGGTACGGACAAGAGCGGCAGTCTGACGGTCAGTTCGCGCCAGTTCACTCTGGATGCGCCCTTGCTGATGCGGGAGCCGCTGTCCTTCCCCGAACTCAAGGCGCAGATGCGCTGGCAACGTAGCCATGGCGGCATGGAGTATCAGCTCGCCGAATCCAGTTTCCGCAACGCCGATGTGGCGGGCGCGCTGGCATTCACCTTCCAGACCGTGCCGGGCGGTCTGGGCATCATCGACCTGGAGGCCAATCTGACCCATGCCGAGGTCGGCCATGCGGCGCGTTACATTCCCCTGATCGCGCTCAATCAGGCTACACATGACTGGCTGGCGACGGCGCTCAAGGGCGGGCAAACGGCGGGCTTGCGGCTCAAGCTCAAGGGCGACTTGGCGGACTTCCCTTTCGCGGGCAAGCGCAAGGGCGAGTTCAGACTGGAGACGCATGCGCGCAACGTAGCGCTGGAATATGTGCCTGGCTGGCCCCGGGTGGAGAACGCTACGGTCGATCTGCGCATCGAGGGAGCGCGGATGGAGGTGTCGTGTCCGACGGCCACGACGGTGGGCGGGGGGCTGAAAGATGTCAAGGTGGTGCTCGCGGACATGGTGGATCCCGCCGCCATGCTGGAGATCACTGGCGGGTTCGCCGGGCCGGTGGCGCACGGGCTGGAGTTCATCCAGCAGAGTCCGGTGCGCGGCTATATCGATGAGTTCATCGACGGCATGTCGGCAAAGGGCGAGGGCCATCTGGAACTGAAGGTGCGGGTGCCGTTGCGTGGCGATCAGCCGGTCGGTGTGGCCGGGGAGTATGCCTTCCTGGACGATGAACTGGTGCTGGCCAAGGGTATGCCGAAGGCGATGCATACCCGGGGAAAGCTGCTGTTCACCGAGTCGGGAGTGCACACGCAGAACGTCACTGCCCAGATCCTGGGCGGTCCGGCGACGGTCCAGGTCGATAGCGGCGAGGACGGCACGTTGCAGGTCAAGGCTGTCGGTCGCATCCACCCCGAGACGGTGCGGGCCAGCGAACCCTACGCGGTATTGCGCTATCTGCGAGGGGAGTCCGACTGGGCCGCACAGATTTCGGTGCGCAAGAAAGCGGTCGATGCGGTGGTGAGTTCCTCTCTGGCCGGACTGGCATCCGATCTGCCTGCCCCGTTCGGCAAGCGTGCCGAAGAGGTGGTCCCGTTCCGTCTGGAGCAAAAGAGTGTGCAGCCGGGGCAGGATGGGCTGGTGGTGCGCTATGGCGAAGTGGTCGAGGCGCGTTTGCAGCGTCAGGAGTCTGGCGACGAGATGCAGGTGGTGCGGGGCACGGTGAATTTTGGCGGGGCGGCGAAAGTGCCGGACAAGGAGGGCGTGTGGCTGACCGGCAGCATCCCGGTGTTGGCGCTGGATGGCTGGGGTGCGCTGAGCACCGGCGGTCAGGATGCAGTCCCGGCCTTGGCGGGCATAGACCTGACGGTGCAGAAGCTGACCGGCGGCAGGCACAAGATCGACGGCGTGCATCTCACCGGGCGCAGTCGCGGCAATGCGCTGGAGCTGCGTCTGGCTTCGGACGATGTGAGCGGCAGTCTTAACTGGATGCCGGAAGGCAAGGGTGCGCTGGTGGCGCGGCTGAAGAGCCTCAAACTGGAATCCCAGCCTGCCGGTGATGCGCGTGAGGTCAGTTCGGGGTTGGCGGTGCCGCCGGTCGGGGAGCGCCTCCCCAAGCTGGATGTGACGGTGGACAACCTGAACTGGAACGGCAGGCAGTTGGGGCGCTTCGAGCTGGCGGGCCAGCCCAGGGGCAGGGACTGGCGGCTGGAGAGGTTGAGTCTCAACAATCCGGAAGGGGTGCTGGGCGTGGATGGTGTGCTGCAGACCAATGCCAGTGGCGGCGATGTGACGCAGATGAACGTGGCACTACAGATCTATGACGCGGGCAGGATACTGGACCGTTCCGGTTACCCCAACAGCGTCAAGCAGGGCAGCGGCAAACTGGAGGGGCAGTTCGCCTGGTTCGGTGGTCCGGCGCAGTTCAATTACGCCACGCTGGATGGTCACGTCAAGCTGGAGGCCGGTCGCGGCCAGTTCATGAAGATCGATCCCGGCATCGGCAAACTGCTGAGCATCCTTAGCCTGCAGGCCTTGCCCAAGCGCATCACGCTGGACTTCAAGGATGTGTTTAGCGAAGGCTTCCAGTTCGACAGCATCAACGGCGAGGCGCAGATCCGGCGTGGCGTGCTGCGCTCGGATACGTTCAGCATCGAGGGTTCCGCCGCCAAAGTGAACATGCGCGGCGAGGTCGACCTGAACCGGGAGACGCAGAACCTGCGGGTGCGCATCCTGCCCACAGTGGGCAACAGCGTGTCGTTGATCGGCGCGCTGGTCATCAATCCGGTGGTCGGTGTGGGTACCTATCTGGCCAACAAATTGTTGAGTAATCCGCTCGATAGACTGGTGTCGTTTGAATACAATATCACCGGAAACTGGGTGAATCCCAGCGTAGTAAAGGTCGGCGAAGTGCCGGTCGAGTCGCCCAAAAATCCTCTTCTGGAGAACTGAAACATGCCCAACTCCTCGTCGAATCCCGCCACCTTCTTCAAGGTCGCTGCCGTGCAGATGGCTTCCGGCCCCAATGTCGAAGCCAATCTGAACGAGGCGCACCGCCTCATCGCCAAAGCGGTGGAGCAGGGCGCACAACTGGTGGTGCTGCCGGAATATTTCCCCATCATGGGGATGAACGAGAACGACAAGGTGGCGGTGCGCGAACAGCCGGGCGTGGGGCGCATCCAGCAGTTCCTGGCCGACACGGCGCGCGAGTTCGGCATCTGGCTGGTGGGCGGTTCCATTCCGCTGGTGGCGAACGATCCCGCCAAGGTGCGCAACTCGCTGCTCGTGTTCAACGCCCAGGGCGAGCAAGTCGCCCGTTATGACAAGATCCACCTGTTCAATCTGGATCTTGGCAACGAAAAATACCACGAGGCGCGCACCATCGAGCCGGGCGACCAGGTGGTGGTGGTCGAGACCCCGTTCGGGCGCATCGGCCTGGCGATTTGTTACGATCTGCGCTTCCCCGAACTGTTCCGCGCCATGAAGGATGTCGATCTGCTGGTGCTGCCCTCGGCCTTCACCGCCACCACCGGCAAGATGCACTGGGAGGTGCTGATCCGCGCCCGCGCCATCGAGAGTCTGGCCTACGTCATCGCCTCGGCGCAGGGTGGTTACCACGTCAATGGCCGCGAGACGCACGGCCACAGCATGATCGTCGATCCCTGGGGGCGCGTGCTGGACGAGTTGCCGCGCGGCTCCGGTGTGGTGGTAGCCGACATCAATCCCGCGTATCAGGCGAGCATCCGCGCCAGTCTGCCGGCCTTGTCGCATCGCACCCTGATCTGCACCTGCTGCGACAAGCCGAAATGAGTGATTCCATCTTCGAACTGGCGAGCCAATCGCTGCTGTTGTCGCAGGGGCTGGATGTGGGCCGCTTGCAAGGCGTGTTCGGCCAGATGCTGACGCATCGCGTGGACTACGCCGACCTGTATTTCCAATATAGCCGCGCCGAGAGTTGGGCGCTGGAAGAGGGCATCGTCAAGTCCGGCAGCTTCGGTATCGACCAGGGCGTGGGCGTGCGCGCCGTCTCCGGCGAGAAGACCGCCTTCGCCTATTCCGACGACATCAGTCTGGCCGCGCTGGAGAACGCCGCACTGGCGACCCGCGCCATCGCCCGTCAGGGCGGCACGCAGACTGCGCCGCAACTGCATGGCGGGCGCAAGCACGACCTCTATCTGCCACACGATCTTTTGGCGACGCTGGATGCCGCCGCCAAGGTCGCGCTACTGGAGAAGCTGGAACGTGCCGCACGCGCCCTCGATCCGCGCGTCACCCAGGTGATGGCCAATCTGGCGGGCGAATACGAGGTGGTGCTGGTGGCGCGCAGCGACGGCCTGATGAACGCCGACATCCGTCCGCTGGTGCGGCTGTCGCTGCAAGTCATCGTCGAAGCCAACGGCAAGCGCGAACAAGGTTCGGCGGGTGGCGGCGGGCGCTTCGGCTATGATTATTTCACCGACGAATTGCTGCAAGATTACGCCGCCAAGGCGGTGCATCAGGCCGTGATCAACCTCGACGCTAAACCCGCGCCAGCGGGCAGCATGACCGTGGTGCTCGGCTCCGGCTGGCCCGGCATCCTGTTGCACGAGGCCGTTGGGCACGGGCTGGAAGGTGACTTCAACCGCAAGGGCAGCTCGGCCTTCTCCGGTCGCGTCGGCGAGCGCGTCGCGGCGAAGGGTGTCACCGTGGTGGACGACGGCACCATCGCCAACCGGCGCGGTTCCTTGCAGATGGACGATGAAGGCAATCCCACCCAGCGCACCGTGCTGATCGAGGACGGCATCCTGCGCGGCTACCTGCAAGACACTCTGAATGCGCGCCTGATGAACGTCCCGGTGACCGGCAACGCGCGCCGCGAATCCTACGCCCACCTGCCAATGCCGCGCATGACCAATACCATGATGCTGAACGGCGATAAGTCGCCGGAAGAGATCATCGCCTCGGTCAAGCACGGCCTGTACGCGGCTAACTTCGGCGGCGGGCAAGTGGACATTACCAGCGGCAAATTCGTGTTCTCCACCACCGAAGCCTACATGATCGAAGGTGGCAAGATCACCTACCCAGTGAAAGGCGCGACCCTGATCGGCAACGGCCCGGAAGCGCTGAACCGCGTCTCGATGATAGGCAACGACCTCGCGCTCGACCCCGGTGTGGGCACCTGCGGCAAGGAAGGCCAGAGCGTCCCGGTCGGCGTGGGACAGCCGACTGTGCGGATAGATGGATTGACGGTGGGCGGCACAGCGTAGCCCATATGGGGCGTATGAAAACCTTGGTATCTCTTATCGCAAATCGAGAGACTATGGAGGATTGATCGTGATGTTTTTTACGGCCATTTTTAGGGTGTCTATTTAACATTAGAACTCTATGCTCCGAGTATTTATAGCATTGATCGCTTTATCCCTTGCGGCCTGTGGCTCCGAGGGTCTCGATATTGAGCCTTCTGAAGTTTCCGGTTGGTTCGATCAGCATCATGCAGAAATCGACGCTATCAAAAACGAATTCCAATCTAATCCCTGTTTGCGCCGAGTTGAACTGAGCTCAATGGAGCACATTGACCAGTATTGCCAAAGCAACTCATCCCTAAAGGACGATATTTCTCGTGTACAGACACAACTTCGATCACTTAATGTGGTCTTGGCTGTTGCAGATAGAAATCAGGTGGCCGAGGGAAAACCACTCGAAGGACTCAGGGTGCTACTTAGGCGTTGGGGAATCGCGGTCTCAGGCGGTGGTTTTGAGCTCTACTTCACAAAACAACCGTCCGACTGGCTTACAAAAGGTCTAGCTTGCGGTGAGCTAGTGTCCTTGGGTTCAGAGGGCTGGTATCTAAGGCATTTGTCCTCAGAAAATGCTTGCCGTTCTAACTAATCATTCCAGCGGACCGTCAAAAGCTGCGCTTTTTCCGGCCGCTGAATTCAAACGTTGACGCTGGAGAGAGTAAATGGTGTCAGACCACGGTTTTGTCGACTTTTTACAAGCATTGCCAGTGTGTCCCCTTCAGCGGTTCTCGGCGTATTCCTGTATCATTCGCCCCTAATTTGAACGAACGAAAACGGTTTAAAAATGAAACTGACCTTTCTCGACTTTGAGCAGCCTATCGCCGATCTTGAGGGCAAGATCGAGCAACTTTCCAAGATGCACGACGATTCCGCCGCGCTGGATATCTCCGACGAGATCAGCCGCTTGCAGGAAAAGAGTAGCGCATTGCTGAAGGACACTTACGCCAAGCTCACGCCCTGGCAGATCTCGCAGGTGTCGCGTCATCCGCAGCGTCCTTACACGCTGGATTATGTGCAGCACCTGTTCACCGACTTCCAGGAACTGCACGGTGACCGTACCTATGCGGATGATGCCGCCATCGTGGGCGGGTTGGCCCGTTTTAATGGTCAGAGCGTGATGGTGATCGGCCACCAGAAGGGGCGCGACACCAAGGAGCGCCAGTTCCGCAACTTCGGCATGCCGCGTCCCGAGGGTTACCGCAAGGCGTTGCGTCTGATGAAGCTGGCCGAGAAATTCGGCATTCCCATCCTGACTTTTGTGGATACGCCCGGTGCCTATCCCGGAGTGGGCGCGGAAGAGCGCGGGCAGTCCGAGGCCATTGGCCATAACCTGTTCGAGATGGCCGAGCTGCGCACTCCGCTCATTTGCACCATCATCGGTGAAGGTGGTTCCGGCGGAGCGCTGGCCATCGCGGTGGGTGACGTGACGCTGATGCTGCAATACGCGACTTATTCGGTGATCTCGCCGGAAGGTTGCGCCTCCATCCTGTGGAAGAGTGCGGACAAAGCGCCGGATGCTGCCGAGACGCTGGGCATCACTGCTACGCGCCTGAAGTCGCTGGGGCTGGTGGACAAGATCGTGGCCGAGCCGCAGGGCGGCGCGCACCGCGACTATCCCGCTGCAATGCAGACCGTGAAGAAAGCCTTGCAGGATGCGCTGAAGCAGGTGCAGGGCAAGACTTCCGACGAGCTGCTGCAAGCCCGCTTCAACCGCCTGATGAGCTACGGCAAATTCAAAGAAATCGAGATTCAGGCCGCATAACTGCAGTTTTCGATGATGAGGCCGTTCGTGTTGATGCTGTTACAACATGAGCGGCCTTTTCCTTTGCCCGGTGTCCGCCATGTCCGCTGATTTGCTCACACACCTGTCCGTTCGTTTGGTGACCGTCATACCCGCAGGCGGCGCGGTTTGCGTCGGACTCAGTGGCGGCATGGATTCGGTGGTGTTGCTGCATCTTCTGAGCCAGCTTGCTCCCCGCCACGGCTGGCGCGTGTCCGCCCTACATGTGCATCACGGCATCAGCCCGAACGCCGCTGCCTGGGCGGACTTCTGCGCCGGGCTGTGTGAGCGGCTGGGCGTGCCGCTGGCGGTGGAGCGGGTGGACATCGCGCCGCTGCGCCATCTCGGTATCGAAGCGGCGGCGCGCACCTTGCGCCATGCCGCGCTGGCGCGCCAATTTGCCGAGTTCATTGCGCTGGCGCACCACGCCGACGATCAGGCCGAGACCCTGTTGCTGCAACTGTTGCGCGGTGCGGGTCTCAAGGGCGCAGCCGCCATGTCCGAGTTGAAAGCGGGCGACAGCGGTCCAGCTTTGCTGCGCCCGTTGCTGGGTTGTACCCGGCGCGAGCTGCTGGACTATGCCACTGCCCACGACCTGAGCTGGATCGAGGACGAAAGCAACGCCGATACGGGCTACCCGCGCAACTTCCTGCGCCACCATATCCTGCCACGACTGGAACGCCACTATCCCGCCTGCCGCGAGACGCTGGCGCGCAGTGCCGCCCACTTCGCTGAGGCCGACGCGCTGCTGACCGAACTGGCGCAGCAAGACGCAGGCGGCGCATGGGGCGAGACGCTGGCGGTCGAACGCCTTGCCGTGCTGTCCCGCCCGCGTGCCGCCAATCTGTTGCGCCAGTTCCTCCACGCGCGCGGCGCGCCGCTGCCGCAAGCTGCCCAGCTCGACCAGATGCTGACGCAACTCGCTAGCCCGCGCGCCAACGCCGAGGTCTGTGTGGAGTTCGGTGGCTGGCAGGTGCGGCGCTATCAGGGCGCAGCCTACGTCCTGCCTCGGCCTGCACCGTTCGACCCTGCGCTGGTGCTGGATTGGCAGGAGTCAGCCAGCCTGCATTGGCCACCGCTGGCGCGCGACATCCATTTCCGCCCGCTGTCGGGGCAGGGCATCAGTCTGGACAAGCTGCGCACTGCCCGCGTCACCCTGCGCCTGCGGCAAGGCGGCGAATCCCTGCGTCCCCACCCTCGCGCTGCGACTCGCACGCTGAAGAACCTGCTGCAACAACACCAGATCCCGCCTTGGCAACGCGCACGCCTGCCGCTGCTCTACTGCGGCGAGCAACTCGTCAGTGTCATCGGTGTCGCGGTCGCGGCGGAATGGCAGGCTAGCGCGGGAGAGGCAGGGCTGGGCGTGGGATAAAGCGGTTGCCGACGGTACGCGGGGTGGGCAAAGACGTAGCGTCGTCCATCTGCTTGCCGGGAGTGGGTGTCAAAGAGGGATGGGTGGATGCACGTCGGGTAAGCGCCCGCAGCAACGGCACCCACGCTGATCCAGTTGCCCATGGTCGAGGCCGGCCTGGATGCGTACGCTTTCCATCATCATCGATTTCCTGTGCTCGGTGGTGTTCAGAAAATCACTCATCTTTTTGATCGCCTCTGTGCGCTCTTCTTCTGATAGTCGCATGAAGCCCAGTGCGACCTGGTCGGAATGTCTGCTCATCTTTTTCTCCTGAAGATTGTGATACATGTCGTATCCTGCTGATTATCATGGCGGATATTGCAGCAATCCTGAGCGCCAGACAATGGGACCAAAGGCCTACATGGGGTGTGGGTTCCGGCAGGCCAGGTAGGATGTGCAACGGAAATCGTTCGGCTCGGGCTCCAAGCTCACCCATGGCTGGGTCACGAGCAGGGGGGGCGGCAGGTCCGTTGTGATTCGTCCTGACGAGCTATGTTGCAGTGCCGTTGCGCAGGCTGCGGGCACGTTTCAGGGCGTGGTCTAGCGAGCCGCAGACGTTGTCCTGACCGAGCTCGTCGAAGAAGCCGGCATCGCGCATCATGAAGTAGGGCTGGGTGTGCGGGCCGCAGACGATGAGATGCTTGCCGCGTCGGCGCAGTTTGTCGGCCAGCCCTTGCAGGGTGTGCAGGGCGCTGGCATCCATGGTGATGACCTCGTCCATCTTGAGGATGAGCACTTCCGGGTCCAGGTGTTGCTGGTGCAGCACGCTTTCCAGCTTGTCCGCTGCGCCGAAGAACAGCGCGCCGTAGATGCGGTAGACCATCACGCCGCGCGGCACGCGCAGCTTGCGGCTGGGTTCGGTGTCGGCGGTGTCTTCCTCGTGCTCGGTCTCTTCCTGGCTGACGTGGGTGAGATCGGTGATCTTGCGGATGAAGAAGATGCCAGCCAGCAGCAGGCCGACTTCGACCGCCACGGTGAGGTCGAACACCACGGTGAGCAGGAAGGTGGTGACCAGCACCGTGCTGTCTTCGCGCGGGTATCTGTGCAGCCGTCCGAACTCGCGCCATTCCCCCATGTTGACCGACACGATCATCAGGATGGCGGCCAGGGTCGCCAGCGGGATGTTGGTCGCCAGCGGCGCGGCAATCAGGATGATGAGCAGCAGCACCAGCGCATGGACGATGCCGGAGATCGGGCTGGTGGCCCCGGCGCGCACGTTGGTGGCGGTGCGGGCGATGGCCCCGGTGGCGGGGATGCCGCCGAAGAACGGGGTGACGATGTTGGCGATGCCTTGGGCGATCAGCTCCTGATTCGGGTCGTGCTTGTCATCGGCCATGCCGTCGGCGACGGTGGCGGAGAGCAGAGACTCGACCGCACCGAGCAGGGCGATGGTGATGGCGGGCGGGATCAGGTAGCTCACCGTCGCCAGAGTGAACTCGGGCGGATCGAACACCGGCAAGCCCTGCGGGATGCCGCCGAAGCGCGTGCCTATGGTCTCCACCGGCAGGTGGAATAACGTCACCGCCAGCGTGCCCAGTGCCAGGGCCACGATGGGCGAGGGTATCTTTTGCGCCCAGGCTTTGGGGTAGTGCCAGATCAGCAGTGCCGACAAGATGGCCAGCAGCAGAGTGACCCAGTCCAGGGTGGGCAGGGCGGCGTAGATGGCGGGGACTTTGTGCAGGAACTCGGCAGGCATCACGGCGATGTCGAGGCCAAGGAACTCCTTCACCTGGCTCAGCATGATGAGCACCGCGATACCGCTGGTGAAGCCGGAGACCAGCGGGCGCGGGAAATAGCGGATCAGGCTGCCCAGCCGGGCCACGCCCAGCCCCACTAGCATGAAGCCCGCGATGATGGTGCAGATGAGCAGATTGGCCAGCCCGTACTGCATGACGATGCCGTACACGATGACGATGAAGGCGCCGGTCGGCCCGCCGATCTGCACCCGCGATCCGCCCAGCGCCGAGATCAGAAAGCCCGCGATGATCGCGGTGAAGATGCCCGCTTCCGGCTTGACCCCCGAAGCGATGGCAAAGGCGATGGCCAGCGGCAGCGCCACCACACCGACCGTGATCCCTGCCGTGACATCAGCGCGGAAGCGTGCCTGGCTGTAGTCGCGCAGCAGTTCCAGCGCGCGGGGACGGAAATAATGCGACGACTTCAACTTGCTCGATTGTTCCATACGGGCTGTGGCAGCACCTCCATGCGCTCCGTTCGTGGTGTCGAACCAGGAACGGAGCGGAAATCGCAGAATGAGCGTTCACCTTGCGACAGGTGAACGGGATGTTTACTTCACCCGCATCCCCGGCTGCGCGCCGGAATCGGGTGACAGGATGAACAGACCGGGCGAATCTTCACCGGACGCCGCCAGCACCATGCCTTCGCTCATGCCGAACTTCATCTTGCGCGGGGCGAGGTTGGCGACCATCACCGTGAGGCGGCCCACCAGTTGCTCCGGCGCATAAGCCGATTTGATCCCGGCGAACACGTTGCGGGTCTTCTCTTCGCCGATGTCCAGCGTCAGCCGCAGCAGCTTGGCCGCGCCCTCCACGTGCTCGGCGTTGACGATCTTCGCGATGCGCAGATCCACCTTGGTGAAGTCGTCGATGGAGATGGTCGGGGCGATGTTCCCCTCTCCCGCTGGGAGAGGGGCTAGGGGTGAGGGCGTGTCCGTCGAAGTTGCTGCTGCCCTTGCGGTCAAATTGAGCGCATTCCGCGCATCCAACTCCAGCCAGATTTTCTCCAGCACAGATTGAGTTTCTGTGAGTACCTCATTGTTCCAGAAATGCAGCACATCAATGCCTTTTGACTTCAAGAACGCAGAGCGGGCTTCGTCTTTGGTCACGGTTTCGGCGTGTTGCCCACCATCCAGCTCGACTGCGAGTTTGGCCTCGTGACAGTAAAAGTCCAACACATACGGCTCGACCGGGTGTTGACGACGGAACTTTGCGCCGCCCATTCGTCGGTCTCGCAACAGCCCCCAGACCAACTGCTCGGCATCGGTTTGTTCCAATCTAAGTTTGCGAGCGAAGTCTTTGATGTCGGCGGGGAGGGGCGCATGGTGCTTTCCCTCACCCCCAGCCCCTCTCCCGGTGGGCGAGGGGGGCGGTTGCAGCGATTCCTTATTGGCGGCCACCATCGCCTCCACCAGCTTGGCATCCAGGCGGGCGGCGAGGTGCTGGTAGGGGGCGACGCGGGCGGGCAGTGCGGCAACATCGCTCCAGACGAAATCGCGCTCCATGCCGAACAGTTCGCGCGCCACGCGGCGGCTGATCTGCGGCAGCACCGGCGCGAGCAGGATGGCGAGCTGGCGGAAGCCGTACAGGCACTGGCTGCACACAGTTTGCAGCTTGTCACGTTTGGCCGGGTCTTTCGCCAGCGCCCAAGGCTGGCGGGTGTCGAAATACTCGTTCACGCCATCGGCGATCTTCATGATCTGGCGGATGGCATCGGCGTAGTTGCGGCTTTCAAAGGCCTCGGCCACCTGCGCAGCGCTGGCCTGGGCGGCAGCGAGGTCGAAGGTTTCGCCGTGCAGCTTCAGTTCACCGTCGAAGTGCTTGGCGACGAAGTTGGCCGAGCGGCTGGCGATGTTGACGAACTTGCCGACGATGTCGCTGTTCACCCGCGCCACGAAGTCATCCAGATTCAGGTCGGTGTCTTCGATGCTGCCGTTGAGCTTGGCGGCGTAGTAGTAGCGCAGGTATTCGGTGTTCTTCACGTGCTCGACGTAGCTGCTGGCGGTGATGAAGGTGCCGCGCGATTTGCTCATCTTCTCGCCGTTGACGGTGAGGAAGCCGTGGGCGCACAGCCGGGTCGGCGTGCGGAAACCGGCGTTCTTAAGCATCGCTGGCCAGAACAGGGCGTGGAAGTAGAGGATGTCCTTGCCGATGAAGTGGACGAGTTCGGTCTGCGAATCTGCCTTCCAGTATTCATCGAAGTCCAGCCCTTTGGCTTCGCACAGCGCTTTGAAGCTGCCCATGTAGCCAACCGGCGCATCCAGCCAGACGTAGAAGTATTTGCCCGGCGCATCGGGAATCTCGAAGCCGAAGTAGGGCGCGTCGCGCGAGATGTCCCAGTCGGAGAGCTTGTTGTCTTCGTCGGTGCCTAGCCATTCCTGCATCTTGTTGGCAGCCTCGGCTTGTAGCGCGCCGCCGGTGGTCCATTCGCGCAGGAACTGCTGGCAGCGCGGGTCGGAGAGTTTGAAGAAGAAGTGCTCGGACTGGCGCATCTCGGGCACGGCGCCGGAGACGGCGGAGTACGGGTTCTTCAGCTCGGTGGGGGCGTAGGCTGCGCCGCAGGCTTCGCAGTTGTCGCCGTACTGGTCTTTCGTGCCGCACTTGGGGCACTCGCCCTTGATGAAGCGGTCGGGCAGGAACATCTGTTTGACCGGGTCGTAGAATTGTTCGATGGAGCGCGATTCGATCAGGCCGCTGGCGCGCAGCTTGCGGTAGATGTCGTAGGCGAATTCGCGGGTCTGTTCGGAGTTGGTCGAGCCGTAGTGGTCGAAGCCGATGTGGAAAGCATCGAAGTCGGCCTTGTGCTCCTGCCAGACGCGGGCGATCAGCGCCTCCGGCGTGATGCCCTCGCGCTCGGCGCGCAGCATGATGGGCGTGCCGTGGGTGTCGTCGGCACACACGTAGTGGCATGAATTCCCTTGCATCTTCTGGAAACGCACCCAGATGTCGGTCTGGATGTACTCGACCAGGTGGCCGAGGTGGATGCTGCCGTTGGCGTAGGGCAGGGCGGAGGTGACGAGTATCTTGCGCGGCATGGTGTGACCTTGTTGAAAGCAGGGGCTGATTTTAACAAACTTGAGCGCGGGAATTGGGTAAAATCCCCGCCCACGTCAGCAACCGCTTATGGAGACACCGCATGGCCTTTACCGAAACCGACATCCAGTCCGCCCTGAAGCAATTGATCGACCCGAACACGAAGAAGGATTTCGTTTCCGGCAAGTCGGTGAAGAATATCAAGGTGAGCGGCAGCGACGTATCGCTGGACATTTTGCTGGGCTACCCGGCCAAGAGCGTGTGGGACGAGATCCGGGCGCAGGTGGAAGCGCATCTGCGCGCCAGCGTTCCCGGTGTGGGTGCGCTGACGGTGAACGTCTCCAGCAAGGTCGTGCCCCATGCGGTGCAGCGCGGCGTGAAACTGGTGGACGGCGTGAAGAACATCATCGCGGTGGCTTCCGGCAAGGGCGGCGTGGGCAAGAGCACCACAGCGGTGAATCTGGCGCTGGCGCTGGCCGCCGAGGGCGCGCGCGTCGGCGTGCTGGATGCTGACATCTACGGCCCCTCGCAGCCCACCATGCTGGGCATCACCGGACGGCCAAAATCCAGGGACGGCAAGTCGATGGAGGCGATGGAGGGCCACGGCATCCAGGCCATGTCCATCGGCTTCATGATCGATGGCGACGATGCGCCCATGATCTGGCGCGGTCCGATGGCCAGCCAGGCGCTGGACCAGTTGCTCAACCAGACGCGCTGGGACAACCTCGACTATTTGGTGGTGGACCTGCCGCCCGGCACCGGCGACATCCAGCTGACGCTGGCGCAGAAGATTCCGGTCACCGGCGCGGTGATCGTCACCACGCCGCAGGATATCGCGCTGATGGATGCCAAGAAGGGGCTGAAGATGTTCGAGAAGACCAACATCAAAATCCTCGGCATCATCGAGAACATGAGCACGCATATCTGCTCCAAGTGCGGTCACGAAGAACACATCTTCGGTGCGGGTGGTGGCGAGCAGATGTGTGCCGATTACCACACCGAGTTCCTGGGTAGTCTGCCGCTGGACATCCGTATCCGCGAACAGGCCGATTCCGGCAAGCCTACTGTCGTGGCTGACCCGGATGGTACAATCGCCCGCGTTTACAAGCAGATCGCCCGCCGCGTGGCGGTGAAGGTGGCGGAGATGGCGCAGGATCACAGTGCCGTGTTCCCCAAGATCGTGGTGCAGAATACCTAACAGATCCCCTCTCCCGCAGGCGGGCGAGGGTTAGGGAGAGGGTCAACCGCTGGATTCCCTCTCCCCCAGCCCCTCTCCCACAAGTGGGCGAGGGAAGCGAGAGGACGGAGAGCAATGAGCATCAAATCCGACAAATGGATACGCCGCATGGCGGAGCAGCACGGCATGATAGAGCCGTTCGAGCCGGGGCAGGTGAAAGAGGTCAACGGCCAGAAGATCGTGTCCTACGGCACGTCGAGCTACGGCTACGACATCCGCTGCTCGCGCGAATTCAAGCTGTTCACCAACATCAACAGCACGATTGTTGACCCGAAGAACTTCGATCCGAACTCCTTCGTCAACGTCGAGGCCGACTACTGCATCATCCCGCCGAACTCCTTCGCGCTGGCGCGCACCGTGGAATATTTCCGCATCCCGCGCAATGTGCTGACGGTGTGTCTGGGCAAGAGCACCTATGCGCGCTGCGGCATCATCGTCAATGTCACGCCGTTCGAGCCGGAATGGGAAGGCTACGTCACGCTGGAGTTCTCCAACACCACGCCGCTGCCCGCCAAGATCTACGCCAACGAAGGCGTGGCGCAAGTGTTGTTCTTCGAGAGCGATGAGGTGTGCGAGACCTCGTACAAAGACCGTGGCGGCAAGTATCAGGGCCAGCACGGCGTGACCCTGCCCAAGATCTGAGCGGGTCTGCCGGTCTCCCGGCAGACCCACTAGGCCAGCAGGTAGACCTCTCCCGCTTCCAGCCTGGTCGCCAGTTTCTTCGTACAACCCACGTCCGGCGCGACCGCCTCGCCGCTTTCCAGATTGATGTTCCAGCCGTGCAACGGGCAGGCCACGGTGTGGCCGAACACCATGCCCTGCGACAGCGGGCCGCCCTTGTGCGGACAACGGTCGTGCAGGGCGAACACCTGATCGTCCGCCGTGCGGAACAGGGCGATGTCGCCCTGCGGAGTCTTCACTACGCGTGAACCCAGCGCCGGGATGTCGTCCAGCGTGGCGATGCGGATCCAGTTTTCCATGTCGTTTCCTTTCAGAGCGTGAGCGGCGCGTACTCGCGCGGGTTGAGGTTTTGTTTGGCCCAGGGATCCTGCGCGCCTTCCAGCGCGAACAGCAATCTGTCATACATGGCCTTGCGACCGGCGGCATCTTCCACCACGCGCTGCTTGATGTGATCCATCCCGACGCGCTCGATGTAGTGCACGGTCCGATCCAGATAGCGCGCTTCCTCGCGATACAGCTGGGTGAATGCGCCGACGTATTCCATCACTTCCTCGCGCGTCTTCACCTTGACCAGGAACTGCGCGACTTCGGTCTTGATGCCGCCGTTGCCGCCGACATAGATCTCCCAGCCGGAATCCACGCCGATGATGCCTACATCCTTGATGGCGGCCTCGGCGCAGTTACGCGGGCAACCGGACACGGCGATCTTGAATTTGTGCGGTGTCCACATGCGATCCAGCGCGTGCTCGATGTCGATCCCCATTTGGGTCGAATCCTGCACGCCGAAACGGCACCACTCGCTGCCCACGCAGGTCTTCACCGTGCGCAGTGATTTGCCGTAGGCATAGCCGGAAGGCATGTCCAGGTCAGCCCACACCTGGGGCAGGTCTTCCTTTTTGATGCCGAACAGGTCGATGCGCTGGCCGCCTGTCACCTTGACCGTGCGCACCTGGTATTTGTCCGCCACATCGGCGATGCGGCGCAGTTGCTCCGGCGTGGTGACACCGCCATGCATGCGCGGCACGACGGAGAAGGTGCCGTCCTTCTGGATGTTGCCGTGGGCGCGCTCGTTGATGAGGCGCGATTGCGGATCGTCCTTCGCCGCGCGCGGCCAGGCGCAGATGAGGTAGTAGTTGAGCGCGGGACGGCAGGAGGCGCAGCCGTTGGGAGTGCTCCAGTTCAACTGCTGCATGACCTGCGGGATGGACAGCAGCTGCTCATCGACGATGGACTTGCGCACCTCTTCATGCGTCAAGGCCGTGCAGCCGCACAGCGGCTTGGCCTTGCCGGTCTGGGCGGCATAAGCCCCGCCCAGCGTGGAGGCGAGGATCTGTTCCACCAGCCCGGTGCAGGAGCCGCAGGAAGCCGAGGCCTTGGTGTGTTTGCGCACCTCGTCCAGCGTGAACAGTCCCTGTTCCTTCACGGCTTTGACGATGGTGCCCTTGCACACGCCGTTGCAGCCGCACACCTCCATCTCGTCCGGCATGGCTGCCGCGCTGTCCTGTCCCTGATGGCCGGTGTTGCCCAGATGCGACTGGCCGAACATCAGGTGGTCGCGCATGTCGGCCACGTTCTTGCCGTCGCGTATCAGCTGGAAATACCAGGCCCCGTCCTTGGTGTCGCCCACCATCACCGCGCCGATCAGCGTGTCGTCGCGCAGCACCAGCTTTTTGTACACGCCACCAGCGGCATCGTGCAGCACGACCTCGTCCGTGCCCTCGCCGCCGCTGAAATCGCCTGCCGAGAACAGGTCGATGCCAGTCACTTTCAGTTTGGTCGAAGTCACCGAACCCTGGTAGCGGGCGATGCCCAGCCGCGCCAGATGGTTGGCGCACACCTTGGCCTGCTCGAACAGCGGCGCGACTAGGCCGTAGGCGATACCGCGATGGGCGGCGCACTCGCCCACGGCGTAGATGCCCGGCGCGTAGGTCTGCATCGTGTCATCGACCACGACGCCCCGGTCGCAATGGACTCCGGCGGAGGCGGCCAGCGCCGTGTCGGGACGGATGCCGACCGCCATCACCACCAGGTCGGCGGGGATCTCTGTGCCGTCTTTGAAGCGGATGGCCTGCACCCGTCCCTCGCCGAGCAGGGACTCGGTCTGGGTGCCGAGCCGGAACTTCAGTCCCTTGGCTTCCAGCGAGCGTTGCAGCATCTGCGCCGAGACCTGGTCGAGCTGGCGTTCCATCAGCCAGGGCATCAGGTGCACCACGGTCACGTCCATGCCGCGCAAGGCCAGGCCGTTCGCCGCTTCCAGCCCGAGCAGGCCGCCGCCGATGACCACCGCATGCCGGTATTGCTTGGCGGTTTCGATCATGGCGTGGGTGTCGTGGATGTCGCGGTAACCGATCACGCCGTCCAGCTCCTTGCCGGGCACTGGCAGGATGAAGGGCTTCGAGCCGGTCGCCAGCAGCAAGCGGTCATAGCTCGCGCTGGTGCCATCCTCAGCGTGGACCGTCTTGCTCTGCCGGTCGATGCGCACCACTTTCTTGTTCAGGTGCAGGGTGATGTTGTGCTGCGCATACCAGTCGAGGTCGTTCAGGATGATGTCCTGTATCTCCTGTTCCCCGGCCAGCACCGGCGACAGCATGATGCGGTTGTAGTTCGGGTAAGGCTCGGCGCCGAACACGGTGATGTCGTACAGATCGGGTTCCAGCTTGAGCAGCTCCTCCAGCGTGCGCACCCCTGCCATGCCGTTGCCGACCATGACCAGTTTCAGTTTTTGCATGTCTCTTTCTCCATAAAGTTCGTGACCAGGCGTTTCAGTTCCGGCACGCAGGAACCGCACTGCGTGCCGCATTTCAATCCCTGTTGCAATGCGGCGAAGTCAGCCCCGTCGCGCAGTGCCGCGAGAATCTCGGTTTCCGACACGTCGAGGCAGTTGCACACGATGCGCCCGCGTTGCGACTGACCGGCGGGGGGTGCGGCCAGCGGGGCGAACAGCCAGGGGCGCAGCGCCGTCGCATCCGCGCCGCTGGCGATGATCTCCTTCAGCCAGTCGCGCGCGGCGGTCTCGCCGGTCAGGCGCACGGCCAGCAACTGGCCGCCTTCCAGCAGTGCGCGCTTGGAGATGCCGCGCTTGGCATCGCGGTAGTTCATTGCGCTGTCGTCCAGACCGAGGATGGCATCCAGCTCGTGCAGCAGCGACTCCGGTACCGCCCCGTTGTGCGCCGCCCGCAGCACCACCAGCTCTTCCTCGCGCCCGTACAGCCCGAGCGCGGCGTAGTCGAAGCGGTCGAGCAGGTGACGCAGACGTTCCAGGCGCGGCAACACCTCACCCTTGGCCATCGCGACCAGTTGCCAGGGCAGGTCAAGCTTTTCCACCTGCACGGCGGCGTGCTTCAGTTCCGGTTGTTTGGACTGCGGGTCATACGCGCCCAGGGTGAGGGCGTTGGCCCCCAGCCCGCTCATCGAGCGGCTGCTCCAGTGCATGGGCAGGAACACCTGGCCGGGGCGCTGCTCGTCGGACCGGGTGACGCGCAGCTTGAGCTGGCCGCGCCGACCGAGCACCCGCACCAGGTCGCCCTCGACCAGCCCGCGCCGCGCCATGTCGGTGGCGTGCATGGCGAGCAGCGGCTCCTCGACGTGGCTATACAGCCGCCCGATCCGCCCGGTCCGGCTCATGCCGTGCCACTGGTCGCGCAAGCGGCCCGTGTTCAGGTGCAGCGGGTAACGCGCATCGGTGTCCTCGGCGACTGGCTGGTAGCGGGTGACGGCGAACATGGCCTTGCCGCTGGTCGTGGGGAAGATGCCATCGGCATACAAGCGCAGTGTGCCGCGCTCTGCACCCAACGGGTACGGCCATTGCTGCGGCCCGGCCTGTTCCAGCAGGGCGTAGCTCAGGCCACCGATGTCGAGATCGCGACCCAGCGTGCTGGCACGGTGCTCGTTGAACAGAGACTCGGGGTCGTGGTAGTCAACGATGTTGCGCGTGCCCAGCCGTTGCGCCAGCCGCGCAGCGAAATCCACCGCGATCTGCCAGTCGTGCCTGGCTTCGCCGGGCGGCGGCACGGCGGCGCGCACCCGCGAGATGCAGCGTTCGGAGTTGGTGACGGTGCCTTCCTTTTCGCCCCAGGTGCTGGCCGGCAGCAGCACGTCGGCATAGGCCGCCGTGTCGGTGTCGGCGAACGCGTCCTGCACCACCACGAGCTCAGCCGTTTCCAGTGCCGCCGTGATGCGCTTGAGGTCAGGCATGGAGTGGGCCGGGTTAGTGCAAGCGATCCACAGCGCCTTGATCTCGCCGCGCTGCACGGCCTCGAACATCTCCACGGCGGTCTTGCCGGGTGTGGCGGGCACGTCGTCCACGCCCCACAGCGCGGCGACTTCGGCTCGATGCTCCGGATCGGACAGGTTGCGGTGGCCGGACAGCAGGTTGGCCATGCCGCCGACCTCGCGCCCGCCCATGGCGTTCGGCTGGCCGGTGAGCGACAGCGGCGCGGCCCCCGGCTTGCCGATCTGGCCGGTGGCGAGGTGCAGATTGATCAGCGCGGCGTTCTTCTGCGTGCCGTGGATGGACTGGTTCAGCCCCTGACAATACAAGGACAGCGTCGGCCCCTGCGAGAACCAGCGCGCGGCCTGCACGATGTCAGCGGCGGCCACGCCGCAGACCGTTGCCGCATAGCTCGGCGTGTAGTCCAGCACGACCGCCTTGAGCTGGGCGAATCCCTCGGTGTGCGCCGCGATGTAGGCCGTATCGCACCAGCCTTCCCACAGCATGACGTGCAGCATGGCGTTGAACAGGGCGACATCGGTACCCGGCAGGATGGCGAGATGCAGGTCGGCGACGCTGGCCGTGTCGGTGCGGCGCGGATCGACCACGATCAGCTTTTGGCCGGGATTGCGCTTGCGCGCTTCCTCGATGCGCCGGAACACGATGGGGTGGGCATAGGCCGTGTTCGACCCGGCGATGAAGAGGCAGGCGGCGTGGTCTATGTCCTCGTAGCAGCCCGGTGGCGCGTCCATGCCCAGCGTGGTCTTGTAGCCGGTGACGGCGGAAGACATGCACAGGCGCGAATTGGTGTCGATGTTGTTGGTGGCGATCAGCCCCTTGGCCAGCTTGTTGAAGGCGTAGTAGTCCTCGGTCAGCAGCTGCCCGGAGACATAGAAGCCGACCGCGTCCGGCCCATGGCGGCGGATGATCGCGGCGAACTGGTCGGCGACGGTGTCCAGCGCCGCATCCCAACTGACGCGCTGGAGCGTGCCGCTGCGGCGGTCGCGCAGTTCGGGATGCAGTGCGCGCAGTTCCGGGCGGGCGGTCAGATGCAGCGTCGAGCCCTTGCTGCACAAGCGGCCAAAGTTGGCCGGATGCGCCGGGTCGCCGCGCACGCCGGTGATGCGGCCATCCTCGCTGGCGATGATCACGCCGCAGCCCACGCCGCAGTAACAACAGGTCGAACGAGTCTCTTGCATCATGCTTCGAAGATGGATCTTCTGGAGTGCAGGCCGATCTCGGCTCCGGGCTGGATGCGTTCGGACGGCCGCGCGTAGCGGCCATCTACGGTGAGCAACACCTGACGTTCATCCAGCTCGTAGGCCCACGCGCCGCCCCGGCAGCGCAAACGCTGCAACAGCTGCCCGAGCGTGTCCGGCGCGTCGGTGACCGCGACCTGTTCCGAGGTCATCGACAGGAATTCGCTGAGCCTGCCGAAATACATCAACACGGCGGGGCGCGGGGCGGAGTGGGAGCCTGCAAGCCGCATGGGATCAGGCCGCCTTCCTGGCCTGCTTCTGGTACAGGAACTCCAGCACGGCACCGCGCAGGCGGTGGTACTGGGCATCGTTCGCCAGCGCCAGCCGGTCGCGCGGCTTGGGCAGGTCCACCGCCAGGATCTCGCCTATGGTCGCCGCCGGGCCGTTGGTCATCATCACGATGCGGTCGGACAGCAGCACGGCCTCGTCCACGTCGTGGGTCACCATCACCACGGTGCTCTTGGTCGCGGCGACGATCTTCATCAGCTCGTCCTGCAAGTGGGCGCGAGTCAGCGCGTCGAGCGCGCCGAAGGGCTCGTCCATCAGCAACACCTTGGGCTGCATCGCCAGCGCGCGGGCGATGCCGACGCGCTGCTTCATGCCGCCGGAGATCTCGTGCGGGAATTTCTTCTCGGCGTGCGACAGGTGCACCAGCTCCAGCGCCTCCAGCGTGCGCTGCCGCAACTGCTCGCGTCCTTCGTTGGCCCCGAACACCCGCTCCACGCCCAGATAGATGTTGTCAAAGCAGGTCATCCAGGGCAGCAGCGAGTGGTTCTGGAACACCACGGCGCGTTCCGGCCCCGGCCCGGCGATCTCGCGCTCGGCGCAGAACAGGTGGCCGGAACTGGGCAGCAGCAAGCCCGCGATGAGGTTGAGCAGGGTGGACTTGCCGCAGCCGGAGTGGCCGATCAGGGTGATGAACTCACCCCGTGCGATCTCCAGGTCGATGTCGCGCAAGGCGATGAACTCGCCCTGCTTGGTGTCG
This sequence comes from Ferriphaselus sp. R-1, assembly GCF_000746095.1. Lineage (GTDB taxonomy): Bacteria > Pseudomonadota > Gammaproteobacteria > Burkholderiales > Gallionellaceae > Ferriphaselus. The sequence continues at coordinate 54,398 of NZ_JQKP01000004.1, read as the reverse complement.
AAGGACATGTGTGCGTCTTCAACCAGTACAAATCTATTCATGAGACGCTCCTGGGTATCAATACGAGAATCGCTTGGCCAGCCAGACCAGCAGCTGTTCCAGCAGCAGGCCGACGATGCCGACGATGAAGATGGCGATGATGATGTGCTCGACGTTCAGGTTGTTCCATTCGTCCCACACCCAGAAGCCGATGCCGACACCGCCGGTGAGCATCTCTGCCGCGACGATCACCAGCCAGGCGGTGCCGATGGCCAGCCGCACGCCGGTCAGCATGTAGGGCAGGGTGGCGGGGAACAGGATGCGGGTGAACACCTTCCACTCGCTCAGATTGAGCACGCGCGCCACGTTGAGGTAGTCCTGCGGCAACTGGCGCACGCCCATCGCAGTGTTGATGATCATGGGCCAGATGCTGGAGATGAAGATCACCCAGATCGCAGCGGGATTGGCCGCCTTGAACACCAGCAGGCCGATCGGCAGCCAAGCCAGCGGCGAGACCGGGCGCAACAGGCTGATGATGGGCGCGCTCATGCGGTCGAGGAAGCCGAAGCGTCCGACCAGGAAACCCAGCGGGATACCGACCAGCGCCGCCATGCCGAAGCCGGTGGCGACCCGTTGCAGCGAGTTGAGGATGTTCCAGCCTATGCCCTGATCGTTGGGCGACTTCTGGTAGAACGGGTCGCTGAACAGGGCGACGGCGGAATCCCAGGTCTTGAGCGGCCCCGGCAGACTTTCATTGGTCTGGGCCAGCAAGCCCCACAGCCCGATCAGGCAGGCCACCCCCAGCAGCGGGGGCAGCACGGAGCTCACCAGGAACGCTTTGATGTCTTTGCTTTGCATGGTCACCTCAGGCGTGGATCTTGAAGCTGGCGGCATACTTCTTCGGGTCCTTGCCGTCCCACACCGTACCGTCGATCAGCTTGCTGGTACGCATCGGGTCCTTGGGTACGGCGACCTTCACTTGCGTAGCGGCCTGCTTGTACAGCTCGATCTGGTTGATCTTCTTGGCCACGGCCAGATAGTCCGGATCGTCCTTCAGCAGACCCCAGCGCTTGTGCTGGGTGAGGAACCACATGCCGTCCGACAGGTAGGGGAAATTCACCGCGCCATCGTTGCAGAACTTCATGTAGTTGGGATCGACCCACTTCTTGCCCAGGCCATCCTCGTACTTGCCTTCCAGACGCTGGTCGATCACCTCCACTGGACAATTCACATACGACTTGTCGGCGATGATCTCGGCGACCTTGCGGCGATTGGCCATGTCGTCGATGAACTTGGAGGCTTCCAGCACGGCCATGATCAGGGCGCGCGCAGTGTTGGGATATTTGTGCGCGAAGTCGGCGGTACAGCCCAGCACCTTCTCGGGATGGTCTTTCCAGATGTCCTGCGTTGTGGCGGCGGTGAAGCCGATCTTGTCGTAGATGGCGCGGTTGTTCCACGGCTCGCCCACGCAGAAACCGTCCATGTTGCCGACGCGCATATTGGCCACCATCTGGGGTGGCGGCACCGTGATGGTCTTCACGTCCTTCATCGGGTCGATGCCGTGGCTGGCCAGCCAGTAATACAGCCACATGGCGTGGGTGCCGGTGGGGAAGGTCTGGGCGAAGGTGTAGTCGCGCTTCTCGGCATCCACCAGCTTCTTCAGGGCGGCACCGGTGGTCACGCCCTTTTCCTTGAGCTGGTTGGACAGGGTGATGGCCTGGCCGTTGTTGTTGAGGGTCATCAGCACCGACATGTCTTTCTTCTGGCCGCCGATGCCCAGATGCACGCCATACACCAGGCCGTACAACACATGCGCCGCTTCCAGTTCGCCATTGGTCAGTTTGTCGCGCACGGCAGCCCAGGAGGCCTCCTTGGACGGGATGATCTTGATGCCGTACTTCTCGTCGAACTTCATCACCGAGGCGATGACCACCGAGGCGCAGTCGGTCAGCGGGATGAAGCCGACTCTCACCTCCTTTAGTTCCGGCGCATCCGATCCAGCGGCCCAGGCCGCACTGCGCACTCCGGGCGGCACCATTGCCATCAGTGCCGCGCCGCCCAGCAATCCTGCTCCATTCTTCATAAAGTCTCTCCGGCTGTGGTTGGTTTCATCATTCATGGCATCTCTCCTTGGTTAACGATAAGCAAACAAAAAAGCGTCCATCCGCAAGAGATTTCGCTCTTGCAGATGGACGCCTGTGTCCCTGGTTCTCGCCGGGCCGCCGTGGCCCGGACAAAATTGTCTAGCTGACCCGCCGTTGGGTCCTTGCTGCTATCTAAGCAATCACCGTGCCAACTATCCCATCAGCTCCGCCACGGTGATGACCTGACGTGCCACATCGGCCAGTTTCAGCCCCTTGTCCATGGCCATCTTGCGCAGTGCCTGATAGGACTCGTCTTCGCTCCAGCCGCGCTGTTTCATCAGGATGCCCTTTGCGCGATCGACTTCCTTGCGTTCCGCCAGTTGGTTCTCGGCTTTTTCAAGTTCTTGCCGCATGGTCTGGAACTGGTTGAAGCGGGCGATGGCCACTTCCATGATGGGGCGCAGCCGCTCGCTCTTCAGTCCGTCGACCACGTAGGCGCTGACCCCGGCGCGTATCGCGGCGCGGATCTTCTCGCTGTCTTCATCGTGTGTAAACAATACGATAGGTCGTGGCTGGTCGCGGCTGATCAGGCACAGATGCTCCAGCGTGTCGCGGTCGGGTGAGTCCGTATCCAGGATGACTATATCGGGTTTGAGTTCGCTCACCAGGCCGGGCAGGTCGGCGCTGGCAGATACATGGGCGGCCAGATGGCAGCCGGCTTCATGCAGGGCGTGCTTGAGCAGGGCAGCGCGCTCAAAGGTCTCATCGACCAGCAAAACACGAAGGGAAGGTTCGGACTGTCTTTTTTTCATACAGGCGGAAGATGCAAGCCGCGTGCCAGCGACTTATCTGTCTGTCGGCAGGCTTCTTGGCGCGATCCGCACCAGAACAGGGCGCATCTGCACTGCGCGCGCCCCATATCGAGACATGCGTTGCTCTGGTCGGTGAATCCGCTACAATTCGCCGCATGAATCCGCACGACTCATCTCATATGATCTGGTGTTCCCCCAAGGGGGAGCGCATTGCCTGCGTGGAGAAGCTCAAAGTATTGCGCGAGAACCTGGAGGAGATCCGCCAGGTGTGCCAGGATGCCTTGGAGGATGCGGTGCTGATGGGTTGCGACGAGCAGCAGTTCCGTGCGGTGCTGGGCGAACTGGTCGCCTCGCTGGAAAATCCTTATCCGCCCGGCGAATAAAGTATTTCCCCGCCCCCCGCAATCTGCGACAATCCGCGCCTCTTTTGACACCCCCTCCGGGAGCTTGCCATGAAGTCCAGATTGAGTCCCGACATCACATCGACCTGCGGTCGACATGAGTCTGCACTGAACCTTCAGCTTGCCCGTCGGGGCTCGGCACCACAATGTTCGTTTACACGTTCCATCATGTTAAGGAGCGCAGCATGAAGTTCAGGTTTCCCATCGTCATCATCGACGAAGATTTTCGTTCCGAGAACGCCAGCGGCCTCGGTATCCGTGCGCTGGCCGATGCCATCGAAAAGGAAGGCATGGAAGTGCTGGGCGTGACCAGCTATGGCGACCTGACCTCGTTCGCACAACAGCAGAGCCGCGCGTCGGCCTTTCTGCTGTCCATCGACGACGAGGAGTTCGGCGCAGGCAGTGCCGAAGAGACGGATTCGGCGCTAAAGTCGTTGCGCGCCTTCGTTGAGGAGATCCGTTTCAAGAACGCCGACATCCCGATCTATCTGTACGGCGAGACACGCACCTCGCGCCACATTCCGAACAACATCCTGCGCGAGCTGCACGGCTTCATCCACATGCACGAGGACACGCCGGAGTTCGTGGCGCGCCACATCATCCGCGAAGCCAAGGCGTATCTGGACTCGCTGGCACCGCCGTTCTTCCGCGCGCTGCTGCACTACGCGCAGGATGGTTCCTATTCCTGGCATTGTCCCGGTCACTCGGGCGGCGTGGCCTTCCTGAAGTCGCCGGTGGGGCAGATGTTCCACCAGTTCTTCGGCGAGAACATGCTGCGCGCCGACGTGTGCAACGCGGTGGACGAACTCGGCCAGCTGCTCGACCACACCGGCCCGGTGGCGGCTTCCGAGCGCAATGCCGCGCGCATCTTCAATTCCGATCATTTGTTCTTCGTCACCAATGGCACCTCGACCTCGAACAAGATCGTGTGGCACTCGACCGTCGCACCGGACGACATCGTGGTGGTGGACCGCAACTGCCACAAGTCCATTTTGCATTCCATCATGATGACGGGCGCGGTGCCGGTGTTCCTGACTCCAACACGCAACAACTTCGGCATCATCGGGCCGATCCCGCAATCGGAGTTCGAGCTGGCGAGTATCCAGCGCAAGATCGATGCGAACCCGTTCATCAAGGACAAGACCAAGAAGCCACGTATCCTGACCATCACCCAGAGTACCTACGACGGCGTGGTGTACAACGTCGAGACCTTGAAAGAGATGCTGGACGGCAAGATCGACACGCTGCACTTCGACGAGGCCTGGCTGCCGCACGCCGCTTTCCACGATTTCTACAAGGACATGCACGCCATCGGGCGCGACCGTCCGCGTGCGGCAGAGTCCATGATCTTCGCCACCCAGTCCACGCACAAGTTGCTGGCCGGACTGAGCCAGGCCTCGCAGATCCTGGTGCGCGAATCCGAGACCCGCAAGCTCAACGAGCACACCTTCAACGAGGCGTATTTGATGCATACCTCGACCTCGCCGCAATACGCCATCATCGCCTCGTGCGACGTGGCGGCGGCGATGATGGAGCCGCCCGGCGGTACCGCGCTGGTGGAGGAATCCATCGCCGAAGCGCTGGATTTCCGCCGCGCCATGCGCAAGGTGGACGACGAGTTCGGCAAGGACTGGTGGTTCAAGGTGTGGGGGCCGGACAACATCGCGGAAGAGGGCATCGGTTCGCGCGAGGACTGGATGCTGCATCCCAAGGACAAGTGGCACGGTTTCGGCAAACTGGCCGCCGGCTTCAATATGCTGGATCCGATCAAGGCCACCATCATCACCCCAGGGTTGGACGTGGACGGTGACTTCGCCGATTCCGGCATCCCGGCGGCGATGGTCACCAAGTATCTGGCCGAGCACGGCGTGATCGTGGAGAAGTGCGGCCTGTATTCTTTCTTCATCATGTTCACCATCGGTATCACCAAGGGCCGCTGGAACACGCTGCTGACTGCGTTGCAGCAGTTCAAGGACGACTACGACAAGAACGCGCCGATCTGGCGCATCCTGCCGGAGTTCGCTGCCAAGCTGCCGCAGTATGAACGGGTCGGCCTGCGCGACCTGTGCCAGCAGATCCACGATGCCTACAAGACCAACAACGTGGCCAAGATGACCACCGAGATGTATCTGTCGGACATGCAGCCGGCGATGAAGCCGTCGGATGCCTTCGCCCGCATGGCACACGACGAGATCGAGCGCGTGCCGGTGGACGAGCTGGAAGGCCGCATCACGGCGGTGTTGCTGACACCGTATCCGCCCGGCATCCCGTTGCTGATCCCCGGCGAACGCTTCAATACCATCATCGTGGACTACCTGAAGTTCGCGCGCGATTTCAATAAACGCTTCCCCGGTTTCGAGACCGACATCCACGGTCTGGTGGGTGAGGTCGAAGGCGGGGAGAAGCGATACTACGTGGATTGCGTGGCCTGATTGCGCAGAATGGGGGCGGAGAGCGTCGCTCCCATCGCCTTGATTGACGGGGTCACAACGGCGGAGGCTTGAAATGGGGCGAATCTGTGAGGTGGTTCGGAGCGTTGGCAAGAGTTCGGTGATCGCGCTGATGGGGGTGCTCATGGTCGGATGTGGAAGTTCCAAGTTGGCAAATGTCGTTGCGCCCGAAGCGGTCGAATTCAAGCTGGCGGCGGACAAAACCGTGGTGGACTCGCGGGCGCGATTCCGTCAGGCCTTGTGCACCGTGGTCGAACAGCGGCGCGGGCAATATCCGGACGAAAGGGATTGCCAGGCCATTCTCCATGATCTGGGTGACGAGCCTGCCTTGCCTGGGGCATGGCAACTGCCTGCCGCTTCGGCGCAGCCTTCGAATCTCACCGTCATTCTGGTTTCCGGGGTGTTGTGGGAGTGCGTGTCCGGCACGGTGAATCCGTTCGGCGCAGGCAAGGGGGAGCACGCCAGTGATGCAGACTACGACTATTTGAAGCCGCATTTTCCTGTGGTGGAAGTAGTCAAGGTCGCTGGGCGGGCTTCGTCTAAGCACAATGGGGGGCTCGTTGCTGATGCAATACGCACCAGCGTGCGGCATCATCCCGGCAACGATATTGTCGTGGTCGCCTATTCCAAGGGGGCCGCCGACACGCTGGAAGCATTGCGCCAACTGGGCGAGGCGAATGCTGTCCCAACCAATCTGAAAGCCCTGGTGACGACGACCGGGGCGATCTATGGCAGCCCATTGGGCGACGAGCTGGACGGGCCGTACAAGACGTTGCTGTCCAGACTGCCCTGGCCCTCATGTCAGCCGGTGGACGATAAGCCCATCGAGAGCATCTCGCGCCGTGTCCGTATGCAGTGGATGGCAGACCATTGGCAGGCGTTGCCCAAGGGCATCCGCTATTACTCACTTGGTGTGTACGACAAGCCGGAGAATCAGCATTGGGCGCTGTCGTTACTCAGCAAGCATCTGGCCAGATACGATGCGCGCAACGATAGCCACATGATCTATTCCGATCAGATACTTCCGGATAGTCAGTTGCTGGGCTATATCAAGGCAGACCACTGGTCGTTCGTGTTGCCGTTCAATCGCAACAAGTCCCCCCTTTGGCGACCGATCTTCAACGATCACAACGCTTTCCCGCGTGAGGTTCTGCTGGAAACCCTCCTGCGCTATGTCGAGGCCGATATGGCGGAAGCCGGGGCAGCGAAGTCACCTTGATTTTCCCCGAGATTTTGTTTGACACGGGTACAGTCATTCAATAGAATGCGCGCCTTTCGTAGTTCACTCGATTCAGGAAAAGCCATGAAAACATTTTCCGCCAAGCCCCATGAAGTCCAGCACGACTGGATTCTGGTGGATGCCAAGGATGCAGTGCTGGGCCGTCTGGCCAGCCAGATCGCCGCTCGTCTGCGCGGCAAGCACAAGGCCATTTACACGCCTCACGTCGATACCGGCGACTTCGTCGTTGTGGTTAACGTCGACAAGCTGCGTGTGACCGGCAACAAGGCGCAAGCCAAGATGTACTACCGTCACACCGGCTATCCTGGCGGTATCTACGAGACCAATTTCACCAAGCTGCAACAGCGTCATCCGCAGCGCGTGCTGCAAAAGGCTGTCAAGGGCATGCTGCCCAAGGGTCCGCTGGGCTACGCCATGCTGCGCAAGCTGAAGGTGTACGGTGGTGCAACCCACCCGCACTCGGCGCAACAACCGCAACCTACTGATCTGCTGAAGGCATAACCATGAGCGTTACTTACAATTACGGCACTGGCCGTCGCAAGAGCGCGGTTGCCCGCGTGTTCATCAAGGCTGGCAAGGGCGACATCATCGTCAACGACAAGCCGGTGGACGTGTTCTTCTCCCGCGAGACTGGCCGCATGATCGTGCGTCAGCCGCTGGAACTGACCGATCTGATCGGCAAGTTCGACATTCTGGTGAACGTATCCGGCGGTGGCGAATCTGGCCAGGCAGGTGCTGTGCGTCACGGCATCACCCGTGCGCTGATCGACTACGATGCCACGTTGAAGCCCGTGCTGAGCAAGGCTGGCCTGGTCACTCGCGATGCTCGTGAAGTCGAGCGTAAGAAGACCGGTCTGCGCAAGGCACGTCGCAGGAAGCAGTTCTCCAAGCGTTAATCGCTGGGAACAGGAAAGCCGCCTTCGGGCGGCTTTTTCATTTATCATCGCGCAAAATTTTTCAGGAGGCGCTTGTGATCAAAGTGGGTATCGTAGGTGGCACGGGTTACACCGGAGTCGAATTGCTGCGTTTGCTGGCGCGGCATCCCCAGGTTCAGTTGACGGCGATCACGTCGCGTGCCGATGCCGGTACGCGGGTGGACGCGATGTTCCCCAGCCTGCGCGGCTACGTCGATCTGTGCTTTTCGCATCCCGATCAGGCGCAACTGGACCAGTGCGACGCGGTGTTCTTCGCCACGCCCAACGGCATCGCCATGCAGCAGGCGCGGGCACTGGTGGATGCTGGGGTGCGCGTGATCGACTTGGCCGCCGACTTCCGCATCAAGGACATCCCGACTTGGGAAAAGTGGTACGGCATGACTCACGCCTGCCCGGAGTTGGTGGCGGAGGCGGTGTACGGTCTGCCGGAAGTGAATCGCGAGGCGATCAAGGCCGCGCGGCTGATCGCCAATCCCGGCTGCTATCCGACCGCCGTACAGCTGGGCTTCCTGCCTTTGATCGAGGCGGGCCTGATCGACACTTCCGGCCTGATCGCCGATGCCAAGTCGGGTGTGTCCGGCGCGGGCCGAAAAGCTGAGATCGGCACGCTGCTGGCCGAAGCCGCCGACAGTTTCAAGGCTTACGGCGTACCCGGTCACCGTCACCTGCCCGAGATCAAACAGGGCTTGGCGCGTGCTGCCGGTAATGAGGTCGGCCTGACCTTCGTGCCGCATCTGACGCCGATGATACGGGGCATCCACGCCACGCTGTATGCGCGCATCAAGACCGATGCCAACCTCCAGTCGTTGTTCGAGCAGCGCTACGCCAGCGAGCCGTTCGTGGACGTGCTGCCGCCGGGCAGCCACCCCGAGACGCGCTCGGTGCGTGGGGCCAACACCTGCCGTATCGCCGTTCACCGTCCGCAGGGCGGCGACACCGTGGTGGTGTTGTCGGTGATCGACAATCTGGTCAAGGGGGCCGCCGGTCAGGCCGTGCATAACCTTAACCTGATGTTCGGCCTGGCCGAGACCACCGCGCTGGAAGTCGTACCCTTGCTGCCGTAAGGGTTGCGCCGCTGTACAAGCTAACTATAATGCCGCATCGCTAACGAATTGGAGTCCACCATGAATGCTGTCACCGAAATGCAAGATCCGCTGCTGTTCACCGACAACGCGGCCAACAAGGTCAAACAACTGATCGACGAAGAGGGCAACTCCGACCTGAAGCTGCGCGTGTTCGTCACCGGCGGCGGCTGTTCCGGCTTTCAGTACGGTTTCACGTTCGACGAGATCGCGAATGAAGACGATACCGTGATGAGCAAGAACGGCGTGCAACTGCTGATCGATCCGATGAGCTTCCAGTATCTGGTCGGCGCGGAGATCGACTACACCGAAGGTTTGGAAGGTTCGCAGTTCGTCATCAAGAACCCGAACGCCACCACTACCTGCGGCTGCGGTTCGTCGTTCTCGGCGTAAGTCCAGCTTCTCGTCCAGTGGGAAACGACTGAGGGGGCGCTAGCGCCCCCTCAGTCATTCTGCCTGCTACGTTCTTAGTGCTTGCCGGTGCTGCCGAAGCCACCGCTGCCGCGCTGGCTCACCGGGAAGTCGTCCACCAGATTGAACTGCACCTGCAACACCGGCACGATAACCAGTTGCGCCATGCGCTCCATCGGCATCAGGGTGAAAGGATGCTGGCCGCGATTCCACAGCGACACGAAGATCTGCCCCTGATAGTCTGAGTCGATCAGGCCGACCAGGTTGCCCAGCACGATGCCGTGCTTGTGGCCCAGCCCCGAGCGCGGCAGGATCATCGCCGCCAGGTGCGGGTCATGCAGGTGCAGGGCGATGCCGCTGGGGATGAGTTCGCACTGGCCCGGCTGGATGATCATGGTGTGGTCGATGCAGGCGCGCAGGTCGATGCCGGCAGAGCCGGGCGTGGCGTAGGCGGGCGGGTGCTCGTGCAGGCGGTGATCGAGGATCTTGACATCGACTTTCTTCATGCTGGTTTTCCCTTTCGGTAGAGTTGGGCGACATGGCGCAGCAGCGCCCGCGCCAGAGCGGGTTTGTCGGCGCGCGGCAGCAGATGCTCGCCGTCGTCGTCGAACAGGATGAGTTCGTTGTCGTCCGCGCCGATGGCGGTCTGCGCCAGATTGGCGGCCAGCAGCGGCAGCCGTTTGGCGCGGCGCTTGGCTTGCGCGTATTCGTGCAGGTTCTCGCTCTCGGCCGCGAAGCCTACGCAGAACGGCGCGTTCGGCAGCGAGGCTAGGCTGGCGATGATGTCGGGGTTAGGGACGAGCTCGACGGTCAGCGCAGCGTCGGACTTCTTGATCTTCTGCGCGCTGGGCGCGGACGGACGGTAGTCCGCCACCGCCGCCACGCCGATGAAGATGTCGGCGCGGGCGGCGCGGCGGTTCACCGCGTCGGCCATCTCCAGCGCCGAGTTGACCGAGACCCGCTCCACGCCCGCAGGGGCGGGCAGCGCCACCGGGCCGGAGACCAGGGTGACCTGCGCGCCCATCGCGTGCGCCGCCTGTGCGATGGCGTAACCCATCTTGCCGGAGCTGCGGTTAGTGATGCCGCGCACCGCGTCTATCGCCTCGTAAGTCGGCCCCGCCGTCATCAGCAGATTCACACCCGCCAGCAGTTTGCGCTGAAAGTGGGCGACGATCCCGTCCGCCAGTTCTGTCACCTCCAGCATCCGCCCCATGCCGGTCTCGCCGCAGGCCATGTCGCCACTGGCCGGGCCGAGCAGGGGCACGCCATCGGCGGCGAGCTGGGCGATGTTGCGTTGGGTGGCGGGATTGCTCCACATCTGAACGTTCATGGCCGGGGCGACCAGCAGCGGGCAGTCGCGCGCCAGGCACAAGGCCGAGAGCAGATCGTCGGCCAAGCCGTGCGCCAGCTTGGCGATGAAATCCGCCGTGGCCGGGGCGATCACGATGGCATCCGCCGCGCGCCCGGAGGCGATGTGCGCCATGCCGCTATCTGCCGCATCCCATTGATTGATCAATACCGGATGTCCGGACAAGGCCTGCAGCGTGGTTGGCGTGATGAACTGCGTCGCCGCCTGCGTCATCGCCACCTGCACCACGAATCCCTGCTTGATCAGCGTCCGCACCAATTCCGCCGCCTTGTAGGCTGCGATGCCGCCGGTCACGCCGAGCAGGATGCGCTTGGGATTTGCAGTTTCCATGGGCGCGCATCTTAGCAAGAAACCCTCGGCTCCGGGCAGCGAGCGTGAGTCGCCGCTGTCGCCGTGAGCTAAGCCACGCTCGGCGGAGGTCTAGCCTTGCGGCATATACAGGTCGCGCCTGTGCCATGCTAGCGTTGCCGCCGTATCGTTCGGGGAGCGTGGCATGAGTATCGTGGATTGGCCTGCGGGCGAGCGCCCGCGCGAAAAGCTGCTGGAACGCGGGGCGGCGGCGCTGTCCGATGCCGAGTTGCTGGCGATCTTCCTGCGCACCGGAGTGGTGGGCAAGAGCGCAGTGGATCTGGCGCGCGAGCTGCTGCAACGCTTCGGCTCGTTGACGCGGATGTTCGCCGCGACGGAAGCCGAGTTCTGCGCGCTGCACGGCATGGGCCAGGCCAAGTTCGTACAGCTACAGGCGGTGCTGGAGATGTCGCGGCGGGCGTTGCGCGAGGAGATGGTCAGCGGCGATGCGCTGAACTCGCCGGCGGCGGTGCGTGACTATCTGCGTTTGCTGCTGGGCGGACGCGGGCAGGAGGTGTTCCTGGTGCTGTTCCTCGATGCGCAGCACCGCGTCATCGCAGTGGAAGAGTTGTTCCACGGCACGCTGACGCAGACCAGCGTCTACCCGCGCGAGGTGGTGAAGCGGGCGCTGTACCACAACGCGGCGGCGACCATCTTCGCCCACAACCATCCCAGCGGGGTGTCGGAACCCAGTCAGTCCGACCAGTTGCTGACCGATGCCCTGAGGCAGGCGCTGACGCTGGTGGACGTGCGTGTGCTGGATCACTTCATCGTGGCGGGGAACGCCTGCCTGTCGTTCGCCGAGCGCGGTCTGCTGTGAAATCGGTTGAACGATAGCAGGCCGGGATGTTCCAATCCGGGTTCCATCGCCACCCATCGACAGAAAGGACCCGCAAATGATCTTCAGGCAATCGTTCGATCCGCCTTCATCCACCCTGACCTACCTGCTGGCCGATGATCTCGGTACCGCCGTCATCATCGACCCGGTACTGGAACAGGTCGGTCATTATCTCGGCCTGCTCGATCAGCTCGGACTGCGTCTGGCCTGGGCGCTGGATACGCACATCCATGCGGATCACATCACCGGTGCCGATGCGTTGAGACGTAGCACCGGTGCGACGACGGTGATCGCGGCCAGTTGCGGAGCCGAGGGCTACGACCGCCAACTGGTGGATGGTGAGGTGCTGGCTTTCGGGGGGGAATCCTTGCGGGTGATCGCGACACCGGGACACACCCCGGGCAGCTTGTGTTACCTGTGGCGGGACCGCCTGTTCACCGGCGACACGCTGATGATCAACGCCTGTGGACGTACCGACTTTCAGCGCGGCAGTTCGGTGAAGATGTATCGCAGTATCACGCAAAAACTGTTCATCCTGCCCGACGAGACACTGGTCTATCCGGGGCATGACTATAAGGGACGGCGGGTGAGCAGCATCGGCGAGGAGAAAGTGCTGAACCTGCGCATCGCCGGCAAAACCGAGCAGGAGTTCTGCGACATCATGGACAACCTCAACCTGGCCACGCCGCAGCGTATGCACGAGGCGGTACCGGCGAATTTGTTGGGCGGGCGGCTGGACTGAGGGGAGGCCGGTCGGTTCGCCCGGCCTGGCATCGTCGCTCGTACCCGACACTGGATGTGCAACTTTTTCGTCGGGCGGTGGACCAAGGACAGCCCGGACGTATCGGCAGCGGGACTTGAAATCGGCCAGATGTGCCCCATCTCCAGCCCCGCGCACGAAGTGTTAGACTGCGCCCCAACCATTTGTAACTCGGAGAAGTAAGCAATGAAACGGATCTTCTTGTTTATCCTGACCAACCTGGCGGTACTGTTCGTCATCAATATCACCTTGCGCCTGCTGGGCGTGGATCATTACGTCGAGCGTGGTGGCATCAACTTTGGCGCGTTGCTGGTGATGTCCGGCGTGATCGGCTTCTCCGGCTCGATCATTTCCCTGTTCATGTCCAAGTGGATGGCCAAGCAGTCGGTGGGCGCGCAGGTCATCACCGACCCGTTCGACCCGACCGAGCGCTGGCTGGTCGAGACTGTGCGCCGTCAGGCGCAGGCCGCCGGTATCGGCATGCCGGAAGTGGCGATCTACGACGCACCGGATGTGAATGCCTTCGCCACCGGCTGGAACAAGAACAACGCCCTGGTCGCGGTCAGCACCGGCCTGCTCAACAGCATGAGCAAGGACGAGGCTGAGGCTGTGCTGGCGCACGAAGTCAGCCACGTCGCCAACGGCGATATGGTCACGCTGACCCTGATCCAGGGCGTGGTGAACACCTTCGTGGTGTTCTTCTCCAAGCTGTTCGGCCTGTTCATCGATTCTCTGCTGCGCGGCAAGGACGAAGAGAATCGCGGCCCCGGCATCGGCGCGTTTGTGGCCGAGATCGTGGCGCAACTGGTGCTGGGCGTGCTGGCCAGCATCATCGTGATGTGGTTCTCGCGCCAGCGTGAGTTCCGTGCCGATGCAGGCGGTGCCTCCCTGGCCGGTCGTCAGAAGATGATCGCCGCGCTGGAGCGCCTCAAGGCCAACCACGAGCAGACCGCGCTGCCGCAGCAGATGGCGGCCTCCGGAATCTCGGGCGGCGGCGGCTTCTCGCGCCTGTTCATGACCCACCCGCCGCTGGACGAGCGCATCGAGGCGCTGCGCGCCGCTCGTTGATTGAGCGGCAATCCCAGTAAAGGGCGGCGAGAGCCGCCCTTTTTCTTGGCTAAGCATTGCGGTTTCCTCGCCGATAAGACGATTCAATGCAGGGGTGTAACCTTGCGGGTCAGGGCTAATCAAACTAAGGGAGCGCGCGATGCAATACGGACAACTACGCTGGACGGATTCAAATGGTTGGCAGGGCGAGGTGCTGGCGGAGGCGAACGTGGTGTTCGTTTTCGCGGACCATCCCTTTTTCCAGACCGAAGCTTGTTATGCCCAGTTGCGCGACCGCTTTCCATCGGCGCACATCGTTGGCTGTTCCTCTTCCGGCAGCGTGCTGGGCACCGAGATCTCCGATGGCGATGTGGTGGCGACGGCGGTCAAGCTGGAGCGTGGCCGCGTTGAGCTGGTCGTGTCGGATTTTCCCGCAGGCGGCGACGTGCGTGCCGTCGGTGCGACACTGATCGCCCAGCTCAAGGCGGACGATCTGCGTCATGCCTTTGTGATTTCCGATGGTTTGCAGGTGAATGGCAGCGAGCTGGCCAAGGGGCTGAATTCTGCCAGTGTCGCGGTCACTGGTGGATTGGCTGGCGACGGAACGCGCTTCGGTGCGACCTGGGTGATGGCCGATGCGCCTGCCACGCAAGGGCGGATTGCTGCGCTGGGGCTGTACGGCGATTTGCGGGTGCGCAGCGGCTGCTTTGCGGGCTGGCAGGAATTCGGTGCAGAGCGTGTGGTGACCAAATCGGTCGGCAATGTGGTGTATGAAATCGATGGCGAACCGGCACTTACCTTGTACAAGAAATATCTGGGTGACCAGGCGGCCGGGTTGCCGGGCTCGGGCCTGCGCTTTCCCTTGAGCGTTCAGGAGTCCAAGGCCGACCGGGCGCTGATCCGCACCTTGCTGGCGGTGGACGAGGCGGCGCAGAGCTTGACCTTCGCCGGTGATGTGCCGCAGGGTTATCTGTGCAAGCTGATGCGCACCAATCTGGACAGTCTGATAGACAACGCCGGTATGGCAGCCGAGGCCGCGCAGGCCGATCAAGCCGATGCGACCGGTGTCTGTCTGGTGGTGAGTTGCGTTGGCCGTCGTTTGGTGCTGGGGCAGTTGACCGAGGACGAGTTGGAGATTGTGCGCGAGACGTTGGGCGAAAACACCGCCATCACCGGCTTCTATTCTTATGGTGAGCTGGCACCGTTCAGTGATATTTTGCAGTGCCAGTTGCACAACCAGACCATGACTTTGACGACTCTTTACGAGTAAGCGTATGAGCGGAGCCGGGGATTTCTCACAAGCGTCCGGTGCGGCGCGAGAAATTGAGAGAAAGCGGGAGGGGTATGCGATGCATCGTTTGTTGAAGCGACAATTGCAGCGGGCAATGGGTCGCGACTACGAGCCCGATGAGCGGCTTTTGCCTTTGCTCGATGCGATCAACACCTACTACCAGGAGATCGAACAGGAGCGGCTGCTGTTAGAAAACGCTCTGGAGGTGAACACGGCTGAGCTTAACGCGGTCAATGAGAAGCTGCGTGCGCAGAACGCCGAACTGACGCGCACCATGCTCAACACGTTGAGCGACGGGGTGTACGCCACCGACCTGCGCGGTAACCTGACGTTCATGAACACTGCCGCCGAGGCGATACTGGGTTATTCCGAACAGCAGATGCTGGGGCGGCCAGTGCATCAAATCATTCACCACCGACATCCTGATGGTGCGGATTTCCCGGCGGATGAGTGCCCGCTGATGAAGGTCTATCGCGACGGCCAGTCGGTAGAGGGCGATGATGCCTTTATCAACTGTCATGGCGATTTCATTCCGGTTTCTTTCCGCTCCAATCCCTTGCTGCAGGCGGGAGACGTGATCGGCTCATTGGTCTCCTTCCGCGACATCACTCGCCAGGAGGAAGCGGAGGCGCGCCTCCGCTTGCAGCGTGCAGCGCTGGATTCTGCGGCCAACATGATCGTCATTGCTAGTGTGGGTGGAGTTATCGAATATGTGAACCCGTCATTCTCCCGGGTCACGGGCTATCAGCCCGAAGAAGTGGTCGGTCAACATTCGCGCATTCTCAATTCTGGCAAACAGGATCGGGAGTTCTATCAGACCTTGTGGCAAACCGTGCTGTCCGGTCGGGTTTGGGAAAACGAACTAATCAATCGCCGCAAGAACGGTGAGTTGTACACCGAGCAAATGACCATTACGCCGATTCTGGAGGGTGGTCGGGTGACGCATTTCGTTGCCATCAAGCGAGATATTACCGAGGAATATCGCATCAAGACCCACCTCAAGCTGGTGTCGCAAGCGGTAGACAGCATCGTGCAAGGTATCCTCATCATCGATCACCCGACGCGGGATGGCACTTCCATCATCCAGCACGTCAATCAGGGCTTCGAGTTGATGACGGGTTATCGAACTGAAGAGTTGATTGGGCATCCTACCAGCGACTTCCTGCGTGGGCCGCAGACCGACATCCGTCGGCTGGAAGAGTTGCGCGAGGCGATGCGGCGCGGTGACAGCCTGAGTCAGGAGAACGTGTATTACCGCAAGGATGGCTCGTCGTTCCACGTCGAGTTACAGACCGCGCCGGTACGTGACGAGAACGGCAATTTGACGCATTACATCGGCGTGCTTACCGACATTAGCCTGCGTCGTCAGGCCGAAGAGGCGTTGCGACAGGCCCATGACCAGGCGCTGGAAGCCTCGCGCATGAAGTCGGAATTCCTCTCGACCATGAGTCATGAGATTCGTACCCCGATGAACGGCATCATTGGCATGACGGAATTGCTGCTGGACACTGAACTGGACACCGCGCAGCGCGAATTCGCCGCCACAGTGCGCGACTCCGGCCAGTCGCTGCTGACCATCATCAACGACATCCTCGATTTTTCCAAGGTTGAAGCGGGCAAGATGGAGATCGAAGTCACCGACTACTCGCCGGTGCGGGTGGTGGAAGGCGCGGCGGACCTGTTGGCGGTGAAGGCGCGCGAGAAGAAGTTGTCGCTGATGACCTTTGTGGAACCGGAACTGCCTGCCATGGTGCGCGGCGACCCGACCCGAGTGCGCCAGGTGTTGCTGAATCTGATGGGCAATGCGGTGAAATTCACTGAACAGGGCGAGGTGGTGCTGAGCGTGACGTATGATGCGGCGGCCAACGAGATGCGGTTCACGGTGCGAGACACTGGCATCGGTATGCCGCGCGAGGTACAAAGCCGTTTGTTCCAGGCCTTCACTCAGGCCGACAGCTCCACAACCCGCAAGTTCGGTGGGACCGGACTGGGCCTGGCGATTTCCAAGCGTCTGGTCGAATTGATGGGGGGAGAGATAGGCGTATCCAGCGTCGAGGGCGAGGGCTCCAGCTTCTGGTTCACTTTGCCTTGCCAGTCTTCCGAGGCAGCGGTGCAAGCGCCGCATGTGATGGTCGAGGCATCCAGTCTGCGCGTGCTGGTGGTGGACGATCTGGCGACTGATCGCGAGATTCTGACGCGTTACATTCGTGCCTGGGGCATGCACTGCGATGCGGTGGACAGTGCGGCGCATTGCCTGGTCGCATTGCACCAGTCCCATGCGGGCGGGCGGCCCTATGACATTGTGTTGCTGGACTACGCTATGCCAGGCATGGATGGTGTTCAACTGGCGCGCGCCATTCGCAGCGACCGCGCTCACGACGTTACCCGGATGCTGATGATTACTGCCTTCGACCAGCGCAACCTGATGCAGGAAGCACGCGCCGTTGGCGTGGGTATCTGTCTCATCAAACCGGTGCGTCAGTCGGAATTGCACGATGCGCTACTGGACGCGGGGCACTCCAAACTGGCCGCCTCCATCGAGCCAGTTGCACACAAGCCGGTCGAAATGGCCCCCAAACCAACCGCCTTGCCGACGACGGATGCTGCCGAGCAGAAGCTGATTCTGCTGGTGGAAGACAATCGGGTGAACCAGCGTTTGGCTCAGCATCTGCTGGCCAAGATGGGTTACGCCGTGCATATCGTCAGCAACGGTCTGGAAGCGGTTGATGCGGCGGAGCGGTTACCTTACGACGTGATCCTGATGGACTGCCAGATGCCAGTGATGGATGGTTTTGAGGCAACACGGGCGATCCGCGCGGCGGAGCGCGGCAAGTCGCGTCGCCCCATTGTGGCGATGACGGCCAACGCTATGCAGGGCGACCGCGAGCGTTGCCTGGAAGCGGGTATGGATGACTATCTCACCAAACCGGTGAATGCGTCGCGTATGACGGAAATATTGGCGCGCTGGCTGGCACAGCCGGCGGTGCCGCACAGCATCGAGTTTGATCGGCTGGATTTCACGCGCTTGCTGGAGCTGTTCGGTGATAAGGAGTCGGCCAGTGAGGTGTTGGGCATCTTTGTCGATTCGACCAGCCAGTTGTTGGCCAGACTGCAACTGGCCCAAAATCAGCGGCAGGTCGAGGATGCTCGCCGTATCGCCCATGAGATCAAGGGTACTTGCGCCAATCTTGGCCTGGGCCGCATGGCGCAGGCAGCCGACACGGCGGAACAAGCGGCTGCCGCCGGGGACTGGCGCAAATCGGTCGAAGCGGCAACGCTGTTGCAAGGATTGTTCCATCGGGTGGAAGCCGACATCGTCCAGTATTGTGGCGATTAGTGGCCACGGCTTTTCACGGGGTGGTTCCGGGTTATTCGTGATAAGGTTCAGCCGACAAACGAATGCGGGGTGGTGGCACCTTCCGCCACGCCTTGAGAGGATGGGATGAGCAAACTCATCAAAGACAAAATCCGGCTGTTGGTCACGTCGATCGTACTGACCCTGACCGCCATGGTACTGGCCAGCGGTTGGGTGTTTTATGACCTGTTGGGCCATATCAGCCAGGAAACTGCGCAGGGCGTAGAGTCTGTCACCAGTCTGCTGGATGAAGAACGACAGGCGCAGGTGCTGTTCAAGCGTCAGGTGCAGGAATGGAAAGACTTGCTGCTGCGCGGCCATGATGCGGGTGATTACATACGTTACCGGGAGGCATTCGAGGCCCAGGCCAGTATCGTGCAGAACAAGATGGGTCATCTCGTGCGCGAGTTGGAGCGGCACCAAATGAGCACGGGCCATCTGCTGCGCTTGCAACAGGCACACGCTGAAATGACAGCCAAGTATCTCCAATCTCTGCAGCAGTTTCCTTTGGTTGGCCATCCTGAGAATGTGGGCAAGATTGACGCTCTGGTCCGAGGCGTGGATCGCGGGCTGTCTGCTGATTTCGACAGCTTGGTGGAAGTGACGCGTGATGAGGCTCTGGCCCAGGTGGGAGTGGTCACGAGCATGGTGATGGCTAACCATGAACTCGATGAATACTTGTTCTATGCGATGTTGCTGTTGGTGGCGCTGGCAATGGGTTACGGCAGCCTGTACGCGCTGAATCGGCTGACACGGCAGGTCTTGCTCGAAAAAGAGCGGGTGCAGGTGACGTTGTCTTCGATTGGCGATGCCGTGGTAGTGACGGACAAGCAGGGCAAGGTGGAATTTCTCAATGAAGTTGCCGAAGAGATGACCGGCTGGTCGCTGGACCAGGCTGAAGGCAAGTCGTTGAACGAGGTGTTTCGGATTATCAATGAGCAGACTCGGCAATCGGTGGAGAGTCCGGTGGATGTGGTGTTGCGCGAGGGGCGCATCGTCGGTTTGGCTAATCACACCGTACTGATCGCCCGCGACGGTAGCGAGTGTGCCATCGAAGACTCGGCTGCGCCGGTGCGTGATGCGTCCGGCGTGATAGGCGGGGTGGTGCTGGTGTTCCACGATGCCACGGCATCGCGTACGGCAGCAGATGCGCTGCAACGTGAGAAGGCCATGTTCCGCGCTACATTCGAGCAGGCCGCCGTCGGGGTGGTGCACGTTGACCCCACGGGGCTGACCATCTCCCGCGCCAACGCACGCATGCAGGAGTTGCTTGGCCATACGCAGGAAGAGTTGCTCGGGATGCGGCTCGACGACCTCCTGCCTGCCGAGGACAGGGACGTGTTCCGGGGGATACTGGCCGACCTGCTGGAGCAGCGGGTCGAAGTGGTGCGTGGCGAGCAGCGCTGTGCCCGCAAGGATGGCAGCATAGGCTGGTCGAACATGAGCCTGTCGTTGATCCGCACGGAAGATGACGCACCGGATTTCCTGGTCGCGGTGCTCGAAGACATCAGTGCGCGCAAGCAGGCCGAGGAAGAATCCCGACGACTGCGCAAGCAATACCAGACGCTGTTCGACCAGATGCCCGATGCGGTGTTGCTGATCACGCTGGACGGGCGCGTGATGGGCTACAACCAGGAAGCGTTGCGCCAGTACGAATACAGTCCCAGCGAGATGCTCAATCTGACCATCCCTGATTTCGAAGCCAAGGAAACCCTGGACGAGCATCTGGCCCACAAGCACAACATCGTGACGACCGGGCGCGATGATTTCGAGACCCGGCACCGTACCAAGTACGGACGCATCATCGACATTCAGGCGGCGGTGAGACTGGTGATGCTGCCGGACGGTACGCAGACTTTCCAGTGCACCTTCCGCGACATCTCCAGCCAGAAGGACGCGCATCAGCGCATCGAGTTCCTGGCCAATCACGATCATTTGACCAACCTGCCCAACCGCCGCCTGCTGCGCGACCGCATGGAGCGGGCCATAGGCAATGCGGTGCGTTATGGCAACAAGGTGGCGCTGCTCTTCCTCGATCTCGACCACTTCAAAATCATCAATGACACGCTGGGGCACGAAGTCGGCGACCTGCTGCTCCAGACCGTGGCGGATCGCCTGCGTAGCTGCGTCAGGGAGCAGGACTCCGTCGCCCGCATCGGCGGCGACGAGTTCGTGGTGATCCTGGTCGATCTGCCCAGCAATGAAGCGGCATCCTGTGTGGCGAAGAAGATCGTGGACACGCTGTCCTCGCCGTATCTGGCGGGTGGCTATGATCTGCATACCTCGCCCAGCATAGGCATCAGCATGTATCCGGACGATGGCAATGGTTTCGATGCCTTGTTGCAGCAGGCCGATGCCGCCATGTACCACGTCAAGGAGAACGGGCGGGCAGGTTTCCGCTTCTTCCGTGAAGAGATGAACCTGCGTACCCAGGAGCGCCTGCTCATCGAGCACGATTTGCACCGGGCGCTGGAGCGGGACGAGTTCGAGCTGTACTACCAGCCCAAGGTGGATTCGCGTACCCGACACATCATCGGCGGCGAGGCCTTGATCCGCTGGCGCCATCCTGAGCAAGGCATGGTGTCGCCCGGGCAGTTCATCCCGGTGGCCGAGCAGAGCAACCTCATCAACAGCATCGGTGAGTGGGTGGTGCGTGCGGTGTGTACGCAGAGCCGCGCCTGGACGGATGCCGGTCTGGCCAGCATTCCCATCAGTTTCAACGTGTCTGCCCGGCAGTTCCTGTATGGCGATCTGCCGGCGAGTCTGGCGCATGCCTTGCAGGACACGGGGGCGGACCCCGCGATGCTGGAAGTCGAGCTGACCGAGAGCGTGTTGATGCGTCCCCAGGATGTCGAAGAGATGCTGGCTGCGATCAAAGCGATGGGTTTCCGCATCGCGCTGGACGATTTCGGCACGGGCTACTCCAGCCTGGCTTATCTGCGCAAGATGGCCATCGATACCATCAAGATCGACCGCACCTTCGTCAATGAACTGGAGCGCAACAACGATGACGTGGTGATCGTGCAGACACTGATCGCCACTGCACTGAACCTCAAGATGGAAGTGATCGCCGAGGGCGTAGAGACTCTCGGGCAAGCGGAGATCCTCTGTCAAAGCGGGTGTTGTTCCTGTCAGGGCTACTACTTTGGCAAGCCGATGCCTGCCGAGGAGTTCGCCAGATTGCTGCCTCGGAGGGAAGTTTGAGATGAAGCGACACTTGGCTGATATCGTCACCCACCACCTCGATCGGCTATGGCCTGACTCGAAGTTGTCCGAGGCCGCTGCGCGGATGGCGGAGATGCGCATTTCGTCGATGCTGGTGATGGAAGGCGGGAGCCTGGCGGGCATCGTCACCGAGCGCGACATCGTGCGGGCCATGAGCGCGGGCATGGCGCTGGATACGCCGGTCGCCCGACTGATGTCGACCCAGGTGTTGACCATCGGACACGACGTGGAGTTGGCGGCGGCCTTCCGTTTCGCCGTCCGCCACGGTATCCGGCATCTGGTGGTGCTCGACGAGCACGGGCAGCCGCTGGGGGTGGTGTCGGAGAGCGACTTCCGTTTCCATCTGGGCATAGGATTCTTTGCCCACCTGAGTGATGTGGCATCCCTGATGGGGCAGAACTGGATACAGGGCACGACGGACTCACCCCTGTCCGGGGTGCTGGAGCAGATGGTCGAGACGCGCTCCTCTTGCGTGATCGTGACGCGGCAGGATGCGCCGGTCGGGCTGGTCACCGAGCGTGACGTGGTCAGGCTCTTCGGCGAGGGCAAGCAAGCGGCGCTGCTGGGGGAGGTGATGAGTTCGCCGGTGCACACCATACGCAGTAACGCGGCCTTGACCCAGGCTGCGGCCCAGATGCAGATACTCAAGATACGGCACTTGATCGTGGTCGATGAGCAGGACCGTTTGGTCGGCTTGCTGTCCGAGCATGACCTGATCCATCCACTGGAGTGGATGGATGAAGAGTTCGGACGTGTGGCGACGGAGACCCAGGATCGGCTGCGTCAGCTGATGAACACCATCCCCGACTTGGTGTATTTCAAGGACCTGGACGGTCACTATCTGGACTGCAACGAGGCATTCTCGCATTGCATCGGCGTTGCGCGCGATGCCGTGATCGGCAGGACGGATTCGGAGTTCATGTCTGCCGGGCAGGCTGAGAGCCACCGCCTGCGCGATGCGGAGGTCATCGCGGCGGGCAAGACTTTACGCAGCGAGGGATGGGTGACCCAGCATGATGGCCAGCGCATCCTGATGGAATTCAGCAAATCGCCGGTGATGGATCCCGGCGGTGCGTGTGTCGGCGTGGTATCGGTGGCGCGCGACATCTCCGAGCGCAAACTGGCCGAGAAGCAACTGCGCTTGGCGGCCAGTGTGTTCCAGTTCGCCCATGACGGCATCTACATCACCGATGGCGATGCTTTCATCCTGGAGATCAACCGCGCTTTCGAGGAGATCACCGGTTACCACCGCGCGGATGTCGTCGGCAAGAAGCCCGACATTCTGGCCTCGGGCAAGCATCCTCCCGAGTTCTTCGCCGAGATGTGGGATACGCTGCGTCGCGAGGGCTATTGGAGCGGCGAGGTCTGGAACCGGCGTAAGGACGGCGAGTTGCTGGCCGTGCTGACCACCATTTCCGCCGTACACGGCGAAGCGGGGGGTGTCACGCACTATGTCTGCGTGTTCACCGACATCACCGCACTCAAACTCAACCAGAGGCAAGTGGAGCGACTGGCGTATTACGATGCCCTGACCCAGTTGCCCAACCGCTCCTTATTCACCGACCGTTTCCGTATCGCGCTGGCCCAGGCCGAGCGCAGCGGCGAGCTGCTGGCCGTAGGCTATCTTGACCTGGACGATTTCAAACCGGTGAACGACAGCCATGGCCACCCTGTGGGAGACAAGCTGTTGCAAGAGGTGGGACAGCGTATCGATCGATGCCTGCGCTCGGGTGACACCGCCTCGCGCATCGGCGGTGACGAGTTCGCATTGCTGGTCACCGGCCTGCGCAGTATGGCCGAGGCCGAGCAGGCCATGGCTCGCCTGTTGGCAGCGCTGGCCGAACCCTACCTGATCGAGGGGCTCTCGCTCAGCATCACGGCCAGTCTCGGCTACACCCTGTTCCCTTACGACGACGGTGATGGCGATGCGCTGCTGCGACATGCGGATCAGGCCATGTATGCCGCCAAGCAGGGCGGCAGGAACCGTTATGTGTGCTTCGATCCTGAACATGACCGCCGCACCGTCGAGCAGAAGGAGTTGCTGCGCCAGGTCGAGAACGGCCTGGCTGCGGGTGAGTTCCAGTTGTATTACCAGCCCAAGGTCGACATGCGGCAGGGTACGGTGGTCGGTGTGGAAGCACTGATACGCTGGCACCACCCCGAGCTCGGTCTGTTGCTGCCGCATGACTTCCTGCCCTTGACCGAGAATCTGGACATCGCGGTGGACATCGGCAACTGGGTGTTGAAAGAGGCGCTCAACCAGGCCCTGGCGTGGCGCAAGGCGGGGCTGGCACTGCCGGTGAGTGTCAACATCTCGCCGCGACATTTGCAGGATGTGGATTTCGTCCCCCACCTCAGCGCGCTGTTCGAGCAGCACCCGGAACTGGATGCCGGGTGTCTGGAGCTGGAGATACTGGAGAGTACCGCGTTCGAGGATGTGGCCTTGGTGTCGGAAGTCATCCGCGAATGCGCCGCGTTGGGCGTCACCTTCGCTCTGGACGATTTCGGTACGGGTTACTCCACCCTGATCTACCTGCGCCATCTGCATGCTCGCGTACTCAAGGTGGATCAGACCTTCGTGCGCGACATGACGCACGACATGGAGAGTTTCGCCATTGTCGAAAGCGTGATCGGTCTGGCCGCCGCCTTCAAGCGTCAACTGGTGGCCGAGGGCGTGGAGACCGCCGAGCAGGGGAAGATGTTGCTGCAACTGGGCTGCAACGTCGCGCAAGGATTCGGTATCGCCGAACCCATGCCGGCAGGTCAGATCGCCGAGTGGATAGAGCGCTGGCGTCCGGACCCGTTGTGGAGGCAGGTGTGAGTCGGGAGCGCGAGTCCGTGCAGGAGTGGCCGGGTGTTTGAGAGCGGGTCGTACGACAGGCTTGCCGGACGGATACTTGACGACCACGCACCGCCCGACCTGCGCCACATCGTCGTCCTGCTGCCCAACTACCACGTCGCCCAGCCACTGGCGCAGCGGCTCGCAGTCTTGGCGGGTCGCCCAGTGCTGATGCCGCAGCTGACCACCTTCACCGACTGGGTGCAGAGCGTGCCGCTGGCGCAGTCGCCGGTGCCGGACAGTGCCCGGCTGGCCGCGCTGTATCAGGCGCTGCGCCGTCAGGGATGGTTCGAGCAGGCCGACCGCTGGGCGCTGGCGGGCGAGTTGCTCGACCTGATGGACGAGCTGACTCGCGAACACCTCGCCCTGCCGCAGGATGAAGACGCGTTCCTGGCGCAACTCGAACAGGCTTATCAGGCGCGCAGCAACCGCGCCCTGCAATTCGAAGCACGCGTGGTGCACGAGCTGTGGCGGGCGATGTCCGGCAGCGGCGGGCTGGATGCTGTCGCCGCCTACCAGCAACGTCTCGCCCTGCTCGCCGCGCAAGCCAGCGCGCCGCTCTACGTCCTTATCACCTCCGACCTGGCTACTCCCGAACGGCGCTTCCTCGAAGCGTATGCCGAACGCGCGCCGGTGCGGGTGTTCGACCTGAGGGTGCTAGCGACAGGGGAGTCAGCTGCTCAAGCTTTGAGCTCCTCGAACCCACTCACGACTCACGACTACCAACTACCGACTGCTTTCTTCCTGTTCCCCGCCCAAGGTTTGGAGCACGAAGCCCAGGCCGCCGATGTGCAGATCCGCCGCTGGCTGCTGGCGGGCAAGCGCAGCATCGCCGTCGTCGCGCAGGACAGGCTGGTTGCCCGCCGCGTGCGCGCCCTGCTGGAGCGCGCGCAGATTCTGGTGCAGGACGAGACCGGCTGGACCTTCGCCACGCTGGCGGTGAGCGCGGTGCTGATGCGCTGGCTGGAGGCGGTGCAGGGCGACTTTTACTATCAGGACGTGCTCGACCTGATGAAATCGCCCTTTGTCTACGCCGACCAGCCCGCCGCCGAACGAAAACAGGCGGTGTACCAACTGGAGCGCCTGCTGCGCGAACATCAGGTGGCATCAAGGCTGGAGGAATACCAGCGGCTGGCCGAGTCGGAGGTGTTGCGCCATGCCTTGCTGCGCCTGCAACAAGCCGCGCAGCCTCTACCCACCGGGCGCGAATTCACCCTCGCGGGCTGGCTGGAGCGACTGGAGCAGAGTCTGGACAGTCTGGGCGTGTTGACCGGCTGGGCGCAGGATGCCGCCGGGCGCGAGCTGTTGCAATTGCTCGCGGACTGGCGCGAAGAATTGGCCGATGACCGCAGCCGTTTCAGCTTCGGCGAATGGCGGCGCTGGCTGGCGCAGCAGCTCGACCTCGCCACCTTCCGCGACACCAGCGTGGAAAGCCCGGTGGTGTTCACCCATCTCGCCGCCACCCGCTGGCGCGTGTTCGATGCCGTGCTGCTGCTGGGCTGCGATGCTGACCACCTGCCGGGCAAGGCCGGGGCAGGGCAGTGGTTCAACGATGCGGTGCGCGGCGCGATCGGCCTGCCGATGACGGCGCACAAGATCCGCCAGGTACAGGACGACCTGCGCGGCCTGCTGGCGCTCAACGACACCGTGCTGGTCACCTGGCAGGAGACAAAAAATGGCGAGCCCAACCTGCTGAGTCCCTGGCTGGAATTGCTGCGCGCCGGGGTGGCGGACGACCTCACCGAGCGCGAACTCGCGCCCTTGCTGGAGCTGGCGCACGTCCAGCCCGAAGCCAGCGTCCCGCCGCAACCGCACCACATGCCGCGCCCGGCGGCCCCTGCTGCGCTGCTGCCGCCGCGCATCTCGCCCAGCGGCTACAACACGCTGATGGCCTGCCCCTACCAGTATTACGCCCGTTACATCCTGCGCCTGGACGACCTCGACGAAGTGCGCGAGGCGCTGGACAAGCGCGACTACGGCGCGTGGGTGCACAAGATACTGGAACGCTTCCACCGCGACATCCCGTCCGACATGCCGCGCGACCAACGCGCCGCCGCACTGGCGCGCCTCAGCGACGAAGTCTTCGCCGAGGCGGTGCAGCACGATTTTCTGGCGCATGGCTGGCGCGTGCGCTGGCAAGCGCAGCAAGCCGCCTATCTGGATTGGCAACTGGAAAACGAAGCCGCAGGCTGGCGCTTCGCGGCGGCGGAGCAGGGCTACCAACTGGCCGTGAATGACGACCTGCTACTGCACGGCAGACTCGACCGGCTGGACACCCAAGCCGACGGCGCACGGCGCGTGCTCGACTACAAAACCAAAGACAAAGCCAGCCTCAACGGCCTGCTCAAACACCCCGGCGAAGACGTGCAACTCGCCAGCTACGCCGCCCTGAGTCTAGCCACCGCCGCCGCCTTCGTCTCCCTAGACGACAGCAAAGCTGTGGTCGGCGTGCAACCCGAACAAGACCTCCCCGACCTGGCCGGACAAAACCTCGCCCGCCTCAAAGAGATATTCGGCCAGTTGCGCGTAGGCCAACCGCTTCCCGCCAACGGCGTGGACAAGGTGTGCGAGTATTGCGCGATGAAAGGGCTATGCCGTAAAGGGTGGTGGGCGGAGGGTGGTGGTTTTAATGTTTGACATAGCGCGCTCTAGTTAATACTATGTGCGATATGACACTCACTAAAAAAACAGCCGCATTCCCCCCCACTGTCACCGACAACCTGCATGGGTTGGGTCGGCGCATTGTGGTGGCGCGCAAGATACAGCGTCTGCGGCAAGACGATCTGGCCGTGATGGCGGGGATCAGCCGCTCCACGCTAACCGAGATCGAAAAGGGCTCGCCCTTCGTATCCATTGGTAACTACATGGCGGTGCTATGGTCGCTCGGCATCATGAGTGAGATTCTTGCCACCAGCCTGAGTGACGAAGAGCAGCGCCTCGTCGCCAGCGAACTGCCCCAGCGGGTGCGCAATGGCTGAGTCGCGCATCGCCGTTTATGCGCAACTGCCCGGTGATTTTCACAAGACGCTGGCGGGCCAGCTGGTCTGGAATCCCGATACCGCCGTGGGCGCGTTCAGCTACGACGAAGACTGGCGTAGCCGGAAGAACAGCTATTTCCTCGATCCCACCGTGCTGATCGCGCGCCCACGCAAGGAAACGCGCAACGAAGGCGTCTACGGCGTGATCCGCGATGCTGGGCCGGATGCCTGGGGGCGCGACCAGCTCATCCGCCAGCATGGCGCACTGGACGAGATCGGCATTCTGCAACACGCGCCGGAGGACGGCGCAGGCAACCTCAGTTTTCATGCCGAACATCGTCTGCGGGCTTATACGCTGCAAGAGATCGACGCCGTATCGGCGGGCTTCCCCCTGGCGGACACCGCTCTGGCTCAGGCGATACAGCCCGGCACCAGCATGGGCGGAGCCAAGCCCAAGTTGCTGGCCTACGATGCGGGCGCTTTTTGGATCGCCAAGTTCCCCGAAAAGGGCGACCCGGAATGCAAGGGCGCGGCGAACGAGCACGCCATGCTGCAACTGGCCGCGCGCTGCGGCATACGGGCGTGTGAATCGCGGCTGCACCGACTGCCCGATGGTCGTCTGGTCATTCTGGTCAAACGCTTCGACCTGTCCGGTACGCCGGAACGGCACACCCGGCTGGGCTTCGCCAGCGCCCACACCGTGTTGGGCATGGGCGACCCGCGCCGCGACGGCCAACTCAAGTCCTACCCCTTGTTGCGTTTCGAAGCGCGCCGCTGGACGCGCGCCGAGATCGGACCTGAGTTATGGCAAAGGCTGGCGTTCAACGCGCTGGTCTCCAACATGGACGACCACGCCCGCAACCACGCCCTGATCCACGAAGCAGGCTGGGCGCTATCGCCCGCCTTCGACATCGTCGCCGCCCCGGCAACCGGCCCTGTTCGTCTGTGCCTGCAAATTCACACCGGCAGCGTGATTGCCACCCCAGCCAGCCTCATCACCTCCGCCAGCGAAATGGGCGTGGAGCGCGACCTGGCCATCGCCACCCTGCGCGAAATGTCCTCCCTCATCCTCGAACAATGGCGGACTCACATCGGCGAAGAAATGAGCGGCGCAGCCATAGATCAGCTAGTTCCGGCATTCCGGCTGGCGGAAGAGGTGAGGGCATTTGACTTCGCAGGCTTGCCACCGCCGGTCAAAGCCAGGCGGTATCGGAATCAAGGCTGAGACGGGGCGTTTTCATCAAATTTGTGGGGCGGTATTGCCGGGAGGCTGTCCCCGATTATTTCGGCCCGCCAACGGCGTAGACAAAGTGTGCGCGTATTGCGCGATGAAAGGGCTGTGCCGAAAGGGATGGTGGGCGGAGGGCGAGGGGAATTAGAGGCTGCATGGTGGGCAAGTTGACACACACCGCCGTGCACCATAGAGTTCACCCACTTGCAGAACTGCCCACAGTACATCGCGCTGCATGGATGGCGCGAGGCAAAAGGCAGGATTCCCCGGGATAGCAGCTGGCGCAAGATAGGTGTCCGTATTGACGCGGGCGTTGTCAGTTCATGAAATAAAGGGGAAGCACTTGCTGCGTCATTTAGCCAACTTTCAGAAAATGAGCCGAAACCGCACAATTGTTTCTTGATTGTGGAACAGCTTATCAACTACACTGCGCTATCAATTACGTGAATGGTGGCAAGTTGTTTCAGCTATCAATTGTCGGGCGTTTCGCCAGACTGAGTTGCAGTGGAGTGCATCAACGGCACGAAATCGAAAGTTTTCGATTCGGGCTAGATGCAGAAGCGCCCGAATCGAAAACTTTCGATTTCGTGCCTAATTTAAGGTAATTGATACTTCCCCTCCGTGTTTAATAACGCGATCCAGACTTTCAAAGCGTCAATATCGCCGCCAAAGACTCGTATTGAGTCTCTTTCCCCGCTCATCTTGGTATTCGGCGGAGCAGCCTCCGACATCAATAATAAGTATGCATCTTGCCGCAGCGTCTTCCTCGATTGGGCGTTTAGTTCAAGTTATGACTTATCAAAATACTTGATAAAGCCGGAAGATTACAAAGAGTGGAATCAGTTTGAAGGGTACGACAATCTCGTTGACTTCGAACGAGATGCAGGGTGTTTATCCAGAGGGATCCTCCTTTTTTCAGAGTGTGAAGGTGCTTTAGCCGAACTAGGCGCATTCTGCATGGATGACGTTCTGTGCGAGCGTCTTTTGGTGGTTGTCGCCAAAGATCATTACGATGCGCCGTCGTTTATCAAACTTGGGCCAATTAGAAGAATTGAAGAAGCTCACAGCTCTTCAGCTATTTGTGTCGTTGATTCAACTAGTGACCCCAAATTGTTTGAACCAGAAGTCGTTGGCGTTGGCGAAGCACTTAAAGCCAAGGTTGTTACATTGCCAAAAACTCATCGGTTTAATTCAAACAGCACACGAGACCAATTTCTTCTGATTGCTGACTTGGTTGAGTTATTTGGCGCGCTAACAAAGAAGGAGATTGAAGAGTTGCTCCTTTTTATGGGCATTGAGCACGAAGCAAAACGCCTGAAGCGAATGTTAAATCTTCTACAACTGTTGGACTTAATTGTTGAGTCAGGGCATTTAACCGAGCGATATTTCGTGCCACCTAAAGAGCGGATTCGCTTTTTTGATTATTCAGCACCAGAAGAAGCTAAGTCAAAGTTTGAAAGATCACGATTTAAATTAACAACTGCGTTACCAGCGCTATCAAAGGAGGCAGTACGTTCAAAAGCATATGCAAAGATCCATGGGGAAATAAAATGGGTCTAATTGAGCGAATTCAGCAAGACTTCACACTTACTCGGCGAGAAGTTCAACTTCTGCTTCTGACAGCCGCATCGCGTTACAAACTGCACTACATCGAAAAGCGACATGGGAGAGGAAGAAGATTAATTGCGCAGCCTACTGCAGAAATTAAAATTCTTCAGAAATGGGCAGTTGCTAACTACGTAAATCTATTGCCAATACATAATGCAGCAACTGCATATCGACCGGGTCGCAGTATCAAAGATCACGCAGTGGCTCATGCTGGCAACCGCTATCTTCTCAAACTTGATTTTGAGAATTTCTTCCCCTCGATAACGGGCAATAATTTCTTTGACCACCTCAAGTCGTATTTGGAAGTCTCAGATGAGGATGCCAACCTTCTAGTTAGATTGTTGTTCCGTTATGAACTCGTGAGCAGAAATTATGTACTCTCGATTGGCGCACCAAGCTCGCCAGCCGTTTCAAATACGATCATGTTCAAATTTGATACCGCTTTAGCTGAATACTGTGATGCCAACCAGATTGCATATACCCGATATGCTGATGACCTTGCTTTGTCGACTAATACACCGAAAGTGCTGAATGATGCTTATAACTTTGTTCGCCAGTTGTGTCGAGAAACGCAATATCCTCGCGTATCACTTAATGAAAAAAAGACGGTTTTCGTCTCAAATAAGTTTAGGAGAGAATTGACTGGCTTGGTATTGTCCAACGAAGGAAGGCCATCACTTGGTCGCGAAAAAAAACGTCAAATACGGTCTATGGCCCATCATTTTTCTTTGGGGCAAATCCCACCGGAAGATGTGCCACATTTGCGAGGACTAATTGCTTTTGCAATTTCAATTGAGCCCGAGTTTATTGAATCAATTAAGCGAATGATTAGCATTGAGTTATTCCAATCGCTGATGAGCGGACAAGCGTGAGCCCGCGAACCCCAGCATTTACCTCGCACCACACACCTTGCCGGGGTTCGTCCCTCATCCAAGCCTCCCTTTCAAATTTTATCGAACATGGATAACCACACCGCCCTGAACCCCACCCGCAGCATCGTCGTTGAAGCCTGTGCGGGCAGCGGCAAGACTTGGTTGTTGGTGTCGCGGGTGGTGCGGTTGTTGTTGGCGGGGGTTAAGCCTGCCGAGATTCTGGCGATCACGTTCACGCGCAAGGCGGCGCAGGAGATGCAGCAGCGGTTGCATGACTGGCTGCATCTGCTGGCGGTGGCGGACGAGGCTCAGGTGCGGCAGTTCTTGCGCGAGCGGGCGCTGGATGAGGCGGAGGTGGAATCCGCTTTGCCGCGTGCGCGGGCGCTGTTCGCGGAGGTGTTGCAGGCTCAGCCGCCGCTCACCATCAACACCTTCCACGGCTGGTTCATGCAGTTGATGCAGCGCGCGCCGCTGGCGGCAGCGCCCGGCGGGGTGAGTCTGCTGGAGCAGACGCAGGCTTTGCAGGACGAGGCGTGGCGCATGTTCGCCGACCAGTTGGGTGATGCGCCGGGCAGTGTCGCCGAGCAGTCCATGCAGGTTTTGCTGGCCGACATCGGGCTGCACAACACGCGGGCGCTGCTGTTCAAGTTCGTCGCGCTGCGCAACGAGTGGCAGGCGTATGTCGCTGGGCAAAGTCAGCCGGTGGATTGGGCGTTGGCGCGGTTGCGCGAGGAGCTGGAGATCGACGAGACGCGCGATCCGCTGGCGGATTGGGCGCAGGATGCGTGCAGTGCGCAGGCGGTGATGGCGTTCGCCGGGCAGTTGGCGGCGGGCAATACCGAGGCCAAGCGCACGGCGGCCAACAAGTTGGAGCAGGCTTGGACGGACAACGCGGGCGAGGCGCGATTCCTTGCGGTGTGCGAGCAGATGTACACCCAGGCGGGCAAGCCGCGCGCGTTCAAGGCGGTGGGCAAGCAGAGCGTCGATGCCTACGAAGTCGCCCGCGACCAGTTGTTCGAGCAACTGGATACCCTGCGCGGCGAGCTGGACGACCGCCAGGTGTACGCCCTCAACAGCCATGCGCTGCGCTGCGGCGCGGCCTTGCTGGATTGCTATCAGCAGTTGAAACAGCGCCAGCAGCAGATGGATTTCGGCGATCTGGAATGGCAGGCGGCGCGCCTGCTCAACGACAGCGACCACGCCGAATACATGCAGTACAAGCTCGACAGCCGCTACAAACACGTGCTGCTGGACGAGTTCCAGGACACCAATCCCTTGCAGTGGCAGATCCTCCGCGCCTGGTTCGCGGCGGCGGACGCGGTGGATTCGCGCCCGACCATTTTCATGGTGGGCGACCCCAAGCAGTCCATCTACCGCTTCCGCCGCGCCGACGCGCGCATTTTCGACGTGGTGCGCGAATTCCTCGTCGAGCATTACGGCGCGGCGCACCAGAAGCGCAACGTCACCCGGCGCAATGCGCCTGCGGTGCTGGCGGCGGTGAACGGCGTGTTCGAGGGGCAGCCGGTGTTCCACGATTTCGTCACGCACGAGTCGCACAACGTCGGGCTGCCGGGGCATGTCGAAGTGCTGGGATTGTTGCCGATGCCAGACAAGGCCGAAACGGCGGAGGCCGCGCTGACGCTGCGCAATCCCTTGCTGGAAGCGCGGGCGGAGAAGGACGGCAGCGCGCGCGAGACCGAGGCGGAGCAGTTCGCCGCCAAGGTCGCCGAGATCGTCGGTCACTGGCAGGTGCATGAGGAGAATGGCACGGTGCGCCCGGCGCAGTACGGCGACATCATGGTGCTGGTGCGGAAGCGCACCCACCTCGCCATCTACGAACAGGCGCTGCGCCAGCGCCACATCCCCTTCGTCACCTCGCGGCGCGGCGGGCTGCTGGAGGCGATGGAGACGCTGGACTTGCAGGCGCTGCTCACCTTCCTCATCACCCCGTTCGCCGACCTGCAACTGGCGCAGGTGCTGCGTTCGCCGTTGTTCGATTGCGGGGATGAGGAGCTGCTGGCACTGGCAGGGCTGGACGAGGGGAGCTGGTGGCGGCGCTTGCAGTTGCTGGTCGAGGCCGGAACCGCCTCAGCCAGTTTGCAGCGCGCCGAGCGGTTGTTGCGCGGCTGGCTGAATCTGGCCGACCGCCTACCGGTGCACGACTTGCTCGACCGCATCTACTTCGAATCGGATGCGCTGGTGCGTTATCGCGCCGCCGTGCCGCCCGAGGCGCGCGAGCAGGTGGTGGCCAATCTGCAAGCCTTTTTGCACATCGCGCTGAACGTGGACGCCGGTCGCTACCCCAGTCTGCCGCGCTTTCTGCACGAGCTGGCCGAGCTGCGCGCCGCCAGCGACAACGAAGCGCCGGACGAGGGCAAGCTGGGTGCGGTGGGCAATGCGCTGCGCTTCCTCACCGTGCACGAATCGAAAGGGCTGGAAGCGCCCATCGTCTGGCTGCTCGATGCCAACGACGCACGCGAAAAATCGGACAGCTACGGCGTGCTGCTGGACTGGTCGCCGGACGCGGCGCAGCCCGGCCATTTCTCCCTGTATTCCCCGCAGCGCGGAGCCAAACGCGCGCGCTACTTCACCGCAGAAGACAAGCTGGCCGAACGCGAGGCGATGAACTTGCTCTACGTCGCCATGACGCGCGCCAAACAGGCGCTGCTGGTGAGCGGCAACGGCAAGCCGGGCGAGGAGAGCTGGTACGGTCGCATCGCGGCGGTGGCGGGGCAGGGGGCGAATCCCTTGTTGTGCGAGGCGCTGAGCGCCTCGCCCGTTATCCGTAAGCCCGAACCGCAGGTGGATGAAGCGCTGCGGCAGCCGTATCCGGTCGGCAGCCGACGTGCCGGTTTGAGCGAGGCGCAGCGGCGCGGGGTGTGGCTGCATGCCTTGTTGCAACACCTGGCCCCGGCGGCAGGCGCGCCTTGCCCGGACGAGGCCGCGTTGGCGCAGCGTTGCCGCATCCCGCCCGGCGAACTGGAGCAGTTGTTGCCGCAGGCGCGCGCCCTGCTGGAGCGCGTCGAACTACGCCGCTTCTTCGATCCGGCCTGTTACTTGCGCGCCAGCAACGAGTTGCCTTATGTCGGAGATGACGGCGACCTGCGCCGTATCGACCGCCTGGTCGAGTTCGATGACGAGGTCTGGGTGCTGGATTACAAGATGGGCGAGGCGGGCGGTGATGCCGCGCGCCATGCCGGGCAGATGGCGCAGTATCGCATGGCGATGCAGGCCTCGTTCCCGGCCAAGTCGGTGCGTTGTGCCGTGCTGTTCGCCGCAGGCCGGTTCTGCGAGCTTTGAGCCGCTGCTGAAGGCTGGAATGAACAAGGGCATCCGCTCGGGATGCCCTGTCGTGCGCTGGCGGAGAGAGTTTATCTCAGCGTGGCGATGAATCCGGCCAGGCTGGCGATGTCCGCGTCGGACAAGCTGCTGCCGCCCTTGGCAGGCATCACGCCGAGATTCCAGCCGAACTTGCCACCCTTCTTGATGTTGGCCGCGATGGTGGCGGCATCACCCTTGTACTTCGCACCCACGTCCTTCCAGGCCGGGCCGATCAGCTTGCTGTCGATCTTGTGGCAAGCCAGACAGTTTCCCTTTCTGGCCAGCACCATGGCTTGATCCTGAGTGATGGCGGCCGCCTTGGGAGGCGCCGGCTTCGTTTCGGCGGCGGGCTTCACCTCGGCGACAGGTGCGACGGGAGCCGTGGCGGGTGCAGTGGCCGCAGCCTTTTCCGGTGCGGCGGTCGCGCTGCCGCTCTTCTTGGTATCGGCTTTGGATTTTGCGGCGGCCTTGGTTTCAGCCGCAGCTGCCTTGGTCGTCACTGCCTTGGCGGGGGCGGCGTCTTGCTTGGCTACGGGCGCTGGCTCGGCGACACCGACCGGTTTCGAAGCTGCGGGAGCGGCTGTAGGGGAGGGCGCCGGTGCTGCCACTTCAACTGCCGGTTTGGCCTCGGTCGCAGCGTGAGGCTTGGTCGTATTGCAGGCGGCGAGCCCGAGAGCTGCTGCGATGATCGTCAGGTTCAATACTGTCTTGGTCTGCATGGCCGTCCTCCTTGGATGAATGGAAGCCGGATTCTAACGCCACTCCCTGCGTGCGCGCTTTGCTTTCGATGCCGTGGCGTGATTCACAGCTTGAGCGGCCTGACCGTCATCACCGCCGCCAGATCGTCTTTCCACAGCGCCGGGTCGGCATCCACGAACAGCTCGATCTCGTTGCCGTCCGGGTCGGCCAGGTACAGTGACTGGCTCACGCCGTGGTCGCTCATCCCGGTCAGCGGTACGCCGTGCTGCTCCAGCCGTTGCTTCCACGCACGCAGCTCGTCCAGCGAATCGCCCACCTTGAGTGCCAGGTGATACAACCCGACCGCATCCGCTGCGGGCGAGGGTGCTTGCCCACCGACTTGCAGCAAGCCGATGTCGTGGTGATTGGTGCCGAACGAGAAGAACGCCATCGCCCCACGGTAGCGCATCACTTCCTTGATGCCGAGCACATCGCGGTAGAACGCGGCGGCGCGGTCGAGGTCGCGGACTTTAAGGACGATGTGGCCGATGGCCTGGATGGGCATGGTGGCTCCTGTGCTGGTTTTCGTTACGTCAAAACACACAGGGCAGCTTGCGCTGCCCTGTGCTACTTACTCGAAGAACTCCTTCACCTTATCCATCCACGACTTCGCCCGTGGATTGTGCCTGGCGTGGTCGCCGCTGCTGATGGCATCGAACTCGCGCAGCAGCTCCTTTTGCCGCTCGGTCAGGTTGGCCGGGGTCTCCACCACGACGTGGCAGTGCAGGTCGCCGTAGGTGTTGCTGCGCACGCCCTTGATGCCCTTGCCGCGCAGGCGGAACTGCTTGCCGCTCTGCGTTTCGGGCGGAACCTTGATGCGCGCCGTACCGTCCAGCGTGGGGATGTCGATCTCGCCGCCCAGTGCTGCGGTGGCGAAGCTGATCGGCATCTCGCAGTGCAGATCGTTGTGGTCGCGCTGGAACACGGAGTGCTGCTTGAGGTGGATGACCACGTACAGGTCGCCCGCCGGGCCGCCGTTCACGCCGTGCTCGCCTTCGCCAGAGAGGCGGATGCGGTCGTCGTTGTCCACGCCCGCCGGGATCTTCACCGACAAGGTCTTGTGTTGCTTGACGCGGCCCACGCCGCCGCAGGAGCCGCACGGCGAGGTGATCTGCTTGCCGCTGCCGTGGCAGCGCGGGCAGGTCTGCTGGATGGAGAAGAAGCCTTGCTGCATGCGCACCTGGCCTTGACCGTGGCAGGTGGAACAGGTGGTCGGGCTGGTGCCGGGCTTGGCACCCGAACCTTTGCAGGTGTCGCACTCGGCCATGGTCGGCACGCGAATCTGCGTCTCGGTACCGCGCGCGGCCTGCTCCAGCGTGATCTCCAGGTTGTAGCGCAGGTCGGCACCGCGATGCACATTGCTGCGCCCGCCTGCACCGCCCCGGCCACCGCCGAAGATGTCGCCGAAGATGTCGGAGAAGTCGAACCCTTGCGCCCCGGCACCCGCACCGAAGGGGTTGCCGCCGCCCATGCCGCCCGCCTCGAACGCAGCGTGGCCATATTGGTCGTAAGCCGCGCGCTTCTGGCCGTCGGACAGGGTCTCGTAAGCCTCCTTCGCCTCCTTGAAGTGCTCCTCCGCCTTCGGATTGTCCGGATTGCGGTCGGGGTGAAACTTCATGGCCAGCTTGCGGTAGGCCTTCTTGATCTCGTCATCGGACGCGTCACGATTGACGCCGAGGACTTCGTAGTAGTCTTTTTTTGACATAGTCGTTAGTCGCAAGTCGGAAGACGTAAGTTGAAAAGCAACCCCAAGGTTTTGCTTACGACTTACGTCTCACGTCTTCAAACTTTATTTTTTGTCTTTCACTTCAGTGAATTCTGCGTCCACCACGTTATCGTCCTTCTTGTGGTCGTTGCATTGTTCGCCGGGTTCGCAGCTGCCGCAGCCCGCATCACCACCAGCTTGTGCTTGCTGGGCGGCGTACATCTTTTCGCCCAGCTTCTGCGCGGCGGTAGCCAGGGCTTCGGTCTTGGCTTCGATGGCCTCCTTGTCGTCGCCTTTCACCACTTCCGCGGCTTCCTTGATGGCGGCTTCGATGGCGGACTTTTCTTCCGCTGTCAGCTGCTCGCCGTATTCCTTCAGCGACTTGTGGGTGGTGTGGATCAAGGTGTCCAGCTGGTTGCGCGCAGTCACCAGTTCCATCGCCTTGCGGTCTTCGTCGGCGTGGGCTTCAGCATCCTGCACCATGCGCTCGATCTCGGCCTCGCTCAAACCGGAGCTGGCCTTGATGGTGATGTTGGCTTCCTTGTTGGTGGCCTTGTCCTTGGCGGAAACGTGCAGGATGCCGTTCGCGTCGATGTTGAAGGTCACTTCGATCTGCGGCATGCCGCGCGGAGCGGGCGGGATGTCGCCGAGGTTGAACTGGCCCAGGCTCTTGTTGCCGGAAGACATCTCGCGTTCGCCTTGCAGCACGTGGATGGTCACGGCGGACTGGTTGTCGTCCGCTGTCGAGAACACCTGCGATGCCTTGGTCGGGATGGTGGTGTTCTTCTTGATGAGCTTGGTCATCACGCCGCCCATGGTTTCGATACCCAAGCTGAGCGGGGTCACGTCCAGCAGCAGAACATCCTTAACCTCGCCTTGCAGCACGCCGCCCTGAATACAAGCGCCTACGGCCACGGCTTCGTCCGGGTTCACGTCACGGCGCGGGTCACGGCCAAAGAACTCCTTAACCTTTTCCTGCACCTTGGGCATACGGGTCTGGCCGCCAACCAGAATCACGTCGGCGATGTCGGAAATCGACACGCCCGCGTCCTTCATGGCGATCTTGCACGGCTCGATGGTGCGCGCGATCAGGTCTTCCACGATGCTCTCCAGCTTGGCGCGGGTGATCTTCACGGCCAGGTGCTTAGGGCCGGTCGCATCGGCGGTGATGTAAGGCAGGTTCACCTCGGTCTGTTGAGCGGAAGACAGCTCGATCTTGGCCTTTTCCGCCGCGTCCTTCAGGCGTTGCAGCGCCAGCATGTCTTTCTTCAGGTCGATGCCGTTCTCCTTCTTGAACTCTTCGATCAGGAAGTCGATCACGCGCATGTCGAAGTCTTCGCCGCCCAGGAAGGTGTCGCCGTTGGTGGACAGCACTTCAAACTGGTGCTCACCGTCGATCTCGGCGATGTCGATGATGGAGATGTCGAAGGTGCCGCCGCCCAAGTCATACACCGCGATCTTGCGGTCGCCTTCCTGCTTGTCCAGACCGAAGGCCAGCGCGGCTGCAGTCGGCTCGTTGATGATGCGCTTCACGTCCAGACCGGCGATGCGACCGGCATCCTTGGTGGCTTGGCGCTGCGAGTCGTTGAAGTAGGCCGGCACGGTGATGACCGCTTCGGTGACTTCTTCGCCCAGATAGTCTTCGGCGGTCTTCTTCATCTTGACCAGCACTTGCGCGGAGATCTCCGGTGCGGAGATGTCTTTGTCGCGCACCTTCACCCAGGCATCGCCGTTCTTGGCCTTGACGATGGTGTAAGGCACCATGCCGATGTCCTTCTGCACCATCGGCTCGTCGAAGCGACGACCGATCAGGCGCTTCACGCCGTACAGTGTGCTCTTCGGGTTGGTGACCGCCTGACGCTTGGCCGATGCGCCAACCAGGATCTCACCGTCTTCGGTGTAAGCGATGATGGACGGTGTGGTACGCGCGCCTTCCGCGTTCTCGATCACCTTGGGCTTGCCGTTCTCCATCACGGCCACGCAAGAGTTCGTTGTACCCAGGTCAATACCAATGATCTTTCCCATGTCTTTTCCTTTCAGTTGAATCGGGTTGATTTCGATGTCGCCCAAGATGGGGCGGTTGTTAGTAATTTCAAGGGGTGAGGTAGTCGTAAGTCGTTAGTTATTAGTCGGGCTTGTCGGCTGCGCCGGTTTTTACTTACGTCTCACGTCTCACAATTGACCCTACTTCCCCTTAGACACCATCACCAGCGCCGGACGCAGCACGCGGTCGTTCAGGGTGTAGCCCTTTTGCATCACGCTGACCACAGTGTTGGCGGGCTGGTCGCTGTCCAGCATGCCGATGGCCTGATGCTTATGCGGGTCGAGCTTCTCGCCGACCGGATTGAGTTCCTTGATGTTGAATTTCTCGAACACGCTGGTGAGCTGTTTCAGCGTCAGTTCCATGCCGCTCTTGAAGCTCTCCACGTTCTCGGTGGTCACGGCCAGACCGGCTTCCAGACTGTCTTTCACAGCCAGCACTTCGTTCGAGAAACGCTCCACGGCGAACTTCTGCGCCTTGCTCACGTCTTCGGCTGCGCGGCGGCGGATGTTCTCGCCCTCGGCCTTGGCGTACATCCAGGCATCGTAATGCTCCTGCGCCTTGCGTTCGGCGGCTTGCAGCAGCTCTTCCATGCTTGGGGTGGTGTCGGGGGTGGACTGTTCGGCGGTCGGTTCGGCAGGTGCTGCGCTTGCTTCGGTGTGTTCCATCGTGCTCTCCAAATAAACGTGCGAGCTAAATGGGCATGGATTTTCCGATTTCAAGGAGCAGAGTGGAAAAATTTTCGGCCAGGGTGCCGAGCGGGCTTATCTCTTCATTTGCTGCGTGATGCGCTGCATGGTGTCGAGGCCGTTGTGGGCGAACTGGTCGACCAGCGGGGCGAAATACGACATCGACAAGGCGAGGATGATGAATCCGACGGCTAGCGTGATCGGGAAGCCAATGGCGAACAGGTTCACCTGCGGGGCGCTGCGCGACAGGATGCCCATGGCCAGGTTGGTGATGAGCAGTGCGGCCAGTATGGGGAGCGAGAGTTGCAGAGCGAAGGCGAAGATACTGCCCCCCCATAGCGCCAGCGTGTGCATGGCATGAGCAGAAGGCGGCGTGGCGGCGATGGGGACGGTCTTGAAGCTCTCGGCCAGGATGGCGATCAGGTACAGGTGGCCGTCCATGGTGAGAAAGGCCAGCGCGGCGATCACCCCGAGGAATTGCGCGAGGATGGGGGTGAACGAGGCGCGTTGCGGATCGTAGAAGCTGGCGAAGCCCAGGCCGATCTGCAAACCGGCGATCTCGCCGGCCATCTCGATCGCGGTGAACACCAATCGCATGGCGAAGCCCATCGCCACGCCGACAAGAATCTGCAACAGCAGCACGAACATCCCGCTGGCGGAGCCCGGCTCGATGTCGACGGGGGCGTTCAGCGTAGGGGCGATGGCGACGGTGAGGATGAAGCCGAAACCGATCTTGACCCGGTTGGGTATCTGCCGGTTACTGAGGATAGGCGCGGTGGCGATGAAGGCCATGATGCGCGCCAGCGGGAACAGGAACGCGGCGATCCAGAGATTCAGTTGCGCGCTGGTGAAGGAGATCACGGCTCACCCCACCAGCCAGGGGATGCTCTCGAACAGCCGCTTCATGTAGTCCGTGATCAGCCCTATCATCCACGGCCCGGCGATGATCATCACCAGGAACATGGCCAGCAGTTTGGGGATGAACGACAGTGTCATCTCGTTGATCTGCGTGGCGGCCTGAAAGATGCTGACGACCAGACCGACGATGAGCGCGGTGAGCAGCAGCGGAGCCGACACCATCAGCGTCAGTTCCAGCGCCTGTCGGCCTATCGTCATCACACTTTCCGGAGTCATCGCGGCTTACCTCAGGTGTAGAAACTCTGTACCAGCGAGCCGATCAGCAGGCTCCAGCCATCGGCCAGCACGAACAGCATGATCTTGAACGGCAGCGCGATGATGGCGGGCGACACCATCATCATACCCATGGACATCAGCACGCTGGCGACCACCATGTCGATGATGAGGAAGGGGATGAACACCACGAAGCCGATCTGGAAGGCGGTCTTGAGTTCGCTGGTGACATAAGCCGGGACGAGGATCTTCATCGGCACGGTCTCCGGACTTTCCAGCGGGCCGGAGTTGGAGATCTTGACGAACAGGGCGAGGTCGGATTCGCGCGTCTGGCGCAGCATGAAGGCCTTGAGCGGCGCGCTGCCGGTGTCGTAAGCCTGTTCCAGCGAGATCTTGCTTTCGCTGTAGGGCAGCCAGGCCTCGTTGTAGATCTTTTCGAGTACCGGCGACATGACGAAGAAGGTGAGGAACAGCGCCAGCCCGACCAGCACCTGATTGGGCGGTGAGGACTGCGTGCCGAGCGCGGAGCGCAACAGCGACAGCACGATGATGATGCGGGTGAAGCCGGTCATCATCAGCAGCACAGCCGGCAGGAAGGTCAGCGAGGTGATGAGCACCAGCGTTTGCAGGCTGAGCGTCCAGGTCTGGCCGCCACCGGCTGACGGCGTGCTGGTCAGCGCGGGCAAGCCAGCTTCGGCGGCCCAGGCGAGCGGAGCCGCCAAGGCCAGCAAAACCAGCAACAGTGCGCGACTAAGCCGCATTCTTTTTCTCCATCACTTGCTTGAGCCAGCTCTGGAACGCGGTCTGATCGCCTTCCAGTGCGCCCGCTTCGGCGGCGGGCAGGGCGGACTTCGGCAGGGTATGCAGCGTGCGCACCGAACCGGGGGCGACGCCGACCACCAGCCAGGTCTCGCCGACCTCGACCAGCACGATGCGTTCACGCTGGCCCACGGCCACGCCGCTGACCACCTTGAGCAGGTTGCGACCACCCTGTTGTGGCAGGTTGATGCGTTTGAGCAGCCAGGCCACCAGCACGATGGCACCGAGCACCAGCAGCAGGCTGAAGATCACTTGCAGGATGCTGCCCGAGGAAAGGGCGGTGGGGGCGGGAGGAACATACGCTGGACGGGAGGCGGTGTCCGCCGCCGCGACGAGCGGTAACCTGAGCGCGGCGAGGGCTGTGAGCGGGCGCAACATGTTATCGATTGAGGCGGCGCAGGCGTTCCGACGGCGTGATGATGTCGGTCAGGCGGATGCCCAGCTTGTCGTTCACCACCACCACTTCGCCCTGGGCGATGAGGAAGCCGTTGATGAGCACATCCAGCGGCTCGCCCGCCAAGCCTGACAGCTCGACCACCGAACCTTGCGCCAGTTGCAGCAGGTTCTTGATCGGCATCTTGGTGCGGCCCAACTCCACGGTGAGCTGCACCGGGATGTCGAGGATCATGTCCAGATCGTTGCGCGAGGCGGCACTGCCGCTGCCGCTGGAGAACTCCTCGAACACGTGGGGTTTCGCCGAGGACAGCCCGGCGGCCTGTGTCGAGCCTGCCTGTTCCGCCATGGCCGCACCCCAGTCATCGGTGGTGGCCGAGGCTTGTTCCGCCATCGCTGCGCCCCAGTCGTCGGCACTGATTTGTTCGCTGGTTTGATCGTTCATGATCGTTCTCCGTTACTTTCGGTTACGTTCCCTGTCAGCATCCGCTCCACCCGCAGGGCATACTGTCCGTTGAAGACACCGTACTTGCAGTCCATCACCGGGACTTCTCCCACCAGAGCCTGTATGGAGTCGTCCACTTCCAGCGGGATGACATCCCCGGATTGCATCTTGAGGACTTGCCCGAGCGTGATCCGGGCGTGGCCCAGTTGAGCCTTCAGCTCTACATCCGCCGACTGGATCTGCTTGGACAGCATGTTCAGCCAGCGCTTGTCCGCGATCAGGTGATCCCCTTGCATGGTGCTGTACAGCATCTCGCGGATCGGCTCGATCATCGCGTACGGGAAGCAGATATGGATGGGGCCGCCGGTGCCGCCGAATTCGATCTCGAACGTGGTGGCGACCACGACTTCGTTGGGCGTGGCGATGTTGACGAATTGCGGGTTCATCTCCGAGCGCACGAACTCGAACTTCAGTTTGTACACCGACTCCCAGGATTTCTCGTAGGACTCGAACACGACGGCCAGCAGTTTCTGGATGATGCGCATCTCGGTCTGCGTGAACTCACGCCCTTCGACCCGGGTGTGGATGCTGCCGTCGCCGCCGAACATGTTGTCCACCACCTGGAACACCAGGTTGGGGTCGAGTACGAATAGGCCGTTGCCGCGCAGCGGCTTGGCCTGCACCATGTTGAAGTTGGCGGGCACCGGCAGGTTGCGGATGAACTCGCTGAATTTCAGCACGCGCACCTGGCTGACCGAGATCTCGGGAGTGCGCCGGATGAAGTTGAACAGGTTGATGCGGAACAAGCGGGCGAAGCGCTCGTTGATGACCTCCATGGTGGGCATGCGCCCACGCACGATGCGCTCCTGCGTCGCCAGGTTGTAAGGCCGGATGCCGCCGGGAGTGTCGTCGGCTTTCTTTTCGTCAGACTCCCCCGTGACTCCCCGGAGCAGGGAGTCAACTTCGTCTTGGGAGAGAAAGTCGCTGGACATGATGATTACTGGATGATGAAGGAAGTGAACAGTACGTCTTCGACACCTTCCTTGGCTTTGGCGGCGTGTTTGGACTTTTTGCCCTTGGCAGGGGCCTCTTCCGGAGGTTCACCGGCACCCAGCACACCGTTGGTCTCTTCCACGATCTCGTTGGCCAGGGAGCGTTTTCCTTCGGGGGTAGAGAGTTCGGAGGCGCGCTTGCTCGACAGCAGCAACAGCAGTTTGCTGCGGATCTCGGGCATGTTGGCCTTGATCTCTTCCTCCAGTTTGGGATCCATGACCTTCAACGACAGGCCGATCTGCAGGAACTGGTCGCCCTCTTCGCGTTGCAGGTTGACTGTGAACGTGTCCAGCGTCACGAACACCGGATGCGCTGCCGGCTCGGCATGTGCTTCCTCTTCTTCCGGATGTTTTCCGCCCATCATGAAGAACCCGACACCGCCACCGATCGCCAATACCAGTACGGCGGCGACGATAATGAGCATTTTCTTGCTCTTGGGTTTCTCTTCTCCGGCGGCTGCCGGTTTTGCTGCTGGCTTGGACATCGTTTTCTCCTATCAGGTTGGTGTCATTATCTTCGGGTACGCAGTCGGCGCATCAGCCAAATAAGACGCAGAATCCCCCCTTATTCCCCGGTCATGCGAACGTATCAAGCAAGCCTTGGTGTCGCCGGACCGGTGCGGTCACTCTGGTCGAAGGTTGTTCGCCGGCAGCGATGTTATCCGAAACGCCAGGGGAACGAGTGCCTGAACTGCGTTGGCGGGAATCCTGGGAGGTACTTTGACTCTGGTCACTCACCGATGTGTTCGACAGCGTGATGCCGTTATCGGCCATCAGTTCACGGAGTTTAGGCA
This sequence comes from Ferriphaselus sp. R-1, assembly GCF_000746095.1. Lineage (GTDB taxonomy): Bacteria > Pseudomonadota > Gammaproteobacteria > Burkholderiales > Gallionellaceae > Ferriphaselus. The sequence goes on along the minus strand of NZ_JQKP01000004.1, from coordinate 10,115 downwards.
TGGCTTGCTCGACGGCCTCGCGTACGGCTGCGTGCGGCGACGAGAAGAATGCCGTAGCCTGGTCGCCGCTCACGCTGACGACCACGTCCAACGGGCCGAGCTGAGGAGGGTTCAGGTGGAGTTCGGCGCTTTGCTGATGTTGGGTAGCCAGCCAGGTCACCTTCTGGCCGAACTCATCCCCCCAGTCCTTGCGGCCTACGGGCGGTGCTATGCTGAGTTGTGCCGGGGCGGCTGTGGGCGTGGTCAATGCGGCGGCGTTCGCCTGGGCCACGCCGGTCAAGGCGGGCAGGGGGGCATCGGCGATGTGGCCTTGTTCCTGTCGTGTTGTCAGCGTGCTCGCCCCATCCGGCAGGCTGCTGCGCACCCCGGCGATCATGCTGTCAGAGGCGGTATCCCGCTTCGCTGTGGTCAGCGCGGTGGTATCCGTGCCGCGCTGGGCGACACCCGAAGCCGGCTCGGTAGTCAACCGGGGGCGGGGGCTGTCGTCTGTGACGGCAGCGGCGGTCATGTCCGGGGCGCTTTCGGTGGGGGCTGACGGGAGAGTCGTGGTGCGGGGGAGCGTGGCGGAAGAGCGCACTTCACCGGGCGCGGCGGCAGACCGGGCATCGCTCGTTGTGGTCGTTCCGGCTGCCTGACCTTGCTGGATCAGGTTGACCAGCAGGTCGGCAGGCAGTGCGACCGTCCCGTCAGGCGGTGCAACGGGGGCATCCGCAGCGACGGCGGGGGGCTGTTCCTTGCGCGTAGCCGTTTTGTTGGCGGTGTGATGTTGCTCCTGCATGGCCTGGCGCGCCATCTGGCCGGAAAGTACCGAGCCGAAAGGCGGTTGCTGAGCTCCGGCTCCGTCATCACTGGTGCGATTGACGGGTTTCTGGGGCGGGTTAGTGGGTGTCGTCAGCAAGACTGCGTTCATGGCAATTCCCCTTCAGGGTGTGGTTTCTGGTAGGTGGCCTGACGGCCAGCATGTTCATCCTGTGCCTTTTGCTCCATTTTGGCTTCGAACCTTTTGCCGACCTCGACGTGTCGTTGAGCCAGGGCATCGAATGACTTCATTTTGATCTGCGCTGCTTTCAATTCCTCGCGGCCATGAGTCACCGCATGTTCGGCGTTGATGGCGACCTGGCGCTGCTGGGTGATGGCTTCGTCCAGGCGATAGATGAATTCCTGGAAGTTGCGCAGCTCGGCGGGTTCCATGCCGCTCTTCACGGCCTCCTGGAACTTGTCCTGATAATCCTTGCGATACTGCACCAGCACATCCAGCTTGCCTTGGGCGGTCTGTTTCTGCTGGTTGAGCTGGCCCAGGCGCTTGGTGGCGGCCTCGTTGCGTTGTTGCGCGAGGTTGACCAGCGGTTGCAATGAGAACGGTTTTGTCATGTTCCTCTACCTAATCCTCGACCAGAAGTGATGCGAACTGGTCCATGCTGTGTGCCATGGGGTCGCTTTCGAACATGCCTTGCTTCAGGAATGACTCCATGCGCGGGTGCAATACGATGGACTTGTCCAGCAAGGGGTCGCTGCCACTGACGTAGGCACCGACACTGATCAGATCGTGGTTGCGCTGGTAATGCGCATACATCTGCTTGAAACGCTGCACCTGGCCGAAGTGCTCCGGACTGACCAGATGGCTCATCGCGCGACTGATCGATGCTTCGATGTCGATGGCGGGGTAATGCCCTTCCTCGGCCAGGCGGCGGGACAGCACGACATGGCCATCGAGGATGGCGCGCGCGCTGTCGGCGATAGGGTCTTGCTGGTCATCGCCCTCGGTCAATACGGTGTAGAACGCGGTGATCGAGCCGCCGCCTTCCACACCATTGCCGGCTCGCTCCACCAGCATCGGCAGTTTGGCGAACACCGAAGGTGGGTAACCCTTGGTGGCGGGCGGTTCTCCGATGGCCAGCGCGATCTCGCGTTGTGCCATGGCGTAGCGGGTGAGCGAATCCATGATCAGCAGCACGTTCTTGCCCTTGTCGCGGAAGTATTCAGCGATGGTGGTGGCATACGCCGCACCTTGCATGCGCATCAGCGGGCTGGTGTCGGCGGGCGCGGCCACCACGACCGAGCGTGACAGCCCCTCTTTGCCGAGAATGTCGGTGATGAACTCCTTCACTTCACGGCCCCGCTCGCCGATCAGGCCGACCACGATCACATCGGCGCTGGTATAGCGCGCCATCATGCCCAGCAACACGCTCTTGCCCACACCGGAACCGGCGAACAAGCCCATGCGCTGACCGCGTCCGACCGTGAGCAGGCTGTTGATGGCACGCACGCCGACATCCAGCGCATCCTTGATCGGGGCGCGGTCCAGCGGGTTGATCGGGCGACTTTGCAAGGCGGCGCTCTCTTCTTCCAGCAAGGGGCCCAGCGAGTCCAGCGGTCGTCCGGCACCGTCCACCACGCGACCGAGCAGCATCTTGCCTACCGGCAGGTGGCGCGCGAGGTCGGAGGCGCGGCGACGCAGTTTCGGGCGTTTGGTGGCATAAGTGATGATGGGCGCAGGTTCGATCGGCACGACGCGCGCGCCCGGCACCAAGCCCTGGACATCGTTCTCCGGCATCAGGAACAGGCGGTCGCCGGAGAATCCGACGACTTCCGCCTCGATGCGATTGTTGGGCAGCTCGATAGCGCAAGTGCTTCCCACCGGCATCCGCAGGCCGACCGCTTCCATCACCATGCCGGTGACCTTGGTCAGGCGGCCACTCAGCTGCAAGGGTTTGCATTGCTGCAGGACTTCCCGACTGTCTTGCAGGCAGTTGAGCCAGTGGCGGGTGTGTGGGTTTACGCTTGCATCCATGTCGAATCGCTCCCCAGGGTCGAAACGACGCGCCGCCACCGGGTTTCCAGTCCGGCATCGATCTGGCTCTGCGCCGTGTCTACGCGACAGCTACCCCGCTCCATCCGGGCATCCTCATTGATCTTCCAGCCCAGGTGCGACAACTGGTCACCGATCTGGGCACGCACAAGTTCTGCATCCGCCGGGCAGAGCACCAGATGGGCCGACTGGTTGAAGTGCGGCAAGGTGTTGATCGCCTCGCGGATCACCCCCAGGATCAGCTCCGGCTTGACGGCGAGCGCCTGATGCAGCATCTGGCGCGCCACTTCCAGTGCCAGGTTCAGCACTTCCTGGGCCAGATCCTGATCGGCGCTACGCATCGAGCCTTCCAGCGAGTCGATCAGCGCGGTCAGTTTGGCGGTCTGTTCGGCGGCGAGTTGCAAGCCTTCGGCGTGCCCGGCCTGAAACCCTTCGGCGTGTCCGGCCAGATAGCCTTCGTTGCGCGACTGCTGGTGGATGTCCTCCAGCTCGGAAGCGGTAGGCAGGACCACGGGGACGGTGTCCGTATCGAGGGCCGACTTCGGGGCATCGAACGAGGGCAGTTCCCAGCGTTGCCAAGCCGTGAGTCGTTCATTAGACATAGGCCTCGTCTCCCTTGCCGCCCAGCGCGATCTGGCCTTCTTCCGACAGACGGCGCACGATCTTGAGGATCTCCTTCTGGTTCGCCTCGACCTCGCTGAGTTTGACCGGTCCCTTGGACTCCAGATCCTCCTTCATCATCTCGGCTGCGCGCGACGACATGTTCTTGAAGATCTTGTTGCGCATTTCCTCGCTGGCACCCTTGAGTGCCACGATCAGGGTCTCGGACTGGACCTCGCGCAGGATCTGCTGGATGCCGCGATCGTCGATCTCCAGCATGTTCTCGAAGACGAACATCTCGTCCTGGATCTCCTGCGCCAGATCGGGGTCATGGCCGCGTACCGCATCCAGCACCTGCCCCTCCAGCGTGGTGCCCATGTAGTTGAGGATCTCTGCCGCTGTGCGCACGCCGCCCTTGATGCTCTTCTTGCCCGAGCCGCCGCTCACCATCAGCTTGGACAGCACATCGTTCAGCTCGCGCAGGGCGGCGGGTTGTACGCCATCCAGCGTGGCGATGCGCAGCATCACGTCCCCGCGCGTGCGCTCGCTCAGCAAGGCCAGCACCGAGGAGGCCTGGTCCGGCTCCAGATGTACCAGGATGGTGGCGATGATCTGAGGATGCTCGTTGCCGATCAGCTCCACGATGGAGGGCGCATCCATCCACTTCAGGCTTTCGATACCGGCGGTGTCGCTGTTCTGCATGATGCGATCCAGGATGCCGGCGGCCTTCTCGTCGCCCAGCGCTTTGATCAGCATGCTGCGGATGTAGTCGTGCGAATCCATGCCTATCGTGGTCTTGGTGGCAGCGATGGTCATGAACTCTTCGTACACGACGGCGATCTGTTCGTGCGTCAGGTTCTTCAGGTTGACCATCTCGGCGCTGATCTTCTGTACTTCCTTGGGGCCGAGGAATTTCAAGACCTCGGCGGCCTCGGTCTCGCCCATCGTCATCAGCAGGATGGCGCTCTTGGTGGCTCCGTCGTTACTCATTGCCGTTCACCCATTCCTTGACCACGGTGGCGACGATCTTCGGGTCTTGTTGTGCCAGTTGCTTGACGGCCTGGACATGGTTCTCGTAGGAGGGCGCGCTCCGGTTCAAGCCGCCGGAGGCAGCGTCCGCGCCTGCACCCGCTATCGCATCATCATGTCCCGACTGGTGTGTCGCTCCTTCGGCGGCAGACTCGCCACTCTCTTCCCCAGGCTCCTGCGGGGGCGGGGGGGCCAGGTTCTTGAAGGCGGGGCGGATGACCATGAAGATCAGCGCCAACATCACCCCGGCGATCAGGCCGTATTTCAGCAACTCCTTGGCCAGGTCGACCATGCCGGGCTGCTTCCACAGCGGCACATCCGGCAGAACCTCCTTGTCGTCGGTAAAGGCGCTGTTGATGACCTCCAGGCTGTCGCCCCGTTTCTCGTCATAGCCCATCGCCTCTTTCACCAGAGCCGTGATCTGGGCTTTTTCCTCGTCGCTCAGAGGCTTGCTCGACGGGGTGCCTTTTTTGTCCAGAACGGTGCGATGGTTGACGACCACGGCCACCGACATGCGCTTGATCGAGCCGACGGGCAGTTTGGTGTGGCGTATGGTGCGATCCACCTCGAAGTTGGTGGTGGCCTCCTTGTGCGTGCTGCTGGTGGCGGCGCTGGAGGTGACCGAACTCGCCGGATTGACGATGGGAGCCGTGGCCGGTACCGGTGGCTGATTGGACAATGCGCCCGGTACACCGGCAGGGCCGCCTGCGCCGTTGTTGACGGACTCGGTGGACTGCTGACTGCGCACGGCGGCCTGATTCGGCGGTTGGTTGGGGCCGTAGCTCTCGGCGGTCTGCTCGGACTGCGAGAAATCGAGGTCAGCCGTCACTTGGGCGCGCACGTTGTTGGCACCGACCAGCGGAATGATGATGTCCTGGATGCGTTTGACGTAATCCTGTTCGATCTGGCGCAGGTACTTGAGCTGGCTGGCATCCAGCACCTCGGTGCCGCCTTCGCGCATGGCCGAGAGCAGCGTGCCGTTCTGATCCACCAGAGTGACGCTCTTGGCCGACATCTCGGGCACGCTGCTGGAGATCAGGTGGACGATGGCACTGACTTGTCCGGCATCCAGAGTGCGGCCCGCATTGAGCGACAGGATCACCGAGGCGCTGGGTTTCTGTTGATCCTTGACGAAGACGGAGGGCTTGGGGATGGCCAGATGCACGCGGGCGCTCTGCACCGAGGCCAGCGTCTGTACCGAGCGCGCCAGCTCGCCTTCCAGTGCACGCTGGTAGTTCACTTGTTCGAGGAACTGGCTGGTGCCGAACTTCTGGTTCTCCATCAGCTCGAAACCGACGTTGCCGCCCTTGGGCAAACCTTGCGAGGCGAGCTTCAGGCGGGTCTCGTGGACCAGATTGGCGGGGACCAGCACCGCGCCGCCGCCTTCGGTGAACTTGTAGGGGACGTTCATCTGCTGCAGCGATTCGATGATCGCGCCGCCGTCCCTGTCCGACAGGTTGCTGTACAGCACCCGATAGTCCGGTGTCTGCCCCCACATCACCGAGCCGATGACGATGGCGATGATGGCGGCGATGGCCACCATCAGGCCGATCTTTTGTGAGCCGGAAAGGCGATCCAGCGCCTGTGTCAGCGGCGATCCGGATCGGGTTGTGATGTCTGTGTCCGCCATGGTGATGAAATGAGCCTGATTTCCCTGTTGCGCATTATCCTCAGACCACTCAAGTGCATTCATCCGAATAAGGGGGGAATTCGCGGGCTTTTCGCCCCATGCCCATCGCGCGCGCCTTGCTATCGTGCGGCCATCGGAAATGGAGGTGCAAGATGAACGTCTCTGGAGTGGACAATTTGCTGGCGCAGATGCGTACCATCATGGCGCAGGCGCAGGGCGGCGTGGCTTCATCGCAAGGCGTTGGTGGTGCGGGGCAGGCGGACTTCGCCAGCGCACTCAAGGCGCAACTGGACGGCGTATCCAGCCGCCAGCACGTGGCCGAGGATATGCAGAAAGCGTTCGTGCTGGGCGATGACAAAGTCAGCCTGAGCGACACCATGATCGCCATGCAGAAGGCGAACGTCGCCTTCCAGACCACCGTGCAGGTGCGCAACAAGGTTGTCGCCGCCTACAACGACATCATGAACATGCAGGTCTAGCTGCGGGCCGCATGCGGGTCAGGTGAGGCACCCTGAGGGGTGCCTTGTCTTTTGGGTGCGGGAGTCGGACTGAGTTACTGCGGTTTGGTGCTCAGTGCCGCAGCCCTGAAGTCGATGCCATCCCAGCCCGTGCGCATGAAGTTGCGGATGTTCTGGTGGTCGGTAGCTTCGGGGTGGCCGAGCACGTCTTTGCGGTAATAGTCGCCGAAGCAGTGCAGGGTGAGTGTGGGCGAGAGTCCTTGCAGTTTGGCGAAGGAAAATATCTTGCACGAGCCGGAGTTCTTGCCCGCTTCGTTGAGCAGGTCGCCGTTGCGGAATTCGGTCGGGGTGAAGTCGTACAGTGCTTCGATCACCGCGATGGTGTCGGCGAAGGCGATGGTCTCGGGAGCGTCGTTCAGGCGTTGCAGGAAAGTGTTCAGTTCCAAGATTGTCTCCATTTGTGAAATGAAAAAGGCGGCCAGAGGCCGCCTTTGCTATTGCGCGCGAGCTTAGTCGCGTTCGCCGCTGAAGGCCATCAACAGGTTCAGCAAGTTGATGAACAGGTTGTAGATATCCATGTACAGCGCCAGCGTCGCCATCACGTAGTTGGTCTCGCCGCCACGCACGATCTGGCTCACGTCGAACAGGATGTAAGCCGAGAAGATGAGCACCGCCATGGCCGAGATGGTCAGCGACAGGGCGGGGATGTGCAGGAACACATTGGCCAGGGACGCGACCAGCAGCAGGATCAGCCCGATGAACAGGAACTTGCCCATGAAGCTGAAATCCTTCTTGGTCACCGTGGCGATGGTGGCCAGGCTGCCGAAGATGATGCCGGTGCCGCCTGCGGCCATGCCCACCAGTTGCGCGCCGTTCTTGAAGTGCAAGGCGACTTGCAGGATAGGGCCGAGCAACACACCCGCGACGAAGGTGAAGCCCAGCAGGGCGACGATGCCCCACACGCTGTTGCGCAGGGCGGTGACGGCGAACAGCATGCCCATCATCGCGCCGAACATCAGCAGCGTGGACATGATCGGATGTTCCGCCATGAACGAGAAATTGATCGAGGTGCCGATGAACGCGCCGATGACCGTGGGGATCATGGTCAGCGCCAGCATCATGTAAGTGTTGCGCAGGACCTTGTTCTGGTCGGCTACAAACGAGCCAGTCTGCGTTGCGGTGATGGGTTGGTAGTGCATTTTTCCTCCGGGGAATATTGAACAGCGGCGCTAAGACTACCGAAGGAGGGAGAAAGTTTCAACCATAGGCGTCTGGCCGATGTTCTCCTTCGTCGTCGGGGCGGGTGTGCTAGAATGCGCGCCCTTTGAATTCTTTATCAGGCAGTTACCCATGTCCCGCGCCCTTCGTAATATCGCCATCATCGCCCACGTTGACCACGGCAAGACCACGCTGGTTGACCAACTTTTGCGCCAATCCGGCACGTTCCGCGACAACCAGCAGGTGGATGAGCGCGTGATGGACTCCAACGATCTGGAAAAGGAGCGCGGCATCACCATTCTGGCGAAGAACACCGCCATCACTTACGGCGAGTATCACATCAACATCGTGGACACACCGGGACACGCCGACTTCGGCGGCGAGGTGGAGCGCGTGCTGGGCATGGTGGACGGCGTGGTGCTGCTGGTGGACGCGGTGGAAGGCCCGATGCCGCAGACCCGTTTCGTGACCAAGAAGGCGCTGGCGTTGGGCTTGAAGCCCATCGTCGTGATCAACAAGGTGGACCGTCCGGGTGCGCGTCCTGACTGGGTGCTGGATCAGACCTTCGATCTGTTCGACAAGCTGCACGCCACTGACGAGCAGCTCGATTTCCCCGTTATTTACGCTTCCGGCCTGAATGGCTGGGCCTGCCTGGATCTGACCGATGCGCCGTCCAACGGCGGTAGCGCCGATAACATGAACCCGCTGTTCGACACCGTGCTGAGCCACGTGCCGACCCCACCGGGCAGCCCCGATGCGCCGCTGCAATTCCAACTGGCCGCACTGGATTACTCCACCTTCACCGGTCGTCTGGGCATCGGTCGCGTGCTGAATGGCCGCATCAAGCCGGGTCAGCAAGTGGTGGTGATGAACCACGAGCAGCAAATCAGCTCGGGTCGTATCAATCAGGTGCTGGGTTTCCGTGGTCTGGAGCGCATCGCGGTGGAAAGCGCCGAAGCGGGCGACATCATCATCATCTCCGGTCTGGACGAGATCGGTATCGGCGTGACCGTGTGTGACCGCGACAATCCCGTCGGCCTGCCGATGTTGACGGTGGATGAGCCGACGCTGACCATGGACTTCATGGTGAACAGCTCGCCGCTGGCCGGTACCGAAGGCAAGTTCGTGACTTCACGCCAGATTCGTGACCGCCTGAACAAGGAATTGCTGACCAACGTGGCGCTGCGCGTGGAAGATACCGAAGATGCCGACGTGTTCCGCGTCTCCGGTCGTGGCGAGTTGCACCTGACCATCCTGCTGGAAAACATGCGCCGCGAAGGTTTCGAGATGGCCGTGGCCAAGCCGCGCGTGGTGTACAAGGAAATCAACGGCGAGAAGTGCGAGCCGTATGAGAACCTGACCATCGACCTGGAAGACGGCCATCAGGGCGGTGTGATGGAAGAGATCGGTCGCCGTCGCGGCGAACTGACCAACATGGAATCCGACGGCAATGGCCGTACTCGTCTGGAATACCATATCCCGGCGCGTGGCCTGATCGGCTTCCAGTCTGACTTCATGACCATGACGCGCGGTTCTGGTCTGATGAGCCATGTGTTCGACGACTACGGCCCGGTCAAGGCCGACCTGCCGGGTCGCCACAACGGCGTGCTGATCTCGCAGGAAGACGGCGATGCCGTGGCCTACGCACTGTGGAACCTGGAAGACCGTGGCCGCATGTTCGTCTCCCCCGGCGACAAGCTGTACGAAGGCATGGTCATCGGCATCCACAGCCGCGACAACGACCTGATCGTCAACCCGATCAAGGGCAAGAAGCTGACCAACGTGCGTGCCTCCGGCACCGACGAAGCCGTGCGCCTGACCACGCCGATCAAGCTGACGCTGGAATCCGCCGTGGAGTTCATCGACGACGACGAACTGGTCGAACTGACACCGAAGTCCATCCGCATCCGCAAGCGTCACTTGAAGGAACACGACCGCAAGCGCGCGCAGCGCTCGGAATAAGCGTAACGCGATCACTGAAAGTCCCGCCGAGATCCTCGGCGGGGCTTTTTGTTTTTCGCGTGGCGTTTTGAAAGGGAGTGATGCGTGTCCAGGCTGGCGGTGTCACCCGCAGCGCAGAGCCACTTTGTGCCACGACTCTAGGGCGGCACGGCCGCGCTCTTTGCGGGCGAGGATTTCGATGCCTTCCAGCAAGGGCAGTCCGGCATCCAGCAGGGACAGCAGTTCCTGGCTGAACAGGGTGAGCGGAAAGCGCTTGGGGCGGGTGATGCGAAAGGACGGCAGTACAAACCCGCCCGATGATACCACCCGGTAACCTTGGGATTCGGCGAGGCGTACCGCTTCTTCGACGCTGGGTGCATCGAAGTTCAGGCGGACGATGCCTTGGCTGGGGTGGTGGGCGGTTAGGGTG
>NZ_JQKP01000003.1 GCF_000746095.1 Ferriphaselus sp. R-1 | reverse complement strand
GTGGCCGAGAGTTTCTTCTCAACCTTGAAGAACGAGCTCGTTCACCATTGCGACTTCCACACTAGAGATGAGGCACGGACGGCAATCTTCGAATATATTGAGATCTTCTATAATCGACAGCGTAGGCATCAGACTTTGGGGTACCTCAGCCCAGTGCAATTTGAGCAGCAAGCAGATGTACCCAATTAAACCGTCCGGGAAAAGCGGGTTAGCTCAGTCTGTCCCCGGTTATTTTCTGCTCGCACAGCTGCCGGAACTAGGCACTTTAGGTACAAGAGCGATTGGTGGGTTGGTTGGTGTATGTCCATACAGCCGAGACAGTGGTTCGATGCGTGGACGGCGCACAATATGGGACGGTCGAAGTACGGTGAGAGCTGCGCTGTATATGGCTGCGCTGGTTGGTAGCCGCCACAACCCGATTCTCAAAGCGTTCTATCAAAAATTGTTAGCAGCGGGAAAACCCAAAAAGGTGGCGTTGGTCGCCTGTATGCGCAAGCTATTGGTGATCCTGAATGCGATGATGAAGCACGATCATGAGTGGCACTATGAGCCAGCATAAAGACCACTTAGCGGGGAGAACTCAAGACAGTTGCTGTCCCCGGTTATTCTCCGCCGCCTGGTCGACTGGGCTGGATGCCGCCACCTTGAACGCTTGGTATGCCAGCGCTGAGGTGGGGGCGACTTACTCTTGATGGGTTCGGTGAGGTAAAAAACACTCAAATAGATTCAATTAATTGGACAGGAATTGTTTTGTGCAGGCGTAGGGAAATTTACGGTCAACTTCCCTGTTGGATCAACGCTTGCAAAAACAACTGCGCCTTTAGATGACTTTACACATTGATGAGTCGTATCTAGGTTGACCTGAGTGCCATCATTCAGGGATACAAAGACACGCCACTTATAATTATATTCGGGCAGTGTGTGTGTCCAAGCTCCGCCTAGTAGTTCTTCTGGGTATACGAATGTGGTACTAGACCCACTATTAACCACTCCTGTTGCCTCAAATGTAGATGTCGGAAGCCAATCTTTATATTGCTCAACAAGTAAGAAGTCAGCTCTGATGTGTGAGTGGTGGCACCAACTGGATGTGGCCCAAATACCAAACATGCACCCTTCATTTGGTATTTCTTGCGCCCACGCATCCGCAGGGCCTGAATAGTCATATTTTCTAGCAACAGAACATGATTTTCTACGATAGCCAGGTTCAGCAAATGCATTTCGCTGTGCGCTAGTAGTGTTATCCCATGGTGTGCAAGATTTTATATCCGCAAATGCGCCCGGATACTCTATAGACTCATCTACCCATTGTTCCGCTAATGGTGTCCATGAAACAAAGGCCTTTCCTACCAAATAGGGTTTGATTTGAAAGAACCAATTCTGCTCGTTATCCTTATCCCATTTAAATGCAAGGGATGCTGCAACATCAATCCGACTCGTTGTATCTGATGGCGTCCCGTTCATACCGCCCGACAGTTGTACAGAAAGGCTGCTACTGCCACCTGCTGTAGCTGTGACTTGTGTTTTGTTGATAATTGGCACCGTCCATGTTGTTTGTGGAGGGTAGCCCAATGGGGATAGATGAATTCCAACGAACTTTAAATATTGTTCTTGGCTACCGTTGTCTCTTACCTCTGGATTTATCAGACACAGGATTCTGGGTGTTTGATTATCATCCGGAAGAGATTGATTAATTGCTGTTGCTGCATTGCAAAGTGCGTCCCATGCATTGTGAATGCCTTCTCGTTCCAATACTTCTAAGGCATGTAGGGAGGTAAGTGATGCATCTATTCTTTTCAGAAGTATAAGTTGCTCCGATTTTGATAGTTCTGTGAACGGTGTGTCTAACTTGTGTTTAAAGATATCCGACAGCATCGCTGTAGAAATATCATTTTCCCTGATAATTGAACCTAACTGGCTCTTTACGGAGTTTTCGTACGAATCCGATGATTGCTGTAGCCACAGTTTAATATTGGCGGACTGTGCAATAACTCCAGCTGGGGTTGTTGCTCCCTCTATCCGGTTGCTGGATGGGTCACCTTTGCTTCTACTGGCTTCACTGACTATTTTTCTAAATATAGCTAGCTCTCTTTCTGTTATAAACTCGGGGAATGCGTATGGAGTTGTGATCGGTGCTTTACTGCCATATTTTGCTTTTGTCTTGGCATATGCATCGACGAAGGACCCAATAAAGTTATTGCCAATAAAGTTACTGCTACGCTGAAGTATGTTCCACGCATTGTCTTTGAATACAACTGGTGTGCTTTGCGCTACCTTATCCACATTACTTTTTTCCGACTCATTAGAGTATTTAGTAAGTAATTCAAGCATTGTTACGTCTACCGGTACTTTTAGAACCAAGTGTTTATTTTCAGCGCCAAAATTTTGCGTCTCATCACCAAGTGCGATGCACGAGTGAGTACTAATCAGAACTAACGAAATAAATGTAAGAAGTTTCTTGCTCCTTATTGACGTTTCCATGATAAGCACTCCTAAGAATTTAAGAATAACCACCGAGTAAACCAGTTATCAGAACCATTTACCCACAATGTAGGGTAAATACGTATGATAAATCTAGTTACTTATTTCTATCCTGTCAACTACGCAAATCACTTTCCACTCATTTCCGTCGTTAATTTCAAGATGGACGCAGGGCGAGTTCCGCTTGATGCGTTTTGCGGCCAGCGCCTATACTCGCGCCCGTACTTTCTCGGGAAGGGTGTGCCATGAGCAAATCCGTGCGGTGTGGTCTGGTGGGAGCGATGCTGATGATGACAGGGGCGAATGCGGCGCAGTTGACGGAGTGGCCGAGTATCACCAGCGCCATCGGACGCGATGCGCAGATCGAGGCGCGGGTGGCGCAGTTGCTGGCGGGCATGACGCTGGCGCAGAAGGTGGGGCAGATGACGCAGGCCGAGATCCAGTTCATCACGCCGGAGCAGGTGCGCCAGTATTACATCGGCTCGGTGCTCAACGGCGGCAGCAGTTGGCCGGGCAAGAATAAGCACGCCGCGCCCGCCGACTGGGTGGCGCTGGCCGACCGCTATTACGACGCTTCCATGTCTACCGACAGCGCGGTGAAAGTGCCCGTGATCTGGGGCATCGACGCCATCCACGGCAACAGCGCGGTGTATGGCGCGATGCTGTATCCGCACAATATCGGGCTGGGGGCGGCGCACGATGCCCAACTGGTCGGGCAGATCGGCGTGGCCACGGCCAAGGCGGTGCGCGCCATCGGTATCAACTGGGTGTTCGCGCCCACGCTGGCGGTGGTGCAGGATGACCGCTGGGGGCGCACTTACGAGAGCTTCTCCGAGGACGGCGCGCTGGTGAAGGACTACGCCAGTGCCTATGTCCGGGGTTTTCAGGGCGACCTCAAGCAGGACGGCAACGTTATCGCCACCGCCAAGCATTTCATGGGTGATGGCGGCACCTTTCAGGGCAAGGATCAGGGCGAGACGCGCGCCAGTCTGGCCGAGATGATGAACATCCACGGTCAGGGCTATTACGGCGCTCTGGGCGCGGGCGTGCAAACCGTGATGGCCTCGTTCAACAGTTGGAACGACACGACGGCGGGCATCGACCACGGCAAGATGCACGGCAACAAGATGATGCTGACCGAGGTGCTCAAGGGCAAGCTGGGTTTCGACGGGTTCGTGGTGTCGGACTGGAACGGCCACGCCCAGGTGCCGGGGTGCAGCAACGGCAGTTGCCCGCAGGCGATCAACGCGGGCATCGACATGGTGATGGTGCCGGAAGACTGGAAGGCGTTCATCGCCAACACCATCAAGCAGGTCGAGCACGGCGAGATTCCGCTGGCGCGCATCGACGATGCCGTGTCGCGCATTCTGCGCGTCAAACTGCGCGCCGGGATGTTCGAGCGCAAACCCTCGCAGAACGCCTACGCAGGCCAGGCCGACGCGATGCAGGACCGCGCGCTGGCGCGTCTGGCCGTGCGCAAATCGCTGGTGTTGCTCAAGAACGACGGCGGCGTGCTGCCGCTGGCGCGCAAGCAGAAGATACTGGTGGTGGGCAAGAGTGCCGACAGCGTGGCTAACCAGACTGGCGGCTGGACGCTGACCTGGCAGGGCACCGAGAACAAGAACAGTGACTTTCCCTATGCGGATACCCTGTTGGCTGGCATCGCGGAGGCGGTGGGCAAGTCCAACGTGACCTACAGCGCCGATGCCAAGGGCGTGGATGTCTCGCGCTACGATGCGGTGATCGCGGTCATCGGCGAAAAACCCTACGCCGAGTTCATGGGCGACATCGCGCCGAATGGTTCGATGCGGCACAGCAGCCGCTATCCTGAAGACCTGGCGGTGTTGCAGGCGGTGTCCGGCAAGGGCAAGCCGGTGGTCACCGTGCTGCTGTCCGGTCGCCCGGTGAACGCCAACGACTTGATGAACCTGTCCGACAGTTTCGTGGCGGCCTGGTTGCCGGGGTCGGAAGGGAAGGGCGTGGCCGATGTGCTGTTCCGCAAGGCGGACAACAAGGTCAATCACCCATTCACCGGCACGCTGTCGTTCTCTTGGCCGAGATCGCCGTGCCAGGCGCGCCTCAATGCGGGCGAGGCCGATTACGCGCCGTTGTTCCCGCTGGGCTACGGGCTGAAATATGGCAGCACGAGCCAGGTCGGCACGCTGGCCGACACCGCGTCGGCCTGCCAGTAACGAGGAGACGCCATGTCCAGACCTTCGCACCTCGAACAGGCCAACAACACCCGCTCGCTGGTCATCGTCACCATCTTGTTCTTCATGTGGGGGCTGCTGACCTCGCTCAACGACGTGCTCATCCCGCACCTGAAAGCCATCTACACGCTGAGTTACGTGCAGGCCATGCTGGTGCAGTTCTGCTTCTTCGGAGCCTATTTCGTGGTGTCGCTGCCGGTCGGCGCACTGATCAAGCGCACTGGCTATCAGCACGGCGCGGTCATCGGGCTGGTCATCGCGGCGGCGGGTTGCGCCCTGTTCTATCCGGCAGCGCAGAGCGGCTATGCGCTGTTCCTGTTCGCCTTCTTCGTGCTGGCCTCAGGTATCACCATGCTGCAAGTGGCGGCGAATCCTTATGTCGTCGTGCTCGGTCCGGCCAAGACGGCCTCCAGCCGTTTGACGCTGACACAAGCCTTCAACTCGCTGGGCACCACCGTCGGCCCGTTCTTCGGCGGCATGTTGATTCTGGGCGGCGTGCTGCTAGCCCCGGAACAGATCGCCGCCTTGCCCGCCGCCGAACAACTGGCTTACCGCGCCAAGGAGGCGGCGACGGTGCAAGGGCCGTATCTGGCGTTGGCGGGCGCGTTGCTGTTGCTGGCCATCCTGTTCGCGTTCGCTCGCTTGCCCAAGATCAACCATGACGAAGACGAGCCGGGCACCGTGCTCGCCGAGGGGACCAAAACTTTGCTTTCGCACCGCCACCTGTTGCTGGGCGCGGTCGGCATCTTCGTCTATGTCGGCGGCGAGGTCAGCATAGGCAGCTTTCTGGTGAACTTCCTCGGCGAGCCGGATGTGGCTGGTCTGGTGCCCGCCACGGCGGCGGCTTATGTGAGCTTCTATTGGGGTGGCGCGATGGTGGGGCGCTTCATCGGTTTCGCGGTGATGCGCCAGGTCAGTCCGGGCAAGACGCTGGCGTTCAACGCGGCCTGCGCCATCGCGCTGATACTCACCGCCATCTTCACCCAAGGCGCGCTGGCGATGTGGGCGATCCTGGCGGTTGGTCTGTTCAACTCCATCATGTTCCCGACCATCTTCAGCATGGCGCTGCACCGGCTGGGCAAGCTGACCGGCCACGCCTCCGGCGTGCTGTGCATGGCCATCGTCGGCGGCGCGCTGGTGCCGTTCCTGCAAGGCGCGCTGGCGGACCACATCGGCCTACATCTGTCTTTCTTTGTTCCGGCAATGTGTTACGTCTTCATCTTGTACTACGGCGTGAGGTTCTCGGGTTTGTATACGCCGCACGCCAGCCATCGGGAGTAAGCCATGAACAAGATCGTCAAATACACCTTGACCGGCCTGGGCGGCACGGTTTTGCTGGCTGCTGGGGCGGCGACCTATCTGGCGGCGACTTTCGATCCCAACGCCTACAAGGCCGAGATCATCAAGGCGGTGCAGGACAGCAAACAGCGCACGCTCAAGCTGGATGGCGACATCAAGCTGACCTTCTTTCCCAAGCTGGGCGCGAGTCTGGGCAAGGTGTCGCTGTCCGAGTTCCAGAGTCCGCAGACGTTTGCGGCGGTGGAGGACGTGCACGCCGCGCTGGCCTTCTGGCCTTTGTTGCATGGCGAGGCCGTGGTGGATGCGGTCAGCGTGTCCGGCCTCAAGGCCACGCTCATCAAGCGCAAGGACGGCAGCAGCAACATCGACGATCTGCTCGGCAAGAGCGATGCGCCCGCGTCCGAGAGCAAACTTAAGTTCGACATCGCGGGCGTGAGCATCGCCAAGACCGAACTGAGCTACCGCGACGAAGCCAGCGGGGCGGAATACACCGTGCGCGACCTGGAGTTGAGCACGGGGCGCATCGCCAACGGCGTGCAGTCGCCGGTCAAGCTCGCGCTGCACGTGCAGGCCAATCAGCCCAAGCTGGACGTGAAGTTGCAGGGCAAGGCCGACTTGACTTTGGATATGGACAAGAAACTCTACCGGCTGGTCGGGCTGGATCTGAACGCCAGCGGCAGCGCGCTCGACATCACCGAGTTGAGCCTGAAAGCCAGCGGCGATGCCGGTGCTGACCTGTCCGCCCATGCGTTCGATACCGGAAAGTTGAAGGTCTCGTTGAGCGGGAAGCAGGGCGGCAATCAATTCGAGGTGGAGCTTGATGCGCCCAAAGTCGCAGCGACAGGCGACCAGTTCACCGGTGAGCAACTGAAGCTCAGCGCCAAGCTGAAGGGAACGAATACCGTTGCCGCCACGCTGACCTTGCCCAGTATCGCCGGCACCGCGCAGGCGTTCGGCAGCAAGGCGCTGACGCTGGCCTTCGATGCCACCGGCGATGCTTTGCCCGGCAAACATGTCAGCAGCGAGATGCGCGGCAGCTTTGCCTTCGATGCGGACAAGCAGAGTTTTGAGGTGGCGCTGGCCGGTGGCTTGCTGCAAAGCCAGGTCAAGGCCAAGGTGGCGCTGAACGACTTCGCCGCGCCGCACATCCGTTTCGATGTCGATGTGGATCAGTTCGATGCCGACCTGTATTTTCCGCCTAGCGACAAGCCCAAAGCCGCCACACCCGAACAGCCTTTCGACCTGACCGTGCTGCGCAAACTCGATCTGGACGGCAAGCTGCACATCGGCGCGCTGACCGTGGCCAAGGTGAAGAGCCGCGACATCAATCTCACCATCAAGGCGCACCAGGGTTTGCTCAATGTCGCCCCGTTTTCGGCCAAGCTGTATGAGGGCAGCATCAGCGGCAGTCTGGCGGTGAACGCTGCGCCCGCCACGCCGGGCTTTGCCGTGAATCAGAATCTGACCGGCATCAATGTCGCCGCCCTGACCAAGGATGCCGCCGCTTTCGATACGCTGGAGGGGCACGGCAACGTCGGCATCAACGTGACGACGCAGGGCAACACCGTCAGCGCCT
The DNA here is from genome assembly GCF_000746095.1 of Ferriphaselus sp. R-1. Taxonomy (GTDB): domain Bacteria; phylum Pseudomonadota; class Gammaproteobacteria; order Burkholderiales; family Gallionellaceae; genus Ferriphaselus. Next base: position 222,117 of record NZ_JQKP01000003.1, on the reverse strand, counting down.
TGAAAAAGTCGCTCAATGGCAGCGCCACGCTGAATCTGACCGATGGCGCGATCAAGGGCATCAACATCGCCCAGAAGCTGCGCAGCGCCGGAAGCCTGGTTGGCCAGACGCAGACCCAGGCCGCGAACTCGGCGGAGAAGACCGATTTCAGCGAGCTGAAAGGCAGTTTCAGGATCGCGGGCGGTGTGGCGCACAACGACGACCTGTCGATGAAATCGCCGCTGCTGCGTCTGGCGGGCAACGGCGACATCGACCTCGGCAACGACAGCATGAACTACCTCGCCAAGGCGACGCTGGTGAAGACGCTGCAGGGGCAGGGCGGGCAGGACAATCTGTCCGGTCTGACCGTGCCGGTGCGCGTCCAGGGGCCGTTCGCCAGCCTGAAATATTCGCTGGATTTCGGCGCGGCGCTGTCCGATTCGACCCGGCAGCGGGTCGAAGTCAAAAAACAGGAGCTGAAGACCCGATTGCAGGACCAGCTCAAGGGCCTGTTCCGCTGATGGGCCGTCCGGCGGTCGGCCCCGGACAGACCTTGCGCGGTCGTGCCGGAACCAGAACACCTAGCTAGCAGGAAGCGTATGACCATCCATTCCCTATTGAGCCAGAACTCCCCCCGTCTGCAGGACACCGACAGCGTCGCCGTGGCGACCCGGATGCTGCTGGAGCACCGTCTTGCGGCCTTGCCCGTGGTCGATGCGACAGGCCGCTATCTGGGCATCTTCAGCATGGACCGGTTGCTGTCCTTGTTGTTGCCCAAGGCGGTGCTGATCGAAGGCGGGGTGACCGACCTGTCGTTCATGTCCGACCCGCTCGACATGTTGTGCGAGCGCATGCAGCAGTACCGCTCGGAGCCGGTTGGCAGTTTCATCGAGACGGGGGCGCGTGTACTGCATCCCGACACGCCCCTGCTGGAGACCGTGTTGCTGCTGTATCGCGGCGAGAACGACATCCCCGTGGTGGACCCGGCGAGCGGTCAGTTACTGGGCATGGTCATCGGGGCGGAGCTGTTGCAGCGCGTGTGTGAGCGGGGCGACGCATGAGCGGCGGGGGCCACATCCAGACGTTGTTCGGCATCGATCCCATGTGGCTGGCCACGGCACTGTTCGTGGCGACCTACGCCGTCATCATCAGCGAGCGGCTGAATCGCGCCATCGTCGCCCTGCTGGGCGGCGGGCTGATGATCCTGTGCGGCATCCTCACGCAAGAGGCTGCACTGCGGGGGATAGATTTCAATACGCTGGGGCTGCTGATCGGCATGATGATGATCGTCTCCATCACCCGCAAGAGCGGGGTGTTCCAGTTCGTCGCCATCTGGATCACCAAGAAAGTGCACGCGCAGCCGGTCGGCATCCTGATCATGATGTCGCTGGTGACGGCGGCGTTCTCCGCCTTGCTGGATAACGTCACCACCGTGCTGCTGGTCACCCCGGTCTTGTTGCTGATCACGGAAGAGCTGAGGATCAAGCCCTATCCCTACCTGTTCTCCATCATCTTCATGTCCAACATCGGCGGCACCGCCACCCTGATCGGCGATCCGCCCAACATCATGATAGGTTCGGCTGCCGGCCTGAGTTTCAACGACTTTCTCTGGCACCTCACGCCCATCATCCCGCTCATCGCCGGAGCCACCCTGTTGCCGATCTGGTGGTACTGGCGCAAGGACATCGTCGCCACGGCGGAAGACCGGGCGCGCGTCATGCGCTTCAACGAGATCGAGGCCATCACCGACTGGAAGCTGCTGAAACAGGCTGCGCTGGTGTTCACTCTGGTGATCGCCGGTTTCATGCTGCATGGCGTGTTGCATGTCGAACCGGCCACCACGGCCATGTTCGGGGCGGCCATGTTGCTGCTGCTGGAGAACCTGGGCAGTGACGCGGAGACCCAGGGCAAACGGGTCCATCATGCGCTGAGCGAGGTGGAATGGGTCACGCTGTTCTTCTTCATCGGCCTGTTCATCACCGTGTACGGCATCGAGCAAGCCGGTCTGATCGGGGCCATGGCGCACGGCCTGCTGGGACTGACCGGCGGCGACCTGACCACCACGGCGTTCGCGATCCTTTGGGGCTCGGCGATGATTTCGGCCTTCGTGGACAACATCCCGTTCGTGGCCACCATGATCCCGCTGATCAAATCCATGGCCCCCGCCATGGGCGGCGAGCAGGCGATCCTGCCGCTGTGGTGGGCCTTGTCACTGGGCGCTTGTCTGGGCGGCAACGGCACGCTGGTGGGGGCTTCGGCCAATCTGGTTGTGGCGGGCATCGCGGAGCGTGCCGGTATGCCGATCCGGTTTGGCACCTTTCTGAAAGTGGCTTTTCCCTTGATGTTGCTGTCGATCGGAATCGCCCACGGCTACCTCTATTTCCGGTATCTGATGTGATGGCGCGCGTCGCCATGGTTATGAAAGTTGAGTGAGATGAAGATCGAGACCTTGCGTTGGTTCAATGGCCGCCTGGAGATGATAGACCAGCGCGTGCTACCCGCCGCTTTTGAATACCTGAGCTATTACACCGCAGCGTCTGTAGCCGAGGGCATACGCAGCATGGTGGTGCGCGGCGCACCTGCCATCGGCGTGGCGGCGGCCTACGGTGTGGCGCTGGAAGCGATACGATTGGCTCGTCATGGCGGGATCAGTGATTCCGGCGGGCTGGATGTCCGCCTGCGCGAGAACGATGGACGGGCGGATTTCAATACGGGCATGGAAGAGGGTTTCAGGGTGCTGGCCGCCAGTCGGCCCACGGCGGTGAACCTGTTCTGGGCCTTGCAACGCATGCGCCGGGTGTGGGAAAGCGTGGCGGCGCAGTCGCCCGAGACCATTGCCGAACGCCTGTTGGCCGAGGCGCACGAGATCCACGCCGAGGACATCCGCATCAATCAGGCGATGGGCGCGTTCGGTGCGGAACTGTTGCCGGATGGCGCGCGGGTGTTGACTCATTGCAACGCGGGAGCCTTGGCCACGGCGGGTTGGGGTACGGCGCTGGGCGTGTTCCGCTCGGCGGTGGCGGCGGGCAAGAAGATCTCCGTCATCGCCGATGAGACCCGTCCCTTCCTGCAAGGCGCGCGGCTGACGGCGTGGGAGATGGTGCAGGAAAATATTCCGGTGACGCTCATCACCGACAACATGGCCGGTTACATGATGGCGCACGGCGCAGTGGACGCGGTGGTGGTCGGCACCGACCGGGTGGCGGCCAACGGCGATGTCGCCAACAAGATTGGCACCTACATGGTGGCGGTGCTGGCGCGGCGACACAACATCCCGTTCTATGTCGCCTGTCCGCTCTCGACCATCGACCTCAACATCGCGTCGGGCAAAGACATTCCCATCGAGGAGCGCTCGGTGGATGAGGTCAAAGGCTTCCGCGACACGCATTGGGCGGCAGAGGGCGTGCAGATACGCAATCCGTCATTCGATGTGACTCCTGCGGAGCTGGTGACCGGCCTGATCACGGAGCGGGGCGTGGTCCTCAGCCCGGATGCTGCCAAGCTGCGTGCGCTGTTCAGTCAGGCGGGGAGCTGCTGACCTGACTGTATAATGCGCCGCTTCAGGCCATGCGTGGCCGCCGCGCCATCAAGGAAAACCATGTACGAAGTTCGCCCCGGTCAGTCCGTCGAGTTGTTGAAGGAGCTGCACATCCTCACCCGCGACGGCAAGATGAATCAGGATTCGCGCCGCAAGCTTAAGCAGGTGTTCCATCTCTACCAGTTCATCGAGCCCCTGTTGCAGGAGATTCGCCAGCAGCGCCCGGATGTGCGCCTGGTTGATCACGGCGCGGGTAAGTCCTATCTGGGCTTCATCCTGTATGACCTGTTCTTCAAGACGCTGGCGGGCGGTTCGCGCATCTATGGCATCGAGACCCGGGCGGAGCTGGTGCAGCGCTCGCGCGAACTGGCACAACGGCTGGATTTCAGCGGCATGTCTTTTCTCGACCTCTCGGTGGCTGACTCTATAACATCCAATGAGTTGCCGGATGAAGTTGATGTGGTCACTGCACTCCATGCCTGCAATACTGCGACCGATGATGCCATCCGTTTCGCCCTGGCCAAGCGTTCGCGCTTCATCGTGCTGGTGCCGTGCTGCCAAGCCGAGGTTGCCGCCGCGCTGCGCAAGAACAAGGGCGCGGTGCTGAAGAACCCGCTGTCCGAACTGTGGCGACATCCGATACATACGCGCGAGTTCGGCAGTCATCTCACCAATGTGTTGCGCTGCCTGCAACTGGAGTCGCACGGCTACCAGGTGACGGTGACGGAGCTGGTGGGCTGGGAGCATTCGATGAAGAATGAACTCATCATCGCTCGTTATCAGGGGCAGCCGCGCAGACAGCCAGCCGAACGCTTGAATCACATGCTGGAATCACTGGGTTTGACCGAACTGCACGAACGCTTCTTTACTTCTGAGCAAGGACTCTCAAGATGACTGAAAACAAACCCAACCATTATCAGCGCATAGGCGGTGAGGCGGGGGTGCGCGCTTTGGTGCAGCGCTTCTATCAGGTGATGGACGAATTGCCGGAGTCATATGGCATACGCAAGATGCATCCGGACAGCCTCAAATCGTCGGAGGACAAGCTGTTCAAGTTCCTGTCGGGCTGGATGGGCGGTCCGCAACTCTTTGTGCAGGAATATGGCCACCCCTTGCTGCGTCAGCGGCATATGCCGTTCACCATCGGCAAGGAAGAGCGCAACCAGTGGCTGATGTGCATGGACATCGCCTTGCGCGAGACGGTGGCTGACGAGGTGCTACGTCAGGAACTGACGCTGGCCTTCGTCAAAGTGGCGGAGCACATGCGCAACCGCGAAGGTTGAGTTAGTCGAGGGTGGTGGTGTCCGACGCTGGCTGAGGGACGGATGTTGCGGTCGCCAGCATCGTCTGACGGGTCGTCGGCGTTTCCAGGCTGATGCGTCCCAGCGCTCCGTCGCGGTAATCCTGCAGCAGCGTCAAGGCTGCTTTCTCCAAGTCCGCATCGCCGCCTTTGAGGCGAAAACCGCGCCGCTGGGCGACCGCTGCGATCACCGCCACGCCGTCCATCCCGTCCACGGCGAACTTGTAGCGCTGACTCAGCAGGTCGGGGTAGCGCGCCAGCAGGATGTCCGCCAGAAACGTCGCCACTTCCTCGTCGATCACCGCATTGCGCCCGATGGCATGGCTGGCGGCCAGCATCAGGCCGTCGCTGGCGTGCTCGATCTTGGGCCACATCAGCCCCGGCGTGTCGATCAGCGTCATGCGCTCGTTCAGGTCGAAACTCTGCTGGCTCTTGGTCACCGCCGGCTCATCGCCGACATTGGCCACGCGGCGCTTGAGCAGGGCGTTCATCAGGGTGGATTTGCCGACGTTGGGAATGCCCATGATCATCATGCGCAAGGGCTTGAGCGGCGTGCCGCGATGCGGGGCCAGCGGCAGGCACAGGCCGGGCACCTTGGCGACATCGCCCGGCTTCTTGCACGACAAGGCCACCGCCTTCACGCCGGGCTGCGCGTTGAAATGAGCCAGCCATTGCTGGGTCACGGCAGGATCGGCCAGGTCGGTCTTGTTCAATATCTTCAGGCAGGGGCGCTGCCGGTGCAGGCGCAGTTCGCGGATCATCGGATTACTGCCCGCTTCGGGTACGCGGGCATCGAGCACTTCGATCACGACATCGATGCGCTCCATTGTTTCGGCGGCCTTTTTGCGCGCCGAAGTCATGTGACCGGGGAACCATTGGATAGCCATGCTGGGACATCTGGGATTGGGGACGGGCGATTCTACCTTGTTTGACGCACCTGCTTCGAGCAACCATAATCGGCGCTCGCCACTACAGCTGAAACGCCATGACCGCCATTCGCCAGCAAGACTTCATCGCCAGCATCGCCGACGCGCTGCAATTCATTTCTTACTACCACCCGCAGGACTACGTGCAGGCGCTGGCCGAGGCCTATCGCCGCGAGGAATCGCCTGCCGCCAGGGACGCGATGGCGCAGATCCTGACCAACTCGCGCATGTGCGCGCTGGGTAAACGTCCGATCTGTCAGGACACCGGCATCGTGGTCGCCTTCGTCAAGGTAGGTATGGACGTGCGCTGGGAGGGGGCGACCCTGAGCGTGGCGGAGATGGTGAACGAGGGCGTGCGCCGCGCCTATCTGCATCCGGACAATGTGTTGCGCGCTTCCATCGTGGCCGACCCGGCGGGCAAACGCAAGAACACTGGCGACAACACGCCCGCCGTGGTGCATTTCGAGTTGGTGCCGGGGAATACGGTGGAAGTCGACATCGCGGCCAAGGGCGGTGGTTCGGAGAACAAATCGCGCTTCGGCATGCTGAATCCCAGCGACGACATCGTGGAGTGGGTGGTGAGCCAGTTGCCCGGCATGGGCGCGGGCTGGTGCCCGCCGGGGCAGATTGGCATCGGCATCGGCGGTACGGCGGAGAAGGCCATGCTGCTGGCCAAGCAGGCGCTGATGGAACCCATTTCCATGACCGAGCTGAAGGCGCGCGGGCCGCAGAATCGTATCGAAGAGCTGCGCATCGAAATCTACGACAAGGTCAACGCGCTCGGCATCGGCGCGCAGGGCCTGGGCGGGCTGACCACCATCCTCGACGTGAGCATCCTCGATTACCCCACCCACGCCGCCTCCAAACCCATCGCGCTGATCCCCAATTGCGCGGCCACGCGCCACGTGCATTTCGCGCTGGATGGCAGCGGCGCGGCGGAATTCACGCCGCCGAAGATCGAAGACTATCCCGATGTGCATTGGCACCCTGCGCCGGATGCGTGCCGGGTGAACCTCGACACCGTCACGCGCGCAGACATCGCCCACTGGCAACCGGGCGAGACGCTGCTGCTGTCCGGCAAGCTGCTGACCGGACGTGATGCCGCGCACAAGCGCATGGTGGACATGCTGGCGAAGGGCGAGCCGCTGCCGGTGGATTTCAATGGTCGCTTCATCTACTACGTCGGCCCGGTCGATCCGGTGCGCGACGAAGTGGTCGGCCCCGCTGGCCCGACGACGGCCACGCGCATGGACAAGTTCACCGAGACCATGCTGGCGGAGACCGGATTGATTGGCATGGTCGGCAAATCCGAACGCGGCAAGATGGGCATCGAGGCGATCAAAAAGCACGGCGCGGTCTATCTCATCGCTGTCGGCGGCGCGGCCTACCTCGTCGCCAAAGCGATCAAGAAATCGCGTGTGGTGGCTTTTGCTGATCTGGGGATGGAGGCGATCTACGAATTCGAAGTGAAGGACATGCCGGTGACCGTGGCGGTGGATACGCAGGGCAGGTCGGTGCATGAGACGGGGCCGAAGGAGTGGCAAAGCCGGATCGCCGGGATCCCTGTTAAGGCTGTGTAAGGGAAGAACACGGCTTATCTGGAAGTGAACGTGGAGAATCTTACCGAAAACCGTCGGGGGTAGCCCGACAGCTAGTTACTTCTTCTTGCGTCGCCAAGAAGAAGTAACCAAGAAGAAGGCGACCCCGGTGCGCCGCCCACTTCGTGGGTTCCCTGCGTTGCTCAACCAGACAGGCCTCCTCATAAACTCGCACGATCCGCTACGCGGCCACGTGCTCAAACATATTCGTCGGGCTACTCCTGTCTGGTCTGCGCTACTCAGCGGACGTACAGGGGAGGGCAAGTCAAAGACGGTTTTGTGTGCGCTGCGCGCACGATTGTTTTTTGGTGTTGGTGAGGCGGGCTTTGCCCGCTCACTGCTTTTGGGTTTTGATTTTTCCTCCCTTCTGTGGCGCTGAGGGCGGGCGATAAAATTGGGGAGAAGGCGAGCACTGTTTGAGCACGTGGCCGCGTAGCGGATCGTGCGAGTTGCGCAGCCGCCCAATTTTATTGTCCGACCGAAGGAACCCGCAGAGCGCTACAGCAGGGTCGCCTTCTTTTTGGTCACTTTTTCTTGGTGAACAAGAAAAAGTGAACGGCTGTCGGGCCACCCCCGACGGTTTTGATGTTGAATTAATCCAAACCAGCGGCCTACGTCCATGCTTCGACAAGCTCAGCACGAACGGTATGGCGGTGGCACCCATTGAACCGGCATCCTTCCGTGGATTTATCCCCGCTTTTCGACTATCATGCGCGCCTGTCTCGGTGCTTGGTTTCCTGAGACACGGATTTCAAGAATTGGCGGGTCTCCCCGCATTGCGACATGGTGAACCTGGTCAGGTCCGGAAGGAAGCAGCCACAGCCAATCGTTGCAAGTGCCGGGGGTAAGGCTCGCCTCCCTATTGGCAGTTGGGGCCCGGCGTGGCCGGGTCCGTCGACTAACGAATTTAGCCACTCTTAACGGTTCTGACCTTGTCTGCCTCTTCCGTCCTAGCCCGCAAATGGCGTCCGCGCAGTTTCGCCCAGCTGGCAGGGCAGGAGCATGTGGTGCGCGCACTTTCCAATGCGCTGGAGCAGAACCGTTTGCATCATGCCTATCTGTTCACCGGCACGCGCGGTGTGGGCAAGACCACCATCGCGCGCATCTTCGCCAAGTCGCTCAACTGCGAATCGGGTGTCACGGCCACGCCGTGCGGGGTGTGCAGCGCCTGTACCGAGATCGATAGCGGACGTTTCGTCGATCTGATCGAGCTGGATGCGGCCTCCAACACGCAAGTGGATAACATGCGCGAGTTGCTGGAGAGCGCACTGTACGCACCGACCGTCGGGCGCTTCAAGGTGTACATCATCGACGAAGTGCACATGCTGTCGAAGTCGGCTTTCAACGCCATGTTGAAGACGCTGGAAGAGCCGCCTGCGCACGTCAAGTTCATTCTCGCCACCACTGATCCGCAGAAGATCCCGGTCACCGTGCTGTCGCGCTGCTTGCAGTTCAACCTCAAGCAACTGCCGCCGCAGCTCATCCTGCAGCACTTGCAGCATGTGCTCGGACAGGAAGGCATCGCCAACGAGCCGGCGGCGTTGATGCTGATCGCTCGGGCGGCGCAGGGCAGTATGCGCGACGCGCTCAGCCTGATGGATCAAGCCATCGCGTTCGCGGCGGGCAGCGTGGGCGAGGCGGTGGTGCGCACCATGCTGGGCGCGGTCGATCAGGGGTATCTGCATGATCTGTTGCAGGCACTGGCAGCGGGTGACGGTGCCGGGATGTTGCAGCTCGCTGATGCCATGCAGAGTCGCAGTATCGCGTTCGAGGTCGCTTTGCAGGAGATGGCCAGCCTGTTGCATCGCATCGCCCTGGCGCAGACCGTGCCACAGGCCATCGCCGATGATGAGCCGGAGCGGGTGCGACTGCTGGAATTAGCCCAGCTATTCAGCCCGGAAACGGTGCAGCTGTACTACCAGATCGCCATCCATGGGCGTAACGAGATTGACCTTGCTCCGGACGAATATGCCGGATTCACCATGACCTTGCTGCGGATGTTGGCGTTCAAACCGGCGGGAGCAGGGGCCTTGCCCGAGCGTGCGGCTCTGGCTGTGCCAGTTTCCAGGCCGGCGGTGGCTGCCCCGATGCCACTTGCCGCGCCGGTGGTGCGGGAAATAGCGCCGAGCAGTTATGTAGCTCCGTCCGCCGAGCCATCAGGCGGCGAGCTGGACTGGGTCGCGCTGGTCGCTCGATTGAACCTGCAGGCAATGGCGCTGGAGTTGGCCAAGCACTGCGTACTCGACAGCTATGCCGAGGGCGTGATTACGCTCAGCCTCGCTCCCCAGCAAAAGTTGCTGAGTAGCCGTATGGCGCAGGACAGGCTGCAAGCGGCTTTGAGCGATCATTTCGGTCGTGAGGTGCGCTTGCAGGTCAATCTGGGTGCTGGTGGTGACAAAGTCACACCTGCCGTGGTCGAGCAGCAGGTCAGACAATCGCGCCAGCAGCAGGCAGAAGCCTCCATCGGCGGCGATGATTTCGTGCGCGAGGCCCGCGAGCGGCTCGATGCGCAGCTCGTCGAGAATTCGATCAAACCCATACAACAACAGTGATTTGGAGGAAGTGGCAATGATGAAGGGTGGATTGGGCGGTCTGATGAAGCAGGCGCAACAGATGCAGGCCAACATGAAGAAGGCGCAGGCCGAGCTGGAGACCATCGAGGTCGAGGGCGTGTCCGGCTCAGGCATGGTCAAGGTGGTGATGACCTGCGGGCATAACGTGCGCCGCGTGTCGCTGGACGACAGTCTGCTGGCTGACGACAAGGACATGCTGGAAGACCTGATTGTGGCTGCGTTGAACGATGCCATGAAGAAGGCGGCGACCACCACCCAGCAGCGCATGAGCGGTTTTACCGCTGGGATGAATCTGCCGCCCGGTCTGAATCTGCCATTCTGAGCGGATGAACACACCCACCAGTCTTGAAGCGCTGATCGACGCATTGCGCTGTCTGCCCGGAGTCGGGCCGAAATCCGCACAGCGCATGGCCTACCATCTGTTGCAGCGGGACAAGTCGGGGGCGTTGCGGCTGGCACATACGCTGGAACAGGCGGTGGGTAACTTGCGGCACTGTGCCAAGTGCAACAGCTTTTCCGAGGAAGAAGTCTGCTCTCTGTGCAGTTCCGGCAAACGGGACGACAGCCTGCTGTGCGTGGTCGAGATGCCGGCGGATCTGCTGATGATGGAGCAGACGCAATGCTATCGCGGCATGTATTTCGTGCTGATGGGGCGCTTGTCGCCGCTGGATGGCGTGGTGGCCCGTGATCTGCCGCTGGAGCGGCTGATCCGTCGCGCCCAGGAGCAATCTTGCGAAGTTATCTTGGCGACTAACTTTACGGTGGAAGGGGATGCCACGGCGCACTACCTTGCCACCTTGTTGCGCGCACAGGGCATCAAGGTGTCGCGCATCGCGCGCGGTCTGCCGGTGGGCGGTGAGCTGGAACATGTGGATAGCGGGACCTTGGCACAGGCCGTGCTGGAGCGGCGCGAGGTGAGAGAATGAACGAAGAACAGCAAGGCGAACGGTTGCAGAAGGTGTTGGCGCAAGCCGGTGTCGGTTCGCGCCGCGAGATGGAAGAGTGGATCACCGCAGGCCGAGTGACCGTCAACGGCGAGGTCGCGACCTTGGGCATGCGTGTCCATGAGGGCGACGAGGTGCGCGTCGGCAAGCGCTGGATCAACGTGAAGGCTCCGGGTGCCGAGTTGCCCCGTGTGCTGCTGTATCACAAGCCGGAAGGCGAGATCGTGAGCCGTGACGATCCGGAGAAGCGGGCTACCGTGTTCGACAAGTTGCCACGTCTGCGCGGCCTCAAGTGGATCGCCATCGGTCGGCTGGATTTCAATACCAGCGGCCTGCTGATCTTCACCACCTCGGGCGAACTGGCCAACCGGCTGATGCATCCGCGTTTCGAGGTCGAACGTGAGTACGCCGTGCGCGTGCAAGGCGAGATGACTGTCGAGCAGACGTTGCAGATGACCAAGGGGGGCGGGGTCGAGCTGGAAGACGGTCCGGTGAAGTTCGAGCGACTGGTCGACGAGGGCGGTGAGGGCTTCAATCACTGGTATCGCATCGTCATCAAGGAAGGCAGGAATCGGGAAGTGCGCCGTACTTTTGAAGCGCTGGGCCTGCCGGTCAGCCGCTTGATCCGCGTACGCTTCGGCATCGTCAATCTGCCGCCCAGCATCAAGCGTGGAAAAATGGCTGAGTTGGGCGAGGGCGAGGTCAAACAGGTCATGGAGTGGGCGGGGCTGGAGATTGAGTCATCCCCACCGCCCGTCGTTCCCCCCGGGAAACGCCCTCCGGCCACGGCGGGAGGGGTGAGGCGCGATGATGGGGGGCGGGGGCGACCCGTCGGCAAGGTGCGTCCAGCGCGTGGCGGCCCCCCTGGCTCCGGGGGGCGGTCACGCTGATTACGGAAAACATGCCAAGAATCTTTGCTCGTGGTTATAATTAGGGACGAGTAGTGGAAATTCGTAAGTGGCTCATCATAAATTTAGGGAGAGATTTCATGGCTACGTATAAATCGGGGATGGTGGCGATTGGTTTGTTAGTCGCGTCCAATGTGGCGGTGGCGGGTAATTGGGTACGCAGTGAAGGGGAGAAAGCCATCGGTGCGAACTTGTCCTATGCTACGGCGAATCAATTCTGGAACCAGAACCGGGTCTTGGGGCCATTCGCGTGCGGCACGCACGATAACACTGGACTGGGGCTGAATGCCGAATACGGTCTGTCGTATCACTATACGTTGATTGCTCAGGCCGGTTTACACAAGATCGCTTGCGGCCCCAACAGTGCCAGTGGTTTGGGCGATGTTGCCGTCGGTATACGCGGTCGTTTGGACGCGCTCTCCAATGGCAAGGCGTGGGAGTTGAAGTTGATCGTGCCGGGCGGCTACGATGCTGCGGCACCAGTGCGCCTGGGTTATGGCGAAGTTGGCTTGGAGGCGGGTGCCTATTTTGGGCCACCCTTTGATGCCTATGACGAAGATCCTTACAAGCCAGGTTATTTCCCCAAGCTCGATAGTTACTGGGAATACGGTGGCTTCACGCGCGTCTGGAATGGCGCTCCGGCCACCGAGATTGCCGGCCATGTTAAATGGAAACATGCCATTTCTGATACCTGGAAGATTGGTCCGGCGCTGAATGTCCATTGGACCTTTGGCAAGGGCGATCGCCAGTTCCCGAATCTGTTCGGTAACCGTTTTGCTTATACACGCTCGGTCGTCGTTGGCGTGGAGTTGAGCACTTTGATCGGTGAGCGTACCTCTTTTCACATCACGCCACAGGCTACGGTATGGGGCGAAAATGCCGCCAAATCTGTGGGTGTCTCCGTGGGTGTCAGCAAGGCATTCAAATAAGCTGAATAATGAAGCGACTTGGAGTTGATCTGATAAGAAACGGCGGCAGCTTGCTGCTCGCCGTTTTCGCTTGCGGTATGTCATTGAGTGCGGTTGGGGCCGATGCTCCGCCTGCCGATTTCCCGTTCTTCCCCAAGTCGACACCGTATCTGACAGCTTCGCCTGCCAAGAAGGCCGTCAAGGTCGTGAAGCAGAAAAGCGGTGCGGCGGCACCGGGTTTCGACTATCGCCAGAAGGCTGCCAATGAGGATGCATTAGGCTTCAATATGGAGGCTGGTGGCGACTCACGTAATCTGGAGTACATGGGCCCCTTCGGTCAGATTCTAAATGGCCCGCTGCCGATAGCCAGCATCGAGCTGCAAATGGATGAGGATGAGTCTGTGCTGTTGTTCTACAAGCCGGCTCACGACAATTCCAGCTTTGCGGTCTCCGTACTCAAGGAGGATGGGCAGCAGTTGAAGGGCAGGGTTTCGGTCAAGGGAAGCTCGACGCGTGGTTTCATCAAGAAATCCTTGCTGGTGAAACTGGATAAGGAAAGTAAGGGCGACTGGTACGGTTACCGCAAGATATCGCTCAACTCGATGGCATCTGACCCGAGTATGTTGCGCGAGTGGCTGGCTTGGGATCTGGCGCGTGCCGCCGGGATGAACGTGCTGAACACCTTCTATACGCGGCTTTACCTGAACAAGAAATATGTCGGACTGTTCCTCTTCACCGAGTGGGTGGGGCCCGAGGTGTTTGATCGTGCCGGCTTGGGTACCGATGGGGAGTTGTATCAGCCGAATGATGCGACGCACTGCGGTGATTTGAGTGCCGCCTCGATGGATGGCCCAACTCAGACGACAGGCAAGAAGTTAAACCGGGGAAATAGCTGCTACGAGAAATTCTCTCCGGCAGATGGCAATATGGCCAATCTGGCCCAATTGGCGAATGGCATCACTGCGACACCCAAAGACTCGTATCACGAGTTCGTTGACAGTCATTTCCATAACGACTCCCTGCTGAACTGGATCGTCGTCAATGGCATCCTGACTAATGGTGATACTTACAATAAGAATTACTTCCTGTACTACAGCAACAAAGTCGCACAGTGGGAGGTGATGCCTTGGGATTATGACTTGACCATGGGGCGCAGCTGGGATCCTTATCTGGGCGCGCCGCGTGATGTGTTCAACAGTAACTTCGTGTATTACTATGGCCCGGATATCGGTTTCCCGGGGCAAGCCAAGACCAAGACGCTGGAAGACCCGGTGTTGTTCGAGCGGCTGAAAAGACGGACGGCGCACTTGTTAGGCATAGGTAAACCCTATGGCGACGAGCGTACGTATGGCTGGTTCTCTCCGGAGCGGGTCGCGGCCAGAGTCAACGTGATTCAGAACAATACGATCAACGATGCACAGCAAGATATGTTCTCGTCCAACCGGATCTATTCCTATGACGAGCAAGCCGATGCGATCAAATACTTTGCATTGGCGCACTATGCCTATCTGAAGGCAGCTTCAGTGGGCGATGAGAGCAAGTGGCAGTATGTCTATGATCCTAATCAGCCGATGAATCCTGCACCGACGGTGGCCAGCACCTTGCAGGCGAGTTGGACAGTGCAACGTCCCGGTTATGATCGCCCGCTGGTGGATAAATCGGGCAAGATCGCATCAGTGATCCGAGTGCGTTCCATCTCCAAGCCGGTGACCATCACATCAACGGTCCTCGGTTTCCAGACACCGCCCGCGCTGCCGCCTGAAAGATCGGCCAATCAGTGCTTGAAACGTTCCTGGGAACTGACTACCAAAGGCGGGGGGCCGCTGGTTGCGGATGTGACTTTGGAATATCTGCAGGAAAACTCGCAGAATAGCGATGCCCGTGGCCTGGAAGGCGAGCAGAAGGATTTGCAACTTTGGCTGCTCGATGGCGGCATCTGGACTCCACAGTTCACGCGCGTCAATGTGCTGTCGAAAACCCTGACCGTACGTGAATTGAGCTTGGCAGCGAATCGAACTCTCCGTTTCGTGGCCTGTGTCGACTCCCCGGATGTGCCATCCCAGCAAAGCTCGGGGGCGGTTTCGACCAAGGATGTCAGTGTGCCGACACCGATCGGTAAGGCGTTCCAGCACTTCATCGACAATCTCAAGAAGTAATAGGCCGGGTGTGAACCCGGCCTTGATCTGCCCGCAGTGGAGACTCCATCGGACCCAATATGACAGAAGCCACCCCTTTCCGCAGCGGTTACGTTGCCATCGTCGGACGTCCCAACGTGGGCAAGTCCACTCTGCTCAATCACCTGATCGGCCAGAAGATTAGCATCACCTCGCGCAAGGCGCAGACCACGCGCCATCGCATCCACGGCATTCGCACCGACGAAGACTGCCAATATGTGTTCGTCGATACGCCGGGCTTCCAGACCAAGCACATGAACGCGCTCAATCGCGGCATGAACCGCGTGGTCAACACCAGTCTGCGCGACGTGCAGGTGGTGCTGTTCGTGGTCGAGGCTCGCCATTATGACGAGCGCGATCTGGAAGTGGTGAAACTGCTGCCGGACGAAGTGCCGGTGATCCTGGTGGTGAACAAGGCCGACATGCTTGATGACAAGGCCGAGTTATTGCCTTTCATCCAGAAACTGTCCGCTGATTTTGCCTACGCTGCCATCGTGCCGGTGAGCGCACGCCAGAACAAGCATCTGGATACCTTGCTGCAAGCGGTACGCGAAAAGCTGCCGGAAGGCGAGATGATCTACGCCGAAGACGAGATCACCGACCGCAACGAGCGTTTTCTAGCCTCCGAGATCCTGCGCGAAAAGGTGTTCCGCTTCACCGGCGAAGAGCTGCCGTATTCGGTCAGTGTGGTGATCGAGCAATTCAAGCTCGAAGGAAAGTTACGCCGCATCAACGCTGGCATTCTGGTGGACAAGGAGGCGCACAAGGCCATGCTGATCGGCAGCAAGGGCGAGAAGCTCAAAGAGATCGCCACTCAGGCTCGCCTCGACATGGAAAAGCTGTTCGATGGCAAGGTCTTCCTCGAAGTGTTCGTCAAGGTCCGTAGCGGTTGGGCAGACAGCGCACAGATGCTGCGATCCCTGGGTTATGAATGACCGCTAGCAAACAGCGCGTTCAGGAGCAGCACGCCTTTCTGCTGCACAGCCACCCGTTCCGCGAGACCAGCCTCATCGTGGAAATCTTTAGCCGTGAACATGGCCGTCTGCCTATCGTGGCGCGGGGCGCGCGCCGTCCGCGTGCGGCTTTGCGCGGCGTGTTGATGAGTTTTCAGCCGTTGTTGCTGTCGTGGTTCGGCAAGGGCGAGGTGAAGACCTTGCACAGTGCCGAGTGGCAGGGCGGCCAGCCGCAGTTGCAGGGCACGGCACTGATGTGTGGCTTCTATCTGAACGAGTTGTTGCTCAATCTGCTGGTGCGCGACGATCCGCACGAAGCCCTGTTCGAATACTACCGTCTGACATTGCACCGTCTCGCGCACGAGGACGACCATGCCGCCACGCTGCGCTGTTTCGAGAAACATCTGTTGCAGGAACTGGGCTACGCGCTGGCGTTGGAGCGCGAAGCAGGCAGCGGCAAGCCGATTGCGCCGGACGTGATTTACCGCTATGTTGTCGAGCGCGGTGCACTGCCTGAGGAGGCTGCGCAAGAGGGAATGCCGGTGCGCGGCAAGACCTTGCTGGATATGGCCACCGACGATTACCGCGATCCGCTCACGGCGCAGCAGAGCAAGCAGTTGATGCGCTTGTTGCTGAATCACCATCTGGGCGGGAAGGCGCTGCACACGCGCGAACTGATTAAGGATTTGCAGAAACTATGATCAAACTCGGACTCAATATCGACCACGTTGCCACCCTGCGTCAGGTACGCGGCACCAATTATCCCAACCTGGTGCGTGCCGCGCTCATCTGCGAAGAGGCGGGAGCGGATGCCATCACCATTCATTTGCGCGAGGACCGTCGCCACATCCAGGATGCCGATGTCGAGGTGTTGCGCGGCATGTTGCAGACGCGCATGAATCTGGAATGTGCCGTCACCGAGGAGATGATAGAGAACGCCTTGCGCATCAAGCCGCACGACATCTGTCTGGTGCCGGAGCGCCGCGAAGAGCTGACCACCGAAGGCGGGCTGGATGTGATCCGCCATTTCGAGGCGGTGCGCATCGCGACTGCGCTGTGCACTGCCGCCGGTATCCGCGTTTCGCTGTTCATCGACCCGGACGAGCGGCAGCTCGACGCTGCGCGTGCGGCAGGTGCGCCGGTGGTCGAGATCCACACCGGCAAGTACGCCGATGCCGACAGCGTGCCCGAGCGTGAACATGAACTGGCGCGTATCCGCCACGCCGTGGCGCACGGCCACGCGCTGGGGCTGCAAGTCAATGCGGGGCACGGCCTCAACTATCACAACGTCCGTCCCATCGTCGCCATCCCGCACATCGCCGAACTCAACATCGGCCATGCCATCATCGCCGAAGCCGTGTTCATCGGCCTGGAGGCGGCAGTGAAAAAGATGAAGGCGTTGCTCGTTCCGTGATCCTCGGTATTGGCACCGACATCGTTGCCGTCGCGCGCATCGAAGCCGCGATCCAGCGGCATGGTGTCGCGTTCGCCGAGCGCATTCTGAGTGTGCAGGAACTGGCGGAATATGCCGCTCAGCCCCATCCTGCCCGTTTTTTGGCCAAACGTTTCGCCGCCAAGGAGGCTTGCGCCAAGGCCACCGGGCTCGGTCTGCGCCAGCCCGTCACTCTGCAAAGCATGAGCGTCATCCATGATGAGCTGGGCAAGCCGGCCTTCGCTTTCGATGAGGTATTGCGCGGCTATCTCCAGCAACGAGGTGTGGAGCGCCATCATCTGAGCATCAGCGATGAACGTGAAACCGTGGTCGCATTCGTGGTGCTGGAAGGTCGCTGAGGCGGGCGGATCAGGCTCAGCTGTGCCGTACTCTTCATCGAAAGGTCGGCGGTCAAGATTCCATGCTTGTTTTGAGGGAAGGCCTGTTTTCCGGTATCATTGCGCCCCATGACTAAATTCATCTTCATTACTGGCGGCGTTGTGTCTTCCCTGGGGAAGGGCATCGCCGCCGCTTCTTTGGCCGCGATCCTTGAATCACGCGGTCTCAAGGTCACCATGCTCAAGCTGGATCCCTACATCAACGTGGATCCCGGCACCATGAGCCCGTTCCAGCACGGCGAAGTGTTCGTGACCGAGGACGGGGCGGAGACCGACCTTGACCTTGGCCATTACGAGCGCTTCATCAGCGCCAAGATGCGCAAGGCCAACAACTTCACCACCGGCCAGATCTATGAGAGCGTGATCCGCAAGGAGCGGCGCGGCGAGTATCTGGGCAAGACGGTGCAGGTCATCCCGCACATCACCAACGAGATCCAGGCCTTCATCGAGCGCGGCGCGGCGGCATCCCACAATGGTCAGGCCGATGTGGCCATCTGCGAGATCGGCGGCACGGTGGGCGACATCGAGTCGTTGCCGTTCCTCGAAGCCGCACGCCAGATGGGTCTGCGCAAGAAGCGCGGGACCGTGGCCTATGTGCACCTGACCCTGGTGCCGTACATCGCTACGGCGGGCGAACTGAAGACCAAGCCGACCCAGCACAGCGTGCAAAAGCTGCGCGAGATCGGCATCTCGCCGACCGCCTTGTTGTGCCGGGCCGACCGTCCGATCCCGGACGATGAGCGCGCCAAGATCTCGCTGTTCGCCAACGTGCGTGAAGATGCGGTGATCTCGGTATGGGATGTCGACAGCATCTACAAGATCCCGCAGATGCTCAAGGATCAGGGGCTGGATCGCATCGTCTGCGAAGAGCTGGGGATAGAAGCCCCGGTCGCCGACCTGTCGGTCTGGACCGGTCTGGTCGAAGCACTGGAGCATCCGACGCATGAGATCACCATCGGCATGGTCGGCAAGTATGTCGAACTGACCGAGTCGTACAAATCGCTGATCGAAGCCTTGCGCCATGCCGGTATCCACACTTCGACGCGCGTCAACATCGAATATCTGGACTCCGAGAACATCGAGTCCGACGGGACCGCCTGTCTGGACAAGCTGGACGCGATCCTGGTGCCGGGCGGCTTCGGCAAGCGCGGCACGGAAGGCAAGATCACCGCGATCCGTTATGCGCGCGAGAACAAACTGCCGTACCTCGGCATCTGTCTGGGCATGCAACTGGCGGTGATCGAATATGCGCGCGATGTGGCGGGTATGACCGATGCGAGCAGCACCGAGTTCGACATGGAGACCACCCATCCGGTGGTGGCGCTGATCACTGAATGGCTGGATCGTGACGGCAAAGTGGCGCAGCGTTCCGCCGATTCCGATCTGGGCGGCACCATGCGCCTGGGTTCGCAGCGTTGTCCGATCAAGGCTGGCACACTGGCCCAGCGCATCTACGGCGACGAAGTGAACGAGCGTCACCGTCACCGCTACGAAGTCAATAATCATTATGTTCCCGCGCTGGAAGCCAAGGGCTTGGTGATCTCGGCACGTACGCCGAGCGAAAATCTGCCCGAGATGATGGAGTTGCCCGACCACCCCTGGTTCGTCGGCGTGCAGTTCCATCCGGAATTCACCTCCACCCCGCGCGACGGGCATCCTTTGTTCAAGGCCTTTGTCGAAGCGGCTGTTGCCCATAAGGACGTGCAATGAAGCTGTGCGGGTTTAATGCCGGTCTGGACCATCCTCTGTTCCTGATCGCCGGTCCCTGCGTGATCGAGTCGGAGCAGATGGCGCTGGATACGGCTGGCCAGTTGCAAGAAATCTGCGCGGCGTTGAACCTTCCGTTCATTTACAAGTCTTCCTACGACAAGGCGAACCGGAGCTCGGGAAAGTCCTTTCGCGGCTTCGGCATGGAAGAAGGCTTGCGTATCCTGTCGGAAGTGAAGCGGCAGCTGGGTGTGCCGGTGTTGACCGACGTGCATACCGAGGAAGAGATCGAGCCGGTGGCGGCAGTGGTGGATGTGTTGCAGACCCCGGCCTTCCTGTGCCGCCAGACCGATTTCATCCACGCCGTGGCACGCTGCGGCAAGCCGGTGAACATCAAGAAGGGCCAGTTCCTGTCGCCGTGGGACATGAAGAACGTAGTGGACAAGGCGCGCGAAGCCGGTGGTGCCGACAACATCATGGTGTGCGAGCGCGGTGCGTCGTTCGGCTACAACAATCTGGTGTCGGACATGCGTTCACTGGCCGTGATGCGCGGGACGGATTGCCCGGTGGTGTTTGATGCCACCCATTCGGTGCAGTTGCCGGGCGGGCAGGGCACGGCTTCCGGCGGTCAGCGCGAATTCGTGCCGGTGCTGGCACGGGCGGCAGTGGCGGCGGGCATCTCCGGCTTGTTCATGGAGACGCACCCGAATCCGGCGCAGGCCATGTCGGATGGGCCGAATGCCTTTCCGTTGGGGCATCTGAAGGAATTGTTGGAAACACTGCTGGTGTTGGATGCAGCAGTGAAGCAGCAGGGTTTGATCGAAGAGAAAATCAATTTGAGAAGCGTGTGAGAGAGAGTAGAGAGCAATGAGTGCAATCGTAGACGTAGTGGCAAGAGAGATCCTGGACTCCCGTGGTAATCCTACGGTGGAGGCCGATGTGTTGTTGGAATCGGGCGTGATGGGCCGTGCGGCCGTGCCTTCCGGTGCATCCACCGGTGCCAAGGAGGCCATCGAACTGCGTGATGGCGACAAGAGCCGTTACCTGGGCAAGGGTGTGTTGCGCGCCGTCGAATATGTGAACACCGAGATCGCCGAAGCGATCATCGGTCTGGATGCCTCCGAGCAGGCATTCATCGACCAGACCATGATTGATCTGGACGGTACCGAGAACAAGTCCCGTTTGGGCGCGAACGCCATCCTGGCGGTGTCCATGGCCGTGGCGCGCGCTGCGGCTGAAGATGCTGGCCTGCCGCTGTACCGCTATCTGGGCGGCTCGGCGCGTATGGAGATGCCGGTGCCGATGATGAACATCATCAACGGTGGCGCGCACGCCAACAACAACATCGACATGCAAGAGTTCATGATCATCCCGGTGGGCGCTGACAGCTTCCGCGAAGCACTGCGTTGCGGTGCCGAGGTGTTCCATGCGCTGAAGAAGCTGATCGACGAGAAGGGCATGCCCACCACCGTCGGCGACGAAGGCGGTTTCGCACCCAACCTGCCGAGCAACGAGTCTGCGCTGCAACTGATCGTCGAAGGCATCGAAGCGGCGGGTTATGTGCCGGGCGAAGATGTCGCCATCGGTGTCGATTGCGCCAGTTCCGAGTTCTACAAGGACGGCCTGTACCACATCGAGTCCGAAGGTCTGAAGCTGACTTCGGCGCAGTTCGTCGATTACCTGGCCAACTGGGTCGACAAGTATCCCGTCATCACCATCGAAGACGGCATGAGCGAACACGACTGGGACGGCTGGAAGCTGCTGACCGACCGTCTGGGCGACGACGTGCAACTGGTCGGTGACGACGTGTTCGTGACCAACACCAAGATTCTGCGCGAAGGCATCAAGCAGGGCTTGGCCAACTCCATCCTGATCAAGATCAACCAGATCGGCACCCTGACCGAGACCTTCGCCGCCATCGAGATGGCCAAGCGCGCCGGTTACACCGCTGTGATCTCGCATCGTTCTGGCGAGACCGAGGACAGCACCATCGCCGACATCGCTGTGGCGACCAATGCCTTGCAGATCAAGACCGGCTCGATGTCGCGTTCCGATCGCATGGCGAAGTACAACCAGCTGCTGCGCATTGAAGAAGATCTGGGCGATTGCGCCTCCTACCCCGGTCGTGAGGCGTATTACCAGCTGGGCTGATGCGCATCATCACCGTCATCCTGATCGCCCTGATCCTGCTATTGCAATATCCGCTATGGCTGGGCAAGGGCGGCTGGATGAAGGTACGCGAGTTTGGTCAACAACTTGAGATCGAAAAACAGGCGAACCAGAAGATACAGGAGCGCAACGCTCTGATGGATGCCGAAGTGCGCGATCTCAAACAAGGCACCGAAGCCATCGAGGAACATGCCCGCAGCAAGATGGGCATGATCAAGCAAGGCGAAGTCTTCTTCCAGTTCACCGAAAATCAGCCGGCTCCCGCCTCGGCGGTGGTCGCCGCTCCCGCGCTGCCCAGCCGGGATTGAGCGTCGGCAGTTACTATGCCGACACCGCAGCAACTCCTGCAGGAAATCTTTGGTTACACCGCGTTTCGCGGTGCGCAGCAGGCCATCGTCGAACACGTCATTGCGGGCGGCGACGCTCTGGTGCTGATGCCGACCGGCGGCGGAAAATCGCTGTGTTATCAGATACCCGCCCTGGCGCGTCCCGGCATCGGTATCATCGTCTCGCCGCTGATCGCGCTGATGCAGGACCAGGTCGATGCGCTCAAGCAGTTGGGCGTGTCGGCTGCTTTCCTCAATTCCAGTCTGGATGCCGAAGCCGCCCGCGAGGTGTATCGGCAAGTGCATAACGGCGAGTTGAAGCTGCTCTATGTCGCCCCGGAGCGGCTGATGACCGAAGGTTTTTTGGGGTTGCTGGAGTGGCTGGACGAGCAGGAGAGTATCGCGCTGTTCGCCATCGACGAGGCGCATTGCGTGTCGCAATGGGGCCATGATTTCCGCCCCGAATACCGCGCGCTGACCATTCTGCATGAGCGCTTCCCCGCCGTGCCGCGCATCGCGCTCACCGCCACCGCCGATGCGCCCACGCGCCACGAGATCGTCGAGCGCCTTGCGCTGGAGCAGGCGAAGCAGTTCGTCTCCAGCTTCGACCGTCCGAACATCCGCTATCGTGTCACGCAGAAACTCAATGCACGCAATCAGTTGCAGGCGTTTCTTGAGTCTGAACATCCGCAGGATGCGGGCATCGTCTATTGCCTGTCGCGCAAGAAGGTGGAAGAAACTGCTGCCTGGCTGAAAGAGCAGGGCTGGGATGCTTTGCCATATCACGCCGGGCTGGATGCCGCCACGCGCCAGGCCAACCAGAGCCGCTTCCTGCGCGAGGAGGGCGTGATCATGGTGGCCACCGTTGCATTCGGCATGGGCATCGACAAGCCCAATGTGCGCTTCGTCGCCCACCTCGATCTGCCCAAGAGCATGGAAGGTTACTATCAGGAAACGGGTCGCGCCGGTCGCGATGGCTTGCCAGCCAATGCGTGGATGGCTTACGGTCTGGGCGATGTGGTGTCCATGCGGCAAATGCTGCTATCTGGTGACGCGCCCGAGGAGCGTAAGCGGGTAGAGTTGCAGAAATTGGATGCGCTGCTAGGCTACTGCGAATCCACCGAGTGCCGCCACCAGACCATCCTGCGCTACTTTGGCGAGCAACATCCCGGCGATTGTGGCCAGTGCGATAACTGCCTTGAGCCGGTGGACACCTGGGATGCCACCCAGGCCGCGCAGATGGCGCTGTCCTGCGTGTATCGCACCGGCCAGCGCTTCGGCGTGGCCCACCTCATCGACGTGCTGCTGGGAAAGCAGACCCCCAAGGTCGAGCAGTTCGACCACCAGCGCCTGTCCACGTTCGGCATCGGCCACGCGCTCACGCAGCAGCAGTGGAGCAGCGTCTATCGGCAGCTGGTCGCCGCCGGATTCATCGCCGTGGACATGGAAGCGTATGGTGGCTTGCGCCTTGCCGAGTCGGCCCGTCCCGTGCTGCGCGGCGAGCAGTCGGTGTGGCTGCGCCGCGATGCCGAGCCGGTCAAGCGGCGCAATACCAAGGCCGAACGCGGCTCGCGTCTGCGCGAAGCGTTTGCCGATGCCCATGACGACCCGCTGTGGCAGGCGCTCAGGGTCAAGCGCATGGAGCTGGCCAAAGAGCAGGGCGTGCCGCCTTACGTCATCTTCCACGACAGCACGCTGCTGGAGATCCTCAACCGCCGTCCGCAGTCGCTCACCGAGCTGGGGCAGATCAGCGGCATCGGTCAGGCCAAGCTGTCACGCTATGGCGACGACTTCCTGCGTGTGCTGGAAGAGGCGGCGAACGGGCGCTGAGTGTTGCCGCTCGCCGGACTATGAGGCAAGATGCGCGCCTCGATAATTCAACCAACGTAAGAGAGCAGAGTCATGGGCGCACAGTGGAAATCTAAACACAAAGAACTCGCAGCCAACGCCAAGGGCAAGATCTTCGGCAAACTGGCCAAGGAAATCATGGTGGCGGCGCGCGGTGGCGCCGATCCCTCGGCCAATTCCCGTCTGCGGCTGGTGGTGGAGCAGGCCAAGAAGGCTTCCATGCCCAAGGACACGCTGGATCGCGCCATCAAGAAGGGGGCCGGTCTGCTGGATGGCGGCGCGCAACTGGAGCGACTGGTGTACGAGGGTTTCGCGCCGCACCGCGTGCCTGTGATCGTCGAATGCCTGTCCGACAACGTGAATCGCACCAAGTCCAGCATGAACGTGCTGTTCCGCAAGGGGCAGCTCGGCGCGGAAGGCTCGGTTTCGTGGGATTTCAGCTACGTCGGCATGATAGAAGCGACGGCCAGCGCTGGAGCTGACATCGAACTGGCCGCCATCGAAGCGGGCGCACAGGATTTCGAGGCGGCGGACGAAGAGGGCACGGCGCTGTTCATTACCGACGCGACCGATCTGGATGCAGTGTGCAAGGCGCTGCCGGAGCAGGGCTACACCGTCACTTCGGCCAAGCTCGGCTATCGCCCGAAAAACCCGGTGACGCTGAGCGGCGATGTCGAGCGGGAAGAGGTCGAGGCCTTTCTGGAAGCCATCGACGGCGACGACGACGTGCAGAATGTCTATGTAGGTTTGGCCGGTTAGCCACCCGGCGCAACACTCCAATCAGGCAGGCCGGGCTGCTAGAGCAGCCCGCAATGGCGGAAGTTATTCCTCTGTGGGGCGTCTGAACAGGGCCGGGATCTGGGTCTTTGAGCGGGCCGTCGGCAGCTCCGGCTTAGGTGCCGGCTTCGCCACGCTCACACTGGGTTCGTAAGGCCGGTCGAACCAGGGATCATGGCTGGGCTTACGGTGAGTGGGCGTGTGATACTCATGCTGGCGCTCGGGGCGGTCACCACGCGGCGCACGCGCAGAGCCGACCGGCTGTGCGACATAGCGCTCTTTGGGGATCTCTTTCTTGATCAGCTTCTCGATCTCGACCAGATACTTCTCTTCCTCCGGCGAGACCAGCGAGATGGCCGTGCCGGAAGCGCCCGCGCGACCGGTCCGGCCGATGCGGTGCACGTAATCCTCGGCAGCGTGCGGGATCTCATAGTTGATGACCATGGGCAGGCTGTCGATGTCCAGGCCGCGAGCTGCCACGTCGGTGGCGATCAGTACGGTGACTTTGCCCTGCTTGAACGCATCCAGCACCTGGATGCGTTCGGACTGGCTCTTGTCGCCGTGGATGGCATCGGCGGCCAGACCATCGCGCTGCAACTGGCGCGCCAAGCGGCTGGCGGTGAGCTTGGTCTTGGTGAATACGATCACCTGCGTCGCATCGCTGCCACGCAGTAGCTGGGTGAGTTGGGCATGCTTGTCGCCGGATTCCACCAAAAACACCTTTTGCGTGATGTTGTCGTTGGAGGCGTTGCTGCGCGCCACCTCGATCAGCGTCGGGTAGATCAGGAAATCCTGGGACAGCTTCTTGATCTCGTCCGAGAAGGTGGCCGAGAACATCAGGCTCTGGCGGGTGCGCGGCAGCAGGGCGAGGATGCGTTTCAGATCGGGCATGAAGCCCATGTCCAGCATCCGGTCCGCTTCATCGAGCACCAGCATCTGCACCGTGTTCAGCTGGACTGACCTCTGCTCGATGTGATCCAGTAAACGGCCCGGTGTCGCGACCAGCACCTCGACCCCGTTCTTGAGGTGTGGGGTCTGTGATTTGATGTCCACCCCGCCGAACACCACCAGCGAACGCAGCTTGGTGTGTTTGGCATAAGCCTTGATGTTCTCCTCGACCTGGATCGCCAATTCGCGTGTAGGCACCAGGATCAGGGCGCGTACCGGGTGGCGCGCGGGCGAGGTGCTGGAGCTGGCGTGGGGCAACAGCTTCTGCAGCATGGGCAGCGCGAACGCGGCGGTCTTGCCGGTGCCGGTCTGCGCGCCCGCCATCAGGTCGTGATTGTCCAGCACCAGCGGGATGGCCTGCGCCTGGATCGGCGTCGGCGTGGTGTAACCGGATTCGGTCAGGGCGCGGAGTATCTCCGGCGCAAGTTTCAGATCAGCGAAACTGATGGTGTTCAATACGGTAGCCTTTCAGCGTAAGGTCTGTGGGGCGAAATCAGGGACCTTCTCCGTGCGATCCCGCCATGTGCGAGACTACTCTGATAATATCCCCCGCAGGACGCGACCCACTCCACGATGCGCCTGCATGGCTTGCTTCTGGCGTCCCCGACAGGAATCGAACCTGTAATTGACCCTTAGGAGGGGCCGGTTATATCCATTTAACTACGGAGACGGCGGGGCGCATTCTAGCGGAAAACTACTCGCTTTACTGGATAAACCCGCAAGCCATGGACAACGGATGAAACATAGATTGCCGCGCACGGTACTGATACTTGGGTTGGTCAGCTTCTTCAATGATCTCGCTTCCGAGATGGTGACACCGTTCATTCCTATCCTGGTGGCCACCGTGCTGGGGGGCGGGCCGGTGGTGTTGGGGTTGATCGAGGGCATGGCGGATGCGGTGGCGAGTTTTCTCAAGCTCTGGGCGGGACGTTATTCCGATTCTGGCAGCGGGCGGCGCAAGCAACTGACCTTGCTGGGTTATGGCATCTCCAATCTGGTGCGGCCCCTGATCTCGCTGGTGACCGGGTGGGGCGTGCTGATCGTCCTGCGCAGTCTGGATCGGGTGGGCAAGGGGATACGCAGCGCACCGCGTGATGCTTTGCTCGTCTCGTCGGTGCAGAAGCAACACCACGGTCATGCCTACGGTTTTCAGCGCGCGCTCGACAATGCAGGTGCCATGGGCGGCAGCCTGATCGCCATCGCAGCGCTGACGTGGGGCGATTGGAGCATCCCGCAGATCATTTCCTGGTCCTTTTTGCCGGGGGTGCTGGTGATGGCATTGCTGTTCTGGGGCGTGCAGGAGCCGCCCAGGCTGGAGGTCGAGACCGAGCAGTTGCGCGCGGCACCGCTGGCCTGGTCCGCCCTGTCGCTACCGACGCGGCACTACTTGCAGGTCCTGGTGGTGTTCACCTTCGCGCGCGCTTCCGAGGGCTTCATCCTGTTGCGAGCCAATGAGATGGGTATGAGCATCGTGCAGGTGCTGTTGCTGTGGGCCGCGCTGAACATCGCCAAGTCATCGACCTCGATCTACGGCGGGCGGCTGGCCGATGCGTTCGGGCTGGACAGGCTGACCATGTTGGGCTGGATCGGCTACGGCCTGAGCTTCATCGCCATCTCCCAAGTGCTGCATACCGATGCACTGTGGTTGGCGGTGATCGTCTACGGCCTGGTCACCGGGCTCAGCGAGGGTTCGGAGCGGGCCTTGATCAGCGTCCGGGCGCACGAGCATGAGCGCGGTACGGCGTTCGGCTGGTATCATCTCGCCGTTGGCCTGAGCGCCATCCCGGCGGGCGTCTTGTTCGGCACGCTGTGGCATTATCAGGGGGCCAGCTTAGCCTTCCTGTGTGCCGGATTGCTGGCGCTGGTCTGTGCGTGGATGTTGCGGTCCGGCTTGGACTCTCGCTCGTGAGATTCCCGCTCCCATAGACAGTTACCTCAAGAAGTTAAGGATCAGTATGCGTTTTGCCAATTTGAATCTGTTCGTTGCCTGGTTTCTCATTCCGGAGACCCTGATCATGGGATGGCTGGCCGCCGTCGGGCGCGTGGTGCTGGAGTTGTGTGGTCTGGCGACGACGGAAGAGGGCGTACCCGGTCGTCTGGTCGGGGCTATCCTGCTGTTTGCGGTGATCTTCTTCGTGAACAAGGTGCGCGGTTCCCTGCCGCCGGAAGGCGATCCTCAGGGCAGCAGCTACCGCTTCGGCCACAAGCTGGTCTTGCTGGGCAATGTGCTGGCCGTCGGCCTGTTCTTGTTCCCGTTCACCTTCCAGCTCGTGGACAGCAAGCTGCTCCTGATGCTGATCTCCAGATTCACGGTGGCGTTCGGCTATCTGGCGGTGGGTTGCTGGGCGATCGGTTTCTCGTTCCTGTACCAGTCGTCGCAGCCGGTACGCGCCTGACCTTTCCCGGCCCCGTGCGAGCGCCGGGGCCTGACCGTAACGTCCCCGCCGCACGTGGCGGGGCTCTTTTTTGATCGATCCCCCATGCCCTATCTGATACTCGACAAAGCTTCACTCGCCTTCGGTCACGTCGATCTGCTGGCGCAGACCGATTTCCAGCTCGACGAGGGCGAGCGCGTCGGCCTGATCGGCCGCAATGGCGGCGGCAAGTCCAGTCTGCTCCAGGTCCTGGCGGGTACCGCCCAGCTGGATGATGGTACGCTGTGGCGCGCCCCTACCGCACGTATCTGCTACGTCAGCCAAGAGCCGCCGCTGCATGCCGATGCCACCGTCTACGACGAGGTGGCGCGCGGGCTGGGGCAGTTGCAGCAGCTGCTGATCGACTACCATCATCTGTCGCACCAACTGGCCGAGCCGGATGCTGACTACGAAAAGCTGCTGGAAGAGTTGCAGCCTTTGCAGACCGCGCTGGAGGCACAGAACGGCTGGGCGGTGCAGGCGCGCATCGAGACCGCCATCCAGCGGCTGGAGCTGAACCCGGAAGCGCGCGTCGGCGACCTCTCCGGCGGCGTGCGCAAGCGCGTGGCATTGGCGCAGGCGCTGGTGGCTGAACCGGAAGTGCTGATCCTCGACGAACCGACCAACCATCTGGATTTCGCCTCCATCGAGTGGTTGGAAGGTCTGCTGAAGAGCTTTCAGGGCGCGGTGCTGCTGGTCACCCACGACCGCCGCTTCCTCGATAACGTCGCCACGCGCATCGTCGAGCTGGATCGCGGCAAGCTCGCCAGTTTCCCCGGCAACTTCGCCGCCTACCAGAAGATCAAGGAGCGCATGCTGGCAGACGAGGCGGTGGTGAATGCCAAGTTCGACAAGGTGCTGGCGCAGGAAGAGGTGTGGATACGCCAGGGCGTGAAGGCGCGCCGTACCCGCAACGAAGGCCGCGTGCTGCGGCTGGAGCAGCTGCGCCGCGAACGCGCCGAGCGCCGCGAAAAGGTCGGCAGGGTGGAGATGAATCTGGAGGCAGGCGAACGCTCCGGCAAGCTGGTGGCCGAGCTGGAGAGCGTCAGCAAGACCTTCGCCGGACGCAAGGTGATAGACGATTTCTCCTGTCGCATCCAGCGCGGCGACAAGATCGGCCTGCTGGGGCCGAACGGCGCGGGCAAGAGCACGCTGCTCAAGATCATACTGGGCGAGATGCAGCCGGATTCCGGCAAGGTCAGGCTGGGCACCAAGATCAGCGTGGCCTACTTCGACCAGCTGCGCGCGCAGCTCAACGACGAGGCGACGTTGATCGACACCATCAGCCAGGGCTCAGATTTCATCGAGATCGGCGGAGTGAAGAAGCACGTCATCAGTTACCTGGGCGACTTTCTGTTCGCGCCGGAGCGCGCGCGTTCGCCGGTGAAATCGCTCTCTGGTGGTGAGCGAAACCGGCTGCTGCTGGCGCGCTTGTTCACTCGCCCCGCCAACGTGCTGGTGCTGGACGAGCCGACCAACGACCTCGACATCGAGACGCTGGAGCTGCTGGAAGAGCTGTTAGCGCAATACGACGGCACGCTGTTCCTGGTCAGCCACGACCGCGCCTTCCTCGACAACGTGGTGACGCAGGTGATCGCCTTCGAGGGAGACGGTGTGCTGAGAGAATATGTGGGCGGCTTCGAGGACTGGGTGCGGATGAAAAGATTCGCCGCCGAACAGCAGGCTGCGCCCAAACCGGCGGTCGCAGCGGTCAAGCCGGCGGCTCCCGCCAAACCCAAGCCTTCCGGCAAGCTGGCGTTCAAGGAGCAGCGCGAGCTGGACGAGCTCCCCGCGCGCATCGAGGCGCTGGAAACGGAGCAGGAAGAGCTGTCCGTGACTCTGGGCAACGGCGCGCTGTTCCGTGACAACCCGGCCCATGCCCGGCAGTTGCAGGAGCGTGTGGCCAAGATCGAACAGGAGTTGCTGGTGCTGATGGATCGCTGGGAGCAGCTGGAAGCCAAGGCTTCGGCTTGATCCGGTGACCATGAGCTGACGGTAAAGCAAAAAGCCCACGACCGAGGTCGTGGGCTTCATGACTGGGGTGGCTGATCGGGCTCGAACCGACGACAACTGGAATCACAATCCAGGGCTCTACCAACTGAGCTACAGCCACCATCGAACTTTTGTTGTGTGTCTGGCGTGCCCGACAGGAATCGAACCTGTAACCCCCAGCTTAGAAGGCTGGTGCTCTATCCGGTTGAGCTACGGGCACAATTTCTACGGGTTCCAACACATCAACGGGTTGCCTGGTCGGGGTGGAGAGATTCGAACTCCCGACATCCTGCTCCCAAAGCAGGCGCGCTACCAGGCTACGCTACACCCCGAAGGCCGCGCACTATACATAGACTCATCGAATAAATCAAACTTTTCTGAAAACGGACGTGCGGACCTTGGCGCACGGCGCGGTATGAGTGCTCCAGGGGTCGACTTTGCCTGTCGTCGTTGCTGTGCTGCGGCTATTCGCGGCCTTGCTATGGCATAATTGCGCGCTCGAAAGGTGGCAAAAGTACATGAGCACAAAAACGTTATACGACAAACTCTGGGACTCGCACGTGGTGCGGCAGGATGCCGACGGCACGGCGTTGATCTACATCGACCGGCAACTGGTGCACGAAGTGACCAGCCCGCAGGCCTTCGAAGGCCTGAAGCTGGCAGCACGCAAGCCTTGGCGCGTGGCTTCGCTGCTGGCGACGCCAGACCACAACGTTCCGACCACCCACCGTAGTGGCGGCGTGGCCGGTATTGCCGACCCGATTTCGCGCCTGCAAGTGGAAACACTGGATGCCAACTGCGCCGAGTTCGGCGTGACCGAATTCAAGATGGGCGACATCCGTCAGGGCGTGGTGCACGTGATGGGGCCGGAGCAGGGCGCGACTCTGCCGGGCATGACCGTGGTGTGCGGCGACTCGCATACCAGCACGCACGGCGCGTTCGCGGCGCTGGCGCACGGCATCGGCACGTCCGAGGTCGAGCATGTGATGGCGACGCAATGTCTGGTGGCGAAAAAATCCAAGGCGATGCTGGTCAAGGTGGAAGGCACGCTGGGTCGTGGTGTCACCGCCAAGGACATCGCGCTGGCGGTGATCGGCAAGATTGGAACGGCGGGTGGCACGGGTTACGCCATCGAGTTCGCCGGCTCCGCGATAGGCGGCTTGAGCATGGAAGGCCGCATGACCTTGTGCAACATGGCCATTGAGGCGGGCGCGCGCGCCGGCATGGTGGCTTGCGACGACACCACCATCAATTACGTGAAAGGCCGTCCGTTCGCGCCCAAGCCCGAGCAGTGGGACGCTGCCGTGGCCTACTGGAAGACCTTGCACTCCGACGCGGGGGCGACGTTCGACGCGACAGTTGAGCTGGATGCCGCCAGCATCCGCCCGCAAGTGACTTGGGGTACTTCGCCGGAAATGGTGACCTCCATTGATGGTCGCGTGCCCGATCCCGCTTTAGCGCCGGATGCGGTGAAGCGCGGCGATTGGGAGCGCGCGCTGGCCTATATGGGCCTGACTGCCAACACGCCGATCAACGAGATCAAGGTGGACAAGGTGTTCATCGGCTCCTGCACCAACGCCCGCATCGAAGACATGCGCGCGGCGGCGGCAGTGGCCAAGGGCAAGAAGGTTGCGGCCAACGTCAAGCTGGCGATGGTGGTGCCAGGCTCTGGACTGGTGAAGGCGCAAGCCGAAGCCGAAGGGCTGGACAAGATTTTGCTCGAAGCCGGTTTCGAGTGGCGCGAGCCGGGCTGCTCCATGTGCCTGGCGATGAACGACGACCGACTGGAGCCGGGCGAGCGTTGCGCTTCCACCTCCAACCGCAACTTCGAGGGGCGGCAAGGGCAGGGCGGGCGCACCCATCTGGTGAGTCCGGAAATGGCGGCGGCGGCGGCCATCGCCGGTCATTTTGTCGATGTCAGCAAGGTGTAGACGATGAGAAGAGCTTTGGTATCGCTCCTGTTCATGGCGATGGCATCCCTGGCATATGCCGAGGAGACGAGCCAGCCCCAGGAGGAGAGCCTGCCCAAGAAGGTCGGTGACGGTGTGAAGCAGGGTGGTGAAGCCGCCGGGCGTGGCATCGAGAAAGGTGGCGAGGCCGTGGTCCGGGGCGTGAAAAAAGGTGTCGAAGCCACGGTTGAAGGAGTCAAGAAGGCCGAGGTATGGGTAGGCAAGAAGCTGCAAAAAGGCGGCGAGAAATTAGAGAAAGCAGGCGAGTAGATGCGTAAGTTCACCTTACTTGAGGGTTTGGTCGTACCGTTGGATAGAGCCAACGTGGATACCGATGCCATCATTCCGAAGCAGTTCCTGAAATCGATCAAGCGTTCCGGTTTCGGCCCGAACGCATTTGATGAATGGCGCTATCTGGATCACGGCGAGCCGGGCATGGACAATTCCAAGCGCCCGCTGAATCCCGATTTCGTGCTGAACCAGCCGCGTTACGCCGGTGCGCAAGTGCTGCTGGCGCGCGAGAACTTCGGTTGTGGCTCCAGCCGCGAGCATGCGCCCTGGGCGCTGGAAGATTTCGGCCTGCGCGTCATTCTCGCGCCCAGCTTTGCCGACATCTTCTTCAACAACTGTTTCAAGAACGGTCTGCTGCCGATCAAGCTGGATGCGGCCATCGTGGATGGCCTGTTCAAGGCGGTAGAGGCGAACGTCGGGTATACGCTGAAAGTCGATCTGGAACGTCAGCTCATCACTACGCCGGACGGCCAGCAGATCGCCTTCGAGGTGGACGCTTTCCGCAAGCACTGCCTGCTCAACGGTCTGGACGACATTGGCCTCACCTTGCAGCATGTGGACGATATCAAGGCGTTCGAGACCAAGCATCGCGCGGCGCAGCCGTGGTTGTACGCATAATTTTATAGAGTGGGAATAAGCATGAAGATCGCAGTTTTGCCGGGTGACGGCATCGGTCCCGAAATCGTGGCGCAGGCAGTCAAAGTGCTGAACGCGCTGGACATCGGATTGGAGATGGAAGAAGCGCCCATCGGTGGCGCGGGTTACGAGGCAGCAGGCGATCCGCTGCCGGACTCGACCTTGGCGCTGGCCAAAGCCGCCGACGCGGTGCTGCTGGGCGCGGTGGGCGACTGGAAGTACGACAAACTGGAGCGTCATCTGCGCCCCGAGCGCGGTCTGCTGCGCATTCGCAAGGAACTCGGCCTGTTCGCCAACCTGCGTCCCGCGCTGCTGTATCCCGAGCTGGCTTCCGCGTCCACGCTGAAACCGGAAGTGGTGTCCGGCCTGGACATCATGATCGTACGCGAACTCACCGGCGACATCTATTTCGGCCAGCCGCGTGGTATCTCGACGCTGGAGAACGGCGAGCGCGAAGGCATCAACACCATGCGCTATTCCGAATCGGAGATTCGCCGCATCGGTCGCGTGGCGTTTGACATCGCCATGAAGCGCAACAAAAAGGTGTGCTCCGTGGACAAGGCCAACGTGCTGGAGACCACCGAGCTGTGGCGTCAGGTGATGATCGAGCTGTCCAAGGAATACCCGGAAGTCGAGCTCTCCCACATGTACGTGGACAACGCCGCGATGCAGCTCATCCGCGCGCCCAAGCAGTTCGACGTGATGGTCACCGGCAACATCTTCGGCGACATCCTGTCCGACGAAGCCTCGATGCTGACCGGCTCCATCGGCATGTTGCCGTCCGCCTCGCTGGACGCGAACAACAAGGGCATGTACGAACCCAGCCACGGCTCCGCCCCCGACATCGCGGGCAAGGACGTGGCCAATCCGCTGGCGACCATCCTGTCTGCCGCGATGATGTTGCGCTACACATTCAACGACGAAGCCAACGCCACCCGCATCGAAGACGCGGTCAAGAAGGCGCTGGCGCAGGGTTACCGCACCGTCGACATCTGGACGGAAGGCACGAACAAGGTCGGTTGTGCGGCAATGGGCGACGCGGTGGTCGCGGCGCTGTAACGGTAGGGTGGGTTTCCCCTGCGGGGACGAGAGTCCGCAGACCGAAACCCGCCAAACGAAACGGTGGGTTACGCCGCAAGCGGCTAACCCACCCTACGATGAGGTTGATGCGATGAAAGTAGGCTTGATCGGTTGGCGCGGCATGGTGGGCTCGGTGCTCATGCAGCGGATGCGCGAGGAAAAGGATTTCGATCACATCGAGGCGGTGTTCTTCACTACCTCCAACGTCGGCGGCGCGGCCCCGGCGGAAGGGTGCGGCGTGCCGTTGAAGGACGCTTACGCCCTCGAAGAGCTGATGGCGATGGACACCCTCATCTCCTGTCAGGGCGGCGATTACACCACCGAAATCTTCCCCAAGCTGCGCGCGGCGGGCTGGAACGGTTACTGGATCGACGCGGCCTCGACGCTGCGTATGGAGTCCGACGCGGTGATCGTGCTCGACCCGGTCAACCTCGACCTCATCAAGGCCGCCATCGCCAACGGCGGCAAGAATTTCATCGGCGGCAACTGCACCAACTCCATCCTGTTGATGGGGCTGGGCGGCTTGTTCCATGCCGGGCTGGTGGAGTGGGTCTCTTCGATGACCTACCAGGCCGCCAGTGGCGCGGGGGCGCAGAACATGCGCGAGCTGCTGAACCAGATGGGCGCGGCGCACGCTTCGGTGGCCGATCTGTTGGCCGACCCCAAGTCCGCCATCCTGGAGATCGACCGCAAGCTGGCCGAGACCATGCGTTCTGACAGCTTCCCGACCCAGCATTTTGGCGCGCCGCTGGCGGGCAGCCTGATCCCGTGGATTGACAAGGCGCTGGACAACGGCCAGTCCAAGGAAGAGTGGAAGGGCCAGGCCGAAGTGAACAAGATACTCGGAACCTCGGCGACCATCCCGGTGGATGGCCTGTGCGTGCGCATCGGCGCGATGCGCTGCCACAGCCTGGCGCTGACGCTCAAGCTCAAGCGCGACTTGCCGCTAAGCGAGATCGAGGCGCTGATCCGTGGCGGCAACCCGTGGGTCAAGTTCGTGGCCAACGACCGCGCGCTCAGCGTCAAGGAGCTGACCCCGACCGCCGTTACCGGCAAGCTGGACATCGCCGTCGGTCGTGTGCGCAAGCTCAACATGGGACCGGAATACCTCAGTGCCTTTGTGTGTGGCGACCAGTTGTTGTGGGGTGCGGCTGAACCGCTGCGTCGTACCTTGCGGATATTGCTGGGCGCATGACTTGCTGAGGCAACCATGGGTTGCTAGAGTTGGCGCATCACCGATTCATTGCTGTTGAACGCTGGCTGGTCCAGATTTGGGAGTGAGATATGGGCAAGGAAAACAAGCTGAATACCCGCCTGAAGTTTCTGGCTATTGCCGTTGGCTTGGCATGGGGAGGTTTGGCGGGCGCGGCTACATTGGGCAATATTTCCATATTGTCCGGGCGCGGTCAGCCATTGCAGGCCGAGATCGAGCTGGCTCTTGCCGATGCCGCTGAAGCCGATGGCCTGGTGGTCAAGGTATTCGCTCCTGAAGCATATTGGAATCCGGGCGTAGCCTTGTCCGCATCCAGTCTGCGTGATGTCTCGGCACATGCCGAGAAACGGCTGAATGGCAGTTATGTGGTGAAACTGAGCTCCAGTTCGCCGGTGGATACCGAGCAACTGGCTTTGCTGGCGGAGGTCGATTCGTCTGCCGGCAAGGCCGTGCGCGAATACATAGCGCAATGGCCTCATTCCCTCGCTGCCACGGCCCCAGCCATCAAAGGCGATCAAGCCGAGGCGGCCGGTGTGTTGGTCAAGTCCGGCGACAACCTGAACAAGATCGCCCGCGCCAACAAACCGGCTGACGTGAGCATGGAGCGGATGCTGGTGGCTCTGTACCGCGCCAATCCGCAGGCATTCAGCGGCAAAAACATGAATCGGCTCCAGGCCGGCAAGGTGCTGCGCATGCCTGGTTCCGATGAGCTGGCCGCTGTCACCCAGTCTGCGGCGCGTCGGGACATTCATGTACAGGTCGCCGATTGGAATGCCTATCGGAGAAAGGTGTCGGGCAGCCTGGCCGAGCCGGATACCGAAGCTTCGGACCGGCAGTCATCCGGCAAGATAGGCAATGCCGTATCGGCACGCGATGTCGCCGACACCTCGTCCCATCAGGAAGTGCTGAAATTATCCAAGGGAGATGCCCCCGGCGCGGAGAAGTCCGCAGCCGAGGTCAAATCCCTCAAGGATAAGCTGCACGCCATGGAGGAGGATCTGATCGCACGTGACCAGGCCTTGCAGGAAAGCAAGGACAGGATCGCGATGCTGGAAAAGAACAATCGCGAGATGCAGCGTCTGCTCGAATTGAAGTCTGCGGTAGCCCCGGCGGCTTCGGCAGCCGCTGCAGAACCTACCGAGCGCGCCGCACCGCCTGTCGCACAATCGGCTGCCGCCGTCGCGCAGCCTGAGTCTGCCGCAGCCGCGACCGAGCCCGCTTCGGCGGTCCCGGCTGTGGCCAAGAGCGAGCCCGAGGTGGAAGTGAAGCCTGGTGCGAATGTCGCCAAATACCTGTGGGGGGGCGCGGCGCTGTTGCTGGCTGGTGTGGGTGGCTGGTTGTTCATGCGCCGTGGGCGTAAGGAAAAGACTGCCACCAAGAAACCGGGCGCGGCGGCTGCGGCGGCTCCGGTCGCCGCCGAGCCACTGCCGGAGACTTCGGAGTTGCTGGTCAACACGGCCATCGCCGAGGAAGGAGCTGAAGCCTTGGTGGATGTGACCCAGGAGCCGCTCGCCGAGGTCGTGGAAGAGGTCGAGCCGACTGTGACGGTGGCTGATGAGGAAGATGAGCCTCCGGTCCAGATCTCTGCCGCCGCGATGTCGCTGGAGGCTGCAGAGGATCAGGCGGCGCGGTCGGCAGCGGACCTGGAGTCTGGCTTCGCCGCCCTGGATCAGCCGGCATCCGACGCGAGCGTAGCGCTACCGGAGTTCGTTGCCGAATCGCAGGAGGAGCCAGTGTTCGAGGCAGAGCCTGAGAGAGGGGAGGGCGCGCCAGCCATCGACATCGCTGCCGAGATCCCGACGTTCCTGGCGCAACCCGCCGTGAGTGAGGAGGCTGCCGCAGCGACGAGCGAGCCAGAGATCCTGCTGGACGGTGAGATTGAGGAGCCGGTTGCTCCGGTGACTGCTGACGAGTCGCCTGCAGTTGCGCCTGAGGCGGTCGCTGAGCCTAGCGATGCCGCTGTTGAATCCGCCGTACATGAAGCTCCCGCCGCCCCGGTCGCAGGGGCAGAAGTCGAGCTGGATATCCCGACCATCGCCGATTTCACTCCGCCGGAGACTGCGTCTGTGCCGCCGTTGCCGGGCATGGAAGGAGTCGATCTGAACCTGATCGACGATACCAACCTGACCGAAGAGGAGTTGCATGCCAAGGGTGAACAATGGCTGCAAGTGGCGACCAAGCTCGATCTGGCGCGGGCCTATCAGGAGATGGGCGACGATGCCGGTGCGCGGGAGATCCTTGAGGAGGTCATGGCCGAGGGGGATGCCGAGCAGAAAACCACGGCAGAGCAGTTGTTGCAGATGCTGCCATCGGCCTGAGCACACGATGTCTCATGATGCGGCGGTCAGCTTTGCTGGCTGCCGTTTTTGTTTAAGGAGAGTCTGATGCTGCACCCGGCAGCGCAAATCCTGCTCTGGATCATTCTGACACTGGCTTTGCAACTGGCGAAACCAGCACTGCTACTTGGGCTGGGAACCGTGCTGTTGCTGCTCGCCATGTGGGCGGCGGCGGATAGACTGCGCCAGTTGCTGCGCCGCACCCGCTGGATCATGCTTACGCTGCTCGTCATCTATGCCTGGACCACGCCGGGCATCCCCTTGCTGGAGAACCTGCCCGCATTCAGCCCGACGCTGGAAGGCGTGCAGGACGGCGCGTTGCAACTGGGCCGGTTGTTCTGCGCACTGGCGGCCCTGGCTATCCTGCTGACTCGCCTGGATACTCCGCAGCTCATCAGCGGAGTCTATTGGTTGTGCTGGCCGTTGCGTTTCCTGGGCCTGGCGCGGGATCGGCTGGCGGTGCGTCTGGCCTTGACCCTGCACTACGCGGAATCTGCGATGTTCAGCCGCAAAGCGGGTTGGCGTGGCAGTCTGGAGGAAATGCTGGCACCGGCCACCGTCGCTCCCGGCGTGATCGAACTGCCGCATCACCGCGTGGGAGCGCGTGACGGCGTGGCCTTGGGCGCGGGTGTACTGTTCCTGTTGTGGGTGTGGCTATGAGGATCGCGCTGGGGGTGGAATATGACGGCAGCGCCTATTACGGTTGGCAGTCGCAGCCGCACGGCAACACCGTGCAGGATGTGTTGCAGGCCGCGCTGTCCGGCGTGGCCGCCCAGCCGGTGGCGGTGATCGCCGCCGGGCGCACCGATACCGGCGTGCACGCGCTAGAACAAGTTGTGCATTTCGATACCGGGGTCGAGCGTCCGCTGTCTGCCTGGGTGCGGGGTACCAACGCGCTGCTGCCGAAGAACGTATCCGTGCTGTGGGCGCATGCCGTGCCGGACGAGTTCCATGCCCGCTTTTCCGCGCATGGCCGCAGTTACCGCTACGTGCTGCTGGACCGGCCAGTGCGCCCCGCCATCCGGCACGGCAAGGTGGGCTGGTTCCATCTGCCGCTGGATGTGGAAGCGATGCGCGCTGCCGCAGCGTATCTGCTGGGCGAGCACGATTTCACCGCCTTCCGCGCGGCAGAGTGTCAGGCCAAATCGCCGGTCAAGCACTTGCACCGTCTGGACATCCGGCGCGAAGGCGAGCTGATCGTGTTCGAGCTGGCCGCCAATGCCTTTCTGCACCACATGGTGCGCAACCTCGTGGGCAGTCTGGTCTACGTCGGCAAGGGCAAACACCCGCCGGAATGGGTGCGCGACGTGCTGGAGAGTCGCTCCCGTGCCCTAGCCGCGCCTACCTTCGCGCCGGACGGGCTGTATTTTTGCAGCGCGGAATACGACGCGAAGTGGGGATTGCCGCGTCGTTGAGCCTTACTTGGCTTCCGGGTAGCAGCAGATCGGCCCGTTGAAATCCTGACTCAGACTGGCGGCGATGGCGTTCACCAGTTCGGCGACTTCCTCTGCCGAGAAGTGTGCCAGCAGGCGGTTGGCGAGCTCGGGCGAGAGCGCCACGGTGCGTTCGCGGCCATCCGGCAGATGTACCTGGACTCCGGCCAAGCGCTTGTCCACCCAGCCTTCGTGCTGGGTCGCCAGCTCCGACTGTTCGTCGAGCAGGGTGTCGTAACAGGCCTCGATCTCGTCCATGACCTCGTCCGGCAGCGCGTCGGAGATGCCGACGACCGTCCCTCCCATCGTATCGGTACGCACCTCCCAGCTCACCGACCGCTGCTCCAGCAGCGAGGTGAAGCGGCTTTGCAGCGCGGGATCGAAGAACACGTATTCCATGGCGGAGGACATCATCAGGCAGTTCCTTTCTTTTCTTGAGGCTCGGTAGTGTGGCTACCTTGAGTTGTGGCCGCGCGGAGCCCAGCGTTTGAGAAGCAGGGCGTTGCTCACCACCGAGACGGAACTCAGTGCCATGGCAGCGCCCGCGATGACCGGGTCCAGCATTCCCAGTGCGGCGAGGGGGATGCCCAGGATGTTGTAGCCGAAGGCGAAGAACAGGTTCTGGCGTATCTTGGCGAGCGTGACTTTGGATAGGTCGAGCGCGTCGGCGACGCTCATCAGATCGTTGCGCATCAGCGTGATGTCAGCGGCCTCGATGGCGATGTCGCTGCCGCTCTTCATGGCAAAGCTGACATCGGCGGCGGCCAGCGCAGGCGCGTCATTGATGCCGTCACCCACCATGCCGACCAGCTCGCCAGCCTGCTTCAGGCTCTGGACGTGCTCTGCCTTGTCCTGTGGCAACACTTCGGCCCTAAACTCGCTGATGCCGACCTCGGCGGCGATGGCGGCGGCGGTCTCGGGATTGTCGCCGCTGAGCATCACCACCCGCACACCGAGCGCCTGCAGACGAGCAACGGCGGCGCGGCTGCTGTCGCGCACCGGGTCGGCCAAGGCGATCAGGCCTGCCAGTCGGGCAGAGCGGGCCAGCGCGATGACGGTCTGGCCCTGACGGAGTTGTTGCATGAGTTGCGCCTGATCTAGCGCGATGCCCTGTAGCCGCAGGAACTCGGGCGAACCCAGCAGACAGGCCGCACCGGCCACATCGCCGTGCAAACCTTGCCCGGTCAGTTCGCCGAACCCGAACACCTCCGGCAGTGCGATGCCCTGTAGTGCGGCGGATTCGGCGAGGGTGCGTGACAGCGGGTGGGTCGAGTGCTGGGCCAGCGCAGCGGCGGTCGCAAGCAGTTCATGCGCGGTCACGCCCGCAACCGGCAGCAGCGCGGTCACTACAGGTTTGCCTGCGGTCAGCGTGCCGGTCTTGTCCACCACTAGCACCTTCAGCTGGTGCGCCCGCTCCAGTGCGGCGGCATCGCGTATCAGGATGCCGGCTTGCGCGGCACGTCCGGTGGCCACCACCACGGCGGTCGGTGTGGCCAGGCCCAGCGCACACGGGCAGGCGATGACCAGCACGGCCACGGCGTTGATCAGCGCCGTGGCGAACCCGGCACCGGCCAGCCACCAGGCGGCGAACGTCAGGGCGGCGATGACCAGCACCGTGGGGACGAAGATGGCCGAGATCCGGTCGGCCAGTCTCTGGATGGGCGCTTTGGAGCCTTGCGCCTGTTCAACCAGCCGGATGATGGCGGAAAGCTGGGTGCGCGAGCCGACCGCCATGGCGCGGCAGCGCAGCAGGCCTTGCTGGTTGAGCGTGGCGGCATACACGGTGTCGCCGCTCTGTTTGGCGCGCGGCAGGCTTTCGCCGGTGAGCATGGCCTCGTCCAGGCTGGACACGCCATCCAGCACCACGCCGTCCACCGGCACACTTTCGCCCGGACGCACGATGAAGATGTCATCGGGCCGCAACTGGCCGACCGAGACATCCAGCAGCTGGCCGTTGCGTTCGGTGTGGGCGAGCTTGGGTTGCAGATTGAACAGTGACTCCAGCGCAGCCGAGGCTTTGCCCTTGGCGCGCGCTTCCAGCAGCTTGCCCATCAGCACCAGCGTGATGAGGGTGGCGCTGGCCTCGAAATATACGGGTTGATCGAGCTCGAACAGCCAGACGGCGCAGCTCATGAAATAGGCGGCACTGGTGCCGAGCGCGACCAGCACGTCCATGTTGCTGCCGCCGCTGCGCAATGCTTTCCACGCCCCGATGTAGAACCGGCTGCCGGCCCAGAACTGGATCGGGGTCGCCAGCAGCCACTCCAGCCAGATCGGCAACATGACGTGGAAGCCGAGCAGCATTCCGACCATCTCCAGCAGGAGGGGCGAGGCGAGTGCGAGTGAGGTGACGAATAGCCTTTGCTCGCGACGTAGCTGGGCCAGTCGCTCCTGTTTCTCGGCGGCGAAATCGCGTGCAGGATGTGCGTCGAAGCCGGTCTTGCGCACTGCTTCGATCAGCGCGCCC
Source organism: Ferriphaselus sp. R-1 (assembly GCF_000746095.1). Classification (GTDB taxonomy): domain Bacteria; phylum Pseudomonadota; class Gammaproteobacteria; order Burkholderiales; family Gallionellaceae; genus Ferriphaselus. The sequence goes on along the minus strand of NZ_JQKP01000003.1, from coordinate 180,900 downwards.
TCGGTGATCTGCGCAGGGTCGAAGCTCAGGCTGGCTTTTTCGGTGGCGATGTTGACCACGGCACATACGCCGGGGAGCTGGTTCAGCGATTTTTCCAGGCGTGCGGAACAGGATGCGCATCGCATCCCGGTGATCTGAAGTTCGGCGTGGTCGGTATGGGTTGCTGACATGGTTCCTCCGCGCCGATTATGTCACGAACGGCAGCCGCCTACCGGACCCGCGCTGCGGCTTGCGGGCTGGCAGGCGAGCGGCATCACATGGCTTGCTTGATGCTGACTGCGCCACGGATCTGTCCGGGAGCGTAGCCGGTAGCCCGGTCGTAGGGATAGTCCTCGGCCAGACGGGCCTTGGTGGCATCGGAGATCTGCTCGCTCGCGCCGTGACAACTGACGCAGCCGGGTTGCAGGGCGATGGCCTTCATGAAGCGGAAATACTTGCCAGCGGGTTCCTGCACGACTTCGGAGAACTCGATGGTCTCGGGCTTCTCGCCCTTGGCGGCGCGCGCCTCGAATCCTTGCAGGACTTTCTGTTCCCAGGCATCCGGCGTGCCCAGCATGGGATTGCGCACTTTCAGCGATACCCGGCTCAGCTTCAGGCCGTGTTTGCGCGAGGCTTCGCCCGCCATTCTCGGGGCGATCTCCTTGCACACCTGGATGGCGGATTCGGGGCCGCCTTCGGCGACTGCCTTCTGGTTCTCGGCGGCAAGCTGTTTCAGGAAGGGCAGGGCGATGGCCTTGGCGGCCTCGGGCGTGGCTTCTGCAGCCACAGCGGGAAGGGAGAAAGCCGCCACGATGGCGCTCAGCAGTAGTTTGTTCAGCATGGTTTGCTCCTGGTCAAAAAAAGACCCGACAAAGGGAGGAGTTGTCGGGTCAGGTCGCCTTTGCAGGCTGGGGAAACTATTTCTTCATCGGGCAGGTGTTCATGCCCAGTATCGGATAGAACGGGCAGAACTTGAACAGTCCGGTGAGCAGCGGTACGACACCGATCCAGCCCCAGGCACCGATGGTGCCGGTCAATGTCAGGGCGATCAGCGCCACGCCTGCGACGATGCGCAGGATACGATCGATACCACCTACGTTTGAACTCATGGTCATACTCCTCTGGTGTGGATTGCGGGAGCCGCAAGATACGATTTTGCGGGCGGCAAGTCTGTGAGCAAAGTCACATAACTTGAACTGATCGACGCTTCCTGTTTCAATCCGTCCCTCACATGGGGGAATGGAATGAGCGGGACACGAAAACGTATCGGCATCATTGGTGGTAGCGGTGTCTATGACATCGCCGGATTGAGCAACACCCGTTGGGAACAGGTCGCATCGCCGTTCGGCGAGCCTTCCGATGAATTACTGTTCGGTGAACTCGACGGGCTGGAGTTGGTGTTCCTGCCACGCCACGGGCGCGGCCACCGTCTGCCGCCATCCGAGATCAACTTCCGCGCCAACATCGACGCGCTCAAGCGTGTCGGCGTGACCGACATCATTTCGGTGAGCGCGGTCGGCTCGCTGCGCGAAGACCTCACGCCGGGTACCTTCGTCATCGTCGATCAGTTCGTCGATCGCACCTTCGCCCGCACTAAATCCTTCTTCGGCACCGGCTTGGTCGCGCATGTCTCGGTGGCCAAGCCGGTATGTGCGCGCTTGGGTGACCACATCGAGGCGGCGGCGCGGGCGGCGGGCATCAAGGCGGTGCGCGGCGGCACCTATCTGGTGATGGAAGGGCCGCAGTTCTCCACCTTGGCTGAGTCCGAGCTGTACCGGCAGTGGGGTTGCGATGTGATCGGCATGACCAACATGCCCGAGGCCAAACTCGCCCGCGAAGCCGAGATCTGCTACGCCACCGTGGCGATGGTCACCGATTACGACTGCTGGCATCCCGGCCACGATGCGGTGACGGTGGATGAGATCATCAAGGTGTTGCTGGCCAACGCCGACAACGCCCGCACACTGGTGAAACAAGCCGTTCCCGCCATCGGCGCGGATGCCTGCGCCGCCGCTTGCACTTGCCGCAGCGCTTTGCAACATGCAGTCATGACTGCGCCTGCGGTGCGCGACCCGGCCATGGTCGAGAAGCTGTCGGCGGTCGCAGGGCGGGTGCTGGCGAGCCAGCCATGAGCGAATCGCAACTCCGCCGCGACCTGCTGGAAACCTCGCGCCAGATGCTGGCTTGCGGCCTCAACCGGGGCACGTCCGGCAATGCTTCGGTGCGTTGCGACGAAGGCTTTCTGGTCACGCCCTCGGCTTTGCCGGTGAGTGCGATGACGGCCGCCAGCCTGGTCAAGATGACGCTGGCAGGCGAAGTGGTCGGCACAGGCAAACCGTCCAGCGAATGGCGTTTTCACCGCGACATTTTGGCGGCGCGGCCCGAGGTCGGTGCGGTGTTGCATGCCCACTCTACGTTCGCCACCACCCTGGCTTGTTTGCGCCGCGACGTGCCAGCCGTGCATTACATGGTGGCGATGGCGGGCGGTAGCTCGGTGCGCTGCGCGCCCTATGCCCTGTTCGGCAGCCAGGAACTATCCGATCACGCGCTCTACGCCTTGCAGGGGCGCAAAGCCTGCCTGCTCGCCAATCACGGCATGATCGCGCTCGGCGCGAATCTGGACGAAGCGCTGGCGGTGGCGCAGGAGGTCGAGTTCCTGTCCGAGATCTATTGGCGCACCTTGCAGGCTGGCGAGCCGCAGTTGTTGACCGCCCAGCACATGGCTGATGTGCAGCAACGATTCAAGGATTACAAAAAACAGGACTTCGAGGAATGAACATGGCAATCAAATCAAGGATCCGTACCGTCCCGCACTATCCGCATCACGGCATCATGTTCCGTGACATCACCACCTTGCTCAAGGACCCGGTGGGCCTGCGCATCACCATCGACGAGCTGGTCAATCGCTATCGTGAGGTGAAGATCGACAAGGTCGCCGGCATCGAGTCGCGTGGCTTCATCCTTGGCGCACCGCTGGCCTACGCGCTGGGCGTCGGCTTCGTACCCATCCGCAAGAAGGGCAAACTGCCCGCCGAGACCATCGGTCACGACTACCAACTGGAATACGGCACCGACCGCATCGAGATCCACACCGATGCCATAGCCGAGGGTGAGCGGGTGCTGCTGGTGGATGACCTCATCGCCACCGGCGGCACAGCGGAAGCCGCCTGCATCCTGCTCGAAAAGATGGGCGGCAAGATCGTCGAATGCTGCTTCGTCATCGACCTGCCGGACATCGGCGGGCATGCTCGCCTGGAGAAGCTCGGTCAGCGCGTGTTCGCCCTGTGCGAGTTCGAGGGCGATTGAGCTACACCGAACGGACTGAACCAGCCGTGCTTGAACGCGTTGGCTGGAGTAGGGGGGAATCAGCCGGAGTTGGCTTGCCTAACTGAAAGCGGCTTCAGGGCAGGCGAGAGTGAGTCTCAAGGATTCTTGCTTTGGCTCGCCAGCACATAGGCAACGATAGCGTTGGCGTGGCCATGCCCCATGGCATGTTCCGATTTGAGCCAAGCTACGATCTCCATGTGCCTCATGCCGCCCCTTGCGCCGACCAGCTCCAGCCAGTACGCGATAGGCTGGCCGTACTTCTTTTCAATGGAAGGAAAATACGATGCCGGACCTTTTGGTTTTTCATCTGCCTGCATGGAGGGGACCTTTTATTCAATTTTTAGCGCATAACGTTTGAGTTGAGGGGCGCGAAGCCGGCTTGCTGGCGTAGCGTCCCTCTCGAACGAAATGTTAGGCATTGCGTAGCTCCTCAAGGTACTCAAGATCATCTTTGTCTTGAGAGCGCTTTTTTTCGTCGCGGTCGGTTGCCTCGATAGCAAGCTTCTTCGCTGCCTTAAGGTGTGATACAGATATGACTCGAATCGATGAATCGAAGAACGCAAAAAACTCAGCTGATCTGTCCATGTCTCGATAATCCAAGCCACGCATTGCCGAAAAGATCTCCACGTCCCACCAACGCAATTTCTTCTCGGGAAGCAACAGTTGACCCCACTCACCCTCAGGAGAATCCGGTGCTAGGGCCTCTCTAAGGCGGCTTATGTTCTCTGTGGTCTGCTCAATCACGAGATCTAAGTCTTCAGTTGCTCGTAGGTATCCGTGATATCGAACTGCGTAGCCACCGACCACAATGAAACGTACCTGTTTGGAGAGTAGCTTCTGCAGCAGCAGAGTCTGCTCGCCAGACATGATGTCGAAGGGAATGAGAGCGCGTGCTGTCATCAATGCCTAACGTTTAGCTTGAGGGGCGTGGAAACAGGCAGCGAAGCAGGCTGTTTCCGCGTCCCTCTCGAAGCGCCTGTTAGCCATTACGGTGTGTGAGGTGCCAACTACGGCTTGCATTCCACCAGCATGGTGTTTGGCCCACGGATGACGTTAAAGCCACCAGCACCATTCGAAAGAGCTACCGCATTTGGATTGTTTTGTTTGTCCACGAATGTGTAGCCCTTCGGGCATACCTTGGTGGCTTCTTCATAGCACGCATCAATTACCGCGCTTCCACATTTAATGAAATATGCCGTGCCGCCGTTCGGCCCCTGAATAGGCCTCGATGTTGCGCAAGCGGCTAACGACAATGCTGCAGCCGTGATGAAAAGTGTTCGCATGGTTCTTCCTTGGCTGGTGAAGTGGGGTACGGCTAACGTAATTTAGACGGCTTAATAATGAGGGCGCAATGTCGCCTAAGTCTGGTATTCTTGTCAACGATAAGTTAAATAACACCAATTAAACATATTATTACTATAACTCTGGATATAGGTCGGCAGATATAGGCGGCCTAAAAATGCGTGGATGCGTGCTCAGTGCTTTTCAGGATTCGACTAAGCTGCTCGACCGGATGGGGGGAGATTCGCTTGCGCTATTACAGCATCGGCACCTGTGGATTAGGCGCGGTGTGGTGAGTCCGTTGGATCGCTGAGTGTCTCTAAGGAAACTCCGGCCCAGCGGGGGTGGGGTCGTTGCTTTCCAGCAGTTCTACGGTGACTCGGGTGTTGGAGTTGATATAGCCTTGCTCATTGGTTTTCCCCAGCAGCAGGAAGGCTGAGGTGGACAGGTCTATCTGCGGTCTTTGGCATTGCCGCGCCTGTTTGTTGTTGCTGTGCTCAGCCGGGCAGAAGTCGGTGATGTAGAGCACTACGGAGTTCGCTACCGGCGGATTTCTTCCGAACGTGCGCGTCAGCTCATCGACGAAGAAGCGAGGCAGGTAGTCGTTCACGGGGGAATGGCCGTGGTTGATCCGTGACACCAGCGAGGGCGCGCCAGCCTTGCCGCAGAAATCGCCCGCCACGCATCTGACCCTGACTTTCCTTCCGCATAGCGACCAGTTCTCGGCGCAGCTAGGCTCGCCGTCCGGATTCTTGAGGCAGCGCCTCATTCCCGGCAGCGGGGTCGAGTCGCTGGGCGCGATGTGCCAATGCAGGTATTCCCCGGTATGGAATCGCATGTCGCCGACCGCGTTGTCGCAGGCCAGCCCGCCGAAGCGGGCCGATAGCGGCCCGGCGTTAGAGTGCCACTTGCCGTCCTTCTGGAAGGTGTTGCCGGTGGTGTTGACGATGGTTGTGGGCAGGGCACTGTGACCATTCCAACGGCCATCCCCGGCGCAGCCGCCGAGCAGGAGGAGGCTGGCCAGCAAGTAAGCGAGGGGCGATAGCCGCATTGCCAGTGTCAGCCCTGCGTGGGATGCGCGCGGTGCCGCTCGATCACCCGGTCGATGAAGTCGCGCAGGAAACCTTCGGTCTGGGCGCTGTGAAAGCGGTCGATCTCGACACCGTGGCTGTAGGCGACCACGGTGGGGAAGCCGCGCACCTTGTGGCGGCCTGCGATCTTCATGTTCTCGTCGGCATCGACGATGCCGAGGTAGAACTGGCCGTCGTACTCGAACACCAGTTTGTGCAGCAGCGGGGCGAGTACGCGGCAGGGCGCGCACCACTCCGCGCTGATGTCCATCAGCACCGGCAACTGGTGCGAACGGGCGACGACCAACTCATCGAAACTATCCTCTTCCACGTTGTAGGAATGGTCGCTCATCGTTGTCCTCTCAGCCGACGCTGCGCTTGGCGAAATCCTTGGGGCGGAAGCCCAGCGCGCCCAGCACGGCGAAGTAGATGACTATGCCCGCGCTGACCAGCAGGGCGAGATGGCCGATGCGGCCCCAGCCGCCGGTGGTGAGCCAGTGCTGTTCGCTGCCCATGACGAACCACAGCGTCGCCCCCATTGCCAGCAGGGCCGCAGCCAGCTTGAGGGCGAAGGCGGCCCAGCCGGGTTCGGGTTGGTAGATGCCGCGCTTGAGCAACAGGTAGAGCAGGATGGCGGAATTGACGCAGGCGCCGAGGCCGATGGCCAGCGCCAGTCCGGCGTGGTGCAGCCAGCCGATGAAGGCGAGGTTCATTAACTGGGTGGCGGCCAGGGTGATCAGGCCAATCTTTACCGGGGTCTTGATGTCCTGGCGCGCGTAGAAGCCGGGCGCCAGCACTTTCACCGACAGGATGCCGATCAGGCCGACGCTGTAGCCGACCAGCGCGTCGCGCGTCATCAACACGTCGTGCGCTACAAAGTTGCCGTGCTGGAAGAAGGTGGCCAGCAGCGGTACGGCGATGAGCCCCAGCGCCAGCGCGGAGGGCAGGGTGAGCATGCAGGTCAGGCGCAGGCCCCAGTCCAGCATCTTGGAGAATTCCTTGGGGTTGCTGTCCACGTGCAGCTTGGAGAGCGAGGGCAGCAGGATGGTGCTGATCGCCACGCCCAGCACGCCGGAGGGGAATTCCATCAGCCGGTCGGCGTAATACAGCCAGGACACGCTGCCCGCCGCCAGGAAGGAGGCGAAGATGGTGTTGATGATGAGACTGATCTGGCTGATGGATACGCCGAACACGGCGGGCCCCATCTGCTTGATGACGCGCCACACTCCTGCGTCGTTGAACACCAGTCGCCAGCGCGGCAACATGCCGATCTGCCTGAGGAACGGCACCTGGAACGCGAGCTGCACGATGCCTGCGAGGAACACCGCCCAGCCCAGCGCCATGATGGGCGGATCGCAATAGGGGGCCAGCCACAGCGCCGCGCCGATGAAGCAGATGTTGAGCAGGACGGGGGCGAAGGCCGGTACCCAGAACTTGTTGTAGGAGTTGAGGATGCCCGCCGCCACGGCTACCAACGAGATGAAGAAGATGTAGGGCGAGGTGACGCGCAGCAGTTGCACGGTAAGGTCGAACTTTTCCGGTTCTTTCACAAAGCCCGGCGCGCTGATATAGACCAGGATGGGCGCGGCGATGATGCCGATGACGGTGACGATGAACAGGATCACCGCCAGCAGCGACACGACGTGATCGACCAGCAGCTTGGTCTCGTCATGGCCGCGCCGGTTCTTGTACTCGCCGAAGATGGGCACGAAGGCTTGCGAGAACGCGCCTTCTGCGAACAGGCGGCGCAGCAGGTTGGGGAGTTTGAAGGCGACGAAGAAAGCGTCGGTCGCCATGCCTGCACCGAAGATGCGGGCGATCAGCACATCGCGGGCGAAGGCGAGGATGCGCGATGCAAAGGTGAGGCCGCTGATGGTGGCCAGGGCTTTCAGCAAGTTCATGCCGTCACCTCTGGCCGGGAATCTGACGCAGCAAGATCAACCGTGGTTGCGCGTCGGGTCGCGACGTTCGGCGGAGACTGGGGTGGCAGTCTTGCCACGGCCCGGACGTACCTTCAGGCGATGCTCGTCCACGAACTTGCTGATGCGGTCGAACGCGCCGGGGTGTTTTTCCTTGATCTCGATCTGGACGACGATGGAGCGCACATCGCCGATCACGGCAGGGCGGACGAACTCCGAGTAAATCGTGCGCTTGTCGAGGCCGGTGGTCGAGAGCATGTCGCACAAGTGATCGACCCAATCTTCCGGCATGGCCCAGTCTTCCGGCAGGCTGAACGCATGGCCATCGATCGTGAGCCCCTGCACCACGAATTCGGAAGCCCCTGACAGGTTGGTGTTCCCTAGAATCATTTCTCTCCCCGACTGTTTTGTTGGTTATTGTCCGGTGACCTGGTTTTTATGTGCCACCCGATGATTGCTGCTTGATTTTGCGGGCGTAATGATAGCACTACTCCGCCGATTGTTACGCGCGACTCAAGCCGAAACGGGGAGCGAATTGTCTCCCCGCACGGCCCATGATTCCAACTCAGTCACGCTTGCCGAACAGCGACATGCGGCTCATCAAGCCATCCTTGAGGATAAATTGGTGATGCAGGGCGGCCAGCACGTGCAGCGCGATCGTGGCGATCAGGATGAAGATCAGCGTGGCATGGATCTCGTGGATGGCGAACTCTTCCAGGTCCGGCATCTTGCTGACATCGTGGGACTGGAAAGCGACCAACAGTCCGGTGGTGTTGAGCATGATCATGCCGCTGGCGGGGACGGCGATCAGCAACACGTACAGCAAGTGGTGGATGCCGGTGGAGACCTTGTTGGCCAGCGGGCTGCCGCCAGCGATGGGGGCGGGCTTGCCATCCTTGCGGATGAAATACGCGCGCAACAAGGTCAGCACCAGCACGGCATCGCCAAGCAGGAAGTGGTAGGGATACAGGCCGAACTTGGCGGCGGCTTGCTCGGTCTCGTCCAGCTCGTGGCCGAAATAGAAGGCGGCGATGAACAGGATCAGCGTCAGCCAATGGATGATGGCCAGGCGGCGGCTATATTGGTTTTGCATGCGAAGTCTCCGTGAGGTGGGGAGGCGGTGAGGTAGCCTCCCGGAGGTGAACGGGTGAGTGGCTTATTTCTTGATGGATGGCAGGCGCTTGGGATCGCAGCCTTCGTGCATGCCGTCGTGGCGGGCATGGTGCGCATCCAGCATCTTTTTCTGCTCGGGAGAGAGCTTGTCATAAAAGGCATCGAACTCGGCCTTGGCCTCGATGCGCTCCTGCTGGTGATGCTCCATGCGGGCGCGTGCATGGTCCTGCATGGCCTTCCAGGCGGCATCCTGCTCCGGCGACAGTTTCAGCGCATCGTGCAGCTTTTGCGCCGGACCTGCCATCTCGCCGTGCTTTTTCGGGTCGCAGTGGTCGTCGGTCTGGGAGGGTGGGCAGGCGCTGGCGAAACCAGAGCACAGGCTGGCGAACAGGGCCGAGGTGATGAGCAGTTTCATGGTTATCCTTTCAATCTTGGGTTGACCGGGGGCGCGGTGTGGCGACACGCCATTGCGGGCGGATTATAGCGATGTTTGCCTAGGCTGCCATCCCCGCCGCGTGGCCCGATGCCCACGCCCACTGGAAGTTGTAACCGCCCAGTTGGCCCGTCACATCGACCACTTCGCCGATGAAATACAAGCCCGGCACGGCGCTGGCTTCCATCGTCTTGGACGAGAGTGCGCGCGTGTCCACGCCACCGCAGGTAACTTCGGCCTTGGTGTAGCCTTGGGTGCCGGACGGAGTGATGCGCCAGTGATGTACTTGCTCGGCGAGGGCGGACAGTTTTTTGGGTGACCACTGGTTGACCGGCAGGTTCTCGCCGAACTGCGGCAGCCACACCTCAGCAAAGCGTTTGGGTAGATATTGGCCGATGAAGTTGCTCATCAGCATCTTGCTGCTGCGGTGCTCTTCGAACAGCGCCTGCATGTCGCGTCCGGGCAGCAGGTCGATGGACAAAGGCTGGCCGTGCTCCCAGTAGGAGGAGATTTGCAAGATGGCCGGGCCGCTCAGGCCGCGATGGGTGAACAGCAGCTCGTTGCGGAAACTCTGCTTGCCGAAGCTGATTTCGGCGGGGAAGGAGAGTCCGGACAGGCCGGAGTAGGGTTGCCACTCGTCGGGGCGGAAGGTGAGCGGCACCAGGCCCGGCCTCAGTTTGACCATGGGCAGGCCGAACTGCTCGGCCACCTTGTAGCCGAACGGTGTCGCGCCGGTCTTGGGAATGGACAGGCCGCCCGTGGCGATGACCAGCGACGTGACATGAAAAGTATCGCGTGAGCTAATGATTTCAAATCGATCTTTTGAATTCCTTGGCTTGATCTCATGCACTTCGCAAGAGTGGTAGCGGCGCACGTTGGCGGCTTCGCAATCGTCCTTCAGCATCTTGATGACCGCCTCGGAACTGTCGTCGCAGAACAACTGCCCCAGCTCCTTCTCGCTCCAGCGGATGCCGTGCTCGTCCAGCATGGCGATGAAGTGCTGCGGCGTATAGCGCGCCAGCGCGGAACGCACAAAGTGCGGGTTGTCCGACAGGTAGTTCTCCGGTTTCACGTTCAGGTTGGTGAAGTTGCAGCGTCCGCCGCCCGAAATGCGGATCTTCTCGGCCAGCTTGGCCGAGTGGTCCAGCAGCACGACCGAGCGGCCACGCTGGGCGGCGGTCAGGGCGCACATCAGGCCAGCCGCGCCCGCGCCTATGATGGCGATATCGAATGAGTGATTCATGGTTTTACCTGGGTTAGCGAACCAGTGCAGAGGTGACTTCGTTCGGGCACGCGCCAGACTGCTCGAACAGGCTGACGTTATGCAGGGTGGTGTGCGCGATACTGGCCAGTGCTTCGGCAGTGAAAAAGCCCTGATGGCCGGTGATCAGCACATTGGGGAAGGATAACAGGCGCTCGAACACATCGTCCTGGATGACCTGGCAAGACAGGTCCTGAAAGAACAGGTCGCCTTCCTGCTCATAGACATCCAGCCCCAGCCCTCCGATGTGGCCACTCTTGAGGCCAGCGATGACGGCAAGGCTGTCGATGACCGCGCCCCGACTGGTGTTGATGAGGATCACGCCGCGTTTCATCTTGCCGATGGCGGCGGTGTTGATGAGGTGGAAGCTATCCTGGGTGAGCGGGCAATGCAGGGAGATGAGGTCGCTGTCGCGATACAGCTCGTCCAGCGTGACGTATTCCGCACCGAGTGCCGAGCATTCGGGAGCGGGGTAGGGGTCATGGGCCAGCAGACGGCAGCCGAAGCCGCGCAGGATCTCGGCGGTGGCCAGCCCGATGCGCCCGGTGCCGATGATGCCGACAGTCCGCCCGCGTAACTCGAAACCTAGCAGTCCGTCCAGCGAGAAGTTGCCGTCCCGCACACGGTTGTAGGCGCGGTGCGTCTTGCGGTTGAGCGCCAGGATCAGCGCCAGCGTGTGTTCGGCCACCGAATGCGGCGAATAGGCCGGGACGCGCACCACGCGCAGGCCGTGGCGTGCCGCCGAGGCGAGGTCTACATTGTTGAATCCGGCACAGCGCAAGGCGATCAGGCGCGTGCCCTGCTGTGCCAATGCGGCCAGCACGGCATCGTTCAAGGTGTCATTGACGAAGGCGCAGATGGCGGGGAATCCGGCCACCATCTGGCGGGTCTCCTCGCTCAGGCGGGCATCGAAGAAACTCAGCTCGTGGCCGTAAGTGGTGTTGGCTTCCTGAAGGAAGCGCCGGTCATAGGGGTGGGCGCTACAAACGGCGACCTTCATCCGGTCAAGCCAAGGCCGCAGCGATGCGGGCGACGGCAGCTTTCAGGTTGTCCATCGAGGTGGCGAACGACAGGCGGATGCAGCCTTCGCTGCCGAAGGCCGAGCCGGGTACCAAGGCCACGCCGAACTCCAACAGGCGCTCCGCCAGCGCCAGATCGTTGGCTTCCTTCAGCTTGCCTTCCGCATGCAGGCGGGCGATCGCCTCGCTCGCATCGGGGAAGGAATAGAACGCGCCGCCGCTGGACACGCATTTCAGGCCGGGGATGGCGTTGAGTGCGTCCACCAGATAGGTATGGCGCTCGCGGAACGCGGTCAGCATGGGTGTGATGCAGGACTGATCGCCGTTCAGCGCCGCTTCTGCCGCCACTTGCGAGATCGAGGTCGGGTTGGAGGTGCTCTGCGATTGGATGTTCTCCATCGCGGCGATGATGTCGGCGCGCCCGGCGGCGTAGCCGATGCGCCAGCCGGTCATGGCGTAGGCCTTGGACACGCCGTTCAGCACCAGCGTGCGCTCGTACAGGTCGGGGCAGACGTTGACGATGTTGACGAAGGGAGCATCATCCATGCGGATGTGCTCGTACATGTCGTCGCTGGCGATCAGCACGCGAGGATGTTGGCGCAGCACCTCGCCCAGCGCGCGCAGCTCGTCGGAGGTATACACCGCGCCGGTCGGGTTGCTGGGGCTGTTGATTACCACCATGCGGGTCTTGGGGGTGATCGCGGCGGCCAGTTGAGCGGCGGTCATCTTGAAACCTTGCTCGATGCCGGCTTCGACGATCACCGGCACGCCTTCGGCCAGCAGCACGATGTCAGGATAGGACACCCAGTACGGCGCGGGGACGATCACTTCGTCGCCGGGGTTGATCACGGCCTGGGTTAAATTGTAGAAGCTCTGCTTGCCGCCGCAGGACACCAGGACTTGGCTGGCCTTGTACTCCAGCGCGTTCTCGAGCTTGAACTTGGCGACGATGGCCTGTTTCAGCGAGGGCGTGCCGCCGACGGCGGTGTAGCGGGTGAAACCCTGGTTGATGGCGGCGATGCCGGCATCCTTGATGTGTTGTGGGGTGTCGAAGTCCGGCTCGCCCACGCCCAGACCGATGATGTCCCGGCCTTCGGCTTTCAGTTTATTGGCGCGCGCATTGACGGCGAGGGTGGGGGAAGGCTTGATGGATAGTACGCGGTGCGAGAGTTCCAAGATGTTTCCTTACGGTTGGGACATTGCCCGCGATTATACCCGCCTCGCACCGAGTGTGAGCGGCGGCGGCAGGGATTTTCCGCTTTCGGCACGATGGTCTGTGGCGACTATAATCGCCGGGGCGATTGTCTAGGAGTGGAGCCATTCGGTACAATGCACGCCTTTCGCGAACGAGATCAGTGATGACTGCAAAATCCCCCAAGGGGCAAAGCTTCGAGGCGGCGCTCGCCGAGCTGGAGCAAGTGGTGGCCGACATGGAGTCCGGCAAGCTGTCGCTGGAGGATTCCCTGGCGGCATACCGGCGCGGTGTGGAGCTGTTGCAGCGCTGTCGCGGCAAGCTGGACGACGTGCAGCAACAAGTCAGCGTGCTGGAAGAGGGCGCGCTCAAACCGTTCGCAGTGGACGAAGACAAATGACCTTGGTTTTTCAGGATTGGGCCAGCGCCCAGCAGTCGCGCTTCGAGGAGGTGCTGAAGCAATGGCTGCCGCAACCGGATGTCGCCCCACAACGCCTGCATCAGGCGATGCGCTATTCGGTGCTCGATGGAGGCAAGCGGGTCCGCCCTTTGCTGGCTTTCGCCGCCGGTGAACTGGTCGGTGCCACCGTGGAGCGGATCGACCACGTCGCCGCCGCTGTCGAGCTGATCCATGCGTATTCGCTGGTGCACGACGACATGCCCTGCATGGACGACGATGTGCTGCGGCGCGGCAAGCCGACCTGCCATGTGCGATACGACGAGGCGACCGCCCTGCTGGTGGGCGACAGCCTGCAGACGCTGGCGTTCCAGTTCCTCACCGACCCGGCCCTGAGCGACCGTCCTCTGCGCCAGATCGAGATGGTGCGCCTGCTGGCGCAGGCCTCCGGTTCGCGCGGCATGGCGGGCGGTCAGGCCATCGACCTGGATAGCGTGGGCAAGCCCTTGAGCGTGCCCGAGCTGGAGTTCATGCACATTCACAAGACCGGCGCGCTGATCCGCGCTGCCGTGCTGCTGGGCGCACATTGCGGCGAGGCCGACCAGCGCTTGCTGGAGCGTCTGGACCATTACGCCAAGTGCATCGGCCTGGCCTTCCAGGTGGTCGACGACGTGCTGGATGCCGAGGCCGACACCGCTACGCTGGGCAAGACCGCAGGCAAGGATGCCGACAACGACAAGCCCACTTACGTCACGTTACTGGGCGCGGCGGCGGCCAAGCGCATGGCAGCCGATCTGCACCGCGAGGCGCTGGAAGCGCTCGCCGAACTGGGCGCTCCCGCCCAACGTCTGCGCGAACTGGCAGACTTCATCGTATTGCGAAAGTATTGATGCCCACCCTGCTGGAATCCATCACCTCTCCCGAAGACCTGCGCCGTCTTGAGCCGCAGCAGTTGCCGCAACTGGCGGATGAGTTGCGCGCCTTTCTGGTCGAATCGGTGAGCAAGACCGGCGGCCATTTGTCGTCGAACCTGGGCACCGTCGAACTGACCGTGGCCCTGCACTATGTGTTTAACACCCCGCAGGACAAGCTGGTGTGGGATGTCGGTCACCAGACCTATGCGCACAAGATCCTGACCGGGCGTCGCGAAGCCATGGCCGGACTGCGCATGGCCGGAGGCATCTCCGGTTTCCCCAAGCGCAGCGAGAGCGAGTTCGACACCTTTGGCACCGGCCATTCGAGCACCTCGATCTCCGCCGCGTTGGGTATGGCGGCGGCGGCGCAACTGGCCGGTTCGGACGACCGTGCCGTAGCCATCATCGGCGATGGAGCGATGACCGGCGGCATGGCGTTCGAGGCGCTCAACAACGCCGGAGCGATGGATGCCAACCTGCTGGTGATCCTTAACGACAACGACATGTCCATCTCCAAGCCGGTGGGGGCGCTCAACAACTATCTGGCCAAACTGATGTCAGGCCGCTTCTACGCCAAGGTGCGCAGCAAGAGCGAGAGCATCCTCAAGGGCATGCCGCAGATGCTGGAGTTCGCCAAGCGTGCCGAGGAGCACGTCAAGGGCATGGTCACGCCGAGCACCCTGTTCGAGGAGTTCGGCTTCAATTACATCGGCCCCATCGACGGTCACGATCTGGACGTGCTGGTCACGACTTTGCAGAACATCCGCCAGTTGCAAGGGCCGCAGTTCCTGCACATCGTCACCCAGAAGGGCAAGGGCTATGTTCGCGCCGAGCAGGACTGCATCCTGTACCACGGTGTAGGCAAGTTCGATCCGGTCAGCGGCATCCAGCCCAAGGGCGCGGCCAAGCCGACCTATACTCAGGTGTTCGGTGAATGGCTGTGCGACATGGCGGAGCAGGACGACAAGCTGGTCGGCATCACTCCGGCGATGTGCGAGGGTTCGGGCATGGTCGAATTCTCCGAGCGCTTCCCGGCCCGTTACTTCGATGTCGGCATCGCTGAACAGCATGCGCTGACCTTCGCTGCCGGTCTGGCCTGCGAGGGCTACAAGCCGGTGGTGGCGATCTACTCCACCTTCCTGCAACGCGCTTACGACCAGCTGATCCACGACATCGCCATCCAGAACCTGCCGGTGCTGCTGGCCATAGACCGTGGCGGCCTGGTCGGTGCGGACGGCGCGACGCATGCCGGCAGCTTCGATCTGAGCTTCCTGCGTTGCATACCGAACATGACGGTGATGACTCCGGCGGACGAGAACGAATGCCGCCAGATGCTGTACACCGCGCACACCCTGGATACGCCGACGGCGGTGCGCTATCCGCGTGGCACCGGCCCCGGAGTCACGCCGCAAGCCGATTTGGCTGCCTTGCCGGTGGGCAAGGGCGAGTTGCGCCGCAGCGGCAAGAAAGTCGCGCTGCTGGCCTTTGGCTCCATGCTCGCACCTGCGCTGGAAGCCGCTGCTCAGCTGGATGCGACGGTCGCCAACATGCGCTTCGTCAAGCCGCTGGATGCTGAGCTGGTGCTGAAGCTGGCCGGTGAACACGACCTGCTGGTGACGCTGGAAGAGAACGTCATCCAGGGGGGCGCGGGTAGCGCTGTGATCGAATGCCTCGCCCAGCATGGACTGGCCGTGCCGGTACTGCTGCTCGGTCTGCCGGATGCCTATCTGGAGCAGGGCGAGCCGTCCAGAATGCTGGCCGGGTGCGGTCTGGATGCAGCGGGCATCGTGGCTGCGGTGCGCAGACGTTATCCCGAGTGAAACTATCGGCTATAATTCCCACCTCTGACTTTTCAGTATCGAGAACAAGACTATGAACTCAGCCGCAGCGTGCGCCATCCCGGATGTACAGAACAGCGCCGACACCCGCCAGTTGGCGATCAACAAGGTAGGCATCAAGGGCATCCGCCATCCTGTCATGGTCAAGGACAAGAGCGTGGGTGTGCAGCACACCGTCGCCACCTTCAATATGTACGTGCACCTGCCGCACAACTTCAAGGGCACGCACATGTCGCGCTTCGTGGAGATCCTCAACCAGCATGGGCGCGAGATCTCGGTCGAATCGTTCGAGAGCATCCTGCGCGAGATGGTGGTCAAGCTGGAGGCGCAATCGGGCTACATCGAGATGAGTTTCCCGTATTTCGTCAACAAGGCGGCCCCGGTGTCCGGCGTGCAGAGCCTGCTCGATTACGACGTGACCTTCGTCGGTGAGATCATCGACGGCGAATACCGCTTCACCATGAAGGTGCTGGTGCCGGTGACCAGCCTGTGCCCGTGTTCCAAGAAGATCTCCGAGCGCGGCGCTCACAACCAGCGCTCCCACGTCACGCTCACCGTGCGTACCTCCACCCCGGTGTGGATCGAAGAGTTGGTGCGCTACGCTGAAGAGCAAGCCTCCTGCGAACTGTTCGGCCTGCTCAAGCGCCCGGACGAGAAGTTCGTCACCGAACGCGCCTACGACAACCCCAAGTTCGTCGAAGACATGGTGCGTGATGTCGCCGCCGTGCTCAACGCCGACGACCGCATCGTCTCCTACGTGGTGGAATCCGAGAACTTCGAGTCCATCCACAACCACTCGGCCTATGCCTTGATCGAAAGAGACAAGTCGCAGAACTGAGCACGGCGCGCAGCATCTCGCGCTCGGATCGGCTTCGGTATTGCGCATTACACGCGTTAGCCCGCGCCACGACAAGCCGCTATGCGGCTTGTCGTCATTTGTGGGGCGGAGCAGTCAGCCTTGCGCCCCATTGTCAATATGCCGTCCGGCCTATTGTCTGGCCCGGTCGCTTCCTGCATCATCGCGCCCGGTATCGCTGGTGGGGCGACAGCCAGGCCGGAGGCGAATTGCCCCATACTTTCCGCATGGACTCGCTCTGCGGGATGTTTTAGAATCCGCGAGCCGTTCCGGGGCTGGATGCGCCGGGTCGGCTCTCTCATTTGACTCTTAGTGCCGCTCAATTTGTCTCCCTTATTCATCAGTCACTTCACGCTTGCCAACAGCCTCGGGCTGGGTACAGCAGCCACTCTGGATGCGATGCGGTCCCGGCGCTCGGGCTTGAGCGCGTGTCAGTTCGAGGATGTCGATCTCGAAACGTACATCGCCAAGGTGCCCGCCCTGGATGCTTATGCCATCCGGCCCGATCTTGCCGCTCACGATTGCCGCAACAACCGTTTGGCCCAACTGGGACTGGAGCAGGATGGTTTTGCCGAGGTGGTGGCGGCAGCGAAGCGCAGCTATGGCGCGCATCGCATCGGCGTGTTTCTGGGGACCAGCACCTCCGGCATCCTGCAAACAGAGCTGGCCTACCGTCGGCTGGACCCGCAGACCGGGCAGTTGCCACCGGATTTCCAGTATGCCGAGACGCAGAACTCGTATTCGCTGGCCGGTTTCGTGGCGCGCTATCTCGGCCTGACCGGCCCGTCCTTCGTGGTCTCTTCCGCCTGTTCTTCGAGCGCCAAGGTGTTCGCCAATGCGGCGCGCATGATGGAGGCAGGTGTCTGCGATGCGGTGGTGGTGGGCGGGGTGGACAGCCTGTGCCTGAGCACCTTGTACGGCTTCAACTCGCTGGGCCTGGTCTCGCGCTTGCCCTGCCGTCCCTACGACGCGGAGCGGGACGGGATCTCGGTGGGCGAGGGCGCAGGTTTCGCCTTGATCGAACGGGCGCGGCCTGATGCGCGGGGCATGTTGCTGTTGGGCGTGGGCGAAAGTTCGGACGCTTACCACATGTCCACGCCGCATCCCGAGGGACTGGGCGCGCAGTTGGCGATGCACCGTGCGCTGACCTCTGCCGGGCTGGTGGCGGACGACATCGACTACATCAATCTGCACGGCACGGCGACCCGTTCCAACGATACCAGCGAAGGCAAGGCCATCGCCGAGGTATTCGGCAGCCGCGTTCCGTGCAGCTCGACCAAGGGCTGGACCGGCCATCTGCTGGGGGCGGCGGGGATCACCGAAGCCATCATTTCCATGCTGACCATCGAGCACGGTTTCATCCCCGGCAGCCTGAACACGCAGCAGCTCGATCCCGCGCTGGCGATCGACTACCGGATCGAGGGCAGCTCGGCCAGAGTGGAGCGCGTGTTGAGCAACTCTTTCGGCTTCGGTGGCAGCAATTGCAGTCTGGTGTTGGGGAAAACAGCATGATGCGCGTCTTTGTCGAGGGTATCGGCCTGCTCGGGCCGGGGCTGGAGAATTGGTCTGCGGGACGCGAGATACTGGCGGGCCGGGCGGACTATCTGCCGCAACCGACCCAGATGCGTGTCTGCGACATGCTGCCAGCGGCGGAGCGCAGGCGCGCCGGTGTGCCGATCAAGCTCGCGCTCGCGGTCGGGCTGGAAGCGTTGCAGCAGGCCGGACGCGAGACCGGCACGGCAGCGACGGTGTTCACCTCGTCGGGAGGCGACAACGACAACGTCCACGCCATCAACACCATACTGGCGACCGCGCCGCGTGAAGTGTCGCCGACCCGTTTCCATAACTCCGTCCACAACGCCGCCGCAGGCTATTGGTGCATCGCGGCGGGCTCGCGCGAGCCGTCCACCAGTCTGTGCGCACACGATGCCAGCTTCGCCGCAGGGCTGCTGGAATCTGCCGTACAAGTGGCAGTGGACCGCGCTGTCGTGGCCTTGATCGCCTACGACCATCCTTATCCGCAGCCCTTGCATGCGGTGCGGCCCATCACCGCCGCATTCGGCCTGGCGTTGCTGCTGACCCCGGAACGGAGCGAGACATCGCTGGCCATGCTGGAGCTGGATTGGCAGCCGGGACCGGTGACCGAGACCATGATGCAGGAGCCCGCGCTGGAGGCGCTGCGGCTGGGCGTGCCGGTGGCGCGCGGTTTGCCCGTGCTGGCGGCGCTGGCCGGATCAGCCGCTACGCAGGTCGATCTCGCCTACCTGACGGACAGCCATCTGCGTGTCAGGGTCAGCCCGTGTTAGCCGGCAAGGCCGAGATCAGCCGGGTCATCCCGCACACAGGAGATATGTGTCTGCTCGACGGCGTGCTGGCTTACGATGCCCAGCGCATACGCTGCGTCAGCCGTTCGCACCGTGACCCGCACAACCCGTTGCGCTCCGGCGACACACTGCCCGCTCTGTGCGGGATCGAATACGCCGCACAGGCCATGGCCGTGCACGGGGCCTGGGATGCGGACTTCGGAGCCAAGCCCCAACTCGGCTACCTGGCCGCTGTGCGCGACGTGGTGTGCCACGCGACGCGGCTGGACACCTTGGCCGACGATCTGGTGATCGATGCCGAAAAAATCATGGGGGACGAGATGCGGGTGATCTACCAGTTCGACATCCGGGCCGGTGCCGTGCATGTCATGCATGGACGTGCGACCGTGATCCTGGACGCGTCCGGAAAGGGCGGGGCATGAAGCGGGCACTGGTGACCGGGGGCAGCGGGGGCATAGGTGCGGCGATCTGTCGCACGCTGGCAGCGCAGGGCTGTCACGTCTATGTGCACGCCAACCGGGGGCTGGACAAGGCGCAGGAGACCGTTGCCGGGATACTCGCGGCGGGCGGCAGCGCACAGGCCGTGGCGTTCGACGTGGCCGATGCCGGACAGACTCAGGCGGCAGTGCAAGCGATCTTGCAGGACGGTGCGATCCAGGTGTTGGTCAACAACGCAGGCATCCATGACGATGCGGTGATGCCGGGCATGAACGCCGAGCAGTGGGGGCGGGTGATCGATGTCTCGCTGAACGGCTTCTTCAATGTGACGCAACCGCTGCTGCTGCCGATGCTGGGCAAGCGCTGGGGGCGCATCATCAACATCTCGTCGGTGGCCGCCATCACTGGCAACAGGGGGCAGACCAACTATGCGGCGGCCAAGGCCGGTCTGCATGGGGCGACCAAATCGCTGGCACTGGAACTGGCCAGCCGGGGGGTCACGGTCAATGCCGTCGCGCCCGGCATCATCGAGTCGGCCATGACCGAGAATGTGTTCGACAAGGAAGCCATCAAGCGCATGGTGCCGGTGGGGCGCGCTGGCAAGCCGGAAGAGGTCGCCGATCTGGTGGCGTTCCTGGCTTCGGAACGTGCCGCCTACATCTCCGGGCAAGTCATCTCCATCAATGGCGCGATGATATAAGGGTCATCTTGAGGTAGAATCCGCCCCAAACTAGACCAAACAAACCACAAGACTCGGGGACGGACATGGCATTGGATCAACAAGAACTGGAATTGGCAAAACTCATCGTCAGTGCGCTGAATCTCGACGTGGCGGCAGCGGAGATCGAGCCGGATGCGCCTCTGTATGGCGAAGGCCTGGGGCTGGATTCGATCGACATCCTCGAACTTTCGCTGGCGATCTCCAAGACCTACGGTGTACAGATCAAGTCTGACAGTGCCGACAACACCAAGATATTCTCCTCCCTGCGCAGCCTGAACCAGCACATCCAGCAGCACTCGGCCAGCTAGTCCCGGCAGGCGGCATCATACTGATGGACGATGACCTGGCGTTCCGCGCCGAACTCAAGCAGTGCATTCTGTCCGCCGTGGACAAGGACGAGCCCGTCGGCGGCCTGAGCGACGACGAGCCCTGGTTCGGTCCCGGTTCGCGGCTGGAACTGGACTCGCTGGATGCCTTGCAGATCTCCATGGCCATCCAGAAGAGCTACGGCGTGCGCATGCCTGACAGCAAGGATACGCGCCGTGCGCTGGCCTCGCTGTCGTCACTGGCGGAACATCTGCGCAGACAGCGCCCGGCATGAAGCCCGTCTACCTCGCCGACTTTGGTCTGGCCTGTTCTTTGGGACGGGGCAAGCCAGAGGTGCTGGCCGGGTTACGACAGCGTAGTCAGCCGGTGGCCACCCGCCATCTGCCGGGCATGATGGGTGGGGATTTCCCGTATCACGCCATCCCCGGCTCCGCAGGCGACTGGAACGAGCGGGCGCGCGAGTTGGTCCGGCGCGTCAGCGAAGAAGCGGGGGGCGGGCTGATCCGCAACAGTCCCTTGTTCATCGCCACGTCTTCGTTCGACATCGGCGCGGCAGAGCGCGGCGAGGCCGACATCGCTTACGACCTGTTCGCAGCCAAGGTGGCGGACTGGCTGGCGTGGACCGGTCCGGTACACGTCATCAGCACTGCCTGTACTTCCAGCCTGAACGCCTTGCTGGCCGCCCATGCTCTGCTCGCCAGTGGCGAGGTCGAGGACGCGCTGGTGTTGGGCATCGAGCTGGACAACCGGCTGACCCTGGCGGGCTTTGCTGCCCTGCAACTGCTTTCTACCACGACCAGCCAACCCTTCGGCCTGCACCGCGACGGCCTGGTGCTGGGCGAGGCCGTCGCGGCACTGCGCC
Source organism: Ferriphaselus sp. R-1 (assembly GCF_000746095.1). Lineage (GTDB taxonomy): Bacteria > Pseudomonadota > Gammaproteobacteria > Burkholderiales > Gallionellaceae > Ferriphaselus. The sequence goes on along the minus strand of NZ_JQKP01000003.1, from coordinate 159,629 downwards.
TGACGACAGGCGCGGCTAGCCGGTGGCGACTGCTGGGCGGAGCCCATGTGGTGGACGGCACGCAACCGACCGGCGCTACGCCCTCTGCCGTGGTGGCCATGCACCGCCAGGCTTTGGCCGCAGCCGGGCTGGGGGCCGGGGAGATCGACCTGATCAAGGTCCAGGCCGCAGGCAGCCCGGTGAACGATGGGGTCGAGGCTCAGGGCTTGCGCGAGGTGTACGCGGACATGCCGCCGCTGGTCTCGCTCAAGGCCAGCGTGGGGCACGCCATGGGCGCGTCCGGCGCGGTCGAGCTCGCCCTGCTGGCATGCTGCCTGGACGCGGACGCGGCCTGGCCCGCCTGCCGCGACGCGCTGGATGAGGCGCTGGGAGTCACGCTGGCTACGGTCAGGCCGGAGGGGGTGCGCCGGGTGATGGCGACGATACTCGGCTTCGGCGGCAGCCATGCCTCGGTCGTGCTGGAGCGCACATGAAGCCGCTACGGATCACCGGACGCTTTGATGCCATGCCGCCGCCAGCGGACTGGCGCGAGCAACTGGCCATGCTGGCGGGCGGCAAGCCGCGCCGCATCAGTCTCTGGACGGAGCTCGGCCTGTATGGCGCGCTGAGCTGTATGGCGCAGGCGGGCGAGGCGTGCTTGCCGCCCGGCGCGGCGCTATGGTTGGGCAGCCGTCGCGGCACGCATGTCGCGACGGTCAGCGTCATCGCGCAGTTGCGCGACGAACTGCCGATGCCGCTGTCGTTCCTGCAGACTCAGCCCAGCCAGTCGCTGGCCATACTGGGGGCGCAGCTGGGGTGGGTCGGATCGGCCTGTTTTGTCGCCGGCGGCAGTCCGGCTGCGTTGCTGCAGCTCGCCACCGCCCGCATGGGGGAGGCAGGCGTGCTGCTGGGCTGGGTGGATGACATGGACGGCGGCTCCAGTCATTGGTTGCGCCTGTACCCCGAAGCCGGTGACGGTGGGCGTGCTGCGAGCGAGCCGAACGCAGCCCACCCGATGGTGGACGGCATCTGGTCCGACCTTGGTGCGGGGAGGGTGAAATGCTAGAATCACCTACCTCGGACCTTACCCTGCACTCGCTCCCCTGATCGCCTTGAACACCTCTACCGCATCGACAGCCGGTTCACCCAAGCGGGTATTGGTCCTTGAGTATTCACAGACCGGGCAGCTAGCCGAGATCACCCGGCGCATCATCGCCCCATTGCAGCAGGACGCGCGGATCGAGCTGCATGTCGAGACCTTGCGCCCGGTCAAGCCATTCCCTTTCCCATGGGGCTTCCTCAGTTTTCTCGATGCCTTCCCGGAATCGGCCCACATGGTACCGCCCGCCTTGCAGCCGCTGTCGCTGAGCGGTGACGAGGATTTCGACCTGGTTATCCTGCCTTATCAGGTCTGGTTCCTCGCGCCCTCGCAGCCGGTCACGGCCTTCATCAAGCATCCGCTCGCCCGGCGTCTGTTGCAGGGCAAGCCGGTGGTGACGGTGATCGCCTGCCGCAACATGTGGATGTTGGCGCAGGAGAAGATGAAGGGCCTGTTGCAGGCGTGCGGGGCACGCCTGCTGGACAATGTCGTGCTGGTCGATCCCAGTCCGACCCTGGCCAGCTTGTGGACCACGCCGCTGTGGCTGCTCAGCGGCAAGAAACAGCCGCTCAGGATACTGCCTCCGGCGGGGGTCGATGCTGCCAGCATCCATGCCGCGCGCCGCTTCGGTCTGGCGCTGCGCGACGCCTTGCGCAACGATGAAGAGCGCGGCAGTGCGCCGCTGCTGGCCGGACTGGGTGCGGTCGACTCCGATCCGCATCTGTTGTTCAGTGAACAGGCCGGGACGCGCAGTTTCTACCTCTGGGGCAAGTTGCTGCGCGCCGTGGGCGGGCCGGGCGAAGCACGCCGTTATCCCTGGTTGATCCTGTACGTGATTTTTTTGATAACCCTGATCCTGACGGTCGTTCCGGTCAGTCTGCTCGTCCAGACGCTGACGCGCCCCTTCAGGCAGCGCCGCTTCGCTGCTCTGAAGCAGCGGTTCGACCAGCCCTCAGGCTCGGGCAGAGAGAGGATGCAGCAGTATGAGTGTTGATGTGTACCTGACCCGTACGTCCTCGTTCCTGCCACTGGAGCCGGTAGGCAATGACGAGATGGAGTCGGTCCTCGGCATGGTCGGCGGCAAGCCGTCCAAGGCCCGCCGCATCGTGTTGCGCAACAACGGCATTCAGCACCGGCACTACGCGCTTGACCGCGACACCGGCCTGCCTGTGATGTCTAATGCCCAGCTCGCTGCCGCCGCCGTGCGTGGCCTGGGCGAGCTGGGCAAGGTGGACAGCTTGTCCGCCGCCACTTCGCGCCCGGACCAGATCATGCCGGGGCATGGCGTGATGGTGCATGGCGAACTAGGCTGGCCGCGCATGGAGGTCTTGTCGATGGCGGGCATCTGCGTGGCGGGTGCGGCGGCACTCAAACATGCCTGGCTGGCGGTCAAGGCCGGAGACGCGCAACGGGCCGTGGCCGTGGCTTCGGAGCTGGCCTCGGTGGCGCTGCATGCGCGCAATTTCGAGGCCGAGGCCGAACACAAGGTGCGCGAGCTGGAGCAACGTCCGGAGATCGCCTTCGAGAAGGATTTCCTGCGCTGGATGCTGTCGGACGGAGCCGGGGCGGTCTTGCTGGAGGATAGACCGGCGACCGATGCGCTCAGCCTGAAGGTGCTGTGGGTGGAACTGTCGTCGGCGGCGCACGAGCTGCCCGCCTGCATGTACTCCGGCGCGGAGAAGAACGCCGATGCCTCGCTCACCGGCTGGCAGGAGTTCTCCACCGGGGAATGGGCGACGCGTTCGATCTTCACCGTCAAGCAGGACGTGAAGCTGCTGAACGAGCACGTGGTGCGGGCGACGCTCACCGAGCCGCTGAGGCTGCTGGTGGAGAAGCACAATCTGGCCGCCCAGCCCATAGACTGGTTCCTGCCGCATATCTCGTCCCAGTATTTTGCCGGGCCGGCTGCCGCCGCGCTGGCTGAGGTCGGCCTAGACATACCGCCCGCCAACTGGTTCACCAATCTGGTGGAGAAGGGCAATACCGGCTCGGCTTCGCCTTACATCATGCTGGACGAGCTGTTCCGCTCGGGGCGCATCCAGCCGGGGCACCGGCTGTTGATGTACATCCCGGAGAGCGGTCGTTTCTCCAGCGGGTTCGTCTACATGGAGGCTGTCTGATGGATGTCAACGAAGTTCCCCAGGAAGGCAACCGCACGCTGGGCCCGCATCGCAAGGCGCTGTATGCCAGGGATGAACAGGGGCGCATGGTGATCGTTCCGTCGTGCGGCTCCGAGGTCGATGAGACCGTGACCCTGCAAGCGGTCGACAGGATGAACGCACAGGCGGAGGATGCCAGACAGCGCGCGCAAGCCGGGCTGACGGCTCCGCTGGAATACTGGATGTACGCCCGGCGCATGGACGTGGCGCTGTTGTCGCAGACCAGCGGCATCTGGCAATGGCGCATCCGCCGCCACCTTCAGCCGCACCGCTTCGCCCGGTTGCCGCAGCGCGTGTTGCAACGCTATGCCGAGGCGCTCAGTCTCCCCCTCGATAGACTCAGGACCCTGCCATGACCGCCGCCCAGTCAGCATTTCAGCACCGCCACGCGGCGCACTGCGAGAGCGGGGTGGCCGCCAACCTGATGACGCATCACGGCATAGCGCTGTCCGAAGCGATGGCGTTCGGCTTGTCTTCGGCGCTGTCGTTTGCCTACCTGCCGTTCGTCAAGCTCACCGGTTTCCCGCTCATCGCCTACCGCATGCCGCCCAAGTCCATCCTCAAAGGGGTGAGCAAGGAGCTCAAGACGCGCTTCCATTTCGAGACCTTCGGCGATCCGGCCCAGGGGATGCGCAGGCTGGACGAGCTGTTGGCGCAAGGCCGCGTCGTCGGTCTGCAGACCTCGGTGTTCTGGCTGCCGTACTTCCCGGAAGACATGCGTTTTCACTTCAATGCCCACAACCTGCTGGTGTATGGCAAGGATGGCGACGACTACCTGATCAGCGATCCGGTCGCCGAACTGCCGCAACGCTGCGCCAGCGCCGATCTGCAACGCGCCCGTTTCGCCAAGGGAGCGTTGGCTCCCAAGGGTTTGCTCTACTATCCCGAGCACATCGGCAGCCGCGAGATCGGGGCTGATGCGATCCGCCGGGCCATCGTCAAGACCGTGCGCATCATGCTCGGCCCGATTCCCATCGTCGGCGTGCGCGGCATCAACATGCTGGCGAACAAGGTGGCCAGGCTGGACACCTCGGAACACAGCCTGAACTACGTCGGCCACATCGTGCGTATGCAGGAGGAGATAGGCACGGGCGGTGCGGGGTTCCGTTTCCTGTATGCCGCCTTCCTGCAAGAGGCCGCCAGCATCACCGGCATCGCCGAACTGGAGCGGCTGTCCGAACGCCTCAACGAGATCGGCGACGGCTGGCGCGAGTTCGCCCTGAAGGCGGCGCGCATGATCAAGGGGCGCGAGCGCTTCGACCCGCCCCTGCTGGCCGGGATGCTGCGCACCCAGGCCGGGCGTGAAAAAGAGTTCTTCCAGGCGCTCAAGCGCGCGGTCGCCTGATGCTGGAGGTCAGCGCGCTGAGTTTCCGGTATCCGGGAGCCGCTGTCCCGGCGCTGGAGAATGTGTCGCTCACTGCCAGGGCGGGCGAGGTGCTGGGCCTGCTGGGCCCCAACGGGGCGGGCAAGACGACGCTGATCGCCCATCTCTCGGGCTTGCTGGCGATACAGGACGGCGACATCTCGCTGGACGGCCAGCCGTTGGCCAGCCTGCGCGCCCGGCAGCCGACGCGCATCGCAGTCGCCCCGCAGGAATATGCCTTCTATCCCACCCTGACCGTGACCGAGAACCTGGCCTGCTTTGCCGGTGTCGGTGGTTTGTCGGGCACGCAGGCACGGACGCGCATCGCCGAATGTCTGGCGTTCTCCCAGCTCGAACGGCATGTCGCGGTGCGCGCCGACCGGCTCTCCGGCGGCCTGAAGCGCCGCCTCAATCTGGCCATCGCCTTGCTGCATCGTCCCGAGCTGCTGCTGTTCGATGAACCCACCGTCGGGGTCGATCCCCAGTCGCGCGCCTTCCTGCTGGATGCCGTGAAAGCGCTGGCCGCACAGGGTTGCGCGGTGATTTACACCTCGCATTACATGGAGGAGGTCGAGGCCATCGCTGACCGGGTGGTCATCCTCGACCAGGGCAAGGTGCTGAGGCAGGGGGCTTTGAGCGACTTGCTGGGGGCCGACGCTACCGAGCTGCAACTGGCCGTGGCGGGCGAAGAGAGCGGGCGGTTGACGGCTTTGCTGTCGCCGTTCGGCCACGTCACCCGGCAAGGGGATGGTGTGCGGCTAAGCCTGGATGCACGCCAGGACGTGGCGGCGGTGGTCGCGGCGGTGGCGGCAGCCGGTCTGGAGATACGCCGCATGCGCTACGGCCATGCCGATCTGGAGCAGCTGTTCATGGCGCTGACCAAGCGCTCGCTGAGGGATTGACCATGCTGCTGGCGCTGATGAAAAAAGAACTCCTCGCCCTGTCGCGCGACCTGCACGGCATGGCGGCCCTGTTCCTCATGCCCATGGTGTTCATCATCGTGATGTCGATGGCGCTCAAGGATGTCTACGCGCCGACCACCGCGCACCTGACTTACGCCGTGCTCGACCAGGATCAGGGCAAGGCCGCGCAGGAGCTGGTGGCGCGCTGGCAGAAGGAGCGGGGAGCGGCGCAAGCCCTGCCGGGCGACTGGCGCAGCGAGGTGCGTGCAGGGCGGCTCAAGTACGTGCTGCTGATCGAGCACGGCTTCTCCTCGGCGGTGGCGGAGGTCGGCGGCACAGGGCACGCTCGGGCGCGGTTGTTCGCCGAGCCGGGGCTGGACAACGGCATGTTCGAGACCCATCGTGTGCGTTTGCTGGCCATGGTGACGCAGCTGCGCGCCGAGGCGCTGCTGGCGAACCTGCCCGACAAGATCGACCTGGGCGAGCTGATGGGCGAGGTGCCTGCGGCGGCGGAGCGGATGACGAGCGGCGCGCGACCGAGCGCCGTACAGCAGAACGTACCGGCTTGGCTGGTGTTCGGCATGTTCTTCGTGGTCGCCTCGATTGCGGGCCTGTTCGTCGAGGAACGCAGTTGCGGTGCGCTGGCGCGCCTGCGCAGCCTGGGCGTGGCCCCCTGGCAACTCATTCTGGGCAAGATGCTGCCTTATCTGTGGGTCAACGGCATACAGGCCGCTCTGATGCTGGCGGTCGGCATCTGGCTGATGCCGTTGCTAGGCGGCGACGGGTTGTCTCTGCACGGCGTGCATTGGGGGGCGCTGGTGTTGATGCTGCTTGCCATCAGTCTGGCCGCCGTCAGCCTGGCGCTGGCCGTGGCGAGTCTGGTCACCACCCACGCGCAGGCGGCGACGCTGGGCCCCATCCTCAACGTGTTGATGGCCGCTCTGGGCGGCATCATGGTGCCCTTGTTCGTGATGCCGTCGGTCATGCAGCGGATCGCTGCCTACTCCCCGATGAACTGGGGGCTGGAAGGTTTGCTGGATGTGTTGTTGCGTGGGGCGGATGTCGTCGGCATCCTGCCTGAGGTCGGACGACTGTGCGGTTTTGCGGCCATCATGCTGGTGGCCGCCTTCGCATTGTTCAGACGACAGAGCTGAATGCGGCTCTGTTACGCAGCCTTGTCGGCGAGATAGGTGGTGAAGATCCCGAGGTCGACGTTGCGCCGCACGTTGACGAAACCGGCACTCTCCAGCGTGCTCATCACCTTGGTCGGCTCGGCGCAGGCCTCGATGGTGTCCCAGTAATAGCGCCACAGTTGCGCGGTGTCCTTGTCCTTGGCCACCAGTTTGGCGAGGGCGGGGACCAGATATTTGCAATAACCCTTGAGCAAGGCATTGCCTAACTTGCCCTGGGCGGGCGTGATCTCCATGATGCAGACCTTGCCGCCGGGATTCAGCATCCGATGGAACTCGCCGAACGCATCCGCCATATTCGCGACGTGGCGCAGCGCGTAGCCCATGCTCAGAAAGTCATAGCCACCGTCAGGCAGCGGGATGGACTCGGCGCGACCTTCGATCACGCGCACACCAGCTGGCAACTTGGCACTGCCTATCATCCCGGGGCTGGGGTCCACGCCGGTGATGTTGGCCGGATCGCCGACCAGCAAAGCCGCCTGCCGTGCGACCAGACCCGTGCCCATGCCCACATCCAGCACCTTCATCCCATGCTGCAAACCGGCCAGTTCCAGCATCTTCTTGCGGTAGATCGAACCCGTGCCCAAGCCGAGGATCTTCTCGATGCGGTCGTAATCCGCCGCCGTCTTGTTGAACTGGTCGCCTACCCAATCACGGCGGTCCTCCTCACTGTCGTAATACTCGGTGAGCGGCGGGTGTGGGGCATGGACGATATCGCTGCCAGATTCATGGGATACGGATGGCATGTTTGGATCAGGGGTATAGGAACAGGGGGCGAATGATAACTGAATCAGGCGGGCTCGGGGGCGGCGTGCAGCGGCGAATGCGGGCTTGCACCCGATGAGCTGGCAGTGGGAAGCCATGCTGCCAACTCCATGGAACTAGGGGCGCAGATCGGTGGCGCTCACAGCACCTCCGCCGCATGGTCCGCCAGTCTGGAGCGCTCGCCGCGCATCAGGGTGACGTGGCCGCTGTGGTCCCAGCCCTTGAATCTGTCCACCACATAGGTGAGGCCGGAGCTGCCTTCGGTCAGGTAGGGCGTGTCGATCTGGGCGATGTTACCCATGCAGACTACCTTGGTGCCGGGACCGGCGCGGGTGACCAGCGTCTTCATCTGCTTGGGCGTGAGGTTCTGCGCTTCGTCGATAATCAGGAACTTGTTGAGGAATGTTCGACCGCGCATGAAGTTGAGCGACTTGATCTTGACGCGCGATTTGATCAGATCGCGGGTGGCGGCGCGCCCCCAGTCGCCCGCGTCGGTATTCTCGGACTGGTTCAGCACGTCGAGGTTGTCTTCCAGCGCGCCCATCCACGGCGTCATCTTTTCCTCTTCGGTGCCGGGCAGGAAGCCGATGTCCTCGCCCACCGGCACGGTGACGCGGGTGATGATGATCTCGGCGTAGAGCTTCTTCTCCAGCGTCTGCCACAGTCCCGCCGCCAGCGTCAGCAAGGTCTTGCCGGTACCAGCCTGGCCGAGCAGGGTGACGAAGTCGATGTCCGGGTCCATCAGCAGGTTGAGCACGAAGTTCTGTTCGCGGTTGCGGGCGGTGATGCCCCAGACGGCGTTCTTCTGGTGGGTGTAGTCAGTCAGGGTGCGCAGGGTGGCGGTATCACCTTCCTGAGCGACGACCTTGGCGTAGAGCGGCGTGCCGCTTTCCAGATAGACGAACTGGTTGATGAAAAAGGCAGGGCAGAGCGGTCCCTTGACCTTGTACCAGGTGTGGCCGTCCTGCTGCCAGGATTGCATGTCCTTGCCGTGGCGATCCCAGAAATCCTCGGGCAGTGCCAGCACGCCGGTGTAGAGCAGATCGCTGTCTTCCAGCACCTTGTCGTTGAAGTAATCCTGCGCCTCCAGCCCCAGTGCGCGCGCCTTGATGCGCATGTTGATGTCTTTGGAAACGAGGATCACCGGGCGCTTCGGCTGTTCGATCTGTAGCGCCATCTGCACGCCGAGGATGGCGTTGTCGGCTTTGCCGGATTCCAGTGTCGGCGGCAGTTCGTACTTGATGAACTTGGTCTGCAGGAACAAGCGGCCAGTGGCGTTCTTGTTGCCCAGCTTGTCGAGCGGGATGCCATCCTCGATCTTGAGCGGCGCATCGCTCACCAGTTCGTCCAGATAGCGGCTGGCCTGACGCGCATTGCGCGCCACTTCGGTCATGCCCTTCTTCTTGTTGTCCAGTTCTTCCAGCACGAACATCGGCAGGCAGATGTCATGCTCTTCGAAACGGAACAGGCTGGTCGGGTCGTGCATCAGCACGTTGGTGTCGAGGACGAATAGCTTGGTGTTTTTCGACTTGCTGGTGGCGCGTGCAGGCATGTTTTTATCCCAGTGTTTTAACGAATTCGAGGACTTCGGCGGCGTGACCATCGGCCTTGAGGCCGCGCCATTCACGGCGCAGTGCGCCGTCACGGTCGATGACGAAAGTGCTGCGCTCGATGCCACGTACCTGTTTGCCGTACATCATCTTCTGCTTGATGACACCGAACAGGTTACAGGCTACTTCTTCGCTATCAGACAACAAGGCGAAAGGCAGGGTGAACTTGGCCTTGAAGTTCTCGTGCGACTTCATGCTGTCACGCGAGATGCCGACCACTTCGCAACCGGCCTGAGCGAACTCGGAGTAAAGGTCGCGGAACTGCGCGCTTTCCAGCGTACAGCCGGGAGTGTTGTCCTTGGGGTAGAAGTAGATCACGAGATGCTTGCCGCGCGCTGCGGCAAGCTGGAAGGTGGTGCCGCCAGTGGCGGGCAGTGTGAAGTCGGCGACTTCGGTCATCAGGGTTTTCCTCGTGGGTCGTTGGCAGGTGGATTCTTTTCCGGGTGTTCGGAGAAATACTGGTCGTAACAATCAGTGCCGCAGAAGTGCTCGACGTACTCGGAGCCTTCAGGCATCAGTGCCGTGCTTTTCGGGATCTCCTTGCGGCAGGTGCTACACCGCACCAGAGGTCCACTGCTGGGGGAATCTGAGGTATCCATGGTGTCTTCCCGGTAGTTGAACACGGAAGCATGGTACGTCTTAGGCGGGGAGGGCGCAACCACCTCGGACGTACCTGCAGCGCCCCTGATCAGCGTTGCGCTCCGGCATCGAGCGCCAGCAATCGGCTGCGTTCGAGCAGGGCAGCATCGGGCCGGTCCAGCCAGCCTTGCAGGTGCTCCAGCGTCAGGTCGGCGAGTGCGCGTATCCAGTCCGGACGCTGGTTCAAGCAGGGTATGTAGTGATACTCGCCACCCCCGGCGTGCTGGAAGTCCTCTTTGCCTTCCTGGGCGATCTCTTCCAGAGTCTCCAGACAATCGGCCACGAAGCCGGGGCAGACCACATCGACACGGCGCAGCTTGGCCTTGCCCAGTTTCTTCAGCGTGGCGGTGGTGTAGGGTTGCAGCCATTCGGCCTTGCCGAAGCGCGACTGGAAGGTGATGAGGTATTCGTCCTTGCGCAGGCCGAGCGCCTCGGCGATCAGCCGCCCGCTCTTCTGGCATTCGCAGTGGTAGGGGTCGCCCTTGTCCAGCGTGTAGCGCGGCAGGCCGTGGAAACTCATCACCAGCAGCTCCGGGCGACCATGCAGCGTCCAATGGTCGCGCACGTTCTGCGCGGTGGCGGCGATGTAGCCCGCATCGTCGTGGAAATGCTTGATGGTGCGCAGTGCGGGGGCATTGCGCATCTGCTGCAGCTCGTCGAATACCACGTCCCAGGCCGTAGCGACGGTGCTTGCTGCGTATTGCGGATACATCGGGACCAGCAGGATGCGCTGACAGTTCTGTGCCTTCAGCCTGGCCAGTACCTCGGGGATGGAGGGGTTGCCGTAGCGCATGGCGTAATCCACCACCAGCGGCGTATCGGTGCGCAACCGCAGCGCTTCACGCAGCAAGGCCGTCTGGCGCTCGGTATGCACCTTTAGCGGCGAGCCTTCCGGCATCCAGATGCTGGCGTATTTCTCGGCGGATTTCTTGGGGCGGGTGTTCAGGATGATGCCGTTCAGAATGGGCCACCACAGCAGGCGCGGGATCTCCACCACGCGCGGGTCGCCAAGGAATTGGCGCAGGTAGGGGCGCACGGCTGCCGCCGTTGGCGCGTCCGGCGTACCCAGGTTGACAAGCAGCACGGCGGTTGTTGCGGGAGTGCCGTGGGCGTATGCAGGTTCAGCTTGAAAAGACATCTGTGGCGTGTTCCGTAAAGTCAGGGGGTGAATGATACCCGAGCCTAGCCGACGAGCGTGGCCAGGGTGATGAGCAGCAACAGGATGAGCCAGAACACCAGCGTGCGCCAGATCAGGCCGGTGGTGCTCTGCATGTAGTCGGGCGCGGCTTCGTCGCCGGTTCCCAGTTCCGGGCGGTCGAGCAGTACGCCGTCCTCGGAGATGGCCAGTCCCAGCCTGACACCGAGCGCCCCCGCGCCACTGGCCAGCAGGATGCCCTGTTCCGGGTCGGCCCAGGTATGCGCCTGAGTGCGCCAGCAATACACGGCATCCTCAAAGTTGCCGACGATGGCGAAGGTGGCCGCGCTCAGCCGCACCGGCAGCCACTCCAGCCAGCCATGGATGCGGCGGGCGAACACGCCGAAATCGCCATGATCGAGATCGTCCAGAGCACCCCAGTGTGCGTCCAGATATTGCGATAGGCGGTAGACCACCGCACCGCTGGGGCCTAGGCCGAGCAGCATGCCGATCAGGAACCAGACGATGACACCGAACACGTGCTGGTTCGAGGCGAGCAAGGCGCGTTCGATGGCGACGCGGGCCAACTCGTTCGCGTTGAGTTGCTGGCTGGGCATATTGCGCCACAGCGCGAGCAGGCTCGCTGCCCGGGACGTGTCACCATCCTTCAGCGCCTGGTGCAGTTCACCGAACCGTTCGTTGAGTTGGTGCAAGCCCAGAGTCAGATAGGACACCGCGATGCTGAGAATGAGGGCAAGGAGCGGATGGATGGCATCCAGCAGGGTGAATGCCAGAGTGAGCACAACTGCCGGCGATCCGACCGCCACCAGCCAGGCCAGACGGCCATGGTGATGCTTGCCCGCGTTAAAACGGAAGCGGAAGAAATCGGCATATTCCTGTACTCGCGCCAGCGGCAATCTAGTTCTGGCGAGTGGCTGCCATTGCTCCAGCAGCAGGGCGATGATGAGGGAGAACAGGCTCATGGTGAATCGGGCTTGTGCGGAATGCGCGCAAGATAACACAAAGCCGGAGGAGGCGGGACAGCGGCCAGTGGTGGCGCGCCGCTGTCCCGAGGTGGCTAGGAATGCGCTGATTTACTCAACCCGTTCGCCCTGAGCTTGTCGAATGGCATTCGATGCCATTGATTCTATTTAATTAATTCCGCTCATGGTTCGACAAGCTCACCACGAACGGAATTAATCAGCGCTTACCTAGATGATCATGCCCGCCGCGACGGTGTTGTTGGTGGCCTCGTCGATGACGATGAAGCTGCCGGTTGCGCGGTCGGTGGCGTAGTCGTCGAACACCAGCGGCTGCTGCACCTTGAGCTGCACCTGAGCGATGTCGTTCATCTTCAGGTTTTCCGCCGGATGCAGCTCCAGCGTGTTGACATCCACGCGGTGGTCGATGCTGCTGAACAGGCATTTCGCCACGCGGGTGGTGTGCTTGACCAGATATTTGCGGCTCTTTTCCAGCGGGGTCTCGGACAGCCAGCACAACACGGCGCGGAACTCCTTGCTGACGCGCGGCTGCAGGTCGGCACTGCGCACGAACAGGTCGCCGCGCGAGATGTCGATCTCGTCGGCCAATGTCAGCGTCACCGATTGCGGGGCAAAAGCGGTCTGCAGTTTGCCGTCATAGGTGACGATCTCTTTCACCTGGGTAGTGCGGCCCGCAGGCAGGATGGTGATCTCGTCGCCGACAGAGATCTCGCCCGCCTCGATGCGACCGGCGAAGCCGCGGAAATCGTGGAATTCGTCGGTCTGCGGGCGGCACACCCACTGCACCGGGAAGCGGAAGTCGGTGGTGTTCACGTCGTGGTCGATCTCGACCGTGTCCAGGTGTTCCAGAAGCGCCGGGCCGGTGTACCAGTCCAGCTTGTCGCCGCGATCCACCACCATGTCGCCGTTCAGCGCGGAGAGCGGGATGCACACCGGGTTGTCTATGCCCAACGGGGCGGCAAACTTGCGGTATTCGGCCACGATCTCGTCGAAGCGCGCCTGCGAGTAATCGACCATGTCCATCTTGTTCACCGCCAGCACGATGTGTGGGATGCCGAGCAGGCTGGCCAGATAGGTGTGGCGGCGGGTCTGCGTCAGCACGCCACGGCGCGCATCAATCAGGATGATGGCGAGGTTGGCAGTCGAGGCGGCAGTGACCATGTTGCGGGTGTATTGCTCATGCCCCGGCGTATCGCCAATGATGTATTTGCGCAGCGGCGTGGCGAAGTAGCGATAGGCCACGTCGATGGTGATGCCCTGCTCGCGCTCGGCTTGCAGACCGTCGGTCAGCAGGGAAAGATCCACCGCGCCCATGCCGCGCTTCTCGCTGGTCTTGGAAATGGCCGAGAACTGGTCCTCGAAAATGGACTTCGAATCGTGCAGCAAGCGACCGATCAGCGTGCTCTTGCCGTCGTCCACCGAACCGGCGGTGATGAAGCGGAGAAGTTGTGTTTGTGTGCTCATGATGAATCCTTAAGTTTTTTGTCGTGAGACGTAAGACGTAAGTCGTAAGTTGACTTTGTCCGCTGCGCGGGTTTTGCTTACGTCTTACGTCTTACGTCTTACGTCTTACGTCTTACGTCTTACGTCTCACGTCTGCCTCTCAGAAATAGCCTTCCTTCTTGCGCAGTTCCATCGACGCTTCCGAGGTCTGGTCGTCCATGCGGGTTGCGCCGCGTTCGGTGATGCGGGTGGTGGCGGTCTCTTCGATGATCTCTTCCACCGTGCGGGCGGTGGATTCCACCGGCGCGGTGCAGGTCATGTCGCCCACGGTGCGGAAGCGCACAGTGGCGACTTCCACCTTCTCTCCCGGCTTGGGCTGTACCAGATGCGACACCGGAATGACGTTGCCGCCGCGCCGGATCACTTCGCGTTCGTGTGCGTAGTAGATCGGCGGGATGTACAGCTTTTCGCGGCCAATGTATTGCCAGATGTCCATCTCGGTCCAGTTCGAGATCGGGAACACACGGATGTTCTCACCGGGGTGGACGCGAGTGTTGTAGGTGTCCCACAGTTCCGGGCGCTGGTTCTTTGGGTCCCATTGGCCGAACTCATCGCGGAAGGAGAAGATGCGCTCCTTGGCGCGTGCCTTTTCCTCGTCACGGCGCGCGCCGCCCAGGCAGGCATCGAAGCCGAATTCTTCGATGGTTTCCAGCAGCGTCACCGACTGGAACGGGTTGCGCGGCTTGCTCTCGTCCTTGATGACGATGGTGCCGCGCTTGATCGAGTCTTCCAGCGAACGCACGATGAGGCGCTCGCCCAAGTCTGCGGCCAGCTTGTCGCGGCAGGCTATCACCTCGGGGAAATTGTGCTCGGTGTCGATGTGCACCAGCGGGAAGGGGAACTTCGCCGGGCGGAAAGCCTTCTCGGCCAAGCGCAGCATCACGATGGAATCCTTGCCGCCGGAGAACAGCAGCGCCGGGTTCTTACACTCTGCAGCGACCTCGCGCATGATGTGGATGGACTCGCTCTCAAGGGCGTCCAGATGGGTGAAGTTGTGTGTGCTCATGTCAGCGCTTTCAGTTGATTGATGCAAATTTCAGGGGAGTGGACTTGCCTACGTGCAAGCCGCACTCCTTGTTTTGCGGGTCTTCCCACCACCACCTGCCAGCACGGATGTCCTCGCCCGGTGTGACGGCACGCGTACATGGCGCGCAGCCGATGCTGGGGTAGAACTGGTCATGCAGAGCGTTGTACGGCACGTCGTTGGCCTTGATGTATTCCCACACCTCGGCGTTGCTCCAGTCCAGCAGCGGGTTGTATTTCCACAGGCCGTTGTCGGTGTCGAAGGCGGCGGCCTCCAGTGTGCCGCGTGTCACCGCCTGGTCGCGGCGCATGCCGGTGAGCCAGGCACCTTTACCGGCCAGTGCGCGGCGCAGCGGTTCCACCTTGCGCACATGGCAGCAGGCTTTGCGCTTCTCCACGCTGTCGTAGAAACCATTTACACCCTGTTGTTCCACAAGGCTTTCCAGTGCAGCCGACTCCGGGTAATAGATATGCAGCGGCAGGCGGTAGCGGCTACGCAGTTGTTGCATCAGCGCGTAGGTCTCGGCGGGCAGACGGCCAGTGTCCAGGCTGAACATGGTGATGTCCAGCCCGTGTCTGGCGATCAGGTCGGTCAGCACCATGTCCTCGGCCCCCAGGCTGTTGGCGAAGGTCACCGGACCGTGGTCGGCCACAGCGGCGCGCAGCAGCGCCAGCGTCGTTGCGATCTTGTCGTTCAGATTGCTCATGTTCACACCTTGGGCAAAGCTTCGGTCAGGTCGAGCTGTTCGTCCTGAGTGGTGCAATAGGCACCTGCCTCACGCGTCCAGCTGTCCACTGCCCGGTTCAGTTCGGCCAGCGAGGCCTCGTCGTGTTCGGCGACATTGTTCAGCAGTTCGACCAGCCGGGCGAACGCGGTAGCCAGTTCCGCCGGAGCGATGTCCGACAGTTGCTGTGCCAACAACTCCAGCTTGTCCAGCCTCACGCCGCCCAGCAATTGGGCCAGACCGTTGCCGAGCAGGCGCAGGATGGCCTCGTTGCAGGACGCGGCTTCGTTGTATTTACGCTGGAATCCCAGCGCGTTGCGGTACTCGCGCTCGTGTGCCACCTCGTAGAAGTTTGCTCCCACCGTGACCTGCATCGCGCCCGCACACTCGCCGCCGCCCAGGTTGACTACGCGGAAGTCACTTTCGTCACCATGATCGCGCATCACCGAGGCCAGGTCTTCCTCGCGCACTTCGATCAGATCGGCCAGCAAGGTCTTGAAATAACTCTCATCCTGCTGACGAGCCCAGTCGAAGAAGCGCACTTCGCCGTTGGCCAGATGGGCCTGCTGGATACGTTCGATGGCTTGCTCCATGCGCGCCGCCGGGACGGTAGGCCCCTTCAGCGCCAGTCCGCCACCGTTCATGCCGCAGCCGCCGAAATACATCTGGTAGTGCGGTGTCAGCTTGCCGTGCAGCCGCTTGCCTTCGCCGTAGATGCCGATGTCGCCGGTCTCGGGCTGGGCGCAGCCGTTGTGGCAGCCGGACACGCGGATGCGCAGGTCCTTGCTGCCGCCGGACAGCTTGGGAGCCAGCAGGGTGCTGGAGGTCACGCCCAGACGGCAGGTCGCCGCACCGGGACACGCCACCACGTTGTCACCGGTCACCGGCTCGGACAGGCCAAGCGCTGCCAATCCGGCGCGCAGCGACGGGAGCTGTTCGGTGCGCACATTCAGGGCGGACAGATTCTGGTCCTGCGTGACATGCAATTCCTCCAAACCGTGCTCGCCGAACAAGCGGGCCAGGCCGCGCAGCTTGTCGGCCTTGATCTCGCCGATGGCCAGCGATACCGGCAGGACATGGAGTCCCGGTTGGCGCTGGGCATACAGCCCGCGCGCTACGCCAGCGGAAGGCGGCAGGGCGGCAGCATCCGGCTCGCGCCATTCGCCTTGCGTCCACGGCTGCTGTGCCAGCGCCTCGCGGGTGCGCTCGAACTCCTCGCGATACTTGGCGCGGAAGCCGTCCTCGCCGAACTTTTCGACCAGGAACTTGATGCGCGACTTGGCCCGCTTGGTGCGGTCGGAATACTTGTTGTGCAGCGTCACCAGCGCCTCGATGGCGAACAGCAGCTCGCGCTCGGGCACGAACTCTTCCACTACGATGGCTTCGCGCGGTTTGTGGCCCAGGCCGCCGCCCGCCTTGATCTTGAAGCCGGGCTGGCCGTCACGGCGGGTGGCGATCACGCCTACGCAATGCAGCAGCGACTGGGCGCAATCGGCCTCGCAGCCGGAAAAGCTCATCTTCATCTTGCGCGGCATCTGCTGGTTGAGCGGGTTGCGCAGGAAATGCTCGGTCGCACCATCCACGTACCGACCGATGTCCACATGCTCTTTCGGGCACACGCCGGCCAGACCGCAGGCAGTCATGTTGCGCACGGTGTTGCCGCAGGCCTCGCGGCTGGTCATGCCGACCGGCACCAGGCGACGCATGGCGTTGGGCATGTCGGCCAGCGGGATGAAATGGATCTGCGCCGACTGGCGGGTGGTGAAATGCACGGTCTGGTGCTGTGCCCAGGTCTCCGCGATGTCGGCCAGTGTCTCCAGTTGCAGCGGGGTGATGCGGCCGCCGGGGATCTTCACCCGCAGCATGTTCACGCCCTGCTGGCGCTGGCCGTACACGCCCTGTTGCAGGCGGATGGCGGTGAAGCGGTCGGCATCGATGTGGCCGTTGAAGAAGGTCTGCACCGCCTGCTCGAAGCGGGCGATCTCTTCCAGGTCAGACAGGTCTTGATTGATGACGCTCATGGCGTGGTCTCCAGATTACTTGAGGAACAAAAACTTGGCTGCGATGGTGAGCAGCAGGGTGGCCAGGATCAGTTGCAGCACGCGCTCCGGAATGCGAGCGCTCAAGTGGCTGCCGATCCAGATGCCGGGCAGCGAGCCGAGCAGCAGTGCGCCCAGCAGACTGAAATTCACCGTGCCCAACGCGGCGTGGCCTAGACCCGCGACCAGAGTCAGCGGCACGGCGTGAGCGATGTCGCTGCCGACCAGCTTGACGGTGGCATGGCGTGGGTAGAGGAACAGCAGCACGCCCATGCCCAGCGCGCCAGCGCCCACCGAGGAGATGGTGACCAGCACGCCGAGGATCGCGCCGGTGATGACGGTGGCGGCGACCGGATGCGCGTGCAGTTCGACGTTGGCTTCGCTCTTGCGACGGCCCAGCTTCTGCAACTGCGGCTTGAGGAACAGTGACAGTGCGGTGAGCGACAGCGCCACGCTCAACACGGTGGTGATGATGCTCTTGAACTGCTTTTCGTCCAGGTTCAGCTCATGCAACGCCCACAGACTGAGCAGGGCGGCGGGAATGCTGCCCGTGGCCAGGCGTTTGACGATCTGCCAATCCACCGAGCCCTTCTTGTGGTGCACCCAACTACCGCCCAGCTTGGTCAGTGCGGCGTAGAGCAGGTCGGTACCGACGGCGGTGGCCGGGGAGATGCCGAACAGCAGCACCAGCAGCGGGGTCATCAGTGAACCTCCGCCCACGCCGGAGACGCCGACGATGAGTCCGACCAACAGACCTGAGAATGTGTAGAGCCAATCCATTGCGTACACCTGTATTGAATACGGCGCGCATGGTAAGGGTGCTTTAATGTTCCACAAAGACTGATGTATTATTACCTCATTCCATTTAGTTATTACGAATCCTGATAATGAACATCCAGCAATTGCGTTATCTGCAAGAGATCGTGCGGCGCGACCTGAACATCTCGCAGGCGGCGGAAGCGCTCTATACCTCGCAACCCGGCATCAGCAAACAGATCAAGCTACTGGAAGAGGAGTTAGGTATCGAGATCTTCGTGCGCAACGGCAAGCGCATCGCCCACATCACCGAGCCGGGCAAGCAGGTGCTGGAGATCGCGCAACGCCTGTTGCTGGAGGCGGACAATCTGAAGCTGGTCGGGCAGGAGTTCCGTGCGCAGGATAGCGGCACGCTCACCATAGCCACCACGCATACCCAGGCACGCTACGCCTTGCCTCAGGCAGTCAAACGCTTCATCGAGCACTATCCGGGGGTCAAGCTCAACTTGCATCAGGGCAACCCGACCCAGATCGCCGAGCAGGCGCTCAGCGGCGAGGCCGACATCGCGATCGCTACCGAGGGGTTGGACCAGTACGACGAACTGATGACTTTGCCTTGCTACGAATGGAGCCACAGCGTCATCGTACCGCCGGATCACCCCTTGCTGGACGTGGGCGAGCTGAGCTTGAGTGCACTCGCCGACTATCCCATTATCACCTATGACCATGCGTTCAGCGGACGGGGCAAGATCGACCAGGCGTTCCGGGCGGCGGGGGCTGTACCCAACATCGTGCTCACGGCCATTGATGCCGATGTGATAAAGACTTACGTCGAGCTGGGTTTGGGGGTGGGGATCGTGGCCGAAATGGCATTCGTGCCGGAGCGTGACACCCATCTGCGTTGCCTGAGCGCCAGCCATTTGTTCAAACCCAATATCACCCGGCTTGCGCTGCGCCGCAACGAGTTCCTGCGCGGCTACACCTACCACTTCATCGAACTGTTCGCTCCCAAGCTATCTCGTGAGCTCGTCGTCAACGCACTGAGGACCAAAAGGGCGCAGCCGCAATGACGCGCCCGAGTGCCCGGATGGCGTGCGTGTTTTTTGATGTATGTCAGTAACTCCTGCTTCAGTGGAGATAGCCGATCCATTGGCGGCGTAGAATCCTGCGAGTATTTCTCGATTCGGGTCTAGGCATCTCTTCTGAAAGTGGAACTATGGAAAAAAACACAACCAAGCAAAAAAGCAGCAGCACACCCTCGCAAGTCAAACCAACCCCGTCCCGTCGTTCATCCCCGCGCAAAGTGGCTTCCGGAGATACTCCACCGGAGCTGACTTCCCAAGCCATCGAATCCTATGTCGTAGACCAGGCGCTTGAAGCCGCCACCTCATCCAAGATCGTTGCCGTGCAGGATATCCTGGCCCATGCTCAGCCGGACGACGCGGCGAATCTCGCCAAGATGCTGGGAGCGATCATGGATGGCGCATCCCCGGACGATGCGGCTGTGCTACGCAAGGCATTGATGGGTGAGAGCGTCCCGGCCTTTCTGGGAAAACGGGCGAAATCGCCTGACGATGAGCTGTCGGAAGACTGGCGCGAGGGCGGCTACCCATACAAGAACCTGATGTCTCGCCGGAGCTATGAGAGACAAAAATACCAACTGCAGGTCGAATTGCTGAAACTGCAAGCCTGGGTCAAGGAGACCGGGCAAAAAGTCGTCATCCTGTTCGAAGGACGTGATGCCGCCGGCAAGGGCGGCACCATCAAGCGCGTCATGGAGCATCTGAATCCGCGTGGTGCTCATGTGGTCGCGTTGGAAAAACCCTCCGAAGTGGAGCGTGGCCAATGGTACTTCCAGCGCTACATCCAGCATCTGCCCACGGCGGGCGAGATCGCCCTGTTCGATCGCTCCTGGTACAACCGCGCCGGGGTGGAGCGGGTGATGGGATTCTGCACGACGGATGAATACAATGAGTTCATGCGCCAGACGCCAGAGTTTGAAAGAACATTAACCAGAAGCGGCATCTATCTGATCAAATTCTGGTTCTCTGTCAGCCGCGAAGAGCAGCGTCGCCGCTTCAAGGAGCGCAAGATGCACCCGCTCAAGCAATGGAAGCTGTCTCCCATCGACTTGGCTTCGCTGGACAAATGGGATGAGTACACCAAATCCAAGGAGGCCATGTTCTTCTACACGGATACGGCGGATGCTCCTTGGACGGTGATCAAATCGGACTGCAAGAAGCGCGCCCGCCTGAATGCGATGCGCTACATCCTGCACAAACTGCCCTACACCAACAAGAACCTGGACGCGATCGGTCCTATGGACCCCTTGCTGGTAGGTCGCGCCCATGTCGTGTACGAACGCGGCGAAAAGGAATCGGCCATCCTCTGATAGCTCAGGAAGGCAGTGCCCCCGGTCATATATTGTTGAATTCCCTTATGGACATGTGATGTGCATGCCGTCTAGGCCGGGCAGATCTCGGGCAAAAGTTGGTGGCGGCTGATAGCAAAGGCTCTTGCCGGACTCGGTGGTGACCTTTTGCAGGCCGCTGGCCAGCCTGACTTCGCTGTGTGGTTGCTACAGGGCGTGCTTCAACTCTGCCAGAGGTGTGTTGGCTTGATGCTCGAGCTGGATACGTCTGGTCAGCCGAGGAAGGCATTGATGTCGGCACGGGTAAGTATCCGCAACACTAGCTTGAAGATTCCGATCAGGGTTTACCTCGTCGCATTACTACAGCACCGAAGGGCGCTTGCTGAAAGAATTCTCCCCATCGACACGTACCGTGCCAACTATCGCGACAATGAAACTCTTCGTCGCGAAAAGCGAGTTGGCAGACGGCTTGGATGTCAATTTCATCATCCAGTGGGAAGCTGCCAGCGAAACCACCCACCCGTGATCGAAGCTGTGGACAAGGACTTTTTGAATTCGGAGCGGGCGATGAAGTCAGAATAGCGAGTTGAGCGGAGGCGATGGGTCGGGTCTTCCATAGTCTTTTCGCGGCAAAGCCGCTTGCGCGCATCGCCACTTTAGGTGATAAACACGGCAATAGGAGGTGGTTTTCGTATGATCTGGATGTGGGTTGGTTTCATCGCGTTTATCTTGCTCATGCTGGCGCTCGATCTGGGTGTGTTCCATCGCAAGGCGCATGTCGTTTCCGTCAGGGAAGCCATGGTCTGGTTTGTGATATGGATGACCATGGGGGCCGCCTTTGCGGTCTTTGTGTACTTTGCTTACGATGGTCACTGGTTCGGGCTCGGCATAGACCCTGACCCTGTGGATGGTTTACCCAATGATGGAGAAACGGCGACAGAGAAGTATCTGACGGGCTACGTCGTTGAGAAATCCCTCAGCGTGGACAACATCTTTGTCATCGCCATGATCTTCACCTACTTTCGGGTCGCGCCACTCTATCAACATAGGGTGTTGTTCTGGGGCATCTTTGGCGCACTCGTGTTGCGCGGCGCGATGATTTTCTTTGGCGCACAGTTGATCGCTGAATTTCACTGGATACTGTACTTCTTCGCGGTCTTCCTGATTCTGACTGCCATCAAAATGCTGTTTCTCAAGTCAGAACAAACCGATTTGAACAGCAGTGTCATCATCCGAATGATCCGCTCAGTTTTTCCGGTAACGGATAAATTTCATGGCGACCATTTCATGGTTCGCGCAGGGTCATCAGCCGCATCCGAACGCGAAACACCCGATGTGCCAGTTGCGCCTGACGACATCGTAGAAAGATCCAAGCCCGGCACGTTGCTGCTCACCCCACTGGCCTTGGCGCTAGTCATGGTTGAGACGACAGACCTGATCTTTGCGGTGGATTCGATCCCAGCCATCTTTGCCATCACCGGCGACTCTTTCCTCGTCTTTACGAGCAACGTGTTCGCGATGCTCGGCCTGCGTTCACTCTATTTTGCACTAGCCGGGCTGGAGCGAAAATTCCGCTACCTCAAAGCCGCACTCGCCACGTTGCTCATGGTCGTGGGCTTAAAGATGCTGTTCGCAGAATGGCTCAAACTCTCGCTTGGCGAGCATTTCAACCTGTACCTGCTGGGAGTGGTCGTGATGATCTTGGCAACCGGCGTGGGTGCTTCGCTCATCGTGGATCGCAAAAGCTTGAGCCAGCAACCATGAGGCTGCGGCACTCCAGACGGCGTTGAGGTCGGCGCTGGAGTTCTTTGTCGAGTAGAGTGAGTCGGCAGGCGGCTCCGGTGCCAATTTCATCATCCATGGGAAGCTTCAGCAGTTACCAATCCTCCAATGGTCGAAGCTGTGCATGCCGACATTCAGCTTAACCGAACACCGACTTTCCTGACTTCAGGGCGGGCGATCAGGGCAGAGTGATGTGGTATTGCCCTTGGCTATTCGGTTGAGGGGATTTTTGATCCCTTTGAACGATTACATTTCCAGCACAGAGTTTGTAAGTTCTCTTCCGATGTTGTGCCGCCTTTTGCAAGGGGAATGACGTGATCAATTTCCAGCAATAAGTTTCTTTCGTCAGTAACTGACAAGCTACAAATTTTGCAGGTGAAGTTATCTCGGCTTTTTATTTTTTCTCTGAGACTGGAAGTCATTAAAGCTCTCTGACCTGCAATGCTGTTCTTGAACTCTATTATGTTGCTCATATAGATAATGAACTTATCTAAATTTTCTATGTTTAACTTTATATCGCACTGTGAAGCGCTATTTCCCCCAGCTGATACATATTGAAAAGTATAAACAGGGAAATATAGGTCACTGAAGTCAATGTTGCTAAACCCCAATTCTTGAATAACACGCTCTTTGCTAAATCTCAGTATCACCGCCGGAATAGAGTTGCTTATACTGAACAGAATGGCATCTCTCTCGTTCTTTAACAAAAGCTTTCCTTGCTCTGCAGCAGCAAAATTGTTGAGTACCTCTTCAAATGTTGAGAGTGTTTCTTCATTGACTTCTATATTAAAATATTTGCAAAGATACTTAAACGGCTGATTACTTGCGTTCTTACACACAGATGCAGAGCAGTTGTGAGTCCGATGGCTTCTTTCCTCTATCCACTCCTTCCTCTTCATGTTGTAGCGGCTGCCATCGTGTAAATGGCTTTCACCGTAATCGAAGGACCTTATGTCAGAGTAGGAGCACTTTAGATTTTCTATATGTTCATTTAGATCATTGCAGTTTTGTGTGTGTTGGTCGATGCTCTTCCTTATGGCTTGGAACCTGTCTCCTTTGAAATATTTTGATAAAGCCATCTCGTAAGTCGCTTTCAGGATAGCTAAAAGTATTTTGTAAGCGATGAACCCCAATACAAAGATAACCAGTAAAGCGATAAATAAGACGAATATTGGCAATTATCTCTCCTTGATATCTGTGATTATGCATCCCTCTCAAATGAAGGATTAGTTGTGACTCTTTCCCTGAGGAATACCGGTGCGTGCTCGGATGCAAACAATACGTTGGCTTGACTTCCGGCTAGGCAAGAGATTGTTCGCCAGCCAAATTGCATGAGTTGCTTTACACATATTTCTTCTCGCTGAATGGGTACGGCATGTGTACGAGTTACATAGAAAATCAGGTCGAGTTCGTGTCTGATATTTGCATACTTTGGAATTGACGCAAGGCGTTTAGCTTCATCCATAACGAGAGAATAGATTGTAGTGGGTGGCGGTATGTCATAGATGAACGAAGGACCAATTACTTCTTCAAGTTTTGAAGCATTTTTGATGCATTTATAAGTGGCGCGGATCTCATCGCTTCGTTTTTCGCCCGCATTTATTATTTCCTTGATCTGAAAGTTTGCATCCCGAAACTGAACATCGGTTTTGCTATTTTGGGGAGGGGAGACTAGTTCGGTTTTGTTGAAGTCAAGCTTGTAGTACTGAAGAAACTGGGATACGACCCAGCGTTCTCGTTTTTCTTTCCCCTTGTTTGAAAAGAAGAGCAATTTCTCATGAGCGGATGCTTGCATAGAAGCCAAAACTTCGGCGTCAGATTGGCAGTGGCCGTACTGAAGCTGTGCACCGTTTTCACATATGCTGCTTTCTACAATTGTCTCGGCGGGTGGAATTGTCGCTGATATTTTGCAATTCATTGACTATTAGATATAAATAATTATTGAATTTTTGACTAATCCGTTGTTCCGGCACTCTTTGCAAAAGCCACCAATGCCGCCCGAGCCTGTTGCGCGTCCAGCACGGGTTCGGGGAAGTCGAAGCGATAGACATCGCCGTCGGCGCGCACGTCGAAGCCGTCGCAGTCGATGCCGACCATCTCTACGGTTTGCGCTTCGAGTTGGTGGGTGTGCAGGCAGTAGCGGCGGAGGGAGTCGGTGTGGTCGGCGTTCATGTGGGCGAGGATGGCGGTTTCCTGCTCGATCAGCGGGTAGTTCTCCATGAGGTAGTTCTCCGCTTTGACCCAGTGGATGTGGCCGAAGCCGCCGATGTAGCGCAGCGCCAGCGGGGCGATGCGGTAGAACGAGAAATCGTGCATGGCGAAGTAGGTTTGCGCTTCGGGGAAGTAGCGCAGGTAGCGCTGTCCGGCGGCGGCGCGGTCGGCCACGATCTCGGCGTTGCCCATCAGCGTGATGCGGCCTTGCGTCTGGATGTGCGGGTTGCGCTGGTTGTGGCTGATGAGGCTGATGCGCGGGTCGGCGGCGATGTTCTTGGTGTGTTCGGCCAGGGTGCTGATGAGGATGAGCAGGCTGCCGTCGTGGTCCACCATGTAGGGGGTGATGGAGCCGAATGGATGACCGTCGAACTTTTTGGACAGGGTGGAAAGTGCGCCGTAACGGTGGGCGCGCAGCAGTTGGCGGGCTTCGCGGGCGTTGCTCATGGGGCGAGTCTCCTAGCGGTGAGGGCCAGGCGTTTGCCCAGCGCGATACAGAGTTTGCGTTCGTGTTCGGTGATGGGTAGTTCGCCCGCGACACCGGCGTGATGGCTGGCACCGTAAGGCGTGCCGCCGCTTTGGGTGTGGGTGAGTTCGGGTTCGGAGTAGGGTAGGCCGACGATGACCATGCCGTGATGCAGCAGCGGCACCATCATGGTCAGCAGCGTGGCTTCCTGCCCGCCGTGCAGCGTGCCGGTGGACGTGAACAGCGCGGCGGGTTTGCCAGCCAAGGCGTGTTTCATCCACAGCGGGCTGGTGCCGTCCCAGAAATGTTTCATCGCCGCCGCCATGTTGCCGAAACGGGTCGGGCTGCCCACGGCGATGCCGATGCACGCTTCCAGATCGGCATGGCTGGCATAGGGCGCGCCGCTGTTGGGAATGGCGGGAGCGGTGGCTTCGCAGGTGGCAGACACCGGCGGGACGGTGCGCAAACGGGCGGTCAAACCAGCTTGCTCCACGCCGCGCGCGATGAGTTGTGCCATCTGGCGGGTGCTGCCGTGCTGGCTGTAGTAAAGGACGAGGATTTCGTTGTCAGGTATCATGCGGGGGATTATAACCAAGCTTTAACCATGCCATCCCTGATCCACAGACGTCTGCACGATTTTCGCCAGTTCTCCCTGCTGCTTGCCCAGCGTTTTGCTCAGGACCGCTGTAACCAGATCGCCGCCAGCCTGACGTTCACCACGCTGTTGTCGCTGGTGCCGCTGATCGCCATCGCGTTGACCTTGTTCTCGGCGTTCCCGGTGTTCGCCGATTTCTCCTCGTCGATCAAGCAGTTCGTGCTGTCCAACCTGATGCCGGAGACGGGCGGCAAGCTGATCACGCGCTACATGGAGCAGTTCGCCGAAAGTGCCACGCGACTGACCACCATCGGCGTGCTGTTCCTGGGAGCGGCGGCGATGCTGCTGATGCACACCATCGAAGATGCATTCAACGTGATCTGGCGTGTGTCGCGTCCACGCGCGCTGACCCAGCGCGTGCTGATCTACTGGGCGGTGGTGACGCTGGGCCCCTTGCTGGTGGGCGGCAGCCTGTCGGCGACTTCCTGGCTGGTCAGCCTGTCGTCCGGTTACGCCAAGCAAGTTCCATTCTTCGGGGTAGGCGTACTCAAGATCGTGCCGGTCCTGCTCACCACGCTGGCGTATACGCTGCTGTTCCTGGTGGTGCCGAATCGCCATGTGAAGCTGCGCCACGCCTTCATCGGCGGAGTGGTGTCGTCGGTCGCGTTCGAGTCCATGAGCCGGGTGTTCGCGGCCTACATCACCAGCTTCCCCACCTACAAACTGGTCTACGGCACGTTCGCCAGTATCCCTATCTTCCTGCTGTGGGTGTATTTCTCCTGGCTGACCACCTTGATGGGCGCGCTCATCACCTCGGTGTTGCCGCACTGGCGCAGTAAAGCCGCCGGGCCGCTCACTCCTGCGACCCAGTTGTATCACGCCCTGCGGGTGTTGCGCGTGATGAGCGAAGGGATGAAGAGCGGCACGATACAGACCTTGCCCAGCCTGTGTGGCCGTTTGCATGTCAGCTTCGAAGGTTTGGAACATCTACTCGACGTATTGGTGAAGGCCGGCATGGTGCGCAAACTGGCGGCCAATGGCTGGGTGATGATACGTGACGCGGAGCACATCCGGGCCAGCGAACTCTATACCCGCTTCGTGTACACCGTGCCCAACCTGCCCGCTGCCGATGAAGATGTGGCCATCCTGGACTGGATGACGCGCACAGCCACGCTGCTGCAAGCGCAGACCGACCTTACGCTCAAGGAACTGTTCGCCGGGATGCACCATGACTGAACCCTCGACCTCGTCCATGCTTGAACTGCTGGCGCCTGCCAAGACTGCCGCGATAGGCCGCGAAGCGATCCTGCACGGCGCCGACGCGGTGTACATCGGCGGGCCGTCGTTCGGTGCGCGCGACAAGGCGGGCAACTCGATAGAGGACATCGCAGAGCTGGTGGCCTACGCGCACCGCTTCCATGCGCGGATATTCGTCACACTCAACACTATCCTGCACGAGCACGAGCTGGAGGCGGCGCGCAAGTTGGCCTGGGATTGCTACGCAGCAGGCGTGGACGCGCTTATCGTGCAAGACATGGGGCTGCTGGAACTTGACCTGCCGCCCATCGACCTGCACGCTTCGACCCAGTGCGACATCCGCACGCCGGAGAAGGCGCGCTTCCTGGCCGATGTCGGCTTCTCGCAACTGGTGCTGGCGCGCGAGCTGACTATCCAGGAGATCGCAAAGGTCCGAGCTGCTGTGCCTGCCGACACCGTGATCGAACACTTCATCCACGGCGCGCTGTGCGTGGCCTATTCCGGCCAGTGCTACATCAGCCACGCCCACACCGGGCGCTCAGCCAATCGCGGCGATTGCTCGCAGGCTTGCCGTTTGCCGTACACCTTGCAGGATGCGCAAGGGCGCGTGGTCGCCTACGAGAAGCATCTGTTGTCGGTGAAAGACAACAACCAGAGCGACAACCTGCGCGCCTTGATAGACGCTGGCGTGCGCAGCTTCAAGATCGAGGGACGTTACAAGGACGCGCCCTACGTCAAGAACATCACCGGCCACTATCGCCGCTTGCTGGACGAGATCCTGGAGGACCGTCCGGCGCTGCACGCCGCCTCCAGCGGCAAGACGCGGCTGTTCTTCACCCCTGATCCCGACAAGACCTTCCATCGCGGCGCGACGGACTATTTCTCCAACGGGCGAAAAGCCGACATTGGCGCGTTCGATGCACCCAGTTTCGTCGGCCTGCCGCTGGGTACGGTGAGCAAGCTCGGCCCGGACTGGTTCGAGGTCGAGACCGACGAGGCCATGGCCAACGGCGACGGACTCAATTATCTGGTCAAGCGCGAGACCCACGGCCTTCGCGCCAATACGGTGAAGCCGCAGGGGCGCGGCTGGCGCATCTGGCCGAACGAGAAGATGCACGAGCTGGTCGGTCTGCGCGTCGGTCTGGAGATCAATCGCAACAGCGACCAGGCCTGGGAACAGGCGCTGACCAGGAAGTCCGCCGAGCGCAAGATAGGCGTGCACGCAGCGTTCGCAGAGACTGCGCAAGGGTTTGCGCTGAGTCTGCGGGACGAGGATGGCATCGCGGCGACTGCGGATGTGGCGTTCGACAAGCAGCCAGCCAAACAGCCGGACGAGGCTAAGGCCAAGCTGATCGAACAGTTGGCGCGTCTGGGCAACACCGATTTCGAGCTGCTCGATGCCTCCGTTAATTGGTCGCAGCCGTGGTTCGTGCCGGGTTCTGTGCTCAACCAGTTGCGTCGTGAAACGGTGGAAAAGCTCGAAGCGGCGCGCCTTGCAGCGCATATCCGGGTGACTCGCAAGGCGGCCATCCAGCCTCCGGCGCGCTATCCCGAGGAGTCGCTGTCCTATCTCGCCAACGTCAACAACTCTGCTGCGCAAGCCTTTTATGCCAAGCACGGCGTGAAGCTGATCGCCGCCGCCTATGAGCAACACGAGGAGGCGGGCGAGGTCTCGCTGATGATCACCCGCCATTGCATCCGCTATTCCCTGAGCCTGTGCCCCAAGCAGGCCAAAGGCGTGGTCGGCGTGCAGGGCCAGGTGCGCGCCGAACCGATGGTGCTGCTCAATGGCAGCGAAAAACTGACGCTGAAGTTCGATTGCCGCGCCTGCGAGATGCATGTGATGGGCAAAATGAAGAAACACATATTGAAACCAGTTGCGGCGGCGGTGGCACCGGTCACGTTGCATCCGCGCCGTGACCGCGCTCCCCGTTCTCAAGGATAGGAAACGAACGATGTCGGTGACTCATGTTGATGTGCTGCTGGTAGGCGGCGGGGTGATGAGCGCTACGCTGGGCACCTTGCTGGCCCAGCTCGACCCCGGATTGAGCATGGTGATGGTCGAGCGGCTGGATCAGGTCGCGCATGAGAGCTCGGACGGCTGGAGCAACGCCGGGACGGGCCACGCGGGCTATTGCGAACTGAACTATACACCGCAGGCGGCGGATGGCTCGGTCGAAGTCAAGCGGGCGTTGGCAATCAACGCCGATTTCGAGCTGACGTTACAGTTCATGAGTCATCTGGTGGAGCACGGCCTGTTGCCAGCGCCTGACAAGTTCATCAACCGGGTGCCACATCTGAGCTTCGTTGCGGGAGATGAGGATGTGGCGTTTCTGCGTGCGCGCTACCAAGCGCTGCGTGGTCACGCCCAGTTTGCCGGCATGCAGTTCAGCGACGACCCGGAGGTGCTGCGGCAGTGGATGCCGTTGGTGATGGCGCAGCGCGATACCGCCCAGCCTGTTGCCGCCACCCGCGTCGAACACGGTACGGACATCGATTTCGGTGCGCTCACCCGGGGACTGATCGAGGGCTTGGTCCAGCAGCAGGGCTTCAGCCTGTTGCTCGCTCATTCCGTGCGTGCGCTGGAGCAGGACAAGCAGGGCCGCTGGCACGTCCATGTGCATGACCGCCAGCACAACAAGAGCCGGACCTTCGTCAGCCGGTTCGTCTTTCTGGGGGCGGGCGGCGGGGCGCTGCCGTTGTTGCAGAAATCCGGCATCCCCGAGAGCAAGGGCTACGGCGGGTTTCCCGTCAGCGGCCAGTGGCTGATCTGCAACGATCCCGCCATCGTCCAGCAACATCATGCCAAGGTATACGGCAAGGCTCCGCTGGGTGCGCCGCCGATGTCGGTGCCGCATCTGGATACGCGCATCATCAACGGTCAGCGCGCGCTGCTGTTTGGTCCTTATGCCGGATTCACCACCAAGTTCCTGAAGCAGGGTTCTTATCTCGATCTGCTCAAATCGGTGAGCCAGTTCAACCTGAAACCCATGTTGTCGGCGGGGTGGAGCAACGTCGACCTGACCCGCTACCTGATCGGCGAGGCTTTGCAAACCCCCAAACAGCGCAACCAGGCGCTGCGCAGCATCTATCCGCAGGCACACGTGCGGGACTGGACTCTGGCCAATGCCGGCAAGCGGGTGCAGATCATCAAGGGCTATGACAAGGGCGTGGGCAAGCTGGAGTTCGGTACGGAAGTCGTCACCGCTCGGGACGGTACGCTGGCCACCTTGCTGGGAGCTTCTCCCGGTGCTTCGGTGGCGACGCGGGCGATGTTGGGGATCATCGAACGTTGTTTTGCCAGCAGACTCGCCCAGGCCGATTGGCAGCAGAAGTTGCGCGCGATGATCCCCAGCTACGGCCATTCCCTGAGCGAACAGCCGGAACTCCTGGCTACGGTGCGCGAACGCAATCTGAGGATATTGCGGCTGGCCTGACCGGCATCACAGGAAACGGTCCAGCAGCTTGCGACTGTGCCTGTCCAGCGCCCGGGTGTCGCGGATCAGGTAGTGGATGCTGTGGCTGTCGGCGATGAGCAGGGCATCCTGACCCAGGCGACGGATGCTGTCTTCGCTCTTCAGGGTGAAGCTGGCCGGGCCCCGGTCGGTCTCCACCTGCCACACCGTCGGTGTCGAGAAGCTGGAGACATCGCGCAAGGCGGTGATGCTGGGCATGAATTCACGGCCCGCGATCTCGTCCTCCAGCAGGATGCGCATCTCGTCAGGCAGGTCGCCCAGACGTTCGATCCAGACCAATTCATGACCTTCCGCACTCATCAGGGCGATGCCGTGCTCCGGGTCGGCGATGGGGAAGGCGCGCACCGGCGAGATGCCACGGTGCTCCACTCCGGTCGCATCGGTCAGCGTCAGTTTGCCGTAGCTGTCGCGGGCAAGTGTGAAATCAGCCATGGGTCCTCCGGTCGAGGAAATCCTCGGTATCCACGTTGCGCAATTGCGCCTGATACAGGCGATAGTAGTGTCCTTCTTGCGCCATCAGGCTGTCGTGGTCGCCGACCTCGACGATCTCGCCACGGTCCATCACCACCAGCCGGTCGGCCTTGCGCAGGGTGGACAGGCGGTGGGCGATGGCGATGGTGGTGCGGCCCTGGATCAGGTTGTCCAGCGCGCCCTGGATCTCGCGCTCGGTGGTTGTATCCACCGAAGAGGTCGCTTCGTCCAGGATCAGGATGCGCGGGTTGATCAGCAGGGCGCGGGCGATGGAGATACGCTGGCGCTCGCCGCCGGACAGGCTCTGGCCGCGTTCGCCGACCAGCGAATCGTAGCCGTGCGGCAGGCGCAGGATGAACTCATGGGCATGGGCAGCGCGGGCGGCGGCGATGATCTCGGCACGGGAGGCGTTCGGCTTGCCGTAGGCGATGTTGTCGGCGATGGTGCCGAAGAACAGGAACGGCTCCTGCAACACCAGACCGATGTTGCTGCGGTACTCGTCCACCGAGAGCGCGCGTATGTCCACGCCGTCGAGCAGGATGGCACCGGCGGAAACATCGTAGAAACGGCACATCAGGTTGACCAGCGTGCTTTTGCCGGAACCGCTGTGGCCGACCAGGCCGATCATTTCGCCGGGCTGGATGGTCAGGCTCACATCCTTGGTGACGGCGCGGTTGCCGTAGCGGAAACCGACGCGGCGCAGCTCGATCTGGCCGCGCACCTGCTCAAGATGCACCGGATGGGCGGCATCGGGGACGCTGGAGACGTGGTCGAGGATGTCGAAGATGCGCTTGGCTCCGGCGGCGGCTTTCTGCGTCACCGACACGATGCGGCTCATCGAATCCAGCCGGGTGTAGAAGCGGCTGATGTAGGCGAGGAAAGCGGCCAGCACGCCGACGGTGATCTCGTTGCGCGAGACTTGCCAGATGCCGAAGGCCCACACGATGAGCAGGCCGATCTCGGTGAGCAGGGTGACGCTGGGGCTGAACAGCGACCAGATACGGTTCACCCGGTTGTTCACGGCCAGGTTGCGCTGGTTGGCATCGCGGAAACGGGCGACCTCGCGCTCTTCCTGCGCAAAGGCCTTGACCACACGCACGCCGGGGATGGTGTCGGTCAGCACGTTGGTGATCTCGGCCCAGATGCGGTCGGTCTTCTCGAAGCCGTGGCGCAGCTTGTCGCGCACCTTGTGGATCAGCCAGGCGATGAAGGGCAGCGGCAGCAGGGTGACCAGCGCCAGCCAGGGATTGATGGAGAACAGGATGGCCGCCGTCATCACGATCATCAGCACATCGGTGGCGAAATCCAGCAGATGCAAGGACAGGAACACGTTGATGCGGTCGGTCTCCGAGCCGATGCGGGCGACCAGGTCACCGGTACGTTTGCCGCCGAAATATTCCAGCGACAGGCGCAGCAGGTGGTTGTAGGTCGTGGTGCGCAGATCGGCCCCTATGTTTTCCGACACCAGTGCCAGCAGGTAGGTGCGCGCCCAGCCCAGTATCCAGGCCACCAGGCCAGCAGCGAGCAGGCCGGACAGATATAGCCAGGCCTTGTGGAAGTCGATGGGATGACCGTTCTGGTAGGGGATGAGCACCTCGTCCATCAGCGGCATGGTCAGGTAGGGCGGTACCAGCGTGGCAGCGGTGGCGGTCAGCGTCAGCAGAAAACCGAGCAGCAACCTGCCGCGATAGGGACGCGCGAAGCGCGCCAGACGGAGCAGCGCCCAGCCGTTGCGTTCGTTGTCTTCCTCCGGGGCGCAGTCAGGGCAGACCTTGATCCCGGCGGGGATGGTTTCGCCGCAGGTAGGGCAGACCGTGGGCTCGGCAACGGGCCGGGTCCCTGCGAGTTGGTGGGTGAAGCCGGTGATGAAATCGCGCACCGCCGGGTCGAACTCCAGGGTGTAGCGCCAGTGGGTAAGGCGGGTGCGACTGTCCAGCAGTTCCAGCGTGCCTACGCCCGCATGATCGAAGTTTTGCAGCGACAGTTCGCCAGTCAGGGGCCAGACATGCCAAGCGCCAGAGGCTTCCTTGCTCAACAGGCGCTGATCGGTCAGCACCAGCAGGGTGCGGGCAAAGTGCAAACGGGTGTCCAGATCGAGCTCCAGCCAACTGAGCACCGATTCGCCAGCCACCAGTTGCGACTGAACGGCGGCGCGTCCGTGTTCCGGCAGGGGGAGGGTGGACGGATTTTTATCCATGCAGGTCAACCAATCTTGTTACAGTGCGTTCAGGCCGTATCATATCCGAGGACGCAAGCCTACAGTCAGTATGGAACAAAGACAAATCGAAATTCTCAAGATAACTCCGCTGCGCGGCCCGAATATGTGGACCTACCGCCCCGTGCTTGAAGCGCTGGTCGATATCGGCGCGCTGGAAGACTCTCCCTCCAATACCATCCCCGGATTCTACGAACGCCTGTCCTCCTGGCTGCCCACGCTGATCGAGCATCGCTGCAGCTACGGCGAGCGCGGCGGTTTCCTGCGCCGGGTGGAGGAGGGCACCTGGCCCGGCCACATCCTGGAACACGTCACCCTCGAATTGCAGAATCTGGCCGGTATGCCCGGCGGCTTCGGCAAGGCACGCGAAGTCTCCAAGCGCGGAGTCTATAAGGTGGTGGTGCGCGCTTGGCAGGAAGATGTTACCCGCGCCGCGCTGTATGCCGCCCGTGACCTGGTGATGGCCGCGATCGAAGACCGTCCGTTCGATGTGGCGGATACCGTGGCCGAGTTGCGCGAGCTGGCCGAACGCAAGCTGCTGGGGCCGAGCACCAACAGCATCGTGGATGCCGCCGATGACCGCGACATCCCATTCATCCGCCTCAACGACGGCAATCTGGTTCAGTTGGGCCATGGCGCGAAGCAGCGCCGTATCTGGACCGCCGAGACCGACCGCACTAGCGCCATCGCCGAGACCATCTCCTGCGACAAGCCGTTGACCAAATCCCTGTTGCAAGCCTGTGGCGTGCCCGTACCGGAAGGCCAGATCGTCGAGAGCGCAGCCGAAGCATGGGAAGCCGCGCAGGATGTCGGTTTGCCGGTGGTGGTGAAACCTTCCGACGGCAATCATGGCCGTGCCGTGTTCACCAACCTGACTACGCAGAACGAAGTCGAGACCGCCTTCGCCGTGGCACAGGAAGAGGGCAGCGAAGTGCTGGTCGAGCGCTTCATCCCCGGCGACGAGCATCGCCTGCTGGTAGTGGGCGGCAAACTGGTGGCTGCCGCCAAGGGCGAGTCTGCCTGGGTGACGGGCGACGGTCGTTCCACCATCAAGGCGCTGATCGAGAGCCAGATCAACAGCGATCCGCGCCGTGGCTACGACGAAGAACAGCCGCTCAACCCGGTGCGCATCGATGCTGCCGCCAGTCTGGAGCTGGAGCGGCAGGGGTATGCCGCCGACAGCGTGCCCGCCGAAGGCGTGAAGGTGCTGATCCAGCGCAACGGCAATGTGGCGTTCGACATCACCGACCGCGTACATCCCGATTGCGCCAAGGTGGCCGAGCTGGCTGCGCGCGTGGTCGGGCTGGACATCGCCGGCATCGACCTGGTGGCCGAGGACATCTCCCGCCCCCTGTCCGCACAGGGCGGAGCCATCGTCGAAGTCAATGCCGGTCCCGGCCTGCTGATGCATCTGAAACCGGCAACCGGCGAGCCGCGCCCGGTCGGTCGCGCCATCGTGGACAGCCTGTTCGCGGCGGGCGAGAACGGTCGCATTCCCATCGTCGGCGTGACCGGCACGGGAGCCAACACTTTGGTCGCCCGCTTGCTGGCGCGCCTGATGCATCTGTCCGGCCAGCGCGTCGGTCTGGCCTGTAGCGATGGCCTGTACCATGACCGTCGCCGGGTCGAGGCGGGCGACCGCACCGGCTGGGCATCGGCGCGCAAGTTGCTGATGAGCGCCTCCATCGATGCCGCCGTGTTCGAGAACGATCTGCGCGTGATGGCGACCGAGGGCTTGGCCTATGATCGCTGTCAGGTGGCCGTGGTCACCGGCATCGCGCCGGATACCGCCTTGCCGGAGGCGTGGATCGAGACCCCGCAACAGGTGTTCAACGTGTTGCGCACGCAAGTAGATGTGGTGCTGGACGAGGGCCTGGCCGTGCTGAACGCGGCGGATGAGCGGGTCGGCGAACTGGCCGAGCTGTGCGATGGCGAGGTGGTCTTGTTCGGTCTGGATGGCGCTTTGCCTGCTTTGGCAGCCCAGCGCGAGCAAGGCAAGCGCGCCGTGTTCCTGCGTAAAGGCAAGATCGTGCTGGCGACCGGCGCGAGCGAAGAAGAACTGAACGGACTGGTCGTGCCGCCCGCCTTGCGCGAGCAGCCGGAAGCGATGCTGGCCGCTGCCGCTGCTGCCTGGGCGCTGGGTATGACGACCAAGTTGATCGCCGCCGGAATCGAATCATTCGGGCTGGACTGAGCCGCCCGCACACTGAGGAAACAGGAAAACCTATGGAAGTCACACGCATCCGCGCGCTGCGCGGTCCCAATCTGTGGGGCCGTCACACGGCCATCGAAGCCATCGTCCACTGTACCGAAGCCGCCCGCTCCATCGTGGAGTTGCCGGGTTTTGAAGCCCGTCTGCGCGAACGTTTTCCTGGCCTGAGCGCCCTGAAGAGTCGCGGCAGCAAACTGCCCATTCCGCTGCCCCACGTGCTGGAGCAGTGCGCCATCGACCTGCAGGCGCAGGCCGGTTGCCCGGTCACGTTCGGCCGCACGGTCGAGACGTCCGAATCTGGCGTGTATCAGGTGGTGGTCGAATACTCGGAGGAGGATGTGGGCCGGTTGGCGCTCAAACTAGCGGCGCAACTTTGTCAGGCGGCGCTAGACGATACGCCATTCGATCTGGACGATGCGCTGTTTAAGCTGCGCGACCTGGACGAGGATCTGCGCCTGGGACCGTCTACTGGTGCTATCGTGTATGCCGCCGTGGCGCGCGGCGTGCCTTATCGTCGCCTGACCACGGGCAGCATGGTGCAGTTTGGCTGGGGCAGCCAGCAGCGCCGCATCCTTGCCGCCGAGACCGACCGTTCCAATGCCGTGGCCGAAGCCATCGCGCAGGACAAGATGCTGACCAAGGATCTGCTGGATGCGGCGGGCGTGCCGGTGCCCAAAGGTCGTCCGGTGGACACTCTGGAAGATGCCTGGGCGGCGGCGCAGGAGCTGGGTCTGCCGGTGGTGGTCAAGCCGCAGGACGGCAATCAGGGCAAGGGCGTGACGGTCAATGTGAAGAGCTACGAGCACCTCAAGGTGGCGTATGCCGCCGCCGAGGAGATCAGTTCCGAGGTGATGGTCGAGCGTTTCATGCCCGGCCACGATTTTCGTCTGCTGGTGGTGAACGACCACGTGGTCGCCGCCGCCCGCCGCGATCCGCCGCACGTCATTGGCGATGGCAAGCACACCATACGCGAACTGGTGGAGCAAGTGAACAGCGACCCGCGTCGCGGTTCCGGCCATGCCACCACGCTGACCAAGATCCGTTTCGACGACATCGCACTGGCTCGCCTCGCCTTGCAGAACTACGATGCCGAATCCGTGCCGCCGCGCGGTGCGCGCGTGGTGCTGCGCAACAACGCCAACCTGTCCACCGGCGGCACGGCCACCGATGTGACCGAGGACGTGCATCCCGAAGTGGCGGCGCGTGCCGTGGCCGCTGCCAAGATGATCGGTCTGGACATCTGCGGCGTGGACGTGGTGTGCGAAAGCCTGCACGAACCGCTGGAAGACCAGAACGGCGGCGTGGTCGAAGTGAACGCCGCCCCTGGCCTGCGCATGCATCTGGCACCGTCCTTCGGTAAGGCGCGCCCGGTGGGCGAGGCCATCGTCGGCGGCATGTTCGCCGAAGGCGCGAATGGCCGTATCCCAGTGGTGGCGGTGGCGGGCACCAATGGCAAGACCACGACCGTGCGCCTGATCTCGCACCTATTCACGCAAAGCGGCAAGCGCGTCGGCATGACCAACTCCGACGGCGTGTACATCGAAGGCCGTCGTATCGACACCGGCGATTGCAGCGGCCCCAAGAGCGCCCGCAACGTGCTGGCTCATCCCGATGTGGATGCCGCCGTGCTGGAAACGGCGCGGGGCGGCATCCTGCGCGAAGGCTTGGCGTTCGACCGCTGCAATGTCGCCGTGGTGACCAACATCGGCCTGGGCGATCACTTGGGCCTGAATCACATCCGCACTGTGGAAGACCTCGCGCGGGTCAAGCGCGTCATCGTCGAGAACGTCGCGCCCGATGGCTATGCCGTGCTGAACGCCGCCGACCCTAACGTGGTGAGCATGGCCGAGAGTTGTCCCGGCAAGGTGATTTTTTTCACCCATGACAAGCACCACCCGGTGCTGACGGCGCACCGCGCGCGCGGCCAGCGCGTGGTGTATGTCGAGAATGGCGAGATCATCGCCTCGGAAGGGCGGCGCAAGCTGCGTTTCCCGCTGGCCGCCATTCCGCTCACGCGCAACGGTGCGCTGGCGTTCCAGGTCGAAAACGCGATGGGTGTCATCGCGGCAGGCTGGGGCTTGGGGCTGGACGTGGAAGTGATGCGCGCCGGGCTGGCGACCTTCGTCAACGATGCCGCCACTGCGCCGGGTCGCTTCAACATGTTCGACTATCGCGGTGCCACGCTGATCGCTGACTACGGCCACAACCCGGATGCCATCATCGCGCTGATCAGCGCCATTGAAAATCTGCCCGCTACCCGCCGCAGCGTGGTCATCAGCGGCGCAGGCGACCGCCGCGACGAAGACATCCGCCAGCAGACCGAACTGCTCGGTGCGGCCTTCGATGAAGTGATCCTGTACGAAGACCAATGTCAGCGCGGACGCGCCGACGGCGAAGTGTTGGGCTTGCTGCGCGCCGGGCTGGCTGGGGCTAAGCGCACCAAGCAGTCGCAAGAGATACGCGGCGAGTTCAAGGCCATCGATGTGGCACTGGCCAACCTCAAGGCGGGCGAGCTATGCCTGATCCTGATCGACCAGGTGGACGAGGCACTGGAATACATCGGCAAGCGCGTCGCCGAAGGTTGAGATTCTTGTCCAAGATGCCGCCAAGATTTACGCCGTTTTTATATCGGTGATGCAATAATTTTCCCGACTGCTCAGGCTGTACTGACGCAGCCACCAAGAGACAGGCGGGAAAATGAGCGCATTTCAGACATCATCGGCAGGCAAGGAATCCGGTTTCCGGCAGCAGCTGCAGGCACTGGCTGCCTGTGTGCTGATCACGCTGGTGACCCAGCCGTTGCGGGAGCATGTCGATCTCGCCAACATCGTCATGCTGTTCCTGCTCACCGTGGCGATCATCGCGGTCTGGCTGGGGCGCAAGCCCGCCATCACGGCCTCGCTGATCAGTATTGCGCTGTTCGACTTCTTCTTCGTTCCTCCTAGATTCTCTTTTTCGGTCAATGACGCGCAGTATCTGATCACCTTCACGGTGATGCTGATGGTCGCCCTGATCATCAGCCATCTGACCGCTGGCCTGCGTCAGAATGCTATCGAAGCCCAGCAACGCGAACAGCAGATGCGTGCACTTTACGCATTGGCGCAGCAACTGGCTGGCGTGTTGACTGTCGAGCAGGCCGCATTGGATGCCCGGAATTTCATACGCCAACTTGGCATGGAGTTGCATGTGTTGGTACCCACGCGCAACGAGGTTCTGTTGACGGTTGGCGGCGAGTCTGTCGAGCTGGATGTGGCCGAAATGATGGTGGTCCGGTCGGCCTTCTCCAACAATGCGGCGATGGAGCTGAGGAGTGAGTCGCCCGCCACGCTGATCCTGCCTCTGTCGGGCGTGACGCGCCCGCGCGGCGTGATCCTGATAAGTGCCGAACGTGAGGTACTGGCACTTCAGCGTCCCTTGCTGGAGGCGGTCGCCTCTCTGATGGCGACGGCGCTGGACCGGCTGCATTTCGTCGAGGTCGCCCAGCAGCATCACATGCAGATGCTGACCGAACGTCTGCGCAGCTCGATACTGGCGGCCTTGTCGCACGATATTCGCACGCCGCTGACCGCGCTTTATGGCCTGGCTGACACGCTGACGTTGCCGCGTCAGCAACTGCCGGAGCCCGCACGGGAGACTGCGGCGGCTATCCGCGATCAAGCCCTGCGCTTGAATAATCTGGTGAGCAACCTGCTCGACATGGCGCGGCTGCATGCCGGGCAAGTGCAGTTGCGCAAGGAGTGGCAGCCGGTCGAAGAAGTGATTGGTGCCAGCATCAAGCTGTTGGGGACTGCCCTCCAGCGCCATCCGGTGAAAGTGCATCTGGCCGCCGGTCTGCCTTTGATCGAATTCGATGCGGTGTTGCTGGAGCGGGTGTTCTGCAATCTGCTGGAGAATGCCGCCAAATATGCTCCGCTGGACACCGACATTTTGCTGGGCGCACAAGTCGTGGAGGGCGAGCTGGAGGTGACCGTCGCCAATGCCGGTGCGGGATTCCCGCCCGACAAATTGCTGGCCGTGTTCGAGCCGTTCGAACGCGGTGTGGCGGAAAGCCCGCTGACTGGCGTGGGGATGGGGCTGGCGATCTGCCGTGCCGTGATCGAGGCGCATGGCGGGGGAATCTCCGCCAGCAATCCGGCGGCAGGCGGGGCCTGCGTGCGCTTCACCTTGCCCTTGGGCGAGCCTCCGGTGATCGAGCAGGAAGCCGGGGAGTCGCCATGAGTCTGGTCTTGCTGGTTGAGGACGAGCGCGAGATTCGCCGCTTCATTCGTCAGGCGCTGGAAGGCGAGGGCAGCGAGGTGCGCGAAGCGGGGACGATGGCGCTGGGGCTGGAGGCGGTCGTCTCGCTCAAACCGCAATTGGTTATCCTGGACCTGGGCTTGCCGGACGGCGATGGCGTGGACTTTGTGCAACGTGTGCGCAGCTGGTCGCAGGTTCCGGTGCTGGTGCTGTCCGCCCGTTCGACCGAGCGCGACAAGATCGCCGTGCTGGATGCGGGCGCGGACGACTACCTGACCAAGCCGTTCTCGGTCGGCGAGTTGCTGGCGCGGGTGCGCGCCTTGTTGCGGCGGGGGCGTCCGGGTGAGGCGCTCGAATCCCCGATGTCCCGTTTCGGTCGGATCGAGGTCGATCTGGCGCGCCATGTCGTCACCAAGGATGGGCAGCCGGTACGGTTGACCGCCATGGAGTTCAAATTGCTCTCGGTGCTGCTGGCCAATGCCGGGCGGGTGCTGACGCATCGTCAGTTGCTGCGCGAGGTCTGGGGGGCGACGCACGTCGAGCACACGCATTACTTGCGCATCTACGTGGCCCATCTGCGCCAAAAACTCGAAGATGACCCGACCCAGCCCGCCCACTTCCAGACCGAGATCGGCATCGGTTATCGCTTTCAGTTCTAATCGCAGGAGTACACATGCAAGCCAGCAAATCCAGTCTGACCACCTTGACCATCGCCGCACTCGGCGTGGTCTATGGCGACATCGGCACCAGTCCCTTGTACGCCTTCAAGGAAGCCTTCGCCGGAGCGAACCCGCTGCCACTGGATGAGGCGAACGTCCTCGCCAGTCTGTCGGTGTTGTTCTGGTGCATGATGCTGATCATCTCGGTCAAATATGTCTGGCTGGTGCTGCGTTTCGACAATCAAGGCGAAGGCGGCGTGCTCGCGCTGACCGCACTGGCGCATCGACTCAGCGTCAACACGCCGCGCATCGCCCGGCAGATCGTCGGCTGGGGCGTGTTCGCCGCCGCCTTGTTCTATGGCGATGCCATCATCACGCCCGCCATCTCGGTGCTGTCGGCGGTGGAAGGCCTGAGCATCGCCACGCCACAGTTCGAACACTGGATTTTGCCGATCACGGTCGGCGTGCTGATCGGCTTGTTCCTGATCCAGAAACAAGGTACCGGCAAGATCGGCGGGTTGTTCGGGCTGGTGACGCTGGTCTGGTTCATTACGCTGGGCGTGTTGGGCGCGATCAGCATCGCGCAGAATCCGGTCGTGCTGAAAGCGCTCAGCCCGCTCTACGCGCTGGATTTCGCTGTCCATCACACGGGCGTGACCTTTCTGTTGCTATCCGCCGTGTTCCTTGCGCTGACCGGCGGCGAAGCGCTGTACGCCGACATGGGGCACTTCGGCGCCAAGGCCGTGCGCGTGGCCTGGTACGCACTGGTGTTCCCTTGCCTGATCATCAATTATTTCGGCCAGGGCGCGCTGGTGTTGCGCGATGCCAGCGCGGTGCAGAACCCGTTCTACCTGCTGTCGCCGGACTGGTTCATGCTGCCCTTGGTCGCCCTGGCGACGGCGGCGACCGTGATCGCCTCGCAAGCCACCATCTCCGGCGCGTATTCGATGACGCTGCAAGCCTCGCGTCTGGGCTATCTGCCGCGCGTGCGCGTGCTGCATACATCTGACCACGAACGCGGCCAGATCTACATTCCCACG
Organism: Ferriphaselus sp. R-1; assembly: GCF_000746095.1. Lineage (GTDB taxonomy): Bacteria > Pseudomonadota > Gammaproteobacteria > Burkholderiales > Gallionellaceae > Ferriphaselus. The sequence goes on along the minus strand of NZ_JQKP01000003.1, from coordinate 118,750 downwards.
GTGAACTGGCTGATGCTGTTCGCCGTCATCGTGCTGGTGTTGCAGTTCCGTTCGTCGGGCGCGCTGGCGGCGGCCTACGGCATCGCCGTGTCCGGCACGATGATCATCACCACGGTGCTGGCCGGGTTCGTGGTACTGGCCGGCACGGGGCGCAATCGCAGCTTGCTGTTGCTGGGCTTTGCCCTGTTCGGAGCGCTGGAGCTGGGATTCTTCGGCTCCAACCTGACCAAGATCGCCAGCGGCGGCTGGTTCCCGCTGGTGCTGGGCGGAGTCATCTTCGTGCTGCTGACGACATGGAAACTAGGTAGCTCGCTGGTGGCCGAACAACGCCGCAAACTGGATATCCCGGTGGCGAGTTTTACCTCCGGCGCCTTGCCAGACGTGCCCCGCGTGGCCGGCACGGCGGTCTATCTCACCTCGGATACGACGCTCGTGCCCAGCGCCTTGTTCCACACCCTCAAGCATTACAAGGTGCTGCACGAGCGCGTGATCTTCCTGCATGTGGTGAACGAAGAGGTTCCGTACATCGCTGCCGGTGAGCGACTGCACAGCAAAGAGCTGGCGCAAGGCATCTACCGTGTAGATGTGCGCTTCGGCTTCCGCGAAGAGCCGGACATCCCGCAGGCCTTGAGCCTGGCTTCCAAACTGGGGCTGGAGATCGAAGCGATGAGCACCTCGTACTTCGTCGCGCGCTCCGTCATCGTCGATGGCCCCGGCGCGCTGCCGCGCTGGCGCTGCAACCTGTTCTCCTGGCTGACCCGCCAATCCGAAGGTGCCGCCGCCTATTACCGCCTGCCGCCCAACCAGGTGGTCGAATTGGGCACGCAGATGATGTTGTAGGCAAGGAGTGTGTGATCTGTTTTGAATTGGTGAGTAGACAGTCCAGTTCAGGTTTGACCACATGAATAAAGACCGCCGGGAGCAGCTCCGGCGGTCTTTATTCGTGCTGTGCGATGCTTGCAGCCTGCTTGCTAAGTGCCCATCAATCCAGCAAATCCGCAAACAACGGCGTAGAAAGATACCGCTCCCCGAACGACGGAATGATGACCACGATGGTCTTGCCTGCGTTCTCTGGGCGGTGAGCCACTTTCAACGCCGCCCACGTCGCTGCGCCGGAGGAGATGCCGACCAGCAGGCCTTCTTCGCGTGCCAGTTTGCGGGCGGTGCTGAAGGCATCTTCGTTCTTGACGCGGACGACTTCGTCGTAGATCTGGGTGTTCAGAATCTCCGGTACGAAGCCTGCACCGATGCCCTGGATCGGGTGCGGGCCGCGCTGACCGCCGGAGAGTACGGGCGAGGCATCCGGCTCAACCGCGATGATCTGCACGCCGGGCTTCCTGGCTTTGAGCGCTTCGCCCACGCCGGTGATGGTGCCGCCGGTGCCCACGCCGGAGACGAAGATGTCCACTTGGCCATCGGTGTCGGCCCAGATCTCTTCCGCCGTAGTGGCGCGGTGGATGGCGGGGTTGGCCGGGTTGCCGAATTGTTGCGGAATGAAGTACTTGGGATCGGCGGCGGCCAGCTCATCGGCGCGCTTCACCGCGCCCGACATGCCTTCCGGCCCCGGTGTCAGGATCAGTTCCGCGCCGTAGGCTTTGAGCAGCAGGCGGCGCTCGCGGCTCATGGTCTCGGGCATCACGAAGGCGCTCTTGTAGCCGCGCGCGGCGCACACCATCGCCAGGCCGATGCCGGTGTTACCGGAGGTCGGTTCGAGGATGACGGTGTCCGGCCCGATCTTGCCAGCAGCTTCCGCCGCATCCAGCATGGCGACCGCGATGCGATCCTTCACGCTGTGGGCGGGATTGAAGAATTCCAGCTTGAGCAGGATGCGGGCATGGGCATCCTGACCGACGCGGTTGAGTTGTACCAGCGGTGTGTTGCCAACCAGCTCGGCGACATTCTTGGCGATTTTCATGGCGTGTTTCCTGAGCGATTCGAAGTGGGCAAAACTATAGCGCAGGCGGCGCGCACTGTGGCGAACTTATAGTGCTGTTCTTATTGCTGCCGGTTATGAAGCCAGGTAACTCGAACAACTGGCGGGGCGACTCGATTTAGCCGCTGGCAGCTGGCCGTGGTATCCCGCAGCGAGCGCCTTGGGGTACGATGACACTTCTGGTCGGCAATGATCGAAAGGTGACTCAAGTGCATATCGGTATCCCCAAAGAGATCAAGGCGAATGAACATCGAGTGGCCCTGGTGCCAGCAGGCGTGGCCGCGCTGGTGCTGGCTGGTCATGCTGTGTGGGTGGAGCAGGGCGCGGGGCTCGGCAGTGGCTTTAGCGACGAGCAATTTCAGGCGGCTGGTGCGCAGATCGCGCCGGATGCCGAGGCTGTTTGGGCCGTGGCAGAGCTGATCGTCAAGGTCAAGGAACCGGTCCGTGCTGAATGGCCGCGCATCCGCGCCGGGCAGATCATCTTCACCTACTTCCACTTTGCCGCTGACCGCGAGTTGACCGAAGCGCACCTGGCCTCCGGCGCGACTTGCATCGCCTACGAGACCGTGGCTTTGCCCTCCGGTGAGCTGCCCTTGCTCACGCCGATGTCGGAAGTGGCCGGGCGCATGGCGGTACAGGAAGGTGCGAAATATCTGGAGAAACATCACGGCGGCAGCGGCGTGTTGCTGGGCGGTGTGCCCGGTGTCGCGCCTGCGCATGTGCTGGTGATAGGCGGTGGCGTGGTCGGCAGCAACGCCGCACGCATGGCGGCGGGACTGGGCGCGCGCGTCACCTTGCTGGACATGTCGCTGGAGCGCTTGCGCCATCTTGCCGATGTTCTACCCGCCAACGTGCAGACGCTGTACTCCAATCGCCACACCCTGCTGGAACAGCTCGCCACGGCAGACCTGGTCATCGGCGGCGTGCTCATCCCCGGTGCCGCTGCGCCCAAACTCATCCGCCGCGAAGACTTGCGCCTGATGCGCCCCGGCGCAGTCATCGTCGATGTGGCGGTGGATCAGGGTGGCTGCGTAGCAACCACACGGCCCACCACCCATCAGGAGCCGGTCTATAGCGTGGACGGCATCGTGCATTACGCCGTCGCCAACATGCCCGGCGGCGTGCCGCGCACTTCGACTCTCGCGCTCACCAACGCCACCTTCCCCTATGTGCTGCAACTGGCGAACAAGGGCTGGCAACAAGCGCTGCGCGATAACCCCGCCTTGCGCCAGGGGCTGAACGTGGCTGCAGGGCAGGTGAGCTACCGCGCCGTAGCGGAGGCTTTCGGCCTGCCGCACACAGCGGCGGACGGGTTTCTGTAGCACGGGTGACTGTCATTCCGGCGCAGGCCGGAATCCAGTTGATTTAAGCGCCCGCGCAGCGGATAGCTCAGATGAAGTCCGCTGCGCGGAGTGTTAGTTTTGCTGGATTCCGGCCTACGCCGGAATGACGGAGTCGGCTAAATCAGCACATCCGCCGCGATCAGCGGTGCACCGCGTCCCAACGCCTGACGCAGCAGCGCCAGCCCCCGCCCGGCGGAAAGTTCATCCAGCCATTCCGGTGTCGCGCCGAAACGACGCTCGTAAGCCAGCCGCGCTTCGACGGAGGCAGGAAAACGGTTGAACGGGATTTCTATGCAGTTGACCATGGTGTGCTCCTTGCCCTCAAAAGTCCGGCGTAGCCGGCTCCCGAGGGTGATGGAGCGAGCACGCTTTAGCCGGTATTTATAGTCCGCCCCGGAAAGTTGTCGGTTAAATCCGGCGGATGGAGCGCATCTTAACGATCTTTTTTGTATCTGAAAGGAATGATTCGTTCTATTGATAGCTCAGATTGGAATATGATTTTTGCGTAAAAATGGAATAAGTAAATCAAAAAATATAATTTCACAGAATTAAGCCGCCTTCCTATAGTGCGCTCCATCGCAATTCAGTCAACCCAAGGAGCACACCGTGAAAAGAAGTTTGTTGAGCATCGCCCTGTTGTCCAGCCTGTTTGTCGTTTCGGCGCAAGCCGCCGACGTTTCCCTGCTGAACGTATCCTATGACCCCACCCGCGAGTTGTATCAAGACTACAACGCCGCATTCGCCAAATACTGGAAAGCCAAGACCGGCGACACCGTGACCGTGAAAGCATCGCATGGCGGTTCCGGCAAGCAGGCACGGGCCATCATCGACGGTCTGGAAGCTGACGTGGCGACTTTGGCGCTGGCGGCAGACATCGACGCGCTGCAGGAAAAAGCCAATTTGATCCCGGCCAACTGGCAGACGCGACTGAAGCACAACAGCTCGCCCTACACTTCGACCATCGTCTTTCTGGTGCGCAAGGGCAATCCCAAGGCGGTCAAGGACTGGAACGATCTGGTCAAGCCTGGCATCCAGGTCATCACCCCCAACCCCAAGACCTCCGGCGGCGCGCGCTGGAACTATCTTGCGGCTTGGGGCTACGCGCTGAAGAACAACGGCAACAACGCCGCCAAGGCGCAAGAGTTCGTCACCAAACTTTACGGCAACGTGCCGGTGCTGGATTCCGGCGCACGCGGTTCGACCACCACCTTCGTTGAGCGCGGCATAGGCGACGTGCTGCTGGCCTGGGAGAACGAGGCGTTTCTGGCGATCAAGGAACTGGGCCCTGACAAGTTCGAGATCGTCGTGCCCAGCCTGAGCATCCTGGCTGAGCCGCCCGTCACCGTGGTGGATAAATACGCCGACAAACACGGCACCCGCAAGGTTGCCGAGGCTTATCTGGACTATCTCTACTCGACCGAAGGGCAAGAGATCGCGGCGCAGAACTATTACCGTCCCACCGATGAAAAGGTCGCGGCCAAGTATGCCAAGAACTTCCCCAAGCTGAACCTGATCACCATCGACGGAGCATTCGGCGGCTGGACCAAAGCGCAGAAAGAACACTTCGCCGATGGCGGTGTGTTCGACCGCATCTATACCAAGAAATAGCAGTCAAGGTAGTCATATCACTGTAATGAGGACCTCAGTCGAGGCCCCATCACCTAACAATTTTCCAATTTTATTTTTCAACCAAGGAGTAGCAACATGCAACGCAATAAACTAATTGCAGCCGCACTGGCTGTGGCATTCACCACCCCAGCATGGGCGGAAAGCGCCAATGTCACGGTCTACGGCGTAGCCAACGTCTCGATTGACGCAATCAATATCGGCTCCGGCACGACCACTGCCAATGGGAACGTGCCTGTAAACGGATTTGGTAGCAACAAAGTGTCCAGCAATACCTCGCGTCTAGGGCTGAAGGGCAGCGAAGATCTGGGAGATGGGTTGGCAGCCATCTGGCAGATTGAGTCGCTGGTCTCGCTCGACAATGCCGGAGGATCTCTGGGTACCCGCAACACCTTTGCTGGCTTGAAGAGTGACAGCGCAGGGACCGTGCTGTTGGGACGTCACGACACTCCCTACAATATCTCTACTCGTCGCTTTGATGTCTTTACCGATACCATTGCCGATAATCGCTCCATTCTTGGAGGCGGACGCGCTGTGGCCGCTAATGCAGCACCTAGAGCAGCAGCGGCAACTGTTGGCGCTTCATTTGATAGTCGTCAGCCAGATGTGGCAGCTTACATCAGCCCAAGTCTGAATGGATTCGCCGGTGCGGTGGCTTATGTGGCTGGTGCGGAAGGGCAAACTCTGGCAACTCAGACCAAGGGCGGTGCTTGGTCAGCCGCTGGCTGGTATGCTGGAGATAGTCTGTACGCAAGTCTCGCCTACGAGATCCATACGCTTGGAAATGCAGGTGGCACCTTGGGGAATAATGTAGTGCCCGCCAACACGACGCTCAGCGAAAATGCATGGAAGGCTGGCTTGAGTTACAAACTGGAAGGTCTGACGGCCAGCTTGTCGTACGAGAAAACCAGTGACGACTTTGGTGCAGCCAAGAAAAACTTGTTTGGCCATACAGCATATTACGTGTCCGGTAGGTACGATTTTGGCAGCAACGCCATCAAGCTGGCGTATTCCAAGGCTGGGAAAAATTCGGTCGCTAACACCGGAGCCAACCAGATTTCGGCGGGCTTCGACCATAGCCTGAGCAAGCGAACCACGCTGTATGCTCAATATACGCAATTGAAAAATGATGCCGCAGGTGTGTACACCACATTCTCCGCGACCAACGCAACGGGCTCCCCCGCTGCCTTAACCGTCGCGCAAACCGGATTTGGTGCCAAGCTCTCCGCAGTGCAGTTCGGGCTGAAGCATACCTTCTAACACCATTGCCCCCCGACAAATGGCTCTGATCGACGGGCCAAGCAGCCTTCACGGGGGGCAACACTTTCTACTCTGCTGGGTGCAATACCCGGTTTTCGGGGTTGGCCATTGGTACAGCCCCGTTTTTTCAATAGTCATAAATGAACGGAAGGATCGACATGACAAGCAAGTACATTCTGGCGGCATTACTCGCTGGGGCCATGCAGATCAGTACAGCGGCGGAAGTATCGATACTGAACGCATCTTACGATGTGTCGCGCGAATTCTATAAAAGCTACAACCCTGTTTTCGTTAAGCTGTGGAAACAGAAAAGCGGCGATGATCTCACTATCAACCAGTCGCACGGTGGCTCAAGCAAGCAGGCTCGCGCCGTACTGGAAGGGCTGGAGGCTGATGTGGTGACAATGAATCAGTCCATCGACGTTGATATTTTGGCTGACAAAGGGTTGATTTCTGCCAATTGGGCGGAACGCCTACCGAGTGGCAGCGCTCCGTTTTCGTCCACCTCGGTGTTGCTGGTACGCAAAGGGAACCCCAAGGCGATCAAAACCTGGTCCGATTTGGCCAAGCCGGGCGTGTCGGTCATCATCGCCAATCCCAAAACCTCGGGCAATGGTCGCTACGCCTATTTGGCCGCTTGGGGTTCGGTCATCAAGCAAGGTGGCAAGGTTGAACAGGCAAAAGAACTGGTGACCAAAATATTCGCCAATGTGCCTTTGCTTGAAACGGGTGGTCGCGGCGCAACTACAACCTTTGTGCAGCGTGATATTGGTGATGTGCTGATAACCTTTGAAAACGAAATCGGCCTGATTAAGCAGGAATATGGCGCAGACAAGTTTGATGTGGTGTATCCGCCGCTGAGCATCGTGGCAGACTTGCCGGTGAGTGTGGTCGATAAAGTTGTGGACAAACATGGTACTCGCAAGGTGGCTGAGGCGTATTTGAGCTATCTGTATTCACCGGAGGCTCAGGATATAGCAGCCCAATTTGAGCTGCGTCCGCGCGATGCCAAGGTTGCAAAAAAATACGCTGCTACTTTGCCCACACTCAAGTTATTCACGGTCGATGAAGTTTTCGGGAGCCTGAAGCGGGCTCAGGCAGAGCATTTCAAGGACGGCGGTGTATTCGACCAAATCTACACCCGAAAATAGGCTGGGCATGTCCTCATTACATCGTCTGAATGCCATTCAGAACGAGCTTCGTGAAGTTCTAAGCATTAGCAAGAGCGATATTCAGCTAAATGCGCACGAGTTGGAGATTGGCGAAGAGGTACGAGCCCGATTTATCGGGCTGCAGCTCAGCAGCGTTTTTCAGCCCATCATAGATCTCCGCAAGAGTAAGCCAATAGGATTTGAAGCTTTACTACGCGCACAGAATCTCAAGGCACAAAATGTGACTCCTCAGGAGGCATTTAGGCAGGCCGAAATTGCGGAGCGTCTGGTTAAATTTGACCGCCTGTGCCGAACCTTGCATACCCTCAACTACCTGAACATGGGCATGCGTGACCAGTTGCTGTTTTTGAATGTTCATCCCGATCTGTTGGTAGCGGTTAACTCACACGGAAAAGTTTTTGAGCAGGTGCTGCACAACCATGCGGTACAGACCAGCGATGTGGTGATCGAGATCAACGAGAGCGCTGTTGCTGAGCACGAGTTGTTAAGATTGGCTATCGCCAATTACCGTGAGCGCGGCTATCGAATCGCCATTGATAATTTCGGCAGGGTCCACACCAATCTGGAACGGTTATGGAAGCTAGAACCTGATTTCGTCAAGCTTGATGGGCATCTGATCCAACAGACGGAGCAGAATTCTCGCCTTCAAAGCATTCTGCCAAAACTGGTCGAACTCATTCACGATCTGGGCGGAAAAGTGATTGCTCAAGGTGTCGAGACGCAAGCCCAGATGGAGCTAGTCAGCTACGCCGGTATTGTTTGGGCACAAGGCAATGCGCTGGGCAAGCCAGCACCTGCTTCGGCTTGGGGGAGCGGCTGACGATATTAATTTATGACGAAAGACTTTCCGACTTTGCAGGAGACTTACTTTTCCGATTAGTTCAATCCAGCACTTGTGATGGCGGGTGTGCTACGGTGTCAATCAGGCTGTTCCAGTGACAGTCCAATTAAGCAATTCCGAGAATATTTCCATGACCATTGCTTCATATCCCCCAGTTGTGACGACTCCCACTGAATTATCGAGCAGGCTAGAACTGGATGCTCACGGCATTTTGAATGCGGCAGGTCTGTGTGAGCTATCGGGGTGTACGCTAGACGAATTAGCCTCGATCCAGCATTCTTGGAATGACTTGCCTTCGGATAATTTCCTCAAGGATGGCGGACGCTATCGCCAGCGACGGCATTCCAGTTTCATCGTTACTACAGAGCAAGTTCGGTTAGTGCCGCATCGGCCACATTATCAGCCGCTAGAGTACAACGCCCTACATGGTGGAATGTTACGACTATTTGAGCCGGTTGATGCCAATACCATCGCGCAGCCGGTTTGGAATAAATTATTGCAAGCAATTGCCCGAACTTGCTCTGAGGTAAAAGGGGAGCGTCTGTGGTATGTGGAAGCTCATCAATTTCGCATTGATACTCGTAATGGCATTGGTCGTCCGACACCAGAAGGTGCTCACCGTGATGGAGTTGATTTCGTGGCAATCCTTCTGGTTGCTCGCAATTCAGTTAGTGGTGGAGAAAGCCGCTTGTTTGAAGCGGAAGGGCGATTTGGTCAACGCTTTACGCTAAGTGAGCCATGGACGTTACTGCTGCTAGACGATCAGAAGGTGATACATGAATCTACCCCGATACAACCAACAGCCTTGGGTGGATATCGCGACACCTTGGTATTGACGTATCGCTCAGAAGGTTTTCTAGAACCAAAAAAAGTGGGCACCCAAAGCGGGTGCCCCAAACAGGAGGAGAAATATGAAAGTCATCAACTTCCATGACTACATTCTATGCCGTTTGCTAGATCCATAGAACCAATTGATTATTATATTCTTTCAAGAAAACTAGATATGCCGATGCAGGGTTAATTTTGGTCAGTTAAGGTTGAGATGTGGCTTGATAGACGTAGTAATTCAACCAGTTCGCAAACAGCAGGTTGGCATGACTGCGCCAACGCACTTGGACCGGTTGCTCGGGATCATTGTCGTAAAAATAATTCTCGGGCAAATGGATTTTCAAACCGCGCGCCCGATCACGCGAGTATTCGCCGAGCAGTGTCAGCGGGTCGTATTCGGGATGTCCGGTAACATAGATATGACGGTTATCCTTGCTGCAGACAATATGAACGCCTGCGGCAGCAGAGTTGGCGAGAACTCGCAGTCCATCTACTTTCAGTAAATCATCTAGTCGAATTTCGGTATGGCGCGAGTGAGGCGCAAAGAATGTCTCATCAAAACCATGCAATAGCGGCTGCTCGGGATACAGGCTGCTATGCTCAAATATTCCAAACATCTTGCGTGGCAAGGTGTATTTCTGGATGCCGTGCCGGTGGTATAGCCCAGCCTGCGCGCCCCAGCATAGATGTAAGGTCGATTGTACGTGGCTGTCGGCCCAGTCCAGAATCTGCTTGAGTTCCGGCCAATAATCGACCGCCTCAAAGTCCAGCAACTCCACTGGCGCACCGGTGATGATGAGTCCGTCGAAATGCTGTTCGCGCACCTCGTCGAAGGTCTGGTAATGGTTCAGCAGATGTTCGACGGCGACGTTCTTGGCCTCATAGCTGGCTGTGCGCAACAGCACCACCTCCACTTGCAGCGGCGTGTTGCCGAGCAAGCGCAGCAACTGTGTCTCGGTGGCGATCTTGGTCGGCATCAGGTTGAGGATGGCGACGCGCAGGGTGCGGATGTCCTGATGCTGCGCGCGTTCGTCGTCGATGACGAACACATTTTCGTTCAACAAAGTGGCGTAAGCCGGAAGGGTCTTGGGGATCTTGATCGGCATGGCATGGACCTGTTTGCTTGAGTCATGGCTGAATGACTACTGACGAACTCGGGCCGAACGGCTGTGTTTCCGTTCGGCCCGAGCAGCGGATGCGGTTCCTATCAAGCGGCGTTCAACGCCTGATCCAGATCCCACAGGATGTCGCTGATGTCTTCGATGCCGACGGACAGACGCACGAAGTCGGGCGACACGCCGGCGCTGGCCTGCTGTTCTGGCGTGAGCTGGCTGTGCGTGGTGCTGGCCGGATGGATGGCCAGGCTCTTGGCATCGCCGACGTTGGCGACATGACTGAACAGTTGCAGGTTATCGATGAACTTTTTGCCTGCTTCCGCTCCGCCCTTCACGCCGAAGCCCAGAATCGCACCTGCGCCCTTAGGGAAATACTTTTTGGCGCGTTGGTGGTCGGGATGGCTCTTCAAGCCGGGGTACTTCACCCAGCTCACTTTGGGATGGTTCTCCAGGAACTCGGCGACGACCTGGGCGTTTTGCACATGGCGGTCGATGCGCAGCGATAGCGTCTCCAGCCCCTGCAGGGTCTGCCAGCTATTGAACGGCGATTGCGATGCGCCGATGTCGCGCAAGACGTGGATGCGCGCCTTGATGATGAACGGCGGCAAGCCCGCATCCTTCAGGCTGGAATACACCAGGCCGTGGTAGGAGGGATCGGGTTCGTTGAAATTCTTGAAGCGCGGATTGGTCCAGTCGAAATTGTTGCCATCCACGATGACCCCGCCAATGCTGGTGCCATGACCGCCGATGAACTTGGTCGTGCTTTCCACCACGATATTCGCTCCCCACTCCAGCGGACGGAACAGATACGGCGTCGCCAGCGTATTGTCGATCACCAGCGGGATGCCATGCTTCTTGGCGATGGCCGCGACTTCCTCAATGGGGAACACGGCGATGTCCGGGTTACCCAACGATTCGCCGTAAATCAGCTTGGTGTTAGGACGAATCGCTTTCTCGAATGCAGACGGATCTGTCGGATCAACGAAGGTGACTTCGATGCCCAGCTTGGGCAGCGTGTAGGCGAACTGATTGTACGTGCCGCCATACAGCCGGCTGGACGAGACGATATGGTCGCCCGCATTCGCCAGCGCAAAAATGGCCTGTGCCTGCGCCGCATGGCCGGAACTGGCCGCCAGCCCCGCCGCGCCGCCTTCGAGGTCGGCGATGCGTTGCTCCAGCACATCGTTAGTCGGATTGTTCAGGCGGGTGTAGATATTGCCCAGCTCCTTCAGCGCGAACAAATTGGCCGCATGTTCGGTGTCTCGGAATTGGTAGCTGGTGGTCTGATGGATAGGTACAGCACGGCTGCCGGTCTGATCCGGCTTGTAGCCTGCGTGCAGTTGGCGGGTAGCGAAACCATATTTATGCTCGGCGGTGGACACTGCGTGCTCCTTTGCGGGTTGGGTCGGTTTGGATTTGGGTGTTTCGGGTTGAAAAGTCTTTTTGATCAGTTCGACAGCAGAATCAATGATGGTCATGTCAGTTCCCTAGTGGTTGAAATGGTGAGGCACTGTAAGGGTGTCGTCATTGAATGCGAACCAAGTTTTCTTCACTTCTAAAACACGGAATTGACTAAGCAAGGCACGGCAATTTCTGGGGGATCGCGCGGTTGAGAAAATCAGAAATTCGGGAATGGATATAAGGATTTCTTGGTTTGTGGCTTGATGGCTAAAGCCTACACTGCCGCAACTTGCTTACACCTCATCAACTTGATACTAGGAGTTCAGATGCCTGCATCTAAAGCGCAATTCATCGTTGCATCAGCACATTCGTTAGCTTCTGATGTGACGGAATCCCAAGCAGTCACGGCGAAAGAGTTATTGGCGCGAGCACGAACAGTGGGAGCCCCGGAGGGCTTTCATTTTTCGGGAGTCGTAACACCGCGCCAAGCGTGGGCGCTGTTTGAGGCTGGGTTGGTCGAGCTGATCGATGTTCGCACGCAAGAGGAGCTTAATTCTGTCGGCTATGTGCCAAGGGCGCAGCATGTTGCGTGGGCTACGGGGCCGCGCATGGTAAGGAATCCGCATTTCCTCGATCAACTTAGTGTCAAGGTTGCCAAGGATTCGGTGATCTTATTCCTGTGTCGCAGCGGCAAGCGCTCTCAGGCTGCTGCTGAGGCTGCCAGCCATGCTGGGTTCGAGCATGTTTTTAATATCGCAGAAGGCTTCGAAGGTGAGTCAGTAGCCGGGCAGTCTGGCACCGTCGGTGGCTGGCGCAGTTACGACTTACCTTGGTCGAATGGATCGATTCACAATTAAGGAGAAGATAGATGTCACATTGGTTTGAAGATAACTCTCAGTCTATTGGGGCGACACCCTTGGTGCGTCTGAATCGCGTCATCGACGGTGCCAAGGCTACCGTGTTAGCCAAAATCGAGGGGCGTAACCCCGCATATTCGGTGAAATGTCGTATCGGTGCTGCAATGATTAACGATGCCGAGAAGCGTGGCTTGTTGGGCCCCGGCAAAGAGCTGATTGAACCGACTAGTGGTAATACCGGAATCGCGCTGGCCTTTGTTGCTGCGGCTCGGGGGATACCGCTGACCCTGACTATGCCCGAGACCATGAGTTTGGAGCGACGCAAATTGCTGGTGGTGCTTGGAGCAAAATTGGTATTGACTGAAGGTTCTAGAGGGATGAGCGGTGCAATCGCCAAAGCCAAAGAAATTGCCGAATCTGACCCCAAGTACGTATTGCTGCAGCAGTTTGAAAATCCATCCAATCCGGCCATTCATGAGGCTACGACTGGTCCGGAGATTTGGGATGCGACTGACGGTAATGTGGATATCTTTGTTTCCGGTGTAGGCACCGGAGGAACCATTACGGGCGTATCGCGTTACTTCAAAAAGTTGCGCGGCAAGCAGATCCATTCCGTCGCAGTTGAGCCTTCGGCGAGCCCAGTGCTTACTCAAAAACGTGCAGGTTTGGAGCTAAAGCCTGGCCCGCACAAGATTCAAGGTATCGGTGCTGGTTTTGTACCGGGAAATCTGGATTTGAGTCTGGTGGATGATGTTGAGCAGGTAAGCAATGAGGATGCCGTGTTGTATGCGCGCCGCTTGTCGCGTGAAGAGGGCATTCTGTCGGGCATCTCCAGCGGCGCGGCTGTTGCTGTTGCGGCGCGTTTTGCTCAGCGTCCGGAAAATGAAGGTAAGACCATCGTGGTTGTGTTGCCTGATTCGGGGGAGCGTTACCTCAGTTCAGTTTTGTTTGAAGGTCTGTTTGATGCCAGTGGCATCGCCATATGAGGGGAGTGAAAACCTTCGCTGCCTTGCTCGGCATAGCGATAAAACTCATAAATAAAGCAGAACGAATTGGTTCTCTCCCGATAGGCCGATTGATACAGTGACAGTCGTGACATATGCAGCAAGAGTGAAAATGACGAGCAATACCTCACAGGAAACAAGATTGCTGGCGTTGCGCGAGATAGAGCGCGCCTTGGGTGAAATCCAGTTCGGCTCGCTTGAGATTACGCTGCACGAGGGGCGGGTGACGCAGATTGAGCGGCGCGAGAGAACGCGGCTCATCCCGGATCGCCCGATCGCGCAGGTTAAGGCGCGATGATGCGCGGGCAACAGCAGCTTCGGTTTCCACTCCTCCATTTTCTTTGACCTAGAGCGGCGCCCTTTGTGGTGGTCGCCACCATTTCAGCAGTACTGCCGACCTGACAGCAGGAGGCGAATTGCCGGTTTTTTTACGGCTTTATTTCGACTCTTTACTAGTGTTCAGGAGATACACATGGCAGATGCAACAACAAAAACGGGCAAGAAATCTTTCCTCAAATCACGGGCCGGACTGGCGATCATTGCCGTCGTCGCATTGGCGCTGCTGGGTGGGGCATACAAGTCGGTACAGGCGGCGCCCGAACCTGCGCTCAAGGAAGTGCGGGTGGATTTCGCCTACTACTCGCCCAGCAGTCTGGTGCTCAAGCGTTTCGGCTGGCTGGAGGAGGCTCTCAAACCAGCAGGCACCGAGGTGAAGTGGGTGCAGAGCGCGGGCAGCAATCGCGCGCTGGAATACCTGAACGGCGGCAGCGTGGATTTTGGCAGCACCGCCGGACTGGCGGCGCTGCTGTCCAAGGCCAACGGCAACCCGATCAAAGCGGTGTATGTGTATTCGCGTCCAGAATGGACTGCGCTTGCCGTCAGTAAGGACTCGAAGATCAAATCGGTCGAAGAGTTGCGCGGCAAGAAAATCGCCGCCACCAAGGGTACAGACCCTTATCTGTTCCTGCTGCGCAGTTTGCATAAGTTCGGCGTGAAAAAATCCGAGGTCGAGATCGTGCACTTGCAGCACGCCGATGGTCGAGCCGCGCTGGAAAAGGGTGATGTCGATGCGTGGGCGGGTCTCGATCCGCACTTGGCTTCCAGCCAGTTGCAGGCCGGTTCCAAGCTGATCTACCGCAATGTGAACTTCAATACCTACGGTTTCCTCAACGTCAACGAGACCTTCGCCAAGCAGCATCCGAGCGTGGTAAAGACCGTGATCGCGGCATATGAAAAAGCCCGTTTGTGGATCATCGCCCATCCGGAAGAAGCGGCGAAGATCCAATCCGAGGAGGCCAAGATCGACCTCGCGGTTGCCAAGCTGCAACTGGGCGAGCGCACCGACCTCTCCAATCCTAAGATCGGCAAGGAGCATGTGGACGCGCTGACCGTAGCCGCCCCCATTCTGCTCGAAGAAGAGTTGGTCAAGCCCGGTACTGACCTGAACAAGGTGATCGCCGATTTGATCGATCCGAGCTTCGTTCAAGCCGTCATCAAGAAGTGAGCGCAGCATCATGAGTGATACGCTGACTTTGAAAAAAGCGGCCGCAGCGCCAGTGTCGCCGGGAGACTTTCTGGCGGCCTGGGTGGGCGGCAAGGCCGACCGCACCTTGCGTGGTCTGTTGTTGCCTATCCTGTTGCTTGGGCTACTAGAGATCGCCGCTCGAAAAGGCTGGGTGGAGGCCCGCCTGTTGCCGCCACCGAGCGAGATCGGTGCCACGCTGTGGCAACTTGCGCAGGGCGATCTGTGGTCTCACATCGGTGCGAGTCTGGCGCGCGTCAGCATTGGTTTCGTGATCGGCTCCGTATTGGGCTTGGCCGTTGCCGTGCTGGTGGGGTTGAATCGCACGCTTGAAGACCTGCTCGATCCTACCTTTCAAGCGCTGCGCAACGTGCCTAGTCTGGCGTGGGTACCCTTGCTGTTGCTGTGGTTCGGCATCGACGAGGCACCCAAGATCACCATGATCGCGTTGGGCGCCTTCTTCCCGGTTTATCTCAACGTGGTGTGCGGCCTACAGAACGTGGATCGCAAACTGATCGAGGTAGGCGAGATACACGGCTTGGGTAAGTTCGAGCTGGCGCGCCGCATCCTGTTGCCAGCCTCGTTGCCGTCGGTGTTCACCGGCCTGCGTACCGCGCTGGGTCTGGCCTGGATGTTCCTCGTAGCGGCGGAACTCATCGCTGCATCGAAGGGGCTGGGCTATCTACTCTCCGACGGGCGTGAGACCAGCCGCCCGGATCTCGTCATCGCGGCAATCTTCCTGATCGCACTACTCGGCAAGGTCAGCGACTCGGCGCTGGCGGCTATCGAGGTGCGCAGTCTGTATTGGCGCGACACCTTGAGGACGCGCAAACGGAGGCATGCATGAGTCACCTCGAAATCAGCATCAAGCAGAAAAAGTTTGCCAACAAGGTGGTGTTGCAGGATGTACGCCTGTCCATCGCGCAGGGCGAGGTCGTTAGCCTGATCGGTGCGAGCGGTTGCGGCAAAAGTACACTGCTGCGCGTCGTTTCCGGTTTGGAGCACGATTACCGAGGCGAGGTGCGGTTGGATGGAACGGTGCTTTCCGGCGTGAGCCGCGACATTGGTTTCATCTTCCAGGAACCGCGCCTGTTTCCGTGGCTGAATGTTGCGGACAACATCTCATTCGACATCGGCAAAGTGGGGCACGATGACGCACGCGTCATCGAATTGCTAGCCGAAGTCGGGCTGATCGGTTTTGGCCAAGCGTTGCCCAAACAGCTTTCCGGCGGGCAAGCACAGCGCGTGGCGATAGCACGAGGGCTCTACACTCATCCCAAGGTGTTGCTGCTGGATGAGCCGTTCAGCGCGGTGGATGCCTTCACCCGCATCCGCTTGCAGGACCTGCTGGCCAACGTCGCCAACGTCCACGGCATCACCATCCTGCTGGTCACGCACGATGTGGATGAGGCCGTGTTCCTCAGCGACCGCGTGGTGGTGATCGGCAACCAGCCGGGTACGGTGGTCGCGGACATCCGGATCGAACTGCCCAAACCGCGTGAACGCGAGACGGCAGCGCTGCTCGCGCAACGCAGCATCGTGTTCGATGCCCTTCATTCCGCACATGTGGTGTAACACAAATGAATTCCAGCGTATTCAATATCGAAGCACAGACAGAACGTCTATGCGAGCAACTCGCCGCCACTGCGGTCGAGCGTGACAAGGCGGGCGGGCATCCTGCCGCCGAGCGTGAACTAATCCGCGACAGCGGCCTGCTCGCGCTGGCCATCCCACAGCAATATGGCGGACTGGGGCAGGACTGGCGCACCATTTTGAACGTGGTGCGGCGGGTTGCCGCCGTGGACAGTTCGCTGGCGCACCTGTTCGCCTTCCAGCATTTGCAAGTTGCCAGCATCCTCTTCTTCGGCAGTCCGCGACAGCATCAGGTGTTGCTGACCGGAACAGTGGCGCAGCGCTGGTTTTGGGGCAATGCGTTGAATCCCGCCGACAACCGCAGCCGCGCCGTCGAGCGTGACGGCGGCATCGTGGTGAACGGCTTGAAGAGCTTCTGCTCCGGCGCGCGTGGGGCTGACCGGTTGCTGGTATCGGCGCATACCGAGTCCGGCAAGTTTCTGGTCGGTGCCATTCCGGCAGACCGCGCGGGGGTGGAGATTGACACTGACTGGGATGCCATTGGACAGCGCCAGACTGACAGCGGCACGGTGCGCTTCAAGGATGTGTTCATCACGCAGGACGAATTGTTGCTGGAGCCAGGGCCGAATGGCACGCCTTACTCCAGCTTGCGTGCCAACCTTGCACAATCCATTCTGGTCAATATTTATCTCGGCTTGGCGCACGGCGCATTCGAGACTGCACGGGATTACACATTGACCAAACGCAGGCCGTGGGTCAATTCCGGTGTCGATAGCGCAGCAAAGGATCCTTACCTGTTGCAGCGTTTCGCCGAGCTGTGGCTGCAGTTGCGCACCGCGACGGTGTTCGCCGATGCCGCAGCGGATCGACTTGATGCCGCATGGAAAAAAGGCAGCGCACTCACCGCCGAGGAGCGTGGTGCCGTGGCGGTTGCAGTGGTCGAGGCCAAGGTACTGGCGCACCGTGCCAGTCTGGACATCGGTACACAACTGTTCGATGTGGCAGGAGCCGGGGCGACTCACGCCGCACTAGGACTCGACCGCTTCTGGCGCAATGCCCGTACGCATACGCTGCATGACCCGCTTGATTACAAATTGCGCGATCTCGGCAACTGGGCATTGAACGGCATCTATCCGACACCGACATCCTATTCGTAGTCGTTCGCCATCAACTCAAGTCCTGAGCCCAGAACGGGCGGGTCGCATCATCAGGTAGCGAGCGGGCAGGGCATATGCAAAAAACGAGCAAAAGTTATGAAGTTTATTTGGTTCGTTGGTGGACAAGACGGCCATAGACTGCCGCCTGAAAAATTCACAAGCAGTCATCACAGGAAACAATCATGACCATACTTTTGATCGGGGGGAGTCCCTCTACCACATCCAGAACTGGGCGTTTGCTCCAGCACATTGGCGTATTACTGGAGCATGAGGGGTTTGATATCGAGACCTTGCATGTTCGCGACCTTCCTGCTGATGCGCTGTTGCATGCGGACTACAAGCATCCTGAAATCGTCAGGGCGACAGCAAGGGTGGCACGAGCCGATGCCATTGTGTTCGCCACGCCGGTTTACAAAGCAGCCTACAGCGGCATTCTCAAAGCCTTTATCGACGTGTTGCCGCAATTCGGTTTGAAAGGGAAGGTCGTCTTGCCCATCGCCAGTGGTGGCAGCCTGGCGCATACCCTGATTCTGGATTACGCATTGCGTCCGGTGCTGGCTTCGCTTTACCCACAACAGATATTGGACAGCATCTATGCCGTCGAGGAACAGATCGTATGGTCGGAAGCAAGTGGATTGACGCTTGATCCTGCCATCGAGCAAAGGGTAGGCGATGGTATCGCAGGCTTGCAGAGAGCATTGCGTGGTTCCAAAAACATCGAGCGAGAGGCCGTTGCCGCATGAGCGAGGACAAGAGTATCACGGTCGATGTGCTGGTTATCGGCGGCGGTACAGCCGGCCCCATGGCTGCCATCAAGGCCAAACAGGCGAACCCGCAGTTGCGCGTGCTGTTGCTGGAAAAGGCACACGTCAAACGCAGCGGTGCCATTTCGATGGGGATGGACGGGCTCAACAACGCGGTAGTGCCGGGCCACGCTACACCGGAGCAATACGTGCGCGAGATCACGGTGGCGAATGACGGTATCGTCAACCAGCACACGCTGATGGCCTACGCGCGCAACAGCTACCCGATGATCGAGGAACTGGATCGCTGGGGCGTGAAGTTCGAGAAAGACGAGACCGGCGATTATGCGGTAAAGAAGGTACACCATGTGGGCACCTATGTGCTCCCCATGCCGGAGGGGCACGACATCAAGAAGGTGTTGTACCGCCAGTTGCGCAAGCATGGTGTAGAGATCAGCAATCGCTTGGTTGCAACACGTTTGTTCAAGGACAAGGATGGCCGTATTGCCGGAGCCGCCGCGATAGACAGCCGCACGGCAGAGTTTCATGTAGTCCGCGCCAAGAGCGTCATTTTGTGTACTGGGGCTGCCGGGCGCTTGGGCTTGCCCGCTTCGGGCTACCTGTTTGGTACCTATGAGAATCCGACCAACGCGGGCGACGGTTACAGCATGGCTTACCATGCCGGAGCCGAACTCAGCGGCATCGAATGTTTCCAGATCAACCCGCTCATCAAGGATTACAACGGCCCGTCCTGCGCCTATGTGACCGGCCCGTTCGGCGGCTACACCGCCAATGCGCTGGGCCAGCGCTTCATCGAATGCGATTACTGGAGCGGCCAGATGATGCTGGAGTTCTATAACGAACTCGCTGGCGGCAAAGGGCCGGTGTTCCTCAAGCTGGATCACCTTGCGGACGAGACCCTCACGAAGATCGAGGACATTCTGCACGCCAACGAGCGCCCTTCGCGCGGACGCTTCCATGCCGGGCGCGGCACCGACTACCGCGCCCAGGCCGTTGAAATGCACATCTCCGAAATCGGGTTGTGCAGCGGACATAGCGCTTCCGGCGTATGGGTGGACGAGCATGCGCGCACCACGGTGCCGGGTCTGTATGCCGCAGGCGATCTGGCTTGTGTGCCGCACAACTACATGCTCGGTGCTTTCGTTTACGGCAAGCTGGCGGGCGAAGATGCCGCACGCTATTGCGCGGAACAGCAGCCCGGCGAGATCGCTACAGCTGACATCGTCGCTGAACGCGAGCGCGTGCTGGCCCCCTTGTCGCGTACCGAAGGGTTGTCGCCGAACCAAGTTGAATACAAATTGCGGCGTATGGTGAACGACTACCTGCAACCGCCCAAGGTCACCAAAAAAATGGAGCTCGGCCTGGCGCGTTTCGCCGAGATTGCCGCAGACCTGCAACGCATCGTGGCGCGCAATCCGCACGAGCTGATGCGCGCCAATGAAGTGAGTTTCATTCTCGATTGCGCCGAGATGGCCGCGCGGGCTTCGCTGTACCGCACCGAGAGCCGCTGGGGGCTGTACCACTACCGGCTCGATCATCCCGAGCGCAACGACACGGACTGGTTCGTGCATGTGCAGTTGCACAAGGGCGAGGACGGCGCGATGCGGTGCTTCAAACGCGCGGTCGAGCCCTACATCATCGAGGTGGGGGAACATGAGCGCGATGCCTATTCCCGCTTGCGCATCCATCAGCACGAGGTGGCGGCATGAGCACGGCCTGGGTGAGCGGCAGTCTGCCGGTGTCCGTAGATGCGGACAAATGCATCGCCGACAAGGGCTGCACCATCTGTGTGGATGTCTGCCCGCTGGATGTGCTGGAGATCGACGCGACCAGCGGCAAGGCGGTCATGCGCTACGACGAATGCTGGTATTGCCTCCCTTGCGAGCAGGATTGCCCAACCGGAGCCATCCATGTCGATATTCCTTATTTGTTGCGCTGACATGAGTACGTCCGATCCCGTATTGGCGCGAATTCTGGCGCGCTTGCATGACCCGGATGACACGGTGCGCAGTCTGGCGGTTGCGGCACTGGCGGACATCGCAACCGACGATGAGGTGCCGCTGTTCGTCACCGCCTTGCAGGACGAAAGTGCCGCCGTGAGGGCTCGTGCCGCGCAAGTTTTGGCGGATTACCTGAACGCTTCCAGCATTGTGGCATTGCATCGCGCGCTGTCCGATCCGATCGCCGCCGTTCGCTTTGCCGCCGCGCAAAGCCTATCCGAATTGAAAGATCCAATTTTCGCAACGCAATTGCTGGACTACCTCGGCAGCGCATCAGGATTTGCCAAGGCGGGCCTGCTGCGAGCTCTGCGCGAGTTGCGTGCCGAAGCCGCCGCGCATCCCGCCACGCTAGCGCTTCAGGAGAACGATGCCGATGTGCGCAGGGAGGCCATCGGCGTGTTGGGCTATCTCAAGTTTGCCACGGCCCTGCCGGCGTTATCCGCGCTGGCGATTTCCGACCCCGACCGGGTCGTGCGTAAAGCGGCAGTCGGCTCACTGGTGATGGGACGCGAAAGCGTAGCCATACCGGCGTTGATTCAAGCACTGACCGACGAAGATTGGGAGGTGCGCGAAGAGGCCGCAATTGTTTTGGGAAAACTGCGCGCCATACAGAGTGTGCCCGCGTTGTTGCAAGTGCTGGAAGACGCGTATTGGCAGGTGCGCGTCAAAGCGGTGCGCAGTCTGGGCTTGATCGGCGCGTCAGATGCGGTTGCAGCATTGCTTGTCGTGGCAAGAGCCCCCCTCAGTAATTTGCGTAAAGAAGCTGCCACTGCCCTGGGACTGATTGGTGATCTGGCTGCATTGCAAGTGCTGCAACACTTGCTGGATGACGAGGATGCCGATGTGCGCAAGTCGGCACGTACCGCATTGGAACAGATCAAGCATCGCTGCCCCTGAATTGTCTGATTACCCGTTTCATGCATAAGCAAATGAGGTTTTCTTGGTTCGTGTCGCGCACATGCTTCGCTAGAGTGCATCCCGTGATAAGCAGGAACGCATGATTTTCAAAACTCAACTTCAGGAGCTATAGATGAAACCTCATTATATTTTTCACTGGCTGCGCGTCATTGCTGTGGCTGCCGTCGCCACCTTGCCCATAGCGGCGCACGCCGAGTCTGATGCCAATACTTTGCGCGTTGGCTACCAGAAATACGGCACACTGATTTTGCTCAAGGCGCATGGAACGCTGGAGCCGCGCCTGGAGAAACTGGGCGTGAAGGTCAGCTGGACCGAATTCCCGGCCGGACCGCAACTGCTGGAAGGGCTGAATGTTGGCAGCGTGGACTTTGGCACGACAGGCGAAACACCGCCGATCTTTGCTCAAGCCGCAGGCGCGCAATTGTCCTATGTGGGCTATGAGCCACCCGCACCGGCAGCGGAAGCCATTCTGGTACCCGAAGGTTCTCCGATCAAATCCGTGGCCGAGTTGAAGGGCAAGAAAGTTGCGCTGAACAAGGGCTCCAACGTGCACTACCTGCTGGTGCGTGCGCTGGAACAGGCGGGTTTGAAATATTCCGATATAGAAGTCGTATTCCTGGCACCTGCTGATGCGCGTGCCGCCTTCGAGCGTGGCAGCGTGGATGCTTGGGTGATCTGGGATCCATTCCTGGCTGCAGCAGAAACCTCGATCAAGGCCCGCGTGCTGAAGGATGGCAAAGGCGTGGTCAACAATTACCAATTCTATTTGGCTGAGAAGAGCTATGCAGCGCGCCGTCCAGATGTGATCGCCGCCGTGTTCGAAGAGATCGCCAAGGTAGATGAGTGGGCCAAGAGCAAACCCAAGGAAGCAGCAACAGCTTTGTCTCCGCTGACCAAACTGGATGAAGCGACCCTGCTGCTAGCGCTGAATCGTGGTGCGTATGGTGTGACCTACCTCAACGACAAGGTAGTAGCACATCAGCAACAGATTGCGGACACCTTCCACGGTTTGAAACTGATTCCCAAGGCCATCCAGATTTCCGATTCAGTCTGGGTTCCCTCTAAAAAGGTAGTCAGGAAATAAATCGACTTAGATCACGCCATCATGCTCGTCGGTACGGGAATGATGGCGCTTACGAGTGATCTGACATTAAACATCGGAGCTGCGCTCCGCAATCCAAGGCAATAAACATGTCACTGAATATTTTTTGGTTCATTCCGACCTTTGGCGATAGCCGTTACCTGGGCTCGCAGCAAGGCTCGCGCCCACTGGATTTTGATTACCTGAAACAGCTCGGTTCTGCCGTCGATACGCTGGGCTACGATGGCGTGTTGATTCCGACCGGACGCTCTTGCGAAGACCCGTTCGTGGTCGCCTCTGCCTTGATCGGTGTGACACGCAAACTGAAGTTCCTCGTGGCTCTGCGCCCCGGCCTGCTGCAACCGGCACTGGCCGCGCGTCAGGTCGCCACACTCGATCGCTTGTCCGGTGGACGGCTCGCGCTGAATCTGGTGGCGGGCGGCGATTCCACCGAGCTGGAGGGCGATGGCCTATTCGAGAATTCGGTGGAGCGCTACGAAGCCGCGCGAGAATTCGTCACGCTGTGGCGCGAAATTCTGGCCAAAGCGCATGAGGGCGAGGCGGTAGATTTTGATGGCAAGCACTACCAGGTAAAGGGGGCGAAACTTTTGTTCCCTAGCGTGCAGAAGCCCTATCCGCCGCTGTTTTTCGGGGGCTCCTCCGAAGCGGCGCACGAACTGGCCGCAGAGAAGGTCGATCTCTACATCACTTGGGCCGAGATACCCAAGGCAGTCGCTGAAAAGATCGCCGATGTGCGCCAGCGTGCAGAGAAATTTGGCCGGAAGGTGCGCATCGGGCTGCGCGTGCATGTGATCGTGCGCGAGACCGAAGCGCAAGCCTGGACTGCCGCAGAAGAACTCATCAGCAAGCTCGATGAGGAGACCATCAGCAAGGCGCAAAGCACGCTGACCAAGCTCGATTCGGAAGGCCAGCGCCGCATGTCCGCACTGCACAAGGGCGGCAAGGCGCGCACCCGTGCTGAGTTGGAAGTGAGCCCCAATCTGTGGGCGGGCGTAGGGCTGGTACGCGGCGGTGCGGGTACGGCGCTGGTGGGTGATCCGCAGACAGTCGTTGCACGCTTGCAGGAATATGCCGATCTCGGTGTCGATACCTTCGTTTTGTCCGGATACCCGCACTTGGAGGAAGCGTACCGCTTCGCCGAACTGGTGTTCCCGCTGCTGCCCGGCAAGAACCGCGCGCAATTGCCCGGTGCAAACTTGGTCGTCAGCGGCCCGTTCGGCGGCATCGTGAGGGACAGGCCGGAACTCAAGATCTCGCAAAGCTGAGCCATGCTGAACCGCATTCTACGAGTTTCATCAACGTGGCTATTGCCTTGGCTGTTGCCGCTGGTGCTGGTACTGGGCTGGCAGGCGGCGGCGCAGCTTGGCTGGCTGTCCACGCGGGTGTTGCCAGCACCATTGGATGTGCTCAAGGCTGGCATTGAGCTGGGTTCTTCCGGCGAGCTTTGGCATCACTTCGTGGCCAGTTTCAAACGCGCGTTCACCGGCCTCCTCATCGGCGGCAGTCTCGGTTTTATCCTGGGCTTTTTCACCGGACTGTCGCGTTTCGCCGAAAATTTGCTCGACTCAACCTTGCAGATGGTGCGCAACGTGCCGCTGCTGGCATTGATCCCGCTGGTGATCCTGTGGTTCGGCATTGGCGAGGAAGGCAAGGTGTTCCTGGTTTCGCTCGCTGTGTTCTTCCCGATCTACCTGAATACCTTCCACGGACTACGGTCAGTGGACAAGGACTTGATCGAAATGGGCAAGATTTATGGCTTGGGCCGCGTCGCCTTGTTCCGCGAAGTGATTCTGCCCGGCGCCTTGCCTTCCATTCTGGTGGGGTTGCGCCTGTCTCTGGGTTACATGTGGCTGTTTCTTGTCGTCGCGGAGACTATCTCATCCAGCGAAGGCATCGGCTATATGACGATGAACGCGCGCGAGTTTCTGCAAACCGATGTCGTGGTGTTGGGAATCGCCTTTTATGCCCTGCTGGGTAAAGCCTCCGATGTGGCAGCGACGCAGCTGGAGCGTCACTGGTTGAAATGGCACAAGAGCTATCGAACATGAGAGAAGAACCATGGACACAAGAGTCGCTGAGTTGGAAGTGAGTCTATCGAACGGTATCGCCATTCGCACTACTCAGCTCGTCAAACGTTACGGCGAGCGCGAAGTGTTGCACGGGCTGGATCTGACGGTGGAGGCGGGCGAATTCATCGCTGTGGTCGGCCGTAGCGGTTGCGGCAAGAGCACCTTCCTGCGTTTGCTGGCAGGGCTGGAAAAGCACAGCTCGGGGTCGATCTCGCTGGATGGCTATGCCGCCCCCGGCATCCATCCAGACGTGCGCATCATGTTCCAGGATTCGCGTCTGTTGCCTTGGCGCACGGTGATCCAGAACGTGGCGCTGGGACTGCCTGGCGATAGCCGTCAGGTGGCACTGGCGGCCTTGTGCGAAGTCGGGCTGGCGGATCGTGCCGATGAGTGGCCCGCTAACTTGTCTGGCGGTCAACGACAGCGTGTCGCACTGGCGCGCGCGCTGGTACATCAACCACGCTTACTGTTGCTGGATGAGCCGCTGGGTGCGCTGGATGCACTGACGCGTATCGAGATGCAATGCCTGATCGAGCGCTTGTGGCAACAACACAATTTCACTGTGCTGCTGGTGACGCACGATGTGGCGGAAGCAGTCACGCTGGGTGACCGGGTGGTGTTGATCGAAGACGGCAGCATCACGCTGGACCTAGACATCAACCTGCCGCGCCGCCGCGAACGCGGCACTGCGGAGTTCGCGGCACTGGAAGGGCAGGTCTTGCACAAAGTATTGGGCGCACAACTCTGCCCGAATTAAAGACAAGGAAAATCCATGAGTAGCACCAGAAAGATCATCGACCTGCGCAGCAGACCCGCCTTCCTGCACGACTTCTACGGCGCGACACCGGGCACGAATGAGTACGAGGTCGCCAAGTGGCTAAACCGCCGCGTCGGTTCCAAGCACGATGAACATTTTGTGCGCTCGCACACGCTGGAAGGTTTCGTCGCCGAAGTGCGCGAGAGCGGCATCACTTCTGCGGTCGTGGTTGGGCGCGATACGCCGTCGCTGAGCATCTCCAACGACCGCATCCGGGAGATCACTGCGCCGCACCAAGAGCTGATCGGCATTGCGTCGGTCGATCCGCAGACGCATGGCATCAAGGCTGCGCTGGCCGAAATCGAGCGCGCTACCCAACAGCTAGGTTTGCGCGGCATCAACGTCGAACCCGGATTCGGCAACCCGGCGGTTGCGGCAGACGATGCCCAATTCCTGCCTGTCTATGACGCCTGCGCTCAGTTGGGTCTGCCGGTGTTCATCATGTCAGGGCCAACCACCCCGAACTTTGAGCATACCGATCCCGCACCGATAGGCTGCATCGCGCGGCAATTCCCCAACCTCAGCATCGTCGTCTATCACGGCTGCTATCCCTACGTGAACGAGGTCATCGGTGTCGCCTTCCGTTACGAGAACGTGCACCTTGTGCCCGATATGTACCTCTTCCAGCCCGGCAGCAAGCTGTATGTCGAAGCGGCGAACAGTTTCCTGCGCGGGCAGTTACTGTTCGCCACATCCTATCCTTTCCGCGCCATGCGGCAGACAGTGGATGACTTCTTGAATCTGGGATTCAAAGACGAGGTGTTGGATGACGTGCTCTACAAGAATGCGGAACGCATCCTGAAGTTGATTTGATTCCGATGAACACGCGCGAAAACATTCCCTTGCCGACTGATTGGTCGCTCGAACAGATCGTTGCCGAGTTGCGCGAGGTACGCCGCCTCTGGCGCGAATCCTGTGCACGCAACCACGAGTGCGGCGGCCGCGAACTGCCAGCGCCCGAACAGATACGCGACATCGTTGACGGCGTACGCGGCGCGTTGTTTCCCATGCGTTTGGGGCCGCCCGACCTGCGGCAGGAGAGCGAAGACTTTTTCGTGGCGCACACGCTGGACACCGCCCTGCATGCCCTGCACCAGCAGGTGTTGCTTGAGTTGCATTACACCGTGCGCCAACTCGGCAAAGAAGAACCAGACAGCGGCATAGAGGCAAAAGCCGTTCATGTCGTGCGCAGCTTCGCCGCCGCGTTACCCGGAGTGCGCGCCTTGCTGGATACCGATGTGCGTGCCGCCTACAACGGTGATCCAGCGGCGCACAGTGTGGACGAGATTCTGCTTTGCTACCCCGGCACGCAGGCGGTCATCCATCATCGTCTGGCGCATGTATTGCACGGCCTTGGCGCATCAATGATCGCACGCATCATCGCTGAGTTGGCACACTCAGAGACCGGTATCGACATACACCCAGGAGCGAGTATCGGTTCGGGGTTTTTTATCGACCACGGCACCGGTGTGGTAATCGGTGAGACCGCTGTCATCGGCGAGCGCGTGCGCATCTATCAGGCGGTGACGCTGGGTGCCAAGCGTTTCAATGTGGGCGAGGACGGCGTGCTGGAAAAAGGTGCACTGCGCCATCCCATCCTCGAAGACGATGTGGTGGTGTATGCCGGAGCGACCATCCTCGGGCGTATCACTATAGGCCGAGGTTCGAGCATCGGCGGCAACGTGTGGCTCACGCGCAGCGTGCCGCCGGGAAGTGTGATCACGCAGGCGAACTCGCAGCACGAGTTGCCGAAAGTAGAGGTCACGCTATGACTGTCGAGCAGCTTTCACTGGTGTTGCGCCAATTGCGCGAAGAGCGCGGCTGGTCGCAGGAGCAACTGGCCGAACGCGCCGATTTGAATCGTTCTTACTTGGGCGAGGTGGAGCGCGGACGAGCGGTGCCTTCCATCGTGACGGTGGCCAAGTTGGCGGAGGCGCTGGAGATACAGCTGTCGTCGTTCATCGCACGATGCGAACACATCTGATTTTGGTGGCTATAGCAGGTTGAGCTGCTCCTCGATCTGTTCGACTATCGCTTAGCTTTTTTTCTAATAACGTTATCTGTAATTTTCCTAAGGAGTGAGTCATGGCTGTTGAACAAAAAGACCAATTGGCATTGAGCGATGTCGCCGCGCGCACGCTGGCGAATGCCACCAAAACCGTCCCGCAACTTTCAACCATCACGCCGCGCTGGTTGCCGCAGTTGTTGAGCTGGGTGCCGCTGGAAGCCGGTATCTATCGCGTGAACAAAGTGAAGGACGCTTCGCGCGTGACTGTAGCCTGCTCGCAACGCGACGAGCGCGAACTGCCGCAGACTTTTGTGGACTACGAAGAGTGGGGCCGAGAATACATGCTCTCCGCCGTGAACACTGTGGTGGATGTGCATACTCGCGTGTCCGACCTGTACAGCAGCCCGCACAACCAGATTAAGGAGCAACTGCGCCTGACCATCGAGACGGTGAAAGAGCGTCAGGAAAACGAACTCATCAACAACAAGGAATACGGCCTGTTGAACAATGTGGCCGACAGCCAGCGCATCAAGACCCGCACTGGTGCGCCGACACCGGACGATCTGGACGAGCTCATCACCAAAGTGTGGAAAGAACCCGGCTTCTTCTTGGCGCATCCATTGGCGATTGCCGCCTTCGGTCGTGAATGTACTCGTCGCGGCGTACCACCGCCCACGGTCACTATTTCTGGCTCGCCGTTCCTTACTTGGCGCGGTATTCCGCTGATCCCATCGGACAAGGTACCGGTGAAAGACGGTAAGAGCAGCATCATCCTGCTGCGCACCGGCGAAGGCCGCCAAGGCGTGGTGGGCCTGTATCAGCCCAACCTGCCGGGCGAACAAAGCATGGGCCTGTCCGTGCGTTTCATGGGCATCGACCGCCGCGCCATCGCGTCTTACCTGATCTCGCTGTACTGCTCGCTTGCCGTGCTGACCGACGACGCGCTTGCCGTGCTCGAAGATGTCGAAGTGGGTAAGTACCATGAGTACAAGTAATCTGCCTATTCCCGACAGTGCTCCCAACCTCGGTGCCGCCAACATCCCCGCCCACGGTAATGTGCTGGCGGACGGGCAAGGCTATGTGCCGGACGTGGCGCTGATCGAACGCTTGGCAAACGAGCTGTTCGCGGACGTGCCGGGCGCGTTGTCCGGCGCGACACCGCCCCTGGGTTCGGCCATGCCGCCGCGCGGCAACGATCTGGCGATCCCGCTCACTGGAGGCGATCCGCTGGACCTGCATCTGGACACGCCACGCACGCATACGCCGCAATTGCCGGTGAACCACGACTGGGCACCGGGTGCGGATTTCGCCGTGGCGCCGAATCTGGATACGAGTTACCCGGGCGAAGAGCTGTTGCGCGCGCTGTTGCAAGACAACACCAAGGAACACCCGAAGATGACGGGGGCGGGGTTTTACTTTTTGGATGAGGCGGCACGCTTCAAACAGCAGCCCGCGCAGGGCCATGCGCCGCAGGTATCGTCA
This sequence comes from Ferriphaselus sp. R-1, assembly GCF_000746095.1. GTDB lineage: Bacteria > Pseudomonadota > Gammaproteobacteria > Burkholderiales > Gallionellaceae > Ferriphaselus. The sequence goes on along the minus strand of NZ_JQKP01000003.1, from coordinate 89,938 downwards.
TTGAGCCAAGCCAATGTTGGCCAGATCGCGACTTCCGGTCATCCCGCCTTCGACGTGCTGGCCGTGCGCCGCGACTTTCCCATCTTGAGAGAGTTGGTGAACGGTCGCCCGCTGGCCTGGCTGGACAACGCCGCGACCACGCAAAAACCGCAATCGGTGATCGACCGCCTGTCCTACTTTTACGCGCACGAGAACTCCAATATCCACCGCGCAGCGCATGAGTTGGCCGCCCGTGCCACCGATGCTTATGAAGGTGCTCGCGACAAGGTTGCGAATTTCATCAACGCCAGTTCCAGTAGCGAGATCATTTTTGTGCGTGGCACTACAGAGGCGATCAATCTGGTGGCCAAGAGCTGGGGCAAAAAGCACATCGGCGAGGGCGACGAGATTCTCATCTCGCATCTGGAACACCACGCCAACATCGTGCCCTGGCAAATGCTGTGTGCTGAAACCGGCGCGGTGCTGCGTGTGGCGCCAGTGGACGAAGACGGCCAGGTGTTGCTGAACGAATACGAGCGCCTGCTCAGTGCGCGCACCAAGCTAGTGTCGTTCACCCAAGTCTCCAACGCGCTCGGCACGGTGACGCCCGCCAAGCAGATGATAGCAATGGCGCACCGCTACGGCGCGAAAGTGCTGCTGGACGGCGCACAGTCCGTCTCGCACCTGCGCGCCGACGTGCAGTATCTCGACTGCGATTTCTTCGTGTTCTCCGGCCACAAAGTGTTCGGCCCCACCGGCATCGGCGCGCTCTACGGCAAGCCGGAAGTGCTGGAGGACATGCCCGCCTGGCAAGGCGGCGGCAACATGATCGAGGACGTGACTTTCGAGAAGACGCGCTACCACTCCGCGCCCAACAAGTTCGAGGCGGGCACCGGCAACATCGCCGATGCCGTGGGACTGGGAACGGCCATCGACTACGTGCAGAAGATCGGCATCGACAACATTGCCCGCTACGAACACGAGTTGCTGGCGTACGCGATGAAAGAGCTGGGCAGCATCCCCGGTCTGCGACTGATCGGCACCGCACCGGACAAGACCAGCGTGCTGTCGTTCGTGCTGGCAGGCTATCAGACCACCGAAGTCGGCGAAGCGTTGAACAAGGAAGGCATTGCCGTACGCACCGGTCATCACTGCGCCCAACCCATCCTGCGCCGCTTCGGGCTGGAAGCCACCGTGCGCCCGTCACTGGCGTTTTACAACACGCACGAAGAGATTGATCGCCTGGTGGGTGTGGTGAGGCAGTTGGCGCGGAGGTAGTGTGTACCACTACGATTAGCCCCGCCAGTCGGAAGACTGGCGGGGCTTTTTCCATTTGAATCCAATGGATAAATTCTGCTAAATAAAGCGAAATAACTTGGTTCTTAGTGATACCTCACAGGCATAACATGGCAGTCTATTCAATTGAAAAAGGTGGTTGATATGACTGCATTGATAGTCGGTGGAGACAATGTCGATGGCATCAAGGATGAGCTTGTGGCGCACGGGATGCGCAAGGTTAGACACTGGTCTGGACGGAAGCATGGTGACAAGAATCACGTCATTCCACTTGATGTCGAGCTGATTGTGGTGTTGGTCAATTATGTCAATCACAGCTTGTCTGTCAAAGTGAAAAAAGAAGCCAAAAGACTACGAGTGCCGGTAATTTACAGCAAAAACTCGCGGCACAGTCTGGCAGCGAGAGTGTCGCATTGAGTCATATGATTACCTATCACTTGGTTAATCTGCCTGACTCCTGCTTTCGAAGTACGCACTGTTGGTAATCGAATATACAAAGCATTTTTTCTTGGTTCTACCAAGAAAATGTCGCCGCTACCATGCGCCCTATAACGAATTAATAAGGACATCCATCATGGCGCGCGAACCGTATGCCTATTTGAAATTATTATTCAGCAACAATCTGTTGCTGAATCTTGATGAGTATGACCTGAGCCATGTGCAGACCCATGGTCTGGTCTGCCGCTTTCTCGGGATGCGCTTGTCGAGCACATTTCAGCCTATTTTCAAGGCCGACGGTACCGTTCTTGGACGCGAGGCATTGCTACGGTCTGTGGTGCATGAGCAGTTTGAATTGATTCCGCAAGCGGCCTTTGACGAGGCCGAGCGTGCTGGTCGCTTGGTGCAGTTCGACCGTCTGGTACGCACCATTCATCTGCTGAATCATGATCGCAGCTTCCCAGAGCACGAATTGCTGTTCCTGAATGTGCATCCACATCTGCTCACTAGCGTAAGCGATCATGGCAGAACGTTCGAGCAGATATTGCACTACTACTCGGTGCCGACCTCGCAGGTGGTTATTGAGATCAAGGAATCGGCAGTCAAAGACATGGCGCGTCTGGACGAGGCCGTAAGCAATTACCGCAAACTGGGCTACAAGATCGCAGTCGATGACTTTGGCCTGGCGCACGCCAGCGTGGCAAGACTGGCCGGTGCGTCTCACGCTTATGAGGATCTGGTTGCGGATACAAGCAACGATGAATTGGCGCGCGTGCTGAAATTGCGTCCAGACATCGTCAAGTTCGATGGTGGTGTGTTGCGCAATCCACTGGCGACGGGTGTCATTTATGCACTGGTCAACACCTTGCATCAGTCAGGCGTACAAGTCGCTATCGAAGGCATCGAATCCGCTACACAACTAGCCATTGCCCATAATGCTGGAGCGGACTTGTTCCAAGGTGATTACTTGGCTAGCCCCGAATTCGCTACCCAAGCTGACGTACGCTATCTGCGGGCTGAACGACTGGCTGCGTAAGCACTTGGCAAGTCTGTTTTTTTGAGGGCGGTGATTACTTCAGATTTGCTTATTCATTTTTCTGCTAACCAAAGCATCATTTCTTATTTTTCCTGCTAAACGGCAGTCGTTACACTGCGCGCCTTTCCTTCCTTAAGGGTGTTGTGATGGCGCAATTCAAAGCGCATAGCGTGTTGCCGGGGTTCAATCTGGCGCTGGGTTACACCTTGCTGTATCTCTCGTTGATCGTGCTGGTGCCGCTGTCGGCGCTGTTCTTCAAGACGGCGGCGCTGGGCTGGGCGGGGTTTTACGATATTGCATCCAGTGATCGGGTATTGGCTGCGTTGCGGGTGACGTTCGTGACTTCGTTCGCAGCGGCGGTCACCAATGCCGTTTTTGGGCTGGTGGTGGCCTGGGTGCTGGTGCGCTACCGCTTCCCCGGCAAGAAACTGGTCGATGCTTTTGTCGATCTGCCGTTCGCCTTGCCTACGGCGGTGGCGGGCATCACGCTGGCAACCTTGTATGCGCCTAATGGCTGGCTCGGGCAGTATTTCGCCGCTCATGACATCAAGGTGGCCTACACGCCACTGGGTATCGTGGTGGCGCTGACGTTCATCGGCTTGCCGTTCGTGGTGCGTACGGTGCAGCCGGTGTTGGCCGACGTGGAAGCCGAGGTCGAAGAGGCAGCGGCCAGCCTGGGAGCAGGGCGCTGGGACGTGTTCCGCCGCATCATCTTCCCCGCCATCTACCCGGCGCTGCTCACCGGCTTCGCGCTGGCCTTCGCCCGCGCCATCGGCGAATACGGTTCGGTGATCTTCATTGCGGGCAACATGCCTTACATCTCCGAGATCGCGCCGTTGCTGATCGTCGCCAAGCTGGAGCAGTACGACTACGCCGGAGCGACCGCCATCGCCGTACTGATGTTGTTGATCTCGTTCGCGCTATTGCTGGGCATCAACGCCCTGCAATGGTGGAGCAGCCGGAAAGGAGCGCGCTGATGTCGGCTCAAGCATTGCAACGCAAGATCGCCACCCATGAATCCAGGGGCGTGACGCTCGCCCTCATTCTGCTGGCGCTGACCTACCTGATCCTGTTTCTGGGCGTGCCCTTGTACGCCGTGTTCTATCAGGCATTCAGCAAAGGCTGGGCCTTGTACTGGGAGGCACTGAAGGAGCCGGACGCGCTCTCGGCGGTGAAACTGACCGTGATCGCGGCGGCCATCTCGGTGCCTGCCAACGTGGTGTTCGGCGTGGCGGCGGCCTGGGCCATCGCCAAGTTCGAGTTCAAGGGCAAGAGTTTGCTCATCACCTTGATCGACTTGCCGTTCGCGGTAAGTCCGGTGGTTTCGGGGCTGATCTACGTGCTGCTGTTCGGCGCGCAAGGCTGGTTCGGCCCGTGGTTGCAGGCGCACGACATCAAGCTGATTTTCGCCGTGCCCGGCATCGTGCTGGCGACCATCTTCGTCACCTTCCCCTTCATCGCCCGCGAGCTGATCCCGCTGATGCAGGCGCAGGGTAAGGAAGAGGAGGAAGCGGCGGTATCGCTGGGCGCGTCCGGCTGGCAGACGTTTTGGCGCGTGACCCTGCCCAATATCAAATGGGGCCTGCTGTACGGCGTGATCCTGTGCAACGCACGGGCGATGGGCGAGTTCGGCGCAGTGTCGGTGGTGTCCGGCCATATTCGTGGCTTGACCAACACCATGCCGCTGCACGTCGAGATTTTGTACAACGAATACAACTTCGTCGCCGCGTTTGCCGTGGCCTCGCTGCTGGCCTTGCTGGCACTGGTTACGCTGGGTGTGAAGAGTCTGATCGAATGGCAAGCGCGCCGTAGCGGAGAACCGCTGCATGGTACGCATTGATCCGTTCGTGGTGAGCGAGCGGATCAATTCAAAGAGCGCCCTTCGACAGGCTCAGGGCGAACGGATTATTAGGAGCACATAAATGAGCATCACCATCGAAAATCTGAACAAGCGTTTCGGCGACCACATCGCGCTGAACAACATCAACCTCGAAGTGAAGAGCGGCGAGTTGCTGGCCTTGCTCGGCCCTTCCGGCTGCGGCAAGACCTCGTTGTTGCGCATCATCGGCGGACTGGATGTGGCCGACTCCGGCAGTTTGTTGTTCCACGGCGAGAACGTGGTGGAACGCGACGCGCGCGAACGCAATGTCGGCTTCGTGTTCCAGCACTACGCGCTGTTCCGCCACATGACGGTGTTCGAGAACGTGGCCTTCGGCCTGCGCGTCAAGCCCAAGCGGGAGCGCCATACCGAGGCCGAGATCCGTCGTCGGGTGACGCACTTGCTGGAGCTGGTGCAGCTGGACTGGATTGCCGACCGCTATCCCTCGCAGCTGTCTGGCGGGCAGCGTCAGCGCATCGCATTGGCGCGCGCCCTTGCGGTCGAGCCCCGGATCCTGCTGCTGGATGAGCCTTTCGGTGCGCTGGACGCCAAGGTGCGCAAGGAACTGCGCCGCTGGCTGCGCCATCTGCATGACGAACTGCACATCACCAGTATCTTCGTCACCCACGATCAGGAAGAGGCGCTGGAAGTGGCCGACCGCGTGGTGGTGATGAATCAGGGCAAGATCGAGCAGGTCGGTACGCCAGACGAGGTGTATGCCACACCAGCTACGCCTTTCGTCTATCAGTTCATCGGCAACGTGAATCTGTTCCACAGCCGCATCCACTCGGCCTGGACACAGCAACACGGCGATGCCGTAGCTTACGTGCGCCCGCACGACATCGACATCAGCCACACGCAACAAGACCCTGCCTCGCTGGCAGGAGAGATCAGGCTGGTGCGCGCCATCGGTGCGGTGGTCCGTGCCGAAGTTGCGGTGGCGGGTAGTGACGAGCTGGTCGAGATCGAACTGTCGCGAGAGCGTTTCGAGGCGCAACCGCTGGTAAACGGCGATCAGGTGTTCATTCGTCCGCGTCAGGTCAGGGTGTTTGATGAATCGGTGAAAGGCTCGCTATGAATTTCCAGCAACTGCGCATCATCCGCGAAACGGTACGGCAGAACTTCAATCTCACCGAAGTCGCCAACGCGCTCTACACCTCGCAGTCCGGCGTGTCCAAACACATCAAGGATCTGGAAGACGAGTTAGGCATCGAGCTATTTGTGCGCAAGGGCAAGCGCTTCCTCGGCCTGACCGAGCCGGGGCGCGAGCTGGCCGAGATCGCCAACCGCATCCTGCTGGACGCGGGCAACATCAAGCAATTGGCCGAGAATTTCAACACGCGCGACGAAGGGCGGCTGACCGTGGTGACGACGCACACCCAAGCGCGTTATGCGCTGCCGTCCGTGGTGGCGAAGTTCAAACAGGCGTTCCCCAAAGTCCATCTGGTGTTGCATCAGGGCAGCCCCACGGAGATCGTCAAGATGCTGCTGGAAGGCCATGCCGACATCGGGCTGGCGACCGAGGCGCTGGATGGAGTGGAGAATCTGGTGTCCTTCCCTTACTACCAGTGGCACCACGCCGTGATCGTGCCTGCCGGTCATCCGCTGGAATCAGCTCAGCCGCTCACGCTGGAAGCCATCGCCGACCATCCCATCATCACGTATCACGAAGGCGTGACCGGGCGGACACGGGTGGACCAGACCTTTGAGCGGGTCGGTCTGTCGCCGGAGATCGTCATGTCTGCGCTGGATTCCGATGTAATCAAGACCTACGTCGAACTGGGCATGGGCGTGGGCATCATCGCCTCGATGGCCTTCGAGCCCGCCCGTGACAGCCAGCTACGCTTACTCGACTGTGCCCACCTGTTCGAACCTAACACCACACGAATCGCCTTCCGGCGCGGCCACTACCTGCGTGGATTTGCCTACCGCTTCATGGAGTATTGCTCGCCAGCGTTGACCGAAGCTGTAATCGGCGCAGCGAACACGGCACAGGGCGGTGAATAGCGGCTGTTCCCGCTGACGGTGCCTTGTCTGTTGCTCATCATATGTAGATAATGCCGACTCGGGGATCAGGCAGCCTCCCCGCCCCAAGACGATTCCCGTCCAAGGTCTGCTCTGATGGGGTGTTCCCAAGGAGGAGTCATGGATACGTCGCAGCAACAATTTTCCGATAACGCTCGCCCTGTGCCAGTCACGCTGGCTCAGGCTTTCTGGTATTGGTTGAAGCTGGGCTTCATCAGCTTCGGCGGGCCTGCCGGGCAGATTTCCATCATGCATCAGGACTTGGTCGAGCGTAAGCGCTGGATCTCGGAGCGGCGTTTTTTGCATGCGCTCAACTATTGCATGGTGCTGCCCGGCCCGGAAGCGCAGCAGCTTGCCACGTACATCGGCTGGCTGATGCATCGCACCTGGGGCGGCATTTTTGCCGGAACACTGTTCGTACTTCCTTCACTATTCATTCTGATCGCACTGTCGTGGGTCTATATCGCCTTCGGCGATGTGCCGGTGGTGGCGGGATTGTTCTACGGCATCAAGCCGGCGGTTACCGCCATCGTGGTGCAGGCGGCTCATCGTATTGGGTCTAGGGCGCTCAAGAACAGCGGTTTGTGGGCGATTGCTGCAGCTTCATTTGTGGCGATCTTCGCATTGAATGTGCCATTCCCGGCCATCGTTGCCAGTGCAGCGTTGATAGGCTACATCGGCGGGCGCGTCGCCCCGGACAAGTTCAAAGTGGGAGGAGGGCATGGTAAAGAGAATCGCTCTTTCGGGATAGCGCTCATCGACGACGATACGCCGACGCCGGAACATGCGCGCTTTCGCTGGTCTGGGCTAGCTAAAGTGATCGTGATTGGTGGTTTGCTGTGGTTGCTGCCGATGACCTTGCTGACGGTGATTTATGGCTGGGGGCACACGCTGACACAGATGGGTTGGTTCTTTACCAAGGCTGCGCTACTGACCTTCGGTGGCGCGTATGCGGTGCTGCCTTACGTTTATCAGGGAGCGGTCGCACAATACGGCTGGCTCACGCCGACGCAGATGATAGATGGCTTGGCGCTGGGTGAGACCACGCCGGGGCCGCTCATTATGGTGGTGGCTTTCGTCGGCTTCGTGGGTGGTTACGTCAAGTCCGTATTCGGGCCGGACCTGCTGTTTCTGGCGGGTGCGATGGCGGCGACTCTGGTGACCTGGTTCACCTTTCTACCCTCGTTTATCTTCATTCTGGCCGGTGGCCCACTGGTGGAATCGACGCACGGTGATCTCAAATTCACTGCGCCGCTGACCGCGATCACGGCGGCGGTCGTGGGTGTCATCTTCAATCTCGCTTTGTTCTTCGGCTACCACGTACTCTGGCCACAGGGCTTTTCGGCGGCATTCGACTGGCCATCCGCACTGATAGCGCTGTCTGCCGCAGTCGCACTCTTCCGCTACAAACGGAGCGTGATCCAGGTGATCGCAGCCAGCGCAGTGCTTGGACTTACCCTCAAAATCCTGCTTTAAGGACGCTTAAGCGGCTTGCCGTTCCAGCACGGCGGCGAAGAAGCCGTCGGTGCTGTGTACCTGCGGCAGTAGTTGCAGGTAGTCGCCCATCTCCAGCGCGATCTTTTGTTGCTTCAGCACCTCGCCAGCGGGGATGAGGGCAAAGTTGGGATGGGCGGCGAGGAAGTCGGTGACGATCTGCTGGTTCTCTTGCGACAACAGGCTGCACGTCGCATAGACCAGGCGTCCGCCGACTTTCAGCAGCTTGGCGGCGGCGGCGAGGATGGCGGCTTGCTTGACGTTGAGCTCGTCCACGCTGGTGGGCGACTGGCGGAACTTGAGGTCGGGATTGCGGCGCAGCGTGCCCAAGCCGCTGCACGGCGCATCCACCAGCACGCGGTCGATCTTGCCTGCGAGGCGTTTGATCTTCTGGTCGTGCTCGTGGGCGATGAGTTGCGGCTGCACATTGGACAGGCCGGAACGTGCCAGACGCGGCTTGAGATTGGCCAGCCGCTTTTCCGACACGTCGAAGGCATACAAGCGGCCTTGCGAATTCATCATTGCGCCCAGTAGCAGCGTCTTGCCGCCCGCACCGGCGCAGAAATCCACCACCATCTCGTTGCGCTTGGGCGCGAGCAGGAAGCCGAGCAGCTGACTGCCTTCGTCCTGTACCTCGAACTTGCCGCCCTCGAACATCGGGCTCTTGTTGAGCGGCGGCTTGCCTCTGACGCGGATGCCGAGCGGGGAGAGTGGCGTGATCGTGGCTTCGACCTTTTCGCCCTGCAAGCCTTGCAATACCTCGTCGCGGCTGGCGCGCAGGGTGTTGACGCGCAGGTCGAGCGGGGCGGATTGCTGCATGGCGCGCCCGGTGGCCAGGATGTCTTCGTCCGACATACTTGCGCGCAGTTTCTCCACCACCCAGTCCGGCAGTTCGGCCTGGATGGACAGCGGCTGTTCCGCTAGTTTGAGTCCCTTGGCCTGTTTCAGCCACTCAATCTCGGTGACCTTCAGCACGGGTTCCAGCTCGCGCAGGTTATAGCCGCCGAAGCGCATCCAGTAGGCCAGGGCCATGCGGCGCGGCGTGGGGCTGCCGTCGATGCTGCACGCCACTTCCAGCAACAAGCGGTGGCGCAAGATGCCGAACACGGTCTCGGCGATGAGGGCACGCTCGCCAGAGCCGGTGCGCTCGCTACGGAAATGGTGGCTCAGAGCCGCATCGGCGGGATGCGCCAGCGGCAGCACGGCGCGCAGGGCCTGGATGACGAGTTCGAGGCGGTATTCAGTGATCAGCATGATGGTGTGTCTTGATTCGGGGGGGCGATTTTCTCATTTCAGCGGGGGCGGCAGGGATAAATCTTCAGGCTGTCGCGTTCATTCGTCCGACAGGCGGATCTCCTGAATGATCATCACGCCATTGATCGAGCCATCGCGCTCGATGCGGACGACCTTTACCGGCAGCAAGCGGTATTCCAGCGCCAGCCAGATCTCCAGCCCTTCTTCGTTCGGGCCGTGGATCTTGCGCACCGGCAGGGTACGCAGCTTGCCCATCGGCGTCATGATGGTCTCTTCCTGATCGATGCTGACGCGATAGCGTTCCAGCTTGCGGCCATTGGTCACGGCCAGCGGCAGAGACTCTTCGCGCAGGCGGAAGCGGGAAAGCTGGTAGAGCAGGCTGAGTCTGTCCTGCGCATCATCCGTCAGTGCGGTCTGCCCGCCCAGCGAAAAGCGCAGCAGATGGTGCTCGTGGTCGAAGAACATCTCCACGTTCTGGTTCACTCCGTCGAGGTTCTTGTCCTCCTGCGCATAATCCGGCTGGAAGCCCGCGTCGGTGATGGTTCCCCGGCTGACCTGGTTGTACAGCACGCTCTTGACCATTCGCGCCAGACCAATGGTGCGGATGGTTGCCGTCAGCGTGTAGCGACCGTCCGCGATCTCCAGCAGGTGGCGCACATCGCCCACGTCGTAACCGCCTTCCGACAGACGTACCCGGTACTTGAGCATGGCGCGCCTCGGCAGCGGCGGCGGCTCAACGGCTATAGGCGCAGGTTTTTCGGGCGGCGGCGGTTCGGCGGCGACCACCGACGATGCGGGTTGCGGCTCGGCTGTCGCCTCAACGGGCACGGCAGCGGCAGCCTGGTCCGTGGTGACAAGTTCCGGTTGCGGTTCGGGGGCGGCTACGGGCGGAGGAGGGCGCTTGACCCGTTTCGGTCTTGCCGTCTTTTTGGCCTGGGCGGCAGGTGGGGCGGGTAACGGTTCCAGCTTGGCTTGCAGCGGCGGCAGGTCGGGTTCGTCCTCGGGCAGGCTCAGCGGCATCTGCCACAGTAGCAGCAGGTGCAGCAGCACCGAGGCGGCGAGGGCGATGACGAGGTGGCGCTGCTCGATGCGGGTCACGGCGTGATGGTGAGCCGGGTCAGCGATTGGGTGTAGCGGTTGCCGTCACCCTCGGTCACGACCACTTTCACCGGGATCAGATGGTGTTCGACAGCCAACCAGAGCTCGGTCCTGGCACCGTTCGCTTGCGGCGGCGTGGCGACGTAGAGCGCCTTGAATTGGCCGCCAGGCACATCCACGCTTTGCTCGGGAGTGACCTGATAGTCGTAGATGTCCAGTTTGCTGCCGTTGGTCATGTGGAATGTGAGTGTGCCTGCCCCCGGCAGATCGAGGAACATGAACTGGTACATGGCCGAGAAACGGTCCTGCGTGTCGTCCGGCAAGGCCAGCTGGCGCGTCCCCAGGCGGTCGGTCAGCACGAGCTGATGCGTCTGCCAGTCGAACACGGCACTGGCATTGCGCTCCACATCCTTGCTGCGTTGCTGCGTCACCTTCAGCGGATGTAAACCGCGTGCGGTGACTGTGCCTTCGCTGTGTCCCAGGATGGTTTCCGGTTTCAGCATGGCGGCGATGCCCACAGCACGGGATACGCTCTCGATGTGATAGCGATCATCCGTGCGGGTGTACGCCTCCTTGATCTCGGCGACTTCCAGCCCCTCCAGCTCAAGCCGGTATTCGGCCTGGACCTGGCTGGGCGTGGCCGCCGATGCCGGGAGGGCGATGAGGCATGCCAGCAACATCAACCAGCCGTTGCTTGGACGCATGGCTTATTCCAGCACGGGCGAAATGACGAAACCATCGCTCGTCTCCGCGCCTTTGGATACCACTTTGCCCGATGCGTTCAGACTGACCTGTCCGCTGCACAGCCAGCCCACCGCCTGCGGGTAGATACGATGCTCGATCTTCAGGATGCGCGCTGCCAGCGTGTCCGGCGTGTCGTCGCACAACACCGGAACCGCACCTTGCGCGATGATCGGCCCGTGGTCGAGATCCGCCGTAACGAAATGCACCGTGCAGCCGTGCAGCTTCACGCCGTCTTCGATCGCCCGCTGATGCGTATGCAGACCGGTGTAAGACGGCAGCAGGGAAGGATGGATGTTGATGAGCCGCCCGGCGAAATGTTCAACGAAACCCGGCGTGAGGATGCGCATGAAACCGGCCAGCACCACCAGATCAGGCCGATGGCGGTCGATCTCCGCTGCCAACACTGTATCGAATGCCTCGCGCGTGGGATGTTCGCGGTGCGACACCACCGCCGTGGGGATGCCGCGCGCCACCGCATACTCCAGCCCGCCCGCATCCGCCCGGTTGCTGATGACCGCCGCGATGCGATGCGGCAGATTGGCTTCGACGATGGCCTGCATGTTCGAGCCGCGACCTGAGATAAGGATGACGATGTTCTTCATGGTGTGCTTAAGGATACGAGTGGGCGGATTATAGCGGATGAGGGTAGAGAGCGAAGGTTCCGGCAAATGATGGGCGGGATTAGCCTTGGTTGAATGACAGTTTGACATAATATACATTATGCGAATATCAAAAATGAACCGACGACCGAGTCATGCACACAGCGCGGTTCCCCTTTCGGGCTGAATCGGTTTGGAAAATAAGGGAAGCAGGCCGGTAAGCCGGGTTCTGTCGTGGACAGTCATTCCTCTAGGCGTTTCGTTACCTGACGCTCAAGCAATCTACCCGCTGGCGACGCGAGCAACGTCATGGCCAGCCTATTTGATCTTGCTCCGGATGGGGTTTACCGTGCCGCTCCTGTTGCCAGTCGCGCGGTGCGCTCTTACCGCACCGTTTCACCCTTGCCTGTTCCGGCCACTCTTGCGAATAGTCGTCCATCGGCGGTCTGCTCTCTGTTGCACTTTCCATCGCCTCACGGCGTCCGGTCGTTAACCGGCATCCTGCTCTGCGGAGCCCGGACTTTCCTCCCCATCCTTGCGGGTGCGGCGACTGTCTGGCCTGCTTCGGCGCGGAGTCTAACACAGCCGTCGAAGCTAGGCTCTGCGCGCACGATCATGCAGCTTGCGCCATAGCCAGAATCCGCCGAGCAGAGTCAGCAAACCTCCCAGCCACAGCGGCCAGCGCACCGGCTGGTTCCAGCTACGGCGTTGACGCTCGCGCTGTGCGGCATCGATGCGCAGATATTTGAGGCCGTTGCTAGCCATGTTGTTCGGCTTGCTGTTGTACAGCCAGGCGTGGTGCAGCGAATATTCCTTGGGATGGAAGCCAAACAGCCAGGGCGAGTCGTGCCGCAAGATCTCCAACATCTGGTTGATGATGCGCTGCCGCTCGTCGTCGTTATCCATGTTCTTCATCTGATCGAACAAAGCATCGTAGTGCGGGTTCTTGTAGTTGGAGGCGTTTTCGCCCGCAAACTTCACCTTGCCCTGCGGGCCATGCAGCAGGAACAGGAAGTTCTCCGGATCGGGATAGTCGGCGTTCCAGCCGTAGTAGAACATCTGCGTATCGCCGCGCCGTACCTTGTCCTGGAAGCGGTTGTAGTCAGTGCTACGCACCACCAGTTGCACCTGGATCTCGGCGAACTGTTTGCGCAGCCAATCCAGTCGGGCTTTGTCACCCACGCCATTGGAAGTCGAATCCAGATGGATCACCAGTGGCTTGTGGGTCTTCTTGTCCAGACCGCCGGGATAGCCGGCTTCGGCCAACAGGCGCTTGGCCTCTGCGATGGACTTGCGACGGGGTGCGCCGTTCACCCAGTCATAGACATAATGGTTGATGCCCGCCTCGTCTTCCAGATAGCCGAAGATGCCGGGCGGGATGGGCGACTGCGCCGCGATGCCGCGTCCGTTGGCGAAGATGGAGATGAATTCCTCAAAATCGACCGCGATGGCGATGGCCAGACGCAGTTTGCGCGCCCGCTCAGGATTACAAGGTTGCCCTCCTCTCGCGCCTGTAGAGGATAGTTTCGTGGCATCGGCACAACTGCCACCCACCACGGGATCCAGCCAGTTGAACCCCATGTAGCTGGTGGACGTGGCGACCGAGGTCGAAAGCGTGATGCCTTGCTTGCGCATGGTCTCGCTGACATTGGTCTCACCACCCACGCTCACTTGCACCGCTTGATCGAAGCTGTCCGAGCCAATGCCGGACGAGTCGTACCAACCTTGCAAGAACTTGTTCCAATACGGGATGGTCTCTTTTTCCAGCGTGAACACCACCTTGTCCACCAGCGGCAAGGGCTTGCCCGCATCGGCCAGCAGCCCTGCCGCCAGATCTTCGTCCTCGCCTTCTGTAGGGTACAACTCGCCGCTGAAATTTGGGTTTTTGGTCAACACCATGCGCTGGTTCGGGTCATTTTCCGACAGGTAGTACGGGCCGCTGCCAATGGGCCACCAGTCCAGACTCAGATTGCGCTCGCGCATCCCCGGCTGGGCGTAGAAACGCTCGGCTTCCCACGGCATGGGAGCAAAGAACGGCATGGCCAGCCAGTAGGCGAACTGGGGATATTTGCCGCGTACCTTGATGCGATAAGTGCGGGCATCGATCACTTCGACACCGGACAGCGGATAGGCATTCAGGTCTAGCCACCCTTCCGGCTGGCGTTTGCGCGCGGCCTTCAGCGTCTCGGCGTACTCCTTCATGCCGACGATATAGTCCGCCATCACGCCGAAGATGGGCGAATGCAGGTCGGGGTGCGCCAGCCGCTTGATCTGATAGGCGTAATCCTCTGCCGTCACAGCTCGCGTGCCGGTCGCAGCGAAATCGGTCAGTTTGCGGATCCCGGTCAGATCGCTCGCGTCCAGTCCCAGATAGCGTGGCTGCCCGGCCTCATTCAGCGCCAGAGCCGGGTGCGGCTGATATTTCAAACCGTCCCGCAGGTGTATCTCGTAGGTGGTGTAGGCGACCTGGCTGGCCGCGACCTCGTCCGGCAATCGATGCAACTGCGCATCCAGATAGGTGACCAGCGGCATCTCCTGGGCCGCCTGCGGAATAAGTTCGTAAGGGCGCTTGAAGAAGTGATATTGCAGCGGCGGATAGTATATCTGCTCGATCACGGCGAACTCGTTCTGGCTATAGGCCTGAACCGGGTCGAAGTGCTTGGGACGGCCAGAGAACGCGGTGTACAGGATGGACTTTCCGGCATCCGTCGCCGGGTAGGGATCGTTCCACACGGCATCGTCGCAGGCTGCGAGCAACAACGGGAGAATGAGGCAGAGCAAGCGTTTCATGGCGGCAGAGTGTATCCGAAACGCCTGTGCTGCGCCGTGCAAAATGCCGCGACTCGCGGCCTGCTTCGGGTTAAGATTTGCCCCTGTTTTTAGTCAACTACCCGGAACACTTCATGAACTCAGCATGGCGACTTTTCCTCGAACAACAGGGTGCTCGTTTTGATGGCGACAGCGTGCAGCATTTCGGCGATCCCGCTGCCGAGAGCGTGGCGACGCGCGACGGTTCGACCATCGCCCCATTGACGCAGTTCGGCACGCTCAAGGTAAGCGGCGAGGATGCGCAGACCTTCTTGCAGAGCCTGCTAAGCAACGACATCCGCGCCGTCGGCGCACAGCAGGCACAGCTCAGCAGCTTCAACACCGCCAAAGGCCGGATGCTGGCCAGCTTCCTGATCTGGCAGCATGACGGCGACTATTTCCTGCAACTCGCCCGCCCGCTCGCAGCGCCCATCCAGAAGAAGCTGTCCATGTACGTGCTGCGCAGCAAGGTGAAGGTCAGCGATGTCAGCGACGAGTGGGTCGCGCTGGGCATCACCGGCGCGCAGCAGGCGAACGAGTTTGGCTTGCCGGACGGCGCATCAGCCACCCTCGCCTGCGATGCCGCACGGCTCATCCGTTCGGACGCGCGCCGCTTCCAGCTGGTCTGCCCGACGGATCAGGCAAGTGCGTGGTGGCAGCGCCTGTGCTCCGGGAACGACAAGTCGCGTCCGGTCGGCTCGCCCTGCTGGGACTGGCTGGACATCCAGGCCGGCATCCCCGTCATCACCCCCGCCACGCAGGAGCAGTTCGTGCCGCAGATGGTGAATCTGGAAGTCATCGGCGGGGTCAATTTCAAGAAGGGTTGCTATCCCGGACAGGAGATCGTGGCGCGCATGCAGTATCTGGGCAAGGCCAAGCGCCGCATGTATCTGGCCCACGTCGGCGGCGACTCTGCGCCCCGCCCCGGCGACACACTGTTCAGCGCCAGTCCGGAAGAGAACGCGCACGGCATGGTGGTGAACGCGGCACCGGCTCCCGCAGGCGGCTTTGACCTGCTCGGCGTGCTGCCCATCGCCAGCCGCGCGCATGGCGACGTCCGCCTGGGCGCGGGTGACGGAGCGCGCCTGGGCTTCCTGGCCCTGCCCTACGAACTTCCATGAACCTGCCCGCCCAGCTCTTTCCGGGTGACCTGCTGTGGCTGGCGAACGCCCTGTTCGCCGTCCTGTTCGGAAAGGCGCTGTGGCGTATCCGGTTCAGTGCGCTGCTGGCCAACCAGTGGCGCGTGCATGCTCTGGTCGGCCTGACCATCTGGGTGTTCCTGTTCTGGCAACTCAGTGCCGGGGTGCGTCCCGGATTCAATTTCCACCTGATAGGCGCGACGCTGCTCCTGTTGCTGTTCGGCAGGAACGTCGCGCTGGTCCTGCTCAGTCTGGTCATGCTCGCCAGCTTCGTCCGCACTGGCTTCGACCTCCTTGCGCTGGGCCTCAACGGGCTGATCATGATCGCCCTGCCGGTGTATTTCAGCGAACGGGTCTTGTTCTTCACCCAGCGTAACCTGCCCAAAAATCTGTTCATGTTCGTGCTCGGCAACGGCTTCGCCTGCGCCGGAGTGGCCATGTTGCTGGTCGTACTGACCGCTTCCTTCTCTCTGGCCGCACTCACGCCTTACACCTGGGACAACGTGCTCCACAACTATCTGGTGTTCTCGCCCGTCATCGTTCTGGTCGAGGCGTTCACCAACGGCGTGCTGACCACCGCCTTCACCGTTTTTGCCCCCCAGTGCGTGCTGCATTTCAACGATAAGGAGTATCTGCAGGGCAAATGAAGCCGGAGTCGCATTACTTCATGCTAGACCACGTGAAGTTGCATTAGAATCGCGCCGGGACGAAACGCGATACAAATATTACACATCGTTTCTCACCCACCCGCAGCATCCATCCGCCGTGGTGGTCTCTCTCGCAAGGACAATCGGGTAAGGCAGGGCATGAGCACAACATACGACGAGTCGTCATTCAAGGTCTTGCGCGGGCTGGAGCCGGTACGGCAACGGCCCGGCATGTACACCACGCTGGACAATCCCAATCACATCATCGCCGAGGTGGTAGACAACGCCTGCGACGAAGCGCTGGCGGGTTATGCCAAGAACATCGTGGTCACGGCGCACGCCGACGGTTCGGTGTCGGTGAGTGACGACGGGCGCGGCATCCCGGTCGGCCTCCACCCCGAAGAAGGCGTGTCGGTGGTCGAAGTCGCCTTCACCGTGCTGCATTCCGGGGGCAAGTTCGACAAGGAAGCGGGCGGCGCGTACAAGTTTGCGGGCGGCCTGCACGGGGTCGGCGTGGCGGTGACCAACGCCTTGTCCACCGCCATTGAGGTCAAGGTCTATCGGGAAGGCGGCGAGCATCAGCTGCGTTTCGAGCACGGCCTGGCCACGGCTCCCCTCGCCCGCGTCGCCGACTGCGCCAAGCGCAAGACCGGCACCGTGGTGCGCGCCTGGCCGGACAGCAAGTATTTCGATGCGCCCGCCGTCAATCTGGCGCAACTAGAGCGGGCGCTGCGTTCCAAGGCCGTACTGCTGCCTGGCGTGACCGTCACACTGAATCTGGAAAAGTCGGGCGAGAGCAAGTCGTGGAACTATCCGGAGGGGCTGCGCGGCTACCTCACCGAGGCGCTGAACGCACAGGATACGGAGACGACGCTGGCCGCGCCCATCTTTGCGGGCGAACGCTACATCGGCAACAACGACGACACCTATGCCGAAGGCGAAGGTGCAGCCTGGGCCTTCGCCTGGACCGAGGAAGGCGCGCTCACCCGCGAATCCTACGTCAACCTGATCCCCACCTGGTCCGGCGGCACGCACGAGTCCGGCCTGCGCGACGGCGTGTTCAATGCTGTGCGCAGCTTCATCGAGCTGCACGGCATGTTACCCAAGGGCGTGAAGCTGACTTCGGACGACGTGTTCGCCCGCGTCAGTCTGGTGCTGTCCGCCAAGGTGCTCGACCCGTCCTTCCAGGGGCAGACCAAGGACAAACTGGTGTCGCGCGGTGCACTGAAACTGGTCTCCAGCATGGTCAGCGACCCGCTGCTGCTGTGGCTGAACGAGCACATCGACTACGGCAAGCGCATCGCCGAACTGTCCATCAAGCAGGCGCAGAGCCGCATGAAATCGGCGCAGAAGGTCGAGAAGAAAAAAGGCTCGTCGGTGGCCGTGCTGCCGGGCAAACTCACCGATGCGGCGGAGTTCAATCCCGAGCGCAACGAGCTGTTCCTGGTCGAGGGCGATTCCGCTGGCGGCTCGGCCAAACAAGGACGCAGCAAGGAGTTTCAGGCCATTCTGCCCTTGCGTGGCAAGGTACTCAATACCTTAGAAGTCGATCGCAACCGATTGTTTGCCAATGCAGAAGTGCACGACATCGCGGTCGCCATCGGGGTCGATCCGCATGATCTGGGCGACAGCGTGGACCTGTCCGGATTGCGCTACAAGGGCATCTACATCATGGCCGATGCCGACGTGGATGGCTCGCACATCTCCACCCTGCTGCTCACGCTGTTCTTCCGCCATTTCCCCAAGCTGATCGAGGCTGGCCACATCTTCCTCGCCCAGCCACCGCTGTTCCGCGTGGACGTTCCCGCACAGGGCAAGAAACCGGTACGCAAGCTGTACGCACTGAACGAGGACGAGCTGACCGCCATCGAGGACCGCTTGCGGCAGGAAAAGGTGCGTGAAGGCGCATGGTCGATCTCGCGCTTCAAAGGCTTGGGCGAGATGAATCCCGAGCAACTCTGGGAAACCACCATGAACCCGGATACGCGGCGCGCGCTGTGCGTGGAGCTTACCCGCGCCTCGTTCGACGAGACGCAGAAGATCATGAGCATGCTGATGGCAAAACAGGAATCCGGCTCACGCCGTTTGTGGCTGGAGTTCCACGGTAACGAGGTGACGGGCGATGTCTGATATTCCACAAGGTCAGTTGTTCGAGTCGGACGAGGACGAGCCGAATAGCGTTCCCGTCGTCGCCGAGGCTGTCGTCGCCGAGGTCAAGCCGGAAGCCGCTTCGGGCAACGGCAACGTCCGCCAGTTCGCTGCCCTGCCCCCGCTGCCCGACGGCGACTCCGTGCCGCTGGCGATGTATGCCGAGCGCGCCTACCTGGAATACGCCGTGTCCGTGGTCAAGGGGCGGGCGCTGCCGGATGTGTGCGATGGCCAGAAGCCGGTGCAGCGCCGCATCCTGTATGCGATGCGCGAGATGGGGCTGGCGCACAACAGCAAGCACGTCAAATCCGCGCGCGTGGTCGGCGAGGTGCTGGGCAAGTTCCACCCGCACGGCGATTCCTCGGCCTACGATGCCATGGTCAGACTGGCGCAGGATTTCTCCATGCGCTATCCGCTGGTCGATGGGCAAGGCAACTTCGGCTCGCGCGACGGCGACAACGCAGCGGCGATGCGCTACACCGAGACCCGCCTCACGCCCATCGCCGAGCTGCTGCTGGCCGAGCTGGACATGGGCACGGTGGACAGGGTGCCTAACTACGACGGCCACTTCATGGAGCCATCCATGCTGCCCGCCCGCCTGCCCATGGTGCTGCTCAATGGCGCATCCGGCATCGCGGTCGGCATGGCGACCGAGATCCCGTCGCACAATCTGCGCGAAGTCGGCGCGGCGGCAGCCTTGTGCGTGCGCAAGCCGGACTCCTCCGACGAGGAGTTGCTGAGTTCCGTGCTCGGCCCCGACCTGCCCGGCGGCGGCCAGATCATCTCCTCCCCGAACGACATCCGCGAGTGCTACCGCAGTGGTCGCGGCTCGCTGAAAATGCGCGCCCGCTGGAAGGTGGAAGAGCTGGCGCGCGGCCATTGGCGCGTCGCGGTGTACGAGTTGCCGCACGGCACGTCGGCCAAGAAGATCATGGAAGAGATCGAGGAACTGACCAATCCCAAGGTCAGGGCCAACAAGAAAGCCCTGTCGCAGGAGCAGGTGCAGAACAAACAACTGCTGCTCTCGGTGCTGGACCGCGTGGTGGACGAATCCGACAAGGACAACGCGGTGCGGCTGGTGTTCGAGCCGAAATCCAGCCGCCAGACCGTGGATGCGCTGATGACCGTGCTGCTGGCGCACACCAGTCTGGAGTGCTCGCTGCAGATCAACATGGTGATGATAGGCATCGACGGGCGGCCCAAGCAGAAGCCGCTGGCCGAGATCATCCGCGAATGGGTGCAGTTCCGTCTGGTCACGGTGCGCCGCCGTTGCGAACACCGTCTGGCGCAGGTCAACGACCGCATCCACATCCTCGAAGGCCGCATGACGGTCTATCTGAACCTGGACGAAGTGATCGCGCTGATCCGCGAATCGGACGATCCCAAGCAGGCCTTGATCGCCCGCTTCGAGCTATCCGAGCGTCAGGCCGAAGACATCCTGGAGATACGCCTGCGCCAGTTGGCGCGCATGGAAGGCATCAAGATCGAGCGCGAACTGGCGCAGTTGCGCGATGAGGGCGCGGAACTGCTGCGCCTGCTGGGCTCAGATTCTATCCTGCGCAAACGCGTCGCCAAGGAGATCGACGAGGACATCAAGAAGCATGGCGATGCCCGCCGTACGCTGATCGAACAGGCCGAACGCGTGGTGCTCACCGCCCAGGTGGTGGACGAGCCGGTGACGGTCATCCTCTCCAAAAAGCACTGGGCACGCACCCGTCAGGGCCACGGGCTAGACCTGTCTGCGGTCAGCTTCAAGGACGGCGATGGTTTGCTGGCCAGCTTCGAGTGCCGCACCACCGACCACTGCATCGTCATCGCCGATACTGGCCGGGTGTGCAGCGTCGCGGTGCATCAACTGCCTGCCGGACGCGGTGACGGTGCCCCGCTCGCCACCTTCATCGAACTCGCCGCCGGCAGCCGCATCGCGCAAGTGATCTGCGGCTCCGCGACCCAGCACCTGCTGCTCGCCACCTCGGCTGGCTACGGTTTCACCTGCACGCTGGGTGATATGCTGGGCCGCAACAAGGCCGGCAAACAGTTCGTCTCGACCGAGGGCGCAAGGATACTGCCGCCCATACCGTTCACGCCGGAGGTGCAGTCCGTGGTCGTGGCTGTCGCCAGTACGGGCCGTATGCTGGCCTTTGCGCTGGCGGAAGTGAAGTCCCTGTCCGGCGGCGGCAAGGGCGTGATCCTGATGGGACAGGAGGACGAGAGTGAACTGGTCGCCGCTCTGGTGTGCAGGAGCCAGGAAGTGACGGTCACTTACCTGTCGCGCTCGGTGGAGCGATCCATGCGCATCGGCGAGAAGGAGTTGCAGAACTACCTGGGGCGGCGCGCCCGCATGGGCAAAGCCTTGCCGCTGAAAAGCTCGCAGAAGGTGGTGGGGTTGCTGGCACCGGATGCCGACAAGTGATCGCGGTTGCGGGTGCGTGACTTTAGTCACTGTGCCCTGCCCCTGTGACCGGTAGAGTGCGCGCCTGTCCATCCACCTCGGGAGTCACTCCATGCAACACTCTATGAATTCCATCCTCTTGGGCCTCGGCCTGCTCGCCTCTGCAACGGCAACGGCAGGCGAATGGAAGGTCTTGCCTGTCACCGATGCAGACTACAAGCCCGAAGTCACCCTGTCGCTGGTCGGCGGCGACATGAAGCCCGCCCATTCCCCCAGTGGCGGGTACGCAGGTGTCGAGCTGGCACTCAACTGCCTTGCGCTGCAACCTCCCGTCGGCATCATCCGCAGCAAGCTGTCGTACGGCAGCTTCAACAAGAACGGCATGAAGATCAGCACGTTCGAAGTCAATCCGCGCTGGACCACCCACCTCAGCGACGATCTGACCTTCGGCATCGGCCCCGGCATCGGCTATGTCACGGCTGATATAGGCGGACGCACCACCGGCATGACCGCGTTGCAAGTGGGCGTGGACCTGGACTACCGCGTCGGCGCATTGAACCTCGGTTTGGGCGCGCGCTGGCAAGGCACCCAGAACAAGCTGATCACCCCTGCCCTGCGCAGCGCGGATAACACGCTGATCCAGGCCAAACTCGGCATCAACTTCTAAACGGGACGACAGCGATGAGCAGCAATGGATTATTGATGGGCGTGATCGCCTTTGCGGTGGCCTTCTTCTTGATGCGGCAAGCGCAATCGTCTGACGGTATCGATGTCAAGGAGGCCAGTCAGATGAGCCAGAGCGGCGCTTTGCTGCTCGATGTCCGCGAACCCGGCGAATACGCCTCAGGGCACGCACCGAACGCCGTGCTCATCCCGCTCGGCCAACTCGGATCGCGCATGCAAGAGATCGCCGCCTACAAGGACAAGCCGGTCGCCGTCATGTGCCGCTCCGGTCGCCGCTCGGCTTCCGCCACCAAGCAACTGGCCGAAGCCGGCTTCTCCCAAGTGAAGAACGTGAATGGCGGCATCATGGCCTGGGAACAAGCAGGCCTGCCCGTAGTACGCTAACCCGCCTCTAGCTGCTTGAACACGAACGCCCCGAGACTCTCGGGGCGTTTTCATTTTTCCCCGCTGAGAAACTCAGACCAGCCCCATGCTCACCAGCGCGATGAACGCGGCGAACAGGGCAAAGTGGCTGATGCCTTCGATGGCGTTCGTTTCGCCATCATGCAGGTTGTTCATCACGGCGAGGAAGGTGATCAGCAGCAAGCCGCCCTGAACCGGGGTGAGCGCCATGATGATGCGTTCACCGCTGAACAAGGCGACCGCCTCGATCACCGGCAGCGTCAGCAGTACCGTGGCCAGTGAGGCGCCCAGCGCGATATTGACGGTGGTCTGCATCCGGTTCTGCTGCGCGGCCTTGAGCGCGGTGAGTATCTCGGGGCTGGCGGAGATCAGCGCGACCAGCACCGCCGGTATGGACTTGGGCAAGCCGCTGCCGGCAAGACCGGCATCCAGCAACACCGACAGCACCTCGGACAGCAAGCCCACCAGGATGATGGCGCCGACCATTACCGCCACATGCAGCCGGTTCGGGCTGTTCGCCTCGTCATGCGATTCTTCTTCAGTCTCGCTGGAATATTCGAAGAAGGTGCGGTGTTCGACCGTTTGCAGCCGCAGGAACCCGGCGTACATCAAGGCCATCACGGCGATCGAGAATATCGAATAGGGTCGCCATTGCGCTTCCGGCACGAAATCGGGAATGAACATGCCGATACCGATCGCCACCATCAGCATGGCGATGAAGGAGTTACCGGAATCCACGTTGTATTTGGCGCTGCCGTGCTTGAGCCCGCCGACGATGGCGGCCAGTCCGAGAATGCCGTTGATGTCGAACATGACGGCGGCGAACACCGTATCGCGCGTCAGGGTCGGATTGGGCTCGCCTTGCAACAGCACGACGAGGATCACCACTTCCACCGACACGGCAGCCAGCGTGAGTATCAGCGTGCCGAAAGGCTCGCCCAGGCGCAGCGCCAGCACCTCCGCGTGGTGCGCGATGCGGAACGCCACACCAATGATCGCGGCGAGGCAGACCAGCAGCAGCCCCCACAACGCCAGTCCGCCCTGTTCGACGGCACTGTGCTCGGCCATAAGACCCAGCGCCAGAACGAACAGGGCGATGGCCAGGGGGGATTCTGCTTTGAGATATTTCATGGTGTCGCCAAGATCCAGAGTAGAGACTGAACGATAGTCGAAAATAAGCGCGCCATTAGCGCCGCTGGCGCACGGCCTCGAACAGGCAGATCGCCGCCGCCGAAGCCGCGTTCAGCGATTCGACCTGGCCCGGCATGGGAATGATGAACGGCTGGCAGGCGGCTTGCAGCTCGGCGGACAGCCCTGCCCCTTCGTTGCCGATGGCGAAACCGACCCGGCCGCGCAGCTCGCATTCGAACAAGCTCGTCATGCCCGCCAGCGATGCGGCGAACAGCTGGCCGCCGAACTGTGCGGCGACCGCCAGCAGATCGGCATCCTCGACGATGTTCAGCACGAAATGCCCGCCCATCGCGGCGCGCAGCACCTTGGGCGACCAGGCATCGGCGCACCCCGGCGACAGGAACACCGCATCGCACCCCGCCGCCGCCGCCGAACGCAGCATGGAGCCCAGGTTGCCGGGGTCCTGGATGTCTTCCAGCAACAGGCAGAAGCCGCTGCGCTCGGGCGAGAAATCCGAATCCGGCAAGGCGATCAGGGCCAGCAAGCCGCTGACTGTCTTCAGCTCCGACAGCTCGGCGAACAGCGCATCATCCAGCAAGGTCTGCGGTACGTCAGGGAATGATCCCAGCAGCTCGGCGACCTCTTCGTTTTGAAACGCTGCGCCAGTATGCAGCAGGTGCTGCGGCTTGCCGCCACAGGCGCGGTAAGCCGCGACCAGATGCGCGCCGTCGAGCAAGGTCTGCCCCGCCTTGCGCCGCTGCCGCGCGTTGCCGCTCAGCTTGAGCAGCCCCTTGTAGAACGGGTTGTCGCGTGAAGTGATGTGCTTCAACTCAGGCCTCCCCATATTCGAGCCAGGGTGGTTTGGCTGTTCATTTCGATGCGGAAGATAAGTTTGTGGTTTGCGGCAAAGAGCCTAACCACGAGATGCAGTTCATTCAACGAGTTGCCCATCAAGCAAACCCCAGGAAAACTGCCAATGCCCGATTGACCGCCAACAGCGCCTCATCGTCCAATCGCCCAAACACTGCGCCGATCTTATCGCGTGAGACAGATTGCGGTTTATCCACCATCACTTGCGATGGTTTGCTCAGCCCATTCGACTCGCTGGGAGTTAATGGGATGCGGAACAACGGCGCAAGACGTAATTCGCTCGTGACCGGCAAAATGGTGATGGAAGGATGCGCGTCGAACAGATCGGATTGAATCACTAGCGCAGGGCGCGGTTTACCGAGATCCCCCTGCAGCGAAACAGTCACCAAATCACCGCGCCTCACTGCCATCCCTCGCGGTCGGAGGCTGTTTCCAGCCAGGTTATGGATGCAAGCTCATGTGCATCGTCCTGCAACAACAGTGACTGACGGCGGCACTCTTCGGCGAAGCCCGCACGCCGCGTATCAGGCACCCAAATCTGCACTGGGCGCAAACCCGCCTCACGCAAGCCCGCCCGATGCTTTTGCACCCGTACCGAGGTACTGTTCTTTTCCACCGTAGTTGATCTCATGCCCAGCTCCTTCATGCATGTTACATGCAACGGATACTAACCGGCTTTTTTGTTACATGCAACAAATCAGGGAGTCTTCTGCCGCCGAGAATATCGACCATCAGCGATTGCACGGCCTCGATCTAGGCAACAGTTGCTGGCTGGCAAGGTCCACTTCCCTACCCCTCAGTTTCCAGCAAGCCGCTCATTTCCGCCAATGGTGGCAGTTCGCTCAAAGAGCGCAGGTTGAGATCGTCCAGCAGGCGTGCCGTGGTGCCCAGCAGTTCGGGACGACCCGGTACTTCGCGCACGCCGACGACTTCGATCCAGCCGCGCGCCTCCAGGGTCTTGATGATCTGGCTGGCGACCTGCACGCCGCGTATTTCTTCGATGTCGCCGCGCGTCACCGGCTGGCGATAGGCAATGATGGCCAGCGTCTCCAGCACCGCGCGCGAGTAGCGCGGAGCCTTTTCCGAGGTGAGTCGGTCGAGGTATGTCTGCAATTCCGGGCGAGAGCGGAAGCGCCAGCCGCTGGCGATTTGCACCAACTCCACGCCGCGATCGTTGTAGCTCTCTGCCAGCGTTGCCAGCATGCGTTCCAACTCGCGGCTGCTGATGGGCGTATCAAAAAGACGCTTCAACTCATGGCTGGAAAGCGCTTCCTGTGCGGTCAACAGCGCCGCTTCCAGCACCTGCATAGGCTTATCCAGCGACATAGGCTCGGACATAGATTTTCCCCAGCGTCCCGGTTTGGGTGACCTCCAAAAGGTTCTCCTTGGCCAGTTCCAGCATGGCGATGAAGGTGACCACCAGTTGCGGGATGCCGCCTTCCAGCTCGAACAGGTCATCGAACAGCTCGAACTCGCCGTGACGCAAGCGGCGCAGCAACTCGCTCATGCGCTCGCGCACCGACAGCTCCTCGCGCCGCACCGTGTGGTGCGCCAGCACCTTGGCGCGCGCCAGCAATCCCAGCCAGGCTTGGCGCAAGTCCTCCACGCCTATCTCGGGCAGGCGTGCCTCCACCGTGCGCTCGATCAGCACCTGCACCAGCTCGAAATCGCGTCCGGCTTGCGGCAGCTCATTCAGCGCCTGCGCCGCCAGCTTCATCTGTTCATATTCCAGCAGACGGCGCATCAGCTCGGCGCGGGGGTCTTCGGCAGACTCGTCGGCCACCAGCTTGGGGCGGGGCAACAACATGCGCGACTTGATCTCGATCAGCAGCGCCGCCATCAGCAGGTATTCGGAAGCCAGCTCCAGCCGGTGCTGCTGCATCAACTCGACATAGCCCATGTACTGCCGCGTCAGCTCGGCCATCGGGATGTCGAGCACATCGAGATTGTGTTTGCGGATGAGATACAGCAACAGGTCGAGCGGTCCCTGGAACGTGTCCAGCACCACCTCCAGCGCATCCGGCGGGATGTACAAGTCCTGCGGCAACTCCAGCAGCGGCTCACCGTGGATGCGGGCGCACGGTGTGAGCTGGAGTTGCGCCGTTCCGCTCATGGCTAGCTGTAGCTCAGCCCCATCGCTTCGCGCACGTCGCGCATGGTGTCGCGGGCAAGTTCGCGGGCTTTTTCGCAGCCATCGGCGATGATGTTCTTCACCAGCGTCGGGTCGTCGAGGTAGTACTGGGCGCGTTCGCGCATCGGGCGCTGCTCGTCGAGCACGCCCTGAATGACCGGCTGCTTGCATTCGATGCAGCCGATGCCCGCGCTGGTGCAGCCCTGTTGCACCCACTGCTTGGTGTCGTCCGAGGAATACACCTGGTGCAACTGCCACACCGGACATTTCTCCGGCGTGCCGGGGTCGGTGCGGCGGATGCGCGCCGGGTCGGTGGGCATGGTGCGGATCTTCTTGGTCACGCTCTCTTCGTCTTCGCGCATCGAGATGGTGTTGCCGTAAGACTTGGACATCTTCTGTCCGTCCAGCCCCGGCATCCTGGAGGCGGCGGTGAGCATGGCTTGCGGCTCGGACAGAATCATCTTGCCGCTGCCCTCCAAGTAGCCGAACAGGCGCTCGCGGTCGCCGTGCGACAGGTTCTGCTGCTCGTCCAGCAAGGCCTTGGCGGCCAGCAGCGCCTCATCGTCACCCTGCTCCTGATATTTCGTGCGCAACTCACTGTACAGACGGCCTTTCTTGCTTCCCATCTTCTTGATGGCGGCCTCGGCTTTTTCCTCGAAACCGATCTCGCGTCCGTAGATGTGGTTGAAGCGGCGCGCGATCTCGCGGGTAAATTCGATGTGCGGCACCTGATCTTCGCCCACCGGCACTTGCGTGGCGCGGTAGATCAGGATGTCCGCGCTTTGCAGCAGCGGATAGCCGAGGAAGCCGTAAGTGGAAAGATCCTTGCCGGAGAGTTTTTCCTGCTGATCCTTGTAGGTCGGCATGCGCTCCAGCCAGCCCAGCGGCGTGATCATGGAGAGCAGCAGATGCAGCTCGGCATGTTCCGGCACACGGCTCTGGATGAACAGCGTCGAATGGGCGGGATCAACGCCCGCTGCCAGCCAGTCGATCACCATATCCCACACGCTCTGCTCGATCACCTGCGGCGTGTCGTAGTGCGTGGTCAGGGCGTGCCAGTCGGCTACGAAGAACAGGCATTCCATCTCGTGCTGCATCTGCACCCAGTTCTTCAACACGCCGTGGTAGTGGCCGAGATGCAGGCTGCCGGTGGGGCGCATGCCTGACAAGACGCGATCAGCAAACATGATATTCCTTTAGATTCCGAAAATTAGACTCAAAACTTGAACGAATGCACGATACAGCGGCGAGAGTATCCAGCTCAACACCGGCGTTACCGCCAGCACGATCAGAATCATCATGCCGTAAGGCTCGATCTTGGATAGCTGGTACGCCTGACGATACGGTAGCAGACTGACCGCGATGCGCCCGCCATCCAGCGGTGGCAGCGGCAGCAGGTTCAGAACCATCAGTACCGCGTTGATCTTGATGCCCATTTGTGCCATTTCCAGCATGGGTTCGGCGTAATAACTTCCCGGGAAAGCCCAGGCCACCTTGGCCACCAGCGCCCAGCCTAGCGCCATGACCAGATTGGAAGCCGGCCCGGCCAGCGCGACCCACAGCATGTCTTTCTTGGGGTGACGCAGGGCGGAGAAATTGACCGGCACCGGCTTGGCCCAACCGAACAGGATGCCGCCGACAGCCAGCGTCAACAACGGCAACAGGATGGTGCCGACCGGGTCGATGTGGCGGATGGGATTGAGACTGATGCGCCCGGCGGCGTAGGCGGTCATGTCGCCGAAATGGCGCGCCACGTAGCCATGCGCCGCCTCGTGCAACGTGATGGCGAACAGGACCGGGATGGCGGCGATGACGATAGTCTGGATGAGCTGATCCAAGATCACCCCTCGCTCGCAAAGGCCGAGGCGTCCCCTGCCCCGGCGCGCAGCACCTTGGGCGCAGCGCCAGTCAGATCCACCACCGTGGTCGGATTGATGCCAACGATGCCGCCTTCGATGAACAGATCAATCTGATATTCCAGAATCTCGCGGATCTCGTGTATGTCGGTCAGCGGATGATGTTCTTCCGGCAGGATCAGCGTGGAGCTCAGCAGCGGCTCATTCAACTCTTCCAGCAGCGCCAGTGCCACCGGATGGTCGGGGATGCGCACGCCGACCGTGCTGCGCTTGGGATGCTGCAAGCGGCGCGGCACTTCCTTGGTCGCCTCCAGAATGAAGGTGAAACTGCCCGGCGTGTTGTTCTTCATCAGGCGAAAGTGCGTGTTGCTGACCTTGGCGTACGTCGAAAGCTCGGACAGATCGCGACATACCAGCGTCAGCAGGTGTTTGTCGTCCATGCCCCGGATGCGGCGGATGCGGTTGACCGCGTCCTTGTCGTCCAGATGGCAGCCCAGCGCATAGCCGGAATCGGTGGGATAGACGATGACCGCGCCGTCGCGCAGCATCTCGGCGGCCTGGCGGACCAGGCGCAGATTGGGATTGTCGGGATGGATGGTAAAGAGATGGGACATCAGGCGACTTTCTGCAAAGGTTGGTTCTCCCACAACTGCCACACCGGACGGCAATCCAGCGGCAGATCGGGCAAGCGCCCGATGTCGAAATAGCTCTCGCCGGGGCCGTGGAAATCCGAGCCGCAGGAAGCGTACAGACCGAACTCGCTGGCATAGCGGGTGAATTCGGCATATTGCTCGGGCGTGTGGCTGCTGGTCACCACCTCCAGCGCATCGCCGCCCAGCGCAGCGAACTCGCCCAGCAAGGAGCGCATGGTGGGCTTGCCCATGCCGTGCCGCCCCGTCATGTAGCGACCGGGGTGCGCCAGCACCGCCACCCCGCCGCTGCCGCGTATCCAGCCGACGGCATCGGTCAGCGTAGCCCACTGGTGCGGCACATAGCCCGGCTTGCCCTTGACCAGAAAGCGCCGGAACACGTTCTTCACTTCCTTGGCATGACCCGCCTCGACCAGATACCGGGCGAAATGGGTGCGGCCTATCATGTTGGGGTTGGCAGCATAGCGCAGCGCGCCTTGCAACACGCCGCCGACACCGGCGCGCGCCAGCGACTCGGCCATCAGCTCGGCACGCGCCCGGCGACCGCCGCGCACTGCCGCCAATCCTGCCGCCAGCGGCGCATGTTCGGGATTCACGTTCAAGCCGACGACATGGACGGTGTGGGTTCGCCAGGTCACCGAGATCTCGCAACCGTTGATGAGGGTGATGCCGTGTTCCAGAGCGGAACGGCGCGCCTCCGCCAGCCCGTCGGTATCGTCGTGGTCAGTCAACGCCAGCACGCGCACACCGCGTCCCGCCGCCCGTGCCACCACTTCGGCGGGAGGCAGCAGTCCGTCAGACACATTGGAATGGCAGTGCAGGTCGTAATCGAGCATGGATCAGGCGTCGCCGCCGCCTTTCTTCATCACTTTGCCTTCTTCGGCGCGGCGTTTGCGCACTTCCTTGGGGTCGGCCAGCAAGGGGCGATAGATCTCGATGCGGTCCAGCTCGCGCAACTCCGTATCGGTCTTGGAGAGCTTGCCGAAGATGCCGAATTTGCCCTTGTCCAGATCGATCTCGGGATATTTCTCCAGAATGCCGGACTGCCGGACACCCTCGTCCAGCGTGGTGCCGGGCGGCACTTGCACCTTGAGCAGGGTCTGTTCGTGCGGCAGGGCGTAGACCACCTCGATCGTGAACTTGTTAGAGTCCGGCATAGACTTTCTCCGCGCGTTTAACGAACGCATCGACAAAACTGTTGGCAACATGGCTGAACACCGGCCCGACCAGCTTCTCCAGCAACTGGCTGGAGAACTCATAGTGCAAACGGAATTCGACCTTACAGGCGGCATCGGACAAAGGCACGAAGCGCCACACCCCGTCCAGATGCTGGAACGGCCCATCTTGCAGCGTCATGTCGATGGAATACGGCGCTACGCGGGCATTCTCGGTAGTGAAGCTCTGCTTAAGGCCGTGGTAATCGATCTGCACCGAAGCGTGCACCACATCGCCTTCCAGCGAGGTCACCGACGAACCGCCACACCAGGGCAGGAACTCGGGATAGCGCTCCACGCCATCCACCAGCACGAACATTTGCGCACAACTGTACGGCACCAACACCGATTTTTCGACCAACGCCATCGTAACTTCGACCGCCTTCACAAAACTGCGTAGAATTATACGGGTTTCCAGCCGCTAACCGAACACCAATCCGCCATGAGCATCATCCAGAACAAGAAAGCCTTCCACGACTATTTCATCGAAGACCGCCACGAAGCGGGCCTGATGCTGGAAGGCTGGGAAGTCAAATCCATCCGCGCCGGGCGCGTGCAGATCAAGGAAGCCTACGTCCTGGCCAAGGACGGCGCGCTATGGCTGTTCGGCTGCCACATCAGCCCCCTAGCCACCGCCTCCACCCACATCCACCCCGATGCCACCCGCACCCGCAAGCTGCTGCTGCACAAGAACGAGATCGAAAAACTCAGCGGGAAAGTACAGCGCGCAGGCTACACCCTGATGCCGCTGGACATGCACTACAAAGGCGGACGGGTGAAACTGGACATCGGCCTAGCCAAAGGCAAAAAGGAACATGATAAAAGAGACACCGAACGTGAACGTGATGCGAAGCGCGAAGTAGCGCAGGCCATGAAAAAGGAGCGAAAGTAAGCGGTGTCTCTTTTACGGCGGAGGCTAATATCGGCGCAGCCGATGTTAAGCTCGCAAAGCGAGCGGCCAAAGCCACAAGCGCGAAGTTGCCCAGGCTATGAAGAAGGAGCGCAAATAGTTGAGGCTGGTCGCACTTGCGGCGTAGGCTAACTTGCGCAGCAAGTTAAACCGCGCAGCGGTGGCCGTAGCCACAATGGAGACACCGAACGCGAACGGGATGCGAAGCGCGAAGTAGCGCAGGCCATGAAAAAGGAGCGAAAGTAAGCCGCCAGGCCCTCTGCGGCGGCACGATGGGCGCAAATGAAAAGGGCTTGCAAAGATGCAAGCCCTTTCGTATTGGTGCCGCTTGTCGGATTCGAACTGACGACCTACCGCTTACAAGGCGGTTGCTCTACCAACTGAGCTAAAGCGGCGGTTTTGCGCTTGGTGGGTCGGGCGAGATTCGAACTCGCGACCAACGGATTAAAAGTCCGCTGCTCTACCGACTGAGCTACCGACCCAAAAGCGAAGCGCGGATTCTACGGATTACCCATACGCACGTCAATCCGAAATTGGGCGTATCGAGCAAATTCTGCGGTGGGCATGGGGCATGTGAAAACGGCCCAATCTTGCGACCGGGCCGTTCTTGTTCTGCTACTGGATGAATCACTTGGCCGGGTAATCTACCCGTTCACGTAATTCTTTGCCTGCCTTGAAGTGCGGGACGTACTTGGCCGGTACTTGCACCTTGTCGCCCGACTTCGGGTTACGCCCTTGGCGGGGTGGACGATAGTTCAGCGCAAAGCTGCCAAAGCCGCGAATTTCGATGCGACCTCCGCTAGCCAAGGTGTCGCCCAGCGTATCAAGGATGACCTTGACCGCCAGTTCGGCATCCTTGGCCAGCAGTTGCGGATGACGCTCTGCTAGGTTGGCAATCAGTTCTGAACGAGTCATGTCACACCTCGATTATGCGTCGGCCTTGCTGGTGTCCAGCTTAGCCTTGAGCAGTGCGCCCAGGTTGGTCGTACCGGCGCTGCTTGGGTTCTCGGCAGAGAACTTCTGCATGGCGGCTGCTTCTTCGGCACGATCCAGCGCCTTGATGGACAGGTTGATACCACGACCCTTGCGATCCACGTTGATGATGACGGCCTTGATAGTGTCGCCTTCCTTCAGGTGGTTGCGGATGTCTTCAACGCGGTCAGCCGACACTTCGGAGGCCTTCAGGTAGGCTTCCACATCGCCGTCCAGACCGATCACTGCGCCCTTGGCATCCAGCGACTTGACGGTACCGTTGACGATCGCGCCCTTGTCATGGCCAGCCACAAAGCCGCTGAACGGATCACCATCGATCTGCTTGATGCCGAGGGAGATACGCTCACGCTCGACATCGATCGCCAGAACCACAGCTTCCAGTTCGTCGCCCTTCTTGTAGCCACGCACGGCTTCTTCGCCAGGCTGCGACCAGGACAGGTCGGACAGGTGAACCAGGCCGTCGATGCCGCCTTCCAGGCCGATGAACACGCCGAAGTCAGTGATGGACTTGACTTGACCGCGCACTTTGTCGCCCTTCTTGTGGTTGATCGCGAAATCATCCCAAGGATTGGACTGGCACTGCTTCATGCCCAGAGAGATGCGGCGACGCTGTTCGTCGATCTCCAGGATCATCACTTCCACTTCGTCGCCCAGAGCCACGACCTTGGACGGATGAACGTTCTTGTTGGTCCAATCCATCTCGGAAACGTGTACCAGACCTTCGATGCCTTGCTCGATCTCAACGAATGCACCGTAGTCGGTCAGGTTGGTCACCTTGCCGAACAGGCGGGTGCTGGCCGGATAGCGGCGAGCCAGACCGTTCCACGGATCGTCGCCCATCTGCTTGATACCCAGGGAGACGCGGTTCTTCTCTTGGTCGAACTTCAGGATCTTGGCTTCGACTTCGTCGCCAACGGTCAGAACTTCGGAAGGATGCTTCACGCGACGCCATGCCAGATCGGTGATGTGCAGCAGGCCGTCGATGCCGCCCAGATCAACGAACGCACCGTAGTCGGTAATGTTCTTGACCACGCCCTTGACGATGGCGCCTTCTTTCAGGTTCTCCATCAGAGCTTCGCGGTCAGCACCTTGGGTCGCTTCCAGCACGGCGCGGCGGGAAACCACCACGTTGTTGCGCTTGCGATCCAGCTTGATGACCTTGAATTCCATGGTCTTGTTTTCGTACGGGGTCGTGTCCTTGACCGGGCGGATGTCGACCAGCGAACCGGGCAGGAAGGCGCGGATGCCGTTGACCAGGGCGGTAAGACCACCCTTGACCTTGCCACTGACGTAGCCGGAAACGATCTGACCTTCTTCCATGGCCACTTCGAGTTCGTGCCAGGCGGCCAGGCGCTTGGCCTTTTCGCGGGACAAACGAGTTTCGCCGAAGCCATTCTCCAGCGACTCGATGGCGACGGTGACGAAATCACCGGCCTTGACTTCCAGGGTGCCCTGGTCGTCCAGGAATTCTTCGACGGGGATCAGGCTCTCAGACTTGAGGCCGGCATTCACCACGACGACGTTATGATCGACACGCACCACTTGGGCGGTGATCAGTTCGCCAGCACGCATTTCCTTGCGCGTCAGGCTTTCTTCAAACAGGGAGGCAAAACTTTCCATTTCGGATACGGCAGTAGTCATTTACAGATTTCCAAGCAAAACCCGGTGTGAGCGGGGGTTAGTTACACATCCTGCAACGAAGGGCTCGTTACAGGTCCTTAGGCCGATGCAAGTGAGATCAGCTTTCCTTACTCGCCGCACGGTAACGTGCCAGCACTTCCGCCACAGCCTGCTCGATGCTCAGGGGGGTGGTGTCCAGCAGGGTCGCGCCCGGCGCCATTTGCAAAGGTGCCACACTACGTTGGCTGTCCCGCTCATCGCGCAGACGTATCTCTTGCAAAAGGGCCGCGATATTAGCATCCATCCCTTTGCCTATCAACTGCTTATATCGTCTTTCGGCACGAGCCTCGGCACTGGCCGTCAAAAACACCTTGCAAACGGCATCTGTGAACACGACAGAGGCCATATCGCGCCCATCCGCGACCAGCCCAGGAGCTTGACGGAAGGCGCGCTGCTTATCCAATAAGGCCGCACGCACTGCTGGCAACGCGGCTACTTGGGAGGCGGCGGCGGCAGTCTGCTCCGAGCGCAGCTCATCGCCCACCAAGGCATCGTATAACCAGATCGACTCACCCTCGAAACGGATGTCCATCTGCAACGCAAGTTGAGCCAGCCCGCCCTCGTCGGCCAGATCGATCCCGCGTTGCTGCGCAGCGAGTCCGAGCAGGCGATACAAAGCTCCACTATCCAGAAAGTGAAAACCCAAAGTTGCCGCGACGCGCTGGGCTACCGTGCCCTTGCCGGAAGCGGATGGACCGTCGATCGCGATCACGGGAATGTCAGAATGTGCCATAAAAGACTATCTCAAGCTATTGAATGGTAACGCGAGCGAACTTGCGCTTGCCCGCCTGAACAACGACCGTGGCACCCGCCGTGATCTGCAGACTCTTGTCGCTGACTTTCTCGCCATCCAGCTTGACCCCGCCCTGCTCCACCAGGCGATTCGCTTCGGAGTTGCTGGACACCAGTCCGGCTTGCTTCAGCAGATGTGCGATGCCCAGGCTGCCATTTACGGACGGGAGCGCAACTTCCGGCATCTCGTCGGGAATCTCGCCACGGCTACGCGACTCGAAGGCGGTCAGAGCGTCCGCCGCCGCCTGACGGTGATGGAAGCGCTCAACGATCTCCTGCGCCAGCAACACCTTGATGTCGCGCGGGTTACGCCCACCTTCGACTTCGCTCTTCCAGCCGCGTATCTCGCTCATGGAGCGGAAGGACAACAGCTCCAGATAGCGCCACATCAGTTCGTCGGAGATCGACATCAACTTGCCGAACATCTCGTTCGGGGCCTCAGTCACGCCAACATAGTTACCCAGCGACTTGGACATCTTGTTGACACCGTCCAAACCCTCCAGCAGCGGCATGGTCAGCACACATTGGGCAGGCTGGCCGTAGTGCTTTTGCAACTCGCGCCCCATCAGCAAGTTGAACTTCTGATCGGTGCCGCCCAACTCGATGTCCGCCTTGAGCGCCACAGAGTCGTAACCTTGCACCAACGGGTACATGAACTCATGGATGGCGATGGGCTGGCCGCCCTTGTAGCGCTTGGAGAAGTCGTCACGCTCCAGCATGCGTGCCACGGTATGCGTGGACGCGAGGCGTATCAGATCGACTGCGCTGAACTGATCCATCCAGGTCGAGTTGAACACGATCTCGGTCTTGGCCGGATCAAGCACCTTGAACACCTGCTCGCGATAGCTTTGCGCATTGGCCAGCACTTGTTCGCGCGACAGCGGCGGGCGCGTGGCGTTCTTGCCGGTGGGGTCGCCGATCATGCCGGTGAAATCGCCGATCAGGAACAGGGCGTGATGCCCCAGATCTTGCAACTGGCGCATCTTGTTCAGCAAAACGGTGTGGCCCAGATGCAGATCGGGGGCGGTCGGATCGAAACCTGCCTTGATGCGCAATGGCCGTCCTTGCGCCAATTTCTGCTTGAGTTCATCTTCCAGCAGCAGTTCGTCACAGCCGCGCTTGATCAGTTCTATGGTTTCTTGTCGCATAGCGTTCAGTTCGTCATCATGTCCATTCGGCCATCCCGGAGCCGGGGCCTGCAAGCTCCCCGATTCCATAGCAGAATCAAGCCAGAAGCCGCAGATTACTGTTTGACCAAAGGGGATTTTCTGGTAAAGTCGCGCCTTGGTTCACCAAGACATCTCGACTGTTCGGTCGATCATGGTGAAACGGGGAGCGCGAATGGTAACTCAAAACATCCTGACTCAAGAACGCAAATCTAAGATTCGCTGGTTTGTTGCCGTCTCCACCCTGCCCCTGTTGGGCGTGGTCACCGCCTTTGGCGTGATGCCACAAAGCCTGACCCAGTTCGCTCCTGCCCAAGTCACCTCAGCCGAGATCGCCATCCCGTCCGCAGAGCCCACCTCGGCACCTGCTGCCACGTTCTGGCGTACTGAGAAAATGTCCCGTAGCGACACCGTGGATGACCTGCTGGCCAAACTCAACATCTCCGATCAGGCGGCAAGCACATTCCTGCGCAAGAGCGCACAGGCCGCCGATTTCCGCAAATATGCCCCAGGCAAGCAAGTCATGGCGGAAAGCACGCTGGACGGCGAGTTGATCGCCTTGAGATTCACCGGCAATGCGGGCGCCCAAGTGTCGATCACGCGTCACGACGAGAGCTTCATGGTGCAAACCCAGCCTGCACAGGTCGAGCAACGTGTCTTCCTGCGCACCGGGGTGGTCAAGTCCAGCCTGTTCGCTGCCACGGACGAGGCTGACCTGCCCGACGTGATCGCCAGTCAGCTGTCCGACATCTTCGGCGGCGACATCGACTTCCATCGCGATCTCGCCAAGGGTGACAAGTTCTCCGTCATCTATGACATGACCTACAGTAACGGCCAGCCGGTGCGTACCGGTCGTATCCTGGCTGCCGAATTCATCAATCAAGGCACGCCCTACCGTGCGGTCTATTTCAAGACCGACGCAACCCATGGCGACTATTACACCCCCGAAGGCAAGAGTGTACATAAGGCTTTCTTGCGCTCACCGCTGGAATTCTCCCGTGTTAGCTCCGGCTTCAGCTCGGCCCGCATGCATCCGGTACTGAACCGGGTACGCGCCCACAAGGGCGTGGATTATGCCGCCCCTACCGGCACCAAAGTGAAGAGCACTGCCGATGGCGTGGTCGCTTTTTCCGGCAAGATGAACGGGTTCGGTAACGTCGTCGAGATCGCCCACCAAGGGCGTTATCGCACGGTGTATGGGCACTTGTCGCGCTTCGCCTCCGGCATGCACAAGGGGCAAGCCGTCCATCAGGGCGACATCATCGGTTATGTCGGCATGACGGGGCTGGCCTCCGCCCCTCACCTGCACTACGAATTCAAGATCGATGGAGTGCAGCGCGATCCTTTGCGCGTCGCCATGCCTGATGCCAAACCGATCAGCGCTGGCCAGAAAGCAGCTTTTGAACAATCGAATCAGGCTCTTTACGCCCGCCTCGGCCTGATGCGCGACATCAACCTCGCCAAGCTGGACTAATTCGGCAAGGTGCCAGCTGCTGAGCTTTATGTTGGCATCATGTCCGGCACCAGTCTGGACGGAATCGACTGCGCACTGGTCGATCTGTCACAGGCAACTCCCCGGCTGATCGCCAGCCACTACCAACCCTACCCGCAATCATTGAAGGATGAGTTGCTGGAGTTGCATCACCCTTCCGGGAATGAATTGCATCAGGCACAGATCATCAGCCAGCGTTTGGCGCGAGACTACGCCGCCGCGACTTTGGCCTTGCTCGAAAAGGCCGGGGTCGCAGCGTGTAAGGTACGCGCCATCGGCTGCCACGGCCAGACCATCCGCCATCGCCCCGAGCATGGCTACACCCTCCAGCTCAATAACCCCTCACTGCTGGCAGAACTGACCGGTATCGACGTGATCGCGGATTTCCGTTCCCGCGACATCGCGGCAGGCGGCCAAGGCGCGCCACTGGTACCGGCATTCCATGACAGCATCCTGCGTCATCCCCGCATACATCGGGTCATCCTCAATATCGGCGGCATCAGCAATCTGACCGATCTGGCACCAGGCCAGCCAACGACCGGATTCGATTGCGGTCCCGGCAACCTGCTGATGGATGGCTGGATCGCCCGCCACCACGGTCAGGCGTATGACCGTGACGGCAGCTGGGCGGCCAGCGGCAACCTCATTCCTGCACTCCTGGCCAAACTGTTGGCGGAACCGTTCTTTTCCGCCCCCCCGCCCAAGAGCAGTGGGCGCGACCTGTTCAATCTATGCTGGCTAGATTCTCATCTGGAAGGTGACGAAGCTCCGGCAGATGTACAGGCGACGCTGCTTGCGTTAACCGGACAAAGCATCGCCGATGCCATCACTCATCACTGCGCCAGCACGAGCGAGATCTGGGTATGCGGCGGCGGGGCGCACAATGGCCGCCTGCTGAATTACCTGCATACTGCCCTGTCCCACTGTCATGTGGCCGCCACCGATACTCTGGGCATCGATGCCGACTGGATGGAGGCCATCGCCTTCGCCTGGCTGGCGCAGAGAACCTGCCATCATCAACCCGGCAATCTGCCCGAGGTCACAGGTGCGCAGCATCCTTGCATACTGGGTGCGATCCACCTGGCCTGAACCCAAAAGAAAACCCGCCTGAGCGGGTTTCTTCTTGCAGGTGATGCATGATCGGCATAGTTCAACGTTCGAGCGGCAATTCCATCTCGGTGTTATCACCGCGTCGGACCGACACTTTCTCGGTCGCCATCTTGTAACCTTCCAGCTTCACACTCACCGCATGCACGCCGGGATCGACTTCCACACGCAACGGCGACAAGCCAAAATACACGCCGTCGACGTAGACCTTGGCTCGCCCAGGCGAAGTATTGACCACCAACAGACCGGTCGTCGCAGTTGCACGCGGCGTGTAACTGGATGGCGGTGCAGTGACTGCCGCTGGGGCACCCTGATAGACCGGCGCAGGTGCCGCAGCAGCGGGAGCCGGTACGGAGAGCGTCGGTGCCACGTACACGGTCACGCCAGGCACGGGGCGAGTCCCCGGAGTCAGATTGAACAGCTCGGGACGGGCTGCCATCAGGCTGGAACTGATCGCATCGGTACCCTTGCCGGCCACTGTCCACAAACTGTTTCGCAGATACTCGGCCACATCCGCCCGGTTGTTACCGGCGACACCGGCAAAGCGGTCGTTCTTTTCTATCACCAGACCGGACCAAACAACCTTGCCGGAGGCCACTTCGCGCATGGTAAGCTCGATCCCGATCAGGATCTCATCCCGAATCTTGACGTTGAGCGTCATATCCTTGACCGATGCCGACAGCTCGAAGGTAGCATTGGCTGCGCGGTCTTCGAAAACCGTAAAACCAGCATCGTCAAGGCGATTGCGCATAGTCGCCGCGACCAGAGCGGTAACATCCTGAGAGATGGTGATATCGTTCGTAGTCAGACCTGCAACGTTGCCGCCACCCGTGCCTATCGTCCTCGTTCCGGCCCCGACCTTGCGGTCATCCGTGAATTTACCCAAACGTATGGTCGCGGCATACTTCGTCAAAGGAGCATTCGGGTTCGGACGATGCTTGGTCGACACCTCGATCACGTCTCCACGGTTGAACACCCCGACCATGCCCCCCATCGAGGGCATCTCGATGCTGGAGCAAGCGGCCAATGAGGCTACACAACACAGTGCAGCAATCCTGTTGATACTTATCATAACGTTACCTGTTGACTTCCCCGGTGTCGTCCCATCCGGAACGCACCAGAGATGCAGAGCTACTGTGGAATCAAGCAGAGGCGATGGCTTTCTCGATCTCGGCAAAGGTGCGAGCCACTTCGAAATAGCCTTGCAGGGTCAATCCGAGCTGACGCGCGATCTGGGTGGCAGAGAACAAGCCGCAGACTGTTTGGTGGCCGCTGGCATCGACATCCACCACCAGAGCGTGCTGACGACCGGCTGCCTTGAGCGTAGCGACGATATGTCCGACCTTGGCAGCCATGACATCTGCCAATTTGATGACTTCAAGATCACTTTCCGGTGTCATCACATCGCACACCTGGATGTCGGAGTGGGTGCCGCCGACTTCTTGCAAATGGCGCATCGGTTTTTCACCGAGGATGTCGTTGGCGGTGATCAGGCCTGCGACCTTCTCGTTGTCGTCCAAAACCAGCAGAGTACGCACACCGTAACGGATCATTTTCGCATTGGCCCGATCCATCGCGGTCTTGGCGCGTACAGTCACCACAGCGACGTTGCGCAAACTGGTCATCACATCGGTCGCATTGCTCTCCAGCGTGACACGCTCGGGCAAGACTTGCGTCGGACGTGCAAAGCTGGAGCCGCTCTTCAAGCGGGATGCGGGTAAAGCAGCATATTCTCTGTTCATGGTCATCCTTGGTTGTTCAGGGTTGTTGGGACTGCTTGGATTTCATTTCGGTGGTCTGACGGGCGGTGAATCTCACTGCCGGAAGATAGCGCACCAGTTCGTTCAGCGCCATACGATACACGTCACGTTTGAACTCGATCACACTATCCATCTCTATCCAGTAATCGTTCCAGCGCCAGGCATCGAACTCGGGATGGTCAGAGGCGCGCAGACTGACATCGCAATCCCGTCCTACCAACCGCAACAGAAACCAGATTTGTTTCTGCCCCTTGTAGCTGCCGCGCCACTCACGTTTTACCCAATGCTGCGGCACTTCGTAACGCATCCAGTCGCGTGTGCGACCCAGAATCTTGACATGGTCGGGATGCAGCCCCACTTCCTCGTGCAATTCGCGGTACATCGCCTGCTCCGGTGTCTCTCCGTGCTGGATGCCGCCTTGCGGGAATTGCCACGAATCCTGCCGTACCCGCTTACCCCAAAACACTTGATTCTTGGCGTTCGTCAGTATGATGCCGACATTCGGGCGATAACCATCACGGTCTATCATGCTCGCCCCGCTGTTAATTTAAGTTGGGCGGATTGTTCCACATTTCGGCCACGCTGAAAAGGCAAAAGCCCGCTCTTTCACGGTAAAATGCGCCTCCGAATATCCAACCCGAACAGAACCGCCATGCGCCTTTCCCAGTTTTTCATCTCCACCCTCAAGGAAGCTCCCAACGAAGCCGAGCTGCCCAGCCACAAGCTGATGCTGCGCGCCGGTTACATCAAGCGACTGGCCAGCGGCCTGTACACCTGGATGCCGCTGGGCCTGCGTGTGTTGCGCAAGGTGGAAGCCGTGGTGCGCGAAGAGATGAACAAGAGCGGCGGCATCGAGCTGCTGATGCCCGCCGTGCAGCCCGCCGAACTGTGGGAAGAGACCGGCCGCTGGGCGGTGTTCGGCCCGCAGATGCTGAAGATCAAGGACCGGCACGACAACCCGTTCTGCTTCGGCCCCACCCACGAAGAAGTCATCACCGACGTCGCCCGCCGCGAGATTCGCAGCTACCGCCAGTTGCCGGTGAATTTCTACCAGATCCAGACCAAGTTCCGCGACGAAGTCCGCCCGCGTTTCGGCGTGATGCGCGCCCGCGAGTTCGTGATGAAGGACAGCTATTCCTTCCACGCCGATTTCACGAGCCTGGAACAGACTTACCGCGTGATGTACGAAACCTACTCCCGCGTCTTCACCCGCCTCGGCCTGCAATTCCGCGCCGTCGCTGCCGACACCGGCGCGATCGGCGGTTCCGGTTCGCACGAATTCCACGTGCTAGCCGATTCCGGTGAAGACGCGCTGGCCTTCTGCCCCACTTCCGAATACGCCGCCAACGTGGAACTGGCCGAAGCCGTCGCACCGAAAACGCCGCGCGCCGCCGCCACGCAGGAACTACAAAAGGTCATCACCCCCGGCCAGAAGAGCATCGAGGAAGTGGCCGCGTTCTTCAACAC
The DNA here is from genome assembly GCF_000746095.1 of Ferriphaselus sp. R-1. Taxonomy (GTDB): domain Bacteria; phylum Pseudomonadota; class Gammaproteobacteria; order Burkholderiales; family Gallionellaceae; genus Ferriphaselus. Next base: position 48,657 of record NZ_JQKP01000003.1, on the reverse strand, counting down.
CACGGCGGACAAGGTGTTGAAGGCCATCGCCGTGATGGATGCCGAAAACCAGTTCGCCCTGCTGCTGCTGCGCGGCGACCACCAGTTGAACGAGATCAAGGCCGCCAAGGTGTTGGGCGGCGAGTTCCGTTTCGCCAGCGACGACGAGATCCAGCGCCACATTGGCTGCCGCGCCGGTTACATCGGCCCGGTCAAGGCCGCTGTGCGCGTGCTGGCCGACCGCTCCGCCGCTGCCATGAGCGATTTCATCTGCGGTGCGAACGAAGACGGCTTCCACTACGCGGGGGCCAACTTTGGCCGCGACATCGCGCTGGACGAAGCCAACGTCCACGACCTGCGCAACGTCGTTTCCGGTGACGCCTCGCCGGACGGCATGGGCCATCTGGAGCTGTGTCGCGGCATCGAAGTCGGCCACATCTTCCAGTTGCGCACCAAGTATTCCGAGGCGCTCAGCGCCACTTTCCTCGACGAGAACGGCAAGTCGCAAGTGATGGAGATGGGCTGCTACGGCATCGGCGTGTCGCGCATCGTGGGCGCGGCCATCGAGCAGAATTTCGACGAGCGCGGCATCACCCTGCCGGCGCAGATGGCTCCGTTCCAACTGGCGATCTGCCCCATCGGCTGGAAGAAGAGCGAAGCCGTGCGCGCCGCCGCCGAAGCGCTTTACGCCGAGCTGAGCGCCGCCGGTTATGACGTGTTGCTGGACGACCGCGACGAGCGCCCCGGCGTGATGTTCGCCGACATGGAGTTGATCGGCGTGCCGCATCGCATCACTCTGGGCGACCGTGGCTTGAAGGACGGCAAGGTGGAATACCAGGGCCGCCGCGACAGCGAAAAGCAAGAAGTGGCGCTGGCCGATGTCGCTGCACTGGTCCGGCAGGTGCTGGCGGCTTGACCCTGCCTGCGCGCTGCCGCCTCGGCCTGCTGCTTATCGGCCTGACGCTCGCCCCAGCCGCCTGGGCAGGTGCGCAAGTCGAAGAGCAGCTTTCCGCCAGCGTGCAAGCCATGATGCAGCACAGCATCAGCGATCGCGCGCCGGCCAAACCGGCCTTTGGCTCAGATCAGGAAGCCGAACGCTGGCTGGCTGCACTGTCACCCCGCCTCACCCGCCAACTGCCCGACGAACATCAGCGGCGCGATTTCCTCACCACCGTGCACTACGAAGCCAGCCGCGCCGGGCTGGATCCGCAACTGGTATTAGGCCTGATCGAAGTGGAAAGCGGTTTTCGCAAGTACGCCGTGTCCAGCGCGGGCGCGCGTGGCTACATGCAGGTGATGCCGTTCTGGACGAAGCAGATCGGCGCGCCGGAACACAATCTGTTCCACCTGCGCACCAACCTGCGCTACGGCTGCACCATCCTGCGCCACTATCTGGATCGGGAGAACGGTGACCTGTTCCGCGCACTGGGTCGCTACAACGGCAGTCTGGGGCAGGCGGAGTACCCGAATATGGTCAAGGGAGCCTGGCAGCACTGGATGCTGCGCTAGCTCGCCAGCTCGCTCAGACGCAGCCTGTGGGCTTGGGCATGCCGCCGTACTTGGTGATCGGCTTCATCGGCCCGGTCATCCATAGCTCGAACACATCCTTCTGATCCTCATCGAGATATTTCGCGAACTTGCGGATGGGCGGGACCAAGGCGAACTCTTCGTAGTATTCACGAGCCTTGATGATCTGCTCCCACTTCTTGTCGTTCAGCTCGTAGCCGTCCGCTTCGGCCATGGCGCGACCTATCTCCGGTGTCCAGTCGCTCATGTCGACCAGATAACCGTCACCATCACGATTGGGAATGTTCATGACTGCTTTTCCTGATATGTTGTTAGAGCCTCGATTCAATCTTACCCTAGCATTATAGTCAACTACCCATAAGGGTGAGACAATCGCGCGTGCCGTGACCCAATCCGTCCGGCCCTGCACAACGAACCAGAACGGAGATCGACATGCCGCAGCAACCCTTGACCCAGTCCGCCCTCGATCAACTCTTCCTCCAGGCACGTACCCACAACACCTGGCAGGACATCCCCGTGCCGGATGCACTGTTGCACAGGCTGTACGAGCTCTTCCGTATGGGGCCGACGGCGGCCAACTCCTGTCCGGCCCGCATCGTTTTCGTGCGCTCCCTCGAGGCCAAGGAAAAGCTCGCTCCGGCACTGGCAGCGGGCAACCTGGCCAAGACGATGGCTGCTCCGGTCACCGCCATCGTGGCGTACGACCTGCACTTCTACGAAAAACTGGACCAGCTGTTCCCCAATGCGCCGGGTGCGCGCAGCTGGTTCGACTATGACGAACAGGTCGCCTTTACCAACGCCTTTCGCGGCGGTACCTTGCAGGGAGCGTACCTGATGATCGCCGCACGGGCGCTGGGACTGGACTGCGGCCCGATGGGCGGGTTCGACAATGCCAAGGTGGATGAATTGTTCTTTGCCGGGACCAGCATCAGATCAAACTTCCTGTGCAACCTGGGTTATGGCGACAGCACGGGAGTCTATCCGCGCAATCCCAGGCTGGAATTCGACCAGGCCTGCAGCATCGCCTGAACGGCCCCGCATGGCCAACGTCTAGTTGGCCTTGCCTGATTTTGAACGGATATACCCCTCGACATCCTCCCGGCTGAGGATGCCGGGCTGATAGCTGATCTGCTTGCCCTGAGGGTCGTAGAGATAGCTGGTAGGCAGCACTTCGACCGCGCCGACCTGTTTGGCCAGCTTGTAGTCGCCGACCACGATGGGGTAGTTCACGGCATGCTTGCCCACGAACTCTTTGACGGAGTCGCGAGTAGAGTCGAGCGACACGCCGATCACCACCAGGTCCTTGTCCTTGTGCGCCCGATGCAGCGCCATCAGATCAGGCACTTCACGCAGGCAGGGCGGACACCAGGTAGCCCAGAAGTTCACCAGCACCCAGCGCCCGCGAAAGTCGGACAGTTTGACCTGCTTGCCTTGCAGGTCAGTGAACTCAAACCCCTGGGCGGATACACTGCCGACCAGCAGCAGGATCGCCAACAGCCAAGCCGGACGAGCCATCAGTGTCCGTCGCCTGCGTCGTCACCGTGGCCGGCCTTGGGATGGTCGCCAGCATGGGACAGGTACAGCGCCACCGCTACCAGCGCGATCGCTCCGCCGAGATACAACAAGTCCAGCGGTGTCTCCAGCTTCATATTGAGCGCCTCCTCGAACAGGGTGACGATCATGATCATCAGGATCACCTTGGCCAGGCGCGACTTGAGGTCGTCCAGACTGTGGATCACCAGGATCTTGCTCGAAGATTTACTGCCTTCGGCATGGTCGATGTCGCTGATGAACAGTTCGTACAGACCCAAAGAGAAGATCAGCATGACGGTACCCAGCAGGAAGCCGTCCACCACCTCGACGATGTGCGACACGGACGAGTCATGCAGCGCCTTGCGCGCCTCGGCGGTCAGCTCGTTCGAACCGTAGTGCAGAATGTGTTGCAGCAAGATGGAAACATCCACCGAAACCATGTAGAAAATGGCCAGGCTGGCCAGCAGACTGCCTATCACGGCTATCAGGATCACAAAACGGCTGTTCCACAGCGCGCCTTCAAACAGGGTCTCAATCAGTTTCATAAGGTCACTCCATTCGGGATAAAGCGGGCGGCATTAAAGCGTAAAGCCGGTGCTGTGGCAAGATTTATCGGGGAGGCTACAATGGATGCCATTTCCAAAGGGACGGAGGGGATATGTTCGAATCTGCCGAGCTGGGCCACAGGATAGACAAAGCGACGTACGAGGCTGAAGTCCCCAAACTCCGCGAGGCCTTGCTGGATGCCCAGTTCGAGCTTGCCCAACATGCCGCATTCCCGGTCATCATCCTCATCGGCGGCGTGGATGGGGCTGGCCGCAGCGAGATCGTCAACGTATTGAACGAGTGGATGGACCCTCGCCATATCCAGACCCATGGCATGGGCGAGCCCTCCATCGAAGAGCTGGAGCGGCCCATGATGTGGCGTTTCTGGCTTGCCCTGCCGCCGAAAGGCAAGATCGGCCTCTTCCTCGGCTCCTGGTACACATGGCCGATACTCGATTGCGTCCATGGCCGGACCAAGGAGGCCGACCTGGTCCGCAGCCTGGAACGTGCCCATCGGCTGGAACAGATGCTCAGCGCCGAAGGTGCACTGATCATCAAATTCTGGCTGCATCTTTCGCGCGCGAAACAGAAACAGCGCTTCAAACTGCTGGAAAGCGACCCCAAGACCCGCTGGCGGGTCACCGAGCGCGACTGGGCGCATCACAAACTGTACGACCGGTTCCACGCGGCGCATGAGGCGGTCATACGCCATACCAGTACGGCTGAGGTTCCCTGGATCATCGTCGAGGGAGCCGATGCGAACTACCGCGATCTCACCATCGGCAAGGTCATTCTGGAAGCCTTGAACAAACGGCTGAATCGCCCGGCCGAAGAGCGTCCGTCACCACTACCCTCCCCGTTCCTGCCCGCCATCGACAATCTGCACCTGCTGCGTTCGCTCGATCTCGATCTGGCGCTGGATAAAAAGAGGTTCAAGTCTGAACTGGAAAAGTACCAAGGCAAGCTCGCCCTGCTCACCCGCGATCCGGGATTCAACGACATCACGGTCATCGTGGTGTTCGAGGGTAACGATGCCGCCGGCAAGGGGGGCAGCATCCGTCGCATCACGGCGGCTCTGGATGCGCGCCTATACTCGGTCATCCCCATCGCAGCCCCCACCGAGGATGAGCGCGCCCAGCCCTATCAATGGCGATTCTGGCGCCACATACCGCGTCGCGGGCGGCTCGCCATCTTTGATCGCTCCTGGTATGGGCGTGTGCTCGTGGAGCGGATAGAGGGCTATTGCTCAAGCCATGACTGGATGCGCGCCTACCACGAGATCAACGATTTCGAGTCGCAACTGGCCCGCCATCGCACCGTGATCGTCAAATTCTGGCTGGCTATCAGCAAGGAAGAGCAGCTACGCCGCTTCAAGGAACGCGAGCAGATAGGCTTCAAGCGCTTCAAGATCACCGAGGAAGACTGGCGTAACCGCAACCGCTGGGACGATTACGAACGCGCCGTGTGCGACATGGTCGACCGGACCAGCACGGGCCACGCTCCGTGGACGCTGGTGGAAGCCAACGACAAGAGCTACGCCCGCATCAAGATCCTGAAGACACTGTGTCAACGCATCGAGGATGCCATCAAACGCCCATGATGCGCTGATGGCTAGGCCTCGCGCCTGACCTTGTGCCAACTGGCGTAGAGTGCCGGGACGAACAGCACGGTCAGCAGCGTGGCGACCAACAGCCCACCCATGATGGCGTAGGCCATCGGCCCCCACAGCACGCTGCGGGTGAGCGGGATCATCGCCAGGATCGCTGCCGCCGAGGTCAACATGATCGGGCGGAAACGGCGCACGGTGGCATCGCACACCGCATCCCAGGGAGTCATGCCCTCCACCTTGTTCTGCCGGATCTGGTCGATCAGGATCACCGTGTTGCGCATAATCATGCCGCCCAGCGCGATGGTACCCAGCATGGCAACGAAGCCGAACGGCTTGTGGAACACCAGCAGCGCCAGCGCCACACCGATGATGCCCAGCGGCGCAGTAATCAGCACCATCACCGTGCGCGACAGTGATTTCAACTGGATCATCAACACACCGAGGATCACGGCCAGCATCAACGGCATCCCGGCGTTGATCGAATCCTGTGCACCGGAGTTCTCACCCAACTCGCCGCCTGCCTCGATGCGATAGCCCGGTGGCAGCGTGGCACGCAGCGCGTCGATCTTGTGATCCAGATCCATGGCCACGTCGGTGGCTTGCACCCCCTGAACGATGTCGGCGCGCACACTGAGCGAGATGTCGCGGTTCTTGCGCCAGATGATGGATTCCTCCAGGACGTAAGAGAGCCGGGCGACCTGGGCCAGCGGCACGCTACCGCCATGCGCACTCGGTACCTGCAAGGCACTCACCTGTTCCAACTGCTCACGCTCACTGGCGGGAGTGCGCAGCACGATGTCGATCAACTGATCGGCCTCGCGGAACTGGCCCACAGGCAGACCCTCGGTGGCATTGCGCAAGGTGCGAGCGATGTCCTGCGAAGTCACCCCAGCCACGCGCGCCCTGTCCTGATCGACATCCACCCGCAACATCGGGATCTGCAACCCCATGCCGGGATGAACATCGCGCAGCCTGTCATCGGTACGCATCAGCTCGGCCACCTGGTCGCCCAGCCGTTTCAGGGTGGGCAGATCATCACCCAGCACGCGAAACTCGACGGGATAGGTCACCGGCGGCCCGAGTGGAACCCGTTGCACGCGGGCGCGGACACCGGGGAAGTCGTCATTGAAGGCCCGCTGCAACTTGGCCAACACCCGCTCGCGCGCTTCCATGTCGCGCGTCAGCACCACAAGTTGGGCGAAGTTCTGGCGGTACATCTGCTGATCCAGCGAAAGGAAGAAGCGCGGCGAACCATAACCGGCATAGGTCACATAACTGACGACATCCTCCTGGTCTGCCGCCAGCAGTGCCTCGACCCGGGCAGCCTCGCGCTCGGTGGCCCGGATGTTGGAGCCTTCCGGCAACCAGACTTCCGCCAACAGTTCGACACGGTTGGATGAGGGGAAGAACTGTTTCTCGGTGAACTTCATGCCGATCACGCCCAGCGCAAACAGCCCCAGTGTCGCCAGCATCACCCGTTTGCGGTGGTCCAGACACCACTCAATCGCCCCGCGCAGGCGGCGGTAGAACCGCGTATCAAAGACCTCGTCGCCGTGCCCGACATGCGCCTTGAGCAACCAATGCCCTGCCAGCGGCGTCACGAAGATCGCCGCCACCCAGGATACAATCAGGGCGATGGTCACCACCGCGAACATGGCGAAGGTGTATTCGCCGGTAGATGATTGCGCCGTGCCTATGGGCAGAAAGCCCGCCGCCGTCACCAGCGTACCGGACAGCATGGGGAACACGGTCGCAGAGTAGGCGAAGGTGGCCGCGCGAGTCTTGTCGTAGCCCTCCTGCAGTTTGCGCACCATCATTTCGACCACGATCATGGCATCGTCCACCAGCAGCCCGAGTGCGATGATGAGCGCGCCGGTCGAGATGCGGTGCAGGTCGATATGGAAGATGCGCATCAGCAGAAAGGTCGCCGCCACCACCAGCGGGATGGTCACCGCCACCACCAGACCGGCACGCAAACCCAGACTGATGAAGCTGACCACCAGCACGATGGCGACCGCTTCCAGGAACGAATTCATGAATTCGCCTACGGCCCCTTCCACCACAGCGGGCTGGTCGGAAACGCGGGCGAACTCGACCCCCACCGGCAACTCGGCACGGAACGCGGCCATTTCCCGGTGCAGGTCCTTCCCCAGCCGCAACACATCGCCGCTCGGTTTCATCGAGATCGCCAGACCGATGGCCGGTTTGCCCGCGTAATGCATGGTGATCTCGGGTGGGTCCTGATAGCCTCGGGTAACCTCGGCGATATCGGCCAAACGCAGGGTATGCCCCTTGACGCGCAAGGGCATGGCGCGCAACTCGTCCAGGCTCTGGAACTCGCCGCGTACCCGCAGCGGGACCGAATAGTCGCCCGCTTGCAGCCGCCCGGCATCCTGCACGATGTTCTGCTGTTGCAAGACCTGAGCAATGGCCAGCGGGGCGATGCCCAATGTCGCCAGTTTCTGGTTGGAAAGGGTGATGTTGATCTGTTCGGGCTGCACGCCGACCAGCGACACCTTGGCCACGTCCGGCAGGTCGACCAGGCGCTGCTGGATCTTCTCGACATGACGGCGCAACTCGGCCAGTGAGAATCCATCGCCGGTAAAGGCGTAGATGGAACCGAACACATCGCCGAACTCGTCGTTGAAACCCGGCCCCTGCACTTCCGGCGGCAGGGTATGACGGATGTCATCGACCTTCTTGCGCACCTGATACCACAGCTCGGGCACCTGATCCTTGGGCGTGTTGTCCTGCAACTCCAGGATGATGATGGACTCGCCGCTGCGCGAGTAGCTGTAGGCCTCCAGATAATACGGGACTTCCTGCAACTTCTTGACGATGCGCTGCGTGACCTGTTCATCCACCTGCTGAGTGGTCGCGCCCGGCCACATCGTGCGGACGACCATGCCCCGGAAGGTAAAGTCAGGGTCTTCGCGCTGACCGAGCTGAAAATAGGCCATCAACCCGGCGATACCGATCAGGGCGATGAAGAACCAGGACAGTTCGCGCTGACCGAGCGCCAGCGCAGTAAGATTGCCGCGCTGACTCATGGCAGCAGCCGCACGGTTTGACCTTCACGTAGCAAGCTGGCCCCCGCGATCACGACCACATCGCCCGCCGCCAGACCACTGGCGACACGAACCTCGTTGCCGTCAAAGGCGGAAACGGTGACCGCCGCCGCATGCACGGTTTGCGACTTGTCGACCTTCCAGACCTGAGGATGGCTGTCGCGGCTCAACACGGCGGCCAAGGGCAAGCGGAACACACTCCCGGCAGTGTCCGGCATGCTCACGCTCGCGCTCATGCCCAGATGCAATGCGTCATCGGCCTCAGGCAGGCTGATGCGTGCGCTGTAAGTGCGGGTAGCGGGATCAGCCGCTGCAGCCAGCTCGCGCAAGTTGCCCTGATAGGATTTCCCCGGCAAGGCCCCCAGCTGCACCTGGAACTTCGTAGCCCGGTCTATTCTGGGCATGGCATCTTCCGGCAGATAGATCTGGATCTCACGCGCCTTGCCCTGCGCCTGCCTGAACACCGCCTGTCCGACCGCGACCACCTGTCCGGGATTGCAATCAGCGGCGGTCAATACGCCGTCCTGCTCGGCGTTGAGCGTGGTGTAGGCCAACTGCCTCGACTGGATCTCATGGCCGGAGCGGAACGCCTTCAGGCGCTCTTTTGCAGCATCGGCGACCAGTTGTTTTTGTTCCAATTGTGCTGCTGAAATAAAGCCTTGCTCGTGTAACTTGCGGTAACGCGACAAGTCGGATTCGGCGAATTCGAGATTGCTGCGGGCCTCGCTCTCAGCGGCGGCACCGGATTGCGCCCCCAACTGATAGTCAGCCGCCTCCAGTCTGGCCAGCAGCTGTCCACGCTGCACGCTATCGCCCAGATGGGCGCGGCATTCCACCACCTTCCCGCCCACGCGGAACGCCAGCGGGCTTTCGTGTACCGCGCGCACCTCGCCCGGCAATGTCAACTTTGCAGCAGCTGGCTGCAAGCCCATCACCAGCGTCTTCACCGGCCGCACCGGCTCGGGTGGCGGAGCGGCCTTGTTGCACGCCGCCAATAGGGGCACTAGCCACAGGAAGATGGATTTATGCATGGTTGTCGTCCTTGTCGTAGGCACCCTGCCACAGCGCGTACAGCGCCGCATGCAGTTCGGAGGGGTAATCGGGCAGCAGCATGGCGGATATCTCAGGGCTGCCGCACATCGGCTTCTCCCTGCCGATCAGCTGCCACAGCCCCAGGATCAGGGCGAACGAGCGCATCAGCAGGCGAACGCCGCTCAACTCGTCGGGCAATGGGAAATGGCGGTATAGCAGACTGCCAGCCAGCCGCAGGCGCTCGGCCAGGCGCTGCTCGAAGGCGTCTACCGCCTCTGGATGGGCCTTTTTGTGCAGCACCCCTCCAATCAGGGCGGCCAACGGCAACACGACCTGAGGCTGGATCAAATGGAGGGTCGCCAGCTCGAACACGCCGGCGAAAGTCACCGGGGCATCGGCCTGGGCGTATTCCACCAAGGCATCGAAGAACATGGCGATGTGGCGCTCGTGGGCTGCCAGCAACAGATCTTCCTTACGTCTGAAATACAGGTAGACCGCCCCCTTGGCGATGCCGGCACGCGCCGCGACCTCGGCCACGCTGGGGATACGGTCGGGATTCTCCAGCAACAAAGCCACAGCCGCGTCCAGTAGCTGGGTGGTACGCAACTGCCTTTCTTCCGGACTGATCGAGGGGCGAGCCATAATTGACTTTCGGTCACAAAACGACCGCATCATATCCTGACCGCAAGTCAGGAATCAAGCTCACTGCTGTTGGTCAGGAATAAGCCAATTTTTCCATGCCCAGCGCTTGCAGCACCCTCAGGGCCGCGTAGGCATCGTTGGCGGCATAGAGCTGTTGCTGCGCGGTGAGTTCACGTTGCGCCCAGTTCGAAGTGGTGACCTTGCGCGACTTGGCAAAACGCTGCCGGAACATGAGCGCCACGGCTGCACGCACGCCCATCTCGCGGTGGTAACCGTCATGGCTGAACACATGGTTCAGATCGACCACGCCCCCCATGTCCACACCGAATCGGGCACGGACATGCGAGCCATCAGACCTCAGGCCGAATCCGGCCTTGATGAGCTGTTGCGAGCGCAACAGCTCAATCAGATACGGCAGCCCCTCCGCGCGATGCGGCTGGAACAGGTAGGCCTTGTCGTGCAAGGCGAACTGCACCAGATGCGGCCCGTCGCTGACCTCGCCACTGACGAAGGTCGGTTTTGACTCGGTATCGAAGCCGACCACACCCGCTGCCATGATCTCGGCAGCAGCCGCAGCGAACTCCTCGCGACAGCTCGGAATATGGATGTGCTGCAGCGGCAGTCCCACGAACGGCGGCATCGCTGCGATCTCATCCTTGGTCGGTGCAACCTTCCTGATTTTGGGAGCAGTCATGGCAATCATTCCGGACGAATAATCGGCGCAGTGTAATCAATAATCGGGACCAGGGGCCGCCTATTCACCGTTCAAAGGCGGCTACCGGAACCGCCCATCCAGCGCGTACCCCAGCGATGCAGCGCCAGACCGAACAGGATGCTGGCCGTACCCGCCCACACCTGCGGCAGTACCACCTCGCCGTTCAGATAGCTGCCGAGCAACAGGGCCAACACCGGCGTGACCAGCGTGATGAGCGCGATGCGCCCCGCCTCCATGTACTTGATGAGGTAGTAATAGAGCACAAAGCCCAGCACCGAGCCGACGATGCCCAGATAGACGATGGCAGCCGAGGCTCTGCCAGAGAGCGCGGCAGGAACCACCCCGCCTGCCGTGAGCATCCATTCGGCAAAGAACAACGGCAGTCCGACCAGCAAGCTGCCCAAGGTCGTGGCCAGTGGCGGACTATCGTCCCCGATACGCTTGAGCCACACCAGGCCGAGCGACTGCACCACCACTGCCAACAGCAAGGCGGCCAGTCCCAGCACCGCCTCGCTGCCCAGCTGCAGGTTGCCGTAGAACACCGTGAACAGGCCCAACACTCCGAACGCGATACCGGCCAGCTTGTTCGCTGTCAGCGCCTCTTCCTTCAACCACAGCATGGCCCCCAGGCTGGTGATGAGCGGCGACAAGCCGAACAGCACCGAGATCATGCCTGAGCTGATGAACTGCGCTGACCAATAGCTCAAGCCCATCGCGCCGAACATGCTCGTGCCACTGACCAGATAGGCCAGACGCGCCCTGCGATGCAGCGGGAAGCGCACGCGCAGGGTCACCAGCAACGCGGCGCACAGCAGCGTGCCGATCACCATGCGCGAGAACACAGCGAAGCTGAACCCGGCCTCCAGCGCGCTCCATTTGATGGCGAGCGGCGTGGTGGACCAGATCAGGATCACGGAAACAAAGGCTGCCGAAAGCGACATGACGCATCCCCTCCTCGGGTAGAAAACAAACAGGCCACAGACTGTTAGCTGTGGCCTGGAAAGATCGGTGAGACTTCAGATGGCTAACTTTCCGGACCACAGCGCGCGCGCAGCCAGGCCTTGCGTACCAGGCTGGACGGCATTACACGGCGGATACGGAGGATGGTCGGGGTTCTCATGGGCGCGGATTATCCTGAGGCCGGGGGCGGACTGTCAATCCGGGACCGGCGATACGTCGATGCCTTTGAGTCCGGAGGGTGGCAGCGCCACCGGAAGATTGCGCCGCATCCACTGAAGCATGTCCTCCCACATGGCCCGCTGGTCGCTCAGGCTGGGCATGTTGGTGGCATTCGGCAGCTCGATGGTGATGACTGGTATCTGCTTGTACAAACCGCTGTAGTTACCCATGGAGCCCGGATACACGCCCAGCCGGTTGAGCAACAAGCGCCCGAAGCGGGTCGGTTCGGGCATCGAGCCATCGTAGTCGAGCAAGTTGTACGGCGCATGGACGCTAATCACCAGATCGGGGTGAAACATCTCAACCTGCTGCTGCAGCCAGCGCGTTTCCACCTCCGAGCAGGCCTGCTTGCCGGGATTGCGGCGCGGATCGCTGCCCGTACGCTGCGTCCAATAGCTGCGGGCATCGCGCTCCCAATCCGGGGTCTGGAAGTTGCGGTTGATGTCCACGCCGTTGGCGTTGACGCGGGTCGGAGGGCGCGCGAACAGGCCGTCAGGATTGGCGACCGGGATCACCCGCCAGCGGTAATCCACCGCACCGGACTGGTCGATCCAGCTCAACCAGCGGAAGACCGTCGACACCGAAGTGAGCTCATCGCCATGGATACCGCCGATGACCAGGATGCGCTTTGCGTCGGGCGGCAGTTTGTCGTCGTCGACCGCGATGTCGCGCATCACCAGGAGATTTCCCCTGGTGGTGCGTTCGTTCGCGACGGTGAAATCCTGCACGCGACAAGCATCGGCAGAGACGCTGTGCAGGCGACTACCGAGCTGGTCGCACCAGGAACCGATCAGGCCGGTATCGGCAACAGCGACCGGAGCTAGTGCGATCGACGCGGCGATCAACAGGCAACGAGCCCAACAGGGTTGCATCAACTCTTCACTCCTATTCTTCCATGGTGGAGCAAAGAACCGCTCGCCCCGTTTTTTATCTGCCGGCGACTCCGTGCCAGCGCGGGGCATCCTACCGTTCAGGCTGGCTGTTGCGCAAGGCCTGTGACCGAACCGCCCCTCAGCTGACCACACCGTCTTGCCGGTCGAGCGCCCATGCGATGTGCTCCGCCACCAGTGGCGTAGCCAGCGCCAGACCTTGTTGCAGCGCCCGCCGTATCGCGGCATCGGGCGGCGCGTTGCCCAGCGCGACCGCCAGGTTGCGCTGCCATTGTTCATGGCCGATGCGGTAGATGGGACTGCCGGCCATGCGCGTGTTGAACGTCGCCTCGTCCCAGGCGAAGAGTTCGACCAAACCGACATCGTCCAGCCCGTGACGCACCGCGAAGTCCGCCTCTGTACTGATCTGGGCAAAACGGTTCCACGGGCAGACCAGCTGGCAGTCGTCGCAGCCGTAGATGCGGTTGCCGATGAGCGGGCGCAGTTCGAGCGGGATGCTGCCCCGATGCTCGATGGTCAGGTACGAGATGCAGCGACGGGCATCCAGCCGGTAAGGGGCGACGATGGCTTGCGTCGGGCAGATGTCCAGGCAGCGGCGGCAACTGCCGCAGTGCTCGTCCCCGGCGATGTCGGCAGGCAACGGCAGGTCAGTGAACAGCTCGCCCAGAAAGAACCAGGAGCCCTGTTCGCGGCTGAGCAGCAAAGTGTGCTTGCCGCGCCAGCCCAGCCGGGTACGCCTGGCCAGTTCGACTTCGAGCACCGGAGCGCTGTCGGTGAACACACGGTAGCCGAACTCCCCCACTTCCTCGCGGATGCGCTGTGCCAGCTTATCCAGCCGGTTGCGCAGCACCTTGTGGTAGTCGCGCCCCAGCGCATAGCGCGAGATGTAGGCGCGCGAGCCGTCCTCCAGCACGGTCCAGCCCGCCTGGGCGGCCACGCTCAGGTAATCCATGCGCACCGAGATGACACTCAGCGTACCCGGCACCAGCTCTGCCGGGCGGGCACGTTTGAGGCCATGTTTTGCCATATAATCCATGCCGCCGTGAAAACCCTGTGCCAGCCAGTCCGTCAGCCCGGCTTCGGCGCTGGAAAGATCGATACCGCCGATGCCTACGGCCTGAAAGCCCAGCTCGCTGCCCCATGCCTTGATACGTGCGGCCAGTGCGGCCAGTTCCTGTGGAGATGAATTCTGTTGCATGACACCGATGATACCTTGAACCTGCCCGACGAGGCCGCGACCATCGCGCTGGGCGCTCGGCTGGCCCGCGCCTTGCGGCCCGGTCTGGTGGTCTGGCTGCGCGGCGATCTGGGCGCGGGCAAGACCACTCTGGTGCGCGCCTTGCTGCACGGGCTCGGCCATCAGGGGCGCGTCAAGAGCCCGACCTATACCCTGATCGAGCCTTATCAGGCGGGGGGGCTCGAACTGCGGCATTTCGACCTTTACCGTTTTCAGGACGAAAGCGAATGGGAAGCGGCGGGCTTCCGCGACGAGTTCGACGGACACAACATCTGTCTGGTGGAATGGCCGGAAATGGCGCAGGGCCTGGTGCCCGAGGCGGATGTGGAGATCGGCTTGCAGATCGTGCCGCATGGACGGGCAGCGCGGTTACGCGCCTACAGTGAAGCAGGAAAACGATGCTTGAACGCACTTTGAAACTGGCCGCCCTGCTCTGCCTGCTGTGGCTCGCTCCCGTACAGGCAGCGACGCTCATCAGTTCGGCGCGTGTGTGGCCGGCGCAGGATTACACCCGGTTGACGCTGGAATCTAAGCAGCCGGTGAGCTACAACATGTTCGCCATCAAGGACCCGGAACGCCTGGTGATCGACCTGGAGGATGTCGAACTGAACGACGTGCTCAAGAACCTGACCGGCAAGCTGGGCAGCGACGACCCGTACATCAAGAGCGTACGGGTGGGGCGTTTCAAGCCCGGCGTGGTGCGTCTGGTGCTCGACCTCAAGGCCGAGGCCAAACCGCAGCTGTTCGAGCTGAAGCCGGTGGCAGAGTACGGCTACCGGCTGGTGCTGGACGTATATCCGGCACAGCCGGTCGATCCTCTGCTGGCCCTGATGCAGACACGTCCCGAGCAGGCTGCGCCCGCCCCGAGTGCGACACCTGCGCCCGTGCCCACGCCGGGCGGCGAGAAACGCCCCGCTGCGGAGGTGGCCGGAAAACTCGCCACCACCCTGGGCAGTAGCGACACCGCCAAGCCTGCCCCAGCTCCCCGGAACCGCGCCGAGCTGACCGAGCGCACGCTCATCATCGCCATCGATGCCGGTCATGGCGGCGAAGATCCCGGTGCGCATGGCAGCGGCGGGGCTTTGGAAAAGAACGTCACGCTGGCCATCGCCCGCCGCCTGAAGAAGTTGGTGGATGAGCAGGACGGGATGCGCGGCGTGCTGATCCGCGACGGCGACTATTTCATTCCGCTGGGCGGTCGCACCGCCAAGGCGCGTGCGGCCCACGCCGACCTGTTCGTCTCCATCCACGCCGATGCCTTCATCAATCCGGAGGCGCATGGCTCCTCGGTATTTGCCCTGTCCGAACATGGGGCCACCAGTGCTGCAGCGCGCTGGCTGGCGAAAAAGGAGAACGAGGCCGACCTGATCGGTGGTGTGAACATCGCGGTGAAAGACCCTTACCTGGCACGCACCCTGCTCGACCTGTCGCAGACCGCGACCATCAACGACAGTCTCAAATTGGCCAAGCATGTGCTGGGCGAGCTGGGCGACATCAACGCCCTGCACCGTGGCCACGTCGAGCAAGCCGGTTTCGCCGTTCTGAAATCGCCTGACATCCCGTCCATCCTGGTGGAGACTGCCTTCATCAGTAATCCCGACGAGGAGCGTCGCCTCACCGACGATGCCTATCAGGACAAGCTGGCGAATGCGGTATTGTCGGGCGTAAAACGGTATCTGGCGCAGAACCCGCCATTGATGCGGACCAAGGTCGCGGAGCGCTGAGCTTCAGCGTTCCAGCCAGATGAAGCTGCCCATGCGCCCGGTCACGCCGTCGCGGCGATAGGAAAAGAAGCGTTCCGCATCGGAATAGGTACACACCCCGCCGCCATACACGCGCTCTATGCCCAAGGCCGCCAGTCGCAGGCGTGCCAGCGCGAAGATGTCGGCATACCATTTGCCGCCTCCGACACCTGCATTCCCTGATGCGGGCGTAAAGGCGGTCTCGGCCTCCGGCTGCTGTGCGAGGAACGCCGCCCTCACCTCCTCGCCCACTTCGAACGCGCTTGGGCCGATGGCCGGGCCCAGCCAGGCCATCAGCGATCCGGGTGCCACGCCCATGCACGCCACGGTCGCCTCGATCACTCCGTCGCACAGGCCGCGCCAGCCCGCGTGCGCCGCACCGACCACGCCCCCTGCTGCATCGCACAGCAACACCGGCAGGCAATCCGCCGTCATCACCACACATACGCCGCCGGGCCGGTTCGAGACACTGGCATCGGCCTGCGGCAGGCAGGCCGCCTGCCCGACATCGACCACGGTCACGCCATGCACCTGATTCAGCCAGACCGGCTCCGAGGGCAGCAGCGTGTTCAAGGCCATGCGGTTGCGCGCCACCGCCAGGGGCGCATCGCCGACATGGCTGCCGAGGTTTAGGCTGGCATAGGGTGCAGCGCTGAACCCGCCCTGCCGGGTGGTCTGCAGCGCCCTGACCCGGGCGGGTGCGGGCCAGTCGGGGAAGATCAGATGCTCATTCGACATTGGCACTGGCCTCATCGATAGCTTCCAGCAGCTGTTCCATGTCCTCCGGCATCGCCACTTCCCACTCCATGTGCACGTTGTGGGTCGGGTGTTCGAGCGCCAGACGGGTGGCGTGCAGCGCCTGACGCGGGAAACCGTGCAGGATGGTGCGCAACTGCGGAGGGCATTTCTGCACGCCCTTGATGTAGATGCTGTCGCCCACCAGAGGGTGGCCGAGGTGCGCCATGTGTACGCGGATCTGGTGGGTGCGTCCCGTCTCCAGGCGACAACGCAGCAAAGTGCAGGCGGGGAAGGATTCCTCGATGGCGTAATGGGTGACGGCGGGTTTGCCGTCCGCCACCACCGCCATCTTGACCCGCTGCGTCGGATGCCGGCCCACAGGTGCATCCACTTTGCCGCCGCGTGCGAACTCTCCCCAGGCCAGCGCCAGATATTCGCGCTTGACGCTGCGCTCCTGCATCTGGCGCACCAGCGCGGTCTGGGCGATCAACGTCTTGGCGACCACCATCAGGCCGCTGGTGTCCTTGTCCAGCCGGTGAACGATACCGGCGCGGGGCAGCTCGGCCAGCTGCGGCGCATGATGCAATAGTGCGTTCAGCAGTGTGCCTTCCCAGTTGCCACTGCCCGGATGCACCACCAACCCGACCGGCTTGTTGATGACCAGGATGTCGTCGTCCTCGTACACGATGTCGAGCGCGATGTCCTCGGGCTGGTGCACCTGCTCGGACGGCAGTGTCTGCGGCAGCACCTCGATCTGCTCGCCCCCCCACAGCTTCTGTTTGACCGTAGCGGGCGCGCCGTTCAGCGTCACCAGCCCCTGTTCGATCCAGCTTTGCAGGCGACTGCGGGAATAGTCCGGCAACAACTTGGCGAGTGCCTGATCGAGGCGGGTACCGCCCATCTCTATCGGTACCTGCAAGCAAACTGTCGCCGGGGTGGATTCGGGTATAATCGCGAAAATTTTTTTGGATTCCGTCATGCGCCGTAGTTTAGCCGTTTTCCTCCTGCTTACGCTCACTGCCTGCCAGCTTTTTACTCCCCTGCCCGATGGTCGTCCCGACCAGGTAGCCAAGAACGTCCCGGTGGAGACGCTGTATGCCGAGGCTCAGGATCAAATGGCCGATGAGAACTACGAGAAGGCCGCCAAGACGCTGGAAGGCCTGGTCGCCCGCTATCCGTATGGCCGCTATGCGCAACAGGCACAGATGGAGATCGCCTACGCCTACTACAAACAGCGTGAAACCGACTCTGCCCTGGCTGCGGCGGACCGTTTCATCAAGCAGTTCCCTAACAGCCCGCAGATCGACTACGTCTACTACCTGAAGGGCCTGATCAACTTCAACTCCGATCTGGGCGTGTTCGGCGACTTCTTCCAGCAGGACCTGTCCGAGCGCGATGCCAAGGCGGCGCAGGATTCGTTCGACGCGTTCAGCGAACTCGTCACCCGCTTCCCCAACAGCAAGTACGTGCCCGATGCCAAGGTGCGGATGCAATATCTGATCAATGCTCAGGCCCGGTCCGAGACCTATGTGGCCAATTATTACCTGCGGCGCGGTGCCTATGTCGCCGCGTTGAACCGGGCCAAGAACGTGCTTTCCATCTACCCGCAGTCGGCCCAGACCGTGGATGCCCTGCGCATCATGGTCCGCGCCTACGATGCCTTGGGCATGACTGACCTGCGTGACGATGCCCAGCGGGTGCTTGCCGCCAACGGCGGGGATAGTGCGCCGACCATACTGGAAGCCACCGACCGCCCCTGGTGGCAGTTCTGGAAACGCTGATGAGATTCTGCCCTGAATGCGGTGCGCCCACCGAACTGCGTCAGCCTCAGGGTGACCATCGCATTCGTCACGTCTGCACGGCCTGCTCGACCGTCCACTACCAGAATCCGAAATTGATCGTGGGTGCCATCCCCGAATGGGAAGATGGCCGCATCCTGCTTTGCCTGCGCGCCATCGAGCCGCGTTACGGGTTCTGGACCTTGCCCGCAGGTTTCATGGAGAACGAGGAGACCGTCGCCCAGGCCGCTGCACGCGAGACGCTGGAAGAAGCCAATGCCCGGGTCGAGATCGGCGAGCTGTATTCGTTCTACAGTCTGCCGTTCATGAGCCACGTCCACTTGCTGTTCCGCGCCCGCTTGCTCGACCTGGATTTCAGTCCGGGCGAGGAAAGTCTCGAAGTCAGGCTGTTCGCCGAGCACGAGATACCGTGGGATGACCTGGCGTTCCGTACCGTGCGGCATACCTTGCAGCGCTATTTCCAGGAACGCAAGGCCGGCAGCTACAACTTCACCATCACCGATGTGCCGCCCCCAGGCTAGTACCGCACAGCAAACTATCGTCACTCCCGTACCCAATCACTACGGTTCCTTTTATAATCCGCTGCCCAGTCAGATGATCGCCCACTCATGAAACTGTCCCAGTTCGCCCTAACCGGTATGTGTTCCCTGCTACTGCTGACCGGCTGTGCCGCGCCCGCACAGCGCGATCCACAAGATCCGTTCGAGTCGGCCAATCGTGCCATCTTCCAATTCAACGAAGTGGCAGACAAGGCGATCACCAAACCCATCGCCCAAGGCTACACGAAGGTCATGCCGACCGTCGGCAGGACCATGATCAGCAACTTCTTCTCCAACCTCGACGACATCGTGGTCACGGTCAACGATGTGCTACAGCTCAAACTGCCGCAGGCCTTCTCGGATGTCGGGCGCGTGCTGATCAACAGCACCCTCGGAGCGGGTGGACTGATAGATCTGGCGACCGTCGCCGGATTCGAGAAGCACAACGAGGATTTTGGCCAGACACTGGGCTACTGGGGCGTGAGCAGCGGCCCATACCTGATGCTGCCCCTGCTGGGCCCGACCGACATCCGTGATGGCATAGGCATGTACGTCGATACTCTGCCCGCACCGCTCAGCCGGACACGGCCTATCCATTCGCGCAACCAGTTGTACCTTACCAAGGCCGTCAATCGTCGCGCCCAATTGCTCGACCAGGAGAAGATGCTGGACGATGTCGCGCTGGATCGTTATTCGTTCATACGTGATGCCTACCTGACCCGACGCCAAAGTCTGGTGTATGACGGCAATCCGCCGGAGGTGAAGGACGAAGACGATGATTTCGGTGACACGGAACCGACACCGCCAGCGCCAGCGCCCGACGCGCATTCGAGCCTTGATAACCCCGGAGCCGGGGTAGAACCGTTCGTCGCTGCAAGTCTGGTCGTACCGTCCAAACCATGTCGTCACTCGCGCGCCGCCGCTTGCCATTCCTGATCATTCCCTGCCACTGCCCCACGGAGCCTTAGTCATGTCCCACAATCCTTTCGATACACGCAAGTCTTTCAACCTCGCCAACGGATCCAGCGGCGTGATGTATTCCCTGCCCGCGCTGCAAGCTGCCGGTGTGGCCGACATCACGCGCCTGCCGGTGTCCATCCGCATCGTGCTGGAGTCCGTGCTGCGCAACTGCGACGGCAAGAAGGTGACCGAACAGCACGTGCGCGAGCTGGCCAACTGGAAGCCGAATGCGCCGCGCAGCGAAGAGATTCCCTTCGTCGTCGCCCGCATCGTGCTGCAAGACTTTACTGGAGTCCCACTGCTGGCCGACCTCGCCGCCATGCGCGATGCCGCCGCCAAACTGGGCAAAGACCCCAAGGTGATCGAGCCGCTGGTGCCGGTGAATCTGGTGGTGGACCACTCGGTGCAGATCGACAGCTACAACAGCCCCGACGCGCTGAAAACCAACATGGCGCTGGAGTTCGAGCGTAACACCGAGCGCTACCGCTTCATGAAGTGGGGCATGCAAGCCTTTGATACCTTTAAGGTCGTACCGCCCGGCATCGGCATCGTGCACCAGGTCAACCTGGAATATCTGGCGCGCGGCGTGATCCAGAAGGACGGCGTGACTTATCCCGATACGCTGGTCGGCACCGACAGCCACACCACCATGATCAACGGCATCGGCGTGGTCGGCTGGGGCGTGGGCGGCATCGAGGCGGAAGCCGGGATGCTGGGCCAGCCGGTGTATTTCCTGACCCCGGACGTGGTTGGCGTGAACCTGAAAGGCAAACTGCGCGAAGGCGTGACCGCCACCGACCTGGTACTGACCGTGACCGAACTGCTGCGCCGCCACAAGGTCGTCGGCAAGTTCGTCGAATTCTTCGGCGAGGGTGCAGCCGCGCTCTCCCTGCCTGACCGCGCGACCATCGCCAACATGGCCCCGGAATACGGCGCCACCATGGGCTTCTTCCCGGTGGACGAGGTGACTGTGCAGTTCATGAAGAACACTGGCCGCACCGCCGCCGAGGTGGATGCGTTCGAGTCCTACTTCAAGGCGCAGAACCTGTTCGGCATCCCGGCGGCAGGCAGCATCGACTACAGCAGCGTGGTGGAACTGGACCTCGACAGCATCGTGCCTTCCCTCTCCGGCCCGAAGCGCCCGCAAGACCGCATCGCCCTGCCCGACATGCGCGACACCTTCAACAGCCTGTTCAGCAAGCCGGTGGCCGAGAACGGTTTCAATCAGCCCGCCGAAAATCTGGGCAAGCGCTACGCCACCGGCCGCGACGGCTTGGAGATCGGCAACGGCGACGTGCTGATCGCCGCGATCACCAGCTGCACCAACACCTCCAACCCCGGCGTGCTGCTGGCCGCCGGTCTGCTGGCCAAAAAGGCCGTGGCCAAGGGCCTGACCGTCGCACCGCATATCAAAACCTCGCTGGCCCCCGGCTCGCGCGTGGTGACTGAATACCTGACCAACGCCGGTCTGCTGGAGCCGCTGGCCAAGCTGGGCTTCTCCGTCGCCGCCTACGGCTGCACCACTTGCATCGGTAACGCGGGCCCGCTGCGCGAGGACATCGACAAGGCCATCACCGACAACAACCTGATCTGCGCCGCCGTGCTGTCCGGCAACCGCAACTTCGAGGCGCGCATCCACCCGAACATCAAGGCCAACTTCCTCGCCAGCCCGCCGCTGGTGGTGGCCTACGCCATCGCCGGTAAGTCCAACATCGACCTCTCGACCGAGCCGCTGGGCACCGGCAGCGACGGCCAGCCGGTGTACCTCAAGGACATCTGGCCCAACAGCCACGAAGTCGCCACCATGATGAAGTACGCCACCGACCCGGCCATCTTCCAGAAGCTGTACACCGACCTGACCCGCGACCTGCCGCTGTGGAACGCCATCGAAGCGCCCACCGGCAATCAGTATCAGTGGGACGACTCCACCTACATCGCCTGCCCGCCGTTCTTCGAGGCGGCTGCGCCCAAGATCGGCGACATTTGTGGCGCGAAGGCGCTGGCGCTGCTGGGCGACTCGGTCACCACCGACCACATCAGCCCGGCGGGCAGCTTCAAGCCCACCACGCCCGCAGGCCAGTACCTGCAAGGCCGAGGCGTGGCAGTGAAGGATTTCAACAGCTACGGCGCACGGCGCGGCAACCACGAGGTGATGATGCGCGGCACCTTCGCCAACGTGCGCATCAAGAACCTGATGCTGCCTGCCAAGGACGACGGCAGCCGTGTGGAAGGCGGCTACACGCTGTACAACGGCGAACAGATGTCCATCTACGACGCCGCGATGAAGCACATCGCCGACGGCACGCCGACCGTGATCTTCGCCGGTGAAGAATACGGCACCGGCTCCAGCCGCGACTGGGCCGCCAAGGGCACCCAGTTGCTGGGCGTGAAGGCCGTCATCGCCAAGAGCTACGAGCGCATCCACCGCAGCAACCTGGTCGGCATGGGCGTGCTGCCGCTGCAGTTCAAGGGCAGCGACACCCTCGCCGCGCTGAATCTGAACGGCTCCGAGCGTTTCGACCTGACCGGCCTCAACGGCGAGATCAAGCCGCAGCAAGACATCACCCTGACCATCACCCGTCAGGACGGCAGCCAGCAGAGCGTCACCCTGCTGCTGCGCATCGACACCCCGATCGAAGTGGACTACTACAAGAACGGCGGCATCCTGCCCTTCGTGCTGAAAGATCTGATAGGGCAATGAGGCCGGATCCGGTCATCGCGGCTGGGCGCGCAGCATGCCGAATGCTGCGCCGCACTCCATGCTGACCGGGTCGTCCACTGAGGCCGGGCACATCTCCGCCCGGCTCCACGCCCTGGCCTCACCCGAGGTCGCCGCTATCCAGCAAGGCTTCTTCAAGACTGGTGTCGGCGAATATGGTGAGGGGGACATCTTCCTCGGGATCAAGGTCCCGGTGCTGCGGGCCCTGGCCAGGGAGTACCGCGACACGGGTATCGATGTCATCGGCGAACTGCTGGCTTCCGGGTTCCATGAGGAGCGCCTGTTCGCCCTGCTGTTGCTGATGCAGTGCTATCAGCGCGCCTCAGATGTCGACAAAACATCGTGTTACGAGCTTTACCTGAACCATACTCATCGCATCAACAACTGGGACCTGGTGGACGTTTCCGCGCCGCACATCGTCGGACGGCATCTGGCTGACCAGCCGCGCGACCGTCTGTATGCGCTAGCCGCCTCGCCCTCGCTGTGGGAGCGGCGCATCGCCATCATCGCCACGTTCCACTTCATCCGGCTCGACCAGTTCGACGACACCCTGCGCCTGGCCGCCCTGCTCTGCGACGATCGCCATGACCTGATGCAGAAGGCCGTGGGCTGGATGCTGCGCGAGGTGGGCAAGCGCAATCTCGCCGCCGAGGAGTCCTTTCTACTGCCACGCCAGCGCACCCTGCCGCGCACGCTGCTGCGCTACGCCATCGAACGTTTCCCGGAAGCGCGCCGCCAGCGATATCTGCGGGGCGACGCTACCTGAGCGACGCACATTCGCGTAGCATCCCGCCCCATGAACGACGAACGCGACGGCCACACGCTGGATCCCGAGGACTGGGGCGCTTTCCGCAGCCAGTCACACCGCATGCTGGACGACATGCTGGACTATCTGGAGCAACTGCGCACACGTCCGGTATGGCAACCCATCCCCGCTGAACGGCGCACCGGTTTCCGCGAGCCACTGCCGCAACAGCCTACCGAACTCAACGAACTGCACCAGCGCTTCATGCAGGAGGTCCTGCCCTACGCGGTCGGCAACGCCCATCCCGGCTTCATGGGCTGGGTACACGGCGGCGGCACGCCGGTCGGCATGCTGGCCGAGATGCTGGCGGCGGGCCTGAACGCCAATCTGGGCGGACGCGACCAGATGCCCATCGAAGTGGAGAAGCAGGTGCTGCACTGGGTGCGCGAACTGTTCGGCTTCCCTGAGAGCGCCAGCGGGCTGTTCGTCACCGGCGCCTCGCTGGCCAATTTCATCGCCTTGCTGGTGGCGCGCACTGCCGCACTGGGCGAGACCGTGCGGGTGGATGGTCTTGCTGAGCACAGGCTGGTGGCCTACACCTCGGCGGGCGCGCACGGTTGCATCACTCAGGCGATGGAACTGGCCGGTATCGGCAGCGCCGCATTGCGCCTGATCCCGCTGAACGACCAGTTCCAGATGGACATCGCTGCGCTGGAGCAGGCCATCGCCAACGACCGCGCCGCCGGATCGACCCCGTTCTTCATCGCCGCCACCTCCGGCACGGTGGATGTGGGCGCGATCGACGATCTGGATGCCATCGCCGACCTCGCTCGCCGCGAGCGGCTGTGGCTGCACATCGACGGCGCGCTCGGTGCCTTGGGCATGTTGTCGCCCGACATCGCGCCGCGTCTGGCCGGCATCGAGCGCGCCGATTCCATCGCCTTCGATTTCCACAAGTGGGGACAAGCCCCCTACGATGCCGGGTTCATCCTGGTACGCGATGGCGAGCTGCATCGCCGCACCTTCGCCTCACCTGCCGCCTACCTGCGCCGCGAGACGCGCGGCATCGCCGCCCACTCGCCCTGGCCCTGCGATTTCGGCCCAGACCTGTCGCGCGGTTTCCGCGCCCTCAAGGTCTGGTTCACGCTCAAGACCTATGGCGCAGCCCAGCTCGGCGAGATGATCTCCGGCACTTGTGCGCTGGCGCGCTACCTGGCCGAGCGCGTCGCCGCCACGCCGGAACTGGAACTGCTGGCCCCGGTCGCGCTCAATGTGGTGTGCTTCCGCTACCGTTTCCCCGATAGCGCCGACTCGAACCGGCTCAACGCCGAGCTGGCCGTGCGCTTGCAGGAAGGCGGGCGCGTCGCGCCTTCCACCACCACCTTGCACGGCACACTGGCGATACGCGCCGCCATCGTCAACCATCGCACGAACAGAACCGATATTGATGCCCTGATCGACTCCAGCCTGACATGTGCCGCCGCTATGATGCGCGCATGACCCACTCCTGATGATCCCCATGAACGCCAGACACGACACCCAACGCGCGCCCCTCATCGGTCGGGCCGCCTTCGCCCGCATGGCGATGGCCGGCACCGACCTCACCCCGCTGGGACAGGAGTTGCTCAGACGAGCCGCTGCCACCCCGGAGGATGCCAACACGCTGATGGACCTGTCGTCCCTGCTCCTGCTCAACGGGAATCGCTCGCTTTCCTTGCAGATGCAGAAGCAAGCCTTGGACATGGAACAGATCTACCGACTCCCGCTCCGGGACGAGCCGGTCTTGCGGGTGCTGGCTCTGATGGCTCCGGGCGACATGATGGCGAACACGCCGATTGATTTCCTGCTGGAGAATTCCGATGTCGAACTCAGCCTGCTGTTCATAGGCGGCGACTTTCCGGTCCCCACGCAACTGCCCGAACACGACCTGCTGTTCGTCGCCGTGGGCGAGTCGGAGGCCAACCTGCCCTTGCTGCATCAATTGCAAGACAGCCTGCGCAACTGGCCGCGCCCCGTGCTCAACTCACCGGAGCTGATCGCCTGCCTGGCCCGCGACGCGGTCCACGCCCGGCTGCACGACGCACCTGGCATCGCACTGCCGCGCACGCTGCGGACCGACCGCGACACGCTGGAACGGCTGGCCACAGGTGCGCTCGCGCCCACGGCCATCCTGGGTGACGATTTTCCGCTGATCGTGCGCCCGGTCGATTCCCATGCCGGTATCGGACTGGAACGGCTGGAGAGCCCTGCCGCCGTGGCCGCTTATCTGGCCGGTGCCAGCGCGCACGAGTTCTTCATCTCGCGTTTCGTGGATTACCGCAGCGGCGATGGCCTGTTCCGCAAATATCGCATCGCCCTGATCGGCGGCAAGCCCTATCTGGCCCACCTGGCCATCTCCGAACACTGGATGATCCATTACCTCAACGCGGGCATGGCGGACAGCGCGGACAAGCGCGCCGAAGAGGCATATGCGATGCAGCGTTTCGAACTGGACTTCGCCCGCCGCCACCGGCAGGCGCTCGATGCCGTGTATCAGCGCATGGGGCTGGACTACCTCGGTATCGACTGCGCCGAGACGCGGGACGGCGAACTGCTGATCTTCGAGGCCGACACCTCGATGGTGATACATGACATGGACCCGGCGGACCTCTATCCTTACAAGCAGCCGCAGATGCGCAAGGTGTTCGCCGCCTTTCGCGAGCTGCTGTTGGCAACAGCCCGCCCGCACCGATGACGCATGAAGATCGTCCTTAGCCGCCCGTTACGCAACTCCGGACTCAGTCTCCCTCCCCTGCCCGACATGCTGGTCGCGGGTGGGGACGAGCGTTTGCGCCGCGACCCGGACACCGACCTGAACCGCTACGGCTGCCCGGTGTTGCCGGACAACGGCCTGCTGGCCTTGGGCTCGTCCACCGCCACGCCCATCTCCGAACCGGCCTACTATGCTGCCAAGCTGATGCATATCCGCCTGCAAGCCAGCTTCTGCGCAGAGTCCCCCGAACAGGTGTACTCGCGGGAGAGCGCGGGCGTGCGCCGGAGCTTGCTGGCGCTTTGCCAGCTCGATGGCCTGCCCGGCCTGGAGTTGCACCTGGCCGCCTCCGGCACCGATGCCCACCAGTCCGCCGCGCGCCGCCTGCTGGCCTGTGGCCGCGCACCGCTGCGTATCCTGACCGTGGAAGAATCCGAGACCGGCAGTTTTGTGTGCGCGGCGATGAGCTCGGCCTCGTCCAGCGTCACGCCCATCGCGCTGCGGCACGCTGACGGCACGCCGCGCGAGCTGGACGACATAGACGCGGATTTCGCCCGCCAGGCCGAAGCCGCCATCGCTGCTGGCGAGCACCTGTTGTTGGTGCCGGTGGATGTCTCCAAGACCGGGCTCGCCGCCCCCCGCCTGGATCTGGCGCTGGCCTTGCGCGCCCGCTGGCCGGAGCGCTGCGAAGTGCTGCTGGATGCCTGCCAGTTCCGCTTCTCCATCGCCACCTTGCGACGTTATCTGGAATCCGACTGCATGGTCGCCCTGACCGGCTCGAAATTCATCGGCGGACCGAGCTTTTCCGGTGCCTTGCTGGTGCCCGCAGCGGTTGCCGCCCGCCTGGGGCCGAGCCCGTCCGCCACCGAAACGCCGAACTTCGGCCTGTTGCTGCGCTGGCAAGCGGCGCTGGAGGAATTGCAAGCCTATCTGCACGTCAACCCGAGCATCGCCGACAAATTCCTGCGCGACTTCGCCGCAAGGGTCTCGGCCCGCCTGCGACTAAGCCCGGCCTGTCTGCCCCTGCCGGTGCCCGCACTGCAGCGGCCGTTCCCGGCGGAGGGCGGAGGCGTGGATGCCGTGACCAGCATCTTCCCCTTCCTGCTGCGCCAGCCCAGGTCAGGCAGGATGCTGACCGAGATCGAGACACGCAATGTGTACCTGCTGCTCCAGCACGATCTGGGCGGCGACCTGCCCATCGCCCAGACGCGCTTCCTGCTCGGCCAGCCGGTGAGCTGCGGCCAGCGTGACGGCGTGGCGGTGAGCGCCGTGCGCCTGTGCGTCAGCGCGCGCATGGTAACCGAAGCCGCCTCCGCCCCCGAGCGCAGCGCCCGGCTACAGGACAACGCGCTCCTCGCCATCGACAAGATAGAACACATCACCGCATCCCTGGCCGCCTGAACGGAAACCGCACATGCAGCTCCCCACGCCCGCCCCTAGTTTCGACGACCCACTGGCGATGCTGCGCGCCTGCCATGGTCGCATCCAGGCGCAATGCGCCACCCTGCGCAAACTCCAAGCCCACCTGCCCGCGCACGGCTGCGACACCCAGGCGCAACAAGCGGCGCAAGCCGTGCTGCGCTACTTCGACACCGCCGGGCAACACCACCATGAAGACGAAGAACACGACCTCTTCCCCCGCCTGCGCGCCACGGGCAACGCCGAAGCAGCGGCCCTTCTCGACCGCCTGCTGACCGAACACGAAACCATGACCGCCGCCTGGCAAGGCCTGCGCCCGCAACTGCTGGCCCTCACCGAAGCCCGCGCCGCCACACTGGATGCCGAGATCACGGAAGACTTCATCGCCGCCTACGCCAGCCACATCGCAACCGAAAACAGCACCCTGCTGCCCCTGGCAGCGCAACTCCTCTCCCCCGCCGACCTCGCCGCCATCGGTGTCAACATGGCTAAGCGGCGCGGTGTGACGCTATCGCCAAGTTGACAGTAATCGCAGACCGTTCGACGAGACTTACGAAAACATCAGCGCAAAGGGGGCTCCAAGCGAGTTGGCGAGACAGAGCGTACTAGGCCTTCAGGTCTATTGCCCGACTAAGTGGATTGCGGCACCATCCATCCGGCTTGGATAACAAAAGTCGAGAATCAGAAAAAATCCAAGGCCACCGCCAATTATTCCAATGGACCTTACCGATCATGAACTTCAATAAATCTCTTATTCGAACTGTTACTTTAGTCGTTGCTGCCGCATTAGTTCAAGGATGCTCAACAGCGACTCATTTTGAAGGCATAACTCCGGGCACTACGCTTTCACTAGATGGTCACCAGAACGTAGCTTTGCCAACGAGCATTAGACTTGGCTCTAAAGCTACAGGTCAACATCTATTCAAAGCTGTAAGCGCCGGTGATCAAAAGCTTTATGGTTTGCTCCCGCTGCATGTGAACGGCTCCACGATAGCCGGGAGTATTCTGTTTTTCGCCCCTGCACTTTTCATTGGCGGCTTCAGAGATACATTCCCGTACTACCAGATGGATCCTGAAGCTGGAGTAATCCGCTACAAAATGAAGGAGGGCGAAGAGTGGCGCCTAAGCAAACCAACAACTGCCGAGAGTGATCGAGCAAAAGCCTTCTTTGATTCAAAGGATACAAAGTAATCTCCGGAATTGAACAACGGAGAATCGGCACGGAGAATCGGGGACAGACCTAGCTAACCCGGTTTTCCCATTACTGCCAAATTATTAAGCCGTCGAAATTACGTTAAGCACCATGAAAATTTCAGCCATCTTGCTAATCATCGGTGCAGCGCTTTGGAGTTACGCGCTTACGTTGTCACCGTACAAAAACGAACAGCTTTTCATGGAGCGGTACATAAGCATGTCCGCTGGACAGAGCGAGGAGTATTGGAAACTTCGGGATGAAATGCTCACCCCAAAATTTCAGCTCGAAGACTATGGCGTCACGTTGGCTGCAATAGCTGTTGTCATGTTTTTTGTCACCCGAAAAGGCCAAGTACGACTTCAATCCCCAAACTCTCGCAACACTTTGATTATGCTTGCTATCACTCTTCCGTTTCTCAGTGTTGGAGGCTACGTCTTTGATTTGTTTCAGGCGTATAACCGAGGGGAATTTCCACACTGGGCAGATTCAATGGGAATCCCGCTAATGGGTGTTCCAATCCAGTTCATAATTTTGCTGGTCTGGTCACTTGCGCATCTGAGCTTTCTGCGAGGCACTTCCCAACCGTCAACCCCACTGGTGTACGCGGTGTCGCTTAAGTCTAATTGGTGGCTCCTGTTTATCTCAGCACTTACGGCCATCCTCGTACTCACAAGTGCTGCAGCAGGCCAATATTGGTATGCCATTCCTGGTGTACTCTGGTTGTACCTCTATCTATCTCTAGGAGCGGTGCACCGTGCGGCAAAGGACAATCGGGGCCAAGGGAACTATCGGAGACAGACTGAGCTAATCCGGCTTTCTGACAGACCGTAAAACGGCGAGTAACGATCGAGCGTAGACCACAGTCACGTAGGGTGGGAAAATCCTTGATTTTCCCACGCGGACACCTCCCCTTCTAGCCCCGGTGGGCAACGCTGCGCTTTTGCCCACCCTACGGCTATCGCTTCCTAGCCGTACCGCACGCGGCTCTTTGAACGCCATCGAGTCGCTCCCCCCAGAAATTCGCGTCTTGCCTGCTTTTGCCACTGCGAAGCGCCTCCCCAAATACGGCGGAAACGGCTAGAATTCGCGCTTCATCAAAAGTACACGAAGGAAGCAGAACCATGTCCATGGCCGACCGCGACGGTTTTATCTGGTATGACGGCAAACTCGTTCCCTGGCGCGATGCCACCACCCACGTGCTGACCCACACCCTGCACTACGGCATGGGCGTGTTCGAGGGCGTGCGGGCGTACAAGACGACTCAGGGCACCGCGATTTTCCGTCTGGAAGAACACACCCAGCGCCTGATGAATTCGGCCTACATCTTCAAGATGAACATGCCTTACGACAAGGAAACCCTGATGGAGGCGCAGAAGGAAGTGGTGCGCGCCAATAATCTGGAATCCTGCTACCTGCGCCCGATCGCTTTCTACGGCTCCGAGGCGATGGGCATCGCCGCCACCAAGATCAGCACGCACGTCGCCGTGGCCGCCTGGCCGTGGGGCGCGTATCTGGGCGCGGAAGGCATGGCCAAGGGCATCCGCGTGAAGACTTCGAGCTTCACCCGCCACCATGTGAACGTGAACATGTGCCGTTCCAAGTCGGTCGGCACTTATACCAACTCCATCCTGGCGCACCAGGAAGTGGCGCACGACGGCTACGACGAGGCGCTGCTGCTGGACGTGGACGGCTACGTGGCCGAAGGCGCGGGCGAGAACATCTTCATCGTGAAGAAGGGCAAGCTGTACACGCCGGACCTGACTTCCTGTCTGGAAGGCATCACGCGCGACACCATCCTGACGCTGGCTGCCGATCTGGGGCTGGAAGTGATCCAGAAGCGCATCACCCGCGACGAGGTGTATTGCGCCGACGAGGCGTTCTTCACCGGCACGGCTGCCGAAGTGACGCCGATCCGCGAACTGGATAATCGCGTCATCGGCGCCGGTTGCCGTGGCCCGATCACCGAGAAGCTGCAATCGCTGTTCTTTGACATCGTCGGCGGCAAGAACGACAAATACGCCGACTGGCTCGCACACGTTTAAGGAGAAACCGCATGACCGCTCAATCCGTTGTTGAAGTCACCGCCGCCGATCTGCCACTGGCCTGTCCCACCCCGGCGGTGTCGCTGTGGAACAACCACCCGCGCGTGGCGCTGGCCGTGGAAAAGACCGGCGAAGTGCGCTGCCCGTATTGCGGCACGCTGTACAAGTTCGTCGGCGAACTGCCCAAGGGACATCACTAAGCCGGTGGCTTGTAACGGGTAGCGAACCGACGGGCTCCGCCCCAAGTTACAAGCGACAAGTTGCAAGCCACCCGCGCCTATGAAAAAGATCCTCGTCATCGCGCCCAGTTGGGTGGGCGATTGCATGTTGATGCAGCCCATGCTGCGTCGGCTCAAGCAGCGCCATCCGCAAGCGCAGATCGACATCCTCGCGCCACCCTGGACCGAAAAGCTGCTGCGGCTAATGCCCGAGGTGAACGAGGTCATCATCAATCCCTTCCCGCACGGCGCGCTGCAACTCGCCCAACGCCGCGCGCTGGGTAAATCCTTGCGCGCCGCGCACTACGATCAGGCCATCGTCACCCCCAACTCGCTGAAGTCGGCACTGGTGCCGTTCTTCGCACGTATCCCGCTGCGCACCGGCTTCGTCGGCGAATCGCGCTACTTTCTGCTCAACGATGCGCGCAAGCTGGACAAGACCGTGCTGCCCTTTATGGTGGAGCGCTTCGCCTATCTGGCCGAGGCGCGCGGCGAGGCATTGCAGCGCCCCGTGCCTGATCCTCATCTGGAAGTCAGCGCCGAACAACGCCAGCAGGTGCTGGCCAAGCTCGGCCTGACGCAAGACCAGCCCATCGCCATCTTCTGCCCCGGCGCGGAATACGGCCCGGCCAAGCGCTGGCCGGAGGCCTATTACGGCGAGCTGGCGGCCAAGCTGGCGCAGCGCGGCTACGCCGTCTGGCTGCTGGGTTCCGGCAAGGACAAGCCAGTGGGCGACGAGATCGTGCGCCTGAGCGGCGATACCTGCCGCAACCTGTGTGGCGCGACCGACCTGTCCGATGCCATTGCCCTGCTCGCCTGCGCCGATCTGGTAGTCAGCAACGATTCCGGTCTGATGCACCTCGCCGCTGCGCTCGACCGCCCGATGGTGGCCATCTTCGGCTCCAGCAGCCCGCAGTTCACGCCGCCGTTGTCGGCTGCCGCTCAGGTCGTCCAGCTCGACCTGCCCTGCATTCCCTGCTTCAAGCGCGAGTGCCCGCTGGGCCACTTTAACTGCATGAAGCAACTGCCGCCCGACCGCATCTTCCCCTTGCTGCCCCTCCGGGTCGACGAGTAATGGCCGCCAGCCTGCCGCGCGAGATCTTCAAGGCCTACGACATACGCGGCATCGTCGGCAAGACGCTCACCCCGGAGATCGTCGAACTCATCGGCCATGCGCTGGGTTCGGAGGCTGTCGCACGCGGCCAACACAGCATCGTGCTCGGGCGCGATGGTCGCCTGTCCGGGCCGGAGTTCGCCGAGGCACTGGCGCGCGGCCTGCGGAACAGCGGCATGGATGTGATCGACCTGGGCCAAGTCGCCACGCCCATGGCCTATTTCGCCGCCTACCAGCTCGGCACGCACTGCGCGGCGATGATCACCGGCAGCCACAATCCGCCCGAGTATAACGGCATCAAGATGGTGCTGGCGGACGAGACGCTGTCGGGCGAGGCGATACAGGCGCTGCGCATGCGCATCGAGTCCGGCGACCTCAGCCACGGCCACGGCGGCTACTCGCGCCACGACATCGCGGCGGAATACTACGCCCGCATCGTCGGCGACATCCGGCTGGCACGGCCGATGAAGGTCACCGTGGATTGCGGCAACGGCGTGGCCGGGGCGTTCGTCGCCGAGCTATACCGGAAACTGGGCTGCACCGTGACCGAGCTGTTCTGCGAGGTCGATGGCCGCTTCCCCAACCATCACCCCGACCCGTCCGAACCGCACAACCTGCAAGACCTGATCGCGGCGCTCCAGACCAACGACAGCGAACTCGGCCTGGCCTTCGACGGCGACGGCGACCGCCTGGGCGTGGTCACCCAGGATGGCCGCATCATCTATCCTGACCGTCAACTGATGCTGTTCGCTGCCGACGTGCTCGCCCGCCACCCCGGCGCAGAGATCATCTACGACGTGAAGTCCACCCGCCATCTGGCAGGCTGGATACGACAGCACGGCGGCAAACCCACGCTGTGGAAGACCGGCCATTCGCTGATGAAAGCCAAAATGCGCGAAACCGGCGCGCTGCTGGGCGGCGAATTGAGCGGCCACCTGTTCTTCAAGGAACGCTGGTACGGCTTCGACGACGGCCTGTATGCGGGGGCGCGCCTGCTGGAGATTCTGAGCCAAGTGACCGACCCCAGCGCCGAGCTGAACGCCCTGCCCGACGCGATCTCGACCCCGGAGCTGCACCTCAAGCTCCGCGAAGGCGAACATTTCGCCCTCATCGAGAACCTGAAACAGCAAGCGCAATTCACTGATGTAAAAGAGATCATCACCATCGACGGCTTGCGGGTGGAGTACGCCGACGGCTTCGGCCTGATGCGCCCTTCCAACACCACCCCAGTCATCACCCTTCGCTTTGAAGCCGACGATGCTGCTTCCCTGCAACGCATCCAGAACGACTTCCGCCGCGTGTTGCTGGCCGCCCAATCCAACCTGGCCTTACCGTTCTAGGCGGTCGACCTGAACTGCGTACAAGGCCTGGATCGACTGGACGCATATTTGCAGGAATGACAAACCAAGGAGGAAGCACATGGACCTACAGGCAACAAGCACCCTTCATACTGCAAGCTTGGTACAACAAGGTTAAGGAGCCACCATGTCAAAATTGCGCTTGAGAGCATCAATGTCGCTGGACGGGTTCACTGCAGGCCCGCAGCAAAGCAAGAACCATCCGCTAGGACTGGGCGGTATGCGTCTGCATCAATGGGCGTTTGAGCTGGCCGCGTTCCGCACTATGCTGGGCATGGGCGACGGCGGCATCGTCAATGACAGCACGCCCATCATCGAACAACAATTCCACAACGTCGGCGCTTCCATCATGGGGCGCAACATGTTCAGCCCGCTACGCGGCCCCTGGCTGGATGAGGAATGGAAAGGCTGGTGGGGCGACACGCCGCCGTTCCATCATCCGGTGTTCGTGCTGACGCATCATGCGCGTGCGCCGCTCGTGCTCAAGGGTGGCACCACGTTCTACTTCATCACCGACGGTATCGAGTCCGCATTGCGCCAGGCACGGCAGGCCGCAGCGGGCAAGGACGTCAGTATCGGCGGCGGCGCGCAAACCGCGCAGCAATTCCTGCGCGCCGGGCTGGTAGATGAAATGACCCTCAGCCTGGTACCCGTCCTGCTGGGCAGCGGCGAGCGTTTGTTCGAGAACCAGGGCGACGATCTGCACGGCTTGGAGCTGGTGCAGACCATCGCCACGCCCGAGGTCGTCCACCTCAAATTTGCCCGTCCCTGAAAGGAGACATCATGTTCATCAAAATCATTCTCGCCCTCGTTGTTGCCATCGCCATCGTGCTGATCTATGCATCCACTCGTCCCGACACCTTCAGCATCGAGCGCTCCGCCGTGATGAACGCCGCGCCGGACAAAGTGTTTGCGCAGATCAACGACCTGCACAACTGGGAGGCATGGTCGGCGTGGGAAAAGAAGGATCCCAACATGAAGAAAACCTTCAGCGGCGCGGCGGCGGGCAAAGGCGCGGTGTATGGCTGGGAAGGCAATGGCAATGTGGGCAAAGGCAGCATGGAGATCACCGAGTCCATTCCCGCCAGCAAGGTGCAGATCAAGCTGGATTTCATCTCGCCGTTTGAAGGCCACAACGTAGCCAATTTGGAGCTCCAGCCCGAGGGCACCGGCACGCGCGTGGTGTGGAGCATGTCCGGCCCGATGGCTCTCATCCCCAAGGTGATGGGGCTGTTTTTCAGCATGGACAAGATGATAGGCAAGGATTTTGAAGACAGCCTCGCCAACCTGAAACAGATCGTGGAAAAGTGAGGCGCTATGGCGCTGTTTACCCATAAATCCGTTCGCACTGAGCTTGTCGAAGTGTGCATGGGTTCATGTGCTTCGTCAGGCTCGGCACGAACAGCGCGCTCGTTTCACTCGTACCGAATCAATCAAGGAGATTGCGATGCAAAAAATTTCCCCCCATCTGTGGTTCGATAAAGAAGCCCGCGCCGCCGCTGAACTCTACGTCGCCGCATTTGGCGGAGATTCTGCGGTGACGAGTAGCACGCCCCTTTCCGACACGCCTTCCGGCGATGTCGAAGTGGTGTCGTTCCGCCTGCTCGGCTATGACTTCCTGTCCATCAGCGCGGGGCCGCTGTTCAAGTTCAATCCGTCCATCTCCTTCTTCGTCAATTTCGATCCCTCGCAACGCACGGACGCGCGCGAGGCGCTGGATGCCTTGTGGGACAAGCTCATCGAAGGCGGTACGGCGCTGATGCCGCTGGGCAAATATCCGTTCAGCGAGCATTACGGCTGGGTGCAGGACAAGTTCGGCGTGTCCTGGCAACTGATCCTCACCAATCCGGCAGGTGAACCTCGCCCCATGATCGTTCCCTCGCTGCTGTTCACACAAAGTTCCTGCGGCCAAGCCGAAGAAGCGATGAAGCTGTACACCTCGGCGTTCGCGAATGCGCGCATGGGCAACCTCGTGCGCTACGGTGCGGGGCAGGCGCCGGACAAGGAAGGCACGGTGATGTTCGGGGATTTCATGCTGAATGGGCAGTGGTTCGCCGCGATGGATTCTGCGCAGGCGCACGACTTCAGTTTCAATGAGGCCGTTTCACTCGTCGTGCAGTGCCAGGATCAAGCGGAGATCGACCACTTCTGGAACACGCTCGCCGCTGACCCGGAAGCCGGGCAATGCGGCTGGATCAAGGACAAGTTCGGCGTGTCGTGGCAGATCGTGCCCATGCAACTGGGCGAGCTGATGCGTGGCACCGCCGAACGGCGCAAGCGCGTGACGCAGGCCTTTCTCAAAATGAAGAAGTTCGACATCGCCGCACTGCAACGTGCGGCAGACAACACGTGAATCGGGAGACAACCATGACGCCAACTTTCGACCCCAAACTTGACCTAACCTTCGAGCGCTTCGTCGATGTGCCGCCCGCATTGATCTGGAAAGCGTGGACGCAACCCGAGCACCTGATGCCGTGGTTTTGCCCGCTGCCGTGGAAGACCATCCACGCCGAGATCGACCTGCGCCCCGGCGGCATCTTCCACACCGTGATGCAGTCCCCCGAAGGCCAGACCTTTCCCAACATCGGCTGCTACCTCGAAGTGATCGAGAACGAAAGACTGACCTGGACCAATGCGCTGCTGCCGGGCTTCCGTCCTAGCCGCTTGCATCAGGATGAAGAGACCGGCGCCTTCTTTTTCACCGCGACCGTCGAGCTGTTCCCCCACGGCGATGGCGGCACGCGCTACGTGGCCACTGTGCACCACGAAGACGAGGCAGGCTGCGAGAAACACAGAGCTATGGGCTACGAACAGGGCTGGGGCATGGCGCTGGAACAGTTGGTGGCTTACGTGAAAACGTGGTGAGCCTTCTGGAGGAATCATGGCCGTTATGCGTATGGACAACGTTGGCATCGTGGTGGAGAGCATGGATGCCGCCATCGAATTCTTCACCGAACTCGGACTGAGCATCGAGGGGCGCGCCCCGGTTGAAGGAGATTGGGCGGATGGGGTCACTGGGCTGCGCGGCATGCGCGTCGAGATCGCCATGATGCGCACGCCGGATGGCCACAGTCGGCTCGAACTCTCCCGCTTCCTCGCGCCGCCGGTGGTCGCCGATCACCGCCGCACTCCGGTGAATGCACTCGGCTATCTGCGCGTCATGTTCACCGTGGATGACATTGACGATACGCTCGCCCGGCTCAGCAAACGTGGCGCGCAACTCGTCGGCGAAGTTGTCCAGTATGCAGACATGTATCGGCTCTGCTACATCCGTGGCCCCGAAGGCATCCTCATCGGATTAGCCCAACAGCTCGGGCAACAAACGTCCCGCGAGGATCCGATGGAACGTCAGTGATGAACACCTACCTCGCCCTGTTCCGAGGCATCAACGTCGGCGGCAACCACCTCCTGCCAATGAAAGAGCTGGTCGTCGTATTGGAAGGATTGGGTCTGCAGAGCGTCCGCACCTACATCCAGAGCGGTAATGCCGTCTTCCACAGCACAGCCGCCGCTCCTACCCAACTTGCCGCGCAGATCAGCGCCGCGATCCACGCCAGCCACGGCTTCGACCCCCAGGTATTCCTGCTTGATGCCGATGGGTTGAGCGCAATCATCGCTTCCAACCCTTTCCCCGAAGCAGAAGGCAACGCTTTGCACTTCAATTTCTGCGATGAGCTGCCCCCAGCCCCCGATCTGGCTGGCATGGAAAGACTCAAGGCGGCGGATGAACGTTATGCACTGAAAGGCAAGGTGCTCTATCTGCACGCGCCGCAGGGCATCGGCAGATCAAAACTCACCGCTAAACTGGAACGCTTGCTGGGCGTACCAATCACTACGCGCAATTGGAACACGGTGCGAAAACTGCAGGAAATGGTCAAAAACTAGGCTGAGGCAGTCCAGCAGATGACATTGCGCGGACAGCTTCGGTCTGATGCGTCTGTCCAACACTACGCCGGTCATTACGCTCTGTTTTGAGTCCGACAATGCTGTTTCCTTACAGCGCGTTAAGGAAGACTTCCGGCGTGCGCTATTAAGTGTGAATCCGGCGTTGAATCTGCCGTTCTAAGCCATTACACTGCACCCCCTTACAACTATAACCACCTTCGATCTTCAGAGGAGCCCCACATGTCCGAGTCAAACAGCATCGAATCCGTCCTGCATGAAACCCGCGTCTTCCCCCCTTCTGCCGGTTTCCAGCAGCAGGCCAACGTCTCCGGCATGGACGCGTACAAGGCGATGGTGGCGGCCTCTGAAGCGGACTACTCAGGCTACTGGGCCGACCTCGCCCGCCGCAACATCGCATGGAAGAAACCGTTCACCACGGTGCTGGACGAGAGCAACGCTCCGTTCTACAAGTGGTTCGAGGATGGCGAACTGAACGTCTCCTACAACTGTCTGGACAAGCATCTGGCCACCCAGCCGGAAAAGACCGCGCTGATCTTCGAGGCCGACAACGGCGAGGTGAGCCGCGTTTCCTACCGCGAACTGCACGCCCGCGTCTGCCAGTTCGCCAACGGCCTGAAGTCGCGCGGCATCAAGCAGGGCGACCGCGTGGTGATCTATCTGCCGATGAGCGTGGAAGCCGTGGTGGCGATGCAAGCCTGCGCCCGCATCGGCGCGATCCACTCGGTGGTGTTCGGCGGTTTCTCGTCCAAGAGCCTGCACGAGCGCATCACCGATGCGCAAGCCGTCGCCGTCATCACTTCCGACGGCCAGTTCCGTGGCGGCAAGGCCATGCCGCTCAAGCCTGCCGTGGACGAGGCGCTGAGCTTCGGCGGCTGCGAAGCCGTGCACAGCGTGATCGTCTACCGGCGCACCGGCGCGGACGTGGCCTGGGGCGCGAACAATCTGTGGTGGCACGATCTGGTCGCCGGGCAGGCCGAAGTCTGCGAGCCGGCATGGGTTGGCGCCGAGCATCCGCTGTTCATCCTCTACACCTCCGGCTCCACCGGCAAACCCAAGGGCGTGCAGCATTCCAGCGGCGGTTACCTGCTGGGCGCGATGCTGTCCATCCAGTGGGTGTTCGACTACAAGCCGTCCGACATCTTCTGGTGTACCGCCGACGTGGGCTGGATCACCGGCCACAGCTACGTCGCCTACGGCCCACTGGCGCTGGGCGCGACCCAAGTCATCTTCGAAGGCGTGCCGACCTACCCGGACGCAGGCCGTTTCTGGAAGATGATCCAGGATCACAAGGTCACCACTTTCTACACCGCGCCGACCGCCATCCGCTCGCTGATCAAGCTGGGCGGCGACCTGCCCAAACAATACGACCTCTCCAGCCTGCGCCTGCTCGGCACGGTGGGCGAGCCGATCAACCCCGAAGCATGGATGTGGTATCACAGCGTGGTCGGCGGCGGGCGTTGCCCCATCGTGGACACCTGGTGGCAGACCGAGACCGGCAGCCACATGTTGGCCCCGCTGCCCGGCGCAGTGGCGACCAAGCCCGGCTCCTGCACCCTGCCGCTGCCCGGCATCCAGGCTGCCATCGTCAACGAGAGCGGCGACGAGGTGCACGACCAGCACGGCGGTTTCCTGGTCATCAAGAAGCCCTTCCCCTCGCAGATCCGCACCATCTGGGGCGATCCGGAGCGCTACATCAAATCCTACTTCCCAGCCGAAATGAAGGGCGCGTACCTGGCAGGCGACTCGGCCCACCGCGACGAGGACGGCTATTTCTGGATCATGGGTCGTATCGATGATGTGCTGAACGTCTCCGGTCACCGCCTCGGCACCATGGAGATCGAATCCGCGCTGGTGGCGCATCCGGCTGTGGCCGAAGCCGCCGTAGTCGGCAAGCCGCATGAGATCAAGGGCGAAGCCGTGGTCGCCTTCGTGGTACTGAAAGGTGCCCGCCCGACCGAAGCCGCTGCCGCCAAGAAACTGGCCGAGGAATTGCGCAACTGGGTCGGCAAGGAGATCGGCCCCATCGCCAAACCGGACGAGATCCGCTACGGCGAGAACCTGCCCAAGACCCGCTCCGGCAAGATCATGCGCCGCCTGCTGCGAGCCATCGCCAAAGGCGAAGAGATCACCCAAGACACCTCGACACTGGAGAATCCGGCGATCCTGGACCAGTTGAAAGAGGTGATCCGCTAAGCGTAGTGTTGAACGAAGTCATCGGTGCCGTTGAAATCCTGGCCTGTTGACTGATGATCGAGGCCACCCTCTAGGGTGGCCTTTTCATTCATTCTATCTGCTGTACGTCGCCCAAATTCTTGTCCAGGGCTATCCTCAAACGCTTGGCCCGGGTCTTTTCGGCATCGCTCATCCGCGCACGTACCTTGAGCAAGTTGCTCTTGAGGGTGGCCTGCAATTTCTCGTTGGTTTCATGCTTCAGCGCGAGTGCGAACCAGGCATATCCCACCGGATCGTCTCGCACGGGCGAGTCCTCTGCCGTGTGCAGGAAGGCGAGCTCGACCTCGGCCACGTGGTAGCCCCTGCGTGCTGCCGCATAGAAATAGGCCGCCGCATCTTCGTATTCGCCCTTATCCCGGAGTTCCACACCGGTTTTGTACAGTGCAGACGGAGACTCCGCAGAAGCGCTCTCCCCGGCTGCGGCGCTGGTTGCGGCAGGCGCTGCCTCGCGGGTATCCAGCTCCGAAGCGACCGAGACTGATGTCAATAGAATCAACAACAAGATAGACAATATTGGAAGTTTCACTTGAATTCTCCATGGCGCACTGCCAGTGCACTCAGTATGGCCTTGAGCAGGCTCCAGCACTTGGCCACCGAGCCGATCTCCACCCGTTCGCCCGGTGCGTGTGCGCCACGGATGTCCGGGCCGAAGGAGATCATGTCCAGATGCGGGTGGCTGGCGGCGAGCAGGCCGCATTCCAGTCCGGCATGGATCACTTGCAGGCTGGCCATCTGGCCGCATTCGGCGGCGTACACCTGTTGGCACAGCGCCAGCAGTGGCGAAGCCGGGTTCGGTGTCCAGCCCGGATACTCGCCATCCGTCCATGCCGACAAACCGTGCGCCTGAGCGTGGGCCACCATCGCATCGGCCAGCGCATGCGCCCGCGCGCCATGCAGGGAGCGCACCTTGCAGGTCACCGCGAGTTGGCCCCGGTCCAGCGCGAGCACACCTAGGTTGCTGGAAGTGTCGGTCACGCCGGGGAAATCCTCACTGCTACGCACCCGCCCGTTCACGACCGACCGCAGGAACGCAAGCAGACGGTCGGCTTGATGGGGCTCCAGCGCAAGTGCGTCCGCCGCCAGCTCGACCGGCTGACTGCGCAGCGACACGCCGGCCTCGTGTGCGGCGTAGCGCTGCTGCCAGTCCGCCGCTATCCGGCTGACGCACTCCTGCACCCGGCCCGCTGCGGCCACCGGCAACGCACATACCGCAACCGCTTCGCGCGGGATGGCATTGCGCGCCGTTCCGCCCTGCATGGCGATCAGACGCACCTCCCCCAGCCCGGACAGCTCCTGCACCGCCTCGGCCAGCAGCTGGATGGCATTGCCACGCCCGAGGTGGATGTCGATGCCCGAATGGCCGCCGCGCAGGCCCGCCACCTCCAGACGCACCGCCACATGGCCGGGCGGGACGGCGGACAGCGCGACGCTGTGGCGCACTTCCACGTCGATCCCGCCTGCGCAACCAAGATAGAAATGCCCCCACTCCTCGGTGTCCAGATTGATGAGTCGCTGGCCGCGCAAGGTGCCGGGTGCCAGACCGCGCGCGCCATCCATGCCGGACTCTTCGTTCACCGTTAGCAACACTTCCAGCGGCGGATGGGACAAACCCGGCTCCTCCAGCGCGGCCAGCGCCAGTGCGACACCGATGCCGTTGTCCGCACCCAGGGTGGTCTGCTCGGCCACGAGCCAGCCATCACGCACCACGGCGCGGATGGCATCGCGTTCAAAGTCATGCTCCGTACCGGCGTTGGCCTGGCACACCATATCGAGGTGGGCTTGCAGGATGACGCCGGGTGCGGCAGCACAACCCGGACTGGCCGCTCGGCGCAGGATCAGGTTGCCCACCGCGTCCACCTCGGACGCTATCCCGCGTTCCGCCGCCCATGCCTGCAGATAATCGCGCAGCACCGCTTCCCGATAGGACGGGCGCGGAATCGAACACAGCGTGGCGAAGTGCGCCCATACGCTACGCGGTTGCAGGTCGGCCCAAGCGGCAGCCGTGTCAGTACCAGTCATACTAGATCCTCAGTTTTCCGTCCGACCAGTGTCGATCGGCTCTCATCTTGTCCACCACGGGCCGCAGGTCGAGCCCGGTGCGCTCCGCCAGCGTGCGGGCGCGCAGCTCCAGGTCATCCAGCGTGATCTCGACAGTAGCCCCGGCGGTCGCGACCGCGATGCTATTGCCGCTGTGACAACGAGGGAAGCTGGCGGCACGCCCCTCGAACGCCTGTTCGATATAGGCGAGCCCACCCTTGTAGCGCTGACTCAGGCCGATCAGGTTGGTCACCAGCAAGCCCTGCGCGGTCAGGCGCGAACGACAATCGCGGTAGAACGGCAGCCGATTCAGTTCGCCGGGATGCGCGTGTTCGTTGAAGCCGTCCACCACGATCAAGTCGTAACTGTCGCCACTGCTGCGCATGAACTCGACCCCGTCACCGGTGACCACGCCCAAGCGCGCGGCATCGTCAGGCAGACAGAAATGCTGTCGGGCCGCAGCCACCACCTCCGGCACGATCTCCACCACAGTGAGCTGTGCCTGCGGACAGTGGCGATACAGGAACTTGGGCAACGACCCGGCTCCCAGCCCGATCAGCAGCACCTTGCGCGGAAAGTCGCTCTCCGTGCGCAAGAGCAGCGCGGCCATCATCAGTTGGGTGTATTCCAGCTCCAGGTCCCAGGGCCGCTCGACGCGCATCGCGCCCTGCACGCACGACGACTCGAAGCGCAGGGTGCGCAGCCCGTCCTGTTCACGAATGTCGATAGGGTATCCCATAGGGGCGCGATTATGCCGCATTCCCGCCCTGCCCCGCGACCGCGAACACAGGTATCATCCGAAATCGGCGGGGGCGCAGGCATCGGGCCCTCCCTACTTTCAGGAACGTGACGATGGAGAGCTCCATGACGATGAAGTTGCTTGGTACCGACACCAGCCCGTATGTGCGCAAGGTGCGCCTGGTGCTGCTGGAGAAGAACCTTCCGCACGACTATCTGGTCGATGCACCGCGCGATCCGGGTAGCCAGGTGGCGCGGGTGAATCCGCTGGGGCGCATCCCGGCGCTGATCCTGGACGACGCGACCTGCGTGTTCGATTCGCCGGTGATCGCGGAATACGCCGATACGCTGAACGACACGCCCATCCTCATCCCGCGCGACGATGCGCTGGCGCGGATGCGGGTGAAGCGTTGGGAGGCGCTGGCGGACGGCATCATGGATTCCGCTGTCGTGGTGCGCACCGAGCGCATCCGTGCGGCAGAAAAACAGGAGCCGGGCAACATCGAACGCCACAACGAAGCCATCAGCCGCGCTCTGGCGTATGTCGCCGAGTTGCTGGGCGCGGGCGACTTCTGCGAAGGTGCGGCGCTGACACTGGCCGACCTTGCGCTGGCGAGCGCGCTGGTCTATCTGGACCTGCGCCAGCCGGAGCGCGACTGGCGCGCCGCCCACCCGACGCTGGCGAGCTGGTTCGCACGCATGGCGGAACGGGACAGCATGAAGGTCAGTCTGGCGGGACAATCATGAGCACGCCGGACGCCGACCTCACGCCGGAACAATACCGTGTCTGCCGCCAGTGCGGCACGGAGCCACCGTTCAGCGGCGAATACTGGGATTGCCACGACGCGGGAACTTATCGCTGCGTGTGCTGCGGGACAGCGCTGTTCGATGCCGCGACCAAGTTCGACTCCGGCACGGGTTGGCCGAGCTACTGGCAACCCGCCGCTGCCGGGGCGATCAGGGAACTGGCCGACCACTCGCACGGGATGCGCCGGGTCGAGGTGCGCTGCGCCCGGTGCGACGCGCATCTGGGGCATGTGTTCGAGGATGGCCCCGCGCCGACCGGGCTGCGTTACTGCATCAACTCAGCCGCGCTGAAGCTCGACAGGGCCTG
This sequence comes from Ferriphaselus sp. R-1, assembly GCF_000746095.1. Classification (GTDB taxonomy): domain Bacteria; phylum Pseudomonadota; class Gammaproteobacteria; order Burkholderiales; family Gallionellaceae; genus Ferriphaselus. The sequence goes on along the minus strand of NZ_JQKP01000003.1, from coordinate 5,336 downwards.
ACATTCTCCGGATAATCCGCCGCCATGAAACTGCTCTTCGATCTCTTCCCCGTCATCCTGTTCTTCGTCACCTTCAAGTTCGCCGGCATCTACGCCGCGACGGGTGCAGCCATCGCGGCCACGGTCGCCCAGATCGTCTGGACCAAATGGCGGCACGGCAAGGTCGAAACGATGTTGTGGGTGAGCTTCGGCATCATCACCGTGATGGGCGGCGCGACGCTGCTGCTGCACGACGAAAGCTTCATCAAGTGGAAGCCGACCATCCTGTACTGGGTGTTTTCCGCTGCGCTGTTGTTCTCCAACCTGCTGTTCCGCAAGAACCTGATCAAGGCGCTGTTGCAGGAGAAGATCGCCCTGCCCAACCAGGTCTGGCGCAACCTCAATCTCGGCTGGAGCCTGTTTTTCCTGGTGCTGGGCTTCATCAACCTCTACGTCGCGTTCAACTACACCACCGAGCAGTGGGTCAATTTCAAGCTGTTCGGCGCGACCGGGCTGATGTTCGGCTTCATCCTGGCGCAGTCGTTCTTCCTCGCCAAATACGCCGAGCAGGACAAGGAGCAGAACTGATGCTTTACGCCATCACCGGAACCGACATCGCCGACAGTTTGCCGCACCGCATGGCAGCGCGCCCCGCACATCTGGCACGCTTGCAGGCATTGCAGAACGAAGGCCGCTTGCTGCTGGCCGGCCCCTTTCCCGCCGTGGATGCGGTCGATCCCGGCGCAGCAGGCTACACCGGCAGCCTGATCGTGGCGGAATTCACCTCGCTGGAAGCGGCCCAAGCCTGGGCCGAGGCCGATCCTTATGTCAGCGCAGGCGTGTACGCCAGCGTCAGCGTCCGCCCCTTCAGAAAGGTGTTCCCGGCATGAGCCGCATGACCGCCATCCGCGAACGACTCGCAGACCTGGAGCCGATCGAACTGCAACTGCTGGACGACAGCGCCGCCCATGCCGGACATGCGGGCGCACGCAGCGGCGGCGGGCATTTCCGCCTGCGCATCGTGTCTGCCGCGTTCGCTGGCAAGCACACCGTGGCGCGGCACCGCATGGTATATTCCGCGCTGCAAAATTTGATGACGGGCGACATCCACGCCCTTACCATCACCGCCCTCACCCCCGAGGAATCGAACTCACTTTAGAGAGGAAAGTTCATGTTGAAAGTAGCAAAACCTGCCCTGATCGCTCTGGCTCTGCTGGCCGCCTTCCCGGCTTCTGCCGAAGACAAGTCCGCCGCGCTGGTGAATGGCGTATCCATTCCTCAATCCCGTGTGGATGCCCGCGTCAAGGCGATGGCCGCACAAGGTCAGCCGGACAGCCCCGAATTGCGCAAAGGCATCAAGGACAGCCTCATCAATCTGGAACTGCTGTCGCAGGCCGCCACCAAGCGTGGTCTGGACAAGAGTGCCGATGTCCAGACACAGATGGAGATGATCCGTCAGAACGTGCTGGCCGACGCATATGTGCAGGATTACATCAAGACCCATCCCGTCAGCGAGGATGCCGTCAAGGCCGAATACAACCGCCTCAAGGCTCAGTCCAGCAAGAGCGAATACAAGGCGCGCCACATCCTGGTGAAGACCGAAGCCGAAGCCAAGGACATCGTCGCCAAGCTGAAGAAAGGTGCGAAGTTCGAGGCGCTGGCCGCCAAGTCGATGGACCCGGGTTCCGCCAAGCAGGGTGGCGATCTGGGCTGGGCCGACCCCAAGGGCTTCGTGCCTGAGTTCGGCAACGCCTTGAGCCGCCTGAGCAAGGGCCAGGTCAGCGAGCCGGTGCAGACCCAGTTCGGCTGGCACGTCATCCGTCTGGACGACACGCGCGAACACAAGACTCCCGAGTACGAACAGGTCAAGCCGCAGATCACCCAGTTCCTGCAACAGCAACAAGTCCAGCAGGCGGTCACCGAGCTGCGCAACGCTGCCAAGATCGAATAAGATCGCTGGCACGCCACCAAGTAAAAACGCCCCATCGGGGCGTTTTTATTTTGGGTGCCGAAGCGGTCATCTCTGCTCGACCTTGAGCTGCCAGGCCGAATGGCAGGCCACACATTTGCCCATGCTGGCCGACAACATCCCCAGCAGCTCGCCCGCTGGTTTGCCGGCTTCCGCAGCCGCCGCCAGATCGTCCATGTCGTGATGCACACTCATGCCCAGCGACTTGAATTCCATAGGCAGCTTGGCCATCAGTGCCGGGTTCACGTCCACCGCCGAAGCCATGCCGACGGCGCGTGCCGATTGCGCCACCTGCTTCATGTCATTCTGCTGGATGCCCTGCACGATGCCTTGTGTCGCCGCCAGCAGGCCGCGCATCTCGCCCAGGATCAGGCCTCGTTCCCCGGCTTCAAGCACCACGGCTTTGCGCCCATCGCTACCTGTCTCGGTGTACCCATGCACAAAGAACCAGCCGAACACCACGATGGTCGCCACCCACAGAATGATGGCGATGGATGCGATACGTTTGCTACTGGCCATGGTGAATCTCCAATCAAGTTAGTCAGGAATGTGCAAGATACGGGGTCTCTGCCACCCCGTCTGTGAGCAAAGTCACATGGCGATGTTTTTCGTCTTGACCTCGCTCAACTCACGCCCGCGCTGGGCGGTGATATGATGCCGACTCGATAATCGTTGAGGAGCCGTTTCGTGAGCATACGCACCATCCCTACCCAAGCATTCTCCGATCAAAAGCCCGGCACCTCCGGCCTGCGCAAAAAAGTCACCGTCTTCCAGAAACCGCACTATCTGGAAAACTTTGTCCAAAGCATCTTCGATACCATCGCTGCCCCGCAAGGCGCGACACTGGTGGTGGGCGGCGACGGCCGCTATTACAACCGCAGCGCGATCCAGACCATCCTGAAGATGGCCGCCGCCAACGGTTTTGGCCGCGTGCTGGTTGGACGCGGCGGCATTCTCTCCACTCCGGCGGCCTCCTGCGTGATACGCAAATATGAGACCTACGGCGGCATCATCCTGTCGGCCAGCCACAACCCTGGCGGCCCGGACGGCGACTTCGGCATCAAATACAACGGCGAGAACGGCGGCCCGGCCACCGAAACCGTGACCGAAGCCATCTACGCGCGCAGCAAGGAGATCAGCGCATACAAGATACTCGCCGCCGCTGATGTCTCATTGGACGAGCTGGCCGAATTCTCGCTGGGCTCGATGCGCGTGGAAGTCATCGACCCGGTGGCCGATTACGCCGAGCTGATGGAATCGCTGTTCGACTTCCCCGCCATTCGCGCCTTGCTGGCAGGCGGCTTCCGCCTCAAGTTCGATGCCATGCACGCCGTCACCGGCCCTTACGCCCGCGACATCCTGGTCGACCGCCTCGGCGCGCCCGCCGACAGCGTGATGAACGCCGTGCCGCTGGAAGACTTCGGCAACGGCCACCCCGACCCCAACCTGACTTACGCCCATGATCTGGTCGAGATCGTCTACGGTGCAGATGCGCCCGACTTCGGCGCAGCTTCCGACGGCGACGGCGACCGCAACATGATTCTCGGCCAGCGCTTCTTTGTGACGCCGTCCGACAGCCTCGCGCTGCTGGCCGCCAACGCCACGCTCGCCCCCGGCTACAAGGGCGGCATCGCCGGCATCGCCCGCTCCATGCCCACCAGCGCCGCCGCCGACCGCGTCGCCGCCGCTCTGGGCCTGCCCTGCTTCGAGACCCCCACCGGCTGGAAATTCTTCGGCAACCTGATGGACGCGGGCAAAGTCACCCTGTGCGGTGAAGAAAGCTTCGGCACCGGCTCCAACCACGTGCGTGAAAAAGACGGCCTGTGGGCGGTGCTGTTCTGGCTCAACATCGTCGCCGCGCGCAAGCAATCGGTGGAAAGCATCGTGCGCGAACACTGGGCCAAATATGGCCGCAACTTCTACTCCCGCTACGACTACGAAGCCCTGCCGACCGAAGCCGCCAACGGCGTGATGACGCACCTGCGCGACAGCTTCGCCACCCTGCCCGGCCAGGTGTTCGGCAACTACACCGTCGCCACCTGCGATGACTTCAGCTACACCGACCCGGTGGACGGCAGCGTCAGCACTAAACAAGGCATCCGCATCCTGTTCGCCGACGGCTCCCGCATCATCTACCGCCTCTCCGGCACCGGCACCGAAGGCGCCACCTTGCGCGTCTACCTCGAAGCCTATGAAGCGGATGTCGCCCGCCACGGGTTGGATGCTCAGGAAGCGTTAAAGGAGCTAATTGCAATTGCGCTGCAACTGTCTGAGTTGAAAGGCAGGACGGGGCGTGAACAGCCGACGGTTATTACGTGATTTGGGGAAGGCTGGGGGTTCGTAAACTTACCCCAGCCTACAGAACTAAGCTATGCATCCATACGTAGCACCAAATTGGGAACCTGCAGAAACCCAGACAACTCTAGGTAACGGCGGTAAATCCCCGGTGCGGATCGCAACCGCGCCGTTAGGTGGCTAAGAAACTTAGCGGGCAACCCCGCCAAGCTCTTCGTCCCCACCAAAGCCAACTATTAACCAGTTGGCAGTACTGCCAGCGCAAACAGGGTGAAAACCATGTTCAAGCTGTCAATCGAACTGACGTTGAGTGTTCAGCAGCTCCAAGCAATTATTGGCCTGTTGATGCTCTCTTTCAGTTAGCATCATCCCAGCCTCTTCGGAGGCTGGGATCTCATAACCTTGCGTAAGGTTTATGTCTAACCTTACGTTTGTGCCGATGCCTACCGACACGGCTAATTAACTACAGATTGGGCGCTCAGATGAATAAGAGCATTGTGACACTGCTACTGATTTGCTTTCTAGTTGGCTGCAATAGCGAGAATACTGAAGGCATTAAGGGTGCCAAAGGTGAAACCTCTGTGAGGTATGTAATTTGCGGAGCAGGTGAGACTAACTGCTTTGTTAGTGCTAGGTTCAAAGACCTTGATGGCTGCGAGCGTCACAAAAAATGGTCTGAAATGCTATGCGATAGCCAATCACACCCTGAGAAAATGATTTGTGAGAAAGATAGTGGTTCCCAAATTGCTTTTTCCTATTGCACTCTGTAGCCCGCGTAGGGCAATGGAATGGACACCTCCCCCTAAACGGCATCGAGATGTGCCAGACTGGAGATGGCAAACAACCAGTCAACAGAGGGAGGTGTGAAATGGATATTACGCGTATTGGCATAGACCTGGCAAAGAACGTATTCCAGATACACGGAGTGGATCGTGCGGGCAAGGTGATTGTCAGGAAGCAATTGCGGCGCAACCAGATGCAGGCATACTTTGGCAAACTGCCAGCGACATTGATCGGCATGGAAGCCTGTGGAAGCTCACACTACTGGGCGCGGGAGCTGGGCAAAATGGGACATGACGTGCGACTGATGTCG
>NZ_JQKP01000002.1 GCF_000746095.1 Ferriphaselus sp. R-1 | reverse complement strand
TACCAAAGCAAAAAGCCCAGATAACTCTGGGCTTTAGCTTATAAGGAGTCTGACGATGACCTACTTTCACATGGGTAATCCACACTATCATTGGCGCGAAGTCGTTTCACTGTCCTGTTCGGTATGGGAAGGAGTGGGACCAACTTGCTATGGTCGTCAGACATAACTGTCGGCTGACTGGAGTCTCGTGGGAGAGGCCAGTCGGCCATTGTTCTGGTCGAAGTAAAGAAGGTTTCGATTGTTGCGAGCAACACTTGCAACTGCTTAATGTTATAGGATCAAGCCTCACGAGCAATTAGTATCAGTTAGCTTAACGCATTACTGCGCTTCCACACCTGACCTATCAACGTCCTGGTCTCGAACGACTCTTTAGGGGCATCTAGTGCCCAGGGAAGTCTCATCTTGAGGCGAGTTTCCCGCTTAGATGCTTTCAGCGGTTATCTCTTCCGAATTTAGCTACCCGGCAATGCCATTGGCATGACAACCGGTACACCAGAGATTCGTCCACTCCGGTCCTCTCGTACTAGGAGCAGGTCCCCTCAAACTTCCAACGCCCACGGCAGATAGGGACCAAACTGTCTCACGACGTTTTAAACCCAGCTCACGTACCACTTTAAATGGCGAACAGCCATACCCTTGGGACCGGCTACAGCCCCAGGATGTGATGAGCCGACATCGAGGTGCCAAACTCCCCCGTCGATATGAACTCTTGGGAGGAATCAGCCTGTTATCCCCAGAGTACCTTTTATCCGTTGAGCGATGGCCCTTCCATACAGAACCACCGGATCACTATGACCTGCTTTCGCACCTGCTCGACTTGTCAGTCTCGCAGTTAAGCTCTCTTTTGCCATTGCACTATCAGTACGATGTCCGACCGTACCTAGAGAACCTTCGTACTCCTCCGTTACAATTTGGGAGGAGACCGCCCCAGTCAAACTGCCTACCATGCACGGTCCCCGATCCGGATTACGGACCTAGGTTAGAACCTCAAACACATCAGGGTGGTATTTCAAGGATGGCTCCATAAGGACTGGCGTCCCTACTTCAATGCCTCCCACCTATCCTACACAGATCTGTTCAAAGTCCAATGCAAAGCTACAGTAAAGGTTCATGGGGTCTTTCCGTCTAGCCGCGGGGAGATTGCATCTTCACAAACATTTCAACTTCGCTGAGTCCCGGGTGGAGACAGTGTGGCCATCGTTACGCCATTCGTGCAGGTCGGAACTTACCCGACAAGGAATTTCGCTACCTTAGGACCGTTATAGTTACGGCCGCCGTTTACTGGGGCTTCGATCAAGAGCTTGCACCCCATCACTTAACCTTCCAGCACCGGGCAGGCGTCACACTCTATACGTCCACTTTCGTGTTTGCAGAGTGCTGTGTTTTTATTAAACAGTCGCAGCCACCATTTCACTGCAACCCCATCGACCTTCGAGAGCAAGTCTCTACAATCTACCGGGGCGCACCTTATCCCGAAGTTACGGTGCTAATTTGCCGAGTTCCTTCACCCGAGTTCTCTCAAGCGCCTTAGAATTCTCATCCTACCCACCTGTGTCGGTTTGCGGTACGGTCTCAATATAACTGAAGCTTAGTGGCTTTTCTTGGAAGCTTGGTATCAGCAACTTCGCGCCTCAAGGGCACTCGTCATTACGCCTCAGAATTGACCTCCCGGATTTGCCTAAGAGATCTCCCTACACGCTTAAACTGCCTATTCCAACAGACAGCTTGCTTAACCTTCTCCGTCCCCACATCGCATTACATTGAGGTACAGGAATATTAACCTGTTTCCCATCGACTACGCTTTTCAGCCTCGCCTTAGGGGCCGACTCACCCTGCTCCGATGAACGTTGAACAGGAAACCTTGGGTTTTCGGCGAGGGAGCCTTTCACTCCCTTTATCGCTACTCATGTCAGCATTCGCACTTCTGATACCTCCAGCATTCTTCACAGAACACCTTCGCAGGCCTACAGAACGCTCTCCTACCATATGTGTAAACACATATCCGCGATTTCGGTGCATAGTTTGAGCCCCGTTACATCTTCCGCGCAGGACGACTCGATCAGTGAGCTATTACGCTTTCTTTAAATGATGGCTGCTTCTAAGCCAACATCCTGACTGTTTTAGCCTTCCCACTTCGTTTTCCACTTAACTATGTCTTGGGGACCTTAATCGGCGGTCTGGGTTGTTTCCCTTTTGACACCGGACGTTAGCACCCGATGTCTGTCTCCCATGCTCGCACTTCTCGGTATTCGGAGTTTGCAATGGTTTGGTAATCAGCAATAGACCCCTAGCCATAACAGTGCTCTACCCCCGAGAGTGATACATGAGGCACTACCTAAATAGTTTTCGGAGAGAACCAGCTATTTCCAAGTTTGTTTAGCCTTTCACCCCTATCCACAGCTCATCCCCTAACTTTTCAACGTTAGTGGGTTCGGACCTCCAGTTGGTTTTACCCAACCTTCATCCTGGCCATGGATAGATCACTTGGTTTCGGGTCTACACCCAGCAACTATCGCCCTTATCAGACTCGGTTTCCCTACGCCTCCCCTATTCGGTTAAGCTCGCTACTGAATGTAAGTCGCTGACCCATTATACAAAAGGTACGCAGTCACGGAACAAGTCCGCTCCCACTGTTTGTATGCATACGATTTCAGGTTCTATTTCACTCCCCTTCCGGGGTTCTTTTCGCCTTTCCCTCACGGTACTGGTTCACTATCGGTCGATTACGAGTATTTAGCCTTGGAGGATGGTCCCCCCATGTTCAGACAGGATTTCTCGTGTCCCGCCCTACTTGTTCCAAACCTATTTCCACTCCTGAGTTTTCGTATACGGGGCTATCACCCACTATGGCCAGCTTTTCCAAGCTGTTCTACTAACTGTGAAGCTAAAGTTTGCAGGCTGCTCCGCGTTCGCTCGCCACTACTTGCGGAATCTCGGTTGATTTCTTTTCCTTCAGCTACTTAGATGTTTCAGTTCGCTGAGTTCGCTTTACCCTGCCTATGTATTCAGCAGGGAATGACCCAAAGGGCCGGGTTTCCCCATTCAGAGATCTGCGGATCAAAGCTTTATTGCCAGCTCCCCGCAGCTTTTCGCAGGCTTACACGTCTTTCATCGCCTGTAATCGCCAAGGCATCCATCATATGCACTTATTCGCTTGACCCTATAACGTTAAGCCCTCCTAAGAGGTCAACGTTACAAGTGTTGTTTGTCTCGCGTTTGTGACCGCATCGATACGACTAGCATCAATACGGCTTGATACAATCAAAACCCATTTAGTTTTTCCACTCACATGCGCACAGTTACCTGTACCCACGTCAGTGAGAATCACTTTCTTTACTTCTTCCAGATTTTTAAAGAACTACTTGCGTCATAAGACTCAAGACATAAATCATCATTTCGATAATCATTTATGTCTTGTGACTCGTACCAGGTAATGGTGGAGGTTGACGGGATCGAACCGACGACCCCCTGCTTGCAAAGCAGGTGCTCTCCCAGCTGAGCTAAACCCCCTTTTACTTGGTGGGTCTAGTTGGACTCGAACCAACGACCCCCGCGTTATCAACACGGTGCTCTAACCAGCTGAGCTACAGACCCAAACGCAGTCGTTCGCCACTCGCCTTCGCTGTCAGTTAAAGCATTCACTGTTTTAACTAACGGCTAACGACTCATAACTAACAACTTCTTAAACAACCGATGAGTGTAGGCACTCGGATCAAGATACTCTAGAAAGGAGGTGATCCAGCCGCACCTTCCGATACGGCTACCTTGTTACGACTTCACCCCAGTCATGAAACCCAGCGTGGTAAGCGCCCCCCTTGCGGTTAGGCTACCTACTTCTGCCAGATTCCACTCCCATGGTGTGACGGGCGGTGTGTACAAGACCCGGGAACGTATTCACCGCGACATGCTGATCCGCGATTACTAGCGATTCCGACTTCATGGAGTCGAGTTGCAGACTCCAATCCGGACTACGATCGGCTTTCTGGGATTGGCTCCACCTCGCGGCTTGGCAACCCTCTGTACCGACCATTGTATTACGTGTGAAGCCCTACCCATAAGGGCCATGAGGACTTGACGTCATCCCCACCTTCCTCCGGTTTATCACCGGCAGTCTCATTAAAGTGCCCAACTAAATGATGGCAATTAATGACAAGGGTTGCGCTCGTTGCGGGACTTAACCCAACATCTCACGACACGAGCTGACGACAGCCATGCAGCACCTGTGTCCAAGTTCCCTTTCGGGCACTCCCAAATCTCTTCAGGATTCTCGGCATGTCAAGGGTAGGTAAGGTTTTTCGCGTTGCATCGAATTAATCCACATAATCCACCGCTTGTGCGGGTCCCCGTCAATTCCTTTGAGTTTTAATCTTGCGACCGTACTCCCCAGGCGGTCAACTTCACGCGTTAGCTGCGGTACTAAGGAAGTCTCCTCCCCCAACACCTAGTTGACATCGTTTAGGGCGTGGACTACCAGGGTATCTAATCCTGTTTGCTCCCCACGCTTTCGTGCATGAGCGTCAGTATTGACCCAGGGGGCTGCCTTCGCCATCGGTATTCCTCCACATCTCTACGCATTTCACTGCTACACGTGGAATTCTACCCCCCTCTGCCATACTCTAGTCTTGCAGTCACAAACGCCGTTCCCAGGTTAAGCCCGGGGCTTTCACGTCTGTCTTACAAAACCGCCTGCGCACGCTTTACGCCCAGTAATTCCGATTAACGCTCGCACCCTACGTATTACCGCGGCTGCTGGCACGTAGTTAGCCGGTGCTTCTTCTGATGGTACCGTCATCAGCTGCAGGTATTATCCGCAACCTTTTCTTTCCACCTGAAAGAGCTTTACAACCCGAAGGCCTTCTTCACTCACGCGGCATGGCTGGATCAGGGTTTCCCCCATTGTCCAAAATTCCCCACTGCTGCCTCCCGTAGGAGTCTGGGCCGTGTCTCAGTCCCAGTGTGGCGGATCATCCTCTCAGACCCGCTACGGATCGTCGCCTTGGTGAGCCTTTACCTCACCAACTAGCTAATCCGATATCGGCCGCTCCGACAACGCAAGGCCATTGCTGGTCCCCTGCTTTCCCCCTCAGGGCATATGCGGTATTAGCGTAACTTTCGCTACGTTATCCCCCATTGCCGGGTACGTTCCGATATATTACTCACCCGTTCGCCACTAACTAGAGAGCAAGCTCTCTAATCCGTTCGACTTGCATGTGTAAAGCATGCCGCCAGCGTTCAATCTGAGCCAGGATCAAACTCTTCAGTTCAATCCAACTTTTGATCGGCTTTCGCCAATCGGTCTCACTCAAAATAAATCGACTTGCGTCTTTTCATATATAAGCGAGGTACTTCAGTATTTATATAGTATGCATCCATGACCTAAGCCATCGATACTCCTCAACCCAAGCACCTACACTCATCAGTTGTTTCTTCTATCTTTTAAGGAACTTAACCACTCCGCTTTCGCTTCGTAGTCGCTGCCTCAGCAGCGAAGAGGTGCGCATTATAGGGACTAAAAATTTCTTGTCAACTTAATTTCGCACTTCGTTTTTTCTTGCTCACCGCACTCGAAAAACATGAATCAATTTGCTGATTATTAAGCACTTTCACCCTCAGGTGTGGCCTTGTTTTTCGCCCTGCAGCAGCGAAGAGGTGCGCATTATAGCGACCAAACTTTTTCCGTCAAGCGAATTGCTACACTTTTTTTACCTACCCCGCCCAAGCCCTTGAAAACGTACAATACGCGCCATGAAAAAACTTATCCCACAGCTCGTTCTGGGCATCGAGAGCTCCTGTGACGAGACCGGCATCGCCCTTTATCACCAACAAGACGGCCTGCTTGCCCACGCTTTATATACGCAGGCGGCCATGCATAGTGAATACGGCGGTGTCGTGCCGGAGCTCGCTTCGCGCGACCATGTACGCCGCGCGCTGCCATTGATCCGACAGACTTTGGACCAAGCAGACCGGCAACTTGCCGATCTCGATGCCATCGCCTACACGCGCGGGCCTGGACTGGCCGGAGCGTTGCTGGTCGGGACGAGCGTCGCTTGTGCGCTGGGCTACGCGCTCGACATCCCGGTGCTCGGCATCCACCATCTGGAAGGTCATCTACTCTCGCCGCTGCTTGCCGACCCCGCGCCGGCGCTCCCTTTCGTTGCCCTGCTGGTTTCCGGTGGCCACACACAATTGATGCGCGTGGATGGCGTGGGCCAATACACGCTATTAGGGGAGACGCTGGACGATGCGGCTGGCGAGGCCTTCGACAAGAGCGCCAAACTGCTCGGCCTCGGCTACCCCGGTGGGCCGGAATTGGCGAAGCTGGCCGAACATGGCGATGCCGCACGCTTCAAGCTTCCGCGCCCGATGCTGCACAGTGGCGATCTGGATTTCAGCTTCAGCGGTCTGAAGACCGCCGTACTGACATTGACTAAACAACATGAGATGACCGACTCGACCCGTGCCGACATCGCCGCCGCCGCCCAAGCCGCCATCGTGGACGTGCTGGTCGGCAAGGCGCAGGCCGCGCTGAAACAGACCGGATTGAAACAACTGGTGATCGCCGGCGGCGTGGGTGCCAACCGCTTGCTGCGCAGCCAGCTCGATGCCGCCGCTGTGCGCAAAGGTGTCCGCGTGTTCTACCCTGCGCTGGAATTTTGCACCGACAACGGCGCGATGATCGCCTTTGCCGGAGCGATGCGCCTGCGCCAGCAGGCTCCTCAGGACGGTTACGCCTTTGCCATCAAGCCGCGCTGGGATTTACAACAGATCGGTTAAGAAGCCAGCCGCGCCAGCAGCTTGCTGTGAATGCCACCGAAGCCGCCATTGCTCATCACCAGGATCTGGTCGCCGTGGCGAGCGGTGGCAACGATAGACTCGATCAGCTCATTGAGATCATCTTTCACCACCGCCTTGTCGCCCAGCGGAGCCAGCGCCCCACGGGCATCCCAGCCGAGGTTGCCCGCGTAGCAAAACACACGGTCAGCATCTTTCAGACTACCGGGCAGTGCATCTTTCATCACCCCCAGTTTCATGGTGTTTGAGCGCGGCTCCAGCACGGCGAGGATGCGTGCGCTGCCGACCTTGCGGCGCAGCCCGGCAACCGTAGTGTCGATAGCGGTGGGATGGTGGGCGAAGTCGTCGTAGACGGTGATGCCATTCACCGTGCCCCGCACTTCCATGCGGCGTTTCACGTTCTTGAATTCCGCCAGCGCCGCCAGCCCCTGCGCCACCGGCACACCGACGTGACGCGCTGCGGCTAGCGCGGCCAATGCGTTCATGCGATTGTGTTCACCCAGCAGCTCCCACTTCAATGTGCCTTGCACCTTACCGTCGAGCGATACCTGTTCGTTCGCGTCGATGTTCCAACCGTCGTCACAGCCGAACGTCTCGACTGGCGTCCAGCAACCGCGCTGCAACACGCGCTGTAGCGAGGCTTCCCTCCCGTTGCTCACCACCAGCCCATTGCCCGGCACAGTGCGCACCAGATGATGGAACTGCGTCTCAATGGCGGCGAGGTCAGCAAAGATGTCGGCGTGATCGAATTCCAGATTGTTGAGGATGGCGGTACGCGGCCGGTAGTGGACGAACTTGGAGCGCTTATCGAAGAAGGCGGTGTCGTACTCGTCGGCTTCGATGACGAAGAACGGGGAACCCTCTCCCCCACCCCCTCTCCCGCCTGCGGGCGAGGGGAGTCCAGAAAGTCGTGCCGAGACGCCGAAGTTCTGCGGCACGCCGCCGATCAGGAATCCGGGATTCAGCCCCGCGTACTCCAGCACCCAAGCCAGCATCGAGGTCGTCGTCGTCTTGCCGTGCGTCCCGGCTACGGCCAGCACCCACTTGTCGCGCAGCAAAGTATCCGCCAGCCATTGCGGGCCGGAGGTGTAAGGCAGGCCGCGATTGAGAATTTCTTCCATCAGCGGGTTGCCGCGCGACACCACATTGCCGATCACGAACATGTCGGGCTTCAGATCGAGCTGCTCAACGCCAAAACCTTCGATCAATTCGATGCCCTGCTCCTCAAGCTGGGTGCTCATCGGCGGATAGACGTTGGCATCGCAGCCGGTGACGCGGTAGCCCGCCTGTTTGGCCAGCACGGCGATGCCGCCCATGAACGTGCCGCAGATGCCGAGGATGTGGATGTGTTTGCGCATGATGTCAGGTACGGAAGATGAAATAGACTGCGCCCAGCAGGCACAGCGCGGCGTAAAGGTAATCCAGCTTGAACGGCTGGTTCATATAGTAGATAGCGAACGGTACGAACACCGTCAGAGTGACGACCTCTTGCAGGATCTTGAGCTGCCCCAGATCCAGTGCGGTATAGCCAATCCGATTAGCGGGCACTTGCAGCAGATACTCGAACAGCGCGATGCCCCAGCTCACCAGCGCCGCCACGTACCACGGCGATTGCGCAAAATTCTTCAGGTGGCCATACCAGGCGAACGTCATGAAGACGTTGGAAGCAATCAATAACAGGGTAGTGAGGATCAGTGGCGACGGCATGGCCGGATGGTAACGGTAAGCGCGCCGCCGTGCCAGTGGATTGCGCTACACTCGGCGCATGGATGCGCTCAACCAACTCTTTTCCAGCGATCTCAGCCTGTGGGGATTGTTCCTGTCCAGCCTGCTGGGCGCGACCTTGCTGCCAGGCGGCTCGGAAGTGGTGCTCGCAGGCGTACTGAAAATACATCCCGAGCTACTTTGGCCCGCCCTGCTGCTTGGTACGCTGGGGAACACGCTGGGCGGCATGATCTCGTTCGGCATGGGCTGGATGCTACCGATGACGCAGCAACTCAAGCATGTAGACAAAGTGCGACGCTATGGCACACCCACGCTACTGTTGGCTTGGGCACCGCTGATCGGCGATGCGCTGTGCGTGGCGGCTGGCTGGCTGCGGCTCAATCCCTGGCACGCCGCGCTGTTCATGGCAGCAGGCAAGTTCGGTCGCTACGGGTTGATCGCGCTCGCCATCTGAATCAAGTGAAATCGATCTGGGTGAACACCACCCACAGCCCGAACCCCGCCAGCGGGACGCTGATCAGCAGGGCCAGAATCACCAGTATCCAGAACAGACCGTTCGGCATCTCATCCGGCTTGAAACGCAGCAGCCACGCCATCTTTACACCTCGCCCAACATCTTGAGGCCCCAGGCCACGCCGAAGCCGTTCACGTCCGCCGCCACCGCACCCAGCCCGCCCTCGCAGCGACTGGCCGACAGATCGACGTGCAGCCAGGGCGTGTCGTGCTCGACGAAGCGTTTGAGGAAGCGCGTCGCCAGAATGTGGTCGGCCTCGCCCGCCAGCGTGCATTGCTTGATGTCCGCGATCTTGGACTCCAGCTCGGTCTCGTAATCCTCGTCCTGCGGGAAGGCGCACAGGCGTTCGCCGGCCTCTTTGCCGACACGCACCGCACGCTGCGCCAATTCATCACTGGTAGCGAACACACCGGAATAGCGCGCGCCCAGCGCGGTAGCCATGCTGCCGGTGAGCGTGGCGAAGTCGATCATCAGATTGGGCTTGGCGCGCGAGGCCAGCGTCAGCGTATCGGCCAGCACCATGCGACCTTCTGCGTCGGTGTGGATGATCTCAATCGTGGTGCCGTTCAGCGCCTTGACGATGTCGTTCTGCTTGTAGGCTTTCGGGCTGATGTGGTTCTGCGCGATGGCCAGCCAGCAATCAAGATTGACCGCCAGTTTCTGCTCGCTGGCGGCCAGCAAGATACCGAGCGCCACGGCGGAGCCGTTCATGTCCTCGTGCATGTTGTGCATGTAGCGCGAAGGCTTGAGGTTGTGGCCGCCAGTGTCGAAGCAAATGCCCTTGCCCACCAGCGCCAGGCTGCATTTCGCCTTGGGGTGACGATAGCTGAGATGCACGATGGCGGCATCCTCAGGCTCGCTGCCCTGGGCTACCGCCACGAACGCGCCCGCACTCAGCTTGCGCAACGCCTTCATATCGAATTCCTCATGCGCCCAGCCCTGCTCGGCAGCCAGCATCCGCACCCGCTCGCGGTACAGCCCCGGTGTCAACTCGTTCGGCGGCAGGATGGTCAGCTCGCGGCACAGCAGATTGCCTGCGGCTTGAGCGCGTAGCGCGTCGAACGCTTTCTTGTCCAACGCCGCACTGCCCCCTCTCCCTCTGGGAGAGGGCTGAGGTGAGGGAATGCGCGCACTCAAATTCACCACCTCGATCTTCTTCAGCGGCTTGCGCTCGTCTTTTTTCTTGCGGACCGGCAACAGCGCGCCATTCACCCACGCGCCATACACCGCCAGCTCCGCCGCCCGCTGCGCAAGGTCGCCCGACACCGCGATACCCAGCATCTTGGGCTGCTCTTCCAGCAACAATTGCAGCGCCTTACGCACCACCACCTGCAACGCGAACGTATCCTTTTTCCCGTCCAGCATCGCCCACGCCACCAGCGAGCCATCCGCCGCATTGGCCGCCACAGGTGATTTCGCCAGCTCTTCGAACTTCATGTCGCGGCGCTTGAGTACGCTGGCCAGCAGCTCACTGTGCGCGCAGTCCTGCGGCAGAGTCTTGGATTTGGGGAGAAGGATGAGTTGGTGTGAAGCGGTGAGGGTGTCGGTAATAGCGAGTTGGGCGAGGGGCATGGCGTTCTCCGGAAGTCAGGAGCGGATTATACGGAATTGTCGATCCGCCACATCCCCCGCCCCAGTTCACGCCACCACGGGCAGCTTAGACGGCTGCCCATGACTGCCCCGGTAGCTTACACGCTGTATGCCGATACCGAGGTGGCACAGCGCACCCGATCGAAACGCAGGGTATGAAGGAACGCCTCCCTGCTGAACAGCAGGATCAACAACAGCACAGGTGCCGTGATGATGACGGCGCTGATGACCATGCTATGGATCAACAGATTAAGAATGATGCCGATCGTAACCGTGACTACTTTGTGAAGGATGGTACCCATGCTGCCCCCGATGGATGTATCTGTTTGACGGGACGCATGGTATCCGCAGACCCGTCTAGGGGTAATCGGGCAGGCGATGATTCTACAGCTGAGATTCCTTCACTCCGGACAGGGGACTTTACCTAGTACCGACTAAAGGAATCTCAGCGCGCTGGGTGCCAGATCAAGGGTGGCCGAGCAACAGTTCGGCCAGACGCAGATCCTGCGGGTAGGTCACTTTGAAGTTGGTCGAGTCGCTGGCGACCAGTTTGGGCGACAAGCCGAGTGTCTCGATGGCGGAGGCTTCGTCGGTGACTTCGATGGCGCTGCTCAGCGCCTGCGCCAGCAGCCCGACACGGAACATCTGCGGTGTCTGCGCGCCCCACAAGCCGTTGCGGTCTTCGGTGCAGGCGATGCGGTTGCCCTCCCCGGCGCGCTTGAGCGTGTCGGCCACCGGGGCGGCGAGGATGCCACCGACCGGGTCGTCGCGCAGTTCGGCGATGAGTCTTGCGATCAGCGCCTGAGTCAGGCAGGGACGGGCGGCATCATGCACCAGCACCCAGTCATCCACGTCGAGTTCGGACATCAGCAAGCCGTTCTGCACGCTCTCGGCGCGGGTCGCGCCGCCGCAGTACAGCGGTTGCAGCTTGTCGCCGAACGCCGACCAGTCGTAGCTTCTGAACCATTCGTCTTGCGGCGAGAGCACCACGAACACGGTGGCGAGTTGCGGGCTGGCGCACAAGGCGGCCAGCGCATGGCGGATCATCGGCTGGCCTGCCAGTGGCAAGTATTGCTTGGGTAACTCACTGCCCATGCGCGAGCCGGAACCGGCGGCGGGAACGAGGGCGTGGAACTCAGCCATGCGCGCGGATTTTCTTCAGCAGCGCGGTGGTGGAGCGCTGGTGCTCGAACGGGATGCTGTGGACGCTGCCGCCGCGCGCCTGTACTTCGGGTGCGCCGACGATGTACTCCGGCTTCCAGTCGCCGCCCTTGACCAACACGTCCGGCTGACAGGCGAGGATGAGGTTCAGCGGCGTATCCTCGTCGAACACCACGACCAGGCTGACCGCTTCCAGCGCGGCCAGCACGGCCAGACGGTCGTCTTCCTGATTGACCGGGCGGTCGTCTCCCTTGCCTTGGCGCTTGACCGAGGCATCGCTGTTGACCCCGACGATGAGCGACGCACCCAGCGCGCGCGCCTGCGCCAGATAGGTGACGTGGCCGCGATGCAGCACGTCGAAGCAGCCGTTGGTAAATACGATGGGGTGCGGCAACTGCGCCGCCCGCGCCGCGAAGTCAGCGGGGGCGCACAGTTTCTGTTCGAATGCGGGAGCGGGGTACAGCGGGGCCATCAATGCTTGGCGGGGGGCGGGGGGCACTCGATGTTCTCGAACACCTTGACTACGCGCTGCACACCGCTGGACGTGCTGGCGATTTCGGCGGCGGCATTCGCCTCGGGTTGGCACACCAAACCCATCAGGAACACGGTGCCGTTCTCGGTGATGACCTTGACATGGTTGGGGCTGAACACCTTGTTGCCGAGGAAACGCGCCTTCACGTTGGAGGTGAGCAGCGTGTCGTTGCTGCGCGAAGTCAGACTGGTCGCACCCGAGATGGTCAGCTCATTCGTCGTGCCCCTGACGTTACCCTGAGCCGAGACGATGGCTGCCACGTCTGCCTTGACTGCCTCGTCCGGCACCTCGCCCGTGATCAGCGCATGGCGGTTGTAGCTGGTCACATTGACATGGACACCGGCGTTGTTCTTGTATTTGGCGAGTATCTGGCTGAGCGACTTGTTCTCGATGGATTCATCCTCGATGTACGCGCCGGTGGTACGGCGGTCAGCCACCATCAAGGCTCCGGCTCCCACGATCACCGGAGCCACACAGCCTTGCAGCGCCCCGGCCAGCGCCAGGGTCAACAGCGTGATCTGGATCGTTCGCATCATTCGTCTCCCAGTAGCAAGTGGTCGATGACATCGCACAGGCAGTGCAACGCCAGTAAATGGACTTCCTGGATACGCGCCGTGCTGGTAGCGTTGACGCAGATATGGACATCGCCCGGCTCCAGCACCTTGCCCATGCCGCCGCCATCGCGCCCGGTCAGCGCCACTACGGTCATCTCGCGCTCATGAGCGGCATGGATGGCCTCGACCACATTGCCGGAATTGCCGCTGGTAGAGATGGCCAGCAACAGGTCTCCAGACATACCCAGCCCGCGCACCTGCTTGGAGAAGATCTGGCTGAAGTCGTAGTCGTTGGCGATGGAGGTCAGCACCGAGCTGTCGGTGGTCAGCGCGATGGCCGCCAGGCTGGGGCGCTCGATCTCGAAACGGTTGATGAGTTCGGCGGCGAAGTGTTGGGCATCTGCTGCCGAACCGCCGTTGCCGCACACCAGAATCTTGCCGTCGCTGGTCAGACAGTCGAACATGGCTTGCGCCCCGGCAGCGATGGGCTTGGAAAGTTCGTCGCGCAAAGTCAGCTTGAGTTGTGCGCTATCCTGGAAATGTTTGCTGATGCGTTGGGTCAGACTCATGGCGTATATCGGGGGCGATGATTGCGCGCATCTTACCATGCACTGAAAGCATTCTTGATCCATTCAAGCGGCGCGCCGGTGTCCCGCAGCAATACGACATCGAAGCGGCAAGGCGGCGTGCGCGGCAGTTGCGCCAGGTAATGCTGGGCCGTGAGCGTGAGCTTGCGCTGCTTGTGGCTGTCGATGCTGGCGGCGGCACCGCCGAAGTCACCACGCGAGCGCAGGCGCACTTCGACGAACACCAGCGCGTCCCCGTCTTGCAAAATCAGGTCGATCTCGCCGTAGCGGCAGCGGTAGTTGCGTGCCAGTAGCCGCAGCCCCTGGCGCGTGAGCAAGTCGGTGGCAAGCTGCTCGGCCTGCGCACCCCGGTCGCTCATCGCCGCGCTCCCGGCAATATGGCGCAGGTGCAGGCGCTCACGTATAGTGCGCGGCAAATCGTCATCGGAATCGTCGGCCTGTGCATACTTCTGCTCCCCCCAAACTCGAAGCCGCATTGTATGTCGTCGCCACCCCCATCGGGAACCTGCGCGACATCACTCTGCGTGCGCTCGACACGCTGGCTGCGGCCGATACCATCGCCGCCGAAGACACCCGCAACACCCGTCACCTGCTCAATGCCCACGGCATTAGCGACGTGCGCCTGCTGGCGCTGCACCAGCACAATGAGCGCGGGGCGGCGGACAAGATCGTCGCGCTGCTGCAACAAGGTCAAAGTGTGGCGCTGGTGACGGATGCTGGCACGCCTGCGGTGAGCGATCCCGGCGCGCTGCTGGTGGAGGCGGTGCGCGCGGCGGGTTTCCGCGTCATCCCCATCCCCGGCGCGAGTGCCGCCATCGCGGCGTTGTCTGCCTCCGGTCTGGTAAATCCGCATTTCCTGTTTCACGGCTTCCTGCCCAACAAGTCTGCGGCGCGCCGCAGCGAACTGCAAACGCTGCTCGAACATCCTTACACGCTGGTGTTTTATGAGGCTCCGCACCGCATCCTGGAGTGCGTGGCCGATCTGCATGCGGTATTCGGTGGTGAGCGCGAGCTGGTATTGGCGCGCGAGGTGACCAAGCTGTTCGAGAGCATCCACCGCTGCAAGCTGGCCGATGCGCTGGAGTGGCTGAACCGCGACTCGAACAATCAGCGCGGCGAATTCGTATTGCTGGTGTCCGGTGCTTTGCCGCATTCGGAAGGCTTGAGCGCCGAGGCCGAGCGTACGCTAAGTCTGCTGCTGGAAGAGTTGCCGCTCAAACAGGCGGTGCAGCTCGCTACCCGCATCACGGGCTTGGGGCGCAATGAACTGTATCAGCGCGCCCTGGAGTTGAAGGAGCGCTAGGCTTTTCCGCCGATCTTGCCTTCTTGACCAGAAAGTAGCTTCTGGATGTTGCTCTTGTGTCGCCACACCAGCAGCACGGCGAGGGTGAAGGCGACGGCGGTGTATTCCAGCGGCTCGTTGAGCAGCCAGGTGTAGAGCGGCGCACAGGCGGAAGCAATGAGGGCGGCCAGCGACGAGACTTTGAACACCTTCGCGACGATCAGCCAGGTGCCAAAGGCGGCCAGTCCCAGCCAGGGATTCAGCGCCAGCAGGATGCCCAGCGCAGTGGCCACGCCTTTGCCGCCCTGAAAACGGAAGAATACCGGGAACAGGTGGCCGAGGAACACCGCGATGGCGACTGCCGCCACCAAGCCCACCAATTGCGCATCCTGCGGGGCGAACTTCAGCGTCAGGAACACCGCCAGCCAGCCCTTGGCGGCATCGCCCAGCAGGGTCAGTGCGGCGGCGGCTTTCTTGCCGGTGCGCAGCACGTTGGTCGCGCCGGGATTGCCGGAGCCGTAGCTGCGCGGATCGGGCAGGCCGAAGGCCTTGCTGGTGATGACGGCGAACGAGATGGAGCCGAGCAGGTAGGCGGAGACAACAAAAAACAGGTTGGGCATCGGGAATGACTTAAAATGCGGTGGTGGGCGGATTCTACGCCAACTCCCTGCGACCACCAAACGACGGCATTACATGGACATCATCTTTCTACGCGAACTCAAGGTCGACATGCTCATCGGCGTGTACGAATGGGAGAAGCGCGTACCCCAGACCTTGCAGATCGATCTTGAGATCGCCCTGCCCAGCAGCCGCGCCTGCGAGACCGACGACATCAACGACGCGCTCGATTACTCCGAGATCGTCCGCCACATCCAGACCGTGCTCACCAGCCGCCATTTCAACCTGCTCGAAGCCCTGGCCGAACACATCTCCCGCATCATCCTCGACGACTTCAAAGCCCCCTGGGTGAAAGTAAGCGTCGCCAAACTCCAGGCGATACGCGGCAGCAAGATGGTGGGGATTTGTGTCGAGCGCGGCAGCCGCTGACCCCGAGTGTGCGGGTCAGGCGCGTTCCGCAACCCGCTCGCCCAGCAAGCCGGAAGGTCGGAGCACCAGCACGGCGATGAGGACGAAGAAGGCGAACACGTCCTGGTAGTTACTGCCGAGGAAGCCGCCGGTGAGTCCGCCGATGTAGCCCGCGCCCAGACTTTCGATCAATCCCAGTAACACCCCGCCCAGCATGGCACCGCGCAGGTTGCCGATGCCGCCCAGCACGGCGGCGGTGAACGCCTTCAGGCCGAGGATGAAGCCCATGTAGTAATGCACGATACCGTAGTTGGCGCTGACCATGAGTCCGGCCACCGCAGCCAGCGCCGAGCCGAGCATGAAGGTGACGGAGATGACGCGGTTGGTGTCCACGCCCATCAGTTGCGCGGCGGCGGGGTTTTCGGCCACGGCACGCATGGCGCGCCCCAGCCGGGTGCGATGCACCAGTAGCAGCAACCCGGCCATAACCAGCAGCGAAACAAAGATGATGATGAGTTGCGTGTCATTGATCACCGCGCCGCCCAGAGTGTGGGTGCCGTTGGGTAGCAAAGCGGGGAAGGCGCGGTATTCGCGCCCCCAGAAGATCATCGCCAGATTCTGCAGCACGATGGAGATGCCGATAGCGGTGATCAGCGGGGCAAGGCGGGGCGCGTTGCGCAGCGGGCGATAGGCGACGCGCTCGATGCTGTAGCCCAGAGCCATGCAGACCAGGATCGCCACCAGCAGTCCGAACAGCAACACCAGCGGCGCGGCCAGCCCGGCGGCGATCAGCTTGAGCATCACCGACAGCGCCACCATCGCGCCGACCATCAGCACCTCGCCGTGGGCGAAGTTGATCAGTCCGAGGATGCCATAGACCATGGTGTAGCCGAGCGCGACCAGAGCGTAGACGCTGCCCTGAACCAGGCCGTTGAGTATCTGCTGGAGGAGGATTTCCATCGGATGGGGGCGTTACTTGGCTGCGCCACCCATGGTCAGCACCGGTTGCCACTTGCCCTGTTGTACTTGGTACAAGGTCACCGCGCCGCCGGTCAGGTCACCTTTGGCATCGAAGGCGATTTTGGCGGTCACGCCATCGTGGTTGGTCTTGGCCAGTTCCGGCAGATACTTGGCCGGATCGGCGGAGTCGGCGCGCTGCATGGCGGCAATCATCACGTTGACTGCATCGTAGCAGTAGGGCGCGTATTGCTGGATGGGTTGCTTGAAGCGTGCCTCATAGCGCTGGGTGAAATCTTTGCCCGCCGGAGCTTGCGCCAGAGGCACGCCGGGTAGCGAAGCATACACGCCTTCCGCCGCAGCGCCAGCCAACTCGATCAGCTTGGGCGTAAAGCCACCGTCGCCCATCATGAATTTGGCGTTCAAGCCCAGCGCCTTGAGCTGCTTGACCAACGGCACGCCCTGCGGATCCATGCCGCCGAAGAACACCAGATCGGGCTGCTTGCCTTTGATCGAAGTCAGCACGGCGGTGAAGTCCACGGCCTTGTCGCTGGTGTATTCCTGCGCCACGATGGTCGCGCCACCCGCCTTGGCCGCCTTGATGAATTCGTCCGCCAGACCTTGGCCGTAAGCAGTGCGGTCATCGATCACGGCGATCTTCTTGGCGCTCAGATTGCTGGCGGCGAAATCGCCCAGTGCCTTGCCCTGCTGGCCGTCATTGGCCATCACGCGGAAGGCGGTGTTGAAATTCTGCGCGGTGTAAGCGATGGCGGTAGCGGACGGCGAGATCTGCGGGATGCCGAGGTCGTGGTAGATGCGCGAGGCAGGGATGGAGGTGCCGGAATTGAGGTGGCCGATGACCCCGTTCACCTTATCGTCCATCAGCTTCTGCGCCACGATGGTGGCGGTCTTCGGGTCGGCTTGATCGTCCTCGCTCACCAGCTCGAAATGCACTTTTTGCCCGGCGATGCTGATGCTCTTTGCGTTGGCATCCTCAATGGCCAGCCGCGCGCCGTTCTCGTTGTCCTTGCCCAGATGCGCTTGCGGCCCGGTCAGCGGTGCGACCGAGCCGATCTTGACGAGCAGCTCGCCTGTGGCAGCTGTGCCGGTAGGCGCTGCAGATTTGCCGCAGGCGGCGAGGGTGGCGGTAAGCAGCAGAGCAAGCGTCAAGGCGGAGCGTTTGGGCGACATGGCGGGATCAGGAGGTCATAGGATGGACGCGCGGATTATGCGTAGCGGCTCCCGCGCTTGTCAATTTCACAAGCAAGAAAAAAGCCGGGTCGCCCCGGCTTGCTGACTATCCCGCCACGACTTACAGGGACAGGATGAATTTCACCAGCTCTTTGATCTCGGCTTGCTTGGTGCCGCTCGGATCATTGGCCGGCATGGGCATGGAGCCCCAGACACCGCCGCCGCCCTTGGTCACTTTGGTGATCAGCTTGGCTTCGGCACCGGCATCGCCCTTGTATTTGTCGGAAACCGCTTTCCAGCCCGGGCCGACCACTTT
Organism: Ferriphaselus sp. R-1; assembly: GCF_000746095.1. Taxonomy (GTDB): domain Bacteria; phylum Pseudomonadota; class Gammaproteobacteria; order Burkholderiales; family Gallionellaceae; genus Ferriphaselus. Next base: position 386,272 of record NZ_JQKP01000002.1, on the reverse strand, counting down.
TTTATCAATCGCGTGACAGGCAGTGCAGTTGAGCTTCTTGGCCGTAGCAGGCATATCGACAGCACCGGCAGAGCCAGCGACCATCAGACCTGCTCCAACGATCACGCTTGCAATGATAGATTTCATATTGTCTCCAAGTTTAAGTAGTGTCCCGAAACAGCCAGTAGCACATAGTGCTGTGAGCTTGGCCGCTTGCACCCGTTCGATGAGCAGACGAGGTGCCTGTTCTAACGCATCGTTCCGACTCAGGTTGACATCACCGTCCAAAATCAGGCCGACCAACTGACCAGGCCCGTCCACGATGTAGCCAGTACGATCAGGCCGAACACGATGCGATACCAGGCGAACAGGGTGAAATCATGGTTGCTGATGTAGCGCAGCAGCCAGCGCACGCACAGGAAGGCGCTGATGAACGAGGCGATGCCGCCGACGACGAACATGGGCAGGTCGCTGGCATGGAACAGGTCGCGATACTTCACCACTTCGTACAAGGTGGCGGCAAACAGCGTCGGGATGGCAAGGAAGAACGAGAACTCCGTCGCGGCACGGCGCGACAGGCCGAAGAACAGGCCGCCGATGATGGTCGCGCCGGAACGCGATGTGCCTGGGATCAGCGCCAGCGACTGGGCGAGGCCGACCTTAAGCGCATCCCGCCAGTTCATATCCTCGATCGAATGGATGGTGGTCTGATGGTCGCGCCGCTCCGCCCACAGAATGATGAAACCACCGATGATGAAGGCGCTGGCCACCGGCACCGGCGCGAACAGATGCGCCTTGATGCTCTTGGCGAACAGGAAGCCCAGCATCGCCGCAGGCAGGAAAGCCACCATCAAATTGGTCGCGAAGCGTTGCGCCGGCTTGCTGCGGGGCAGGTCGATGATGACGGCGCTGATGCGGGTGCGGTATTCCCAGCACACCGCCAGAATGGCGGCGAACTGGATGATGATCTCGAACACCTTGCCGCGCTCGTCGTTGAAATTGAGCAAGTCGCCCACCAGGATCAGGTGGCCGGTGGAAGAGATCGGCAGGAATTCGGTCAGACCTTCGACCACGCCGAGGATGGCCGCTTTCAGCAGCAGGAAAATGTCCATAGTGACTTTCTTGAGTTAAACGGCAACGGGTGCTTTGATCGGAGGGTGCGGGTCGTAGCCTTCGAGTGTGAAATCCTCGAACTTGAAGCCGAAGATGTCTTTTACCTCGGGGTTGATCTTCATCGTCGGCAACGCACGCGGCTCGCGCGCGAGTTGCAGCGCGGTCTGCTCCATGTGGTTGGAATACAGATGCGCATCGCCGAAGGTATGCACGAAGTCGCCATACTTCAGCCCGCACACCTGCGCCATCATCATCGTGAGCAAGGCATAAGAAGCGATGTTGAACGGCACGCCGAGGAAGATGTCCGCGCTGCGCTGGTAGAGCTGGCACGACAGCTTGCCGTCTGCCACGTAGAACTGGAAGAAGGCATGGCAGGGCGCGAGCGCCATCTTGTCCAACTCGCCCACGTTCCAGGCCGAGACGATGATGCGGCGCGAATCCGGGTTGTTCTTCAGTTGCTCGACGGCGATCTTGATCTGGTCGATCACGCGACCATCGACGGTCTCCCACGAACGCCACTGCTTGCCGTACACCGGGCCAAGGTTGCCGTGCTCGTCCGCCCACTCGTCCCAGATCGAGACGCCGTTGTCCTTGAGGTATTTGGTATTGGTACTGCCCTGCAAAAACCACAGCAATTCGTGGACGATGGATTTCAGGTGGCACTTCTTGGTCGTGACCAGCGGAAAGCCCTTGGAAAGATCGAAGCGCATCTGGTAGCCGAACACGCTGGTGGTGCCGGTGCCGGTGCGGTCGGATTTTCTCGTGCCGTGGTCCAGCACATGTTGCATCAAGTCAAGGTAGGGGCGCATGGGGTCTCATCGTCGTCACTGCGTACCGAAGACGCATCAGAGTGCGCAATGCTAGCACAGCCCAGTCGCCGGTGTCGCTGCCCGCCGCCCTGCTCAGACTCCCGCAGCCAGGCTCCCTGCTGCTACAATCCGCCGCTGACAAAGGACGGCGCTCCCGCCTTCCCGCCCCATCCAACCCGGGCCTTCGCGCCCCAATCGAGTACAGACGAAATGCGTATCGGACAAGGTTTCGACGTTCATCAACTGGTGGCAGGGCGCAAGCTCATCATCGGCGGGGTGGACATTCCCTACGAAAAAGGGCTGCTCGGCCATTCCGATGCCGACGTGCTGCTGCACGCCATCTGCGACGCGCTGCTGGGCGCGGCGGCGCTGGGTGACATCGGGCGGCACTTTGCCGACACCGATGCGCAGTTCAAGGACATCGACAGCCGCATCCTGCTGCGCGACGTGGTGCGTAAGGTCGAAGCGCAAGGCTTCCGCATCGGCAACGTGGATGCCACCATCATCGCCCAAGCGCCCAAGATGGCCCCGCACATCCCGACCATGACCGCCAATATTGCCGCCGACCTGGGCGTTGCGATGAACGCCGTCAACGTGAAAGCCACCACCACCGAAAAACTGGGTTACACCGGACGCGGCGAAGGCATCGCAGCGCAGGCGGTGGCATTGTTGCTGGTGGCCTGATGCGCCTGCTCGCCCTCGAAACCTCCACCGAATATTGCTCCGTCGCCCTGTGGCAAGACGGCGCGCTGACCTCGCGCTGCGAGCTGGTGGGGCAGAAGCACTCCGAATTGTTGATGCCCATGCTGGATAGCGTGCTGCGCGAGGCGGGCGTAAAGCTGGGCGAACTGGATGGCATCGCCTTCGGCTCCGGCCCCGGCTCGTTCACCGGCGTGCGCATCGCTTGTGGCGTGACGCAGGGGCTGGCGCTGGGAGCCGGGCTGCCGGTGGTCGGCATCTGCACCTTGCTGGCACTGGCCGAGGCCGCCGGTCAAGACAAGGTGATCGCCGCGCTGGATGCGCGCATGGGCGAGATCTATCACGCGGCTTACGCCAAGCGGGACGATGCCTGGTTGACGGTGGTCGAGCCGAATCTGTGCAAGGCGGAAGATGCGCCGATGGTGACGGGCGAGGGCTGGCACGGCAGCGGCAGTGGCTTCGCCGCACACGAGAACGCGCTGGCCGTCCGCTATGCCGGTCAGTTGGCGAGCAGCGATGGCACAGCCATTCCGCAGGCTGCCGCCATAGCCCGTCTGGCCGCTCCCTTGTTGGTCGCAGGCGCGGGCATGGATGCCGCACTGGCCGCTCCCTTCTACCTGCGCGACAAGGTGGCGCTGACCACGGCAGAGCGGCTGGCGCGCGGAGCGACGGCGTGATCCGCACCATGACCGCAACGGATGTGGATGCCGTCTTGGCCATCGAACAAGCCGTGCACGCCCATCCGTGGACTCGCGGCATGTTCGCCGATGCGCTGGCCTCGGGTTACCAAGGCTGGGTAGATGAGGAGCATGGCTCTCTGCGCGCCTATGCCGTGCTGCTGCCGGGCGTGGACGAGGCGGAGCTGCTGACCCTGGGCGTAGCAAGCAGCTGCCAGCGTCAGGGTTTGGCGAACGATCTGATGCACTGGCTGGAAGCTCAAGCCAGGGCACGCAACTTTGCCCGACTGTGCCTGGAAGTGCGCCCATCCAACACGGCTGCGCTGGCGCTCTACCGCAAGACCGGCTTCGCCGAGATCGGTCGCCGGCGCAGCTACTACCCGGCAGCACATGGGCGCGAAGACGCGATCCTGATGGAGAGACGGCTGTGAACCACGATGACGCGCTGCTGCGCGAACTGAACATTTATCCGCTGTGGTTGCGCCGCGATGTGCAGGTGGAAGCTCCGCCGGTCGCCGTCGCGCCGCCACAGCCCGCACCACCGGAACCCGAGATGAAACGAACCGCCGCCCCCCCTGCTCCAGCCGCCATTCAGCCTTCGCCTTATGCCGACTTAGGCTGGTCAGAGCTGAAACAAAAAGTAACCGACTGCACCGCCTGCAAGCTGCGTCCGACCTGCACCCAGACCGTGTTCGGGGTGGGCGACGAGCAGGCTGACTGGATGATCGTGGGCGAAGGTCCCGGTGCAGACGAGGACATCAAGGGCGAACCCTTCGTGGGACAGGCCGGCAAGCTGCTGGACAACATGCTGGCGGCCATCAAGCTCAAGCGCGGCGACAATGTCTACATCGGCAACATTGTGAAGTGTCGCCCGCCCGGCAACCGCACACCGGAGCCGGACGAGATCGCGCAGTGCCTGCCCTATCTGCGCCGCCAGATCGAACTGATCCGGCCCAAACTCATCGTCGCCCTAGGCAAGACTGCCGCCACCTCGTTACTCGGACGCGATGCGGCGTTAGGCTCGCTGCGTGGTCATCTGCATGAGTTCGACGGCATTCCGCTCATCATCACCTACCACCCCGCCTATTTGCTGCGCTCACCTACGGAAAAAGCCAAGGCTTGGCAGGATCTGTGTCTTGCCGTGGCCACGTTGCAGGGAATGGCCGAGCAGTGAGCCGGAGCGCGGTGCCCCGAGCAACCAGAGCTGGCGAACCACACGCCGCTCAATTGTCCTTGGCGCCCTGATCCACCCAGCGCTTGAACAATCTGACCTTGTCTGGAGACAACGAGCCCTTGATGCCGTAAGGCATGCTGATGGAAGGGTCGGCCCGCCCTTCGATCAACATGTTGAGCGTACTGTTCTGACTATCTCCAGGCTTGACCACCGGACCGAACTGGGTGCCTTTCATCAGGCTCTGGTAACTGCTCAGGTCCAACTTGCTCTTTTCGTATCCTTTGCCGCCGGGCACGTGACAGCTCAAGCAATAATCATCCAGCACGGGCCGTATGTCCGCCTTGAAACTCACCGGCTGCTGAGCCAGCGCCACCAACGGGAGCGCCGCCAGCACCGCCCCTATCATCCTGATCGCCTTCATTGCCACACCCCCTGTATCCCATACATCGAATGACCCGATGGCCCCGATTCTATGCCCATGTAGCCGCGTGGGCCATCTTCCCAAAGGGGTATAATCCCGTCCATTGTTAACTATCAGTACCGCGCCATGACAGATATCCAACGCTTCACCCTGGCAAATCTAGCCCTGCCCACCAAGACACTGTTCACCGGCTACCTGCTGACCATAGGCCTGGGATTATTGATGGCCGGAGCCCAGATCATGCTGACGCACGGAATGGCAGACGGCAAACCTGGCCTGTCGGTGGACGACATCGTATACAGCTACCACGGCAACCATGACGGCCCGAACGCCTCCAAGCTGGAAGCCAAACTCTATGGTTCGATGAAGGACAATGCGCCACCCGAGGTCAGGCTGGAGCTGCTCAAATGGGCGGACAAGGGCGCGCCGGCGAACGAATGGGAGTCCAGCATCAAGCCCAAGGTCGACGAGTATTGTGCCCCGTGCCACGCCAACATGCCGGGGCTGGCCAACGTCGCCGATAAGGCGGTGATGGACCAGATGACCAAGCGTGATGAGGGAGCCTCCTTCTCCACCTTGACGCGCGTGTCACATATCCATCTGTTCGGCATCGCATTCATCTTCTTCTTCGTGGGCTGGATCTTCACCTACGCGACCGGCTTCTCGTCCAAGATGAAAGCGCTGCTGATCTTCACGCCGTTCGGCTTCCTGATGCTGGATGTCGTTTCCTGGTGGCTGACCAAGATGAATCCCGGCTTTGCCTGGCTGGTCATCATTGGCGGCTTCGGCTACAGCGTCGCTTCAACCGTGATGATCTTGTCGTCCCTGTATCAGATGTGGATCAGCCCGCTCCGCGCGGCTGACAAGCCCTGAACGCAGCCTCCGTGAAGCGGACGTAAACCGGCTTCCCGTATAATCCGCCGCATACGATTTTCACATAGGACATTCCATGCTTTGGCTCAAGGCGTTCCACATCATCATGGTCGTTTCCTGGTTCGCCGGGTTGTTCTACCTGCCGCGCATCTTCGTCAACCACGCGATGGTGGGCGATGCCGCGACGCTGGAGCGGCTGGGGCTGATGGAGCGCAAGCTGTATCGTTTCGTCACGCCCATCGCTGCACTGGCCTTGGCTAGCGGGCTATGGCTGTGGTTCGGCTACGGCTTCGAGGGCGGCTGGCTGCACGCCAAGGTCGCATTGGTGCTCGGCCTGGTCGCCTATCACCTGTACTGCGGCCATCTGGTCAAAGAGTTCGCCGCCGGACGCAACACGCGCAGTCACGTGTGGTTCCGTTTCTTCAATGAAGTGCCCGTGCTGGTGTTGATGGCCGTGGTCATACTCGTAGTCGTTAAACCATTCTGATATGCCTGAATTCTTCGCACCTTGCCCGCGCGGGCTGGAAAAACTTCTCACCGACGAACTGACCTCGTTCGGTGCGACCAAGTTAGCCCCCACTGACGGCGGCGTCGGCTTCTTCGGAGACTGGGCGGTGTGCTACCGCGCCAACCTGCAAAGCCGCTTGGCCTCGCGCATCCTGTGGCAGGTGCAGCCTGCGCTGCTGTATCGCAGTGAACAGGACATCTACCAGATGGCGCTCGATCTGCCCTGGCCGCGCTGGTTCGACGTAAAGGACACCATCCGCGTCAACGTCACCGCCATCAAGTGCCCGCTGAAGAGTCTGGAGTTCATCACCCTCAAGATCAAGGACGCGATCTGTGACAAGTTCCGCAGCGCCAAGGGCGCGCGCCCCAGCGTGGACACGCTGGAACCGGACATGCGCATCCACGCTTTCATCGAGGGCGAGAAGGTCACGCTGTATCTGGATACTTCCGGTGATGCGCTGTTCAAGCGCGGTGTGCGCCTGCACACCAACATCGCCCCCATCCGCGAGAACCTGGCGGCGGGCATCCTGATGATGACCGGCTGGAAACCAGGCATCCCGCTGATCGACCCGATGTGCGGCAGCGGTACCTTCCTGATTGAGGCGGCGCAGATGTCGCTCAACATCCAGCCGGGCATAGCACGGCGCTTCGCCTTCGAGAAGCTGAAGAACTTCGATAGCAAGCTGTGGAGCGAGATGCGCGAACAGGCACTGGCCGCACAACTGCCGGTGAGCGAGCTGCCCATCTACGGCAGCGACTTGTACGGTGATGCGTTGCGCGCGGCCCACGCCAATCTGGACGATGCCGGTCTGCGCGAGACCGTGGACCTGAAACAGTGCAATGCGCTGGAAGCCTCGCCACCGACCGATGAGCCCGGCATCCTCGTCGCCAACCTGCCTTACGGCGAACGCATGGGTGATGAAGATGAGATGGCCGCGCTCTACCCCAAGCTGGGCGACACGCTGAAGCAGAGATTCGCAGGCTGGAATGCCTACCTGTTCACCGCCGACCTGCGCATCGCCAAGTTGATGCGCCTTTCGCCCAGTCGGCGCACCCCGTTGTTCAACGGCGCGATCGAGTGTCGTTTGTTCGAATACAAGATGCGGGCGGGCAGCAACCGTCCCTGACGGGTTCAGGTCAACTTCAAGTGACCGATACCTGACATCAGATCGCTATCCTTGGCCGCTTTGCTCTCCAGCTTGATACGCAAGCGCAGGTCGTTGAGCGAGTCGGCGTTCTTGAGCGCTTCCTCGTAGGTGATGAGGTCGCTATCGAACAAGGCGAACAGCGCCTGATCAAAGGTCTGCATCCCGATCTCACGCGACTTGCCCATCACCGCCTTCACTTCGTTGATCTCGCCCTTGAAGATGAGGTCGGCGATCAGCGGGGAATTGAGCAGTATCTCCATCGCGGCGATGCGCCCGGAATCACTCTTGCGCGGAATCAGCCGCTGCGAGATCAATGCCTTGAGATTGAGCGAAAGGTTCATCAGCACTTGCTCGCGGCGCTCTTCCGGATAGAAGTTGATGATACGGTCCAACGCCTGATCGGCATTGTTAGCATGCAGCGTGGCCAAGCATAGGTGACCGGTCTCGGCAAACGAGATGGCGTATTCCATCGCTTCGCGGTCGCGTATCTCGCCGATCAGAATCACGTCCGGGGCCTGGCGCATGGCGTTCTTCAGCGCCGAATGCCACGAGTCGGTGTCCACACCGATCTCGCGGTGGGTGACAATGCAGTTGCGGTGCTCATGCACGAACTCCACCGGGTCTTCCACCGTAACGATATGCCCCCGACTGTTCAGATTGCGATGCCCGAGCATCGCCGCCAGCGTGGTGGACTTGCCGGAGCCTGTCGCCCCGACCAGCAACACCATCCCGCGCTTGCTCATCACGATATCTTTGAGGATGGGCGGCAGATTCATCTGCTCGATGGTCGGGATCTTGGTAGTGATGGTGCGCAACACCATCCCGACATGCAACTGCTGCATGAACACGTTGACGCGGAAACGCCCGATGCCCGGCGGACTGATGGCAAAGTTGCACTCATGGGCGATCTCGAACTCGTTCGCCTGCCTGGCATTCATCAGGCTACCGGCCAGTTCCTGCGTATCCAGCGCAGTCAAGGACTGGTCGGACAGCGGGGTAAGGACACCGTCAATCTTCAGTGCCGGCGGGAAACCGGCGGTGATGAACAGGTCGGATGCCTTGTGCGCCAGCATCTGTCGCAGCAGGGAGTGGATCGTCTCGGTCGCAAGCACGTGGTCCATGATTCGGCTCCGGCGGCGATCAAGCCGGGAACATATCCTTGTTGGCGGCACGGGTGCGCGCCTCGGAGGAGGCAACGACGCCGCGCCGCACCAGATCCATCAGACACTGGTCCAGCGTCTGCATGCCCATGGCCTGGCCTGTCTGGATGGCGGAATACATCTGCGGCACCTTGGCTTCGCGGATCAGGTTGCGGATGGCCGGGGTACAGATCATGATCTCGTGAGCGGCCACGCGACCGTTGCCGTCCTTGGTCTTGAGCAAGGTCTGCGAAACCACGGCGCGGAGTGATTCGGACAACATGGCGCGCACCATCTCTTTCTCGTCAGCCGGAAACACGTCGATGATACGGTCGATAGTCTTGGCAGCGGAGCTGGTATGCAAGGTGGCGAACACGAGGTGGCCGGTTTCAGCCGCCGTCATCGCCAGCCGGATGGTTTCCAGATCGCGCATTTCGCCGACCAGGATCACGTCCGGATCCTCACGCAACGCCGAGCGCAGCGCATTGCTGAACGACATGGTGTGCGGACCGACTTCGCGCTGATTGATCAGACATTTCTTGCTCTCATGGACGAACTCGATCGGGTCCTCCACGGTCAGGATGTGTCCCAGCATGCTCTCGTTGACGTGATTGATCATCGCCGCCAGCGTGGTGGACTTGCCGGAGCCGGTCGGCCCCGTCACCAGCACGATGCCGCGCGGGTATTCGGCAATGTCCTTGAATATCTTGGGTGCCTTCAGATCCTCCAGCGTCAGCACGGTGGAAGGAATGGTGCGCAACACCGCGCCAACTCCGCGCTGGTGGTTGAAGGCATTCACGCGGAAGCGTGCCAGCCCCGGCACCTCGAACGAGAAGTCGATCTCCTTGTTCTCTTCGTAATGCTTGCGCTGGCCATCGTTCATGATGTCGTACACCATGGCATGCACGTCCTTGCTTTCCAGCGGCGGCAGATTGATGCGGCGAATGTCGCCATGCACCCGTATCATCGGCGGCAAGCCGGCAGAAAGATGCAGGTCTGAGGCCTTGCTCTTGACGCCAAAGGCGAGCAGTTCGGTAATATCCACTATAATCCCCCGTCGTTGGACAAACCCACCGGGTGGGGCTTGCCGAGTCAACCTGAAACGCGACCGATTATGACCACAATCACTTCCAACTGGCAAGCTGTGCACGCGGCCATCGCGGCGGCGGCACGCGCTGCCGGACGCGATCCGGCAACGGTGGATCTGTTGGCTGTGAGCAAGACTTTCCCGGCCTCGGCGGTGCGCGAAGCATATGCCGTCGGACAACGCGCCTTCGGCGAGAATTACGTGCAGGAAGCCGTCGAGAAGATGGCGGAGCTGGCTGACCTGCCCATCGAATGGCATTTCATCGGCCCCATCCAGAGCAACAAGACGCGCAGCATCGCCGAACATTTTGCCTGGGTGCACGGAGTGGACAGACCGAAGATCGCGGCACGGCTGTCAGAGCAGCGTCCGGCGGGGCTGCCGCCGCTGAACATCTGCTTGCAAGTGAACATCAGCGGGGAAGATAGCAAAAGCGGCGTACGGCCTGGCGAAGTCGAAGCCTTGGCGCAGGCCATCGCCGGATTACCGAACCTGCGCTTGCGCGGCTTGATGGCGATCCCCGCCCCCGCCTCGGGTGAGACCGAGCGCGCCCCGTTCGCCCGGATGCGCGAATTGCAACAGCAGCTGAATGCCCACGGGTTCAGGCTGGACACATTATCGATGGGCATGTCGCACGATTTTGCGGCGGCCATCCACGAGGGCGCGACGCTGGTACGGGTCGGAACGGCCATCTTTGGACCAAGAAACTACGGAGAAACGACATGAGCATCTGTTTCATAGGCGGTGGCAACATGGCGACGGCACTCATCGGCGGGATGCTCAAGCGCGGACACTCGGCAGGCAAGATCCGGGTCGTCGAGATCAACCCCGATGCGCGGGTACGCCTGCATGAGGAGTTCGGGGTACGCGCCGTTGCCGCTGTCGCCGAGGGCGTAGCCCATAGCCGGGTGATCGTGCTGGCAGTCAAACCCCAGCAGCTCCGCAGCATCGCCACAGAGATCGCCCCGGCACTGGACGGACAGCTGATCATTTCCATCGCAGCCGGCATCCGGGCAATCGATCTGGCGCGCTGGCTGGGAACACAGAACATCGTACGTGCCATGCCCAACACCCCGGCGCTGGTGCGGCGCGGCATGACTGGCCTGTACGCCCTGCCTCAAGTAGCCGAGAACCAGCGGGAGCAGGCGGAAAACATCCTGGCCGCCGTGGGCCACACTTTATGGCTGACCGATGAGACGTTGATGGACGGCGTGACCGCGATCTCCGGCAGCGGCCCGGCCTATGTGTTCTATTTCATCGAAGCGATGCAACAGGCTGCCAGAGAGCTGGGCTTTGACGCTGACGCTGCCCGTCGCTTGACACTGGACACCTTTATCGGGGCAGCCAAGCTCGCTGAGTCCAGCCATGAGGATGTCAGCGTGCTGCGCGCCCGCGTCACCTCCAAGAACGGCACCACGGAGCGCGCCCTGCTCAGCATGGACGCGGCATCGGTCAAAGCCGGCATTGTGGCCGCCGCTCATGCAGCAGCACAGCGCTCGCGGGAATTGGGCGACGAGCTGGGGCGCGACTGATGTTGGCACAAGCGCTCCAATTCCTGCTCGATACGCTGGTACAACCGTTCGCGGCGATCCTGCTGCTGCGCTTCCATCTGCAATGGCTGCGCGCACCGCTGCGCAACCCGGTCGGCGAGTTCGTCATGGTGTTCACCGATTTTGTGGTGCTGCGCACCCGCCGTTTCATCGCCTCCGCCTGGGGTTACGATACCGCCACCTTGCTGCTGGCCGCGATCGTCGAAGGCTTTTACGTGACCGCCAATCTCGGTGTGCAGGGCTACCCGTTCACCGGCCTGCCCCTGCTTGGCCTGTTGGCCTGGACGGTGGTCAAGCTGCTGAAGATCAGCATCTATCTGTTGATAGGCTCACTCTTCGTCGAGGCCATCCTGTCCTGGGTAAATCCGCACACGCCGCTGGCACCCGTGCTGAATGCGATCAACCGCCCCTTCCTGTCGCCATTACGTCGCCGCCTGCCAACCATCGGCAACCTCGACCTTTCGGTGCTAGCTCTGTTCATCCTGTGCCAACTCATCCTGATCGTGCCGGTCACCTGGCTGGAGCGTCTGGCCGTTGGGCTGCTCTGAAATGCCGGAATGGTTCCGCCGTGATGGCGACGTGGTGACCCTGACCCTGCATGTGCAACCCGGCGCCAAGCGTAGCGAGATCGCCGGGCTGCACGGCACCGCGCTGAAGTTGAGACTGGCCGCACCGCCGATCGAGGGCAAAGCCAACGAAGCCCTGCTGCGCTTCCTGTCCGGAGTGTTCGCCGTGCCTTTGCGCAACATCGAACTAAAACAAGGCGCACAGTCCAGACATAAAGTCATCCGCATCACCGCCAGCCCGATCTCCCCGGAAGCCCTGCTTCCCGCTCCTAGCGCAAAGTGAACCGCATCACCCCCGCTTCTAACAAACAACTCTAGGTTGTTTACACAACCCTTTCTTTATCAAGACAATTCGCAGACATTAGCAATCTGCGCTAACTCCTTGTACTGTAAAGAAAAAACCCGTTTCCGCGCTTGACCGGCCCAATATTTTTCAATATAGTGGGCGCAAGTGGTGATTTGTGGGTTTTTGTGGGAAATTGGAAGCGGGGTTAAGGGTGTTTCAGGGGGCAATTCAACTCAATCTGGATAGCAAGGGCAGGCTGGCGATACCGGCCAAGCACCGCGATGTCCTGCTTGCGCAATGCGCAGGCAAGTTGGTGTTGACCGCCGATCATCAGGATGCCTGCCTGCTGATCTATCCCGAGCCGGAGTGGGCCCCGATCAGCGAAAAGTTGCAAAAAATGCCCGCGCTCAATCCGCAAGTCCGTCAGTTGCAACGCCGCTTGCTCGGTCACGCCGAGACCATCGAGATGGATGCCGTTGGACGTGTGCTGGTGTCTTCCACCCTGCGCGACTACGCCAAGCTGGACAAACAAGTGGTGCTGGTCGGTCAGGGCAACAAATTCGAACTGTGGGATCAACAACGCTGGGGCAAGCTGAGTGAGGAGGTCATCGACTTTGGCGATGGCTCGCTACCGCCCGGCATGGAGGGCTTCACACTGTGAGCGAGGGTTTGTCCCACGCCACGGTGTTGTTGCAGGAAGCAGTCGAAGCGTTAGAGATCAAGCCGGACGGCATCTATGTAGATGGCACGTTCGGTCGCGGCGGCCACAGCCGACTGATTCTGCAACGGCTCGGCCCGCATGGGCGATTGATCGCGCTGGACAAGGATCCACTGGCGATCGCTGCCGCCCGCCAGATCACCGATGTGCGCTTCCAGATCGCTCACAGCGCCTTTGCCGACCTCGGCGAGGTGTTGCAGGCATTGCAAGTGCCGCGAGTGGACGGCGTGCTGCTCGATTTGGGTGTCTCTTCACCGCAACTCGACGATGCACAACGCGGGTTCAGCTTCCGCTTCGACGCACCGCTGGACATGCGCATGGACACCAGCCGGGGCCTGACTGCCGCAGAGTGGTTGGCCGTTGCTGAAGAAGGATCAATCAAAGAGGTCATCAGGGAATATGGCGAAGAACGGTTTGCTGCACAGATTGCAAGGGCGATTGTTGCTGCGCGCCAAAAGCAGCCTATCGCAACCACGCGCCAACTCAGCGAGGTCGTTGCTCAGGCCGTGCGCACCCGCGAACCCGGCCAGAATCCGGCGACGCGCACCTTTCAGGCTATACGGATTCATCTCAACGGTGAGCTCGACGAGCTATCGCGGGTCTTGCCGCAATGCGTGGAGCATCTGAGGGACGGGGGGCGACTGGTGGTCATCAGTTTTCATTCGCTGGAAGACCGTATGGTCAAGCGCTTCTTGCGCGACATGGCCGAGGGCGACAAACTCCCCCGCCATGTGCCCATCCGCGCCAGTGAGATCCCGCAGGGTAAGCTACAGCTCATCGGCAAGCCGGTCCGCGCCTCGGAAGCCGAACTGGCAGTCAACGCGCGCGCGCGCAGCGCCATCATGCGGGTAGCCGCAAGAATACGGGAGGCGGCATGAATCGCCTCGATTTGCTGCTGCTGATCGTTGCCATCGTCTGCGCCCTGGGCACGATCACGGCACAACATCATGCCCGCAAGCTCACCGTGGCCATCCAGCACGAGAAGGACAGCGCCCAGCAGATGGAAGTCGAGTGGGGCCAACTCCGCCTCGAACACAGCACCTGGTCGATGCCCGCACGTGTCGAGAACATCGTCACCAACCAGCTGCAGATGCAGCTACCCAACCCAAAACAGATCCAGTACGTGCACGTCAGCCGGGCCATGTTGCAGGAGGCGCAGCCATGAGCTACGCCGGCACCCTGCGCCGCCGCCCACCGGAGCCGATGAAGCTGCCGCCGTGGCGCGCGCGACTACTGTTCCTGCTGCTGCTCGCGGGCATGGGCGGCCTGGTGGTCCGCTCCGCCTACCTGCAAGGTTTCCACGACACCTTCCTGCAAAGCAAGGGCAACGCCCGTTACAGCCGCGACATCGAGATCTCGGCCCATCGCGGCATGATCACCGACCGTTTCGGCGAGCCGCTGGCCGTCAGCACGCCGGTCGAATCCATCTGGGCGAACCCGGAAGATGTCGAGGCCACGGCACAGCAACTGGACAAACTGGCGAAGGTGTTGCATCTCGGCAAGGACGAACTGGCCAGCAAGCTGGCCAACCGCGACAAGGGTTTCGTCTACCTCAAGCGCCAGCTTCCACCGGACGAAGCCGAAAAGGCGGTCCGACTGAAGATACCCGGTGTCGCCCTGCACCGCGAATATCGCCGTTTCTACCCCGGAGCCGAAGTCACGGCGCACCTGCTGGGCTTCACCGGCGTGGATGACAACGGCCAGGAAGGGCTGGAACTACTGCTGCAAGACCAGCTCGCCGGCATGGCGGGCAGTGAGCGCATCATCAAGGATGCGCGCGGCCATGTGGTCGAGGATGTGGCCAACGTGCGTCCGCCCAAACCGGGCACCGATGTCGCACTGAGTCTGGACAGCAAACTGCAATATCTCGCCTTCCGCGAGATCAGGCTAGCGGTCGAGAGCCACCACGCCAAGGCCGGCTCCATCGTGGTGCTCGATGCCAAGAACGGCGAAGTGCTGGCGCTGGCGAACTGGCCCAGCTACAACCCGAACAACCGCGAACGGCCAGCCATGCAGACCATGCGCAACCATGCCGTGACCGACCTGTTCGAGCCGGGCTCCACCATGAAGCCGTTCACCGCTGCTGCCGCGCTGGAAGCGGGCAAGGTACGCCCGGACACTCTGATCAATACCGAGAACGGCGCTTATGTCGTAGGCGGACACAAGATCCGCGACACGCACTCCGCCTCGTCCATGACGGTGTCCGAGATCATCCAGAAATCCAGCAACGTAGGCGCGACCAAGCTGGCGCTTTCGTTGCCGCCGGAGGTGTTCTGGCACAACCTGAGCGAGGCCGGTTTCGGCGCGCTGACGGGCAGCAACTTCCCCGGCGAAGCCTATGGCCGCCTGCGCGATTTCAAGCGCTGGGTGCCCATCGATCAGGCCACCATGTCCTACGGCAACGGCATCTCGGTCAATCTGCTGCAACTGGCGCGCGCCTACACCGTGTTCGCCAACGACGGGGAGTTACAGCCGGTCACACTGACCCGGCGCGACGTGCCCATGGTCGGCAAGAAAGTGTTCTCGGAACGGACCGCGCGTGAAGTGCGCGCCATGCTGGAACTGGTGGTACAGCCCGGCGGCACCGCGCCGCAAGCCCAGATCAACGGCTACCGCGTGGCGGGCAAGACCGGCACCGCGCACAAGCTGGACGGCGGACACTACGTCAACAAATACATCGCGTCCTTTGTCGGCATGGCACCCGCCTCCAACCCCCGCTTGATCGTCGCCGTGATGGTGGACGAGCCCGCCGGGGCGCAGTATTACGGCGGTCAGGTCGCCGCGCCGGTGTTCAGCAACGTGATGGGCAGCGCCCTGCGCATGATGAACATCCCCAACGATGCGCCGCTGGGCAACGTGTTGATGCCGCCCGCAGGCGAAGTCATCGGAGAGGAAGTATGAGCTTCACTCCCGACCTCCTGCACACGCTGGGCGCTCCGGTCTCGCGCCTGACCACCGACAGCCGCGCCGTGCAGCCGGGCGACACCTTCGTCGCCTACCCCGGCGCCGCTGCCGATGGCCGTCGCTTCATCCCGCAAGCCATCGCCAACGGTGCCAACGCGGTGATCTGGGAATCGCACGGTTATGTCTGGGATGCCGCATGGCATTGCCCCAACCTGCCCGTCGCCGGACTGCGCGAACACGCAGGCGAGCTGGCCGATGCCGTGTACCGGCACCCGTCCGACAAGCTGTGGATGATCGGCGTGACCGGCACCAACGGCAAGACTTCGTGCAGCACCTGGCTGGCCACCGCGTTGGCGGCCCAGGGCCGGAGATGCGGCTTGATCGGCACGCTGGGCAACGGCTTCCCCGGCGCGTTGCTGCCGACAGCCAACACCACGCCGGATGCCATCCGCCTCCACGGCCTGCTGGCCGAGTTCCTGAAGCAAGGTGCCGCTGCCGTGGCGATGGAAGTCTCCTCCCACGCGCTGGAGCAGGGCCGTGTTCAGGCCGTGCGTTTCGACGTGGCGCTGTTCACCAATCTGAGCCGCGACCATCTCGATTTCCACGGCGACATGACGCACTACGCCGCCGCCAAGCGCAAGCTGTTCGACACCCACGGGCTCAGATACGCCGTGCTGAATCTGGACGATGCGCACGGCATGGAGTTCGCCGAGCAACTGCGCGACAGCGATGTCGAAGTGATCGGCTACGGCTTGAGCGATGCCGCACTCCAGCGCGCCGAGCATCTCGGCATCCGCATGGTGTACGGCGGCGAGCTCCGGATGGCCGGTACGGGCCTGCAACTGAACGTGCATTCGAGCTGGGGTGGCGCGCGCTTGAGCAGCCCGCTGGTCGGTCGCTTCAACGCCGCCAACCTGCTGGGTTCGCTGGCCGTACTGCTGGTCAGCGACGTGCCGCTGGCACAGGCGGTGGCTGCGCTGGAGCAAGTCCAGGCAGTCCCCGGACGCATGCAACGGCTGGGCGGAGATGACCGCCCGACGGTGGTGGTGGACTACGCCCATACGCCGGATGCGCTGGACAAGGTGCTGACTGCGTTGCGCGAACTGGCCGAAGCGCAGCGCGGTCAATTGATCTGCGTGTTCGGCTGCGGCGGCGACCGCGACAGCGGTAAGCGCCCGATGATGGGCAAGGTCGCCGAGAAGCTGGCCCAGCAGGTCATCGTCACCAGCGACAACCCGCGCAGCGAAGCGCCGCAAGCCATCATCGCCGACATCGTATCCGGCATGGAACGCGCCCAGGTCATCGAAGACCGGGCCGAGGCTATCGCCCACGCCATCGCCCGGGCGGGCGCACGCGACACCGTGTTGCTGGCTGGCAAGGGACACGAGCCGTACCAGGAGATCGGCGGGATCAAGCATCCGTTCAGCGATGTGGCGCAGGCCGAAGCGGCACTTTCCGTCTGGAGGGCCCGCACATGATGACGCTGCTGCAAGTCGCCAAGGCTCTGGGCATCGCGCGCAGCGCGACGAACCCGCGCATCGCCAACGTGAACACGGACAGCCGCAAGATCGTCGCGGGTGACCTGTTCGTCGCCCTGCGCGGCGAACACTTCGACGGGGCCGCATTCGTGGCGCAGGCGGCCAAGGACGGTGCGGTCGCTGCCGTGGTCAATGCCGACAGCGAGGTCGGCGACGTGACCATTCCCGTGTTGCGCGTGCCCGATACCCGTTTGGCGCTGGGGCAGCTCGCCGCCTGGTGGCGCAGCCGCTTCGATCTGCCACTGATCGCCGTCACCGGCAGCAACGGCAAGACCACCGTGAAAGAAATGCTGGCCGCCGTCTGCACCGTCGCAGCGGGCAGCAAAGATGCCGTGCTGGCCACGCAGGGCAATCTGAACAACGACATCGGCATGCCGCTGACCCTGCTGCGCCTGCGCAAGACCCATCGCTACGCGGTGATCGAGATGGGCATGAATCATCCCGGCGAGATCGACTATCTGACCCGTCTGGCCAGCCCCAACGTCGCGCTGGTGAACAACGCCAGCGGGGCGCATCTGGAAGGCCTGGGCACGGTGGAAGCCGTCGCCCGCGCCAAAGGCGAGATCTTCGCCGGACTGGCGGCGGGTGGCGTGGCCGTGCTCAATGCCGACAATGCCTATGCCGGATTGTGGCGCAAACTCGCCGCACCGCATCCCGTCCTCGATTTCGGTCTGGATGCCGCCGCCGTGGTGTGTGGCAGCTGGCAACCGATCGCCGCCGGCTCGCAACTGACCATCAGCACACCGGCGGGCATCGCCCACCTGCATCTGCAAGTGCCCGGCGCGCACAACGCCCGCAACGCCCTCGCGGCCACCGCCGCCGCTTTGGCGATAGGCATCAAGCTGGAGCAGATCAGGGCCGGGCTGGAAGCGTTCGCCGGGGTGAGTGGCCGCTTGCAGCGCAAGCGCACCCCCGGCGGTGCCATCGTGATCGACGACACCTACAACGCCAATCCCGCTTCGATGCGCGCGGCCATCGCCGTACTGGCGCAAGCCGACGGACTGCGCATCTTCGTGTTGGGCGATATGGGCGAGCTGGGCGCTGATGCGGCACGTTTCCACGCCGAGATCGGCGCAGCCGCAGCGACCAGCGGGATCGATCGACTGTACGCGCTGGGCCCGCTGAGCGCCCAGGCGGTACAGGCGTTCGGCGCAGGCGGACAACATTTCGACCGCATCGAGGATCTGCTCGATGCGCTGGACAGGGCGCTGGAACCCGAAGCCACCGTATTGGTGAAGGGATCGCGCTTCAT
The DNA here is from genome assembly GCF_000746095.1 of Ferriphaselus sp. R-1. Taxonomy (GTDB): domain Bacteria; phylum Pseudomonadota; class Gammaproteobacteria; order Burkholderiales; family Gallionellaceae; genus Ferriphaselus. Next base: position 367,835 of record NZ_JQKP01000002.1, on the reverse strand, counting down.
GAAGATGGAACGGGTGGTAGCCCACTGCCTCACCGGGGAGGAAACATGCTGCTCGCATTAGCACAATGGCTGGGCCAGGACGTACGCACTTTCAACGTGTTCAATTACATCACGCTGCGCGCCGTGCTGGCCGCGATGACGGCCTTGTTCATCTCCTTCGCCGTCGGCCCGTGGATGATACGCAAGCTGACCGCCATGAAGATCGGCCAGTCGGTTCGCAACGATGGGCCACAGACACATCTGGTGAAAGCGGGCACACCCACCATGGGCGGCGCGCTGATCCTTACCTCGGTCGCCATCACCACCCTGCTCTGGGGCGACCTGCACAACGCCTACATCTGGGTGGTGCTGTTGACCACACTGGGCGTGGGTGCCATCGGCTGGGTGGACGATTACCGCAAGGTGGTGCACCGCAACCCCAAGGGCTTGTCGGCCAAGGCCAAGATGTTCTGGCAATCGCTGATCGCGCTGGCTGTGGGCGCGTATCTGTGGCAGACCGCCTCCCTGCCCGCCCACACCGAGCTGATCGTGCCGTTCTTCAAGTATCTGGTGTTCCCGCTGTCGGCGTTCTGGTTCCTTGTACTGGTGTATTTCGTCATCGTCGGCACCAGCAATGCGGTGAACCTGACCGACGGGCTGGACGGCCTGGCGATCATGCCGACCGTACTGGTCAGCGGCGCGCTGGCCATCTTCGCCTACGTCGCGGGACACGCCGTGTTCGCCAGATACCTGGGCGTGCCGCACGTTCCGGGTGCGGGCGAGCTGGCCATATTCTGCGCCGCCATCGGGGGTGCCGGACTCGCCTTCCTGTGGTTCAACGCCTATCCGGCGGAAGTGTTCATGGGCGATGTGGGCGCGCTGGCGCTGGGCGCGGCACTGGGCACCGTCGCCGTGATCGTGCGGCAGGAAGCCGTGCTGTTCATCATGGGCGGCGTGTTCGTGGTGGAAACCCTGTCGGTCGCCGCCCAGGTGAGCTACTTCAAATACACCAAGGCCAGATTCGGCGAAGGCAAGCGCATCTTCCTGATGGCACCGCTGCACCACCACTATGAGCAAAAAGGTTGGAAGGAGACTCAGGTGGTCGTGCGTTTCTGGATCATCACGATGTTACTGGTCCTGCTGGGACTGGCATCCCTCAAGCTGAGATAGGAGCCCATTATGGAATTGGCGAACAAACATGTGCTGGTGCTGGGTCTGGGTGAGACCGGGTTATCGCTTGTGCGCTGGTTGAGCGCGCAAGGGGCACGTGTGCGTATCGCCGACAGCCGCAACTTCCCGCCCGGTCTGGAATCCCTGCGCGCGCAATTCCCGCTGGCCGACGTGCGTTGCGGCTTCTTCCGCAGCGAGTTGCTGGACGATGTCGATCTGGTCGCCATCAGCCCCGGCGTGCCGGTCGCCGAGCCGCTGGTACAGCGCGCGATGGAGCGCAAGATCCCGGTCGTGGGCGACATCGAGCTGTTTGCCCGCACCCTGCCCAGGGAGGGCGCACCCAAGATCATCGCCATCACCGGCTCCAACGGCAAGACCACCGTCACCAGCATGGTCGGCGCGATGTGCCGCGCGGCCTGGCTGGATACCGAGGTGGCAGGCAACATCTCGCCCGCCGTGCTGGATGTGTTGCTGGATCGCGCCGGCAAGCAGCCCGAAGTATGGGTGCTGGAGCTGTCCAGCTTCCAACTGGAAACGACTTGGTCGCTCAGCGCCGATGCCGCCACCGTGCTCAACATCAGCGAAGACCATCTCGACCGTTACGCCGACATGTACGGCTATATCGCCGCCAAGTCGCGCATCTTCCGCAGCGAGGGTCAGCACGGGGTACAGGTGCTCAACCGCGATGACGCGGAAAGTTCGCGCATGGCCCTACTGGGCCGCAACTGTGTGACCTTCGGCCTGAGCGCGCCCCCCACCGGCAAGGACTGGGGCATCACCCACGCCGACGGCGATGTCTGGCTGGTACAAGGCATGCTGCGTGTGATGAAGGCCAGCGAACTTCAGCTCAACGGACAACACAACATCGCCAACGCGCTGGCGGCACTGGCGCTGTGCCGCGCCATCGGCCTGCCGCTGGAGCCGCTGGTGCAAGCGTTACGCGAGTTCAAGGGTTTGCCGCATCGCGTGGAAAAGGTCGCCGAGATCGGCGGTGTCAGCTGGTATGACGACTCCAAGGGTACCAACGTCGGTGCTACGGCAGCGGCACTCAGCGGCATGGGGCAGCCGACCGTGCTGATCCTGGGCGGCGATGGCAAGGGGCAGGACTTCTCCCCGCTGAACCAGCCCGTCGCACAATATGCCCGCGCCGTGGTGCTGATAGGCCGCGATGCCCCCCTGATCGAGCAGGCACTGCAAGGCTGTAACAAGCCGCTGTACCACGCCTCCGACATGGCCGAAGCTGTGCAACTGTCCGCCTCGCTGGCGCAAGCCGGCGATGCCGTATTGATGTCGCCCGCCTGCGCCAGCTTCGATATGTTCCGCAACTATGTACACCGCGCGCAGGTGTTCATCGCCGCCGTGCAGGCGCTGCCGCAACAGGAGCCCGCATGATCGCCGCCGCAAAACGGTCGTTCGCCCCCCTGGCCGAGTACGATGCCGTGCTGAGCTGGGTGGCGTTGCTGCTGCTCTCCATCGGGCTGGTGATGGTCTATTCCGCGTCCATCGCCACCGCCGAAGCCAGCAAGTTCACCCATCAGGCGACCTACTACCTGACACGCCAGACCATCTTCATCGCCGTCGGATTCACCGTTGGCATGATCGCCTTCCAGATGCCGGTACGCGGTTGGCAGAAGCTGGCCCCCTGGCTGTTCCTGGCAGGAGTGGCCTTGCTGACTCTGGTACTGATCCCGGGTATCGGCAAGGTGGTCTATGGCAGCCGCCGTTGGCTCTCGCTGCTGGTGTTCAACCTGCAACCGTCGGAACTGATGAAGCTGTTCGCCGTGCTGTATGCAGCCGACTATACCGTGCGCAAGAGCAGCGTCGGCCACCTGCTCACCAAAGCCTTCCTGCCCATGGCTATCGTGATGGGCGTGGTCGGAGCCCTGCTGTTGCTGGAACCTGACATGGGTGCCTTCGTGGTGATCTTCGCCATCGCTTTCTGCATCATGTGGCTGGGGGGGTTCAAGCTCAAAGTATTTGCCGGGCTGATGATCATTCTGCCACTCGGGTTCGCCGCGCTGATCCTGTCGTCCGAATACCGCATGAAGCGGGTCACCGGCTTCATGGACCCCTGGTCCGACCCCTACGGCAAAGGCTACCAGTTGAGCCATGCCCTGATCGCCTTCGGTCGCGGCGAATGGACCGGGGTCGGCCTGGGCGGCAGCGTGGAGAAACTGTTCTACCTGCCCGAGGCCCACACCGACTTCCTGATGGCGGTGATCGGCGAGGAACTGGGCTTCATCGGCGTGTTCGTGGTGATGGCACTGATCACCTGGTTCGTCGCCCGCGCCTACATGATAGGCCGTCAGGCTGCCTTCGTGGAGCGCCCGTTCGCAGCCTTGGTCGCTCAGGGCATCGCCGTCTGGATCGGCATCCAGTCGATGATCAACATCGGCGTGAACATGGGCGTGCTGCCCACCAAAGGTCTGACCCTGCCCTTCCTCAGCTTCGGCGGCAGCGGCATCGTGGTGAACTGCGTCGCAGTGGCGATCCTGCTCAGAATCGATTATGAAAACAGAAGGCTATTACGGGGGCTGCCAGCATGATGCTTAGCGTTGAGCCTTCTGTTTCGGCGAAGACTAACTTGCGACAGCAAGTTAAGCCCCAACGGGGCGGTCGCAGCCAAAACAGACGATTGCTACGGGGGTTGCCAGCATGAGCCCGCGCAACATTCTCATCATGGCAGGCGGCACCGGCGGGCACATCTACCCAGGGCTGGCGGTGGCCGACGTACTGCACGGTCAGGGCTGGAACGTGACCTGGCTGGGTGCACCCGCCAGCATGGAGGCTGAACTGGTGCCCAAGCACGGCTACCCGGTGGCCTGGGTGAACTTCGGCGGGCTACGCGGCAAGGGGCTGGTACGCAAGTTGATGCTGCCGTTCAACCTGCTGCGCGCACTCGGACAGAGCGCCGCAGCCATCTTCCGCCACCGCCCCGACGTGGTGCTCGGTCTGGGCGGCTACATCACCTTCCCCGGCGGGTTAATGGCCTGGTTGCTGCGCCGCCCGCTGGTGATCCACGAACAGAACTCGGTGGCCGGATTAAGCAACAAGGCGCTGGGCAAGCTCAGCGACCGCGTGCTGTCCGGCTTCCCGCAGGTGTTGCCCGATGCCGAGTGGCTGGGCAACCCGGTGCGCGACAGCATCGCCGTGCTAGCCGCGCCCGCCGAGCGGTTCGCCGGACGCAGCGGCCCGCTCAAGGTGCTGGTGGTGGGCGGTAGTCTGGGCGCGAAGGCGTTGAACGAATGCCTGCCGCAGGCCTTGGCCTTGCTGCCGGAAGGTGCGCGTCCGCACGTGACGCATCAGACCGGCAAGCAACATTTTGAAGCAGTGCAGGCCTTGTACGCGCAAGCCGGCGTGAACGCCGAAGTGTGCGCCTTCCTGAACGATATGGACGCGCGCTACGCCGCCGCCGATCTGGTGATTTGCCGCTCCGGCGCGCTCACCGTGGCGGAGCTGGCAGCGGCTGGCGTGGCCAGCGTGCTGGTGCCGCTCCCGTTCGCAGTGGACGATCACCAGACCGGTAACGCCAAGTTTCTGGCCGATCACGGCGCGGCCATCCTGTTGCCGCAACCGGAACTGACAGCGGAAAAACTGGCGGGCATGTTGCAAGAGATGACACGCGAACGCGCTCTGGCCATGGCCGAGGCGGCGCGGGCGCTGGCCAAGCCGGACTCGGCGCGGCAAGTAGCCAAAGTATGTGAGGAGTTGGCCGCATGAAGCATAAAGTCAAAGCGCTGCATTTCGTCGGCATCGGCGGCTCGGGGATGAACGGCATCGCCGAGGTGCTGCTCAATCTGGGTTTTCAGGTGAGCGGCTCGGACTTGGCCGACAACGCCGCGACGCAACGTCTGGCCGCGCTGGGCGCGACCATCCATCGTGGTCACGCTGCCGAGAATCTGGGCAACGCCGACGCGGTGGTGACTTCCACCGCCGTGCAGGCCGACAACCCGGAAGTGGTCGAAGCTCGCGCCCGCAAGATTCCCGTGGTGCCGCGCGCCATGATGCTGGCCGAGCTGATGCGGCTGCGTCAGGGTATCGCCATCGCCGGGACGCATGGCAAGACCACGACCACCAGCCTCGCCGCCAGCGTGCTGGCGCAGGGCGGTTTCGATCCGACCTACGTGATCGGCGGGCGGCTGAACAGCAGCGGCACCAACGCCAAGCTGGGCACCGGCGAGTTTCTGGTCGCCGAGGCGGACGAATCCGACGCCTCCTTTTTGTATCTCTCGCCCATTCTGGCCGTGGTCACCAACATCGACGCCGACCACATGGAAACCTACGGTCACGACTTCAATCGTCTGAAGCAGACCTTTGTCGATTTCCTGGAGCGCCTGCCGTTCTATGGTCGTGCCATGCTGTGCGTGGACGACCCCAACGTGCGTGAGATCATGGGCCGCATCAGCAAGCCCTACACCACCTACGGCTTCAGCGAAGACGCGCAGATTCGCGCCGTCAACGTGCGCCACGAAGGCGGCAAGATGCGCTACACCGCGCTGTGCCGCCACAACAGCGTGCCGATCGATCTGGAAGTGACGCTGAATCTGGCGGGCAATCACAACGTGCTGAATTCGCTGGCCGTCATCGCCATCGCACTGGAAGTGGGCGTGGACGAACAGGCCATCGTGGCCGGGCTGGCCGAGTTCCAGGGCGTGGGACGGCGGTTCCAGCGGTATGGGGAGATTCCAGTGTTGGATGCCCCTCTCCCCAACCCTCTCCCGCTTGCGGGCGAGGGGGCAAACGTCCTTGCCGCCAGCGGCAAGGGAACCTTCACCCTCTTGGACGACTACGGCCATCACCCTGTCGAGATGGCGGCGACACTGGCGGCGGCGCGCGGCGCGTTCCCCGGTCGGCGCTTGGTGTTGGCCTTCCAGCCGCACCGCTACACCCGCACCCGCGACCTGTTCGAGGATTTTGTGAAAGTGCTGGGCACGGTGGACGCGCTGTTGCTAGCCGAGGTCTATGCCGCCGGTGAAGCCCCCATCGTGGCGGCGGACGGCCGCGCGCTGATGCGCTCGCTGCGGGTGACGGGCAAGGAAGCCGTGTTCGTCGAGCAGATCGCCGACATGCCGCAGACCATCCTCAATCTGGCGCAACCCGGCGACGTGGTGCTGACCATGGGCGCAGGCTCCATCGGCGGTGTGGCCGCGCAGGTTCGTAAGCTCGTCGCGAGGGCGGAATGAACATGAGCGAACCCACCAACTTCTTGCGCGGCGAACTCAGCCTGGACGTGGACATGAGCCGCCATGTGAGCTGGCGCGCGGGTGGCCGGGTGGCGCGGATGTATCAGGCGGTGGACTTGGCCGATCTGGCGCTGTTCCTGCGCACCTTGCCGCAAGACGAGCCGCTGCTGACGGTGGGGCTGGGCAGCAATCTGCTGGTGCGCGACGGCGGTCTGCGCGGCACCCTGCTGCTGACCCACGGCGCGCTGACCGAGTTGCATCAGGAAGCGGATGGCTTGCTGTATGCACAAGCGGGTGTGCCGGGCGCGAAGCTGGCGCGCTTTGCCGCCACCCACGATTTGATCGGCGCGGAATTCTGCGCGGGCATTCCCGGCACTGTCGGCGGGATGCTGGCAATGAACGCTGGCTGCTACGGCAGTGAGATCTGGGACAAGGTGGCGCGCGTGCAGGTGCTGACCCGCGCGGGCGAACTGGTCGAGCGCACACCGGCGGATTACGCCATCGGCTATCGCAGCGTGCAGCGGCGTGATGACGACGGCGAACCGTTCCCGCTGCCGACCGACGAGCTGTTCGTCGGCGTCTGGCTGAAGTTTGAATCCGGCGACGGCGCGGCCTCGCGGCTGGCGATCAAAACGCTGCTGGAAAAGCGCGTCGCCAGCCAGCCCATAGGCACGCCCAACGCTGGATCGGTGTTCCGCAACCCGGCAGGCGACCACGCCGCACGGCTGATCGAGTCTTGCGGGCTGAAGGGCTGCAAGATCGGCGGCGCTGAGGTGTCGCAGAAGCACGCCAACTTCATCGTCAACACCGGCGGGGCGACAGCGGCTGACATCGAAGGATTGATAGAGCGGGTGCAAGCGGAAGTGGCGGCCAGGACCGGCATCCATTTGCATCCGGAAATACGCATCATCGGAGAGAAGCAGTGAAAAATTTCGGCAAAGTCGCAGTCTTGTTCGGAGGTCGCTCGGCGGAGCGCGAAGTGTCGCTGAAGAGCGGCGCGGCGGTGCTGGCCGCCTTGCAGCGCAGCGGCGTGGACGCGCATCCCTTCGACCCGGCGGTGCAATCGCTGGAAGCACTACGCGACGACGGCTTCGACCGCGCTTTCATCGCCCTGCATGGTCGCGGCGGCGAGGACGGCACGGTGCAGGGCGCGCTGGAACTGCTGGGCATCCCTTACACCGGCAGCGGCGTAATGGCTTCCGCGCTGGCGATGGACAAGTGGCGCAGCAAGATGATCTGGCAGGCGGGCGGCCTGCCGGTGCCGCAGTACGAGATGCTCAGCGCCGACAGCGACTGGGCAGGCGTAGCTGAACGGCTGGGTCTGCCGCTGTTCGTGAAGCCTGCCAACGAAGGCTCCAGCGTCGGCATCAGCAAGGTGAAATCGCTGGCCGACTTGCCCACGGCCTACCACGAAGCGGCCAAGCACGACGCGCTGGTGATCGCCGAGCGCGCGGTGCTGGGCGGCGAATTCACCGCCGCGATTCTGGGGGATACGGCGCTGCCGGTGATCCGCATCGTGCCCGCCAACGAGTTCTACGACTACGAGGCCAAGTACCTGCGCAACGACACGCGCTACCTGTGCCCGTGCGGGCTGACTGCAGAACAGGAAGCCGAGATGCAGCGCCTGGCCTTGCAGGGCTTCAAGCTGCTGGGCGGTCGCGGCTGGGGGCGGGTGGATTTTCTGGTGGACGAAGCAGGCCGCCCCTATCTGCTGGAAGCGAACACCTCGCCCGGCATGACCGACCACAGCCTGGTGCCGATGGCGGCGCGTGAGTCGGGGCTGAGTTTCGAGCAACTGGTTCTCAAAGTATTGGAGATGGCCCATGTGGGATGACGCCAAAGCGCTGCGCAATCTCGCCAATGCCCTGCTGGGCATCAGCCTGCTGCTGATCCTGGCAGGTGCGGCGCATTACGTGGTGCATCTGCCGATCTTCCCGCTAAAGACGGCCAAGCTGGCCGCTGCCCCGATCCGGATTTCCGAGGAACAAGTGGCGCGAGTGGTGCGCAATGAGTTGAAAGGCAACTTCTTCACGGCTGACCTGGTCCATCTGCGCCAGTCGCTGGAACAACTGCCCTGGGTACGCAAAGTCAGCCTGCGCCGCGAGTTCCCGGCGCAACTGGAGATCGCGCTGGAAGAACATCAGGCCGTGGCACGCTGGAACGGCATCGAGCTGGTGAACAACCATGGCGAGGTGTTCGCCGCCGAGACCGAGGAAGAGTTGCCCGAGTATTACGGCCCGACCGGTACGGCAGCGGAGGTGATGCAGAAGTTCGCCGATTTCGGCGCGCAGGTCAAACCGCTGGAGCAGAGCGTGGTGCAGATCAGCCTGTCTCCGCGCCGCGACTGGCGACTCAAGCTGGACGACGGGCTGGTGCTGGAATTGGGACGCGAAGATGTCGGAAGGCGGCTGGCGCGCTTCGTCGCGGTGTACCACTACAGCCTAGCTTCATCGGCACACAAAGTCAGCTATGTGGATCTACGTTATCGCAGCGGCTTTGCCGCCTATCTGCCGGGCGGACTGAGCAAGCCGGCGGCACGCACTACGAACAGCAAGGTATAGGGGCAGGAGGAAAGACATGAGCAAGAGCAAGGAATACAAGGAACTGATCGTGGCGCTGGACATCGGCACCTCGAAGATCGTGTGCATCGTGGGCGAGGTCAAACCGGATGACACGATCGAGGTGATCGGTGCGGGCATGCAGGAATCGTCCGGCATGAAGAAGGGCATGGTGGTGAACATCGATGCCAGCGTGAACACCATCCAGAAGGCGCTGCGCGACGCGGAGTTCATGGCTGACTGCAAGATCACCCAGGTCTACACCGGCATCGCGGGCAGCCATATCAAGAGCATGAACACCAGTGGCATGGTCAAGATCAAGGACAAGGAAGTGACGCAGTGGGACATCGACCGCGTGGTCGAGACCGCCAGCTCGATCAGCCTGCCCAGCGACCAGCAGATCCTGCACATTCTGGAAAAGGAATTCAGCATCGACGGCCAAGGCGGCATCAAGAAGCCGCTGGGCATGAGCGGGATGAAGCTGGAAGTGGAAGTACACATCGTTACCGGCGCGGTGGCGGCGGTACAGAACATCATCAAATGCGTGCATCGCTGCGGGCTGGAGATGAACGAGATGATCCTGCAGCCGCTGGCATCGAGTCGCGCCGTGCTGGAAGACGACGAGAAGGAACTGGGCGTGTGCCTGGTGGACATCGGCGGCGGCACCACCGACGTGGCGATCTTCACCGGCGGGGCCATCCGCCATTCGGCAGTCATTCCCATCGCCGGTGATCAGGTGACCAACGACATCGCCATGGCCTTGCGTACCCCGACCAAGGATGCCGAGGACATCAAGATCAAATACGGCTGCGCGCTGCGCCAGCTGGCCGATGACGTGCCTATCGAGGTACCCGGCGTAGGTGAGCGCAGCACGCGCATGTTGTCACGCCAGACGCTGGCCGAAGTGATCGAACCGCGTATCGAAGAGCTGTATTCGCTGGTGCAAGCGGAGCTGCGCCGCAGCGGTTACGAAGACCTGCTGTCCTCCGGCATCGTCATCACTGGCGGCAGCGCTGCCATGCAGGGCATGGTGGAACTGGGCGAGGAGATTTTCCACATGCCGGTGAGGTTGGGCATGCCACGTTACGTCGGCGGCTTGTCCGACGTGGTGCGCACGCCACGCTACTCCACCGGCGTGGGGCTGTTGCTGTACGGACTGGAAAGCCACAAACAGCACAGTGAACACAAAATGCAAACCAAATCTGTCGGCGATGTGCTGGGCAAGATGCGGGCATGGTTTCAGGGCAATTTCTGATTTTTCGGAGTTGGTTTTATTCAGGGTGTGGTCGTTTTAATAAGGAGAGAACAATGTTTGAGATATTGGATGCACAACCTCACGGTGCGGTGATCAAGGTCATCGGAGTGGGCGGCTGCGGCGGTAATGCAGTCGATCATATGATCGAGCAGGGCATGAAAGGCGTGGAGTTCATCGCCATCAACACCGATGCTCAGGCGCTCAAGCGCAGCAAGTCGCGCGTGCAGTTGCAGATCGGTGCGAACCTGACCAAGGGTCTGGGCGCGGGTGCCAAGCCCGAGGTCGGCCAGGCAGCGGCGGAAGAAGACCGCGAGCGCATCGCCGAACTCATCCGGGGCGCGAACATGGTGTTCATCACTGCGGGCATGGGCGGCGGCACCGGCACGGGCGCGGCACCCATCGTGGCCAAGGTGGCCAAGGAGTTGGGCATCCTGACCGTGGCGGTGGTGACCAAGCCCTTCATGTTCGAGGGCAAGCGCATGACGCTGGCACAGAACGGTATCGAAGAGCTGGCCAGCCACGTCGATTCGCTGATCATCGTGCCGAACGCCAAGCTGATGGAAGTGCTGGGCGGCAAGACCACGCTGCCACAAGCGTTCAAAGCCTCGAATGGCGTGTTGCAAGGTGCTGTCGCCGGTATCGCTGAAGTCATCAACGTGCCCGGCATGGTGAACGTGGACTTCGCCGACGTGAGTACGCTGATGTCCGAGAACGGCATGGCCATGATGGGCGCGGCCACCGCGACTGGCGAAGACCGCGCCAAGCGAGCCGCCGAACAGGCCATCGCCAGCCCGCTGCTGGAAGATGTCGATCTGTCCGGCGCACGCGGCATCCTGGTCAACATCACCTCCAGCAGCAACCTGACACTGGAAGAGCTGCACGAAGTGATGAACTGCTTCCAGTTCGCCGCTCAGGAAGCCACCGTCATCGTCGGTTCCGTATTCGACGAAGACATGGGTGACGAACTGCGCGTGACGCTGGTGGCCACCGGTCTGGGCAAGGTCGGCAGCCGCCGTCAACCCAAGCCGGTGCTGGTCGCTCCGTCCTACGAGAACCAGCGCACCGGTACCGACGATATGCCGATGATCAACTACGGCGAACTGGATCGTCCCACCGTGATGCGCAGTGGCCGCAGCCAGCGCGAGACCGCAGTCGCCTCGCTGCGCGAATCCGGCATGGACATGCTGGACATCCCGTCCTTCCTGCGCAAGCAGGCGGACTGAGTCCGGGCGACCCGGGGCGCATCTCTCCGCCGCCCCGGGTCGCCGCCTGTCTGGCTATGCTAGAATCGCGGCCAGGCAAACGGCTCTGAACGGACATGATCAAGCAGCGAACTCTCAAATCGACGGTAACGGCCACGGGGGTCGGCCTGCACACGGGGGAAAAGGTCCAACTTACCCTCAAGCCAGCGCCCGTCAACCACGGCATCGTCTTTCGCCGCGTCGATCTGACACCCATAGTCGAAATCCCGGCTACCGCCGAGTCGGTCCATGACACCCGCCTTTCCACGTGCATGGAAGCGAACGGCACGCGCGTTTCCACCGTAGAGCATCTGATGTCGGCCTTTGCCGGACTGGGCGTGGACAACGCCATCGTCGAGCTGACCAGCGCCGAAGTCCCCATCATGGACGGCAGCGCGGGCACCTTCATCTTTCTGCTGCAATCCGCCGGCCTGATCGAACAGGCCGCACCCAAGAGATTCGTTCGCATCCTCAAGCCGGTCGAGGTCAGGGATGGCGACAAATGGGTACGCTTCGACCCGCATCACGGCTACAAGCTCACCTTCACCATCGCCTTCGCCCACCCGGTTTTCACCGCCACCAAGCAACATGTCACCGTCGATCTGGGCGAACACTCCTACATCCGGGAAGTGAGCCGTTCGCGCACCTTCGGCTTCATGCACGAAGTCGAGTACTTGCGCTCGCAAGGTCTGGCACTCGGTGGCAATCTGGACAATGCCATCGTGATGGACGAGTACCGCGTCATCAACCCGGACGGCCTGCGCTCGGACGACGAGTTCGTCAAGCACAAGGTGCTGGATGCCATCGGCGACCTGTATCTGATCGGGCATCCGTTGATCGGTGCCTTCTCCGGCTACAAGTCCGGCCACGCTCTCAACAACGCCCTGCTACGCGCGCTGCTGGCGGACGCATCGGCCTGGGAATACGTGAGCTTCGACAAGGAAGAGGAAGCGCCGGACTTCCTGCGCCTGCAACTTCAGGCGATCTGACGCATCGCACCGGGCCATGTTGATCCTGCGCCTGTTCCTCATCCTCGCCGCCCTGCTCATCGCCGTCTCCGGCGGCATGTACCTGTTCACCCGGAAGCAGCGTTACCTGAACTTTGCCTGGCAGACCGTGCGCCTGATCGTGGTCGTGGTGCTGATCTTCGCGGCCTTGTTCGTATTGGAACGGTTGGTGCTGACCGGCTGGCGGATACTGGTCTAGCGACAGTGCTGGAGTAGCTTCTCCAGCGCCGATCGCAGCGGCGATTCGGCCAGCGACTCGGCCAGCAAGCGTACCTCCTGCTGCCCCTGACTGCCCAGCGCCCCGCCGCCCTTGCGGCGCGGTGCGGCGTAACCGCCGACTTGCACGCGCACCCACACTTCACGGATCGGGCAACCCTTGCTCTGAAGCGCCTCCAGCAGGGTAGGCGCGAGCTGGCGCAACTTGGCCGCGACGGTCCCGTTGTCGGCCAGCAGTTGCAAACGCCCCGCATCCACCTGCCCCACACGACAGCTCGGTCGCAACGAAGGCGGCACGATTTGCTCGAACTCGCCCTGCCAGCGCTGCAACTCGCGAGCATGTTCGAGCAATGGCCGCAGCTCCGGGTTGTCGCCGAGGAAGGCAGTCAGTTGTTTCGACATGGGCTTAGGGTGATAGTGGGACGGTCTGTATGGTAATATGCCGCGCCCTTAGGCAGAAGCCTTTGTCATTCCCATAGAAGAAGAAACATGATCTCCAATTTGCTGAAAAGTGTCTTCGGTAGTCGCAACGACCGCCTCCTCAAACAGTATCGCAAGTCGGTGCAGGCGATCAATGCGCTCGAAGCGCAGATGGCGGCATTGACCGACGACGAGCTGCGCGGCAAGACCACGGCATTCAAGGAGCGCGCCGCAGCGGGTGAATCACTCGATGCGCTGCTGCCCGAAGCCTTCGCCGTGGTGCGCGAGGCGGGCAAGCGCGTGTTCGGCATGCGTCACTACGATGTGCAGATGATAGGCGGCATGGCGCTGCATCAGGGCAAGATCGCCGAGATGCGCACCGGCGAGGGCAAGACGCTGATGGCTACTCTGCCCGCCTACCTGAATGCCCTGTCCGGCAAGGGCGTGCATGTAGTGACAGTGAACGACTATCTGGCTGCGCGCGATGCGGAATGGATGGCCAGGCTGTACAACTTCCTCGGCCTGTCGGTCGGCGTGATCCTGTCGCAGATGGCGCACGACCAGAAACAGACCGCTTACGCCGCCGACATCACCTACGGCACCAACAACGAGTTCGGTTTCGACTACCTGCGCGACAACATGGCGACGCAGGCCAATGAGCGCTTTCAGCGCGGGCTCAATTTCGCCATCGTCGATGAAGTCGACTCCATCCTGATCGACGAGGCGCGCACCCCGCTGATCATCTCCGGCCAGGCCGAAGACAACGTCGAGATCTACAACCGCATGAACGTGCTGGTGCCCAATCTCAAGCGCCAGCAGGAAGAGGATGGCCCCGGCGACTTCAGCGTGGACGAGAAGAACCACCAGATCCTGCTGACCGAGTCCGGCCACGAACATGCCGAACAGATGCTGGCGCAAGCCGGCCTGCTGCCTCCGGGTGGCAGCCTGTACGATCCGGCCAACATCACGCTGATCCACCATCTGTACGCCGCGCTGCGCGCCCACAACCTGTTCTTCCGCGACCAGCATTATGTGGTGCAGGACGGCGAAGTGACGATCGTGGACGAGTTCACTGGCCGCCTGATGGCGGGTCGCCGCTGGTCGGATGGCCTGCACCAAGCCGTGGAAGCCAAGGAAGGCGTGTCCATCCAGAAAGAGAACCAGACGCTGGCCTCGATCACCTTCCAGAACTACTTCCGCATGTACAGCAAGCTGTCGGGCATGACCGGCACGGCGGATACCGAAGCATTCGAGTTCCAGAGCATCTACAACCTGGAGACCGTGATCATCCCGCCGCACCGCCCCACCGTGCGCAAGGACATGATGGACAAGGTCTATCTGACCGCCAAGGAGAAGTACGAGGCGGTGGTGATGGATATCAAGGATTGTTACGAACGCGGCCAGCCGGTACTGGTCGGCACCACCTCGATCGAGAATTCCGAGCTGATCTCGAACCTGCTGGCCAGGATCGATCTTCCCCATCAGGTGCTCAATGCCAAGCAGCACGCGCGCGAAGCCGAGATCGTGGCCCAGGCCGGTCGCCCCAAGATGGTGACCATCGCCACCAACATGGCGGGGCGCGGCACCGACATCGTATTGGGCGGTAACGTCGAGAAGCAGACCGAACACCTGCACGCCGATGCCTCGCTGGACGAGACGACGCGCAACCAGCGCATCGAGCAACTGAAGTCGGAGTGGCAGTCGCTGCACGAGCAGGTGCTGGCCGCCGGCGGCCTGCACATCATCGGCACCGAGCGCCACGAATCACGCCGGGTGGACAACCAGTTGCGCGGTCGCGCCGGCCGTCAGGGCGATGCCGGTTCCAGTCGCTTCTACCTGTCGCTGGAAGACCCGCTGCTGCGCATCTTCGCCTCCGACCGCGTCACCGCGATCATGAACAAGTTCAAGCTGCCGGAAGGCGAGGCCATCGAGCACACCTGGGTGACCCGCGCCATCGAGAACGCGCAACGCAAGGTGGAAGCGCGCAACTTCGACATGCGCAAACAGATTCTGGAGTACGACGACGTCGCCAACGACCAGCGCAAGGTGATCTACCAGCAACGCAACGAGCTGCTGGAAAGCGGCGACATCTCCGAGACCATCGTGGCCATGAGCCGCGACGTGCTCAACGACATCGTCAGCGAGTTCATCACGCCGGGCAGCATGGAAGAGCAATGGAACGTCGCCGGGCTGGAAGGCGAGCTGAAAGCGCGCTTCCTGCTCAACCTGCCGTTGCAGCAATGGCTGGATGAGGACAAGACGCTGGACGAGGCCAAGCTGCGCGAGCGCATCGAGCAGACCGCGCTGGATGGCTACATGATCAAGGTCGGCATCGTCGGTGCCGAGCTGATGCACCACTACGAGCGCGTGGTGATGCTGCAAAGCCTGGACCAGCACTGGCGCGAACATCTGGCGGCGCTGGACCATCTGCGCCAGGGCATCCACCTGCGCGGCTATGCACAGAAGAACCCCAAGCAGGAGTACAAGCGCGAAGCCTTCGAACTGTTTTCGCACATGCTGGAGAGCATCAAGCGCGAAGTCACCCAGTTGCTGCTGACCGTGGAGATACGCAACGAGGCCCAGGTGGAGCAGGTGGAAGCCACCCCTGGCGTGGAAAATGTACAGTATCATCACGCCGACTACGATGAGGCGCTGGCGCAGCCCGCCGAACCGTCCGCCGAGCATGCTCCGTTCGTGCGCGAGGAACAAAAGATCGGTCGCAACGATCCATGCCCCTGTGGCTCGGGCAAAAAGTACAAACAATGTCACGGTAAACTAAGTTAATTCGATGGGAGAAACGGCATGACCACTGATGAACTGCTTCTGCAAACTTTGCATCACACCACGCTGACCGAGGAGCTGCGCGACTCCGAGATCGAGGTTCTGGCAGGTGTCGTCACCCTGCAACGCTACAAGGCGGGCGAGGTCATCATCGAGCCGGGCCGCAACCCGCTGGCCGAATCGCTGATGATTCTGGCCGAAGGTGAGGCCGAGATCCAGGCCACGGTGAACAACGAACCGATGACCCTGCAGCTGAACAAGCAAGGCGACCTGGCCAGCATCATCGGCTTCGTCGGCGGCAAGGGCACCAACATCAACGCCCGGGTCGAAGTGAAGAAAGACGGCGCGGTACTGTTGCTGGAGCGCGCCAAACTGGAATCGTTGCTGGATCGCCACCCGGCCATCGTCTACTACGTGATGCGAGGTCTGGTGCGCTACATGCACGGCGTGGCACGGCGCAAGAACGCCGAGACCGAAGAGATGAGCAACTATTTCTACAAGATGCACGGACGTTACTAGGAGGAACCGCGATGCCGGTCAAACTGACATCGCCCACCGCCGCTGAACTGTTGCCAGTCAGCGGCGTTTTGTTGGGCACCACCGAAGCCAATATCAAACGCCCCAACCGCAAAGATCTGCTGGTCATTCGTCTGGATGACGGCGCGACCGTGGCGGGCGTGTTCACCACCAACCGTTTCTGCGCCGCGCCGGTCACCGTCGCCAAGGAACATCTGGCCGCATCGTCCACGCGCGCACTGGTGGTCAACACCGGCAATGCCAACGCCGGCACCGGCGAACCAGGCATGGCCGCCGCGCGCGCCACCTGTGCCGAACTGGCCAAACTGCTGGGCTGCGCGCCGGAAGCGGTGCTGCCGTTCTCCACCGGCGTGATCATGGAGCCGCTGCCGGTCGACAGGATCGTCGCCGGCCTGCCGCAAGCCGTAGCTGCGCTCGCCGAGGACAACTGGCACAACGCCGCCCACGCCATCATGACCACCGACATCGTCGCCAAGGGCTGCTCGCGCAAGGTGCAGATCGGCGGCAAGACCGTCACCGTCACCGGCATTGCCAAGGGCTCCGGCATGATTCACCCCAACATGGCGACCATGCTGGGCTACATCGCCACCGATGCCGCCGTGCCGCAGGCGCTGCTGCAAACCATGGTCAAGACCGCTGCCGATGCCTCGTTCAACAGCATCACCGTGGATGGCGACACCTCGACCAACGACGCACTGATGCTGATCGCCAGCGGCAAGAGCGGCGCGTCCGTCAGTGCCGCCAATTACGCCGAACTGCAAACCGCCATCAACGAAGTCGCCATCCAGCTGGCGCAAGCCATCGTGCGCGACGGCGAAGGCGCGACCAAGTTCATGACCATCACCGTTGAGGGTGCACGTGACGTGGCCGAGGCCAAGCAGATCGCTTACGCCGTGGCCAGATCGCCACTGGTCAAGACCGCCTTCTTCGCCTCCGACCCCAACCTGGGCCGCATTCTCGCCGCCATCGGCTACGCCGGGGTGAGCGACCTCGACGTGACGCGGCTAAAGCTGTATCTGGACGACGTACTGGTCGCCGAAAACGGCGGTCGTGCGGCGAGCTATCAGGAGGAGGACGGCGCGCGCGTGATGAAGCAAGAAGACATCGGCATCCGCGTCGTGCTGGATCGCGGCAACGCCACCGGCACGGTATGGACCTGCGATTTCTCCTACGACTACGTCAAGATCAACGCCAGCTACCGGAGCTGATCCCGTGCGTTACTGGCTGATGAAGTCCGAGCCCGCCGATGTCAGCATCGACGACCTTGCCGCCCTGCCCGAGCAGACCGTGGCGTGGTACGGCGTGCGCAACTATCAGGCGCGCAATTTCATGCGCGACCAGATGGCGGTCGGCGACGGCGTGCTGTTCTACCACTCCAACTGCGCCGCACCCGGCATCGCCGGTATCGCGCGAGTAGCCAGCACGGCCTATCCGGATGCCACCCAGTTCGACCGGCACAGCAAATACTTCGACCCCAAAGCCACGCTGGAAACGCCGCGCTGGTTCAATGTCGATGTGCAACTGGTACGCAAGGTCGAGCTGATCTCCCTGCCCGAACTGCGCGCCCATGCCGAGCTGGAGCGGATGCGCACCCTGCAGCGCGGCAACCGTCTCTCCATCACCCCGCTCGACCCGGCAGAGTGGCGTTACATCACCGAGGAACTGGCACGCTGATGGAATGGTGGGCGGCGTACCTGGCATTGGGTGCCGTCGCGGGTTTTCTGGGAGGCATGTTCGGTATCGGCGGCGGCACAGTGATGGTGCCGGTACTGGTCATGCTGTTCGAGGCCCAGAGCTTCCCCGGCGAGCAGATCATGCATCTGGCGCTGGGCACGGCCATGGCCTGTATCGTGTTCACCGCTCTGGCCAGCCTGCGCAAACATCACCAGCACGGGGCGGTGAACTGGGGCATCGTCCGCCGCATCACCCCCGGCATCCTGCTCGGTACGGCGCTGGGCGCACTGTCCGCCTTCAGCGTCTCACCGCGCTTCCTGTTCGGCTTCTTCGCCTGCTTCGTCTACTTTGCCGCCGCCCAGATACTGCTGGACCTGCGCCCCCATGCCGGACGCGACCTGCCGGGCCGGGCCGGGATGAGTGCGATGGGCGTGTGCACCGGGTGGCTGAGCAGCCTGGTCTCCATCGGCGGCGGCACGGTGGTCATTCCCTTTCTGGTGTGGTGCAACATACCGCTGCGGCAGGCCATCGGCACCTCTTCCGCCATCGGACTGCCCATCGCCTTGGGCGGCAGTGCAGGTTATCTGCTGACCGGCCTGTCGGCAGGTGCCGCCTCGCTGCCGCCCCACACACTGGGCTTCATCTACCTGCCCGCCCTGCTCGGCCTGGCTACCGCCAGCATGACCACCGCCCCACTGGGGGCCAGGGCGGCACACCGCCTGCCGCTGGGTATTTTGCGCAAGGCCTTTGCTCTGGTCTTGCTGGTACTGGCGAGCAAGATGCTGTTGAAAGCGCTGGGATAGGGGCCGACAGGACATCGGCCCCCGTTACTGCGATCACTTCGTGGCGGATGGGGTCACCGGCACGTTCTTCAGGGTACCGAGATCGACATAGCTGTCGCCGATACCGAACTTCTGGGTAAAGCCGCTGACCGGCAGATCGAACACCACGGCTGTTCTGGCCATCGCGCCGGGGGCGAACTCCCGCTTGTCATAGTTCGAATGGAGAACCGTCAGGCCACGCGTTTGCTGATACAGGCCGCGCGCTTCGCTCAAACCGCTGATGAAGTAACGACAACCGCCCGCTTCAGGGTTCTGGCAACCTGCCGCCGCACCGCTGGAAACGATCTGGAAGTTGTAGTCCAGCACGGATTGCGGGGCATTGCTGGTGTTCCTCAGCTCCAGGAACACCACCACCCACTCGCCCACGCTGGCGGTCTGATCGGCTGCACCGCGCGAAGCCAGCACATTACCCGGTCGGGAAACACCGATGATCGAGATGTCCCAGCCGGGGACCCGGATCGCATCCTTGAGCTTGAGTGCGGTATACGGCTCGGTAATGACCGGAAGTGCCAGGCGGGCCGCCACCGCCGACTTGACGGCGACACCGGGATCGACTTGCGGCTTCGCACCCGACCTTGCCGCGATGACATCCGCGTCAGCCCTGGCCTTGGCATCGGCGGCGGCCTGAGCCCTGGCCTGAGCCCTGGCGATGGCATCGGCAGCGGATTTAGCCTCGAAATCTGCGACCGCCTGAGCTGCCGCAGCGGCCTTCGCCTTGGCGACGGCCGCATCATGCGCGGCCAACTGCGCCTCCTCAGCCGCCTTGGCGGCAGTTCTGGCCTGGGATTCAGCCTTGGACCTTGCCAGTTCGGCAGCTTCAGCCTGCATATCCGCCTCGGCCTTCGCTCTGGAAGCCGTCGCAGACTTGGACTTGGCTGCGGCCTCAGCCTGGCGCATCTCCTCCCGCGCGGCAACGATCGCCGCTTCGGTCGACGCGCTTACTCCGGAACCCGAGCCGACGTTGTCCAGCGCTTCGGCAGCCGCCTTGGCCTCAAGGTCCGCCAGCGCTTTTGCAGCATCGGCAGACTTGACCTTGGCTTCGGCTGCATCGCGGGCAGTCGCCTTGGCTTCCGCCCTGGCCTTGGCCGCGACATCGGCCTGATCTTCGGCGCGAGCCTGGGCGCGGTGTGCGCTGCCAGCCTTCTCATCGGCTATGGCTTGCAGCTCGGCAGCGGCCTTGGCCTTGAAATTGGCCGATCCGCGCGCTTTCTTGGCCTCGAACTCGACCTTTTCTTGGGTGGGGGCCTCTTCCTGCCGGGATTCCACTACTGCGGGCTTGGCCTCTTGCGATCTGGCCGACTCACGCTCAGCGGCAGCCGCAGCCTTGGCGGCTTCTCTGGCTTGAGCCTCTTCCTGACGCTGCTTCTCCCGTGCGACCTTGGCCGCCTCTCTGGCCTGGGCTTCTTCCTGCTTCTTGGCCTCACGCGCGGCCTTGGCCTCGGCTCTGGCCTGCGCATCCGCCAGCTTTCCAGCTTCGCGTGCAGCCTTGGCCTCGGCCTTATCCCGCGCCTTGGCACTCATTCCGTCCTCGGTCGGGGCGACAGTCGGCACCACGTCTTCCTTTTGCGTCACCGGCTCCACAGCTGTCTCTGCGGGCGCAGGGATGGTGCCGCCCAGGGCCCCGCTGACTTCGAGCATAGGTGCCGGTTCAGCTGCCGACTTGCCATGCCCGGACGAACCTTTGGTAGCTGAAATGCCGCCGATCTGGTCACTGGTCTGCAGTTCTATCCTTGGGCTCAATCGCCCCATGGGCGCTGTCTCCGAGGCTAACGTCAGGACAGGAGCACCTGCCAGCAGGGTCAACAGCAAGACCGACGGATATTTGGTGTTACGGTTAGACATGTAAAGCTCCCCTTTAGCTCGATACGAAACTTTGCACGAAGAGACTGCCGCTCTTCAAATACCAAAAACAACGCCTGCCGGAGAATCCCCCTGACCCGGCAGGCGCACCCCCTAGCCGCTGTTGCGCAGACCTGCCGCGATGCCGTTGATCGTCAGATGGATGGCGCGCTTCACCTTCTCGTCGTTGTCGCCATTACGGTGGCGGTACAGCAAGGAGACCTGCAAGTGGTTCAGCGGATCGATGTAAGGCGTGCGCGTCGTCAGGCTGCGTGCGAATGTGGGATTGTCCTGCAACAGGGTGGTGTTGCCCGTCACGCTGAACAAGGTCTCGACAGTCGCCTCCCACTCGCGCTCGATCTCGCCGAAGATACGTTCACGCAGCTCGACATCCTCGACCAGGTGCGCATAACGCGACGCGATGCCCATGTCGGTCTTGGACAGCACCATATCCATGTTGGACATCAGCCCCCGGAAGAACGGCCAGGTCTGGTACATCAGCCTCAACTGGGCCAGACCGGCCTCGCCTTCGCGCTCGATGAAGCGCTGCACCGCACTGCCGAAGCCATACCAGCCCGGCAGCATGACGCGGTTCAGCCCCCAGCTGAACACCCAGGGGATGGCGCGCAGATCCTCGATCCTGTCGGAGGCCTTGCGCGACGAAGGGCGGCTGCCAATATTGAGCTCGGCGATCTCGCGAATCGGTGTCGCAGTAAAGAAGTAATCGGTGAAACCGGGTGTCTCGTACACCAGCTTGCGGTACGCGGCGAACGCATCCAGGCTCAAGGACTCCATGATGCGCATGAATTCGGGATTGCCGTCCGCATCGTGCGGATGGTCCAGCAGCGTGGCTTCCAGCGTGGCCGCGATCAGCGTTTCGAGGTTGCGGCGACCGATCTCGGGGTTCGAGTATTTGCTGGAGATCACCTCGCCCTGCTCGGTGATGCGGATCTGCCCGTTCACGCTGCCCGGCGGTTGCGCCAGGATGGCATCGTAGCTGGGGCCGCCACCACGCCCCACCGTGCCGCCACGGCCATGGAACAGCCGCAGTTCGATACCGTGCTTGGCGAACACCTGCACCAGTTCGACCTCGGCCTTGTACAGCTCCCAATTGGCCGTCAGATAACCGCCGTCCTTGTTGCTGTCGGAGTAGCCCAGCATCACTTCCTGAGTGTTGTCGCGGCTTTCCAGCAGCTTTCTGTACCAGGGGATGGAGAACAACTCATCCATGATGCGGGCACCACCACGCAGATCCTCGATGGTCTCGAACAGGGGGATGATGTTGACATGCAGGCGGCTCGACTCTTCCAGCAGGCCCACCTGCTGCAACATCAGGGCCACTTCCAGCATGTCGCTGACCGCATCGGTCTTGGAGATGATGTGATTGGGCAGGGCGGCACGACCGAAACTCTGATGCAGCTCGGCGGCTGCCTGCATGATGCGCAGCTCGCTCTGGGCCACGTCGCCGTACTGGTCGAGATCGGCGAGCAGGATCTTGTCCGCTTGCAGTGCAGCGAGCAGCACCTGACGCCGCTCCGCCTCACCCAGCTGCGGGTAATCGGTCTGGCCAGCGCCATGCGAGAACAGCTCACTGACGGTCTGCTCTATGATCGCGCTGTGCTGGCGCATGTCCAGCGGTGCCAGATGGAAGCCGAACACCTCGACCGCCCGGCGCAAATTGGCCAGACGTCCGCGCGCCAGATACACCGCGCCGTGCTTGTACAACGAGTCGATCAGCACATCCAGATCGGCGATCAGCGCCTGCGGATTGGCATAGGGTTCGGCCTGCTCGTCCAGCGGACGGCGATGGACGATGTCGTGGCCGAGCGCTCTGGCCGTGGCTGCCAATCGGGAATAGACCAGGATCAGGGCACGGCGATAAGGCTCATCCGCACGGCTCGATGCAGTGTCGGGCGACGCATCGGACAGGGCGCGCAGCGCAGCGCTGACATCGACCAGACGATCGGTGAGGCTCAGCCGCGTGCCCAGGATGTGGGTCTCTTCCAGATAGTGCTCGAACACCAATGCGGAGTGCTGACGCACCGCATCGCGCATCACATCATGGGTGACAAAGGGATTGCCGTCACGGTCGCCGCCGATCCAGCTGCCGACGCGCAACAAGGACGGCACCTTGATGTCCTTGGAGAACCGCCCTTCAAGCTGTTTCTCCAGCCCGGCATAGATCTCGGGAATCTCTTTCAGGAAGGTGTAGCGATAGAATTCCAAACCATTTTTGATCTCGTCGCGCACCGTCAGTTTGGCCGTGCGCAGCATGCGGGTCTGCCACAGGATCAGCACGAAGCGACGCAGGGCGTGTTCGTTGTCTTCCTCGTCGCTCGGGGTCAGATCCATGCGATCGCGAACGGCCAGCAAGCTGGAAATGATCAGCTGGCAATCCAGGATGCTCTTGCGCTGGACCTCGGTGGGGTGGGCGGTCAACACCGGCGAGATCAGGGCACTGTCGAGGAAGCGCTGCAACGATTCCTGGTCTATCGCTGCCTTCTCGACCCGGTCCAACGCCAATTGCAGGCTACCGTCCTTGGGTGCGCTCCTGGCTTTGAGGTGGGCGCGATGGCGGCGATTGTGGTGCAGATCCTCGGCGATGTTGGTGAGCTGCGAGAAATAACTGAATGCGCGCACCACGGCCAGCGTCTCGCTGGGGGACAACGCGTTCAGCATGAGCTCCAGCGTCTCGCCGTCGCGGGCATCCTGAGTCTTGCGGAAACTGACCGCCGCGCGGCGCACGCGCTCGACCAGTTCAAACGTGGCCTCGCCCTCTTGCTCGCGCAGGGTGTCGCCCAGAATGCGGCCCAACAGGCGGATATCCTCGCGCAGCGGCAAATCCTTGCTGGACAGGTCAGCAGGAGCGGAAAGCAAGTTCTTAACAGTCTTCATTTCAGCAGCGTCTCAACATCATGGGCGACAACGCGCGCGCAATCGCCATGCTAGAATGCGCCGCGCACAAAATCTCAACAAGACATCAGGAATTTCAACTCAATGAGTCAGGCATCCCACACTCACATCGCTCCCGCCAAACTGGTCATTGCCTCGCGCGAAAGCGCCTTGGCGATGTGGCAAGCAGAACACATACGGGATCGGTTGCGCGCATTATACCCAGAAACCGAGGTTAGCATCCTAGGCATGACCACGCAGGGCGACCGCATCCTCGACGTAACCCTATCCAAGATCGGCGGTAAAGGGCTGTTCGTGAAGGAGTTGGAAACCGCGCTGGAAGAGGGACGCGCCGACATCGCCGTGCACTCGCTGAAGGACGTGCCCATGCATCTGCCCGCAGGTTTCGCCCTGGCCTGCATCGGCGAGCGCGAAGACCCGCGCGATGCCTTCGTCTCCAACCACCACGCCAACCTTGAGTCGCTGCCTGCCGGCGCCGTGGTCGGCACCTCCAGCCTGCGCCGCGAGAGCCAGTTGCGCGCCCGCTTCCCGCACTTGGTGATCCAGCCGCTGCGTGGCAATGTGCAGACCCGCTTGCGCAAGCTGGACGAAGGCCAGTACGCCGCCATCATCCTCGCCGCTGCCGGACTGAAGCGTCTGGGCTTGGGCGACCGCATCCGTGCGCTGATCTCCTCCGACGACAGCCTGCCCGCCGTGGGCCAGGGTGCGCTGGGCATCGAGTGCCGCGCCGACCGCGCTGACCTGGTGCAGGCGCTGGCTCCGCTGCATCACGCCGATACCGCCGCCTGCGTGCTGGCCGAGCGCGCCATGAGCCGCCGTCTGGCCGGGAGCTGTCAGGTGCCGCTGGGCGGCTTCGTCGAAGTGGTCGACGGGAAGCTGCGCATGCGCGGCTTCGTCGCCACCCCGGACGGCAGCCGCATGCTGCGCGCCGAGCAGACCGGCGACATGGCTGCGCCTGAGGCTCTGGGCAATGCCGTGGCCGATGCGCTGCTGGCGCAAGGCGCCGGTGAGATCCTCGCTGCATTGAATGACTGACACCCCGTTAGCCGGATTGAACATCGTCGTGACTCGCCCGCGCGAGCAAGCGACGCAACTGATGCAAGGCATCAGCCGCTTGGGCGGCAATCCGGTGTCGCTCCCCCTGCTGGAGATCGCCCCACCCGCCGACCCGCGGGCGCTCGCAGCACAACTGGCGCAACTGGCCGACTTTCAACTAGCCATCTTCATCAGTCCGAACGCAGTGCAGTACGGCATGGCTGCCATCCAGTCAGCAGGCGGCTTGCCGCCAGATCTGCGCGTCGCCACCGTCGGTCAGGGGAGCGCCCAATCACTACGCGCACTCGGGGTCGGCTCCATCATCGTTCCACAGGAGAGATTCGACAGTGAGTCCCTGCTCGCGCTGCCGGAGTTGCAGGCCGTGGCCGGGAAGCGCGTGCTGATCCTGCGCGGGGATGGCGGGCGCGAATTGCTGGGCGACACGCTCAAGCAGCGCGGTGCCACCGTCGAATATGCCGCGTGCTACCGGCGCGCCAAGCCGACCTTCGATGTCGCCGCATTGCTGGCCACCGCCCCCGATGCAATCACCGTCACCAGCAGCGAGGCCCTGGCCCATCTGCACGAACTATTGGTGGCCAGCGGCAAGCCGCGAGCGCTCGCCATCCCCGTGTTCGCGCTGCACCCGCGCATCGCGGAAAAAGCACAGCAACTCGGCTTAAACGAAGTGCATACCACCGCCACAGGTGATGACGGCCTGCTCTCAGGTTTGGTAGCATGGGCAAACCAGCGGACCCCATCATGAGCGAAACCACGCCTACATCAAACGGCCACCCCGAACCGCACTCCTCGCCGGATGTCGCCGCCACGCGCGTCGCCCACTCGCGGAGCGTGTTCGATTATCTGTCCCGACTCAGCATCGGCCAGATGACTTTGGCGCTGGTACTGGCCCTGTTCGTGTGGCAATGGCTAGACGGCCAGCGCCAGCTCAGCGCCATGCAGCAGGAACTGGCCAAGCGCCTGACCGAGATGGACGGCAACAACAAGGCCAACCAGGTACTGACCAGGCAAAGTCAGGAAGCCCTGAGCGAGTTGAGCAACAAGGTCACCGCACTGGAAAGTGCCAATGCCGAAGCGCAAAGCGAGCGCGCCGCGCTGGAGACGCTGTATCAGGAGATGTCGAGCAACCGTGACGAGACGGCACTGGCCGAGGTCGAACAGATGCTGATGATCGCTTCGCAGCAGTTGCAACTCTCGGCCAACGTCAAGGCGGCGCTGATCGCCATGCAGCAGGCGGATGGCCGCTTGCAGCGCATGGACCGCCCCGCGCTGAACACGCTGCGCAAGGCGATCAACGCCGACATGGACAAGCTGCGCACCCTGCCCGCCGTGGACACCACCGGCATCACGCTGCGGCTCGACAGCCTGATCCTGGCCGCCGAGTCCATCCCGCTGAACCATGAGGTGAGTCCGACCGCTACCCGGCCCGCCACACCCGCGCCTGCCGTCGCCGCACCCGCCAACGAGAGCAGCTGGCAGCACCTGTGGCGCGAGATCTGGCAGGAAGCCCGCAACATGGTGCGCATCGAAGACATGCGCAAGCGCGAGATGCCCTTGCTGTCGCCGACCGAATCGTTCTTCCTGCGCGAGAACCTGAAGCTGCGCCTGCTGTCGGCCCGGCTGGCCCTGCTGTCGCGCGACGAGACCAGCTTCCGCAACGACCTCAAGGCCGCGACCGATTGGGTCAAGCGCTATTTCGATGCCAACTCGACAGATGGCAAACAGGCGCTGACCGCCTTGCAGAAGCTGGGCACGGCCAGCATCGACATCGACCTGCCGGACATCAATGGCAGCATCGAAGCAGTGCGCGCCTACCGCATCGCCCACGAGAAAGCCAAGAAATGAAATTCCTGATCTGGCTGCTGGTGCTGGCGGCGGCAGCCGTGGCGCTATCGCTGGCGGCACACAACCCGGGCTACGTCCTGCTGGTCTATGCACCGTACCGCATCCACCTGTCACTGACGCTATTCGCCCTGACCCTGATCGGCCTGTTCGTACTGAGCTTCCTGTCGGCACAATTGCTGATCCACGCACTCAACCTGCCGGAGAAGGTGCGTCGCTTCCGCAGCGAACGCGCCGAAGAAAAGAAACGCGGCGTGTTTCTGGAGGCCTTGACCGCCTTTCTGGAAGGACGCTACAGCGCGGCGGAAAAGGCTGCGACCGAGGCGATGGGTCTGGGCGAGACCAGCGCTGTGCTGCCGGTCATCGCCGCACGGGCGGCCCATGCCCACCGCGAAGTCGAGCGGCGCGATGCCTTCCTCGCCGCCATTGACGACGACTCGGCCATGAAGCTGGCCGCACGAGCCCAGTTCGCACTGGATGAACAGCAACCACAAGCCGCGCTGCTGGCCCTGCAAGCCCTGCGCGAGATCGGCAGCAAACATCACGCCGGGGTGCTGACTCTGGAGCTGAAAGCGCAGCAGATGCTGGGCGACTGGCCTGCCGTACTGGAATGCGTGGAACAACTGGAACAACGTCATGCCATGGACGTGACCCGCCTGAGCCAGACCCGCCAGCAGGCCTGGCAGGAAAGACTGCGCTCCAGCCTCGGCCAGGCCGGGGCGCTGCTGGCAGTCTGGAAAGCCATGCCGGCAGACCTGCATCGCAGCCCGGACATCGCCATGGTGGCCGCGCAAGGTTTTGGTGCCCAAGGCAATGTCCACATGGCATGGCAGGTCATCACCCATGCACTGGAGCAGCGCTGGGATAGCGAACTGGCCGCACATCTGGGCGACTATCCCGGCGAGGATGCGCTCGACCGCCTGACACAAGCCGGTCGCTGGAAGCAAGCCCACCCCAACGATGCCGGGCTGTTACTGGCACTGGGCAAGCTGTACTCGCACCTGCAGCGCTGGGACGAGGCGCGCATCCATCTGCAAGCCAGCCTGAATATCCAGCCCAGCCGAGCCACCCATTACGCGCTGGGACAGTTGGCCGAACGGCAAGGCGACACGGCCACTGCACTGGCACAGTACCGGCTGGCTTCGGAGCGGCGGAGTGGCAAACGGGAGGGGTGATACGCGAGTGGAGCGGGTGAAGGGAATCGAACCCTCGTCGTAAGCTTGGGAAGCTTCTGCTCTACCATTGAGCTACACCCGCATGTAAAATGCGGCGCAATTCTAACACGAGCCACACCACAACGTGATTTCAGTCTCCATCAACGGCGCACCCCAGACTTTTGACGCTGCGCCCAGCGTCTCCGAGCTGATCCAGCAGATGCAACTCACCGGCAAGCGGATCGCCATCGAGCGCAACGGCGAGATCGTGCCGCGCAGCCTGTTCGCCGAACAGCGACTGGCCGACGGCGACAAACTTGAGATCGTCGTCGCGGTCGGCGGCGGCTAGCCCCATCAAACCACGGAAAAACACATGAGCAACGATACTCTGACCATCGCCGGCAAGGCGTATTCATCCCGCCTGCTGGTAGGCACCGGCAAATACAAGGATTTTGCGCAGACGCGCGCGGCCATCAATGCCAGCGGCGCCGACATCGTGACGGTGGCGATCCGCCGCACCAACATCGGCCAGAACTCGGGCGAAGCCTCGCTGCTGGATTTCCTGCCGCCCTCCGAGTTCACCTACCTGCCCAACACCGCCGGCTGTTACAGCGCCGACGATGCGGTACGCACGCTGCGTCTGGCGCGTGAACTGCTGGACGACCACCGGCTGGTGAAACTGGAAGTGCTGGGCGACCCGCAGTCGCTCTATCCCAACGTGGTCGAGACCCTGGCCGCCGCCAAAACGCTGGTGAAAGAAGGCTTCGAGGTGATGGTCTATACCTCGGACGACCCCATCATCGCCCAGCAACTGGAAGACATCGGCTGCGCCGCCATCATGCCGCTGGCCTCGCTGATCGGCTCCGGCATGGGCATCCTCAATCCGTGGAATCTGCAACTGATCCTGGAGCGGGTGAAAGTCCCTGTGATCGTGGATGCGGGCGTGGGCACGGCCTCCGATGCCGCCATCGCGATGGAACTGGGCTGTCAGGGTGTGTTGATGAACACCGCCATCGCAGCCGCGCAAGACCCGGTGCTGATGGCTTCGGCGATGAAGAAGGCGGTGGAAGCGGGTCGCGAGGCCTATCTGGCTGGACGGATGCCGAGGAAGTTCTACAGCGCCACGCCCAGCTCGCCGACCAGCGGCATGATAGGTCGCTAAGTTCGACCCTTCAAAAACTCCGTGAATTGCTCGGGCGGCAGCGGCTTGCTGAAATAGTAGCCCTGCCCGATGTCGCAGCCCAGGCCGCGCAGGAAGTCGAGCTGGCGCTCGCTCTCGATCCCTTCCGCGATCAATCCCATCTTCAGGCTGTGTGCCACCGCCACGATGGCGGTGACGATGGCCTCGTCATCCGCATCGATGCCGATGTCACGCACGAACGACTGGTCGATCTTCAGGGTGTCGATCGGGAAGCGCTTGAGATAGCTCAGGCTGGAATAGCCGGTGCCGAAATCGTCGATGGCGATCTGGATGCCCAGGCTGCGCAACTGCTCCAGCAATAGCGAAGTCTCCTCGATGTTGCTAATCATGGTGCTCTCGGTGATCTCCAGCTTCAGCTGCTGCGCGGGCAGACCGGACAGGCGCAGCGCATGGATGATGGCCTGGTGCAGATCCCCGGTGTCGAACTGGCGCACGGAAAGGTTGATCGCCACTTGCAGGACATGGCCCTGATCCCGCCACTGTTTGGCCTGCCGGCAAGCCTCGTTCAGTATCCAGTCACCGATGCTGGTGATCAGACCGGTATCCTCGGCGATCTCGACGAAACTGGCGGGGCTGAGCAAGCCACGTTGCGGATGCTCCCAGCGGAGCAACGCCTCCATGCCGACCACCACATCGGTCTTGAGGTCTACCAACGGCTGGTAATAGAGCCTCAACTCACTCTGCTGCAACGCCAACCGCAAGCCATTCTCGACCTCCAGGCGCTCGCGCGCCACACTGTCGATCTGCTCGGTAAAAAATTGGGCATGGTTACGGCCATTCGCCTTGGCGTGATACATCGCCGCATCCGCCATCCGCATCAGGTGACCCGGCTCCTTGCCGTCACGCGGGTACTGGCTGATGCCGATGCTGACCCCGATATGCAAGGTGTGCCCTTCGATCGAGAAGGCCTGCGCCATGGCGGCGAGCACCCGGTCGGCCACCTCGGTCACATCGGCATCCGACTGGAAGGTAGGCAACAGGACCACGAACTCGTCTCCCCCCAGACGTGCGACCGTATCACCCTCCCCCAGGCAGGATTCGATGCGTTGTGCCGCGATCTGCAGCAACGTATCCCCGATGTGGTGGCCGAGCGAGTCGTTGATATGCTTGAAATGATCGAGGTCGAGGAACAGTACGGCCAGCTTGTGGCTCTCGCGGTGCGCCTGATGGATGGCTTGCAGGATGCGATCCTGCAACAGGCTACGGTTAGGCAAGCCGGTCAGCGCATCGTGATGCGCCAGATTCCAGATGGTCTGTTGCGACTGCTTGTGTTCGGTGATGTCGCGCGAATGCACCACGATGCCGTCCACGGCAGGATTCGCCAGCTCGTTGCGAGCGAAGGCCTCCAGAATGCGCCAAGAGCCATCCTTGTGGCGGGTACGGAACTCGATGGGCCGCACCATCTCGTAACCTGAGATCACTTGCTCGAACTTGTACTGCACCGCGTCCTTGTCTTGCGGGTGAATGATCTCGAAGATGCTCTGCCCGATCAGCTCTTCCGGATCGTAACCCAAGGCATCCTTGACTGCCGGGCTCTCATATTTGGCGATACCTTCCGCACTCAGGATGGTGAAGATGTCGCGCACCCGTTCGGTCATGGTGCGGAAGCGCTCCTCGCTGTCGCGCAGTTCACGCGTCATCTCGCGCACCCGTCGCTCGGCCTGCAAGGCGATGCGGGCATCCATCATCCCCAGCAGCAATGTCGCGGTGAGGATCAGGCCGGAACAGATCGCCACGATCACGGCCAGCAGATTGCCACTGAACTCGGGCGCAGCAACGGTACACACGGTATCGGGCGCAAAGATGGCACCCGCCATGCCGACATAGTGCATGCCGACGATGGCAGCACCCATCAGCACCGCACTCCCAGCCTTCTTCCAGATCGGCGCGGGGCTGTGGTCACCACGCAGAGAGA
This sequence comes from Ferriphaselus sp. R-1, assembly GCF_000746095.1. Taxonomy (GTDB): domain Bacteria; phylum Pseudomonadota; class Gammaproteobacteria; order Burkholderiales; family Gallionellaceae; genus Ferriphaselus. Next base: position 337,055 of record NZ_JQKP01000002.1, on the reverse strand, counting down.
AGGTCAGCCACAACGCCGCGATGGATGCCAGCACCGCGATGACGATGGACAGGCTGAACAGCCCTGGATCATGACGTATGGGAGGCGACACCCGCATCGCCTGCATCCCCAGATAATGCATGGCCGCGATGCCCAGCCCCATGACGGTGCCGGTGAGAATCAGCGAACCCAGACCCAGCGACTTGCGGCTGGCCATGAACAGCGCCAAGCCGGAGACCGCATTGGCCACCAGCAAGGACAGCAAGGTCATGGGAATGTCATAGGCGATGGGCACCGGCAGATTGAAGGCCAGCATGCCGATGAAGTGCATCGCCCAGACACCGCATCCCATCGACAGCGTGCCGCCCGCCAGCCAGAATCTGCGCTGGCCGACACGCCGGGCCGCGTTGGTGCGCGAAGCCATATCCAGACCGACATATGAGGCCATGACCGCAATGCCGATGGATAACAGAACCAACCAGATGTCGTAATTGCCCTGCATCAACTCGCCCTTGTGATGACTCACCCTCAAGAGTCCGTGGTGGCAATGGCGGACTCGGGTAAAATTCTACTCCATTCGAGCCACGCGGCTATTCATTAAAACCTGTCATGACCGAAACCACTCACCGACACATCCGCAGCTTTGTTCTGCGCCAAGGGCGGGTCTCGCCCGCCCAGCAACGTGCCGTTGACACACTGATGCCGCGCTTCGGCATCACTTACGCGCCCCAGCCGCTGGACCTGGAACTTGCCTTTGGCCGACCGGCACCGAAGATCCTGGAGATAGGCTTCGGCATGGGCGACAGCACCGCCGCTATTGCCGCAGCCAAGCCTGAGAACGACTATCTGACACTGGAAGTGCATACGCCGGGGGTAGGGAACTTGCTCAAACTGATCGACGAGCAAGGCTTGAACAACATCCGCATCATCCAGCACGATGCCGTGGAAGTGCTGCGCGACATGATCGCTGATGGCTCCCTCGACGGCGTGCACATCTACTTCCCCGATCCGTGGCACAAGGCGCGCCACAACAAGCGCCGTCTGGTGCAGTCACCCTTTGTCGCCAGCCTGATGCCCAAACTCAAGACCGGCGGATACATCCACTTCGCCACCGATTGGCAGGAATATGCGGAGCAGGCGCTGGCGGTATTCAGCGCCGAACCACAATTGGAGAACACCGCCGACGGCTATGCGCCCCGCCCCGATTACCGGCCTCTGACCAAGTTCGAGCAGCGCGGCATCCGGCTAGGACACGGGGTATGGGATCTGATCTTCAAGAAGCGCTGAGCCTCACGGCTCGACGTTGATGGTCACGATGGAGAACTTGCCGCCGGCATCCTGCTTCAAATGGGTGATGCGCGCATTCTCCAGCCCCGGCAGATCATCGCGACTCACTCCCAGCAGCTTGGCCAGCAACACCTGCCCCGAATGGTAATGAGCGACGACCAATATGGTCTTGCCGGAATTGCCATAGCGCTGACGGATCATGTCAGCAGCGCGCCAGACTTGCTCTGTACCCGCCACATATTTGGGATCGTCCCGATCACGCTGCCAGCAACACTCGGTGAGCTCCTGCCAGGTTTCGGCTGACTTGCCGCTCTGCTCCAGATAGGGACGGATGGTCTGCTGGGTACGCTCGGTCGGGCTGACCAGAATGGCATCGAAGCGATAACCTTTGAGCGCCGCCGTCAGCGCCTCGACCTGCGCCAAGCCAGCCTCGCTGAAGGTGCTGCTGGTCTGGGTGGTGTGTACGCCTTGGGCGTTGGCCTGAGTCTGCGCATGACGCACGAAGTAGAGGTCCAGCCCCTCCCCGGCATACGCGCTGGCACAAAGCAGGGATAGCAACAGTGCGACGATACGATGGATCATGGCGGCCTCCGTTGGGTGAGCCGTCAGACTATCAATCCTTCAGGAAGATTGCCAGCAGATCGTTGAGGAAACGCCGCCCCAGTTCGGTCGGCGCGATGCGCCCGCCGTCCTGCACCAACAAGCCGCGCCGCTCGGCCTCGGCCAGCTCGCGGCGGATCAGCAGCAGCGGCAAACTGGTACGCTCCTCGAACAGCGCAGCATCGCATCCCTCGTTCAGCCGCAGCGCGTTCATCATGAACTCGAAGCTCAGATCGTCCCGGCTGAGCGTGTGCTCGCTCTGCACCTGCGTGCCGTTAGCGACAGCGTCCAGATAGGCTTGCGGCTGCTTGTGGCGCGCCTGACGCATCACCTTGTCGTGGAAACTCAGCTTGCTGTGCGCCCCCGCGCCAATGCCGAGATAATCGCCGAACTGCCAGTAGTTCTGGTTGTGGCGTGAGTGTTTTCTGGGTTGCGCGTAGGCCGAGGTTTCGTAGTGCCGGTAGCCGTGTGCGGCCATCAGCTCGCCGATGCGCTGCTGCATCTCGGCGCTGGCATCGTCGTCCGGCAGCACGGGCGGCTGATGGGCGAACAGCGTGTTTGGCTCCAGCGTGAGGTGGTAATACGAAAGATGCGGCGGCGCGAAGCTCAGCGCGGCACGCAGGTCAGCCTCAGCCTCGGCCAGCGTCTGCTGCGGTAGCGCGTACATCAGGTCGAGGTTGAAATTGTCGAAGTGCCGCTGCGCCAGTTCGATGGCATGACGCGCCTCGTCCGCCGAATGGATGCGCCCCAGCGCCTTGAGATGAGCATCGTTGAAGCTCTGGATGCCCAGCGACAGCCGGTTCACGCCCGCATCGCGGTATGCGGCGAAACGCCCGGCCTCCACCGTGCCGGGATTGGCTTCCAGCGTGATCTCCGCATCGTGCTCCAGCGTCAAACGCATGCGCAGCCCGGTCAGCAAGCGCTCCACCGCCGCGCCACTCAACAGACTGGGCGTGCCGCCACCGATGAACACGCTGACCACCCGACGTCCCCAGATCAGCGGCAGCGCCGACTCCAGGTCGCGCAACAGCGCCTCGACATAAGCCTCCTCCGGCAGACCACCGCCCTGCGACAGGCTCGGGGCAGGCTTGGCCTCGTGCGAATTGAAGTCGCAATAGGGACATTTGCGCACGCACCAGGGGATGTGGACGTACAGCGCCAGCGGCGGCATGATTTTGAAGGTGAGCGGGGTGGAGCGCAGCCCGAACGGCTGCAGGATTTGAGTGTTCATGCCGCCATTCTACCGGCAGTCAGCGCAGCCACTGCGTCACTGTGTAGATCAGCAAGCCGATACTGCCACCAACCAGGGTGCCGTTGATGCGGATGAATTGCAGGTCACGGCCTATGTTGTGCTCCAGCGCTCCCACCAACTCTCCGGTATCCCAGGCATCCACCCGCTCCGCGATGTAACGCCGGATGTCTTCGCGGTATTGCTCTATCCAGCGCGGCGCGGCGACCATGATCTGCTCATTGATCCAGGCACGCATGGGTTCGTCGCCCTGCAACTTCTCGCCCAGCAACTGCACGGTGGCGGTGACGCGGGTACGCAGCACCGAATCCTCGCGTCCCAGATCGTCGCGCAGCCAGTCGAGCAGGTCGTGCCAGGCCTGACTCAAGGCATCGGACAGTTGCGGATGATGGAGCAGATGCGCCTTGATCTGTTCGCCCTTCAGATGCATGTCGGGGTCGTCCTTGAGACGCAGGACGAAATCGGCGACGTAGTGATCGAAGCGCTCGCGCAGCGGGTGACGGGTATCGCGGCAGATGTCGGCGATCAATCCGGACAAGCCACTGACCAGTTTGGCCGTGGAGTAGCGCGCGCCCAACTCGTCCACGCCCAGCCTTTGCAAGGTACCGCCGAGGTAGTTCATGCTGCGCAGCTCACCGGCGATGGCCTCGCTCACCTGCTCCTGCACATGCGGGCTGGCCAGCAACTCGTCCAGCATGCGCAAGGCCTCGTCCAGCAGCGCCTGGTGCCGCCGGTCGTGCGTCAGCAGGTCCAGCACCTCGCCGCTGGCGCGGGCGAAGTCCACCTGTTCCAGCCGGGCGATGGCGGTATCGCGAATGAAGTGCTGCACCCGGCTGTCTTCCAGCGCGATCAGGCTGTAGCGGGCGGCATCAGCGGACAAGCGCCCCAGCAGCTGCGCCTGTTGTGGCGTGGCCAGCCAGTTCGCCAGTCTGGCCGCCGGATCGAATTCGCGGATCTTGGCCAGCACCTGCTCGGTACTCAGGAAATGCTGACAGATAAAGGCGGCGAGATTGTTGCCGATGCGCTGCTTGTTCTGCGGGATGATGGCGGTGTGAGGGATGGGCAGGCCGAACGGGCGGCGGAACAGCGCCACCACGGCGAACCAGTCGGCGATCGCGCCCACCATCGCTGCTTCGGCGAAGGCCGCAACGTAACCGAACAGCGGATGGAAGCGGTGCAATGCCATCGCCAGTGCATACAGCACCGCCGCTGCCAGTAGCAGATACAGTGCGAAGCGCTTCATCCGCTGAAGTTGTTCGATCTGGCTGAGTGTCGGCATGGCCCTCGTCCCCAAGTTGCGCAGAGTATAGCCCAGAAGTCCGGCCCGGGCCGCTTGCAGCAGCGCGCTAACCCAGCTCCCCAAGGAAGTTCCCGATCGCCAGCACGCGCTGCGTGAGGTCGTGGTATTTCAGCTCGATACGCAGCTTGTCTTGCCCCACCAGTTTGTAGTGCCGTTTGGTCTGGATCAGCTTGATGATCTTCATCGGGTCGATGGGCGGGTTCGGCACGAACTGCACCTGGATGGCTTCGGTCGAAGCATCCAGCTTGGCGATGCCCAACGGTTTCGCGGCGATGCGCAGCTGGTGGCACAGCAGCAGTGCCTCGGCGGCCTCCGGCAGCAGGCCGAAGCGGTCGATCAGTTCGGCTTGCAACGCTTCCAGCTCGCTCAGATCAGTACAACTGGCCAGCCGTTTGTACAGCACCAGGCGCTGGTGGATGTCGCCGCAATAGTCGTTGGGCAACAACGCCGGGGTGTGCAGATTGATCTCGGTGGTCACGCCCAGCGGATGCGCCATGTCCGGCTCGTGTCCCTGGCGCAGCGAGGTGATGGCGGCGTTGAGCATGTCGGTGTAGAGGGCGAAACCGATCTCCTGCATCTCGCCGCTCTGCGATTCGCCCAACACTTCGCCCGCGCCGCGTATCTCCAGATCGTGCATGGCGAGGTAGAAGCCGCTGCCCAGCTGCTCCATCGCCTGGATCGCTTCGAGGCGCTTCTTGGCCTGGGCGGTCAAGCCCTCCAGACTATCGACCAGCAGATAAGCGTAGGCCTGATGGTGCGAGCGACCGACGCGGCCACGCAACTGGTGTAGCTGCGCCAGGCCGAAGCGGTCGGCGCGGTTCATGATAATGGTGTTGGCGGACGGCACGTCGATGCCGGTCTCGATGATGGTTGAGCACAGCAGCACATTGAAGCGCTGGTGAGTGAAGTCGCGCATCACCGCTTCCAGTTCGCGCTCGCCCATCTGACCGTGCGCCATGCGGATGCGCGCCTCGGGCAACAGGCTGGTGAGCTTTTCCAGCATGTTGGGCATGGTGTCCACCTCGTTGTGCAAGAAGTACACCTGGCCGCCGCGCTTGAGTTCGCGCAGCACGGCTTCGCGGATCACGCCCTGGCTGTATTGGCTGACGAAGGTTTTGATCGACAAACGGCGCTGCGGCGCGGTGGCGATCACCGAAAAGTCGCGCAGCCCTTCCAGCGACATCGCCAGCGTGCGCGGGATGGGCGTGGCGGTCAGCGTCAGCACGTCCACCTCGGCGCGTAGCGCCTTGAGCCGCTCCTTCTGCTGCACGCCGAAGCGGTGCTCTTCGTCGATGATGACGAGGCCGAGGTTGGCGAACTTGATGTCCTTCTGAATCAGCTTGTGGGTACCGATCACGATGTCCACCTTGCCCTCAGACAGCTCTTGCAACGCCTGCGCGGATTCCTTGGTGGAGCGGAAACGCGACAGCTCGGTCAACCGCACCGGGAAATCGGCAAAGCGGGTGGAGAAGTTCTGGTAATGCTGCTCGACCAGCAGCGTAGTGGGGGCCAACACCGCCACCTGCTTGCCTTCCATCGCAGCGATGAAGGCGGCGCGCAAAGCCACCTCGGTCTTGCCGAAACCCACATCGCCGCAGATCAGCCTATCCATCGGCTTGCCCGACTGCAGATCGAGGATGACGGCCTCGATGGCGGCAGCCTGATCGGCGGTCTCCTCGAAACCGAACCCAGCGGCGAAGGCCTCGTAGTCGTGATATGTCAGCTTGAAGGCATGTCCCTTCCGCGTGGCGCGCTGGGCATAGAGGTTGAGCAGCTCGGCGGCGGTGTCGCGCACCTGCTGCATGGCGCGACGCTTGGCCTTGTCCCACGCCCCGCTGCCCAGCTTGTGCAAAGGCGCATCTTCCGCCGCGCCGCCGCTGTAACGGCTGATGACGTGCAGTTGCGACACCGGCACGTAGAGCTTGTCCTCGCTCGCATACTGCAACAGCAGAAACTCGTTGTCGCCCTCGCCCAGATCCAGCGTGATCAGCCCTTGATAACGCCCGATGCCGTGCTGTTCATGCACCACCGCGTCGCCCGGCTTAAGTTCGGACAGGTCGCGCAACATGCCTTCGACGCTGCTCTTCTTGGCACCGCGCGCGCTGCGGCTCTTGGGCTGCGTGGCATACAGCTCGGTCTCGGTGACGATGGCACAGTGCTCGTCGGGCAGGATGAAACCGCGCTGCAAGGGGCCGACCCCCAGCATGAACGACGCTTTGCCTTGCTTGAAGTCGGCGTAACTCTCACACGTCTCCGGCGTCAGCCCGTACTCGCGCAGGTAGCCCGCCATGATCTCGCGCCGCCCCAGCGACTCCGCCAGCAACAGCACGCGCCCATCGTGGCGCTGGATGAAGGACTGGAACGCCAGCACCGGCACCTCCGCCTTGCGGTCCACGGCGATGGGCGGAATGGGGGCGGTGGGGCACGGAGTGGAGGTTTGGGGTACTTCCCTCTCCCCTAACCCCTCTCCCGGAGGGCGAGGGGAATCAGAACCCCCTCTCCCCTCGGGAGAGGGCTGGGGTGAGGGCACCCCAGCGGCAAGCACATCTACCCGCCCAAATTCCTTGACCCGTCCAAAAAACTGCTCGCCATCCATGAACAGCTCTTTCGGCTCCAGCAGCGGGCGCTGCGGATCGCCGCGCAGCAGCTTGTAACGGCTGGCGGCATCCTTGCCGAACTCGGTGACGGCCTCGTTCACGGCGTGGTGCAGGCACAGCGTGGCCGCCGGCGGCAGGTAGTCGAACAAGGTGGCGGTCTCGCCGAAGAACAGCGGCAGGTAGTACTCGATGCCCGCCGGGGCGATGCCCTTGCTCACATCCTTGTAGATGCTGGCCTTGGACGGATCGCCCTCGAAGCGTTCGCGGAAATTCTGGCGGAAGCGCGCCTGTCCGGCCTCATCCAGCGGAAATTCGCGGGCGGGCAACAGGCGGATGTCCGGCACCGGATAGATGGTGCGCTGCGTGTCCACGTCGAAGGTGGCGATGGTCTCGATCTCGTCGTCGAACAGGTCGATGCGATACGGCACCGGGCTGCCCATGGGGAACAGGTCGATCAGCCCGCCGCGCACGCAATACTCGCCGGGGGTGAGCACCTGCTGCACGTGGGTGTAGCCTGCCAGCGTCATTTGCGCACGGAAAGTGTCTAGCACCAGCCGCTCGCCCTTGTTCATGAAAAAGGTGTACGCCGCCATGTAACTCACCGGCGGCAGCGGGTAGAGCGCGGTGGTCACCGGCACGATGATCACGTCGCACATCCCGGTGCGGATATGGTGCAGCGTCGCCAGCCGCTCGGAGACCAGATCCTGATGCGGCGAGAAATGGTCGTAAGGCAGCGTCTCCCAGTCAGGCAGCAGGTGCACGCGCAGCTCAGGATCGAAGTAGGGCAGCTCTTCCACCAGCCGCTGCGCCTCGCGCGCGTCCGCCGTCAGGATCACCAGCGGGGATTTCTGCCGGGCGAGTTGCGCCAGCGCCAAGGCATCAGACGAACCGTGCAGGTTGGCGTAGCGGGGACGGGAATGGGTGGAATCGAACAGCATGACAGCGGCGCAGCAAATCGGGCGTGCATTATAAGCCAGCACGGTCTGCGCCGTGTTTGCCCGGTATATAATGGCCGCCGTTTTATGCCATTGATGTCAGCCATGCCCACACCCACCGAGATCACCGCGCACCAGAGTTCGCGCAAGCTGGAGATCGCCTTTGACGACGGCGCACGCTACACCCTGCCGTTCGAGTTCCTGCGCGTCTATTCCCCCTCCGCCGAAGTGCGTGGCCACGGCCCTGGGCAGGAGACGCTGCAAGTGGGTAAGCGCAACGTCGGCATCAGCGATATCCAGCCTTCGGGCAGCTACGGCGTGAAACTGGTGTATGACGACGGCCACGATTCCGGCATTTATACCTGGGCCTACCTGTATGAGCTGGGGCAGGATCAGGATGGCCTGTGGCAGGACTATCTGCAACGGCTGGAAGCGGCGGGCGCAAGCCGGGATTGACGACGTATCCCCTCTCCCATTGAATGGGAGAGGGGCAGGGAAGAGGCTAGGCGCGCAGCACCCTCTTCCTGGCCCTCCCCCTCAAGGGGGAGGGGATAATTAGCTAAGGAGTTGAGATGAGCAAAACCACCCATTTTGGTTTCCAGACCGTCGCTGAAGAAGAAAAAGCCAAGAAGGTGGCGGGCGTGTTCACCTCCGTCGCCAGCAAATACGACGTGATGAACGACCTGATGTCCGCCGGTCTACACCGCATCTGGAAGCGCTTCGCCGTCAGCATCAGCGGCGTGCGCGCCGGCGACCGCGTGCTGGACGTGGCGGGCGGCTCGGCGGACATGTCGCGCCTGTTCCTGAAGAAGGTCGGCAGCGGCGGCCAGGTCGTCCTCACCGACATCAACAACGCTATGCTGCGCGTGGGTCGCGACCGCCTGCTGGACGAAGGCATCGTCACCCCCACCTCGCAGTGCGACGCCGAACACCTGCCCTTCCCGGACAACTACTTCGACTGCGTCAACATCTCCTTCGGCCTGCGCAACGTCACCCACAAGGATGCCGCCCTGCGCGAGATGACCCGCGTGCTCAAACCCGGCGGCCGCGTCATCGTGCTGGAATTCTCCAAAGTCGCCAAACCGCTGGAAAAGGGCTACGACCTCTACTCCTTCAAGCTGCTGCCGCTGATGGGCAAACTCGTCGCCGACGACCCCGACAGCTACCGCTACCTCGCCGAATCCATCCGCATGCACCCGGGGCAGGAAGAACTGAAGCAGATGATGACCGACGCCGGACTCTCCCGCGTCGACTACTTCAACCTCACCGGCGGCGTCGTGGCGGTGCATCGGGGGTATAAGCTGTAATCGAGATGAAATTCGTCGGTAAACTTTCCAAGTGGAATGACGAGCGGGGATTCGGTTTTATCGAACCCTCACAAGGTGGCGATCAGATCTTTGTTCATATATCGTCCTTTCCAAAGGATAGTCCTCGGCCAATTGTTGGCGAGAGCCTGACCTTTGGAATTGCGCTAAGTGAGCGGGGAAAGAAACAGGCGATCAATGTTGAACGGGCATTGAAATCCACGCGCTCATCTGTGCATACGGGCTACAAACTTGGCCGCTCTCCGCGACGTGGTGGTTTTCTTGCAAAATTAGCTCTGCCCTTCTTTGTCGTGCTTTGTTTCTATGGCTATGCTGAGTTCTCGAAGCGCTCCCCGGAGCCCATTGGGCAGATTCCCAGTTCATTGCAGCCTAAAATGGACAATGCGTCAGACGCCTTGCCCCCACCAAAGTCCGCTGCCGAACACCCCCTTTTACAACCCATCACTCGACAGTGTGATGGCCGTATTTTCTGCTCACAAATGACTGATTGTGATGAGGCCAAGTATTTTCTGTCTAACTGTCCCAACACGAAAATGGATGGCGACAACGACGGAATACCTTGCGAAAGTCAGCACTGCGATAATTTCGGGGATCAGCTACTCCCCTGACATAGATCACAGAAACCAGTGCCAGAAGGACAAACACACATCCCAGCATCTCCATCCTACCGAAAGATTAAAGGAACCCTATGACCGTCCTCCCTCCCTGCCCCAAATGCAATTCCGAATACACCTACGAAGACGGCGACAATTTTGTCTGTCCCGAGTGCGCGCATGAGTGGCCGAAGGTCGCCGCTGAAGCGGTTGAAGAAACCAAGGTGTTCAAGGATGCCTTCGGCACCGTGCTGAACGACGGCGACACCGTGACGGTGATCAAGGACTTGAAGATCAAGGGTTCGTCGTCGGTGGTGAAGGTCGGCACCAAGGTGAAGAACATCCGCCTGGTGGACGGCGACCACGACATCGACTGCAAGATCGACGGCATCGGCGCGATGCAGTTGAAGACGGAGTTCGTGAAAAAGGCATGAACATGAGTAATTGGGGCTGTCCGCATCTGGTGGATGACAAGTGCGAGCGGGTGAATCACTTGCCGTGCGAGCTGGGCATGAAGGGCTGCGTGCTGTTCGGGCGCTTCCGCTTCTTCGACGAGAGCAAGAATCGCCCTAAGCCGCTTGCGCCTACGCCCGCGACCAAATCTGCTGCTGAGGATAAAGCCGAGTAGTCCTGCGCCTTTACCAGGAGCGCGCGCCGAATTTGTAGCTGCGCCCTGTCTCTGTTTGTGGCGGCTCCTCGACCGCTTTAACTTGGGGCGGAGGGGCGACCGGCAGCAGGATGCCGCGCAACCGCAGCACCATCATCAGCAACTCTTCGTCATCGGCAAGGTTCTCGATCTCGGATAAGCGGGTGCGGGCATACGCGCTGTCGGTCTTGAGCAGGTCAAGGTCTACCAGTTGATTGAGCTGTCGCCGCACCTGCAGTTTGAAGCGCGCCATCAACTGCATCAATTCCAATTCTTCCGTCATTTCTGTCTCCTGATATTGCAGGCCATGGGCGATGCGGGGCAGCGCCCATGCGTTTGACAGAATGCAGAGCAATATTCAGGCCACCGCGTGTGGATGGCCTGTAGCGGCAGCAAAGCGCGCGAAATCCAGAGCGGGAGGAGAAGCGGGGGTCGAGCAGCCGTCCAGAATGGTGCGTGGCGCGCACGCATGCACTAAGACTTAGCCAGGGAACCGGCACCCGACCGTTGCGGTGGCTTACAGGAAGCGCGCCACCATGCCCTTGGCCAATTCGCCTTGCAACGGGATCTGCACGCGGTGGCCGCTGCCGGGAGCGACGCTCATGGCCGCACCTTCGAGACTGCGCATCTCGGTCACGTCCACGATGTGATTGCCAGCGGGGTGAATGATCTCCAGCTTGTCACCGACCGAGAACTTGTTCTTCACCTCGATCTCAGCCATGCCGTCGGCACAGCTCACGATATCGCCGACGTATTGCTGACGGAAGCTCTCGGAGTGGCCGCGCATATAGTTCTGCTGCTCGTGGGTGTGGTGACGTTCGTAGAAACCGTCGGTGTAGCCGCGATTCGCCAGCGCATCCAGCGCGCCCAGCAGTTGCAGGTTGAACGGGCGACCGGCCACCGCGTCATCAATGGCTTGACGATAGACTTGTGCGGTGCGGGCGACGTAATAGATGGACTTGGTGCGGCCTTCCACCTTGAGCGAATCCACACCGATCTTCACCAGACGCTCGACGTGTTCCACGGCGCGCAGGTCCTTGGAGTTCATGATGTAAGTGCCGTGCTCGTCTTCCAGCACCGGCATCAGCTCGCCGGGATGATCCTGGCGCGAGATGACATACACGCGGTCGGCCAGTGGATGACGCGGCTGGCTGCCGCAATCGGACAGCGCACTTTGACTGAGTGCCTTGTCGAAATCGAAGTCTAGTCTTTCAGGTTGGCTGTCTTCAGCCAACCCTCTCCCTAGCCCTCTCCCGCTAGCGGGAGAGGGAACGTTCGCTCTCTCTCCCACTTGTGGGAGAGAGTTGGAGAGAGGGTGTTTTTCAATATCACCCGTGCCATTTTCCTCGGCGTTATCGATCTTGTAATCCCAGCGGCAGGAATTGGTGCACGTGCCTTGATTCGCATCGCGATGGTTGAAGTAGCCGGAAAGCAGACAACGTCCCGAGTAGGCGATACACAGCGCACCGTGCACGAACACTTCCAGTTCGATGTCGGGACACAGCTGGCGTATCTCTTCGATCTCATCCAACGACAGTTCACGCGACAAAATCACCCGCGACAGGCCGAGCGATTTCCAGAACTTCACCGCCGCGTAGTTGACGGTGTTGGCCTGCACGGAGAGGTGGATCTCCTGCTCCGGCCAGCGCTCCCGCACCATGGCGATCAGGCCGGGGTCGGCCATGATGAGCGCATCCGGCTGCATCTCGATCACCGGCTGCATGTCCGCCATGTAGGTCTTTACCTTGGCGTTGTGCGGCATCAGATTGCTGGCGACGAACAGCTTCTTGCCCAGCGCATGCGCCTCCTGGATGCCAGTGCGCAGCTCCTCCAGCTTGAATTCGTTATTGCGCGCGCGCAGTGAGTAGCGCGGTTGCCCGGCATACACCGCGTCCGCACCAAAGGCGTAGGCGGTGCGCATTTTGTCCAGCGTACCGGCGGGCAGGAGGAGTTCGGGAGCTTTCATATCAGGCGCGGTAACCCAGACGTTTCAGGATCTCGACCGAGGCGCCAGCCTGATTCAGCGTGTAGAAGTGCAGACCGGGCACGCCCGAGGTTAGCAATTGCTCACATAGCTGGCTAACCACATCCAGGCCGAACGCCTGCACGGAGTCGGTGTCGTCGCCGAAGCCTTCCAGCGTCTTGCGCATCCAGCGCGGGATCTCCGCCCCGCACATCTCGGAGAAGCGTGCCAGTTGCGAGTATTTCATGATGGGCATGATGCCCGGCACAATGGGCTGGGTGATGCCCTGCTTGCGCGCCTGCTCGACGAAGTGGAAATAGGCATCGGCGTTGTAGAAATACTGGGTGATGGCGGCGTTCGCACCGGCGTGCATCTTGCGCTTGAAATTGAGCAGATCGTCGCGGGCAGATTTGGCCTGCGGGTGCACTTCCGGATAGGCGGCGACTTCGAGGTGGAAGTGCTCGCCGGTCTCGGCGCGGATGAACGAGACCAGCTCGTTGGCATACTGGAATTCGCCGGTGGTGGCCATGCCGGACGGCAGGTCGCCGCGCAGCGCGACGATGCGCTTCACGCCCAACGCCTTGTAAGTGTGCAGGATCTCGCGGATGTTCTCGCGGGTGGAGCCGACGCAGGACAGATGCGGCGCGGCGTCAAAGCCCTGGCGCAGAATCTGCTCGACCGTGGCCAGCGTACGGTCGCGGGTGGAGCCGCCCGCACCGAAGGTCACCGAGAAGTATTCCGGCTTGTACAACGCCAGTTGTTTGCTGGTATCGACCAGCTTGCCCAGACCTTCCGGGGTCTGCGGCGGGAAGAATTCGAAACTGATGGGAGTCTTGTTCATGATTTCCTCATGAGTTGTGCGGCGGCTGAGGTGAGCCCCCACGAAAATACGCTGTACAGGATGGCACCAGCCAAACCATACCAGAACCCGTCCACGACAAAGCCGCGCAGGATAGAGCCGGTGAACCAGAACAGCAAGCCGTTGATCACGAAGATGAACAGCCCCAGCGTCAGCACGGTGGCGGGCAGGGTCAGCAGGACGAACAGCGGGCGGATGAAGGCATTGACGAGTCCCAGAAGCAGCGCAGCGATCATGGCATCACCGTAACCGTCCAGATGGATGCCGGGAACAAGGTTGCCCACCGCCAGCAACGCCAGCGCGTTCAACATCCAGATCAGCAACAGTTGCATCGTCACTCCTCAAGCCAAAAGGGGCGGAAAATCCGCCCCTCGCATCATACGCCTACAGCCAGATTAGTAGCGGTAGTGGTCGGCCTTGTACGGACCTTCCTTGGGCACACTGATGTAAGCGGCCTGCTGGTCGGTCAGTTCGGTCAGTTGCGCGTTCAGCTTCTTCAGCTGCAGGCGCGCGACCTTCTCGTCCAGATGCTTCGGCAGTGTGTACACGCCCACCGGATACTTGTTGCTGCCCTTCTCAGCTTCAGTCCACAGCTCGATTTGAGCGATGGTCTGGTTGGCGAAGGAGGACGACATCACGTAAGACGGGTGACCGGTGCCGCAGCCCAGGTTGACCAGACGACCCTTGGCCAGCAGGATGATGCGGCGGCCAGTCGGGAAGATCACGTGGTCGACTTGCGGCTTGATCTCTTCCCACTGGTACTTCTCGATGGAAGCGACGTCGATCTCGTTGTCGAAGTGACCGATGTTGCAGACGATGGACTGATCCTTCATCTTGATCATGTGGTCGTGGGTGATAACGTGGAAGTTGCCGGTGGTGGTGACGAAGATGTCAGCGTGTTCACAAGCGTAATCCATGGTCACCACGCGGTAGCCTTCCATCGCAGCTTGCAGCGCGCAGATCGGGTCAATCTCGGTGACCCAAACTTGAGCAGACAGGGCGCGCAGCGCCTGAGCCGAACCCTTGCCCACGTCGCCGTAACCTGCGACCACGGCGACCTTGCCCGCGATCATCACATCAGTCGCACGCTTGATGCCGTCCACCAGCGATTCGCGGCAGCCGTACAGGTTGTCGAACTTGGACTTGGTGACGGAGTCGTTCACGTTGATGCCGGGGAACTTCAGTTCGCCGCGCTGGTGCATCTGGTACAGACGGTGCACGCCGGTGGTGGTCTCTTCGGTCACGCCCTTGATCTCGGCCAAGCGCTTGGAGTACCAGGTCGGGTCCTTGGCCAGGGTGGCCTTGATGGAGGCGAACAGACAGGTCTCTTCTTCCGAGGTCGGGTTGTTTAGCAGCGACAGATTGGTTTCAGCGCGGGTGCCCAAATGCAGTAACAGGGTGGCATCGCCGCCGTCGTCCAAAATCATGTTGGTATAGCCGCCGTCCGCCCATTCGAAGATGCGGTGGGTGTAGTCCCAGTATTCGGCCAGCGATTCGCCCTTGACGGCGAACACCGGAGTGCCGCCTGCTGCGATCGCCGCAGCAGCGTGGTCTTGCGTGGAGAAGATGTTGCAGGATGCCCAGCGCACTTCCGCGCCGAGCGCCTTCAGCGTCTCGATCAGCACGGCGGTCTGGATGGTCATGTGCAGCGAGCCGGTGATGCGCGCGCCACGCAGCGGTTGGGTCGCCGCGAACTCTTCGCGGATGGCCATCAGACCGGGCATCTCGGTCTCGGCGATAGCGATCTCCTTGCGGCCCCAGGCAGCAAGATTGATGTCGGCGATTACGTAATCATTGAATTCAGCCATAGTGTTCTCCTTGAACATAATGACCGGAGGGAGGGGGATTTCGACTCACCCGGACTCCCGTGCCCGGCACGGTTTGGGTGAGCGTCGTTGAAACTTGCCGAGTCACTGAGCCTGGCAGGAAACCCTGTCGCAACGCTCCTCAGTGTCGGATACAAACAAATCGAGTGAAACTGCGACTTGCGGGCGCGCATTCTAGCATAAGAAAACGGCACCGTTGGGTGCCGTTTTGTCTTTTGCTTGCGACTACTTACGAATTACAAACCAGCATCGGCACGCAGAGCCTCCGCCTTATCAGTAGCTTCCCAAGTGAAGCCCGGCTCTTCGCGGCCAAAGTGACCGTAAGCGGCGGTGTTTTGGTACACCGGGCGCAGCAGGTCCAACATCTGCACGATGCCCTTGGGGCGCAGGTCGAAGTGGCGTTTGACCAGTTCGGTGATCTTCTCGTCGGAGATCTTGCCGGTGCCGTAGGTTGTGACCATGATACTGGTCGGCTGGGCCACGCCAATCGCGTAGGACACTTGCACCAGGCACTTGTCGGCCAAACCGGCAGCGACGATGTTCTTCGCCACGTAACGACCCGCGTAAGCGGCGGAACGGTCCACCTTGGACGGATCCTTGCCGGAGAATGCGCCGCCGCCGTGCGGGGCTGCGCCGCCGTAGGTGTCGACGATGATCTTGCGGCCAGTCAAGCCGGCATCACCGTGCGGACCACCGATGACGAAGCGACCAGTAGGGTTAACCAGATACTTGATGTCGCCCTTGATCAGCTCCTTCGGCAGGGTCGGCTTGATGATCTCTTCGATCACCGCTTCGCGGATCTGCGGCAGGTCGATGTCGGCCGTGTGCTGGGTGGAGAGCACCACGGTGTCGATGCAGAACGGCTTGTCGTCCACATATTTGACGGTGACTTGCGATTTAGCATCCGGACGCAGCCAGTTCAAACGGCCATCGCGACGCAGTTGCGACTGGCGCTCGACGATGCGGTGCGACAGGTAGATCGGCAGCGGCATCAGGGTGTCGGTCTCGGTACACGCGTAACCGAACATCAAGCCTTGGTCGCCCGCGCCCTGATTCAGGTAGTCATCGGAGGCGCGATCCACGCCCTGAGCGATGTCCGGGCTTTGTTGACCGTAGCAGACGTGGACGGAGCAGCCGTCGGCGTCGAAGCGCAGATTGGGGTCGTCGTAACCGATCTTGCGGATGGCTTCGCGCGCCACTTTTCCGTAGTTCACGTTGGCGCTGGTGGTGATCTCACCCGCCATCACTACCAGGCCGGTGGTCACCAGAGTCTCGGCGGCTACCCGCGCGTAGGGGTCTTGGGCTAGAATCGCGTCCAGAACTGCATCGGAGATCTGGTCGGCAACCTTGTCGGGATGGCCTTCAGACACTGATTCAGAGGTAAAAAAGTACTCGCTCATGGCTCTCCGTTATTTCAGGTTGGTTAAAAGTGGCGGGCATTATAACAAAAACTTGACAATGGCCACGGTGCTCACTCCCTTATTCCTGTTTATTTTTAGACTGGCCTCCCGGCTACCGTTACGGTGGCTACACCGCTTGGGAACCTTGGCTGGTTGGGCGACCTATCTCTTGTCCGGCCGCTACGCCGAGCGCCTGCATGACAATCTGCGTCTGGCTTTGCCGGGACTGAGCGATACGGAGTTCCGCCAGACGCTGCGCAGCAATGTGGCCGAGATGGGAAAAAGCATCGCGGAACTGCCCTGGATCTGGCTACGCCCGCAGGAGGAGGTCTCCGCCTGTGTCCATGACTGCCACGGCTGGGATAAAGTGATGGCCGCGCATGCACAGGGCAAGGGCATCATCGTGCTGACGCCGCATCTGGGCTGCTTCGAGATCGTCGGCCAGTACATCACTCTGCGCCTGCCCATGACCACCATGTATCGCCCACCCCGCCTGGCCTGGATCGAGCCGATGATGCGCCTTGGGCGCGAGCGCGGCTTGCTGGAGCTGGTTCGCACCGATGTCAGCGGCGTGCGCGCCATGCTCAAAGCGCTCAAGCGCGGTCAGGCCATAGGCCTGCTGCCCGATCAGGCACCGGGCAACGGCGAAGGTGAGTGGGTCGAGTTCTTCGGTCGCCCCGCCTACACCATGACGCTGGTCGAACGCCTGGCCCAGTCCACAGGTGCGGCCATCATGATGACCCATGCCGTGCGCCTGGAGGATGGCAAGGGCTATGTGCTCAGCTTCTCTCCGCTGGAGCAGACTGACGGCGAATCCATCACCCATGCCATGAACCGGGCCGTCGAGACTGCCGTACGCAGTTGCCCCGAACAGTATCTGTGGAGCTACAACCGTTACAAAGTGCCCCCCGGTGCCGAGCCGCCCGCCATGGGCAAGGAGTCGTGATGCTGGCACGTTTCGGAGTCTTCATCTTCTGGCTGATCCATTTCCTGCCGTTCCGCCTCATCGTCATTCTGGGCAATGTACTCGGCACCGTGGTCTATCCCTTTGCTGCGGAGCGGCGACGGGTGGGTGATACCAATCTACGCTTGTGCTTCCCGGCCATGGACGTGGCCGCACGAAAAAAACTGTTGCGCGCACATTTCAGGATGTTCATGCGCGGCCTGATCGAACGCAGTCTGCTCTGGTGGGCCAGTGCCGAACGCATCAACTCGCTCATCCATGTTGAAGGTCTGGAGCATTTCGATGCGGTAAAAGGGCAGCCTATGATCTTGCTGACACCGCATTTCGTGGCTATGGATGCTGGTGGGCAATGGATCGCACAGCAGGTGGATACCGTATGCATGTACTCCAAACAGAAAAACTTGTATCTCTCAGATCTGTTGCTACGCAAGCGCTGCCGCTTTCGAAATCAGCGTCTGTATGCACGTCAGGAAGGGCTGCGCCCTATCATCAAGGGAATGAAGGAAAGCATGCCGTTCATCTATCCGCCCGACCAGGACCAAGGCGTGCGCGATGGCGCGTTTATCCCGTTCTTCGGGGTGCCTGCCGCCACCATGACCTCTGTACCGCGCATCGCCAAAATGACGGGCGCGAAGATTGTGCCCAGCATCACGCGCATGCTGCCCGGGGGGGCAGGTTATGTGCTGACTTTCTATCCGGCATGGGAAAACTTCCCGAGCGGTGACGACATCGCAGATGCCCGCCGTATGAACGAGTTCATCGAGCAACGCGTGCTTGAGATGCCCGAGCAGTACTTCTGGCTGCACAAGCGGTTCAAGACGCGCCCCGAGGGGACGGAGAGTTTTTATTGAGTGGGTAGTCGTGAGACGTAAGACGTAAGTTACCCCGCTCCGTGGTTAAACTTACGTCTTACGTCTTACGTCTTACGTCTGGCGACTGGCGACTGGCGACTGCGGAGGAGCAAGCATGAAGTACCACGACCTGCGCGATTTCATCGCGCAACTGGAGAAAATGGGCGAGCTCAAGCGCATCGCTGCGCCGGTGTCCACCCATCTGGAGATGACCGAGATCAGCGACCGGGTGCTGCGGGCGCAAGGTCCGGCGCTGTTGTTTGAAAACGCGGTGGATGCGCAGGGCCGGAAGCACGCCATGCCAGTGCTGGCCAATCTGTTCGGCACCCCGCGCCGGGTGGCGCTGGGCATGGGCGAAGAAAACATTGCCGCCTTGCGCGAGGTCGGCAAGCTGCTGGCTTACCTCAAGGAGCCCGAGCCGCCCAAGGGGCTGAAGGATGCCTGGGAGAAGTGGCCGATCCTGAAACAGGTGCTGTCCATGTCGCCCAAGGTGCTGTCGTCTGCGCCGTGTCAGGAGGTGGTGTGGGAAGGCAAGGAGGTGGATTTGTCGCGCCTGCCGATCCAGCATTGCTGGCCGGGTGACGTGGCGCCGCTGATCACCTGGGGATTGGTGGTGACGCGCGGGCCGAACAAGCCGCGCCAGAATCTCGGCATCTACCGTCAACAGGTGCTCGGCCCGAACAAGGTCATCATGCGCTGGCTGGCGCATCGCGGTGGAGCCCTGGATTTCCTCGATCACTGTCTGAAGCATCCCGGCCAGCCTTTCCCGGTCGCGGTCGTCATCGGGGCCGATCCGGCGACCATACTCGGCGCGGTGACGCCGGTGCCGGATTCCTTGTCCGAATATCAGTTCGCCGGATTGTTGCGCGGCGCCAAGACCGAGCTGGTGAAGTGCCTGGGCTCCGACTTGCAAGTGCCCGCTTCTGCCGAGATCGTTCTGGAAGGCGTGATCCATCCCGGCGAGACCGCACTGGAAGGCCCTTACGGCGACCACACCGGCTACTACAACGAGCAGGACAGTTTCCCGGTGTTCACCGTCGAACGTGTGACGATGCGCAAGAATCCGATCTACCACAGTACCTACACTGGCAAGCCGCCCGACGAACCGGCGATGCTGGGCGTGGCGCTGAACGAGGTGTTCGTTCCGCTGCTGCAAAAGCAGTTTCCCGAGATCGTCGATTTCTACCTGCCGCCGGAGGGCTGTTCGTACCGGATGGCGGTGGTCAGTATCCGCAAGCAATATGCCGGACACGCCAAACGGGTGATGTTCGGCGTGTGGTCATTCCTGCGCCAGTTCATGTACACAAAATTTATTATCGTGGTGGACGACGACATCGACGTGCGTGACTGGAAAGAGGTCATGTGGGCGATCACCACGCGCATGGACCCGGTACGCGACACGCTGCTGGTGGAGAACACGCCGATCGACTATCTCGACTTCGCTTCACCTGTTTCCGGCCTTGGCGGCAAGATGGGCTTGGATGCCACCAACAAGTGGCCGGGTGAAACCAGCCGAGAATGGGGTACGCCCATCGTAATGGATGTGGCGGTGAGGCAGAAGGTGGATGCGATGTGGAGCGACTTGGGGCTTTGATTTGGCGCACTCAACAAAAAAGCGACCCGGAGGTCGCTTTTTTGTTGGATTAAGGAACGCTTACTTGATAACCGCGTTCAGCTCACCCTTGATGTAACGCATCGCCATGGCATCCAGCGAGATCGGCTTGATCTTGGCAGCCTGACCTGCGGAGCCGAAAGCTTCGTAACGCGCCTTGCAGATCGCCTTCATCGCCTTGGTGGTCTCGGCCAGGAACTTGCGTGGATCGAAATCCTTGGGATTGTTGGCCAAGTAGCGACGGGTAGCGCCCGTGGAAGCCATGCGCAGGTCGGTGTCGATGTTCACCTTGCGTACGCCGTGCTTGATGCCTTCAACGATCTCGTCAACCGGCACGCCGTAGGTCTGGGGCATCGCACCGCCGAACTGGTTGATGATCTCAAGCCACTCTTGCGGCACAGAGGAAGAACCGTGCATCACCAGATGGGTGTTGGGAATGCGTGCGTGGATTTCCTTGATGCGGCTGATTGCCAAGGTGTCGCCTGTGGGCGGCTTGGTGAACTTGTACGCGCCGTGGGAAGTACCGATGGCGATAGCCAGAGCGTCCACTTGGGTAGCCTTCACGAACTCAGCGGCTTCGTTGGGGTCAGTCAGCAGTTGGTCGTGCGACAGGACGCCTTCAGCGCCGTGACCGTCTTCCTTCTCGCCGTGGCCGGACTCCAGGGAACCCAGGCAGCCCAGTTCGCCTTCGACGGACACGCCGACGGCATGGGACATCTCGACGACCTGACGGGTCACGTTGACGTTGTATTCGAAGCTGGACGGAGTCTTGCCGTCAGCCAGCAAAGAGCCATCCATCATCACGCTGGAGAAGCCGGACTTGATGGCCTGGATACAGATGGCCGGGGATGCGCCGTGGTCTTGGTGCATCACGACGGGAATGTGCGGGTACATCTCGACGGCAGCTTCGATCAGGTGACGCAGGAAGGCTTCACCGGCGTACTTACGCGCGCCAGCAGAACCCTGCATGATGACCGGGCTGTTGCATTCGTCAGCCGCCTCCATGATCGCCTTCACCTGTTCCAGGTTGTTGACGTTGAATGCGGGCAAGCCGTAGCTGTTTTCTGCTGCGTGATCGAGCAGTTGGCGCAAAGAAACGAGTGCCATGTTTTCCTCTCCTAATTTATCAACTATTAAACAAACTGCCTAACCCGGAGTGTACGAGCAAACCCTCTCCGGCCTCAACCCTTCACTTGCCGTGGTGATCGCCGACACGGGCGATCTTCATCGTATTGGTATGACCTGTCTTGCCTACGGCATCACCTATGGTCAACACCATCAGATCATCCGCATTAACCAATCCCAAGCGTTCCAACTCCTGCTCAGCCTCGATCAGCGTGGTTGCCGGATCAGTGGAGCTGGGATTGAAAGCGATCGGGTGAACGCCGCTGAACAGCGTAACCTTGCTCAGGGTCGCATCCGTCGGAGTCAGCGCGAAGATCGGCACGCCGGCGTTCACACGGGACATCCACAGCGCCGTCGAACCGGATTGCGTCAACGCAACGATGGCCTTGACCTTGAAATGTGAGGCAGCGAACAACGCCGACATGGCGATCGACTGATCGATACGGCTGAACTTCTGGGTCGCCAAGCGGCGGTCCATGGAGTTGTCTTCCACTTCCCGCTCGGCCTTCAGGCAGATACGCGCCATGGCCTGTATGGTCTCGACCGGGTAATCACCGACCGCCGTCTCTGCGGACAGCATCACCGCATCTGTCCCGTCCAGCACCGCATTGGCCACATCGGACACCTCCGCGCGGGTCGGGATCGGATTGGTGATCATCGACTCCATCATCTGAGTCGCCGTGATGACCAACTTGTTCTTGGCGCGCGCCATCTTGATCATGCGCTTCTGCAAACCAGGCACGGCAGCATCGCCGACTTCCACCGACAAGTCACCGCGTGCCACCATGATGGCATCAGAGGCATCGATGATGTCGCCCAGTACCGGAATCGCTTCGGCACGCTCGATCTTCGCCATCAGCAGGCTCTTGCCGCCCGCCGCGTGCATCAGCTCGCGCGCCTGCCGCATGTCGTCCGCCGAACGGGGGAAGGATACCGCCAGGAAGTCCGCCTTGATCAACGCGGCGGTCTTGATGTCTTCCTTGTCCTTATCGGTAAGCGCCGGAGCGGTCAGGCCGCCACCCTTGCGGTTAATGCCCTTGTTGTTGGACAACACGCCGCCACGCACGACTTTGCACACTACTTCTTCGCCGCGCACTTCTTCCACGTCGAACTCCAGCATGCCGTCGTTCAACAACAACACGGAGCCTTTGCTCACATCGCGTGGCAGCTCCTTGTAGTCCAGACCGACCCGCTCCTGATTGCCCAGCGCCGTCCAGCTAGCATCGAGGATGAAGGTATCGCCCTTGTTCAGGATGATCTTGTCGTTCTCGAACTTGCGGACACGGATCTTGGGACCTTGCAGGTCGGCGAGGATACCGACGGTACGCCCCACTGCTCGCGCAGCGGCACGCACGGTCTCGGCACGCCCCATGTGGTCGGCGGCGGAGCCGTGGGAGAAGTTCATCCGCACCACGTCAACACCGGCCCGGATCATTTGCTCCAGGACTTTCTGGTCACTGGTGGCCGGCCCGAGGGTGGCCACGATTTTAGTTCTACGCAGCATGTGGTTCCTTATTTAGACGCACGCTCTTCCAGGATCGCCACGGCCGGCAGGGTCTTGCCTTCGAGGTATTCCAGGAACGCGCCGCCTGCGGTGGAGATGTAGCTCACCTTGTCATAGATGTCATACTTCTGAATCGCTGCGATGGTGTCGCCGCCGCCCGCCAGAGTGAACGCCTTGGTATTGGCGATGGCCATGGCGATGGTCTTGGTGCCTGCACCGAACTGGTCGTATTCAAACACGCCGACCGGGCCGTTCCAAACCACAGTACCTGCCTTCATGATGATGTCAGCCAATTCTTGTGCAGATTTCGGGCCGATGTCGAAGATCATTTCATCTTCAGCCACATCCTTGGCATCCTTCAGGATGGCCGGGGTGTTTTCATTGCCGGGCAGGAAGGGTGCTGCCGTACCCACAACCACGTCGGTCGCGATAGGGATGGTCGCGCCGCGCGCGGTCATCTTGGAAATCAGCGCCTGCGCAGTCGGTACCAGATCGTTCTCGCACAGCGACTTACCGACGGGGTGGCCGGTTGCCTTGAGGAAGGTGTTGGCGATACCGCCGCCCACCACCAGCTGTTCACACTTCTCTGACAGCGCTTCCAGCACGGTCAGCTTGGTGGAAACCTTGGAGCCGCCGACGATGGCGACCATCGGACGGGCCGGGTTGGCCAATGCCTTGTTCAGCGCATCCAGCTCTTCGGTCAGCAGAATACCTGCGCAAGCGGTCGGAGCGTACTTAGCGACACCGTGGGTCGAAGCCTCGGCACGGTGGGCAGTGCCGAACGCATCCATCACGAACACGTCACACAGGGCGGCGTACTTCTGGGCGGTCTCGTCCACGTTCTTCTTTTCGCCCTTGTTGATGCGGCAGTTTTCCAGCACCACCAACTCACCAGCAGCCACATCGAAGCCGCCATCCACCCAATCCTTGATCAGGCGCACGGTCTTGCCCAGACGACCGGAGATGTTGTCGGCTACCGGCTTCAGGGAGTTCTCTTCGGACCACTCACCTTCGGTCGGACGGCCCAGATGGGAAGTCACCATCACTTTGGCGCCAGCCTTCAGGCAGTGGTTGATAGTGGCCATGGAGGCAGTGATACGGGCATCGGAAGTAACCTTGCCGTCCTTGACGGGCACGTTCAGGTCAGCGCGGATCAGCACACGTTTGCCTGCCAGATCCAGATCGGTCATGCGGATGAAATTAGCCATTTTTTGCTCCTAACAATAAATTAACCACGGAGAGACAGAGCTTGCTAGCCTGGGCTGCGGCTGCGTGGTGAATCTGGGATGGATGCCAGAAACCGCAGAGGCACAGTTGCCTGTGCCTCTGCGGTCTTGCGATTACTTCGCGACGTGCTCCACGAAACGGAGCATGTTGCAGGTGTAGCCGTACTCGTTGTCGTACCAGGACACCACCTTGACGAAGGTCGAGTCCAGCGCGATGCCAGCTTCTGAATCGAAGATGGAAGAGTAGCCACAGCCACGGAAGTCGGTGGAAACCACCTTCTCGTCGGTGTAACCCAGAGTCTTGCTGATGTCGCCGGAGCTCGAAGCCGCCTTCATCGCTGCACAGATCTCAGCGTAAGTGGCTGGCTTGTTCAGTTCTACGGTCAGGTCAACCACGGACACATCGGAAGTCGGCACGCGGAAAGCCATGCCGGTCAGCTTGCCGTTCAGTTCCGGCAGCACCACGCCCACAGCCTTGGCAGCGCCAGTGGAGGACGGGATGATGTTTTCCAGGATACCGCGACCACCGCGCCAGTCCTTCTTGGACGGGCCGTCAACAGTCTTCTGGGTCGCCGTCGCAGCGTGCACGGTGGTCATCAGGCCGCGCTTGATACCCCAGTTGTCGTTCAACACCTTGGCAACAGGAGCCAAGCAGTTGGTGGTGCAGGAAGCAGCAGAAACGATCGCCTGACCAGCGTAAGTGGTGTGGTTCACACCATAGACGAACATCGGGGTCTTGTCCTTGGAAGGAGCCGAAATCACAACCTTCTTCGCACCTGCGGCGATGTGCTTTTTGCAGCCTTCTTCGTCCAGGAAGAAACCGGTACATTCCAGCACGATGTCCACGCCGACTTCGTTCCACTTCAGGTTGGAAGGGTCGGTCTCGGCAGTCAGGCGAATGGTCTTGCCGTTCACCTTCATGTTGTTACCGTCAACGCCGACATCACCCTTGAAATTGCCATGCACGGAGTCGTACTTCAGCATATAGGCCAGATAGTCCGCATCCAGCAAGTCGTTGATCGCCACCACTTCGATGCCAGGAAAATCCTTGGCGATGGCGCGGAATGCCATACGACCAATACGACCAAAACCGTTAATACCAACACGAATTGCCATGTTTCCCTCTCCTTAGGTCTGTTAATGTAAACAATGCAGAGGAGGCTGTGCCTCCTCTGTTTCAGGACTTACAGGACGCTCTTGACGGCGCCTACCACGTTCTCGACGGTGAAACCGAAGTGCTTGAACAGCTCAGGTGCCGGGGCGGATTCACCGAAGCAATCCATGCCGATCACCTTGCCCTCCAGGCCCACGTACTTGTACCAGAAGCCGGTCACGCCTGCCTCGACCGCCACGCGCTTCACGCCCGGGACCAGCACGCTGTCCTTGTAGGCCTGGTCCTGACGATCAAACACATTGGTAGACGGCATGGAGACCACGCGCACGTTCACGCCTTCAGCGGCCAATGCGGCTTGCGCCTTCATCGCCAACTCGACTTCGGAGCCAGTGGCAATGATGATCGCCTGTGGCTTGCCGCCTGCGGCCTCGGACAGCACATAGCCACCCTTGCGGATGTCGGCGATCTGCGCGTCGGAGCGCTTCTGGAACTGCAGGTTCTGACGGCTGAAGATCAAGGAAGCCGGGCCGGTCTTGCGCTCGACGGCACACGCCCAGCTCACGATGGACTCGGTGGTGTCGCACGGACGCCAGACATCCATGTTAGGGATATAGCGCAGCGTAGTGGTCTGCTCCACCGGCTGGTGGGTCGGACCGTCTTCGCCCAGACCGATGGAGTCATGGGTGAACACATAGATCACGCGTTGCTTCATCAGAGCCGACATGCGCAGCGCATTGCGGGCGTATTCAGAGAACATCAGGAACGTGCCACCGAACGGCAGCAGACCACCATGCAGTGCCATACCGTTCATGATGTGGGACATGCCGAACTCGCGCACGCCGTAGCTGATGTAGTTGCCGGGCTTCTTGCCGGAAACGTGGTGCGCGCCTGTCCAGTTGGTCAGGTTGGAACCGGTCAGGTCGGCGGAGCCGCCCAAGAATTCGGGCAACGCGGGTTGCAGCGCATTGATGGCGTTCTGCGAAGCCTTGCGAGTGGCGATGGTCTCACCCTTGGCGTTGACCGCAGCGATGGCCTGGGCCACATGAGCTTCCCAGTTAGCCGGCAGATCACCCGCCATGCGGCGCTCGAACTCGGCAGCCTCTTTCGGGTAAGCGGCACGGTATTCGGCGAACTTGTTGTTCCACAGCGTCTCCAGCCCCTCACCTGCAGTGCGCGCATCCCAAGCCTCGTACACATGGGCAGGGATCTCGAACGGTGCGTAGTTCCAGCCGATGTGGGCACGGGTGGCAGCCACTTCGGCATCACCCAGCGCAGCGCCATGCACGTCGTGGGTGCCTTCCTTGTTGGGGGAGCCAGCACCGATCACGGTCTTGCAGCAGATCAGGGTCGGCTTGTCGGTGACCGCCTTGGCCGCCTCGATCGCAGCATCGATCTCCTCGGGAACGTGACCCTCGACATCCGCGATCACATGCCAGCCATAGGCCTCGAAACGCTTGGCGGTATCATCGGTGTACCAGCCGTCGATGTGACCGTCGATGGAGATGTTGTTGTCGTCCCAGAAGGCGATCAGCTTGCCCAGACCCCAGGTACCAGCCAGCGCGCAGGCTTCATGCGAGATACCCTCCATCATGCAGCCGTCGCCCATGAACACATAGGTGTGATGATTGACGATCTCGTGGCCGGGCTTGTTGAATTCGTTGGCCAGCAGTTTTTCGGCCATCGCCATGCCCACGGCATTGGTGATGCCTTGGCCCAGCGGGCCGGTGGTGGTCTCGACACCTACGGTGTAACCATACTCAGGGTGACCAGGAGTCTTGGAGTGCATCTGGCGGAAGCGCTTCAGCTCTTCGATCGGCAGATCGTAACCGGTCAGGTGCAAGAGTGCGTAGATCAGCATGGAACCATGACCGTTCGACTGCACGAAGCGGTCGCGGTCGGCCCACTTGGGGTTGGCCGGGTTGTGACGCAGGTGGTGGTTCCACAGCACTTCCGCAATCTCAGCCATACCCATCGGCGCGCCAGGGTGGCCAGAATTGGCTTTTTGCACCGCATCGACCGCAAGCATGCGAATCGCGCCGGTGATGTCGTTGTATTTGGGGGGGGTTACTTTGCGTTCCGAAGCCATTTTCCTCTAGTCTCCTGTGCTTCCCGATATAGCAGATTTGGGTAAGTTTATCTGGTTGGGGTGGTCGATTATGCCGCAGCGCCCTGTTTAGGGCAACCATGAATACAGTTCATTCGGTAGAAGGGTCGGCCTCTTTCTTGCCTACCCGTATGCCCAATTGCTTCAATTTGCGATGAAGATGAGTACGCTCCAGACCTACTTTGTCTGCGATGTGGGTGATATTCCCGTGTTCCTTGCGTATGTGGTGCTCGAAGTAGAGTCGCTCGAAATTCTCTCTAGCCTCGCGCAAGGGCAGGTCCAGCGGCAGGGTCGTGGCACCTCCCTCCGTCACACCGCTCTCGACCGCCGCAGCCGTCGACTCGGGCAAGCGCTTCTGGAAGTCCTGCTTGATAGCCTTGGCGACCGTAGTCAACAGCTTCTGCAAAGCGACCGGCTTCTCCAGAAAATCGACTGCGCCTATGCGCGTAGCCTCCACCGCCGTTTCGATGGTGCCGTGGCCGGACATCATGATGACCGGCATGGTCAGCAGCCCGTCTGCCACCCACTCCTTGAGCAGGCTGACACCGTCCGTGTCCGGCATCCAGATGTCGAGCAACACCAGGTCCGGCTGTTGGCGACTGCGGAATTGCCTCGCCTGTGCCGCATTCTCGGCCAGATGAACGCTGTAACCCTCGTCGTACAGGATCTCAGACAGCAATTCGCGTATACCCACCTCGTCATCGACTATCAGTATGTTTTTTCCTGCCATCATGCCGCTCCTGTCAATACCGGCAGCGTGACAATGACCCGCGCCCCGCCACTCACCACATTCTCGATCGCGATGATCCCGCCATGCTCTTCGACTATCTTCTTGACGATCGCCAGCCCTAAACCCGTGCCCTTGGGTTTGGTCGTGATGTAGGGCTCGAAGGCGCGATCCAGCAGATTCTCGGGGAAGCCGCTACCGTTGTCCTCGACCGACATCCTCAGCCAGCCCTCCTCGTTCGAGGTCTGTAAGATCAGTCGCGGCTGCTCGACCTGCCCCAGTGCATCCTGCGCGTTCTGCAACAGATTATGTATCACTTGCCGCAACCGTGTGGCATCGCCCCGGATGCGCGTGTGCGGGGCCTCCAGCCGGACACTGAGCGGATAGCGGTTCGCCTCATACAGACCGAGCACCTCGCGCAGCAACTGGTGCATGTCCAGCTCAGTGAGTTTCAGTGCCGGAGCGCGAGCGTAGTCGGCGAAATCCGTCACCATGTTCTTCATCGCCGTCACTTGGCTGACGATAGTCTGCGTCGCGCGTTGCAACAGCGAGGCATCCTTCTCATCCAGCTTCGCGCTGAGTTTGTGCTGCAATCGCTCGGCGGAAAGCTGGATGGGTGTCAGCGGGTTCTTGATCTCGTGCGCCAAGCGCCGTGCCACCTCGCCCCAAGCCGCTTGCCGCTCCGCCCGCAGCAGATGGGTGATGTCATCGAACACCACCACGTAGCCGCTCTCTGCCGCCGTCGACAACCAGGTTCCCCGGATCAGCAGGATCTGATTGCCGTTCTTGCTCACACGCTCAATCTGCCGCTGCCACTCACCGTTGGGCATCTCTTCGAATGCATGCTCCAGCGTGGCGACGAAAGGACGCAGCAGCAGATGCACACTCGCCACATCCTGTAGCGGCTGCCCCTGCATCTCCAGCAAAGGCGCACCGAGGATCTGTGCCGCGCTGGCGTTGACCGAGCGCAACTTGTACTCGGCATCCACCACCAACACGCCCGACGACAGGTGCGCCAGCACACTTTCCAGATACAGTTTGGCATTCTCCACCTGCCGCTGCTGTTGCTCGCTGGTGTCTTTGGCCTCGGCCAATTGCCGGGTCATCTGATTGAACAAGCCGGTCAGCATGCCCAACTCATCGCTGCTTTGCACCTCGTGTTGGCGCGAGAAGTCGCCCTGCGCAACCGCCCGCGTGCCCTCGGCCAGAGCCGCCAGCGGCGCGCTCAGGCGATTGCTCAGGAAGATCGCCGCCGATACCACCGCCAGCAGCACTACCAACAGGAATAGCGTCAAGGTCAGGCTATACATCCGCTTCAGACCCAGCCTAGAGATGGAGATACCCTGATAGTCGCGATAGACCGCCTGCACCATCTCCGCATCATCCGACTGCTGTTTGGGGACGAGCTGGGCGAATTGCAGGATGCGCACGCCATTGGCGCGTACTGCGTTGACCGGCACCAACACCCGCAGCACCAGCCGATTATCCGGCAAGGTGTCGACCACGCTGTAAAGGCCCTGCCTGCGCACCTCCCCCAGCATATTGGCATCGGGCATGTCGGGTGCCAGCCGCCGCTCGCTGGAGGCGAAGGCAAGCAGCTTGCCCGAGTTGGAGAACAGTGCGATCTCTTGCGCCGCGCCCTCGTCCATCAGCCGGTTGAGCGTGGCCGCATGCTG
Source organism: Ferriphaselus sp. R-1 (assembly GCF_000746095.1). GTDB lineage: Bacteria > Pseudomonadota > Gammaproteobacteria > Burkholderiales > Gallionellaceae > Ferriphaselus. Next base: position 307,593 of record NZ_JQKP01000002.1, on the reverse strand, counting down.
CGCCGGATCTTGCTCGGCCAGCAGCAGGGCAATGAACTGACCCTTCTTGGTCAAGTCCTTCAAGCCGTTCTCCAGTGCATTCCTGCCCAGATTAAGACCGCCTTCGAGGGCCTTTTCCACGCGCACGTCGAACCACGATTCGATACTTTTGCCCAGAAACTGCACCGACACGCCATAGACCAGCAGGCCGGGCAGGATGGCGATGAGGGTAAAGAACACCGCCAGCCGGAACGCCAGCGTCGCCCCGAACACCTGGGCCTTGATCTTTTGGCGCAGCTGCCAGAACTGGTAGCCCACCAGCGCCATCAACAACACCGCCAGCACCCCGATCGATGCCAGCAACCAGTACAGGCTGTGCGAGAACAACTCGGACTTCGCGTTGGCTTGAGACAGCAGATAGAGCAGCAGGGTGCCGATCAGCGTGCTGGCAGCGAGAAAGTATTTCACCGGCTAGTTACCCCCGGTCGTGTTAGGGTGCACGATCCAGCTATACCAGTCTGAATCGAGGTTCCACTCCTTGCTGGTCAGCGCGTTCACCTGCAAGGGTTTGGGCAACTGGGTAATGTCCAGACGCATGCGCGCCGAGACCACATGTTTGCTCTCGGATTTCAGCGCAGTCAGCGGCACGGGTGCGGAAGCCTGGTGCCCGACCACCCGCAGGGCATCTTCCAGATTGGAAAAGTTCTGGAACAACGAGCCCCGCCCGATGCGGTATTGGCGGGTAAGCGCGTTATACGAAAGATTGGTCGTCTGCTCGCTGGCCACCAGCACATCATCGAACCAGTACCAGCGTGGCCGGTTCAGATTGAACTCGCTGATGAAGTGCAGTGTCACGCCGCGCATCAGCGCCTGTTCGACCACATAGTTGAAATTGATGCCAAAATCCACCGCAAGCTGGTAGCTGCTGCCGACCGTGCGGCCCTCGGCTTTTTGTACCGAAATACCCTCAGCCTGCGCGCCCGCGACACCGAACCACAGCATCCCCAGCAAGAGCAGTAGGTGTCTAAACAGATTTTTGCAGCAGCGCATAGAAGAAGCCGTCATGCCGATCGCCGGGTAAGAGTTGTCCGCTTTCAGGGAGGTCGGGCCGCAGCGGCAGCTCGTGCGCATCCACATGCTGCCGCAAGAAATCCTGCACCACCTGCCTGTTCTCCTCCCCCATCACCGAACAGGTCGCGTAGAGCAATTTACCACCACTCGCCAGCAAGTGCCACAGCGCCTCCAGTATCTGCGCTTGCTGCCGCGCAAAACCGGCGATGTCGGCGGGGCGACGCAGCCATTTGATGTCGGGATGGCGACGCACCACGCCCGTTGCCGAACACGGCACATCGGCCAGGATACGGTCGAACGGCACACCATCCCACCAGTCAGCAGGGTGTGCGGCATCGCCGACCTTCAAATTGGCGCTTAGCTGCAAGCGCCTCAGGTTCTCGTCCACCCGCTGTAGCCGCTCCGCGTCCAGATCCAGCGCGGTCAGCTGGATGTCTGCGAGCTCCAGCAGATGGGCACTTTTGCCACCCGGCGCGGCACATGCGTCCAGCACGCGCATCCCGGTGTGCGCATCCAGCAAAGGCGCGGCGTATTGCGCACCGGCATCCTGTACCGAGACCTCGCCATCGAAGAACCCGGGCAGCTTGTCCACCCCGACCGGGCGCGCCAGCAGGATCGCGTCCGGCTCGATCAGGCTCGCCTCGATGCCGTGGTGCGCCAACCGCGCCAGATAGTCGGCGGGCGTGGTGCGACGCTGATTCACGCGCAGCGTCATCGGCGGATGCTGGTTGCCCGCCAGCAGCACCGCATCGGCACGCGCGCCGTACTGCGACCGGAGCTGATCTATCCACCATTGCGGGTAGGAATAGCGACTGGATTCACTTTTCGCCGCCGTCGCCAGCAGCATTTCGCGCTGGCGCAGGAAATTGCGCAGCACCGCATTGACCAGCCCGCTGGCCGCCGGACTGAGTTCGCGCGCGGCACGCACGGCATGATCCACCACCGCATGGCTGGCCGATTTGCTGTACTGCAACTGGAACAAGGCCACCAGCAGCAAGAAGCGCAGCCGTTCATCCTTCAAGGGTTTATGCAGCAGGGGCGCGAGCATGGCCGCGAGCTGGCCGTAGAAGCGCAGGGTGCCGTAGCTCAGATCCTGCACGATGGCGCGCTGCTGCGGGGTCAGTTCGGCATGGCGGCGCAGGTGTTCAGCCAGCGCCTGATTCAGATTGCGGCCGCCCATCACTTGAGCGACGATCTGGGTGGCTCCGAGTTGGGCGAGATTCATTTCAGCTGCCGAAGCGGTCGCCAACTTGCAGCGGGAAACCTTGCAAGAACTGGGCTGCGGGCAGAGCCTTGCCGCCCGGACGCTGCAACACCTCCAGATTCAGTGCACCCTTGCCGCAGGCGACCACGATGCCGCGCTTGTCCGCCGCCAACACGGTGCCGGGGATGCCGCCCAGATCGCTGCGCACACTGGCCTGCCAAAGCTTGATGGCGGTGTCCTTGCAGAGCGAGTTAGCCACCGGCACCGGATTGTAACCACGCACCGCACGGGCCAGCTGCTCGGCATCCTGCGACCAGTCGAGCTGCGCCTCGGCCTTGTTCAGCTTGGCAGCATAGGTCGCCCAAACGCTGTTCTGCACTTCCGGTTTCAGTTCGGCCAGTTTGGCCAGAGCCTGCACGATGGCCTCGGCCCCTTGTGTCGCCAGCTTGTCATGCAAGGTCTGCGCGGTATCGGCAACGGTGATTGGACAGCAGGTCTTCAACAGCATGTCGCCGGTATCCAGCCCGGCGTCCATCTGCATGATGGTGATGCCGGTCTCCGCATCGCCCGCCAGAATGGCGCGCTGGATGGGGGCCGCGCCGCGCCAGCGCGGCAGCAACGAAGCGTGGATGTTAAGACAGCCGAAGCGTGGCGTATCCAGCACGATTTGCGGCAGGATCAGGCCGTAGGCGGCGACCACCATCACTTCCGCGTTCAGCGCGGCGAGTTCTTGCTGGATCTCGGCGTGCTTCAACGTCAGCGGTTGTAGCACCGGCAAGCCGTGCTGCAGCGCCAGCTGCTTGACCGGACTGGGCTGCAACTGCATGCCGCGACCAGCGGGGCGGTCCGGCTGGGTCAGTACCGCGACGACCTGATGACCGGCATCGAGCAAAGCCTGCAGCGCGGCAGCGGCAAAGTGCGGAGTACCCGCGAAGATGAGTTTCATCGATTTACAGCGTCTCGCGTTGGCGCTTCTTCAGCTTGGCGCGGATGCGGGTCTGCTTGAGTTGCGACAGGTACTCGACGAACACCTTGCCTTTGAGATGATCCATTTCGTGCTGGATGCACACCGCCAGCAAATCGTCGGCTTCCAGCGTGAAGGGTTTGCCGTTCTTATCGAGAGCTCGCACGGTGACTCGCTCGGCGCGCTTCACCTTGTCGTAGATGCCCGGTACGGACAAACAGCCCTCTTCCAGCGCACTCTCGCCATCCATCGCCACCAGCTCTGGATTGATGAACACCAACAACTCGTTGTGCTTCTCCGACACATCGGCCACGATGATCTGCTGATGAATGTCCACTTGCGTCGCCGCCAAGCCGACTCCGGGTGCCGCGTACATGGTCTCGGCCATGTCCGCGATCAGCTTGCGGGTAGCCGCAGTGACCTCGCCCACCGGACTGGCGACCTTGTGCAAACGCGGATCGGGATATTGGAGGATTTTCAGGATAGCCATAATGCTTGCTAAGTTCGGGTGACTGGCTGCAAAATCGAAGCGGCGACGAACTCGTCGCACCGTCCCACCTTCCAGCCGGGGTTCTCAATGCGCAAGATTATATCGCTGATTTGCTTTTTGTTGCCCGCCGTCACCTTCGCCGCTGATGCGCAGATACGCGACAACGCCCCGGAACAGCACATCGTGACTCAGGGCGACACCTTGTGGGGCATCGCCCATCGCTTCTTCAACGACCCGTGGCAATGGCCACAGATCTGGGGCCTGAATCAGGACACCATCAAGGATCCGCACTGGATCTATCCCGGTGATGTGGTGCGACTCGACCGCCAGCACGGCAAGCTCGATGTCGATACGGCGCGCGGGACGGGCGGCATCGTCAAACTCGCACCCCAGATCCGCAGCGCCCCGGGCCGCAGTCAAGCCATACCCGCCGTCCCGCGCGGCGACATCGCGCCCTTCCTGAAATATCCTCTGGTGGTCAATGAAGGCGACCTGGCCAATGCGCCCTTGCTGGTCGCCACGCTGGACGAACGCGTAGTGGTCGGTGACGATGACATCGTCTACGTTCAGGGACTCGATCGGGCGCAGGGCATCCACTGGCAGCTCTATCGTCCCGGCAAGGCTTTGATCGATCCGGATAGCGGACAGGTGTTGGGCCATGAGGCCATCTTCCTGGGCGAAGCACAGGTGGAGCAGTTCGGCAACCCGAGCACCGTGCGCATCGTGCATGCCACGCAAGAGATCAAAAAAGGTGACCGCCTCATCGCCCGGGCGGCCGCGCAAAGCGACAACTTCATCCCGCGCGCGCCGGGCAGCCGGCTGAGCAGCAAAGTCATCTCCGTCCACGGCGGTGCAGAATTGGCCGGCCAGCATTCCGTCATCACCCTCAACAAGGGGCAACGCGACGGACTGGAAGTCGGCCATGTGCTGACATTGACGCGCCACGGCAGGACCCTGCGCAATGACGACCAAGCGTTGTGCGAGGCCGGGGATGCCGCCTGCAAGAAAGGCCAGAGCGTCACGCTGCCTGACCAGCACTATGGCCTGATCTTCGTGTTCCGCACCTTCGAGCGGGTCGCCTATGCGCTGGTGATGGAAACCCGCTTGCCGGTGGAACTGCTGGACAACGCCCTGACTCCGTGACCATGGACACGGCGCTCGCTCACTGGGTCGCGCTCAGCCTGATCCCCGGTCTGGGCAACGAGAGCCTGCGCCACCTGCTCCAAGCCTTCGGCACGCCGGAGCAGATCTACGCCACCCCCGCCCGCGCCCTGCGCGAGGTCGTCCGCCCTGCCGTCGCCGAAGCTATCGCGCGCGGTCTGGATGAGTCCTCGCTCGCTCTGCTGGAAGTCTGGCTGCAAGACCCGAACAACGCGGTGCTGACCTTGGCTGACAGCGGGTACCCGCAGGCGCTGCTCAACACCAGCGACCCGCCCATGCTGCTCTACATCAAGGGGCGGCAGGAATTGCTCGGCGCACCCGCCCTGGCCGTAGTCGGCAGCCGCAACGCCTCGCCAGCAGGGATCAAAAATGCGGAGGACTTTGCGCTGGCAGCCAGCGATGCCGGCCTGTGCATCGTCAGCGGCATGGCCCACGGCATCGATGCAGCGGCGCATCGCGGAGGACTGCGCGGGTCGGGCTCCAGCATCGCCGTGATCGGCACCGGACTGGACAAAGTCTACCCCGCTGCCAACCGCGAACTGGCACACCAACTGGCCAAGGACGGCCTCATCATCTCGGAATTCCCGCTCGGTACGCCGCCGCTGGCCGCCAACTTCCCGCGCCGCAACCGCATCATCAGCGGCCTGAGTGCCGGCACGCTGGTGGTCGAGGCTTCCCTGCAAAGCGGTTCGCTGATCACCGCTCGCATGGCATTGGAGCAGGGCCGCGAGGTATTCGCCATCCCCGGCTCCATCCACTCGCCACAGTCCAAGGGCTGCCATTACCTGATCAAGCAGGGTGCCAAACTGGTTGAATCGGCGCAGGACATTCTGGAGGAGTTGGGCGCACTCCCCGTGCCGACACAACCCGTCACGCCCCCGGCATCGGTCTTGCCCGCACTGGAGGCGATGGGCTACGACCCGGTAGATATGGACACGCTCGCCCAGCGCAGTAACTTGACGATTGAGGCGCTATCCGCCATCCTGTTGCAACTGGAACTGGATGGACGGGTGGCGACACTGCCCGGCGGAAGGTTCCAGCGTATCACTTGAAAAAACCGTAACCGTGGGATGCCATGTTCGATATCTTGATGTTTTTGTTTGAAAGTTACGCAAATGCTGGCAGCTACCCCGAACCCGACAAACTCTCGCTCAAGCTCTCAGCCGCCGGCTTTGAGGAAGAGGAGATCAGCCAGGCGCTGAGCTGGCTGTCCGGGATGAAGCGGTTGACACCAGCTGACTATCCGCTCGCCATCAACCATGGCGGCTACCGCCATTACGCTGCGCTGGAGCTGAAGCGACTCAGTCCCGAGGCGCGCAGCTTTCTGGCGTTCTGGGAGCAAAGCGGCATGGTCTCGGCGGTCGAGCGCGAAATGATCATTGACCGCGCTGTCGCTCTCGGCATCGACCAGCTGTCACTGGACAAATTCAAGCTGATTGCTCTGTTGGTCCTGTGGGACCAGCACGAAGCACTGGACCCTCTGGTGGTCGAAGACCTGCTGACACCGGCAGACTCGTTGAACCTGCACTGAATCCCAAACCGACCTACGCCATGGCCTCCAATCTGCTCGTCGTCGAATCGCCCGCCAAAGCCAAGACGCTCAAAAAATATCTCGGCAAGGACTTCGAAGTACTGGCCTCCTACGGTCACGTGCGCGATCTCATCCCCAAGACCGGCGCGATCGACGTGGACAACGGCTACGCCATGCAGTACGAGACCATCGCACGCAACGCCAAGCACGTTGATGCCATTGCCAAAGCAGCTGCCGCTGCCGACAACATCTTTCTGGCACCCGACCCGGACCGCGAAGGTGAGGCCATCGCCTGGCATCTGGCCGAGATCCTCAAAGCCAAGCGCGGACTGAAGAACAAGCCCTTGCAGCGCGTGGTGTTCCACGAGATCACCCAGAGCGCGGTGCAGGAAGCCGTTGCCCATCCGCGCGACATCTCGCTGCCGCTGGTCAACGCCCAGCAAGCGCGCCGTGCGCTGGACTATCTGGTCGGCTTCAACCTGTCGCCGCTGCTGTGGCGCAAGATCCGCCCCGGCTTGTCCGCCGGTCGGGTGCAAAGTCCGGCGCTGCGGCTGATCGTCGAACGCGAGCTGGAGATCGAGGCCTTCCGCCCGCAGGAATACTGGACAGTGCATCTGGACAGCCAGAAGAACACCCTGCCGTTCACGGCGAAACTGTTCCAGTACCACGGCAAGAAGGTCGAGCAGCTCAGCATCGGCAGCGAAGCCGAGTACAACAAAATCTTCGCTAGCTTGAGCGATGCCAAACTGCCGCCCAAGGTAGTCAAGGTAGAAAAACGCGGCAAGCAGCGCTACGCCGCCGCGCCGTTCACCACCTCCACGCTGCAACAGGAAGCCGTGCGCAAGCTGGGCATGACCTCCGAGCGCACCATGCGCTTGGCGCAGCAACTGTACGAAGGCATCGACATCGGCGGTGGCACGGTCGGTCTCATCACCTACATGCGTACCGACTCGGTGAATTTGGCTAATGAGGCCGTGGCTGAGATACGCGGCTACATCGGTGCCGATTTCGCCCCCGACTACCTGCCCAAGACCTCGCCGGTCTACAAGAGCAAGACCAAGAACGCGCAGGAAGCGCACGAGGCGATCCGCCCGACCAGCATCAGCCGCACGCCGGACAGCGTGCGCGAATTCCTCACCGTGGATCAGGCGCGGCTGTACGAGATGATCTGGAAGCGCACCTTGGCCAGCCAGATGACACCCGCCCGCTTCGACACCGTGAGCGTGGACATCCGCTTGGGCGGCGACACCACGCTGTTCCGCGCCAGCGGCCAGACGCTGGTGTTCCCCGGCTTCATCGCCGTGTATCAGGAAGACACCGACGACAGCACCGAGGAAGACGGCGGCAAACTGCCCCCGCTGGCCGAAGGCGAAACCCTGCCGCTGGACAAGCTCTATGGCGAGCAGCACTTCACCCAGCCGCCGCCGCGCTTCTCCGAAGCCAGTCTGGTCAAGGCGCTGGAAGAGTTCGGCATCGGCCGCCCGTCCACTTACGCCAGCATCATCTCCACCTTGCAGGCGCGCGAATACGTCACGCTGGAGAAAAAGCGCTTCCAGCCCACCGACGTGGGCCGCGTGGTGAACCGCTTCCTCACCGACCACTTCACCCGCTACGTGGACTACGGCTTCACCGCCCAGATGGAAGACGAGCTGGACGAGATCTCCGAAGGCAAGCGCGACTGGATTCCGGTGCTGGACGAATTCTGGAAAGGCTTCCACGCGCTGATCGGCGAGAAGAAGGATGTCGACCGCCCCGGCACCGAGGTGCTGGAAGAAGCCTGCCCCAAGTGTGGCAAGCCGCTCTCCAAACGCCTCGGCAAGCGCGGCAGTTTCATCGGCTGCACCGGCTATCCGGAATGCGATTTCACCCGCAATCTGAGTGGCGAAACCGAATCGGCGGAGGATGCGCGCAAAGAGCTCGGCACCAATGAGGAAGGCACGACCATCCTGTTGCTGCGCGGCCCTTACGGCCCCTACGTGCAACTGGGCGAAGCCAAGGAAGGCGACAAGAAGAAACCGAAACGGGTGAGCTGGCCCAAGGAGCTGCCGCTGGAAGCCGCCGACCTCGGCATGGCGCTCCAGTTGCTGGCCCTGCCGCGCGAACTCGGCGCACATCCCGAGTCCGGCAAGAAAGTGGTGGTCAACATCGGTCGCTTCGGCCCCTACATCGGCCACGATGGCGCGTTCAAGTCCATCCCCAAGACCGACAGCATCTTTACCATCGCGCTGGATCGCGCCGTGGAACTGCTGGCGCAGAAGAAAGACAGCACCACCGTGCTGCGCGACTTGGGCGTGCATCCCGCCGACCAGAAACCGGTCGAAGTCTGCGACGGTCGCTACGGACCCTACGTCCGCCACGGCAAGGTCAACGCCACTCTGCCCAAGGACGTCACCGTGGACGACGTCACCCTGCCGCAAGCGCTGGAGCTGCTGGCGGCCAAAGCCGCCAAGGGCCCGACCAAGCGACCTGTACGAAAGAGCAAGGCGTAAGACTGGAGCGCCCGCCACGCCTCCGGCTAGCGTCGGTCGACCCCGCTCAAGCCAGGCTGCGCACCTCTACCGCCCGCCCCCACAGCTTGGACATGATCCGCTCCGCCTGTACTGGGTCCCCGCTGGAATAGAAACGCTCGGTGCCGGTGGGCAGGACGGGCAGTGCCTCCGGATCTACCGGTGGAGGAGGCAGTGTCGGCAGTTCGAGGTCGATACGGCGCTTCAGCTCCCGGGCAACCGCCTTGCCCGTGTCAATCAACTGGACCTGCGCACCGACCACCTCGCGAATCAACGGGGCCAGGAAAGGGTAATGGGTACACCCCAGAATGATGGTGTCCGCCCCGCTCTTGAGCAAGGGCGTGGTATAGCGCGCAACCAGCTGGCGCGCTTCGGCACCTTGCAGGTCGCCGCGCTCCACCACCTCGACCAGGCGCGGGCAGCTTTGAGTCACGATCTTCACATTTCCGGCATATTTTTCCAGCAAGGCGGCGAAACGCGCGCTTTCCAGCGTCCCCGTAGTCGCCAGTACGCCAACCACGCCGCGCTTACTGGCAGCGACAGCAGGTTTGACGGCGGGCTCCATACCGATGATGGGTAGTGCATAGCGACGGCGCAATCCGGCGGCGGCGGCAGCCGTAGCCGTGTTGCACGCGATGACGATGGCCGCCGCACCTTGTTCGATCAGGAAGCGGCTGATGATGGACGAGCGCGACTCGATATACGCGGGCGACTTGTCGCCGTAGGGCACAAAGGCAGAGTCGGCCACATAGATCAGGTGCGCGTCAGGCAGAGCGGCGCGGATGTGCTGCAACACCGACAGTCCGCCGACACCGGAATCAAATACGCCTATGGTCCCCGAGAAGGTACTCTCCATCCTCAACCCCCGCAGCGCCCGCCCGGCGGACGCGATCCGATCAAGCCTCCAGCTGACTCCGCAGATACTCCTCGTACGTGCCGTGGTAATCGGTCACGCCCTTTTCGCTGATCTCGATGATGCGGGTAGCCAGCGAGGAGACGAACTCACGGTCATGGCTGACGAACACCAGCGTACCCTTGAACTGATCCAGCGCGGTGTTGAGCGACTCGATGGACTCCATGTCCATGTGGTTGGTCGGCTCGTCCATCAGCAGGATATTGTTGCGCTGCAACATCAACTTACCGAACAGCATGCGCCCCTTCTCCCCGCCGGACAGCACTTTGACGTATTTCTTGGCATCGTCACCGGAGAACAACAGGCGACCCAACGTGCCGCGCACCACTTGGTCGTCATCGCCGGGACCACGCCAATCGGTCATCCAGTCCATCATGATCTTGTCTTCGGCGAAATCGTGGGCATGATCCTGCGCGTAGTAGCCGATCTTGGCCTTGTCCGTCCACTTGATAGTGCCAGTGTCTGGCGTGAGATCTCCAGCCAGACAGCGTAACAGCGTGGTCTTGCCGATACCGTTCGGGCCGATGATGGCGACGCGCTCGCCGGCATCGATACGGAAGTTCACGTTGGAGAACAGCATGCGGTCGAAGCCCTTGGCCATCTTCTGCACCTCGACGGCAGTACGGTGCAGCTTGTCCTTCTCGTCATATTCAAAGCGGATGAAGGGATATTGGCGACTCGATGGCTTGATGTCCTCGATCTTGATCTTGTCAATCTGGCGCGCACGCGAGGTAGCCTGCTTGGCTTTGGAGGCGTTGGCCGAGAATCGGGCCACGAAGGCCTTCAGCTCGGCGACCTTTTCCTTGGCCTTGGCGTTATCAGCCGCCTGCTGCTCGCGCGCCTGGGATGAGGCCAGCATGTAATCGTCGTAATTGCCCGGATACACCGTGATCTTGCCATAGTCCAGATCGGCCATATGGGTACACACGCTGTTCAGGAAGTGACGGTCGTGCGAGATGATGACCATCGTGGAGTTGCGCGCGTTGAGGATGTCTTCCAGCCAGCGGATGGTATTGATGTCGAGATTGTTGGTCGGCTCGTCCAGCAGCAGGATGTCCGGATTGGAAAACAGCGCCTGCGCCAACAGCACGCGCAGCTTGAAGCCGGGAGCCACCTCGCGCATCGGCCCTTGGTGCAGCTCGATGGCAATGCCCAGGCCCAGCAGCAGTTCGCCCGCACGCGCTTCGGCGGTGTAGCCGTCATACTCCGCGAACACTGCCTCCAGGTCAGCGGCACGCATGTAATCCTCTTCCGTCGCATCCGGATTGGCGTAGATCGCATCCCGCTCGCTCATCGCTCCCCACATCTCGGCGTGCCCCATCATCACCACATCCAGCACGCGATTGTCTTCGTAGGCGAACTGGTCCTGACGCAGCTTGCCCAGGCGCTCTCCCCGATCCAGCATCACCTCGCCGGAGGTCTGCTCCAGATCGCGCCCAAGAATCTTCATGAACGTGGATTTACCGCAACCGTTCGCCCCGATCAGGCCGTAACGGTTGCCGTCGCCGAACTTGACGGAGACGTTCTCGAACAACGGCTTGGAGCCGAACTGCATGGTGATGTTGGCGGTAGAAAGCATGATGGCTACAGAATCCGGTGAAAAAACCCCGCGATTCTACCACTCGGAGCGCCCCAGCCCGAGTTTTCGGGTGATAGTCGTTACTTGAGCGAACGCAAAGTCACCAGCCTTGGTATGGGTTACGCTACCCATACCAAGGTCGGGGTGACGAGCCTTGGCAATTACAAGGGGAAACAAAATGGCATTCATACAATGGTCCAAGGATCTGGACATCGGAATCAATGTGATCGACACCCAGCACCGGCGCATCGTTGACTACATCAACGAGCTGGACGTGGTGAACAAGGGGGGCGACATCACCGATATCAATCGCGTATTGGACGAGTTGGTTGATTACACCGTTACGCACTTTGCATTCGAGGAGGACCTGCAGGAGAGCGCGGGTTACCCCTTCATCAAGGCGCATCGCCGGGTCCACGAGGTTTTCACCAAACGGGTGCTGGACTTCCAGAACCGTGCCAAAGCGGGTGACAACATCGCCCCCGAACTGCTCTCCATGCTCAAGGTCTGGCTCATCAATCACATCAAGGGTGACGATGTCGATTATGCCGAAGTCGTGAAGAAGTCTCTGGGCAATCAGGAGACAGCAGAAAAGAGCGGTTGGCTAGGCTCAAAGCTGAAACGGTTCTTTGGCTGAGCAGCCAACCTCCGACTAGGGGCGGCACCAGCCGCCCCGGTTGTTTCCAGCGCCGCCACCGTAACGGAATCGGCTAGAATGGCCGCCTCTGATCCTTGGCAAAATCTATGGTTCCCCATCTTACTACCGCACTGAATGGCCCCCTGCTCGATCTGGAACGGCGCATCCTTGCGGCCCAGCCGACCATCGAGCATTGGTTTCGCACACAATGGCTAGAGCACTCCGTACCGTTCTACGCCTCGGTCGATCTGCGTAATGCGGGCTTCAAGCTGGCACCGGTGGATACCAATCTGTTCCCTGGTGGGTTCAACAACCTGAACCCCGACTTCATGCCGCTCTGCGTGCAGGCTGCGCAGAGCGCCATCGAGAAGATCTGCCCGGAGGCGCGCGGTATCCTGCTGGTACCGGAGAACCACACCCGCAACCAGTTCTACCTGCAAAACGTGGCGCGGCTGGCTCTGGTGTTGAAGCAGGCGGGACTGAAGGTGCGCATCGGCAGCCTGCTGCCGGAAATCACCTCGGCCACCACGTTGACGCTGGCGAATGGCGCGACACTCACGCTGGAGCCACTGTTACGCAAGGGCAACCGCCTGACGGTCGAGGGATTCGATCCTTGCGTCATCCTGCTGAACAACGATCTGTCCGCCGGAGTGCCGGAGATATTGCAAAATCTGGAGCAGGCCGTACTGCCGCCACTGGAGGCCGGCTGGACGACCCGACGGAAGTCGCAACACTTCGCGGCCTATGACCGTGTTGCCGCCGAATTCGCCAAACTCATCGACATCGACCCTTGGCTGATCAACCCCTATTTCGCCCGCTGTGGCGAGGTGGACTTCCAGGCACAGACCGGCGAAGAGTGCCTGGTCGCGCAGGTCGATAGCGTGCTGCAAAAGATACGCGCCAAATACGCGGAATATGGTGTCAAGGACGAGCCCTTCGTCATCGTCAAGGCGGATGCCGGCACCTATGGCATGGGCATCATGACGGTCAAGGATGCCAACGAAGTGCGCGGCCTGAACCGCAAGCAGCGCAACAAGATGGCTGTGGTCAAGGAGGGTCTGCAAGTGCATGACGTGCTGGTGCAGGAGGGGGTGTACACCTTCGAGCACATCAACGAGGCCGTGGCCGAGCCGGTGGTGTACATGGTGGACCACTATGTGGTCGGCGGCTTCTACCGCGTCCATACCGGGCGCGGCGTGGATGAGAACCTCAATGCTCCGGGGATGCACTTCGTGCCGCTGGCCTTCGAGACGTGCTGCTCCCTGCCCAATCCGGACTGCGCTCCCGACGACACGCCCAACCGTTTCTACGCTTATGGCGTGGTGGCTAGACTGGCGCTGCTGGCGGCAGCGGTCGAGCTGGAAGAGCTGGCAGGCTGATGCGATTCGTCGTCAGCCTGCTCCTTGCCCTGCTCTTGACCGCCTGCGGCAAGGAGCCGCTGTATCAGGAACAGGGCTACGTCTTCGGTACGCTGGTCGAGGTCAGTGTCTACGGCGCGGAAGAGCCCAAGGCCAAGAGCGCTGTGGCGGCGGTGATGCAGGAGTTCCAGCGGCTGAACGATCTGCTCCATGCCTGGAAACCCAGCTCGCTGAGTGAGCTGAATACAGCACTGGCGCGGGGCGAAAGCCACGAAGTTACACCGGAACTGGCCGCGATGTTGCAAGAAGCAACGGCACTGTCGCAACGCTCCGGAGGCACGTTCAATCCGGCCATCGGCGGCTTGGTCAAGCTGTGGGGATTCCAGGCGGATGAGTTTCAGGCTGCTCTGCCCGATGAGCGGCAGGTGGCAGCCCTGGTCGCGGCCAATCCACAAATGAGCGACCTCAGCTTTCAGCCAACACCGGCGGGTGACGCGGTGCGGGTCAGCAGTCGCAATCCTGCGGTCCAGTTCGATCTTGGTGGCTATGCCAAAGGCTATGCCCTGGATCGCGCGATCGCGTTACTCAAGCAGCAGGGTATCCACCATGCGCTGGTCAACATCGGCGGCAACGTGATGGCGCTGGGGCAGCATGGCTCGCGCCCGTGGCGCGTCGGGATCCAGCATCCGCGCAAGCCCGCGCCCATCGCCACGCTGGAATTGCGTGACGGCGAGGCCATCGGCACCTCGGGCGATTACCAGCGTTACTTCGAATTCGGCGGCAAGCGCTATTGCCATCTTATCGACCCGCGCACCGGCCATCCCGCGCAAGGCGTACAAGCGGTGACCATCCTGACGCACGGCGATCACGCCGGACTGTTGTCCGATGCCGCCTCCAAACCACTGTTTCTCGCCGGTGCCGCTGCTTGGGTGAAGGCAGCGCACACGATGGGGCTGGACGAGGCCATGCTGATCGATGGGGATGGTCATGTACAGGTCACCGCTGCGATGCAGAAAAGGCTAGAATTCACCGATAAAGGCACCGTGCGCAAGAGCGCACCTCAATAGGCGGGCATATGGTCGGGATCCTACTGGTTACTCACAATGGCTTGGGCGACAGTCTGCTGGACTGTGTGCGCCATGTGTTGCGCACGTTGCCCTCACATCTGCGCTCCCTGTCGGTGTACGAAGATGACGATCCGGCACAGAAAGAAGCTGAAGGCCAGGCACTGATCGCGGAATTGGACACGGGAGACGGCGTACTGCTGCTGACCGACATGTTCGGTGCCACACCCAGCAACATCGCTCGACGGCTGTGCCAGTCCGAGCATGTGAAAGGAGTGGCCGGGGTGAATCTGCCCATGCTGTTGCGCATCAGCTGTTGCTGCGACAAACCGCTGGCCGAGATGGCGCAGCGCGCCTTGGAGGGTGGGCGCGAATGTATCGTTTTTATGGATTCGGAAGGTCATCATGCTGCAACAAAATGCCTTGATCATTAACAAGCTGGGTCTGCACGCCCGGGCCTCGGCCAAGCTGACCCAGCTCGCCTCGCAGTTTCCCTGCGAGGTGTGGCTGACCCGCAACAATCGCCGCATCAATGCCAAGAGCATCATGGGAGTGATGATGCTGGCAGCCGCGAAAGGCAGCACCATCGCCATCGAGACCCATGGCGAGCGCGAACAGGAGGCGATGGATGCACTGCTGGCGTTGATCAACGATTACTTCGGAGAAGGTGAGTGAGCTTCACCCTGCACGGCATCGCGGTTTCCAGCGGCATCGCCATCGGTCATGCCCATTTGGTGTCGCACACCTCGCTGGAGGTGGCGCACTATGTTCTGCCCAAGGCCTTCATCGCCGAAGAGGTCGCCCGGCTGGATGTGGCACTGCATGCGACCCGCGAAGAACTGAGCAACCTGCGCACCACGCGCCCCAGCCAGGTGGCGGCGGAATTCGATGCCTTCCTCGATCTGCACCTGATGTTGCTGGATGACGAGCATATCAGCCATGCCGCCCGCAGCATGATAGAGCGCGAGCAGTGCAACGCCGAATGGGCGCTGAAGGTTCAGATGGACGAGCTGGTGGCGCAGTTCGAGGCGTTTGAGGATGCCTATCTGCGTGAGCGCAAGAGTGATGTGGTACAAGTCGTCGAGCGCGTCTTGAAGCGCCTGTCCGGTCAGCCGGGGCATGTGCCGCCGCCCTCCAGCCACGGCCTGAGCACTATCCTGATCGCGCACGACCTGTCGCCTGCCGACCTCATCCAGTTCAAGTCGCATCAATACGCCGCCTTCCTCACCGATCTGGGCGGGGCGACCTCGCACACCGCCATCGTCGCGCGCGGCCTGAACACGCCCTGCGTGGTCGGTCTGCACTATGCCCGCGAGCTGATCCGCGAGGACGACCAGCTCGTCGTGGACGGCGATCAGGGCGTCATCATCGTCAACCCCGACCGCCACATCCTGGCGGAGTATCGGCTGCGCCAAAGCCAATGGGAACTGGAACGCAAGAAGCTGAAGCGCTTGCGCTCCACCCGCGCCAATACGCTCGACGGCGCGACCATCGAACTACAGGCCAACATCGAGATGCCGCACGATGTGCCCGAGGCCAAGGAGAACGGCGCGACCGGTATCGGCCTGTTCCGTAGCGAGTTCCTGTTCCTCAACCGCGACACCCTGCCCGATGAAGAGGAGCAGTTCGAGGCTTACCGCGCCGTGGCCGAAGGCATGGACGGTCTGCCGGTCACCATCCGAACCTTCGATCTGGGAGCGGACAAGCAAATCAAGGGTGTCGAACGTGTCGCCAGCAACCCGGCGCTCGGCTTGCGTGCCATCCGTTTGTGCCTGGCCGAGCCGCAGCTGTTCCAGACCCAGCTGCGCGCCCTGCTGCGTGCCTCGGTCTACGGCAATGTGAAGATCCTGGTGCCCATGCTGTCCAGCGTCTCCGAGATCAACCAGACCCTGCAGTTCATCGAAGCGACCAAGCGCCAACTGGACGAGCAAGGTATCCCTTACAATCGCGAAGTCCCCATCGGCGGCATGATCGAGATCCCCGCTGCCGCCCTCGCGCTCAACGTGTTCGTCAAGAAACTGGACTTTCTCTCCATCGGCACCAATGACCTGATCCAGTACACGCTGGCCATCGACCGTACCGACGAAGAGGTCGCTCATCTGTACGACCCGCTGCATCCCGCCATCCTGTACCTGCTGGCACACATCATCGGTACCGCCAACAAGGCCGGCATACCGATCTCGGTATGTGGGGAAATGGCTGGGGAACTGGTCTACACGCGCCTGCTGCTCGGCTTCGGGCTGCGCCAACTCTCCATGCAGGCCGGGCAACTGCTCGGTGTCAAACAGCGCGTCCTGACCACCAGCCTGCCCGACATCGCCCCGCTGGTGCAGAAGATCCTGCGCTCGGACGACCCCCTGAAGATACGCGACCTGCTCGGTAAGCTGAACGCCTCCTGAGCGTCCAGTCCCGGCGCACCCAGCCCGACTGGGCGGGCATTCATCTGGTAAGAGCGCGCCCTGGCGCGATACGTCGTAACTTCGGAGCGGGATCTCTGCGGTCTGGGGAGTAGAACGTGTTGAATTTGTGGCGCGCTCGGCGGGAGTCGAACCCACGACCCTTGGCTTCGGAAACCAATACTCTATCCAACTGAGCTACGAGCGCGTTTTGAGGCGCGCAGTATAGCGGTTTTTTCACGGACTGCCACGCTCTCAGGAACGCAAAGACGCTGCCCGCACCGGTTTGCCCTAGAGTTTGTTGAATGCCCGGGTGTGTTCGTCGTATTGCAGGAGCTGGCCGTGCTCGATGTCGAAATACCAGCCGTGCAGGGTCAAGCTACCGGCTTCCACGCGTTCGCGTATCCAGTCGAAGGTCATCAGGTTGTTAAGTGAGCCCAGAATGGCGCGCTGTTCACAGGCCTCAAGCTGCACCTCGACCGGGGCATCGGGCAGGTCACGCAGGACGCTGGCACGGGCATCTTCCGCCAAACGCATCCAGCTGTTGATGAAGGATTCGGGCGCTTCGCTGCCACCGCTGCCGAACAGGGCGCGGATACCGCCGCAGTGGGCATGGCCGAGGACGATGATGTGTTCGATTTTAAGTGTGCGCACCGCATAGTCGAGCGCGGCACTGGTGCCGTGGCGGCCTCCGAGACGGCTTTCTGCGGGTGGAACCAGATTGGCCACGTTGCGGATGACGAACAGGTCACCTGGCGCGCAATCCAGCACCAGCGCTGGATCCACGCGCGAATCGCAGCAGGCGACCACCAGCGTCTTGGGTGTTTGACCCTCGGTCACCAGCTGCCGGTACAGGGCATCGTCTTCCGCGAAATGTTGTTCGCGGAAGCGGCGGAATCCTTCGATGAGCTGGTGCGGCTGGGCCATCAGGCGGTCAGGCGTTGCAAGGCTTCGCGGTACTTGGCAGCAGTATGCTCCAGCACCTCGGCTGGCGCGCTGGGGGCGGGCGGCTGCTTGTTCCAGCCGGTGGATTCCAGCCAGTCGCGCACGAACTGCTTGTCGTAGCTGGGCGGGTTGCTGCCGACGTGGTACTGGTCAGCGGGCCAGAAGCGGGAAGAGTCCGGTGTCAGCGCCTCGTCGATCAGATACATCTTGCCGTCGGTATCGGTGCCGAACTCAAACTTGGTGTCGGCGATGATGATGCCCTTGGTCAGCGCGTAATCGGCAGCTTGGGTATAGAGCGCCAGCGTGGCCGCCTTCACCTCTTCGGCGCGCGCCTCGCCCAGCAGCTTCTTGGCTTCGTCGAACGAGATGTTCTCGTCATGCTCGCCGACAGCAGCCTTGGTCGAGGGCGTGAACAGCGGCTCTGGCAGCTTCTGCGCCTCCTGCAAACCGGCGGGCAACTGAATGCCGCACACCGCGCCAGTCTTCTTGTAATCCTTCCAGCCGGAGCCGACCAGATAGCCGCGCACGATGGCCTCGATGGGCAGCGGCTTCAGGCGCTTCACTACGAAGGCGCGACCCTTCACCTGGGCGCGGTCGGCGTCGGTCTTGACCACCTCTTCCGGCGTGATGCCGGACAGATGGTTCGGGATGACGTGGCCGAGCTTGGCGAACCAGAAGTTGGACAGCGAAGTGAGCACTTCGCCCTTGCCCGGCACCGGATCCGGCAGGATCACGTCGAAGGCGGACAAGCGGTCGGTCTGCACGATCAGCAGATGCTGGTCGTCCACCTCGTAGATGTCGCGCACTTTGCCGCGATGCAGGAACTTCAGGCTGGTCAGGTTGGATTCGTGTAGGGCGGACATGGCGTTCTCGGCAGTGATCCGCTCACCCGGCAGCATCGCCGGACGAGCGTGGCGGTTACAAAGTAGGCAGCGTGGTCGCGGCGATCTGGTCGGCCTGCTTCTGGCGATAAGCCTTCAGCTGGTCGGCCAGCGCGGCATCGTTCAGCGCCAGCATGGATACGGCGAACAGTCCGGCGTTGGCCGCACCCGCTTCGCCAATGGCAAAGGTGGCGACCGGGATGCCCTTGGGCATCTGCACGATGGACAGCAGCGAATCCATACCCTTCAGGTACTTGGACGGGATGGGCACACCCAACACCGGCAAGGTGGTCTTGCTGGCGATCACACCCGCCAAGTGAGCCGCTGCGCCGGCACCGGCGATGAAACACTGCACGCCGTTGTCAGACATTTCCTTGATGTAGGAGAACAGCAGATCGGGAGCGCGGTGGGCGGAAATGACGCGCGCATCATATCCCACGCCGAAATCCTTCAAGGCTTGGGCCGCCTGCTGCATGACATCCCAGTCATTGGCGCTGCCCATAACGATGGATACGAGAGGTTTGCTCATAGTAGTTTCTCCAAATGCTGGACGTGGAAACGCCCCCGTTGCCGGGGGCGCCGCCCGGAGTTACGCGCCTTGGTGGTAACCGACCACGCGCTCGACTTCGTTCTTGGAGCCCAGGATCACCGGCACGCGCTGATGCAGACCGTTCGGCTGGATGTCCAAAATGCGCTGACGGCCAGTGGACGACATGCCACCCGCTTGCTCCACGATGAAAGACATCGGGTTAGCTTCGTACATCAGGCGCAGCTTGCCGGCCTTGGTCGGGTCCTTGGTGTCGAACGGATACATGAACACACCGCCACGGCACAGGATGCGGTGAACTTCCGCCACCATGGAGGCAACCCAGCGCATGTTGAAATTCTTCTCGCGACCGCCGTCCTTGCCCTTCACGCACTCCTCGATGTAGCGCTGTACCGGCGATTCCCAGAAGCGGCGGTTGGACATGTTGATGGCGAACTCTTGGGTGTCAGCCGGGGTCATCATGCCAGGATTGGTCAGCACGAACTCGCCGGTCTCGACATCCAGAGTGAAGCCGTTCACGCCGTGGCCGGTGGTCAGCACCAGCATGGTGGACGAACCGTACAGGGCGTAGCCACCGCACAGCTGTTGGGTGCCAGGCTGCAGGAAGTCAGCCACGACCGGGTTCTTGTTCGGGGCCTTCAGGATGGAGAAGATGGTACCGACGGAGATGTTCACATCCACGTTGGAGGAGCCATCCAGCGGATCGTACACCAGCAGGTAATCGCCACGCGGCACATTGGCGGCGATCTCGTGCGGATCGTCCATCTCTTCGGAAGCCAGACCGGCATAGAAACCAGTGATCTCGTTGTCGTGGGTGAAGATGTCGTTGGTGATCACATCCAGCTTCTTCTGGGTCTCACCCTGAATGTTCTCGCTGGCGGCATAGCCCATCACGCCGGACAGTGCGCCGCGATTCACGGCTACGGCGATCTTGCGGCAGGATGCGGCGATTTCGAAGATCAGGCCGGAGATGTCCGGACCGCCATGTTGACGCTGTTCTTCGACGATAAACTCTTGCAAACTCTTGGCCATACTGTTCTCCTCGTAAAAATTTTAGTTGCGTGATTCTACAGGTTTTCCGGCTGGGGCTCCACCCGGCACGGCAGAAAGCAGCTTATTTGAACACGACGGTCTTGTTGCCGCAGACCAGGACCCGGTCCTCGATGTGGTAGCGCAAGCCCCGCGACAGCACGGTCTTCTCGATGTCGCGACCATAGCGCACCAGATCATCCACCGTGTCGCCATGATCGATGCGCACCGTATCCTGCTCGATGATCGGACCGGCATCCAGCTCGTCCGTGACGTAATGACAGGTCGCGCCGATGAGTTTGACACCGCGCTGATGTGCCTGATGGTAGGGCCGCGCCCCGATGAAAGAGGGCAAGAAGCTGTGGTGGATGTTGATGATGCGTCCAGGAAAGCGTTGGCACAGCGCGGGTGGCAGAATCTGCATGAAGCGCGCCAACACCATCGTGTCGCCGTGATGCTGCGCGAACAGCGCACCGATACGCTCGAAAGCGGCGGCCTTGTCGCTCATCTCGACGTGGATGAACGGTATCCCGTGCCATTCGACGAAGCTACGCAAATCCTCGTGGTTGGAGATGACGCACGGGATATCCACCTGCAATTCGCCACTGCGCCAGCGGTACAGCAAGTCGTCCAGACAGTGATCCTGCTTGCTGACCAGAATGACCAGCCGCTTCTTTCGAGCGGAGTCGGCCAGTTGCCAGTCCATGCTGAACTCGCCTGCGAGGGGGACGAAACGCTGCCGGAACTCGCCAGCATCGAACGGGAGGGAGTCTGCCCGTATCTCCTGTCGCATGAAGAATCGCCGCTCCTCGTGCTCGGTGTGATAACTGGCCTCGACTATGAAGCCACCATGTTGGGCAATAAAGCCGGAAACGGCGGCAATGATACCTGCACGGTCAGGACAGGAAATAGTCAGGGTGTAGTGCTGCGACACGTCAATCCTCGGGAGTGGAAAGATAAGGTCGCGCTTTGTCTCACAAATCCACGAGCAAGTCCATTACAGCGGGAGAGCGGAGCGACTCTCCTTACGGCTGCGAGTCCTCCAGGCCGGGATCTGTCTCCACCAGATTGCGCCCCAGAGCTTTGGCACGATACAGTGCGCGGTCGACTCTCTGGAAAAACGACTGCTCGTCCTCTTTGGTCGAATACTCGCCCACACCGGCGCTGATGGAGACTTTCGCACCATTTGGAAAAGCCAAATGTCCGACCATCTCCCGCAGCCTGTTTGCGAACAGCGCAGCATCCGACAGCGCTGTATTGGAGAGCAGCACAGCGAACTCCTCTCCGCCCCAGCGCACGGCGGTATCACTTTTCCGGACGAGACTCTCCATCAGCCCGGCAATGGCCTTGAGTATCTCGTCACCAACCAGGTGACCATATTGGTCATTGACAAGCTTGAATCGATCAACATCCACTATCACCAGCGAGAACATCTGACCGCCGTAACGGTTCAATCGCCCCATCTCCTCCAGCATGCGGAGGTGCAACATCCTGCGATTGCCCAAGCCCGTCAATACATCGGTGACCGTCAGCCGCTCAAGGCTGCGCGTCCGCTGCTCCAGAATTCCGACCAACTCATGCAGCTCGGCCGTATGGTTTTTCATCAGATTGACCCATGAGCCATAGGCAAACCCCACCAGCTCACTTTGTTTGAGCACGCCGACCACTCGGTCCTGCTCATCCACCACGATCGCCCGTTTGATGTTGTGTTCCCGGAGTTGCAACAGTGCACAGCTGATGGAGTATCCCACTGGCGTGGTAATCACGGGGCTGGTCATGTAGTGAGATAGCGGCTGGTCCATCGCGCCACTCGATGTGACCAGACCAAAGATGTCTTTCGCGGTGATGATACCGATCGCTTTGCCAGACTCGACGACCAGAATGGAGTCCTCTTGCTTCTTGATATGGTGGACCACGTCCTCCAATATCCAGTCAGCTGTGAACATGACCGGGTTTGAGCGTGTCAGGATGTCGCCGACCGTCTTTCTTTCCATCAACACAGCGGGATCGATCGAGTGCAGGATATCGCTGTAGGTCACGATGCCGACCAGCCTACCGGAAGGGTCGGTCACCCCCAGATGACGTCTGGCGGTTTGTTCCATCATCTCGAAAGCGACCAGCACGCGCTCTGACTCTGACATGCAATCGATGATGTGCAACGGGGTCTGATTCAGGGGGGTGTCGAACTTCCCTCCTTCATGGATGAAATCAAGCAGATCCTCCATGGAAAAAAGGTATTTCTCTTCGTTACGCTCCATGACGATCGAGCTGACCTTATGATCGTTCATGAGCCTAGCCGCATCCATGACGGTCAAGTCGAAGTCACCTCTCAACAAAGCCCGCTGCGCGATCGAGCCAACGGTGGGAAACGCCTGAAAGTCCATAATCCTCGCCACATCCTGTCGGGATACCGCTAACTATCGTCCCCGACACCTAACCTCGAAAAGCTATCGAAACACCGCACCAGATCAACCAGTGTGTCAGAACCGGACTTCTCCATCACCTTGGCGCGGTGCACCTTGACCGTTTTGATCGAGATCCCCAGCTGCGCTGCGATCTCCTGATTGGTCAGCCCCCTTACCACCAACAACCCTACTTCGCGCTCCCGATTACTCAGCCTCCTGACCCGGTCGATGATCCGAGTCGTGTCTCGTAGCAGCTGCTCGTGGTAGTCAAGTGCAGCCAGCACCCGCCGACTGAGCTGCTCGACCGTACACGGCTTTTCGATGAAGCTGTAGAAGCCCATTCTGGCCAATTTTGACAGTTCACAGGAGAAGCTGGGGGTGCCGATATAGATCTTCGGGATGTCCCGGACTGCGGCCGGGAGCAGGTTCTCGTCGATTACTCCCAGCATCTGGACCTCGATCACCAGACAGCATGGCTCGGTCACGAGATTCGCGTCTCGGCCTACCATCCACGCAGTCAACTTGGAGTGGTCACTGAATGTTTCGACCGAAAACCATTGGCACAGGGCGATCCTCGAAATCGCCCTGTACGTGGCTGGATCAGCGTCCGCCACGATTACAGTCCTGCCCAACCTGCGCTGCATACTCCTCGACTCCCCTTATAGGTGCAACTCAGCATTCTTATTCAGTGAGGGTACGGGGTTGATTCTATAAGATACCCCCTATCCTCACCATTGGACTTTAGGCCTAAATTCCACGTTCCACATTCACAACCCACCATAAATTGCATATCCTCCGCCTCCGCCCCTCGCTCGGAGTTGTCATGTCTACCACCCTACCTCAATTTGAACGGACCCACATACTCATCGGTGGTGTCGGCATCGCCACACTTGCCGACAAACACGTCTTTGTCGCCGGGATGGGCGGAGTCGGCTCTTATTGCACCGAGGCACTGGCGCGCGCCGGTATCGGTCGGCTGACCCTGCTCGACCATGACGTGATCGCCGTCAGCAACATCAATCGCCAACTGCCCGCGCTACTGTCTACCGTCGGACGGTCCAAGGCGGAGTTGATGCGTGACCGCATCGCCGATATCAATCCTGAATGCCAGGTCACGGTGGTACGCACTTTCCTCAATACCGAGAACGTCAACGCGCTGGTTCCGGCGGACTGTGACTTTGTGGTGGATTGCATCGATTCGCTGGCCTGCAAAGAGGCTCTGGTAGCCGAAAGTTTCAAGCGCGGGCTGAAGGTCGCGTCGAGCATGGGGGCGGGCAATCGCCTCGACCCGACGTACATCAAGACGGCGGACATCAGCAAGACCGAGGTCTGCCCATTGGCGCGCCAGATGCGCAAACGTCTGTTGCGCCATCACAACATCCGCAAGGGCATCCTGACCGTGTATTCGGATGAGTCACCGCGCGACCCGCTGCCGCCGCAACCGGTCGAGGGCAGTGGCCGTCCGCGTGCCGTGAACGGGACCATCAGTTACATGCCGCCACTGTTCGGCTACACATTGGCCGGGGCGGTGATCCAGCGCCTGTTGGCTACGGCAGATTAAGCCGCGCCACTGAATCCGCACTGTCGCCACGCCTCATAGACGGCAATGGCGACGGTGTTCGACAGGTTGAGGCTGCGATTGTCCGGCAACATGGGAAGGCGCAAACGCTGTCCGGGTGGGAACTGCTCTCGCACATCCTCAGGCAGGCCGCGACTTTCCGGGCCGAACAGAAGGGCATCGCCAGCCCGAAAGCTCACGGTGTGGTAAGGCTGCGAACCCTTGGTGGTGAAAGCAAACACGCGCGCGTCGGGCAAAGTTTGCAAGCAAGCGGCCAAGTCGTCGTGGACTTGCAGCGTGGCGTATTCGTGGTAATCCAGGCCAGCGCGCTTGAGTTGCTTGTCGTCCAGATCGAAGCCCAGCGGGCGGATGAGGTGCAACTGCGCACCCGTGTTGGCACACAGCCGGATGACGTTGCCGGTGTTGGGCGGGATCTCGGGCTGGAACAGGATGACGTGGAACATCGGCGCAGACACTGGCTATGGAGCCGCGATTCTACCGCGAATGCGGCAAGGTCCGCGCCACCACCCACGCACTCACCTCCAGCGCTCCGGCGGCTCGCAACACTTTTGCCAGTTCGTTCAGCGAGGCACCGGTAGTCATCACATCGTCTACGATGGCGATGTGCTTGCCGACCACCTCGCCGCCGCAGACAAAAGCCTGCCGGAGGTTCTTCCTGCGCTCCTTCCACGGCAAACCGGATTGCGGCAAAGTGTCTCGCACCCGCTGGACGACACCCGGCAACAGAGGCACCCCAAGGTGGCGCGCCAAATGCCGGGCCAACTCCTGCGACTGGTTGAAGCCGCGCTCCCGCAGCCGTGCCGGATGCAAGGGCATGGGCACGATGCCGTCCGGGCGTACTTCGATACGTTGCGCCAACGGTTGGGCCAGGCTGTGTGCCAGCGTCAGTCGCTCGTTGAACTTGAGTGCCTGCACCAGCTTGTCCACGGGAAAGTTGTAGGCGAACGCGGCGATGGTGCGATCGAAGCTTGGAGGGTGTCGCAGACAGTGGCCACATACCGCGCCGTCATGGGTGGGCAGGGCGCACTGCGGACAATGCGCGGACGGCAAATAGGGCAGAGCCGCATCGCAAGCATCGCACCAAGCGCGTTCACGACTCGCCGCTCCACACAGTATGCAGGGCTGCGCGGGCAAGATTCGCCCGATATGCAAGCGGATGTTTAGCAGCACTTTGGATGAAATTGACAAGGCGCAACCCTTTCGAGGATGATGCCGCTCTGCCGCAATTCTACCCCTGAGGTCGACCATGAATACACCCCATCCGTACTTCGCCCGCCGCAGCTCTGTTTCGGAAACCGAGCATCACTGGACCCTTGCCGAAGTCGAGGCCTTGTTCAATCTGCCGTTCAGCGACTTGATCTATCACGCCCAGCAAGTACATCGCGCCCATTTCGATCCAAATTCGGTGCAGCTTTCCACGCTGCTGTCGATCAAGACCGGCGGCTGCTCCGAGGATTGCGGCTACTGCCCCCAGTCCGCCTTCCACAATAGCGGTGTGGAGAACCAGCGGATGCTGGATGTGTCGGCGGTGGTCAAAGCGGCTCAAGCTGCCAAGGAGTGCGGCGCGGATCGCTTCTGCATGGGTGCGGCCTGGCGCGAACCGACCGAAGCAGACCTCGACAGCGTGGTCGATATGGTCAAGGCCGTGCGCGATCTGGGCATGGAAACCTGCGCCACCCTGGGGATGCTGACCGAGTCGCAGGCGTTGCGGCTCAAGCAGGCCGGCCTCGATTACTACAACCACAATCTCGACACCTCACCGGAGTTCTACGGCAGCATTATCAGCACCCGCGACTATCAGGATCGCCTCGACACGCTGGAGCGTGTACGCAATGCGGGCATGCACGTGTGCAGCGGCGGTATCGTCGGCATGGGCGAGAGCCTCGCCGAACGGGCCGGACTCGTGATGCAGCTGGCCAATATGCAGCCCTATCCCGAAAGCGTACCGATCAACCATCTGGTCAAGGTGGAAGGTACGCCGCTTTCCACCCAGCCCGATCTCGATCCACTGGATTTCGTGCGCACCATTGCGGTCGCCCGCATCACCATGCCGAAAGCGCGCGTGCGTCTGTCCGCCGGACGCGAGCAAATGTCGGATGCCGTGCAGACGCTGTGCTTCCTCGCGGGAGCCAACTCGATCTTCTACGGTGAGCAACTGCTCACCACCGGAAATCCGGATGTGGAACGTGATCGCGCACTGCTCGACAAGCTGGGGATGTACGCCTATCACGAAGGGCACTGATGCCCTACGCCGAGCTGCATCGTGACTTGGGCGAGCGCTCTGCCCGTGGCCTGCGTCGCCAGCGCCGGGTGCAGGACAGCCCTTCCGGCACCCATGTTTCAATCGACGGGCGGCACTTCCTGTCCTTCTGCAGTAACGATTACCTGGGCTTGGCCAATGATCGTCGCTTGACGGCTTCGTTGCAGCAGGGCGTGGCCCAGTGGGGAGCCGGCGCAGGCGCTTCGCATATGGTCAGCGGACACCTGCTGCCCCATCACCAGCTCGAAGCCGCTCTGGCAGAATTCGTCGGCAAGCCCGAGGCCTTGCTGTTTTCCACCGGCTATCTGGCCAATCTCGGAGCGGTGCAGGCCCTGGTCGGACGTAACGACGAAGTGTTCGCCGACAAGCTCAACCACGCCTCGCTCAACGATGCCATGCTGCTGTCCCGCGCCAAAGTGCGGCGCTACCGCCACAACGACATCGCGCAACTGGCATCCCTGCTTGAGCATAGCGTGAGCAAGCGCAAACTTGTCATCACCGATGCCGTGTTCAGCATGGATGGCGACCTGGCTCCGCTGGCCGAGTTGCTGGCGTTGTGCGAGCGGCACGATGCCTGGTTGCTGGTGGACGATGCCCACGGCTTCGGCGTGCTCGGAGACGAAGGCCGGGGGGCGCTCTCGCATTTCGGTCTCGCTTCCCCCAGACTGATCTACATGGCCACGTTGGGCAAGGCCGCCGGAGTCTCCGGCGCATTCGTCGCCGCAGAGGCCGTGGTCATCGACACGCTGGTGAACCAGGCGCGCAGCTACATCTACACCACGGCCAGCCCACCTGCTCTTGCAGTCACCGTCCTTGAAGGCCTCGGCATCTTGCGCTCGGAGCATTGGCGGCGGGAGCAGTTGCACCGCTTGATCGCCCAGCTACGCGAAGGTTTGGCCGACCTGCGCTGGTCGCTGCTGCCTTCGTCCACGCCGATCCAGCCGTTGCTGGTCGGCGACAACCAGTCTGCCGTAGAATTGAGCGAACGGTTACGGGCGCGGGGTATTCTGGTGCCGGCGATCCGCCCGCCCACCGTCCCGCAGGGTACGGCCCGCTTGCGCATCTCACTCTCAGCGGCGCACACCGGGGCAGATGTGAACCAACTGATCGAGGCATTGCATGAGCTTGCACATTGAGACTCACGGTAAGGGCGAACCACTGCTGCTGATCCACGGCTGGGGTATGCACGGCGGCGTATGGGGTGGCATCGTGCCACGATTGGCCGAGCGTTTCTGTGTGCACGTGGTCGATCTGCCGGGACATGGCCGCAGCCCGGCCCGTGGCGATGGCGGCCTGGACAGTATCGTCGATACCCTTGCTGCCGAACTTGCCGGGCCGTTGAACGTGTGTGGCTGGTCGCTCGGCGGGCAGATCGCCTTGCACTGGGCGGCGCGACACCCGGAACAGATCCGCAGCCTGGTGCTGATGTGCAGCACGCCATGCTTTGTCGAGCAAGACGACTGGCTGTTTGGCATGGCCGAGAAGACCCTGCACCAGTTCGCCACCGAGCTGGAAAAGAACTACGCCGCCACCTTGCGCCGTTTCCTCGCTCTGCAAGTGCGCGGCAGTGAACACGAGCGCGAGTTGCTGGCGCAGCTGCGCGCCAGCCTGTTCGCCCACGGCGAGCCCGATCTGGCGGCTTTGCGCAGCGGGCTGGAGATCCTGCGCTGTGCGGATCTGCGCCCACAACTGCCGGAGATCATCCAGCCGACGCTGGCACTGGCGGGTGAGCGCGACAAGCTGACCCCGCCGGAAGCCTCGTACTATCTGGCGCAATCGCTGCCCAACGCGCAAGTGATCGAGATCGACGGTGCCGCCCATGCCCCGTTCCTGTCGCACCCAGAGATCGTCACCGAGCTACTGGGCTACTTTATCCAACCCCCGAGCACCCAGACCGAACCGGTCTCGTGCTGATGTACGACGATGAATGAGTTCGAGATAGACAAACAGGCCGTGCGCCGCGCGTTCAGCCGCGCCGCCGAGCAATATGACGCAGCAGCAGTATTGCAGCGTGAGGTGTGCAGCCGGATGCTGGAGCGACTGGATCTGGTGCGACTGCAACCCGCCCGGATACTGGACGCGGGTTGTGGCACCGGCTGGGGGACGCGGCAGTTGTCGCTGCGCTATCCCGCAGCCCAGGTGGTGGCGCTGGATATCGCCTACGGCATGTTGCAGGCCGCTCGTGGCGACACCGGCTGGTGGAAGAAGCTGTTCGGCGGCGGCAAGCAAAACCATCTCTGCGCCGACATCGAAGCGTTGCCGCTGGCCGCCAACAGCGTGGAGCTGGTCTGGTCCAACCTTGCCGTGCAATGGATGAACGACCTGCCCGGTGCGTTTCGCGAACTGCATTGCGCACTCAAGGTAGACGGCCTGCTGATGTTCTCCACCTTCGGCCCGGATACGCTCAAAGAGTTGCGCGCCGCCTTTGCCGGAGTGGACGGACACAACCACGTCAACCGTTTCACCGACATGCACGACATCGGCGACATGCTGGTCGGCGCAGGTTTCGCCGAGCCGGTGATGGACATGGAGATGCTGACGCTGACCTACGACGACATGCGCGCCGTGATGCAGGACCTGAAGAGCATAGGCGCACACAACGCCACCGCCGGGCGCGGCAACGGACTGATGGGCAAAGCCGCCTGGCAGCAAGTGATGGCCAACTACGAGCGCTTCCGCCGCGACGGCAAACTCCCCGCCACCTTCGAGATCATCTACGGCCACGCCTGGAAACCCCAGCCCAGACAGGTCGCGGACGGGCGGGCGGTCATCCAGACCCCGTTCAAACTATGAGCTACTTCATCACCGGCACCGACACCGGCGTGGGCAAGACGCTGATCTCCTGCGCCCTGCTGCACGCTTTCGCCGCACAGGGCCAGCGTGTGGTTGGCATGAAGCCGGTGGCAGCGGGGCTGGACGACGATGGTAAGAGCGAGGACGTGCTCGCCCTGCGCGCGGCCAGCAGTTTTTTGGCCACGCCGGGGCAGGTCAATCCCTACAGCTTCTACCCTGCCGCCGCACCGCATCTGGCCGCGCAGCATGTCGGCGTACGCATCGAGCTGGGGCGCATCCTCACCTCGTATCGTGAGCTGGCCGGGCAGGCCGATGTGGTCATCGTTGAGGGAGCGGGCGGCTTCCGCGTACCGCTGAACAACCAGCAGGACATGGCGGACCTTGCCCGCGAACTGGCGCTGCCGGTGATCCTGGTGGTCGGGATGCGGCTGGGTTGCATCAACCATGCCCTGCTGACGGCCAACGCCATCGCCGCTGCCGGGCTAAAATGCGCGGGCTGGGTGGCGAACTGTGTGGTGGCAGAGATGCCCCTGTTGCGTGAGAACGTCACGGCCATCCAGCAACGCATCGCCGCGCCGCTGCTGGGTGTGGTGGACTTTCAGCCACAACCGGACGCGCACGCCGCCGCCCGACAACTCGATCTGACCTTGCTCCATGTCTGAATTCAGCCTTATCGCCGTGTTCTTCGTCGGCCTGCTCGGCGGCGTGCATTGCCTCGGCATGTGCGGCAGCCTGGTCGGCATCTTTACTGCACAACTGCCCGCCAGCGCTGGCCGCTCCCGCTGGCCGTTCCATCTCGCCTACAGCAGTGGCCGCATCGCCAGCTACACGCTGGCCGGGGCGCTGGTCGGCCTGCTCGGTCAGGCCGGGATGCTGCTGCGCGACCAGGTGCCGGTGCAGCACCTGCTGTTCGCGCTGTCCAGCCTGATGCTGATCGCGCTGGGGCTGTATCTGGCCGGACTGTCGGGCGCAGTGCGCAGCATCGAGAAGCTGGGCGGTGGTTTGTGGCAGCGCATTCAGCCTTACACCAAACGGCTGTTGCCGGTGACCAGCCTGCCGCGCGCGCTGGCGCTGGGCGCGCTGTGGGGCTGGCTACCGTGCGGACTGGTGTACAGCGTGCTGATCACCGCGCTTGCCAGTGGCGACGCAGTGCGCGGTGCGTCTATCATGCTGGCGTTCGGGCTGGGTACGTTGCCCAATCTGTTGGCCATCGGCTTGTTTTGGGAGCGCTTGCGCCACTGGGTGCAAGCGCCGCGCGTGCGCATGGCTGCCGGGCTGATCGTGGCGGGATTCGGTGTTTACGGACTAGTCAAGGTCGGCTACACCTTCGCAACATACGGCTGGAGCGGGAGTTGTCATGTGGCTGCGTAGATTGCTGTTGTTGGGTTTGCTGGCATTGCTCGGCTGCGAGGAGCCCAAGCTCCCTTCGCCCTTCGCTGCCAGCGATGTCAGCAGCCAGTATGCGAATGCCGACTTCCACCTGCAAGACGCGGCGGGCAATCCGCGATCGCTGGCCGATTATCGCGGCAAGATCGTTGCCTTGTTCTTCGGCTACACCCATTGCCCCGATGTGTGCCCGACTACGCTGGCCGACCTGAGCCAAGTCATGGCCAAGCTGGGCAAGGACGCGGAGCAGGTACAAGTGCTGTTCATCTCGCTCGACCCGGCGCGTGATACGCCGGCGATGCTGGCGGAATACGTTCCCGCCTTTCATCCGGCCTTTCTCGGCCTGAGCGGCACGCCCGCCGAGATCGACCGGGCGGCGCACGCCTTCGGCATTACCTGGAGCAAGCAGCTGGGCAATAGCGGCAATTACACCCTGGACCACTCCGCCGGAACCTATCTGATCGACCCGGTCAGCCATCGCGTGTTGCTATCGCCCTATGCGCAACGTGCCGAGTTGCTGGCGCAGGATATAGAATTGCTTCTGGCCCTGCGCAAACAACCATGAGTCGGAGCGTGATATGGACAGTAACCATCTACCCTCGCTAAAGGAAGAACTCCGCTTCCATATCGACGAAAGCACGCTGCTGGTCCGGGCCGACCAGATCCGCACACGGATCGCCGCCTATCCGGTGATGATAGGCAGTCAAACGATTGTGGCCCTGTCTCTGGTCTGGATGATGTGGGACATCGTCGCCCGGCATCTCCTGCTCGGTTGGCTGGCCCTGATCCTGACCTGCCTGGCTGTGGATGGCTGGTTCCTGCTGCGGCATAAACACGAGACCAGCACCGTAGCGCAGTGCCGTCGCTGGTCCAGACACTTCGTCATCTATGTCACCCTGCTCGGGGCACTATGGGGCTCTATCGGAGTAGTCATGTTCGTGCCCGGCAATCTGGCCTATCAGGCACTGCTGATCTGCGTCATTCTTGGTCTGGCTGCGGGAGCGGTCACCATCAACCCGGTCTACGTCCCCGCCCAGTTCATTTGGAGCATTCTGGTCCTTGCGCCTTCGATCGTGATGATGCTGAGCGTCGGTGACGAGGTCCATCTGGCGCTGGGATTCATGCTCCTGCTCTATGCCACTACTGTGCTCAATGACGGTTACCAGCTCAGCCGACGTTTGTTGCAAGCCCTGTTGCGCGGTTATGAGAACACCGCCCTGCTGAAGGATCTCTCGGCGGAAAAGATCGTCTCCGAGGCTGCCCGAGAGAAGGCCGAGGCCGCCAACCGGGAGAAGTCCCGCTTTCTGGCTGCGGCCAGCCACGATCTGCGCCAGCCGCTGCAAGCGCTGATGCTGTTCAGCGATGCCTTGAGCAACCATGTCCACGACCGCGACCCGGTTGCCCAAAAGTTGGCCGGACAGATCGAAAGCTCGGTGAGCTCGCTGACCGACATGCTGGGCGCATTACTCAACGTGTCGCGACTGGAGTCCGGCGTGGTTCAACCGCAATTGCAGCACTTCAACCTGCAGCACTTGCTGGATCGCCTGTATCTCGAGTTCTATCGCATCGCGCTGGATCAAAACCTGAGTTTCACGGTCTCTGTGGATGCTGACTCGTCCGAGGGATTGATCGTCCATAGTGACCCGAGCCTGCTGGAGCAGATCATCCGCAATCTGGCCTCGAATGCCGTCCGTTATACCAGCCGGGGTGAGATCGTCATCACGTGCCGCCAGGAGGCGGGGCAAGTGCGGATCTGCGTAACGGATACCGGCATCGGCATCAGCAAGGAAGACTTGCCGCTCATATTCAACGAGTACTTTCAGTCGAACAACCCGCAGCGAGATCGCCGGCAAGGGCTGGGATTGGGCTTGTCTATCGTACGGCGCGTGGAGAAGCTGCTGGGTTACCGGCTGGAGGTCGAGTCGAAACTAGGCGAGGGGACCGCGATCTGCTTCGCCGTGCCGCAGGGCGAGGTTGCACTGGAGACCTTCCCGTATCAGGTTCAGGAAGCGACTGAGAGCGTCTACGGAGTACGGGTCGCGCTACTGGAGGACGACCTCGAGATCCGCGAAGCGACTCAAGAACTGCTCGAATCCTGGGGGTGTCAGGTGGTCGCCGGCGGATTGCCGGACGAAGTCGTCGCCCGATATGATGCCCTCGGCCAGCGCCCGGACATACTGCTCAGCGACTATCGCTTGCCCGCCGGGGTGACTGCGATCCATGCATCAAAACAGATGCGGGAACGATGGGGAGCTTCACTACCTGTGCTGATAGTCACCGGCGACACCGGTAGTGCCACATTCCAGGAGTTCCAGTCCAATCAAGCCATCTTGTTGCACAAGCCCATCTCACCGTCACGGCTGCGCGCCGTGATTTACCACGCGGTTCAGGAGCGGTCCTGAACCCTGCATTGCCGTCTTTCCGGACAGCGGCGCACTAATACCCACGTCTTGCGGTATGATTACGTCAGAATTTTACGGAACCAGGGGGCAATCATGAAGATATTGGTCGCTGACGATCATGCCTTGTTTCGCGATGGTATGCGTTACGTGTTGCAGCAGTTCGGCAACGAAGTGGACGTTGTCGAAGCGAGTAATTTTCCCGATGCGTTGCGACGCACGGAGTCGGATCCCCGATTCGACCTGGTCCTGATGGACCTATCCATGCCGGGCAGCGAAGGTGCTACCTCGGTGCGCCAGTTCCACCACCGCTATCCCGGAATACCCATCGTTGTGATCTCCGGCCTGGATCACCGGGATGAGATCGAGCGGGTGATGGAAAGCGGAGCCGTCGGTTTTATTTCCAAAACCACCCCGAGCAAGGTGATGCTCAATGCCCTGCGCCTGGTGCTGGATGGCGGAATATACCTGCCTCCGCAGTTGCTACAGGTGGCGCTACCGAGCGATCTGCCTGCCGGGTCGGCTTCCGGAACGCGGAAACAAACCAACGCCCACGGCCTGAGCGCCCGGCAGAACGAAGCCTTGGCTCTACTCGGACGCGGCCTGTCCAACAAGGAGATCGCAAAGATCATGGGGCTGGCCGAGGGAACGGTGAAGATCCACATCGCTGCGGTCTATCAGGTGCTCCACATCAGCAGCCGCTTTGAAGCCATACGCATGGCCGAGCGTATGGGCCTGGTTCCCACCTCGGAAGAATGAACACGCTTTGCATCCGAACAATCTTGGCAATCCTTCCACTAACAGCTAAAGGTCCACATGGCATTGAATGACGTGTCGGGAAGACCCTCCTTGCCCGGCCAGTTGACGACTCTCTTGCGCGAGTCGCGCTGGTTGATACTGGCCGCCCTCGCCATCTATCTGATACTGATCCTGTACGGCTACGATCCCGTCGACCCCGCGTGGTCGCACAATGAAAGCTCGGGCATAACGCACAATCCCGGCGGGGCCGTCGGGGCCTGGCTGGCCGACATCCTGCTCTCCCTGTTCGGCCTGTCCGCCTGGTGGTGGGCGTTCTTTGTGCTGCAGCGCGTATGGGCGGGCTATCGCCAGTTGCGCGCCGACAGCCTGTTCGACCGTCGCGCTCTTTCCGTGGCGCTGATCGGCTTCGTCATGTTGCTGTTGGGTAGCAGCGCGCTGGAATCGTTGCGCCTGCACAGTCTGAAGATGCCGCTGCCGCAAGCGCCCGGCGGTATGCTGGGTGCGTTGGTCGGCGACCCGCTCGCGCTAGCGTTGGGTTTCACCGGCTCGACCTTGATCCTGTTGGTATCGATGGCCGTAGGGTTCAGCTTGTTCACCGGCCTGTCCTGGCTGCGCTTCTCCGACTGGCTGGGCGGCGTGATCGAAGCTGCCGTCATGCGTGGCCGCACTCGCTGGCAGACCCGGCAGGACAAGCGCATCGGTGAACAAGCCGCCAGCGAACGTCTGGTCGAGGTGGTCGAAGAGAAGAAGCGGGTGGAGGAGCACAAACCGATACGCTACGAACCCGCCGTGGTCGAAGTGCCGCAATCCAAACGCATGGCGGAAGAGCGCCAGACGCCCCTGTTCGCCGAGATGCCGGATTCGACCTTGCCGCCGCTGCATCTGCTCGATCCGCCGCCGCAAGAGACCGAGACTATCTCGCAAGACACGCTGGAATTCACCTCGCGCCTGATTGAGCGCAAGCTGATGGACTTCGGGGTCGAGGTCAAGGTCATGGCCGCCCTGCCGGGGCCGGTCATCACCCGATACGAGATCGAGCCCGCCGTGGGCGTGAAGGGCAGCCAGATCATGAATCTGGTCAAGGATCTGGCGCGCGCGCTGTCCGTGGTCAGCATCCGCGTGGTCGAGACCATCCCCGGCAAGGCCTACATGGCGCTGGAGCTGCCCAATCCCCGCCGCCAGGTGGTGAAGTTGTCCGAGATCCTTAGCTCCAAGGTCTATGCCGACATGCACTCGCATCTGACCATCGCCATGGGCAAGGACATCTCCGGCAACCCTGTGGTGGCCGATCTGGCCAAGATGCCGCATGCGCTGGTGGCGGGCACGACCGGCTCCGGCAAGTCGGTGGCGATCAACGCCATGATCCTCAGCCTGCTGTACAAGGCGACAGCGCAAGAGGTGCGGTTGATCCTGATCGACCCCAAGATGCTGGAGCTGTCGGTGTACGAAGGCATCCCGCACCTGCTCGCCCCGGTAGTGACCGACATGCGCCAAGCCGCTTCCGCGCTGAACTGGGCGGTGCAGGAGATGGACAAGCGATACAAGCTGATGTCGGCGCTGGGGGTGCGCAACATTGCCGGCTACAACCAGAAAGTGCGCGAGGCCGCCAAGGCCGGGCAACCGCTGACCAACCCGTTCACGCTCACGCCGGACGATCCCGAGGCGCTGGAAGAGCTGCCGCTGATCGTGATCTTCATCGACGAATTGGCCGACCTGATGATGGTGGTGGGCAAGAAGATCGAGGAGCTGATCGCGCGCTTGGCGCAGAAGGCGCGCGCTTCCGGCATCCATCTGGTGCTGGCGACCCAGCGCCCGTCGGTGGATGTGATCACCGGCCTGATCAAGGCCAACGTGCCGACGCGCGTGGCGTTCCAGGTTTCCTCCAAGATCGACTCGCGCACCATCCTCGACCAGATGGGCGCGGAAGCGCTGCTCGGTCAGGGCGACATGTTGTATCTCGCGCCCGGCACCGGCTATCCGACGCGAGTGCACGGCGCGTTCGTCTCCGATCAGGAAGTGCATCGCATCGCCGAACATCTCAAGGCGCAGGCCGAGCCAAACTATGTCGACGGCATCCTGAGCTCGATGGATGAGCCGGAAGAGGGCGGCTCGCTGGAAGAGGGTGGCGATACCGAGGCCGACCCGCTGTACGATCAGGCGGTGGAGATCGTCGTCAGCTCGCGCCGTGCCTCGATCTCGCTGGTGCAGCGTCACCTGCGCATAGGCTACAACCGCGCTGCGCGTCTGGTCGAACAGATGGAACGTGCCGGGGTGGTGACACCGATGCAGAGCAACGGCAACCGCGAAGTCATCGCGCCTGCCCGTTCGGAGTGAATATGCTGCGCACAACCGCTGTCCTCTTGTTTTCCCTGTTTCCCTTGCTTGGCCATGCCGGCAGCATCGAACGGCTGAAGTCGTTCATGGAAGGCAGTCGCAGTGCCCAGGCGGAGTTCAGCCAAACGGTGATGGACAAGAATGGCAAAAAGCTGCAGTCCGCCGCTGGCACCATGCAGTTCGTCCGACCCGGCAAATTCCGCTGGGTGTATCAGAAGCCGTACGAGCAGGTCATCGTCGGCGACGGCGCCAAGTTCTGGCTGTATGACGTGGATTTGAACCAAGTCACGGTGAAGAAGCTGGACGCGGCGCTGGGCAGCAGCCCGGCGGCGTTGCTGGCGGGCAACAATGAGATCGAGCGCAGCTTCGGCCTGAAGGATGTCGGCAACCAAGCCGGTCTGGATTGGGTCGAGGCCAAGCCCAAGAGTCGCGAGACCAATTTCGAGGTGATTCTGCTGGGCTTTGACGTTCAGGGGGAGCTGGCGGCGATGGAGCTGCACGACAATTTCGGCCATGCCACCGTGCTGCGCTTCTCCAACCTCAAACGTAACCCCTCACTGGCTCCCGGCC
Organism: Ferriphaselus sp. R-1; assembly: GCF_000746095.1. Lineage (GTDB taxonomy): Bacteria > Pseudomonadota > Gammaproteobacteria > Burkholderiales > Gallionellaceae > Ferriphaselus. The sequence continues at coordinate 270,852 of NZ_JQKP01000002.1, read as the reverse complement.
TGTTCAGGTTCATTCCGCCCAAGGGCGCGGACGTGTTAGGCGACTAGCCCGGCAATCAACCTCAGGGCTTGCGCCGTTGCGCCGCGATGGGCGATCACGAACGCCTTGCCTTGTTCGCCCATTGTCATGAGTGCCGAGCTGTCTTCAAGTAGCTGGCGGACACTTGCCATCAGTTCTTCCACATCCCGAACCCGCTTCGCCGCCCCTGCCGTCACGGCCTGTTCTGTCGCCTGAGCGAAGTTGTAGGTGTGCGGCCCGACCAGGACCGGCTTGCCCACCGCGAGCGCCTCAAGCAGGTTCTGCCCGCCGAACGGCAGCAGGCTGCCGCCGATATAGGCCAGATCGCTGGCGGCATAGTAGGCGAACATCTCACCCATGCTGTCACCCAACACCACCTGCGTTTCCGGTGCGATGGGCTGCTGCGCGCTGCGGCGCTGGTAACGCAAACCCTGTTTCTCAAACAGCGTGGCGACCTCGTCGAAGCGCTGCGGGTGGCGGGGAACAATCACGGTGAGCACGTCAGTTGCTGTCTGCTGGGCAAGTTCGGCCAGTAGCAGCGCTTCTTCGCCTTCGCGCGTACTCGCCGCCAGAAACACGCGACGCTGTACGCCAAACTGTTCGCGCAGTTGCCGTCCGAGTGCCAGCTGGGCGGCAGGCGGTTCGATGTCGAACTTCAGGTTGCCCATCACCGACACCGAGCGCGCACCGAGCCCGGTCAGGCGTGTCGCATCTTCGGCGGTCTGTGCGGCTACAGCCGTCAGCTCGCTCAGTGCAGCGCCGGCCAATCCGCCGAAACGGGCATAACCCGCAGCGGAGCGAGTGGACAGGCGCGCATTCAGCAGCAACAAGGGAATGCTGCGCTCGTGGCAGGCGTGGATCAGATTCGGCCATATCTCCGTCTCCAGCAGCACGCCGAGGTGCGGGCGGAACTGCTCAAGGAAGCGGCGTACGGCAAACGGGTAGTCGTAGGGGAGATAGACACGCCGTACGCCGTTGCCAAATAGCTGCTCGCTCGTCGCCATACCGGTGGGCGTGGTGTGGGTGAGCAAGATCTGATGCCCGGGGTAGTCGCGCTGCAAGGCTTGCACCAAGGTCACCGCTGCGCGCGTCTCGCCCACGGAGACGGTGTGCAACCACAGCACGGGGCGTTCGGATGCCGGGGTGGCGTACAGTCCGAAGCGCTCGGGGATACGCTGGCGATATTCGGATTGCTTGCGCCCGCGCCATAACAAATGGATGAAGACGTAGGGCAGCAGCAGCCAGAGCAGGACGTTGTAGTAGATCCTAGGCACGACGCACCTGTTCCAGCGCCGCCAAGACCGCCTCGACGCTGGGGGAGTGCGCCTTGCCGCCCAGATTGATGGAGCGCGCACCGGCATACAGTCCGGTCAGTGCCGGGTCGGTGGCGGTGTAGATGCCTACAGTAGGTACGGCCAGCGCCGCCGCCAGGTGCGCCAATCCTGTGTCCACGCCCACGACGGCCTGTGCCCGTCCGAGCAGGGCGGCGGCTTCGGTCAAGTCCAGGCGCGGTGCGCAGATCGCACCGGGGATCGCCGAAGCGAGACGCTGGGCACGCGCCAGTTCATTTGGGCTGCCCCAAGGCAAAACGGAACGCATTCCCTGCCGTTCCAATTGTTTGCCCAGCTCGATCCAGCTCGTCTCCGCCCATAGCTTATCGTTTCGGCTGGTAGCGTGCAGTAACACCATGTAAGCACCTGCTTTCAGCCATTTCAAGGATACACTTGGTGGCTCGATGCCATAGTCGGCGGTCGTATCCAGCTCGTAGTCCAATGACTGCGCGACCAGCTGGCGGTTGCGTTCAACCGCATGTTGCCGTTTCGGTACGGTGAAGCGCTTGTGGTAGAACAGGCTGGCCAAGGGTTCGCGCGCCGACAGGAAGCCGTAACCGCAGCGCAAGCCGAACGCATTGCGCATCACCAGCGCGCTTTTCAGCAGGCCTTGGGTGTCGATCACGAAATCGTAATCCTGTTCGCGAATGGCGGCGACAGCCGTGCGGATCTCTGCCCGGGCGGTCTCCCGCTCCCTGCGCCAGCGGCGGACCGCGACCGTGAGCACGCGATCCACGCCAGGGTGTAATCTGGGCAGCTCAGCGAAGTTCTCTTCCACCACCCAGTCTATCTTGGCATCAGGGAAGTGATGCAGGATGTCGGTGACCACGGGCAGGTTGTGCAGCACGTCGCCCAGCGACGAAGTCTTGACCAGCAGGATGCGCATCTCAGCCCAGCTCCGCGATGACTGGCGTGTGGTCGGAGGGCCGCTCCAGTTTGCGCGGCGCGCGGTCTATGCTGCAAGCGGTGCAACGGGCAACCAGCGGCGCGGAGAGCAGGATGTGGTCGATGCGCAGGCCCATGTTACGGCGGAAGGCCATCATGCGGTAATCCCACCAAGAGTAGGATTTCTCCGGCTGCTCGAATAGCCGGAAGCAGTCCTTCAGCCCCAGCCCTTCCAACCGGAAGAAGGCGGCGCGCTCGGGTTCGCTCACCAGGATGTTGCCTGCCCAACCCTCGGGGTCGTACAGGTCGCGGTCATCCGGCGCGATGTTGTAGTCGCCCAGCAGCGCCAACTCGGGATAGCGAGTCAGCTCGTCGCTTAACCAGTGAGTAAGGGCTTCCAGCCAGCGCAGCTTGTACTGGTACTTGTCGGAATCCACACTCTGTCCGTTGGGGACGTAGACGCAGACGATGCGCACACCGCACACCGTGGCAGCAATGACGCGCCTCTGCTCGTCCTCGAAACCAGGGATGCCGATCTGCACGTCCAGTGGCTCGGATTTCGCCAGGATGGCGACGCCATTGTAGGTTTTCTGTCCGCTGAACACGACCCGATAGCCGGCCTGCTCCAGTTCTGTGGCGGGGAAGTTCTTGTCCTCGGTCTTGGTCTCCTGCAGACACACCACGTCCGGTTGTGCCGCTTGCAACCAGTCGAGCAGGTGCGGCAGACGCACCTTGAGGGAGTTCACGTTCCAGGTCGCCATCTTCATCGGGCTGCACTCCCGAGGCATCGGCCAGGCGAGGCTGCTGGTCGCTTTGCGTGTGGTGTGTGTCGTGGGGTGGGTTCGATGACGCTGCGCATGGAACGAGTTTCCGGTTTGGGTGCGCTGATTTTACTTGAACAACCAGTTCATCACTTGAGATTCACCCTTCCTGCAGGCGCGTGTGGTTGCGCATGCCGGTGCGTGAGTCCTGAAAAAATCCTTCTGTCATCGGGCGTTAGCCTTTGTGGGGGCTATTCCGGGAGTGATACAATCTCGCCGGTCTCTGGAGCTAGGTGGGACAGGCGCAGTGTGTTCCCCACCGTTACCCGCTTCTACTATCTGCCCCATGCTCCCGCCAAGTAAGGTCGTTGTGATCTCTCCTCCTGCGGGTGTTCATGCAACATATTGTTATACAAGGAATGTTATGAGTTTGAAATGCGGTATCGTCGGTTTGCCTAACGTCGGCAAGTCCACCATGTTCAATGCGTTGACCAAGGCAGGCATCGCCGCCGAAAACTATCCCTTCTGCACCATCGAGCCCAACGTCGGCATCGTTGAAGTGCCCGATCCGCGCATGGATGAACTGGCCAAGATCGTGAAACCGCAGCGCATGCAGCCCGCCATTGTCGAGTTCGTGGATATCGCCGGTCTGGTGGCGGGTGCATCCAAGGGCGAGGGCCTCGGCAACCAGTTCCTCGCCAACATCCGCGAGACCGATGCCATCGTCAACGTTGTACGCTGCTTCGAGGATGAGAACGTGGTGCACGTCGCCGGCAAGGTCGATCCGATGGCGGACATAGAAGTCATCCTCACCGAACTGGCGCTGGCCGACATGGCCACCGTAGAGAAAGCCATCCAGCGCGATGGCAAGAAGGCCAAGTCGGGCGACAAGGATGCGCAGAAGCTCATCGCCGTGCTGGAGAAACTGCTGCCGCACTTGAATGAAGGCCAACCTGCGCGAACTTTCGGCCTGTCCAACGACGAAAAACTGCTCATCAAGCCGCTGTGCCTGCTCACCATCAAACCAGCGATGTATGTTGGCAACGTGCTGGAAGACGGCTTCGAAAACAATCCCTACCTCGATCGTCTGCGTGAATATGCCGCCAAGGAAGGTGCTCCGGTGGTTGCGCTGTGTGCCAAGATCGAAGCCGAGCTGGCCGATCTCGACGATGCCGACAAGCGTGAATTCCTCGCCGATCTGGGCCTGGACGAGCCTGGCCTGAACCGCCTTATCCGCACCGGCTACGAACTGCTCGGTCTGCAGACCTATTTCACTGCTGGTGTAAAAGAAGTGCGCGCTTGGACCATCCACAAGGGCGATACCGCCCCGCAAGCCGCCGGGGTCATCCACACTGATTTCGAGCGTGGCTTCATCCGTGCCCAGACTATCTCCTACGCCGACTTCATCGCCTGCGGTGGTGAGGCGGGTGCCAAGGAAAAAGGCAAGATGCGAGTCGAGGGCAAAGAGTACGTCGTGCAGGATGGAGATGTCATGAATTTCCTGTTCAACGTCTAATCGGAGCGCAGCGATATGAAGAGTGTGGTGAGCCTCATGGTGTTGTCGGTGGCGCTCACCGCCTGCACTCAGGAAAAGCAGAACGAGATTAGCCGTAGCATCCAGAACTGGACCGGCACTGACGGAGTGCTGGATATCTATGCGGGCGACAAGCTGGTCAAGCGCTTCATCAAGATCGACAAACTCAGCACAGCACAAGGTACCGACGACGGCAAGCCGCGCCCTTACCGTTATGGATACGGCGTGGTGGATGAGAACTTCAATTTCAAGGCTGACGACGGCGAGAAGAAGGTCTATTTCGAGTTCAGCGATTATTCGACAAGCTATGTTTTCTATGAAAACAGCTTGGATTAGCGGTATTTGATATTCCTTGTTTCAAGTGAGTAGTTCGGGTGATTTATTTACCTCCTTAGCTGTGGATAACTTTCCGTTCAGCAAGTAGAATCTGTGTAAATTTAAGTAGCGTTTTCTATTGTAAGGCTGATATGTCAGACCACCCTGTGTGGGCTTCGTGCTTGGATTATTTCCAGAGAAGCTTGCCACCACAACAATTCGAAACATGGATTAAACCATTGATATTTAACATCAGTGGCAGCCATATTGTGCTCACCGCACCAAACTCCTTCGCATTGAAGCTTATTCAAGATCGGTTCTTGCCGGTCATTTCCCAACAAGCAGAGTCGTTGCTTGCTTTTGCTCCTACTATAGAGCTCAAAATCGAAAAAAAATCTGGGGCTATCCTCTCCCAGCCAATTGCCGCTTTAACCCCCAGTTCAGATGCACCTTTCAATGGGGAGGAAAGGAACGCTAAACACCATAAAGAGTCCGGCACTCTAAAAGCATCCCTAAATTTTGATCATTTCGTGACAGGAAAAGCAAATCAACTTGCTCATGCTGCAGCGATACAGGTCTCAGATACTCCAGGAAACGTGTACAACCCACTGTTTATCTATGGTGGAGTAGGATTAGGCAAGACCCATCTCTTGCAAGCGATTGGAAATCAGATAAAAGCAAATTCTCCAAAGGCTAAAGTTTGTTATATCCATGCTACAGACTATGTTTCAAGTTGGGTTCGGGCCGTACAAACCAAACGTTTTGACGAATTCAAGCAGTTCTTCAACTCGTTGGATCTTTTGTTGATTGACGATATACAGTTTATCGCCGATAAGGCAGGTACTCAGCAAGAGTTTTTCTACACACTCAATACCCTGACAGAGGCTCATAAACAGGTAGTGATAACATGCGACACCTTCCCAAAGGATATCAATGGAATAGAAGCCAGGCTAATTTCCAGATTTAGCTGGGGGTTGACGGTGGCCGTCGACCCACCCAACTTTGAAATGAGGGCAGCTATCTTGTTGAACAAAGCTATACAGGCAAAGATCCCGTTGGGTGAGGATGTTGCATTCTTCATTGCAAAACATGTGCGCTCAAATGTGCGTGAACTTGAGGGTGCCTTAAAACGAATAGATGCGTTTTCTCGATTTCATAAACGCCCGATTTCTGTCGAAGTTGCAAAAGAGGCTTTAAAAGACTTACTTGCCTCTCAAAACAAACAAGTATCCATAGAAAACATCCAGAAAACCGTTGCTGATTTTTATCGGATCAAGGTTTCTGATTTGTTATCGAAAAAAAGAACTCGGAACATCACTCGTCCCCGCCAAATGGCAATGCTTCTTGCACGAGAGTTGACTCAATTTAGTCTCCCTGAGATAGGCGCTGCATTCGGGGATAGAGATCACTCAACCGTTTTATATGCTTGCCGTACTATTGAGGTATTAAAGCGGGGTAACTCCACAACGAACTCTGAATACGCTACGTTGAGCCAAAGTTTGAGGAACTGACAGTTAATTATTTGTGGATAAAGGTGTTATTTTTGAGTTATGAAAAATTATTCACATTTTCTGAAGCCGTTTATTGTACGAAAGTTGACACTTTTTAATGCTCATATTTAATTGAATATTAAATATATTTTTTAATATTCCACAGAATCCAACCTTACTTATTTATAAAGATTAAGGAATTTAAATGCTTATTGATACTTTAAGCAAAGATGTCTTGCTAAATCCACTTCAAACAGTAATTGGCATTGTCGAGCGAAAACAGTCACTCCCTATACTATCTAATGTGTTGATAGAAAAAATCAATGATTATGTAAGAATGACCTCTACAGATTTGGACATTCAGATATCCACACAACTATCAGGAGGTCTTCCCTCACAAGGTGATTATGCAATTACCCTTGGGGCAAGGAAGTTACTGGACATCCTTACAAAGCTACCTGAAGAAAAAGATATTTTGCTGGACTTGGTTGAAAGCAAATTACAAGTTAGATCTGGTAGTAGTAAATTCAACCTTCAAACTTTACCAGCTCAAGATTTTCCGCTTATAAAACGAGTCGAAGATAAAAAGGTCTGTGTTGCCCTACCTCAGAAACTGTTAAAAAGACTGTTAGGCCAAGTGAAATACTCAATGGCACAGCAAGATATTCGATACTATCTTAACGGGGTCTTATTCTCGGTAAACGAATGCACCCTGACCCTTGTAGCAACAGATGGCCATCGTCTTGCATATGCTAGTGCAACTTTAGACAGCCCCCATCATAGATGTGAAGTTATCATCCCTAGAAAGGCAATAAACGAACTACTTCGTCTTTTAGATGATTCTGAAGCGGAAATTCTGCTAAATATTTCAGAGAATCATATTTCTGCTGAGTTCTCCGAAATATCCTTTCAGTCCAAAGTGATAGATGGAAAATTCCCAGATTACAGACGTGTAATACCAGAATATAAGAATCATTTGCTTCTGGATCGGAAAATGCTGCTATCTAGTTTGGCGCGTGTATCTATCCTATCCAATGAAAAATTCCATGGGATTCGCTTTATTTTGACTGAAAAGAATCTGCGGATTATCAGTAACAACAGTGAGCAAGAAGAAGCACAAGAGGATATTGCGACGGATTATCAAGAAGAAGCATTGGATATAGGCTTCAACGTGAATTATTTGTTTGATGGATTGAATAACATCAATTCAGATGTCGTCCAAATATCATTTGGGGGGGCAAATAGTAGTGTCTTGATATCGATTCCAGATCGCACAGACTTTCGTTATGTTGTAATGCCGATGAGAATTTAAGCGGCACGTGTTTCACGTGAAACAAGGAAAAAAATGACTGAATATAATTCAAATAGCATTAAGGTTCTAAAAGGACTTGAAGCGGTGCGTAAGCGTCCGGGAATGTACATCGGAGATACAAACGATGGGACAGGGTTGCATCATATGGTTTTTGAAACGGTCGATAATGCAGTAGATGAGGCTTTGGCTGGATATTGTAATGAAATTATCGTGACAATACATGCTGATAGTTCGATATCAGTGCGTGATAATGGTCGGGGTATTCCTACAGATATACATGCTGAGGAAAATCGTTCTGCAGCTGAAGTTATCATGACCGTATTGCATGCCGGTGGGAAATTCGATGGGAATTCATACAAGGTCTCGGGCGGATTGCATGGGGTTGGTGTTTCGGTAGTAAATGCACTTTCCGAGTGGTTGAGATTAACTATTTACCGAGAAGGAAAGGTCCACTTCTTGGAGTTTCGTCATGGAGATCCCGTAGAGCCTCTTAAAGTGATTGGGGAAACGAGTGCTAGAGGGACCGAAGTCCATTTTATGCCAAGCATTGAAACTTTTGGTTCAATCGAATTTCACTTCGATATTTTAGCTAAAAGGCTTAGAGAATTATCATTCCTAAATAATGGTGTTAATGTTTCACTGATTGATCAACGGAGTGGAAAAGAGGAGCATTTTGCATTCAGTGGTGGCGTTAAGGGTTTTGTTCAATATATCAATAGAAATAAAACCGTGCTTCACCCAACCATATTCTATTCATCGATTGAGAAAGATGGCATTACTGCAGAGATATCAATGCAGTGGAACGATTCGTATCAAGAAACCATACAGTGTTTTACCAACAACATCCCACAACGGGATGGAGGAACACACTTAACGGCCATGAGAACGGCCATGACTAGAACCCTTAACCAATATATAGAAGCCGAAGATATCGCTAAAAAAGCAAAAATAGAAACATCAGGCGATGACATGAGGGAGGGATTGACGGCCATTTTATCGGTAAAACTACCAGATCCAAAATTCTCATCGCAAACTAAAGATAAATTGGTTTCGTCAGAGATTCGGCCAGTTGTTGAGGAAATGGTTAGTCAGAAGTTAATGGAGTTTTTGCTTGAGAATCCAATAGATGCAAAAGTAATTGTAGGAAAGATCGTCGATGCAGCTCGCGCAAGGGAAGCAGCACGAAAAGCTAGGGAACTGACCCGAAGGAAAGGTATTTTGGAAGGAATGGGTTTGCCTGGGAAGCTTGCAGACTGTCAAGAGAAAGACCCCTCCTTGTCTGAACTATATCTTGTCGAGGGTGATTCTGCCGGTGGGTCTGCAAAGCAGGGAAGAGATCGGAAGTTTCAGGCGATATTGCCGCTCAAAGGCAAGATTCTAAATGTTGAAAAGGCTCGTTTCGAAAAACTAATTGCCTCACAAGAAGTAGCTACATTGATTACCGTATTAGGTACTGGAATTGGTAAGGATGAATATAATCCAGAGAAATTGCGCTATCACCGCATCATCATCATGACAGATGCTGATGTGGATGGGTCACATATTCGAACGTTGCTGTTGACCTTCTTTTATCGACAAATGCCGGAACTGGTAGAACGCGGACATGTGTATATTGCTCAGCCGCCACTTTATAAAATAAAACAAGGGAAGGAAGAGCGTTACCTTAAGGATGATCAAGAGATGAAGGGGTACATGCTTAAATCCGCACTGAACAATGCGGAGTTATACCCCTCGGCTACCTCAAAGGCACCCTTGTCTTCGGAGGGGCTTGAGGCCATATCCAAGGAGTACTTTCTGGCTGAATCTATCATCGATAGGTTGGCAAAACAAATTTCACCGGATGTACTCCACGCCTTGTTGGCATGCCCAAAATTGAATGTAAATTCGATATCTGAGGCGGATACAAGCGCAGAGATGCTGAAAAATGCCTGTGGCGAGAAGGTCAGAATCGAGGCAGTGATAAATGAAGGTAGAACTCTTCTGAGGATAGAGAAAAACACACACGGAAACAGATCTATCAGCTACATCACGCCAGAATTTTTAGGTAGCGGCGATTACGCACAACTTTATCAAACTAGCCTTGTTTTGTCTGGGCTGATAGGGGATGGTGCTTACATCAAGCGAGGAGAACAGAGCAAATCTATCGCTGATTTTAAAGAGGCTATAGAGTGGTTGTTGGCAGAAGCAAAGCGCGGGGTAAGTATCCAGCGTTATAAAGGATTGGGTGAGATGAATCCGGAGCAATTGTGGGAAACAACCATGGATGTGAAGAACAGGGTACTCCTTAGGGTCAGGATAGAGGATGTGATTGCGGCCGACGAAGTATTTACAACATTGATGGGAGATGTCGTGGAACCACGCAGGGCATTTATTGAACGGAATGCTTTGGGGGTCAAAAATCTGGATGTTTAGTAAAAGAGTCAGTTGAGCCTTTTTCTAAAAAGGTGAAAATTTTCTACCAAATAAAAAAGCCACTGTAATAAAGAGTGGCTTTTTTCTTGATTGCCTAACCTCCGATTTCAACCAAAGCGGCTAGCGTGTTGAATTGCACGAAAATTTGACCTGGTGGCCTTCACTTTTTATAGGGGTGAAAAGTCAGGAGGCTAACACTCAGAAGAGCGCATCGTTTCATTCTTATATGATTGATATAAAAGGCGTAACTTGTTAACAACCGGCCCCGGAAATCCATTGCCAATGGTTTGGTTATCGAGCTTTGTAATCGGTATCACTTCTTTGGTAGATGAGCACATCAGGAGCTCATCGGCAGAAAAAACTTCATCCTTCCGGATTCGACGAATCTGATAAGGGATGTTTTGAGACCTTGCAAGCTCAAGAACCACATCATAGGTAATACCTGGCAACATCAAGTGATCTTTAGGCGGGGCCAGTAAAACATCGTTCTTCACCATGAAAATGTTGCTGGCAGTTCCTTCGGTCAAGAAAGTATCTTCACGAAACAGGAGGGTCTCTGTACGGTCTGCATCAGCAGCCAGCTGACGTAACAGAACATTTGGTAGAAGTGAGATGCTTTTGATATCACAGCGTAACCATCGATTATCAATTGCAGTTATGGCATGCGCGCCTATCTTCAGGAGCTCTTGTGAGGGCGAGGTGAGGGGACAACTCATCAGGAACACCGTTGGCGATACCGATGAATCCGGAAAAGCGAGGTCGCGTTGCGCAATGCCGCGAGTGATGTGGATATACAGTGATTGATCGTCAGGGCTATTCCTCTTGATCAATTCCTGCAAGATAGAAATCCAAGCATTATTTGTGTACGGGTTAGGTATACGAACTCCGTCTAGGCTGTGTTGTAGTCGCTCCAAGTGCTCCTGCAAACGAAAAGCATGTCGGGAATATACGGGGATGACCTCGTATACACCATCGCCAAAAATAAAGCCTCGATCCAATACGGATATCTGCGCATGCTCAATTGGCATGAAGTGTCCATTCAGGTAAATGATCATGGTGACTTTAGTAGAAAAGGAGCTGTATCGTGTCCCACCCGCGCGAGAAGACATTGGCGAGCGGTATGTTTCTATGCGCAATCAACGGGTAATCAAGATACGGCTTATCAGAAAGATAGAGTTTTAGTGTACCAATGCGCTGATCGGCACTCACCGGTGCCATGAGTGGCTGAAGAATTTCTACCCTGGCGCGTAGATTGGGCTGCAATCCCCTAGGAATTGTTACTGTCAGGTCTTGCTGAAAGGAAATATCCAGATACTTTTCAGTGCCTTTCCAAACGCGTAGATGACTGATAATTTGATTCTTCTTGAACAACCGCACAGTCTCAAAGCTCTGGAAACCATAGTTAAGCAGCTTCTGGCTTTCAATAGCTCTCGCACTATCGGAGTCTGTGCCAAGCACTACAGCGATCAAGCGCCGATTGTCACGCTTGGCTGAAGAAACCAGACAAAATCCAGCCATGTCCGTATGTCCGGTTTTCATCCCATCCACAAAGGGATCCATCCACAGCAAGCGATTTCTATTGAACTGGTTGATATTGTTATAGAAGTAGCTGCGCTCGCCATAAATTGGATAGTGCTCTGGAAAGTCGCGCACGATGGCAGCCGCCAGAATTGCCAGATCATTAGCTGATGAATAGTGTTGCGCTGACGGCAGCCCAGTAGCGTTGACAAAATGGGTGTTCTTCATGCCTAGTCGCTGTGCTTCCTGATTCATTCGTGCGGCAAAAGCGACCTCACTCCCGGAAATGGTTTCAGCCAGTACCCTAGCCGCATCATTACCAGATTGGATGATCAATCCCCGCAACAACTCAGCAACGGTCACGGGCTTGGTAACCTCCAGAAACATGCGCGACTCTTCTCCTTGTGGTGTGATTGCGGTAGCCGTGGGTACGATGGATTTATCCAGTGCCAAGGATTTTTGTCTGATCGAAGAGAAGGTGAGGTAAGCGGTCATTAACTTGGTCAGAGATGCGGGCTCTAGTCGTTCGGTGCCATTGTGATTAACCAATACTTGATTGCTAGTGAAGTCGTAGAGCAAATAGGCTCGGGCCTCCAAAACAGGAGCCCCAGATGCCATCAAAGGTAAGTTTTGTGGTTGAGCGAGCGTGACCAGGCTAGTCATGGATAGCGCACAAAAAAGGAGGAAAGACATCACAAGCGCGAAAGCATTCATCATCTAAAAACTCCGAAATCTCAGGCGGTGGATTATAGTTGGCCCAACTAACCCTAGCTATGGGCTCACAGATTTCTCTGTATTGGCGGCAAGTTGCCGAGGTATGGTGCTTACGGTATAGTCGCGCCTGCCGTTAAGACCGATGGGAGAGTGTGCTGACAAGCACCGCCGAAGGCGTAACACCCGTAACCGCTCAGGCCCAAGGACTATTGGTACAGGCAAATCTGGAGAGTGTCAGTTTAGACGTGAGACGTAAGACGTAAGTTTTTAGTTGGCTTTGTCCGCTGCGCGGTTTTGCCTTTAACTAACAACTTACGTCTTACGTCCCCCAACTAAAAGTAGACCACCGAAGGGGCACCCGGCAGCAGCCGAAATCTCTCAGGTACCAAGGACAGATGGGGCGCAGCGCGAATTCGTGCTGCGCCTTTTTTAATTCAGGGAAAGAAACGATGACGCTCAAGACAACGCCCCTCAATGCAGCCCACCGTGCCATGGGCGCGAAGATGGTGGATTTCGGCGGCTGGGACATGCCAGTCAACTACGGCTCGCAGATCGAGGAGCACCATCAGGTGCGCAACGACTGCGGCATGTTTGACGTTTGCCACATGCGCGTGGTGGATGCGAAGGGCGAGGGCGTTCGCGCCTTTTTGCGCTATCTGCTGGCTAACAACGCCGACAAGATCACCGTTCCCGGCAAGGCGCTGTATTCGGCCATGCTGCGTCCCAACGGCGGCGTGATCGATGATCTCATCATCTATTTCATGACCGAATCCTGGTTCCGCATCGTGGTCAACGCAGGCACGGCGGACAAGGACATCGCATGGATGAAGGAACAAGCTGCGGTTCACGCCCCCAACCTGACCATCACCTCCCGCGACGATCTCGCCATGGTGGCCATTCAGGGCCCCAACGCCCGCGCCAAGGTATGGGAAGTGCTGCCGCAGACTCAGGCGGTGACTGAAGGGCTGGTGAATTTCCAGGCCGCCGATTGTGGCGAATATTTCGTCGCCCGCACCGGCTACACTGGCGAAGACGGTTTCGAGGTGATGCTGCCCAAGGAAAAGGTCGAAGCGTTCTGGTATGCGCTGAACAAGGTCGGCGTGAAGCCCATCGGTCTCGGCGCGCGCGACACCCTGCGGTTGGAAGCCGGCATGAACCTTTACGGTCAGGACATGGACGAGACCGTCGGCCCACTGGAATCCGGTCTGGCCTGGACGGTGGACCTGAAGAGTGAGCGCGATTTCATCGGCAAGGCCGCCTTGCTGGCCAAGCCGCCGACGCAGAAGCTGATCGGCCTGGTGCTGCTCGATCGCGGCGTGCTGCGCGGCCATCAGAAGGTCGTCACCCCGCAGGGCGACGGCGAGATCACCAGCGGCTCTTTCTCGCCCACGTTGGAAAAATCCATCGCCTTGGCGCGCGTGCCGAACGGTGTGCAAATCGGCGACACCGTGCAAGTCGCCATCCGCGATAAGATGCTGGCTGCACAAGTAGTGAAGTACCCGTTCGCCCGCAATGGAAAAAGCTGTTTGTAGACGTAAGACGTAAGTTGTCAGGACAACTTACGTCTCGCGTCTTACGTCTAACGACTAACGAAGGAGATAAAAATGAGCAACCCATCCAACCTGAAATACACCGAATCCCACGAATGGGTGCGCGTCGAGGCTGACGGCACCGTGACGGTCGGCATCACCGACCACGCCCAGGAGTTGCTGGGCGACATGGTGTTCGTCGAAACACCTGCCGTAGGCCGCAAGCTGAAGGCCAAGGAAGAGTGTGCCGTAGTGGAGTCGGTCAAGGCTGCTGCTGACGTGTACGCCCCCGTGGCAGGCGAAGTGACTGCCGTGAACGGCGATCTGGACGGTGCGCCGGAAGCCATCAACGAAGATGCTTACGCTGCCTGGATGTTCAAGATGAAGCCGGACAACATGAGCGATGTGGATGCGCTGATGGAGGCGGATGCGTATCAGCTGCACGTCGACAGCGAATCGCACTAACGATAGAGAAGAGTAAAGTGATCGCACCTTTGGTGCTCAAAGGCGGAGAGGGATCGTCTAGGTGCGCCTAGCACGTCACCCTTCTCCCGCTCTTCTTCTCTGCCACAGCGTACCTCCCTTTTCACCAGAAAGTGACTGCCATGTCCGACCAATTCGTCCATCGCCATAACGGCCCTTCCGCGCAGGAGATCGCAGCTATGCTGCGTACTGTCAATGCGTCCAATCTCGATGAGCTGATCGAACAGACCGTACCTGCTGCCATCCGTCTGCAACAACCGCTGAATCTGCCGGAAGGCTTGTCCGAATACGCTTATCTCCAGCACCTGCGCGGCATCGCCGCCAAGAACAAGCTATACAAGAGCTACCTCGGGCTGGGCTACTACGACACCATCGTGCCGTCGGTCATTCAGCGCAACATTCTGGAAAACCCGGGCTGGTACACGGCGTACACGCCCTATCAGGCCGAGATCGCGCAGGGGCGACTGGAGGCGCTGCTGAATTTCCAGACCATGGTGTGCGACTTGACCGGCATGGAGGTCGCCAACGCCTCCTTGCTGGATGAGGCCACGGCTGCCGCCGAAGCGATGACCATGCTGCACGGCCTGCGTCCGCGCGATGCCGCTGACAAGAACAGCTTCTTCGTGTCGAACGAATGTTTTCCGCAGACCATCGAGCTGTTGAAGACTCGCGCCAAGCCGTTGGGTATCGAGCTGGTCATCGGCGACTTCAACACGCTGACGATGAACGACAGCATCTATGGCGCGCTGCTGCAATATCCGACAGCGACCGGCACAGTGCATGACTACGCTGACTTTGTGCAGCGCGCCAAGGCGCACGGCATGTCCATCGCCGTAGCAGCGGACATCCTCAGCCTGGTGCTGCTGCCCCCTCCCGGCGAATGGGGCGCGGACGTAGTGGTCGGCTCTACGCAGCGCTTCGGCGTGCCCATGGGTTATGGCGGCCCGCATGCCGCTTATTTCGCCTGCCGCGATGCGCACAAGCGCTCCATGCCGGGCCGCATCATCGGCGTGTCGGTGGATGCCGATGGCAACCCGGCGCTGCGCATGGCATTGCAGACGCGCGAACAACATATCCGCCGCGAGAAAGCGACCTCCAACATCTGCACCGCGCAAGCGCTGCTGGCCATCATGGCAGGAATGTACGCCGTGTATCACGGCGCGGACGGGCTGCGCGGTATCGCCACTCAGGTGCATCAATCCACTGTGGCATTGGCGGACGAACTGAAGAAGCTGGGCTATCAGATCAGCGGCGGCGCGTTCTTCGACACGATCAAGCTGCTGCATACCGACAACGTGAAGATCCACGCACTGGCGGATGCGGCACGCATCAACTTCCGCTACAGCGCGGTTGGCCTGGCGATTGCGCTGGATCAGACCACCTCTGTGGCAGACCTGAACGCCATCCTCAGGGTGTTCGCTCAGGCGGCGGGCAAGCCTGCACCCGTATTGACCGCCGCTGATGTGACAGCAAAGGGGTTGGTATTCACTCCGCGCCTATCTTCTATTCTGAGCCATCCGGTGTTCAACACCTACCACTCCGAAACGGAGATGATGCGCTACATCAAGCGGCTGGAGAACAAGGACTTGTCGCTGACCCATTCGATGATCTCGCTGGGCTCCTGCACCATGAAGCTGAACGCCGCCACCGAGCTGTTGCCGCTGACCTGGCCGGAGTTCGCCAACCTGCATCCCTTTGTGCCGCAGGACCAGGTGGAGGGCTTCCAGGAACTGATCGCTGGTCTGGATGCGGCCTTGTCCGAGATCACCGGATTCGCCCAAATGAGCTTCCAGCCCAACAGCGGTGCGCAGGGCGAGTACGCCGGCCTGCTGGTGATTCAGGCTTATCACCGTTCGCGCGGCGAAGCGCAGCGCAAGGTGGTGTTGATCCCGTCCTCGGCTCACGGCACCAACCCGGCCAGCGCCGCCATGTGCGGCATGGACATCGTGGTGGTGAAGTGCGATGCGCGCGGCAACATCGACGTGGACGACCTGCGAGCCAAGGCCGAAGAGCACAAGGATGACTTGTCCTGCCTGATGGTGACGTACCCCAGCACCCATGGCGTGTACGAAGAATCGATCCGCGACATCACGGCCATCATCCACGCCAACGGCGGCCAGGTGTACATGGATGGCGCGAACATGAACGCGCAAGTCGGCCTGACCAGCCCCGGCGCCATCGGTGCGGATGTCTGCCACCTTAACCTGCACAAGACCTTCGCCATCCCGCACGGCGGCGGCGGGCCGGGTGCCGGCCCCATCGGCGTGGCGGAACATCTAACCCCGTTCCTGCCCTCGCACTCGGTGGTGAAGGTCGGCGGCACACAAGGCATCCATGCCGTGTCCGCCGCGCCTTACGGCAGTGCCCTGATCCTGTTGATCTCTTACGGCTATATCAAGATGATGGGCGGTGCGGGATTGACCGAAGCCACCAAGATGGCGATCCTGAATGCCAACTACATCAAGGAGCGGCTGGCTGGCCACTACGCCACGCTATACAGCGGAACGAGCGGTCGTTGCGCCCACGAGATGATCCTCGACTGCCGCGAGTGGAAAAAGTTGGGTGTGGAAGTGGCGGATATCGCCAAACGTCTGATGGACTTCGGTTTCCATGCCCCGACGACTTCCTTCCCGGTGGTGGATACGCTGATGGTCGAGCCGACCGAGAGTGAATCCAAGGCCGAGCTGGACCGTTTCTGCGATGCCATGATCGCCATCCGTGGCGAGATCGAGGCGGTGATCTCGGGTACCGTGGATAAGAAGGACAACATCCTCAAACACGCGCCGCATACCGCCAAGCGTGTTTGTGCTGATGTCTGGGAGCGTCCCTATGGTCGCGAACAGGCCGCCTACCCGCTGCCCTGGGTGCGCGATGCCAAATTCTGGCCGTCGGTCGCCCGCGTGGACAACGTCTACGGCGACAAGAATCTGGTGTGTGCCTGCCCACCTATCGAAAGCTACCTCTAACCCGAATTTGAACCTAACCGGAAACTGACATGAATACTTTGATTTGCGGCTCCATGGCTTATGACACCATCATGGTGTTTCACGACCATTTCAAGAAACACATCCTGCCCGAGCAATTACACATTCTCAACGTTGCTTTTCTGGTGCCCACCATGCGTCGCGAATACGGCGGCTGCGCGGGCAATATCGCTTACAACCTGAGTTTGCTGGGCGGCCATCCGCTCATCATGGCTACCGTCGGAGATGACTTCGGTCCCTATGCCAAGCGACTGGAGAAGCTGGGTATCTCCCGGCAGCACATTCGCCCGGTGCCGGACAGCTTCACTGGCCAGGCGTTCATCACCACCGACTTGGATGATAACCAGATCACTGCCTTCCACCCTGGCGCGATGGGCTTCTCCGAACAGAACAAGGTGAGTGATGCCCAGGGCGTGACTTTGGGCATCGTGTCGCCGGATGGCCGCACTGGCATGATGGAGCATGCCGAACAGTTCGTCGAGGCGGGCATCCCGTTCGTGTTCGACCCGGGTCAAGGCATGCCGATGTTCTCTGGGGAAGACCTGCTGCGCTTTATCGATCAGGCGACTTACGTCACCGTCAATGATTACGAAGCTAAACTGTTGCAGGACAAGACCGGTAAAACTCTGGAAGAGCTGGCCGCTTCAGTGCAGGCATTGATCGTCACGCTGGGTGGGGATGGTTCGATCATCTATGCGGACGGCAAGCAGATCGCCATCCCCACGCCCAAGCCGGAAGCTGTGGTCGATCCGACCGGTTGTGGCGATGCCTACCGCGCCGGTTTGCTGTATGGCATCCAGCGCGGTTGGTCGTGGGAAGCTACGGGTCGCCTGGCCTCGCTGATGGGGTCGATCAAGATCGCCCATCGTGGCGGCCAGAACCACACCCCAACCCGCGCCGAACTGATGGACGCTTACCGCAAACACTTCGGTTCCAGTATCACCTTGTGATGATGGTACGGCGCGCATTGCGTTCATCGTGGATGCTCGTCGTCATGCTCGCTGCCTGTGCGGGCGAACCCGGGCCGCCGACAAGGGACGGTAATGCGCGGCCTGCGCGACCGGAGATCGGCGTGGTCGAGTCGGTGAAGTCTATCGACATGCCTGACGAGCAGGGTGCTTCCGGCTATTTTCTCGGTGGCACCTTGGGCAATATCGGCGGGGCGGTGATTGGTAGCGGTCGTGGCTCGGTCGCTGCGGCAGTCCTGGGGGGAGTGGCGGGGGCCACTGCAGGGGATGCCGCACAGAACAATGGTGTGGTGGCTGGCCAAGAGCTCTGGCTGAAGCTGGAGGGGCGACAGGAGCCCATGGTGGTCAGGCAGGCCGTCAAACTTCAGGGGGCCTTTCAGGCAGGGGAACGCGTCCGGGTCGGATTCGATGCGCGGGGGCGGGCTATGGTCGAACACCAAGCCCAAGAGGCCACACCGCAGAACAAGTAGCCGATATCGGGCCGCTCAATGCCGGTCTGGCGTGGCGAGTGATCTTCCGTCGGGCAAGCGGGCAGAGCCCCAGAAGTTTGCGAACACTTTGTGGTAGCACGAGCTGGTAGCGTGGTGCTCATCCAGAAACTCCCCATAAGTACAGCCATACTTCTCGCTTTGACCAAAGTCGGCCAGCACAACTGGCTTGCCAGCGGCCCAGGCGCGTACTTCGTTCTTGGTCCGGGCGAGATATTCGGAGTAGGGCGTACGGGCGGTGAACGCCTTTTCCAGGCCGGGCAAGAGGGGCGGCATATGGAGGATCAAGACCCCGCCGTTGCGCGCAATGCGCTGACTGAGGGCATCCAGGCGGGCGAACAGGCCCGGGTCTATCGCGCCTTGGGTATGAGCCAGGGCGCGGGCATATTTGGAGCCGGAAGACAGGGCGCTGAATATCAGCTGACCTGGATTCTCGGCCCGCGTGTAGTCGGAGTAGGTGGCGCTCCCGTCATAACGGAAACCATTGCATGAGCCGCGATTATGTATGCCAAAGTCCTTCCCCAGCGTGATTCCGTCCGGGCAGGTGTATTCATCGCTTCCCATTTGAAAGAAGTATTCCCGCACGGTCTTTTCAGGCGCAGGGGAGTGTGCGATGTAAGTGAGTACCTTCCATAGCTTCTGCATGCGCAGGTAAGAAGTTGCCTCCAGGAGGGTGTCCATCACCTTGGGACGCGGGGTGTCGGGCAACGCGGCCCGATTTGGCCGCGAGAGATCGAATGCGGGAATATCGGAGGTCTGATAGACAGAGTCTAGCGCCCAGTCCAGCGCGATGATGTAATGCTTGATGCTAGGCGCGTGCTCCACCAAGTACTCCGCCTGAGCGATGCTTGAGCTCAGCGGGCTGCCACTCATCGTCAGATTGTAGAGATGCCATCCCGCAGGAAGCATCGACTGATCGATAGGCATCCCCGTCGATGAGCCCATGATGACGGTGTCTACCTCGGGCAGGCGGTCGTTCAGGCGCAGTCTCTTGAACAAGGCGTTGTTCCCCATGGTGGGGGTGTAAGTGACGCCATGGGTGCGCTCCTGCCACTCGCTGGCGGCGAACGACATGGCTTTCACATCGCCCTCGTTCAGAATCAACAGCACATTGAGCATGATGGCGGGCAGCAGAGTGAGGCTGCAGAGCAGCGACAACCACAGCAGATATCGTTTGTGCTCCATCAGAATTGGAAATACAAAAAGGTTGATTGTTGCGACAAGTTGATCAGGGCGACAAAGAGCAGCCCCCAGATGAACAATGCCGCCAAAAAGTTGGGGCGCCACAACAGCAGAGTTCTGGCGGCTAGGTGCGGTGCATCCAGCGCGGGGCGGAAGTTCTGCATGATGGTTTGGGTGTTCGGGCCTAACCAGACGATCAGCAGCAATATCCATATCCAGTTGATCATCCCGCCCGTGGCGAGGCCGTTACCCGGAGCGAAAGCATGGCGGGCATCCAGCCAGGCGTAAAGTGCCGGGATATGCGTGAACCAGTTGTCAGGGATGGTGATGCCATGGAATCCCAGCATGCTCTCCAAGATGGCGACTGCCGTGTGCAAGTCGCTGGCACGGAAGAACACCCACGCGATGGTCACCGCAAGAAAGGTAATCAGGCCGGAAAGCAAGTGCATGGGGCGGGACAGGGCTACGGCAGGGTCCTGGCCGAAGGTCCGGCGCAGCGCATGCCAACCGTGATTGATGGACAGGTAGATGCCATGCAGTCCGCCCCAGATCACGAAATTCCAGCCCGCGCCGTGCCATAGTCCGCCGAGCAACATGGTGGCTGCCAGATTGACGTAGCGGCGCGCCTTGCCTTTGCGGTTGCCGCCGAGCGGGAAATACAGATAGTCGCGCAGGAAGCGCGACAGCGTCATGTGCCAGCGTCGCCAGAACTCGATGATGTTCACCGCCTTGTAGGGCGAGTGAAAATTCAGCGGCAGGACCACCCCGAACATGCGGGAGATCCCGATCGCCATGTCCGAGTAGCCTGAAAAGTCGAAATACAACTGCAGGGCGTAACACAAGGCACCGCCCCATGCCTCAACGAAGGTCAGCTGCACCCCTGCCGCCGGGGCATCGAATGCCAGAGGGACGTAAAAGGCGATGTTGTCTGCCAGCAGGACCTTCTTGAACAGGCCGATGGTGAATATGGAAAGACCGACCGCAAGGTTCTTGTAGCTGAAGCGATAGGTTGCGGCATGGGAGAACTGCGGCATCATCTCCTTGTGATGCAAGACCGGGCCGGCGATCAAGTGTGGGAAGTAAGTGACGAACAGCGTGTAGTGTACGAAGTTGAATTCCTTCACCTTGCCCTGATACGTGTCCACCAGAAACGCTATCTGGGTGAAGGTAAAGAACGAGATGCCCAGCGGCAAGACGATCTCTTGCAGCCCAAGGTGAGTGCCTGCTACCTCGCCCAGGCTTTGTAGAAAGAAGTTGGCATATTTGAAGTAAGCCAATAGCAGCAGGTCGAGAACGATGGCCAGGGTCAGCAGGCGATGCCTGCGCCGCTGATCCTGAGCTTTGGCAATCCACCATCCGAAGCTGTAATTGCCCAGAATAGATGCCATCAGCAGCCCGACATACACGGGATTCCACCAACCATAGAAAAGCAGGGAGGCGGCTGCCAGCCATCCCGCTGCCCAGGCATGACTCAACTTGGCAAGTTGGAAGAAACCTACCAGGGACAGAGGCAGAAACAGGAAGATGAAGGCATAGGTGTTGAACAGCATGGCGGCATTTTACCCGAAACCCATACCTCCGTCCCCGGGCTAGGGTTTGGGGAAGCGCGGTCGCGGGCAGGCAGGCGCAATACTCAAGGAGCAAAACGAGTTCGGGAACTCTTTCAGCGAGATGCCTCGGTTTTCTGGCAAAATAAGACCACCCTGAACTTATAACGCTGGCGGTTGGCTTTGGTGAAGATGCTCGATTTGAAATCAATAAATGACCTGGGCAGGCATGTGCACCCTATTCAGGAGCAGTTGAGCATGGCGATCCAGCGCGTCCTGAGTAGTGGCTGGTTCGTGCTGGGGCCCGAGGTGGGGGCGTTCGAGCGAGAGTTTGCCGATTACTGTGGCGTACCGCACTGCGTGTCGGTCGCCAACGGAACGGATGCGCTTGAGCTGGCCTTGCGTGCACTCGACATCGGCCCAGGGAAGACTGTGCTGACCGTTGCCAACGCGGGCATGTACAGCACGATTGCGATCCTTGCCGTCGGAGCTACCCCGTTATATGCAGAAGTGCGCCCCGACACCCTGCTCATCGATGCTGCCGAGGTCGAGCGCATACTGGCCAGTCGGCGCGTGGATGCCCTTATCGTCACCCACCTTTACGGGCTGATGGCGGATACGCAGCGGCTGGTGGAGGTGGCGCGCAAGTATGCGGTTCCCGTCATCGAAGACTGTGCCCAGGCGCACGGGGCCGCGCAAGACGGGCGACGCGCTGGCTCCTGGGGCGACATCGCCTGTTTCAGCTTCTATCCCACCAAGAACCTTGGCGCGCTGGGCGATGGCGGGGCGGTGGTCACTGCACAGTCGCCGTTGGCGGATAAAGTGCGGCAGTTCCGTCAATACGGATGGAGCGGCAAGTACCATGCCGAACTTCCCGGTGGGCGGAATAGCCGCCTTGATGAGATGCAGGCCGCCGTGCTGCGCGTCATGCTGCCCCAGCTCGATCAGTGGAACTCGCGCCGCCGGGAGATCGCTGCGCGTTACTCCAATGGCATCGCTCATCCGAAGATAATCGTGCCCAGCATCCATGACGCGAGCAATGTCGCGCACCTGTACGTGATCCGAACATCGGAACGGGACCGGCTCAAGCAGCATCTCGCCGAAGTGGGCATTCCCAGCGATGTCCACTACCCCATACCCGACTTTGCACAAGTGGCTTGCCGTCACGTGTCGGCAGATGTCGAGTTGCCGGTGACAGCCCGGGCGTGTGGCGAAGTGTTGACCTTGCCTTGTTTTCCCGAGCTGACGGACGCGGAGGTCGACCTGATCATCGGTCGTATAAACGCATGGTGAAGTTGCTCTCCGTCGTCATCCCGGTCTATCGGAACGAAGAGTCGCTGCCACCACTGGTTGCCGCGCTCGCGGACGTGGCCCGCGCGGCGCAACGCGATCTTGCTTGCGCCATGGAGGTTGTTTTCGTTGTCGACGGCAGCCCGGACGAAAGTTATGCCACCCTTGCCCGGCTCCTTCCGACGGCACCCTTCGCATCACAGTTACTGCTGCACTCGCGTAACTTCGGTTCCTTTGCTGCCATCCGTACCGGGCTGCAAGCCGCGACGGGGACGTATTTCGGTGTCATCTCGGCTGACCTGCAAGAGCCTCCGGAGCTGGTGCTCCAGTTTTTGGAGAAACTGCTCCCCGGGGAGTGCGACATCGTCGTCGGGTGCCGCGAGAATCGCCAGGACCCGCTGTTGACGCGACTCGCCTCCGATGTCTTTTGGCGGCTGTACAAGAAGTTCGTCATCCGTGACATTCCAGAAAAAGGCGTGGATGTCTTCGGCTGCAATCGCGCGTTCCGGGATCGCCTGCTGTTGCTCGGCGAGGCCAACAGCTCGCTGGTAGGCTTGATCTTCTGGCTGGGGTTCCGGCGAGCCGAGGTGTCGTACGAGCGGCGGCTGCGGCAGCACGGGAAAAGCGCCTGGACGCTAAAGAAGAAGGTCAACTATCTGCTGGACAGCATCTTCTCGTTTACCGATCTGCCCATCCGCCTCCTGAGCCTTTTCGGTGTGCTGGGGATCGTGGCATCGGTGGCCCTGGGTTCGGTCATTTTGCTGGCCAAGCTGTTCGGCGGGATCGCGGTACCCGGCTATGCCGCCACGGTGCTGACCGTGATCTTCTTCGGCGCGCTGAACTCATTGGGCATAGGCATCATCGGTGCCTACGCCTGGCGGGCTTATGAGAACACCAAAGCCCGACCTTTGGCCGTGGTCATGCTTGAACAGAAGTACGGCGGCCTGAGTGGCGGCGATAACAGTGATGGAGTAAGGCCATGACGGACTATTTCGTGCATGAACGGGCGATCTGCGAATCCACCAATATCGGAGAGGGTACCCGGGTCTGGGCGTTTGCCCACATCCTGCCGGGGGCGGTGGTCGGCACGTCGTGCAACATCTGCGATAACGTGTTCATCGAGAACGATGTGACCATAGG
Organism: Ferriphaselus sp. R-1; assembly: GCF_000746095.1. Classification (GTDB taxonomy): domain Bacteria; phylum Pseudomonadota; class Gammaproteobacteria; order Burkholderiales; family Gallionellaceae; genus Ferriphaselus. The sequence goes on along the minus strand of NZ_JQKP01000002.1, from coordinate 246,951 downwards.
TGACCGGGTCACCGTCAAATGCGGCGTCCAGTTGTGGGATGGTATCGTGGTCGAAGACGACGTATTCATCGGCCCGAACGCCACGTTCACCAATGATCTGTTCCCCAGAAGCAAGGTCTACCCGAAACAATTTGCCAGGACGGTGATCCGGCAGGGGGCTTCCATCGGCGCCAATGCGACCATTCTGGCCAATACCGAGATCGGTGCCGGGGCCATGGTGGGTGCCGGGGCCGTGATCACTCGCTCGGTGCCGCCGAACGCCATCGCTGTGGGCAATCCGGCGCGCATCATCGGCTACGTCGGTGCCAAGGACGGAGCGGGCGACAGGACGGAGCCGGAGGCGCGCCCCGATCCCGTCACCGCTTCGAGCGTCAACGGGGTGACGCTGCATGAGTTGCCGTTGATCGGCGACATGCGGGGATCTTTGAGTGTGGGCGAGTTCGAGCGCTCGGTTCCGTTCCAGCCCAAGCGATACTTTCTGGTGTTCGATGTGCCGAGCCGGGAGATCCGTGGAGAGCACGCGCATCGTCGATGCGAGCAGTTCCTGGTTTGCGTTCGAGGCAGCTGCAAGGCCGTAGTGTATGACGGTGAGCAACGTGCGGAATATCTGCTGGATCGGCCTAGTCTGGGTATCTATCTGCCGCCCATGGTGTGGGGCACGCAGTATGACTATTCCAGCGATGCCGTGCTTCTGGTGTTCGCTTCCGACTACTATGATGCCGATGACTACATCCGGGATTACAACGAGTTTGAGTCTCTGATCCGCCGCTGATATGGCATTGCCCGCGATGAAACAGATCCATGGTGAGTTCCTGCGCTTCCTGTTGGTTGGCGCGGTCAACACCTTGTCGAGCTATCTGATCTACTGCTTGCTGCTGACGGTCTGTCCGTATCTGCTTGCCTACACCTTGGCGTACTGCATCGGTATCGTGATCTCCTACTTCCTCAATGTACGCTTCGTGTTCAAACGGGATGTCAGCCTGGCCAGCTTCCTGGCGTTCCCTCTGGTGTATCTGTTGCAATACGGCCTGGGCGCTCTGGCGCTCTGGGCTTTGGTCGGGCGGATCGGATTGTCACCGGAGTTGGCGATGGTCGGAGTGATCCTGATAACCATTCCGGTCACTTTCCTGGCCAGCCGCCTCGTTCTGGGCAGAAAGCAGCAGACATGCTGATCCGCGCTCCCAAGACTCAGACCGGGTGGCTGTTATGGTTGGGTGCGCTCAGCTTCGTGCCCACGCTGTTCTTCTACCTGGTTGGTGAGGAAGGCATCTATACCATCACCTCGATGGAGATGTGGTACCAGCAGAACTGGATACAGCAGCTGATGTACGGAGCCGACAACCACCGACCGCCGCTGATGAACTGGCTGGTCATGCCGGTCGCGCAGCTGATCGGCTGGAGCCATGTCGTCGTGGCCTCGCGGCTGGTAAGCGTTGCCGCCACGCTGGGGTGTGTCGCCTGGCTGTACTGGTTGAGCGAAAAACTCTTTGCAGACCGGAGCTTTGCCCTGTTTGCCGCGCTTTCCGCGCTTTCCATGGCCGATTTGCTGCTCTATCGTGGCTGGCTGTCTTATACGGACCCGACCTTCGCTTTCTTCACCTTCGGGGCGATCGCTACCCTGTGGGTGGCGACCATCAATTCCAGCTGGCGCTGGCTGCTCACTTCGGTCCTGTTGATCAGCTGTGCCATGCTGACCAAGGCGTTCACCGCGTATATCTTTTACGGCAGTGCGCTACTGGTCATCGCGCTTCGCAGACCAGCGCGTACCTTTTTGCTGTGTGGGCCAAGCGCGGGCGTAATGGCGTTGGCACTCCTCGTGCCAATGGTCTGGTTCAGACTCTTGCCACAGGTGGGCGGGCACAGCTCCACCATGGTGGACGAGATCGCAAGGAAACTTTCCGCGCAAAGCGGCCTGGACTACCTGCTCAGACTCCTGACTTACCCGCTGGAAACGGCATTCTGGCTCTCTCCGGTCGTGTTGCTCGCCGCATATCTGCTGTGGCGCAGGCGCGTGTCGATCCCGGAGACCTACCCGGAGCGCTACCGGGAAGGCGTTCTGATCGCTGTGCTGTGCATCGCACCCTACTGGCTTTCCCCGCAGGGTGGCATACGCTATCTGCTGCCGGTCTATCCCTTGATCGCGCTGGCCGCAGCGCGCATCGTCTGGCGCACTGGCGCGCGTGGCCAAGCACTCGCGTTGCGCTGGTATGCGGCGCTCATCGCCGTCAAGTTCCTGTTCGCATTGCTGTTGTTCCCGTACTACCAAACGCATTATCGCGGCGAGAACTATGCCCGCGTCGGGCAAGAGATTCTGCAAAAGACCCACGGTTTCCCGTTGTACACCAACAACAGCCGGTCGGCGGGGCTGAGTGTAGTGAGTTACATCGATGCCCAGCGCTTTCCTCGGGCACCGCTCGTCATGCCGCCTCAAGAATGGGACTCCGGCTTCGTGATCTCGCCGGTCAACGACGCATCCACCGGCGAGTTGGCGTTTCGCTACCAGTTGGCAGCGGATGAGTTGTTCGTCCTTTGCCGTGGCGCAGCGTGTCAGGCAGGCCGACAATGACCACAAGAAACTCAAGCGCAGGGATTGATACCGGAAACCCATGGCAACTTACGCGATAGGAGACCTTCAGGGGTGCTACAACGAGTTCCGGCATCTGCTGGAGCGGATCGATTTCGATCCGGCCAGAGACCGGCTTTGGTTGGTGGGCGATCTGGTCAATCGCGGGCCGGGGTCGCTGGAGGTGTTGCGCTTCGTCCGTGCGCTGGGTGATGCCGCCATCACCGTGCTGGGCAATCATGACCTGCACCTGTTGGCGGTGGGTGCCGGGGTGGCGGATCTGAGTCGCGGCGATACGCTGGATGAGCTGTTGCGGGCCCCCGACCGTGACGAGCTGCTGCACTGGTTGCGTCGGCAACGCCTGCTCCATGCAGAAGGAGGGCACGTTCTGGTGCATGCCGGACTGTTGCCCAGTTGGACCGTCGGGCAGGCAGTGGCGTTGGCTCACGAGGTGGAGCAAGCCTTGCGCGGCGACGACTACGCCAGCTTCCTGTCCTGCATGTACGGCAACAAGCCGATGGGCTGGTCGGATGAACTGACCGGCTGCAAGCGGCTGCGCGTCATCACCAATGCCTTTACGCGGATGCGTGTCTGTACGCCGCAGGGCGAGATGGAGTTCAAGTTCAAGGGCGAGACTCACCAGATACCGGCGGGCTATCTGCCGTGGTTCGAGGTGCCTGGCCGAGCCAGTCGGGATGCGACCATTGTGGTCGGCCATTGGTCTGCGCTGGGTCTGAGAGTGATGCCGGGGCTAATCGCGCTGGACACGGGCTGCCTTTGGGGCGGGCCGTTGTCCGCTGTCCGGCTGGAGGATGGGGCGTTGTTCCAGGTGGGTTGCCTCACTCCGGTGGCTCAGGATTGGTAATCCGGCGGTGACATCCGGCCACACGGCGGGCCCTGCAGCCGACCGCTATAGCCGCCGGTGTGGATCGGGTTCGATTCAGTATAATGTCGCCCGATATCAAAAGTCATACTTGTTCGGGAGGAGAGATGGTGGAAAAAGTGTTCGTTCAGACCGCAGCAGCCCCAGCGGCCATAGGGACTTATTCGCAGGCGGTAAAGGTAGGGAATGCGGTTTATCTGTCGGGGCAGATAGGGTTGCACCCGGACACCATGACGCTTGTCGATGGCGTGAGGCAACAGATACATCAGGTGTTCTCCAATCTGCGGGCGGTGGCGGAAGCGGCAGGCGGCTCGTTGGCGGACGTGGTGAAGCTCAATGTCTACCTGACGGACCTGGCTGACTTTCCCGTGGTCAACGAGATCATGGCCGAATATTTTTCGCAGCCCTATCCTGCCAGGGCTGCGGTTGGAGTCTCCCAACTGCCGAGAGGGGCACTGGTCGAGGCTGACGGCATCATCCACATCCAAGATTGAGTCCGGCGACCCCGACAGGCACCAAGGCGCTCATCGCCAAGCTCAAGACGCTGGGCATAGAGACGGACTTCGATCTGCTGTTGCACTTCCCCATACGCTATGAAGATCATTCCAGGCTATGGGACGTTTCCGACGTGATCGAGGGAGACGCCGTTCTCGTTGAAGGTGTCGTACTTGCCGCCGGGGTGCAGGAGCGTCCCCGCAGGAGCCTCAAGGCAACCCTGGATTGCGGGTCGGGAGTCTTGCAGTTAAGGTTTTTGCATTTCTATCCGGGACATAAGCAACTGCTGAGCGTCGGCAATCGTTTGCGGGTGTTCGGTACCGTTCGCCAGGGATACTCCGGGCGCGAGATGATCCAGCCCAAATGCCGACAGGTGGCACCGGGAGAGCCGATGGCGGCGGGGCTCACACCGATCTATCCGGTCAAGGCCGGGATACGCTCAAGTACCCTCGCCAAGCGGATCCAGGCGCTGCTCGCTGATTTCCCGTTCGCTGACTTGGTGCCCGATGCCGCACTGGATGCGCTGGGCCTGCCAGGTTTGCGGGAAAGTTTGTATGCGCTGCATCGACCGCAGACGGCTGAGTTACAGGGGGATGTTGTACGCACGCGATGCCCGGCGTGGCGCAGGGTGAAGTTCGACGAGTTGCTTGCGCAGCAACTCTCCATGCGCACGCATTACCTGAGCAGGCTGCAGCACAAGGCCCCCCGGATGGATTCGGATAGCTTGGGGCGGCAGCTTGAGGGGGCGCTGCCGTTCCCGCTGACCTCGGCGCAATCGATGGCGATAGCAGCGATCAGGGCAGATTTGGCGCGCGAGGTACCGATGCAGAGACTGCTGCAGGGGGATGTCGGATGCGGCAAGACCATCATTGCAGTGCTGGCGGCGCTGCAGGCGGTAGAAAGTGGCTTTCAGGTGGCATTCATGTCACCTACCGAGACGCTGGCCGAGCAGCATTACCAAAAGCTCTCGGCGTGGTTACGGCCTTTGGGTATCGAGCTGGCCTGGCTGGCCGGGGCCATGCCTAAACAAGAGCAGGAGCAGGCCGCGCGATCCATTCATCAGGGCGCAGCCCAGATCGCCATCGGCACCCACGCCCTGTTCCAGCAGCGGGTCGCATTCAAGCGTCTGGGGCTGGTGATCATCGACGAGCAACAGAAGTTCGGGGTCCATCAGCGTCTGGCACTGCAGCAGAAGGGGACGATGCCGCACCAATTGATGTTGAGTGCTACGCCCATTCCCAGAACGCTTTCCATGAGCTATTTTGCGAACCTCGATGTCACGACGATCGATGAGCTGCCTCCCGGACGTAAGCCGGTGGCCACCAGGCTGGTGCGCGCAGCGCGGCGTGATCAAGTGGTCGATCATGTCCGGGAGATCTGTGCCAATGGTCGGCAAGCTTACTGGGTCTGCCCACTGATCGAGGGTTCGGCCACCCTGCAATTGCAGGCGGTGACGGAGGTGTTCCAGACCTTGGTCGAAGAGCTGCCCGGGCTGCGGGTCGAACTGGTCCACGGGCGGATGAAGAGTGCCGAGAAGACCGAGGCCATGACCAGGTTCATGACGGGAGAGGCCGCGTTGCTGGTCGCAACTACGGTGATCGAGGTCGGGGTCGATGTGCCCAATGCCAGCCTGATGGTGATAGAGAATGCAGAAAGGATGGGCTTGGCACAACTGCATCAGTTGCGCGGAAGGGTCGGGCGGGGTGGGGAGTCTGGCACGTGCATACTGCTGTATCAGGAGCCGTTGTCGGAGGATGCCAGGCAGCGGTTGCGTATCATCTATGAGAACAGCGACGGATTCGAGGTGGCGCGGCAGGACATGCTGTTGCGTGGCACAGGGGAGTTGCTGGGGATAGCGCAGAGTGGCGCTCCCATGCTCCGCTTCGCGGATATCGAGCAGGATCAGGATCTGTTGGAGGCTGCCAAGGCATGCGCGGAGCGGATGCTGGAGCACGCTCCGGATGCGGCACAGAAACACATGTCACGTTGGTTGGGGGCTCGCGCCAACTACCTCCATGTTTGAGGCATGGTGCACCACCGGAGCGGGATGGGATGAAAGTTACTGAGGAGGCGGGTTTGCCTGGTATGAGTGAAGTTGCTGAAACCAAGTTGCGTCTGTATATCCAGCTATGTAGGCTGGATCGACCGATAGGCATCTTCCTGTTGTTGTGGCCCACGTTGTGGGCGCTCTGGATCGCCAGTGCCGGGCGGCCCGATTGGCCGATAGTGGCGATCTTCGTTGCCGGAACGATATTGATGCGGTCTGCCGGATGTGCCATCAACGACTTTGCAGACCGACATATCGACAAGCATGTCGAACGCACGAAAGACAGGCCGATCACCAGTCAGAGGCTTAGTCCAAGGGAGGCGCTGTGGGTGGCTACCGGCTTGTCCGTTCTCGCTTTTTGCCTGGTGCTGCCGCTGAATGCATTGACCCTGTGGCTGACCGTTCCGGCGTTGTTCCTGGCGGGAAGCTATCCCTTCACCAAACGCTTCATCGCTCTGCCGCAGGCATATCTGGGGATTGCATTCGGCTTCGGCATCCCGATGTCGTTCGCTGCGCAGTTGAACCACGTTCCCATGGTCGCGTGGCTGTTGATGCTCGCGAACCTGCTCTGGTGCATTGCATACGACACGGAATATGCCATGGTCGACAGGGACGATGATGTACACTTGGGCATACACTCCTCGGCGCTATACTTTGGGCGGTTCGATGTGGTTGCAGTGATGCTGTGCTATGCCGGCGTGCTCCTGAGCTTGCTGTGGGTGGGAAAGGTGCTCCACATGGGAGTGCCGTATCACATCGGGTTGATCGGTGCGGCGGGGATTGCGTCTTATCACTACGCGCTGATCCGGTCGAGGCAGCGGGAAGGTTGCTTCCGGGCATTCCGCCACAACACCTGGTTTGGCGCGGCGGTCTTTGCCGGCATCTATTTTGACTATCTGGTAGCGGCATCGGGTAATTAGGGCATACCAACGAAACGGGTTATTTGATTACAATAGCCGTAGAAGTGTGGCGTACATTCAGAATTGGGAGCAGGGGATGAGCGAGGGCAATAAGGTGGATCTGAAGTTTGCGATCAAGGGTGTAGAGGCGTTGCCAGCGATGCCTGGTGTGGTGCAGAGGATATTGGCGCTGCCTTTGGATACCGAAGAGGGAGAGCGCAGTCTGCTCGCACTTATCGGTACCGACCCGCAGATGTCGGCTAGAATCATCGGGCTCTCCAATACGCCGATGTTCGGCTCATCCCGCAAGGTGACATCGGTCTCGGATGCGGCCATGTTGCTCGGCATCACTCGGGTCAAGTCTGTCGCGGTCGGCATCGCGGTCATGTCGACGCTGTCCCAGACTCCGGCAGGTAAGTTGAAGACTCAGGACTTGTGGCTGCACAGCATGGGTGTCGCGCTGGCGATGCGGGTACTGACCCGCGCCATGCCGGTCCGCATGCGCCCGCTGGACGACGAGGTGTTTCTGACCGGCCTGCTGCATGACATCGGATACCTAGTGTTGAACTATATCAATCCGTCATTGAGCGATGAGCTGCAAGATCGTCTGAAGTCAGCCCCGGAGACCCCGGTGCAGGAGATCGAGGCGGGCTTGTTGGAGTATGGGCATGCTGAAATAGGGGCGCAGTTGGCGACGCACTGGGATTTGCCGGAAAGCGTGATTGCCGTTCTGCGTTTCCACCACAAGCCACAAGATGTGGCTGCTGCGGCGGGCCACCCCCTGGTCGGTCTGCTCAGCCTCGCCGAGAGACTGCTGCCGGCATTCGGCATTTCGGAATTCGTCCCTCCGGCGATATCTGATGAGGAGTGGCTCGCATTCGGTATAGATCCGGCCCGTGCCGAGGGCATCGCCGCCTCGGTGCTGGAGCAGGCCGAGCAAGCCAAGAAGATGGCATCAGCCTTTGGCTGATGCAGGCGGAAAGAACAACAGTAACTTGTAGCCTGTTGGAGGAGGTCCCTCGATCGTGATCGGCAGGCGGACTTCCAGCGTTGTTCCCGCCGCCAGTCCTTTCTGTGCGCTGTCCTTCGCAGGCAGATAATCTGCGGGGTGCAGGGCTTTCCGTGCGATGACCGTGTCGGATTGATCGGTCAGTTCCAGCTGCAAGTCCGGCAGCGCCTGTGCAAATGTCGCACGGTTGCGTATCGTGGCGGACAGCTCCATCCCGCTTTCCTCCGAAGCCTCCAGGCTAGACACTTCGAGCTGCAACAGATCTGCGCGTCTGGGGAGCTCCATGGTGCAACCCACCAAGCGACAATAGCCGACGAGGGCGGGTTCGAGTCCGGGTATCGTGGCTGCGAGCTGGGCTCGTGAGCTGTGGCCAAGTTGGAGCAACAGAGCCAGGGACAGGACGACTATGCCAAGACCCCAACCTAAGCGATGACTTGCCCCGGCCGGGGCAGTGAGCGGTATTTGGAAGGAGGGTGGGGGCTCGCCAAACAAGGGTTGAGTGACGGATTTTTCCTGCGCTGGTGCGGTGGTGTTTCCAGCCAGATCGGGTGACGGCTCCAGATCTGGCAGCGTGGGGGCGGGTGGCAGTGCGTTATTTTCTGCCTGCGTGGCCGGGTGTTCCGTTGGGGCTGGATGCAACTGAGCACGTGCGTTGAACGCATGCTGACACCGGCCACAACATACCAGGCCATGGCGAGCGTCAAGTTGTGCTTGGTGTATGCGGAATCGGGTGTGGCAATGTGGGCATTGCGTGATCCAGCTCATCGTGGTTCAACGCCTGCGACCGGATAGCCGTGACCAGCCATCTTCGAATTCGGGCGGCTCAAAGTCGAACCAAGTGCCATATATTCCAATGACTTCAGCGGCTTGCGCCTCCAGAATCCCCGAAAGCACGATGTAGCCTTCAGGTTTGACCGCTGCGGCCAGAAGTGGGGCCAGAATACGGAGCGGATTGGTCAGGATGTTGGCTATGACGATGTCGAACTGGCCCAAAGGTTTCGAGACATCGGGCAAAGAGAACGTCGCTGTCACATGGTTGGCGATGGCATTGTCATGACTGGCCTGGACCGCTTGTGCGTCCACGTCCACACCGAGGGCATCCGCCGCGCCGAGTTTGAGTGCGGCGATGGCCAAGATGCCGGAGCCGCAACCGTAATCCAGAACGCTCTCGCCTCCCCGGATTCGGTCATCCAGCCACCTCAGACATAAACGGGTGGTCGGATGACTGCCCGTGCCGAAGGCCAGGCCTGGATCCAAGGCGATGTTGATTGCGGTGCCATCCGTGGGCGCATGCCACGTCGGCACGATCCACAAGCGCTCGGAGATGCGGATCGGGTCGAACTGCGATTGAGTCAGGCGGACCCAGTCGTTGTCTGGCAAGGCGGTAAGTGTGAAGCTGGGTCGAGTGCTCAAGCCGATGGCTGAGCAAGCACCTAGCAGGGCTGACTCTGCCGCATCGGTGCTGTCGAATAATGCGGAGACCAGATTGTGCTGCCAAATCGAAGCGGACGGCTCACCCGGCTCGCCGAAGATGGCCTGCTCGTCTGGCGTATCTGCATCGGCATCGAGCAACTCCACCGACATGGCGCCATGGTCGAGCAACGCCTCACTGAGTGACTCAGCATAGCTGGCATCGGCATGGACCGTCAGTGTCTGCCAGGCCATTATTTGCTCTTCGACTTCTCGGCCAGCTTGTGCTCCAGATAATGGATGTTGGTGCCGCCGCGAATAAATGCCGCATCGCGCATCAGCTCTTGGTGCAGGGCGATGTTGGTGTCGATGCCCTCAACAGCCATTTCGGACAATGCCGTGCGCATCCTCGCCAAGGCCTGCTCGCGGGTGTCGCCGTAAGCGATCAGCTTGCCAATCATCGAATCGTAGTGTGGCGGAACGAAATAGTTCGCATATACATGGGAATCGACGCGGATACCCGGGCCGCCGGGAACGTGCCAAGTAGTGATCCGGCCCGGCGACGGGATGAACTTGTAGGGATGCTCGGCGTTGATACGGCACTCGATGGCATGGCCACGGAACTCGATGTCTTTTTGGCGAAAGCTGAGTTTCTCACCAGCGGCGATGCGGATCTGCTGCTGGACGATATCGACCCCGGTGATCATTTCGCTGACCGGATGTTCCACCTGGACGCGAGTGTTCATTTCAATGAAGTAAAACTCACCGTTCTCGTACAGGAACTCGAACGTTCCGGCCCCCCGATACCCGATCTTGCGGCAGGCCTCGGCGCAGCGCTCACCGATCTTGTTCCTCAGCCTGGGGTTGAGCAAAGGTGCCGGAGCCTCCTCGATGATCTTCTGGTGGCGGCGTTGCATGGAGCAGTCGCGCTCTCCCAGATAGACGGCGTTACCGTGCTGGTCGGCCAGAATCTGGATCTCGATGTGGCGCGGGTTCTCCAGAAACTTTTCCATGTAGACCATGGGGTTGTTGAACGCGGACTGGGCTTCGGTACGAGTCATGGTCACCGCGTTCAGCAATGCCGCCTCGGTATGTACCACGCGCATACCTCGCCCACCGCCGCCGCCAGCGGCCTTGATGATGACCGGGTAGCCGATGCTGCGGGCGATCTTGATGATCTCTGCCGGATCGTCCGGCAGGGCCCCATCGACACCGGGGACGCAAGGAACGCCGGCTTTCTTCATCGCGTTCTTGGCGGAAACCTTGTCTCCCATCAGGCGGATAGTCTCAGCGCGCGGGCCGATGAACACAAAGCCACTCTTTTCGACACGCTCTGCGAAGTCGGCATTCTCGGAAAGAAAGCCGTAACCGGGATGAATCGCCTGTGCGTCAGTAACCTCAGCCGCACTGATAATGGCCGGAACGCTGAGATAGCTTTGTCCGGAAGGTGCCGGGCCGATACATACCGACTCATCGGCCAGCTTGACGTACTTGGCATCGGCATCCGCCTCGGAGTGGACGGCAACGGTCTTGATTCCCATCTCGCGGCAGGCGCGCTGAATGCGCAGTGCGATCTCACCCCGGTTGGCGATCAGGATCTTGTCGAACATCTGGATGGGCTCGGTCTTGGTCGTGGCTCGCAGGATCGTGCGTTTCAGCACGCTCCCTTGCGAGCCATCATCGGCAGCCTGAAGGGCGGGAGTTTTCTCGAACATGATTTAACCAATGACGAACAAGGGTTGACCATACTCCACTGGCTGGCCGTTCTCGACCAGGATGGCCTTGACCACGCCGCCCTTGTCAGAGTCGATTTCGTTGAGCAGCTTCATCGCTTCGATGATGCACAAGGTGTCTCCAGCATTGACACTTTGCCCGATGTCGACAAAAGACTTCGCACCAGGGGACGGAGAGCGGTAGAAGGTACCGACCATGGGTGACTTGACTATATGACCTTCCGGTGTGGCTGCCTGGGGGGGCTCTGCCGCAACAGTAGCAGTGACTTGTACCGGAGCGGCGACCACAGGTTGCGGAGCGGAGTACATCTGGTGGCTGGTCGCGACCGTGCGGGTGATGCGCACACGCTCTTCGCCTTCCGAGATCTCCAGTTCGGCGATGCCGGAACCTTCGACCAGATCGACCAATGCTTTCAGTTTGCGTAAATCCATAATTGACTCCTAGGGTTGTTGCAGTGCGTATTGCACGGCCAGTTCATAGCCCATTGCGCCCAAGCCGCTGATGACTCCAACCGCGATGTCCGAGAAATAGGATTCGTGGCGGAAAGCTTCGCGAGCAAACACATTAGACAGATGAACCTCGATGAAGGGGATGGCCACCGCAGCCAGTGCGTCGCGCAAGGCGACGCTAGTGTGCGTGAATGCCGCAGGGTTGATGACGATGAAGTCGGTGCCGTCCAGTCTGGCAGTGTGGATGCGATCAATCAGAGCAGCTTCGGCGTTACTCTGGAAGGAGGTGATGCGCGCACCAGCCTTTTGGGCCAGTTGAGCCAAATTTTGGTCAATTTCGCTCAACGTGACGCGTCCGTACACTCCGGGCTCGCGGCTGCCAAGCAGGTTCAGGTTTGGGCCATGCAGGACGAGAACATTCTTCATGTGCGAAGTTTGCCGCAAATGAGGGTGAGTTGTCCAGATTATGATTGAAAATATGCCAAAAACATTAGATATGTTCCGACAGGAGAATAGCCATCGCCCTGATCGGCAACGACTAGGTTTGTTCCCACGGCAAACCGTGGGCTCTCCAACCATTCAGTACACTTCGATGGCCTTCGTCACTCAGGTCGCCCTCGAAGCCTTCCAGGACATTGAAGCAGTTGCTGTAGCCTGCCTTGGTGGCCGCGATGGCGGCATGATGGGAGCGCTGTCCGCTACGACAAATGAACAGGACCAGAGCTTCCTTGGAAACTTCCTGTTCTAATTGGGAGAGAAAGTGCGGGTTCAGCTTCATGGAGGGGTAGCTCATCCACTCCATCTCCACTGCACCGGGCACTTGACCGACCCAGATCCTTTCCGCGCTGGTGCGGACATCGACGAGTTTGGCTTCGGGGGCGGAGTTCATTAGCTCGTAAGTCTCGACGGGGGTTAGTGCACCTTGATACGGTAGCCCCATTTCCTGAGCGCGCTGCTGCGCAGTTTGCAAAATCTCGGTGATATTTCCCATGGGAGTGCGATCCGTATTCAATGATGGTGATACAAGTGGTATTCTGCGCCCGACGCAGAATACTACCCCATCCCGAATGAAAAATCACACCCAGGGAGCCGCCCAAGAGTTTGAACCCAAACATCCGGAGCGTTTTGCCGCCGCCCGGAAAAGTACTTGGGTGAGCATCATCATCAATCTGTTGCTTACGATACTCCAGATCGTCGCCGGGTATTTTGGCCGATCCCAGTCTCTGATGGCGGATGGGCTGCACTCTTTGTCTGACCTACTTTCGGATGTGTTGGTGCTCTATGCCAACCGTCAGGGAAATCGTCATGCAGATGCTAATCATCCGTACGGCCATGCCCGCATCGAAACCGCAGCCACCCTTATTCTGGGGGCATTACTTGCCGCTCTAGGCGTTGCCTTGCTGGTGGCGGCTGCGATGCGACTGCAACACCCCGCGCAGGTTCAGGTAGTGCATCCATTGACTTTCTGGGTGGCCCTGGTGGCCCTGGCGGCCAAGGAGGGCATGTTCCGTTACATGCTGGCGGTGGCTAAGCGGGTGCGCTCACAGATGTTGGTGGCCAATGCCTGGCATGCCCGCTCGGATGCGGCTTCGTCGTTGGTCGTAGTCGCAGGTATCGGTGGCAACTTGCTCGGATTCGCCTTTCTCGATCTGCTTGCCGCAGCGGTGGTGGGGGTGATGATCGCCCACATGGGTGGAAAGTTGGCGCGCGAGGCCCTGGCCGAGTTGATTGATACCGGATTGGACGAGGAGGAGGTCGCTGCCATTCGCCAAACCTTGCTGGACACCCCGGGCGTACTCAGTCTGCATGAGTTGCGCACTCGCAAGATGGCTGATCATGCGCTGGTGGATGCGCATGTCATCGTCGGCCCGAGGATCAGCGTATCGGAGGGGCACTATATCGCTGAAACGGCTCGCCAGCGGGTGCTGCGCAACCATCATGTGATGGATGTCATGGTGCACATCGATCCGGAGGATGACTCGAAAGCCAAGCCCAATATCCATTTGCCCAGTCGTGACCGGCTGCTGGAGCGCTTGGCCCAGCGTTTGGGTAGTGCGGCACCCTTGCAAAGCCCGGTCGTGTTGCACTATCTCGACGGCCGGGTGGATGTGGAGATGCTGGTCGAGAGCGGAATGTCTTCCGACGAGCTTGCCGACCTGGTGCACAAGTGCGCCAGAATCACGTCAGATGACCCATGGTTGCGCTCCATCGATATTCGCCATCGCGCCGCCCCGTAATGGTGCATGGGCGGTGTCGGCGCTCGCGAATGGTGCGTGCAATTATTGCCCTTTGCCTTGTTGAATATGGCAGAATGCGCCATTCCGGGCGGCGAGCGTAGGCACGCTTCCTGCTAGATGTGGCGCAGTTATTTTTGTTCGATGTTTTTATTTGGGAGGAAGTGATGTCCAAGTCCGCAGCAGATGTGATGCAGTTACTCAAAGATAATGAGGTCAAGTTCGTTGACCTGCGTTTTACCGACACCCGTGGCAAGGAGCAGCACGTGGGCGTGCCCGCCAAGTATTTCGGTGCCGACAAGTTCGAAGATGGCCATGCCTTTGATGGCTCCTCCATCGCTGGCTGGAAGGGCATCCAGGCTTCCGACATGCTGCTGCTGCCGGACCCGAACTCTGCTTACATCGATCCGTTCATGGACGAGACCACTCTGGTGCTGACCTGCGACGTGATCGAGCCGTCCGACGGCAAGGGCTACGACCGCGATCCACGCTCCATCGCCAAGCGCGCTGAAGCCTACCTGAAGTCGACCGGCATTGGCGATACCGCCTACTTCGGTCCGGAACCCGAGTTCTTCATTTTCGACTCCGTGCGCTGGGGTGCGGACATGTCCGGCTGTTTCTGCAAGATCGACTCCGAAGAGGCCGCTTGGTCCACCGGCGAGAAGTACGAGCACGGCAACACCGGTCACCGTCCTGCTGTTAAGGGCGGCTATTTCCCGGTTCCTCCCGTTGACAGCCTGAACGACATCCGTGCCGCCATGTGTCTGGCGCTGGAAGATATCGGCATTGAAGTGGAAGTGCATCACCACGAAGTGGCGACTGCTGGCCAGTGCGAACTGGGCACCAAGTTCAACACTCTGGTGCGTCGCGCTGACCAGACCCAGGCTCAGAAGTACGTGATTTTCAACGTCGCTCACCAGTACGGCAAGACGGCCACTTTCATGCCCAAGCCCATCGTTGGCGACAACGGTTCCGGCATGCACGTGCACCAGTCGATCTGGAAAGACGGCAAGAACACCTTCGCGGGCAATGGTTACGCCGGTCTGTCCGAGACTGCGCTGTACTACATCGGCGGTATCATCAAGCACGCCAAGGCGCTGAACGCGATCTGCAACCCCGGCACCAACTCTTACAAGCGTCTGGTTCCGCACTACGAAGCGCCGACCAAGCTGGCTTACTCTGCAAAGAACCGTTCCGCTTCCATCCGCATTCCGCACGTTGCCAGCGACAAGGCGCGCCGCATTGAGACCCGCTTCCCAGATCCGTCGGCCAACCCCTACCTGTGCTTCGCCGCGCTGATGATGGCGGGTCTGGACGGTATCCAGAACAAGATCCATCCTGGTGACCCGGCAGACAAGAACCTGTACGACCTGCCGCCGGAAGAAGACGCACTGATCCCGACCGTGTGTACTTCGCTGGACGAAGCGCTGGCTTCCCTGGACAAGGATCGCGAATTCCTGACCCGTGGCGGCGTGTTCTCGAACGACTTCATCGATGCCTACATCGAGCTGAAGATGGGCGAAGTGACCCGCATGCGCATGACCACCCACCCGGTGGAATTCGATATGTACTACAGCCTGTAAGCTATACTCAGGCACAGTTGGAACGGGGCTTCGGCCCCGTTTCTGTTTTTTGGCCTGTTATACTTTCAACAGCCATTTTCGGATTTCGGATAGCGCGATGAAATTAATCTGCTTGAGCCTGGGGTTGCTGTTGAGTCTGCCGGCTATGGCTGATATCTACAAGTCGGTGGATGCTGAAGGTCGTGTCACATACTCCAGCGCGCCTGTGAAGGGAGCCAAGCGCCTCAATCTGGGGGGAGTGCAACGAACCACGGGCTCAGCCCGGCCTGCTGCCCCGAGTGACTTTCCCAAAATCGATGGCCAGACCCAGCGAGGGCGCGATGACACCCGGCGCAAGATATTGGAACAGGAAAGACTCGCGGAGTTGGGGCTATTGAACGAAGCCCGAGCCAAGCTCCCTGCCTCGCCGGGCGGACGGGCCGATGTCACTTTGCATGAAAAGAACATCGAAGCGCTCGACAAAGAGTTGGCCCATCTTAGATGACCATGAGTGGCATGCTTCCTGCTTGGTATTAAGACATGTCGAATCGCCATATACCCACATTTGAGCAACTCGCAACCGCCATCTTGCTGCTGGATGGGCAGGCCCGCGTCGCTTATCTCAATCCGGCAGCCGAGAATCTCTTCGATGTCAGCCGCAAGCAGTTGCTGGGATCTCCGATTCAGGCCGCGTTCACTCAGACTGAGCAACTTGCCGTTGCCATACAGCATGCCGTAAGCAGCAATGCCAGCTTCATCGAGCACGAACTGACGCTCGGAGCGCCCAATCACGCGAAGATGCAATTGCGGGCGGTGGTGACACCCTTGTTGCATGAGCCGGACTACAAGCTCCTGCTGGAGTTTCATCCCATAGATCGTCCGCTGCGCTTGGCTCGCGAAGAGCAGATGCTGGATCAGACCCAGGCCAATCGCCTGTTGCTGCGCAATCTGGCTCACGAGATCAAGAACCCGCTCGGAGGTATCCGGGGCGCAGCCCAGTTGCTGGAGCAGGAGCTGGATAAGCCGGGTTTGCGGGAATACACCCAGGTCATCATTCAGGAGGCGGACCGTCTGCGCTCTTTGCTGGAGAAGTTGCTGACACCGCAGGCCGTACCCCATTTCAGTGCACTGAACATCCATGAGGTATTGGAGCGGGTGCGCAGCGTGGTTCTTGCCGAATTCCCCGAGGGACTGGCGATACGGAGGGACTACGATACCAGCTTGCCGGAACTGCGGGGCGACAAGGAGCAGCTCATCCAGGTTGTGCTCAACATAGTGCGTAATGCGGCCCAGGCCATGCAAGGGCAGGGCAGTATCGTGTTGCGTACCCGCATCGCGCGCCAAGTGACTTTGATGCGCAAACGTCATCGTCTGGCCGTGCTGGTGCAGATCGTTGATGATGGTCCGGGTATTCCGATGGAGTTGCGTGACAAGATATTTTATCCGCTAGTATCCGGTCGCGCCGATGGCCACGGCTTGGGCCTTACTTTGGCGCAGGATTTCGTCAGCCAGCATCAAGGCTGTATCGAGGTGGAAAGTGAGCCTGGACGCACCTGTTTTACCGTACTTTTGCCCCTGCAACATGATTGAGGAAAGCGCATGAAACCCGTTTGGATCATTGATGATGATCGTTCCATCCGCTGGGTGTTGGAGAAAGCCCTGGCCCGTGAAGGTATCGAATTTCGCAGTTTCGTCTCGGCGAACGAGGCGCTGCAAGCCCTGTCGGGCGGGGTTCCCCAGGTCGTGGTCAGCGACATCCGGATGCCGGGACGCTCGGGTCTGGAGTTGCTGCAAGTCTTGCGTGATCAGTTTCCCCAGTTGCCAGTCATCATCATGACGGCCTACTCCGATCTGGAAAGTGCCGTCTCCGCATTTCAGGGTGGGGCGTTCGAATATCTACCCAAACCGTTCGATATCAATCATGCCGTCGAGCTGATCCGCCGGGCGATGGAGCAAAGTCAGCGCGGCGAGGCGGCCATCGATGAAACGCCGGTCGCTCCGGACATGTTGGGACAAGCCCCCGCCATGCAGGAGGTTTTCCGCGCCATAGGTCGGCTGTCGCAAACCCATGCGACGGTTCTTATCAATGGAGAGTCAGGTACCGGCAAAGAGCTGGTCGCGCGCGCCTTGCATCGGCACAGCCCGCGTGCCAACAAGCCATTTATCGCGCTCAACACGGCGGCGATACCCAAGGATCTGCTGGAGTCCGAACTGTTCGGCCATGAGCGAGGCGCATTCACCGGCGCGACCGCGACTCGTCATGGGCGCTTTGAAGAAGCGGCTGGCGGCACGTTGTTCCTGGATGAGATCGGCGACATGCCCGCCGAGCTGCAGACCCGCTTGTTGCGCGTGCTGTCCGACGGCAACTATTACCGCGTCGGTGGTCATCAGCCGATCAAGGCCAATGTGCGCATCATCGCGGCCACGCACCAAAATCTGGATGAGCGGGTGAAGCAGGGCTTGTTCCGCGAAGACCTGTTCCACCGCCTCAACGTCATTCGTTTGCGTCTGCCGCCGTTGCGTGAGCGTCGGGAGGATATCCCGCTGCTGGCCAAGTATTTCCTGCAAAAGAGCGCGCGTGAACTGGGCGTGGAACAGAAGCACCTGAGTGATGCTGCGCTTCAGCATCTCATGGCGCAAGAGATCCCGGGTAACGTCCGCCAGCTTGAGAACCTGTGTCATTGGATCACGGTGATGACCCCGTCACAGCAGGTCGAGGTCGCCGATCTGCCGCCCGAGTGGCGAGAGAGCGTCAGGGACCCTGAGCTGGTCGCCGATGCCGATTGGGGAGCCTCATTGGCTCAAGAGGTGGCCCGGGCGCTGGTGCGTGGTGACCAGAACCTGCTGGATACTTTGGGGCGCAGGTTCGAGAGCATCCTGATCACCGGCGCATTGCACCATACCGGCGGTCGACGGATCGAAGCCGCCGTTCTGCTCGGCATGGGCAGGAACACCTTGACCCGGAAAGTGCAGGAGTTGGGCCTGGAGCTGGATGGCGCGGAAGATTAGCGGCGACGCACCTGCTTGCTTACGTCAATAGCCGGTGCATCCAGACGAACATCGCCTCGCCGTTGCTATCGGCTTGTTGGGCCAGCGCGGCAAGCTCTTCGACCAGCGTCGCCACCTCCGCTGCCGGCCAACCGGCCAGCTCGAACTCTTCCGTGGCGGCCAGCTCGACCCCCACGCTGTCCAGCGCATCCTCGTCCAGATACGCCAGTCTCTCGACCAGCTCATCGGGGATGCGGATGACGATGGCACCGTCCTCGCCCGCCACATAGTCGGGCTCATAGGAAGCAAGCGCCTCCTCGAAACTGTCGCCGGTGAGCAGGCAATGCAGGGTGGCGATCTTGCCGGTGTCGATGTCGCGCGCCTGAATGCCGCTCCACTCCTCCACCGGATGCTGCGATTCGCCGATGAGTTCGATGTCTTCCTCGTCGGCGATAACGATGTTCACTAGCAGGCTCATGGTTTTTTCCCGGTCAACTCGCGGTAACGCAATTTGTCTGACTCGGCGCGCTCCTTGATGGCGGCGATCTCGGCTTGGCGATGCGCAAGCTCCTGTTCCAGTTGGGCGACCAGCGTCTCATCGGCCACACGCTCCGGGGCAGGTGATCGGCCAGGGGCTACGTGAGCGGACCGGGTGTCCAGTTTCTGGCGGGCCTCCTTGAGGCGATCCTGCGTGTCCTTGAGTGACAGTTCGGCCTGCTTCAGGCTGCGTTCGCGGGCGGCATCGATCTCGGCTTCGCTGCTATAGCTCTGGATCAGCATGCGGTCATGGCGGCGCTGATCCAGTGCAGCGGCATCTGCGCTGCGTTTCCTGGCGCTTTCGGCCTCACGCGCCTGCCGCTCCTCCGCCGTCAACACCTCCTGCGACTTGATCACGCGCCCCTTCTCGTCCAGCTCTACGCTGCTGCGGTTCGCGTATTCGGGCGGGATGGTTTCGCCATAATGGGTGCGTCCTTTCTCATCCTTCCATTTGAAAGTCCTTGCCTCGATCGCCGAGGTAAAGAGCAGGCCAAGAACAAGAGCCGGGATCAGGCGGATGCTAGTCATTTTCTACTCCGTAGCGGTCGCGGTAGGCTTGTACCGCATGCAGGTTCTGCTGCAGCTCGGGTTGACCCTGCAAGTAGCCGAGCAAATCGCCGAGTGCAGCGATCGAGATCACCGGGATGCCGTAGCTGCGCTGAACTTCCTGTACGGCGGACAATTCGCCCTGGCCACGCTCCATGCGGTCCAGTGCGATGACCACGGCGCAAGGGGTCGCCCCGGCGGCACGGATCAGGTCGATGGATTCTCGCACCGAAGTGCCGGCAGAGATCACGTCGTCAATGATGAGCACCCGGCCCTGCAACTTGGCGCCTACCGTGGTGCCACCTTCGCCGTGATCCTTGGCCTCCTTGCGATTGAAGCAGTAAGGCACGTTGCGGCCTTGTTCCGCCAGCGCGATGGCCGTGCCTGCCGCCAGCGGGATGCCCTTGTAGGCCGGGCCGAACAGCATGTCGAACTCGACACCGGAGGCCAGAATGGCCTGCGCGTAGAACTGCGAGAGCTCGCGCAAGGCGCTACCGTCCTGAAACAGACCGGAATTGAAGAAGTAGGGTGAAAGTCGCCCTGCCTTGGTCTGGAACTCACCGAAACGCAACACGTTCTGGCTGATGGCGAAGCGGATGAAATCCTGGCGAAACTGGGACATGGTTGGCTCGGCGAACGATGGGGAGGCCATTATAATGGCAGCCTTCCATTTGGAGTACCTCATGCGCATCATTACCGCCAATCTCAACGGCATCCGCTCCGCGTTCAACAAGGGCTTCCTGCCCTGGCTGGAGCAACAGAATGCCGACCTCGTTTGTTTGCAGGAGCTCAAGGCGCAAGCGGCTGACATGACTCCGGACATGCTCGCCCCGGCGGGCTATCACGGCTTTCACCACTACGCCGAAAAGAAGGGCTACAGCGGTGTCGGCATCTACACCCGGCAAGTGCCGGATGCGGTGATCGAGGGTCTGGGCATCCCGGAGTTCGACTGTGAGGGGCGCTATCTGGAAGTGCAGTTCGGCAACCTCAGCGTGGTGTCGCTGTATCTGCCGTCCGGCTCCAGTGGCGAAGAGCGACAAGCGGTGAAGTTCAAGTTTCTCGATGCCTTCATGCCACACATGGTGCGGCTAAAAAACAGCGGGCGTGAGGTCATCGTCTGCGGTGACTGGAACATCGCCCACACCGAGAAAGACCTGAAGAACTGGAAGGGCAACAAGAAGAATTCCGGCTTCTTGCCGGAAGAGCGCGCCTGGATGAGCGAGCTGCTGGGCTCGGTGGGTTTTGTCGATGTGTTCCGCCAGTTGCATCCCGAGCTGGAAGCCTACACCTGGTGGTCGAATCGCGGACAGGCCTGGGCCAAGGACGTGGGTTGGCGCATCGATTACCAGATCGCTACGCCCGGCATCGCCCAGACCGCCCGCTCAACCTCGATCTACAAGGCTGAGCGCTTCAGCGACCACGCCCCGCTGACCGTGGATTACTCATCAGTGCTTGCTCACCAGGGGCTTGAAGCCTAACTGAGCCGCCAGCTTTTCAGCGGCGGCACGTGCGGCAGCGTCGTTTGGATACGGGCCGAGGTGCACTCTTACCAGCCCGTCGTTTTTTGGGTACAGCATCAGCTTTTTGGTGCCCGCGCTTAACTCGGACTGCATCTTTGCGCGGAAGCTCTCGGCGCTCTCCTGACTGCGGAAAGCGCCCAGTTGCAAAAAATGATCGCCGCCCTCCCCAGAAACGACAGGCAAGGTTTCGGCGATCGCTGCACTTGGTTCTGGGGCGGGGAGAGGGGTGCTACTGAGCACCCCTTCGTTTTGCAGGGCATAGGTACGTCCGCTGGCATGAACTGCAGGCGTGGGATCACTGTCGGCAGTCAGACTCTCCACCTCCACCTGCGCGCTACCGTTGCCGATGATGGCCAGCTTGGTCGCTGCCGCATAGGAAAGGTCGATGAGGCGATCATGCAGGAACGGGCCGCGATCGTTGATGCGCACCACTACCGAGCGACCATTGCCGACATTGGTGACGCGCGCATAGCTCGGCACCGGCAGGGTGGGATGGGCCGCAGTCATCTTGTACATGTCGTATGGCTCGCCGCTGGAGGTGTTCTGGCCGTGGAACTTCTTGCCGTACCAGGAGGCGATGCCGCGTGTCTTGTACTTCCCGGCCTCAGTCAGCGGCGTGTAGTTGTTGCCCAGAGCGACGTAAGGGCGGTTGGCATAACGGTGCAGCGGCTCGTTGACGGGTACGGCATCCGGAGTGTTTTCCAGGTTGGGTGGAATATCGTTGCCTGGGCCGTCCCCCGCCAAGTAACCGCCACGACCGGGAAGGCTGGTTGGCGACGATGGCTCCGTGATGGGAGCGTGTGTCGGGACGACAGGTACAGTCGCATCGCGTACGCCTGCCGGTTGCGTGGGCGTGGTGCCACAGGCGCTGAGTAGTAGCATCGCGCAGAGCAACGATCCGTATTGCTTCATGGGGTTCACCTCAAGTTTTTACCAGTTTTTGATGGGTATGCACGCTCATCAGGATACCAAAACCCAATAGCAATGTAAGCATGGAGGTCCCGCCATAGCTGACCAGCGGCAGCGGCACGCCTACCACCGGCAGGATGCCGCTGACCATGCCCATATTGACGAAGGCATAGGTGAAGAACGTCAGTGTGACGCTGCCCGCCATCAAGCGGGTGAAGTAGGTCGAGGCATTGGCGGTGATGACGAAGCCGCGCAGGATGACGAACAGGTACATGGCGAGCAGCAGCAGGTTGCCGAACAGGCCGAACTCTTCCGAATAGACGGCGAAGATGAAGTCGGTGTGGCTCTCCGGCAGGAAGTTGAGGTGAGTCTGAGTGCCGTTCAGATAGCCCTTGCCGAACACCCCGCCGGAGCCTACCGCGATCATGCCCTGGATGGTGTGATAGCCCTTGCCCAGCGCATCCTTGGTCGGATCGAGCAGCATCATGATGCGGTGCTTCTGGTAGTCGTGCAGCATGCCCCACAGGAAGGGTGCGCTGGCGGCGGCGGCGATGACCATGCCGGCCATGACGCGCCAGGAAAGTCCGGCCAGAAACAGTACGTAGAAGCCGCTGGCACCAATCAGGATGGCGGTGCCGAGGTCTGGCTGTTTGGCGATCAGGCCGACCGGCAGCAGCAGCAGCAGGGCGGCGATGGCGTAGGTCTTCATGGTCAGCGTGGCTTCGTATTTGTCGAAGTACCACGCCATCATCAGCGGCACGCCGATCTTCATCAGCTCCGACGGCTGGATGGTCGCCACCCCCAGATTCAGCCAGCGGCGGGCACCGTGACTGATCTCGCCGAACAGGGCCACGCCCAGCAACAGCAGTATGCCCACCAGATACAGGGGAACGGCGGAGCGCATCAGGTAATGCAGCGGCATGTTGGCGACCGCCCACATCAGCGCGAACGCCACCACGATGTTACCCAGTTGGGCGAACACGCGATGCCAGCTGGCATCGCCCGCGCTGTACAGCACCACCAGGCTGGTCAGCATCAGCAGGCTGATGGCGAGCAGCAGCACGGGGTCCAGGTGGGCGGTGAAGCGATGCCAGAATTCGCGCTTAGTCATGCTCCTCTACCTCCTCGGTGGCAGGCGCGGCTTCCGGTACGCCGGAGGCTGCGTTGCCCAACGGCTGTTTCGGCGCGGGCGGGGGCGGCACCTTGCCCAACAGATAGTAATCCATCACTTTGCGGGCGATTGGAGCTGCTGCGGAACCGCCATGGCCGCCGTTCTCGGCCAGCACGGCCAGAGCGATGGTCGGCGCCTCAGCCGGGGCGAAGGCGATGAACCAGGCGTGGTCGCGATGCCGCTCAGCCAACTTGCTGGCATCGTATTTCGCCCCTTGCTTGATGCCGACCACCTGCGCGGTCCCGGTCTTGCCCGCGATGGCATATGGAGCACCCGCCGCCGCCTGGAAGGCGGTACCGCCGGGTTGAGTGACGCCTATCATGGCGCGTCGTACCAGCTCGAAGTGCTCCGGGTTGATCGGGAAGTTGGCATCCACGATGGGGGCGATGGTGCGCTTCTCGCCGGTCTCCGAACTCTGGATCGCCCGGACCAGGTGCGGACGATAGCCGACACCGCCATTGGCGAGCGTGGCGGTAGCGGCGGCCAGTTGCATCGGCGTGACCAGATCGTAACCCTGGCCGATACCCGCCGAAACCGAGTCGCCGGCGTACCACTTTTGCTTGAAGCGCTTCAGCTTCCACTCCTGCGAGGGCAGCAGCCCCGGCTGCTCGCCATCCAGATCGACACCGGTCTTCTGGCCGAAGCCGAAGCGCGACAGGAAGTCGTGGATGTTGTCTATGCCCAGCTCGACGGCCAGACCGTAGTAGTACGTGTCGCAGGAGATGACGATGGAGCGGAACAGATCGACGCTGCCATGCCCGTCTTTCTTCCAGTCGCGGTACTGGTGACCGCTGCCCGGCAGTGTGAAGTAGCCGGGATCGCTGATGGTGTAGCTGGGCGAGCGTTTGTTGTAATGCAGTCCGGCCAGCGCCATGAAGGGCTTGAGCGTGGAGCCCGGTGGGTATTGCCCGCGCAGCACGCGGTTGTTCAGCGGCGTATCCGGTGAGTTGTTGAGCTCGTCCCAGCTCTGCTGGTCGATGCCGTCGATGAACAGGTTGGGGTCGTAGCCCGGCTTGCTGACGAAGGCGAGTACCTCGCCGTTGCGGGGGTCGATGGCGACTAGGGCACCGCGATAGTCGCCAAATGACTGTTCGGCGATTTCCTGCAATTTGGCGTCCAGACTCAGCATCAGATTGTTGCCGGAGCGCGGCGGCGTATGCGACAGCACGCGCACCCCGCGACCTCCGGCATCGACTTCGACCTGCTCCATGCCGGTCTGGCCGTGCAATTCGTGCTCGTAGCTCTCCTCCAGACCGGCCTTGCCGATGTAATCCGAGCCGCGATAATTGGCCAGCAGGTCTTCTTCTTCCAGCCGCTCACTGTCCTTCTGGTTGATGCGTCCAATGTAGCCGATCAGGTGCGAGGTGCCTTCGTGCAGGGGATACTCGCGGAACAGCCGCGCCTTGATCTCGACGCCGGGGAAGCGGTAGCGCTGGGCGGCGAACTTGGCGATCTCCTCATCCGTGAGTCGATTACGGATGGACAGACTCTCGAAATCGCGGCTCTCCGCCAGCAGCTTTTTGAAGCGTTTGCGGTCCTTGGGCTGGATGTCGATGAACTGGGCCAGTCCGTTAATGGTCGTCTCCAGATCGCCTGCCTTGCTGGGCGTGATCTCCAACGTGTAGGCGGAGTAGTTATGTGCCAGCACCACGCCATTGCGATCCAGGATCAGGCCGCGATTCGGCACGGTCGGCACGATGGAGATACGGTTTTTCTCTGCCATGGTGTGGAAATAGTCGTAGCGCACCAGTTGCAGGTAGACGAAGCGCGCGAGCAACAGGAACATCAGCAGCAGCACGAAGCCCAGGCTAAGCGCCAGTCGCAGGCGGAAATTGAAGATCTCCTGCTGATGGTTCTTGAGTTCGATGCGGTGCGGCATGGGTGCTTACAGGGAATCCGCCTTGGGCGCGCGCGGACGGCTGAGCGCTTGCAGCAGCAGGGTCAGCGGCAACCACAGCAAGGCCGAGGTGACACATCCCGGCAGATAGCTCCAGGCGAAATGGCCCTGCGCCACCCAGTCGATGGCGGCGAACACGAGGTAATTGACCAGCAGCAAGGGAAATACCTGCATCGTCTGCTGCGACAGATCCAGCATCAGGATGCGACGCTTGAAGATGCTGCTGCCCAGCGCCAGAGCGCTGTAAGCCAGTGCGTGCTGGCCGAACAGACTGGCATCCGCCACGTCGGCGAGCAAACCCACGAACCATGCGGTGCTGATGCCGACCTTGTGTGGCGTATGGGTGGTCCAATACAACAAGACCACTGCAATGAAATCCGGGCGTAGTGCCAGCGCCCAACCGTGCCAGGGTAGCCAGGTCAGCAACATGGCCAGAGCCATGCTGAACAGGATGGGCGGGACGGGGTTACGGTAATGCGGGAGGACGGCGCTCATGGCTTCTTCACCTTGCGTTTGCCGAGGGCGGGTTCATCCGGCAGCGGTTCGGGGGCGGCAGGTAGCGGGGTTTGCCCGGTCAGTATCAGCAAGTGCCGGTACTGGTCGACCTCAGCGATGGGCGCGCAGAGGATGCGGGCAAAGGGGTAACTCGCATCACGTTCGATCCGGATGACCCGCGCCACCGGCAAGCCGGGTGGGTAGATGCCGTCGATGCCGGAGGTCATCAGCAGGTCACCCTGCTGAATGTCCGAGCTGACCGGGGTGTAGCGTATGGTCAAATGATCGATGTCACCGGAGCCGAACACCACGGTGCGCAAGCCGTTGCGCAGCACCTCCACCGGTACGGCCTGATCCTTGTCGGTCACCAGCGTCACCTCGCTCATCAGCGGATAGACGCGGGTTATCTGGCCAACGATGCCGTTGGTGTCCATGACGACCTGGCCTGCCCGGATGTCTGCCTGAGTGCCCTTGTCGAGAAAGATCCGGCGACGGAACACGTCTTTCTCGGCGTAGATGATCTCGGCCAGTTGCGAGCGGAACTCGGCTCGGTCGCGCAGCTCCAGCAGTTTGCGCAATTGCAGGTTCTCGGCGGTGAGTGCCTGCAGTTGCGATAATCGGGCGCTGTCACTGTCCAGTTGCCGTTGCAATTCCTCGCTATGGCGGATCAAGCTGGATTGGGTATAGAGGTACTCGCGTGCATCGTGCAGGCTGGAGAACGGTAGCGAGAGCGCCCGCTGCACCGGCTGTACCAGCACCGACAGGCCATAGCGTATGGTGTCCAGAGTGCGGAAACGCACATCGACCACCAGCAAGAACATTGAGAGCAGGGCGAAGAAGGCGAAACGGACAGGAGGAGGGTAGCCGCGCTTGAAGAATCTGACTGGTTGCGCATTGTCCATACGGAGTCCCGGAGTGGCCGGGACTTACCTTGGGCAGCCCCGGCGTGTAGCGCGATCAGTCGGTGGTGAAGATACTGCTGAACTTGTCCATGCGATCCAGCGCCTTGCCGGAGCCGCGTGCTACACAGGTCAGCGGATCGTCGGCGATCAGCACCGGCAGGCCGGTCTCTTCCATCAGCAGGCGGTCGATGTCGCGTAGCAGCGCGCCGCCGCCGGTGAGCACCATGCCCTTGCTGGCGATGTCCGCGCCCAGTTCCGGCGGGGTCTGTTCCAGTGCGGTCTTCACCGCGCTGACGATGCTGTTCAGCGGATCGGTCAGCGCTTCGAGGATCTCGTTGCTGGAGATGGTGAAGCTGCGCGGCACGCCTTCGGCCAGGTTGCGGCCCTTGACTTCCATCTCGCGCACTTCGCTGCCGGGGAAGGCGGAGCCGATTTTTTTCTTGATCTCTTCAGCGGTGGTTTCGCCGATCAGCATGCCGTAGTTGCGGCGGATGTAGTTGATGATGGCTTCGTCGAACTTGTCGCCACCCACACGGACGGAACCGGAGTACACCGCGCCGCCCAGCGAGATCACGCCGACCTCGGTGGTGCCGCCGCCGATGTCCACCACCATGGAGCCGGTCGCGTCTTCCACCGGCAGATCGGCACCGATCGCCGCCGCCATCGGCTCTTCGATCAACTCCACGCGGCGCGCACCGGCGCCGTAGGCCGATTCACGGATGGCGCGGCGTTCCACTTGAGTGGAGCCGCAGGGCACGCAGATCACGATGCGCGGGCTGGGGGTGAAGATGCTGGATTTGTGCACCTTGCGGATGAACTGCTTGAGCATCTGCTCGGTGACGGTGAAGTCGGCGATCACGCCGTCCTTCATCGGGCGGATGGCGGTGATGTTGCCCGGCGTGCGGCCCAGCATCTGCTTGGCGGCGAGGCCGACCTGCTGGATCACTTTCTTGCCGTTGGGGCCGCCTTCCTGACGAATCGCCACGACCGAGGGTTCGTCCAGCACGATGCCTTGGCCGCGCGCCCAAATGAGCGTATTTGCTGTGCCGAGGTCGATCGCCAGATCGTTGGAAAAATAGCCGTTCAAAAAACCAAACATGTTCGTAATCCTGTAAGTCGAGAGCTGCACCGAGGGGTGCGCTGTAAAAGGCGTTTATGATACCCTATTACGCTCGTTTCTATAAAGCCTTACCCCATCATGTCCCTGACTACGGATGACGTAAAAAAAGTGGCGCGCCTGGCGCGTCTGGCCATGAGCGAGCAGGAGATACTCTCTGCCCAGGCCCAGCTCAACAACATTTTCGACCTGATCGCCGAGATGCAGGCGGTGGACACCACCGGCATCACCCCGATGTCCCATGCGCAGGATGTGGTGCAGCGCCTGCGTGCCGATGTTGTGACCGAATCCGATCAGCGGGAGTTATTCCAATCCATCGCGCCGCAAGTCGAAGCGGGGCTGTACCTTGTCCCACAGGTCATCGAGTAAGCCGTTATGTTTGAATCCAGTTTGAAGCAACTCGGCGACGCGCTGCGCGCCAAAAAGATCTCCAGCGTCGAGCTGACGCAGCTCTACCTCGACCGCATCGCCAAACTCAACCCGGCGCTGAATGCCTACGTCACGGTCAACCCGGAGATGTCGCTGGCACAGGCACGTGCCGCCGATGCCCGCATCGCCGCCGGTACCGCCGAAGCGCTGACCGGCATCCCGTTCGGGCAGAAAGACATCTTCTGCGCTCAGGGCTGGCTGACCACCTGCGGCTCGAAGATGCTGCACAACTTCGTCTCGCCTTACGACGCGCACATCATCAGCCAGTTCAACGCAGCCGGTGCGGTCAATCTCGGCAAGACCAACATGGACGAGTTCGCCATGGGCTCGTCGAACGAGACTTCGCATTACGGCGCGGTGAAGAACCCGTGGGATGTGGCGCGTGTGCCCGGCGGCTCGTCCGGCGGCACGGCCTCAGCCATCGCCGCGCGCTTGTGCGCGGCGGCCACCGGCACCGACACCGGCGGCTCCATCCGCCAGCCCGCCGCGCTGTGCGGTATCTCCGGCCTCAAACCGACCTACGGCGTGTGCTCGCGCTACGGCATGATCGCCTTTGCCTCCAGCCTGGATCAGGCCGGGCCGATGGGACGCAGCGCGGAAGACTTGGCGTTGATGATGAATGTGATGGCGGGCTACGACGAGCGTGACTCGACCAGCCTGCAGCGTGGCAAGGAAGATTACGCCCGCAATCTGGACCAGCCTCTGACCGGTCTGCGCATCGGCCTGCCCAAGGAATTCTTTGCGGCAGGTATGGGCAGCGACGTGGCGCAAGCCGTGGAAGCGGCCATCGCCGAATACAAAAAGCTGGGCGCGACCGTGGTCGACATCAGCCTGCCCAACTCCAGACTCTCCGTGCCGGTGTACTACGTGCTGGCCCCGGCGGAAGCCTCCAGCAACCTGTCGCGCTTCGACGGCGTGCGCTACGGCTACCGAGCCCCGGAATACAGCGACCTCGCCGACATGTACGAAAAGAGCCGCGCGCAGGGCTTCGGCTCGGAAGTGAAGCGCCGCATCATGATCGGCACTTACGTGTTGAGCCACGGCTATTACGACGCCTACTACCTGCAAGCGCAGAAGATTCGCCGCCTGATCGCCCAGGATTTCGTCGAGGCGTTCAAGCAGTGCGACGTCATCATGGGGCCGACCTCGCCTTCCACCGCCTTCAAGCTGGGCGAAAAGGGCGACGATCCGGTGCAGATGTATCTGTCCGACATCTACACCATCGCGGTGAATCTGGCCGGCCTGCCCGGCATGTCCATCCCCTGCGGCTTCGGCGACAACGCCATGCCGGTCGGCTTGCAGATCATCGGCAACTACTTCGATGAAGCGCGCATGCTGAATGTGGCGCACCAATATCAACTGGCGACCGACTGGCACAGCCGCGCGCCGCAAGGAATCTGAACATGACTTGGGAAATCGTCATCGGGCTGGAAGTACACACCCAGCTCTCGACCAATACAAAGATATTTTCCGGCGCGTCCACCGCCTTCGGCGCGGAGCCAAACACGCAGGCGGATGCAGTGAGTCTGGCGCTGCCGGGCGTGTTGCCAGTGCTGAACTGTGGCGCGGTCGAGCGTGCGATCAAGTTCGGCTTGGCCACTGGCGCGCACATCGCGCCGCGTTCGGTGTTCGCGCGCAAGAATTACTTTTACCCCGACCTGCCCAAGGGCTACCAGATCAGTCAGATGGACTTGCCGGTGGTGGGACAGGGTGCGCTGACCATTCAGGTCGAGCCGCTGTCGGGGAACGCAAAGCCGTATGAGAAAGTGGTGCGCATCACCCGCGCCCACCTCGAAGAGGATGCGGGAAAATCGGTGCACGGCAGCTCGCAGGGCGTGACCGGCATCGACCTCAACCGCGCGGGCACGCCGCTGCTGGAGATCGTGTCCGAGCCGGACATGCGCTCTGCCGCCGAAGCGATCGCTTATGCCAAGGCGCTGCACACGCTGGTGAAGTGGATCGGCATCTGTGATGGCAACATGCAGGAAGGCTCGTTCCGTTGCGATGTGAACGTATCGGTGCGCAAGCCGGGGCAACCGTTCGGCACCCGCCGCGAGATCAAGAACCTGAACTCGTTCAAGTTCATGCAGCAGGCCATCGACTACGAGGTGCAGTGGCAGATCGACACGATAGAGAATGGCGGCAAGGTGCAGCAGGCCACCGTGTTGTTCAACCCGGACACCGGCGAGACGCGCTCCATGCGCAGCAAGGAAGATGCGCACGACTACCGCTACTTCCCTGATCCCGATCTGTTGCCGCTGGAGATCAGCGAGGCGTGGAAGGCAGAAGTGCGTGCCACCATGCCCGAGCTGCCGCAAGCCAAGCAGCACCGCTACGTCAACGAACTCGGGCTGTCGGCTTACGATGCCAGCCTGCTCACCTCCTCACGCGAGATGGCCGACTTCTTCGAGGCCGCGCTGAGTGCCGTGCCGTCCCAAGCCAAGATATGCGCCAACTGGCTCATCGGCGAGGTCAGTGCCCAGCTCAACCGCGACGGGCTGGACATGGCGCAGTGCCCGATCACCGCGCAACAACTGGGCGGCATGTTGCTGCGCATCGCCGACGGTACCATCTCCAACTCCGGCGCGAAGGAAGTGTTCCGCACGCTGTGGGCGGAGGGCGGCGAGGCGGATGCCATCATCGAGGCTAAGGGGTTGAAGCAGGTCTCGGATTCCGGCGCGATCGAGGCGCTGGTGGACGAGATCATCGCCGCCAACGCCGACAAGGTGGCGGAATACCGTTCCGGCAAGGACAAGCTGTTCGGCTTCTTCGTCGGGCTGGCCATGAAGGCCAGCAAGGGCAAGGCCAATCCCGCGCAGTTGAACGAGATACTGAAGCAAAAGCTGGCGGGCTAATTCGACACCCCTCCGTTCGCCCTGAGTCAGTCGAGGGGCGAACGGATTTTCCGACCACAGGGAGGTGCATGAACCGTTTTCTTGCTCCTGTTCTGTTCGCGCTCGCCCTGCTGGCCCCCTTCCTGTGCGCCGCCGAACCGCCGCCGCTGATGCTGGCCAATGTGTACCACGCCGACATCGACCTTGCCGAGTATCTGGTCAGCGAGAAATACGACGGCGTGCGGGGCTATTGGGACGGTGAGCGCCTGCTTACTCGGGGCGGCGAGGCCGTCCATGCACCCGATTGGTTCACGGCGGGCTGGCCGAAGGTGCCGCTGGACGGCGAACTGTGGGTCGGTCGTGGCCGCTTCGCCGCCGCCGTTTCCACCGTGCGCCAGCAACAACCCGACGAGACGGGCTGGCGACGCATGCGTTTCATGGTGTTCGACTTGCCTACCCATCCCGGCACCTTTGCCGAGCGCGACCGCGCCCTTGCCCAGATCGTCAACGACCTCCATCAGCCCTGGGTCGTGCATGTCGAGCAATCCCGCGTGGCCGACCCCGTCGCGCTGCGCGCCCGGTTGCAACGCGTCGTCCAGCAGGGTGGCGAAGGGCTGGTGTTGCATCGCAGCGGCTCGCGCTATCGCGCCGAGCGCAACGACGACCTGCTCAAACTCAAGCTGTACGAGGATGCCGAGGCGCGTGTGATTGGATACCTGCCGGGCAAGGGGAAATATGCCGGGATGACCGGCGCGCTGGAGGTCGAAACACCGCAGGGACTGCGTTTCAGGCTGGGTGCCGGTCTGAGCGACACGGAACGCCGCGATCCACCCGCGCTGGGCAGTTGGGTCACCTATCGCTACAACGGGGTTAACGAAAAGACCGGCATTCCGCGTTTCGCCCGCTTCCTGCGCGTGCGTCCGGACTTCAATCCTTGAAGGCGCGCGGCTTGTGTTTGGCCTTGGCGAACAGCCGGTCGTAGAGCCAGTCTGGCAGTAGCCTCAGCAAGCGTCCGACCAGCGCCATCTGCCAAGGCACCACCTTGAACGAGCTGCCGCGCGAGATGACGCGGGCGATGCGTCGTGCCGCCTCGTCCGGCTCCAGCATGAAGGGCATGGGATAGGGGTTGATGTCGGTCATCGGCGTGCGGATGTAACCGGGGCAGACGGTGACGACCTTTACCCCGCTGCCGTGCATCTCCAGCCGCAGCGATTCCAGATACGAGATGAACGCTGCCTTGGAGGCCGAATACGCACCGGAGCCGGGCAGCCCACGGAAGCCCGCCACGCTGGCGATGCCGACCAGCCGCCCGCGCCCAGCCTCGCGCATGGCCGCCACGAAAGGTTGGAAGGTCTTCACCGCGCCCATCACGTTGATGTCCAGCACATGCTGGAATACATCGTTGTCTTCGGCGTAGCGAGTCAGTGTGCCGGTGCTGACCCCGGCGTTGGCGATGACGATGTCGGGCGTGCCGACGCGGGTGAGGAAATCCCGGGCGGCGGCTTGCTGGGCTTCAGCATCACGCACGTCCAGCGGGTAGATGTGTACCTGTCCGGGAAAGGCCTGGGCGAGGGTTTGCAGCAATTCGGCGCGGCGGGCGTAAACGCCGACGACCGCACCCTGCTCCAGATAATGGCGCGCCAGCGCCAGACCCAGGCCGCTGGAGGCACCGCTAACGATGACGCGTAGCTGCATCAGCGCTTCTTGCTTGCGCGCTCCTTGCGCACCTGGTCGGTCAGTTCGCGCAGCACGCGGATCATGTCGGCAGGTTGCAGGCCGGTGATGGCATAGCGACCATCCACGACCAGAGTGGGCGTGCCCTGGATGCGATAGGACAGCACCATCTGCTTGCTGCGGGTGACCTTGGACTGAACCGAGAACGAGCGATAGGCATCGGTGAATTTCTGCTTGTCCACGCCGCGCTGGGCAACGAAGTTGGAGATCTGCCCGATCGAGGTCAACTCGGTATGCGACACGTTCCAGGCATCGAACAGGGCATCGTGCAGCTTGGGCAGCTGGCCCAGCGTATCCAGTGCATAGAAGGTGTAAGCCATCGGTTCCCAGGAGTCACGGAACACCACCGGTACGTAGGTCAGCGCGACATCCTTGGGCATGTTCTTCGCCCAGGCGCTGAGTTCGGGGACCAGATGGTGACAATGCGGGCAGGGATAGGCGAAGAACTCCAGCACCTCGATCTTGCCATTGGTTGCCGTGGGCTGGGCAGGCTCGATGAGGGTGTAGTCCTTGCCGAGAACGGCGGCCTGGGCATAGCCCGCGACGGTAATCAGGGCGATGGCCAGCAGGTTTCTGAATGCAAGTTTCATGTGTTCTCCTATTGCTTACTTGGCGCGCATTGGAGTGGCTTCCACCCCGATTTGTTTCAGTGCGGTGCGGACTTTGTTCATCTCGGCAGCACCTTTGTAGGGCCCCAGACGTACGCGGTAACGCTGCCCTTTCTCCGGCACGAACACGCTTTGTACATTGGCCAGCATGCCTTGCATCGCCAGCCTTGCCTTTTCGTTCTCGGCATCGGCCTCGGAGCTGTAGGAGCCGGTCTGCAGGAAATAGCTGGTGTTGTCCGTGGCCTCAGTCGCCGTGTCGGGCTTGAAGGAGCGGTCTTCGATCTTGGCGGGAGCCTGCGGCATCGGCACGCTCGCATCCTTCTTGTCGGTCAGCACCTTGTAGAACTCGAACCGTGGCTTGCTCTCTTCCGGGCTGGAGGCCGGGGCGGCGGGAGCGGGGTTGATGCGGGGCGGCTCCTGCACCAGCGGCTTGTCCACCACCGGGGAGTCGGGCTGTTGCTCGACTTTGGTGAACGGGCTGGGCAGCTTCATCAGATACCAGGCGACACCACCAGCGACCACCAGGCCGAACACCATGCCCAGCAAGATGCCGACGAACAGCCCGCCGCCCTTGCCGGAAGGTTTCTTTGGCGCGGGTGCGCGTCCAACCATGTTCTTGCTCATGCCGCCCTTTCCTTACATTGATTCCGGTGCGCTGACGCCCAATAGCGCCAGACCGTTCTTCATCACCTGTGCCGTGGCCGCGATCAGTGCCAGCCGCGCCAGCTTGACCGCCTCGTCCTCGACCAGAAAACGCGAGGCATTATAGTAGCTGTGGAAATCGGCTGCCAAATCCTTGAGGTAGACGGCGATCTGGTGCGGCGCGAGGTCGTGTGCGGCGCTCTCCACGGCCTGCGGAAAGTCGATCAGCTTCTGCAGCAGCACCGTCTCGTAGTCGCTGTCCAGGCTGGACAGATCGGCACCGAGCAGCGTCCGGTGTTCGCCGCCCCACTGTGACAACACGCTGAAGATGCGCGCGTGGGCGTACTGGATGTAGTACACCGGGTTGTCGTTGCTCTGCGCCTTGGCCAGGTCGATGTCGAACACCAACTGCGAATCCGGCGAGCGCGCGGCGAGGAAGTAGCGCGTGGCATCGCAACCCACCTCGTCGATCAGGTCGCGCAGGGTGACATAGCTGCCGGCGCGCTTGGAGATCTTCACCTCCGCGCCATTCTTCAGCACCGTGACCATCTGGTGCAGCACATATTCCGGCCAGCCTTTGGGGATGCCGACGTTGAGCGCCTGCAAGCCGGCGCGCACGCGGGTGATGGTGGAATGGTGGTCCGCGCCCTGTTCGTTGATGACGCGCTCGAAGCCGCGCCCCCACTTGTCCAGATGGTAAGCCACGTCCGGCACGAAATAGGTGTAGCCGCCCTCGCGCTTGCGCATCACGCGATCCTTGTCGTCGCCGAAATCAGTGGTGCGCAACCACAGCGCGCCGTCCTGCTCGTAGGTATGGCCGCTGGCGATGAGCTGGGTCACGGCGGCATCCACCTTGCCCTCGGTGTACAGCGCGGACTCCAGCGAGAACACGTCGAACTCGACACCGAAGGCGCGCAGGTCGAGGTCCTGCTCGCGGCGCAGATAGGCCACGGCGAAGTGGCGGATGGCTTCGGCATCGTCTGCGTTGCCGGTGCCGGTGAACTGCTGGTCGTCGGAGACCACGGACTCCTTGGCCATGAAGGCGTTGGCCACGTCCACGATGTAGTCGCCGCGATAGCCGTCTTCCGGCCACTCCGGGCTGTCCGGCGTGAGGCCACGGCAGCGTAGCTGTACCGAGCGGGTCAGGTTGTCGATCTGCTGTCCGGCATCGTTGTAATAGAACTCGCGCGTCACGTTCCAGCCCGCTGCGTGCAGCAGACGGCACAGCGAATCCCCCACGGCAGCGCCGCGTCCGTGGCCGATGTGCAGCGGGCCGGTCGGGTTGGCGGAGACGAACTCGACCTGGATCTTGCGGCCCTGGCCGACATGAACATGGCCGTAGCCGGCGCCCGCTTGCAACACGCCCGCCACCACGCGGCGCTTGGCGGCGGGGGCGATGAACACGTTGATGAACCCGGCTCCGGCGATCTCCACCTTGTCGATGAAATCGGTCTGCGGCAAGGCGGCGATCAACGCATTGGCGATGTCGCGCGGCGCTTTGCGCAGCGGTTTGGCCAGTTGCATGGCCAGATTGCAGGCGTAGTCACCGTGGGCTGCCTGCTTGGGGCGCTCGATCACGATGGGGGCATCGGCCAGTTCGGGTGCGACGACGGCTCGTGCCTGCGCGAACAGCTCGGAAAGATGGGATTTGAAGTCGAGAACGGGGACGGACATGGCGCTTACCTTAAAAACAGGCGCGGATTATAGCATCGCGGCAGAGACGGCGAATTTCTGCTGAGTACCGACGCACGGCCTCAGTTATCGAGAATAGGGCGCTTGGTTAGTTTGCGCTGCAGGGTGCGGCGGTGCATGTTGAGCGCGCGGGCAGTGGCGGAGACGTTGCCGTCGTGGTCCTGCAGCACGCGCTGGATATGCTCCCATTCCAGACGGTCGACCGAGGTCGGCTGGACGTTGGGCTCGATGTCGGCACTGGCGGCATGGCCGAAGGCCTCGATGATCTCATCGGCGTTGGCGGGTTTGGTCAGATATTGGGTCGCGCCCAGCTTGATCGCCTCCACCGCCGTAGCGATGCTGGCATAGCCGGTGAGCATGACGATGCGGGTGGCCGGGTCGAGCTCGTGCAGCGCCTTGACCAGCACCAGCCCGGAGGCTCCGTCCATCTTGAGATCAACCACGGCGAACTCGGGCGGATTGGCTGCAGCCAGCGGCAGAGCCTGCTCGACGCTGTTGGCGCTGGTGACGGCGAAGCCGCGTTTCAGCAGGGCTTTGGCGAGGACGGCACAGAACGTGGCATCGTCATCCACCAGCAGCAGCGAGGGCTGTTCGGACGGTGTCGTGCTCATGCGGAGGCTCCCAGAGGCAAGGTCACTTCGGTGGTGGCACCGCCCTCGGTGCGGTTGAACAGGCGTACTTTGCCGCCCAAGCGCTCGATGCTGGTGTTGGCCAGGAACAGGCCGAGGCCGCGCCCTTCCTGCTTGGTGGTGAAAAAGGCGGAACCGGCGCGCGTGGCGGCCTCGGGGGTCAGCCCGGAACCATAATCGAGGATCTCCAGCACCAGTTGCTGTGCGTTCCAGCGCGCTTGGACGGCGATCCTTTCCGGCGATGCGTCGGCAGCGTTGTTGAGCAGGTTGAGCAGGGCGGCGCGTAGCGCGGGATCGAAATCGAGCTGCGGCGTGCCGCCCGTGGTGGTCGGCGTGTAACTGCATTGCACGGTGGGCCGCAGCAGCTGCCATTCGTCCAGCGTTTCGAGCAGGAAGCGGTCGATCGGCTCGGTGCGCGTGGTGCCGCTGGCGGTGTCCTGAGCGCTGGCCAGCATCTTGTCGAGGATGCGGCGGCAGTTACGCACCTGGCCGTCCAGCAGGGCGAGGTCTGCGCGCCATTCGGGCAGGGCAGCGGCCTCGTGTTGCAGCTCGCCGATGACCACGGCCAGAGTGGAGAGCGGCGTGCCCAGTTCGTGTGCGGCACTGGCGGCCTGCAAGCCCAGCGCCACCACCCGCTCATTGCGCAAGGTCTCCTCGCGGATACGCGCCAGCGCTTCGTCGCGTTCGCGTACCGCCTGGGCCATGCGTACCACGAAATAGGCGACCACCGCCGCGCTGATGACGAAGCCGAGCCACATGCCGAACACGTGCATGTTGAAGGCAGTGTCGGGGGTCGTGGGCATGTCCATCATGGCCATGTCGTGGCCGGCCATATCTTCCATCCCCACCATGTCATGGCCCATCATGCTGTGGTCCATGGCATCGTGCCGCATCGGTAGCGGTACGTAGAACTTCATCAGCAAGGTGTAACAGGCGGTGGTCACACCGGCCATCAGCCAGGTGAAACGACCGGGCAGGGTTGCCGCCGCGATCACCAGCGGCAACAGGAATAGCGAAACGAAGGGGTTGGTCGAGCCACCGCCGTAATAGAGCAGTACGGAAAGGGCCAGTACGTCGGCGCACAGTTGGGTGAACAGTTCCGGGTTCGATACCGGGCGTGTCGCCCGCAAACGCCACCAGCTCAGCAGATTCAGCCCGGCCAGCGCGGCGATGGTGGCCATCATCGGCAGCCAGGGCAGCGCCATGTCCAGGAAGCGGTAGGTTAGCGCCAGCGTGGCAATCTGCGCCAGCACTGCGATGCTGCGCAGGACGACCAGTCGTCTGAGGTGGCTGTGGCCGGTGGAGTCGGCGAGCAGGGAAAGATTCATGGGAGGCATTCTACGCAATCGGGCCGAGCGGAGGGTGCGACGAATTGTCGCAGTAAGCGGGCGGCCTTTCCGTTTAGAATGCGCGCGGGAGATTTTGGCTTGAGGAGAGGTGACATGAAAAGATTGATTCTGGTGGGTGTGGTCGGCTTGCTGGCGGCGTTCTCTGCCGCTGCGGCAGAGGTCAAGGTAACGGGAGCGTGGGCGCGGGCCACGGCACCGGGTCAGGACAGCGCCTCCATCCAGTGCGTGCTGAGCAGCGGTAAAGACGCGCGCGTGGTCGCCGTGTCCAGCCCGGTGGCCGGCAGCTCCGAGCTGCATCGCATGATGCAGATGAACGGCATGATGATGATGCACGCCGTCAAAGCGCTGCCGCTGCCCGCCAACAAGCCGCTGGATCTTGCCACCGAGGGCTATCACCTGATGCTGATGGGCCTGAAGCAGCCGCTCAAGGCGGGCGACAGCGTGGCTTTCACGCTGACCGTGGAGTTCGCCGACAAGCATCGTGAACAGGTCGAGGCCAGTGCCGACATCAAACCACTGACGGCGACCACCGAAGGGCACGAGCACCACCATCATCACTGAGTCGAGTCACCCGTTCCGGGTGATTTGAGAGGGCAGATCCGCTGGGCTGGGTCGCTCCCGCATGGCGGGTGACGCATCAACTTCACTTCCTTGGCCCCGCTCGGGGCGCAGAGAGCTAATGGTCGGGGCGACTGGGTCGGGCTGCGATGCGGCGATTGATCGCCCGCCGCTCATCCTCGCTCAACTCCGGCCAGCGCGTGATCTCCTCGAACGTGCGCAGGCAACTGCGGCAGACATCATCCCCCAGCGCCGTGGTGCAATGCCCCACGCAGGGGCAATCGGCAGAAACGTCGGGGAGGGTGTGAGTGCGGTATCTATGCATGGCGACTCTTGGCGACTAACCGGCGGAGGGTTCCGTCAAGCGCGCCACCCACTTGCGCACACGCGGTGCCACCACCAGCACAGTGGGGAAAGCGATCGGCCATGCCGTGATGAATCCCTGAAACCAATGCCGGAAAAACTCAGGCGTATAGCCCTGATTCTTCAACAACACCGTACCCGAGATCACCGTCACCATGATGGCCGACAACATACCGCCAAACAGAACATTGGCGTACTTCGCTGGAATGCGCATGAATCCTCCTGCCCCCATGTTATCAAGCCGCGCATTCCTGCTGCAAAGAAAGTGCTACCGCTTGCGGTGATCGGACGGCCTCGCCGCTAGGGGCGAGTCACCTGCTCCAGCCGCGCCAGCCAAACCAGCGCATGTTCCCGGGTATCCCCGCACATCTCCGCCGCAGGCAACAACCCACCGCAAAAGGCCGGTCGCTCCGGCTGGCCGAACACCTTGCAACGCAGCGCCTCATCCAACTGCACACACGGCACCCCGGCGGGTTTGCCATTCGGCATGCCGGGCAGGGGCGAGGTGATGGAGGGGGCGATGCAGCAAGCGGCGCAGGAGGGGCGGCAGTTCATGGTGTGCAAGAGAATAAGCGGAGCGATAGTTTAATATCTGGATATGGATACCAGGATAAACTAACAGTCAACACTTGGTATTTAGTCGCTGCCATATATCGGTCGAATCGCCGGAGGACAACATGGCTACAAACCGCTGGACGAAGGAACAACTCAAGCTCGCATTCCATCTGTATTGCCAACTGCCGTTCGGCAAACTGGATATGCGCACTCCAGAAGTTATCAAACTTGCAGGCTTGATCGGGCGGACACCCGGAGCTGTGGCGATGAAGCTGAGCAATTTCGCCAGTCTTGATCCTGCTATCACGAGTACGGGTAGAAAAGGGCTTGAGGGTGCGTCGAATCTTGACCGAGAGATATGGGGCGAATTTCATGCTGATTGGGAGGCGCTGGCAGTTGAGAGCGAAATGCTCAGAATAAAGCTAGATGCTAACGCGCAGCCAGCGGACGAATCAGACGAGCAGCTTGTTCCAGAAGATTTCACAGGGGAAACTCGCAAGGTCGTTACAGAGCAACGCATCAAGCAGAGTTTTTTCCGTCGCGCTGTATTGAGCAGCTATCGAGGTCGCTGTTGCATGTCTGGTTTGTCAGAGTCTCGCTTGCTGGTTGCCAGCCATATCGTGCCTTGGAGCAAGATAAGGCGAATCGCCTGAATCCAAGCAATGGCCTTTGTTTATCGGCTATTCATGATCGTGCATTTGATAAGGGACTTATTTCTCTTTCCGATGACATGAGAGTCGTCGTTTCGGAGGAATTAAAGCAGAACAAAGAAAAATTTGTAGTCGAGGTCCTCCTTCCGCTGGAGGGAAGAGCAATAGAGTTGCCCGAACGCTTTGCACCACAAAGGGAATTTATAGCGTGGCATCGGAACGAGCTTTTTGTGGATAGCAGGAGATAACTAGCATGCCGACCAGCGATATCACATGTTGCGTATTTGAGTATATGTACCGCGATGGCTCGAACTACAAAGCGTGGGGCTCACTTCTCCTATCGGGAGAGCCTACACATGAAGACACAAATGCACTGAAAGAATGTTTGGAGTCCGGAGAGTATTTCGTTGCAGAGCAAGTAGGCATCCCACCTGTATACAAAGAATTGTGGGAATTATCGGGAGGCCCCACCGACGACGATCATGCATTACACGAATTTGTTGCGATTCGAACGGCAACTGACGAAGATAGAAAATCG
The DNA here is from genome assembly GCF_000746095.1 of Ferriphaselus sp. R-1. GTDB lineage: Bacteria > Pseudomonadota > Gammaproteobacteria > Burkholderiales > Gallionellaceae > Ferriphaselus. The sequence continues at coordinate 207,003 of NZ_JQKP01000002.1, read as the reverse complement.
ATGCCAATATTTGGGGAGCTATCCCATCTGCTTAAGATTTTCCAAGCCGTGAGCAAATGGGATTATTCGTTGTCCCCAAATTTCGAAACGTGCTTCTGGCGGTAAGGGGGAGGCATCGCCACCGGCGAATCCTCACGCCTTGTGATAAACCTCTGCCCCCTGCTTCACAAACTCCACTGACTTCACTTCCATCCCTTTTTCCAGCGCGGCTTGTTCGGATAGTCCTTCCTTCGCCGCAAAGTCGCGCACGTCCTGACTGATTTTCATCGAGCAGAACTGCGGGCCGCACATGGAGCAGAAGTGGGCGACTTTGGCGGATTCCTTGGGCAGGGTTTCGTCGTGGAATTCGCGCGCGCGGTCGGGGTCGAGGCCGATGTTGAACTGGTCTTCCCAGCGGAATTCGAAGCGCGCCTTGCTCATGGCGTTGTCGCGGATCTGCGCGCCGGGGTGGCCCTTGGCGAGGTCGGCGGCGTGGGCGGCGATCTTGTAGGTGATGATGCCTTCCTTCACGTCGGCCTTGTTGGGCAGGCCGAGGTGTTCCTTGGGCGTGACGTAGCAGAGCATGGCGGTGCCGAACCAGCCGATCATCGCCGCGCCGATGGCGCTGGTGATGTGGTCGTAGCCGGGGGCGATGTCCTGCGTGAGCGGGCCGAGGGTGTAGAACGGCGCTTCGTGGCACCACTTCAGTTGCAGGTCCATGTTCTCCTTGATCATGTGCATGGGCACATGGCCGGGGCCTTCGATCATCACTTGCACGTCGTGCTTCCACGCGATCTGCGTCAGTTCGCCCAGCGTCTTGAGTTCGCCGAGTTGCGCTTCGTCGTTGGCGTCATACACCGAGCCGGGGCGCAGGCCGTCGCCGAGCGAGAAGGTGACGTCGTAGGCCTTCATGATTTCGCAGATCTCTTCGAAGTGCGTGTAGAGGAAGTTCTCCTTGTGGTGGGCGAGGCACCACTTGGCCATGATGGAGCCGCCGCGCGAGACGATGCCGGTCATGCGCTTGGCGGTCATGGGGATGTAACGCAGCAGCACGCCGGCGTGGATGGTGAAGTAGTCCACGCCCTGTTCGGCCTGCTCGATCAGCGTGTCCTTGAAAATTTCCCAGGTCAGGTCTTCGGCCTTGCCGTTCACTTTTTCCAGCGCCTGATAGATGGGCACGGTGCCGATGGGCACGGGCGAGTTGCGAATGATCCACTCGCGCGTCTCGTGGATGTTCTTGCCAGTGCTCAAATCCATCACCGTGTCACCGCCCCAGCGGATGGCCCAGGTCATCTTCTCGACTTCTTCCTGAATGCTGGAACCGAGCGCGGAGTTGCCGATGTTGGCGTTGATCTTCACCAGGAAGTTGCGGCCAATGATCATCGGCTCGACTTCGGGGTGGTTGATGTTGGCGGTGATGACGGCACGGCCTGCGGCGACTTCATCGCGCACGAATTCCGGCGTGATTTTTTTCGGCATCGCCTTGCCGAAGTTCTCTCCCGCGTGCTGTTGCAGCATCATCCCGGAAAGCCCGTCGATCTTCTGGTTCTCGCGGATGGCGATGTATTCCATCTCCGGCGTGATGATGCCTTTGCGGGCGTAGTGCATCTGAGTGACGTTAGCGCCCGCTTTCGCACGGCGCGGCGTGTGCTTGAGGTTGAAGCGCATGTCGGCGAGCGCCGGATCGTTCAAACGTTTTTGGCCGTAGTCGGAAGACAAGCGCGGCAGAGCTTCGGTGTCGCCGCGCTCGGCGATCCAACCTGCGCGCATCTCGTCCAGACCGGAACGGATATCGATCTTGACCGCCGGATCGGTATAAGGGCCGGAGCAGTCGTACACGTAGATGGGCGCGTTCTTTTCGATGCCGTTGCTGGTGTGGGTGTCGGTCAGCGTGATCTCGCGCATCGGCACGCGGATGTCGGGGCGGCTGCCTTCAACGTAGATCTTGCGCGAGTTCGGCAGCGGCTTGATGGCGGCCTCGTCGACATGGGCGGCTTCGGCCAGGAATTTGGGAGTGGCGTTCATTGTGATGCTCCAAAAAACGCAGGGGCATCAGCGGCGGCTGGCGCTTCCCTACGACGGCATTATCCGTACAGGTTCAAAGGGTGTTTCTCACTTCGCCGAACCCGGCGAAGACCCCCACGCGAGCGGCGCAAGTTACTGGAAAGTCGCAGCAAAAGCAAGCCTATCGGGCAATACCCGATTGAGCGGGCTGGCCGCGCTTGCTATACTGCGCCGCTCGATACATACCAACGCTACAGGGACAGGGGATGAACAATATGGAACTCGCTCGTTTCAACATGGTGGAACAACAAATTCGTCCGTGGGATGTGCTGGATGGTCGGGTGCTCGACCTGTTGAAGAAACTGCGCCGTGAGCGTTTCGTTCCCGCCGACAAACAGGCATTGGCTTTCATGGATATGGAGATTCCTCTGGGGCACGGTGTCACCATGTGGCAGCCCAAGCTGGAAGCGCGTGCAGCGCAGGATCTGCGCCTGAGGAGTTCGGATCGCGTGCTGGAGATCGGCACCGGCAGCGGCTACCTGACAGCCTTGCTGGCAAGTCTGGCCAATCACGTCACCAGTGTCGAGATCGATGCCGAGCTGAGCGCGAATGCTGCGCGGACGCTGGCGGCGCACCATGTCGAGAACGTGAAGCTGGAAGTCGGCGATGCCGCCAACGGCTGGAGCGGCAGCTACGATGCCATCGTGCTGACAGGCTCGGTTCCCGTGTTGCCCGAAGCCTTCCAGAACGCGCTCAACATCGGTGGCCGCTTGTTCGCCATCGTCGGTGACGCGCCGCTGATGCAAGCCAAGCTCATCACCTGCGTAGGCCCGGGCGTATATGAAAGCGCCACCCTGTTCGAAACCTGCGTCGCCCCGTTGCAGAACGCGGTACAGCCGGAACGGTTCGCGTTCTGACCTGCGCTGTCTGTTCAGGCAGGCTGGAAATTTAAATTCACACTTAAGGACTCACTTGAAAAAGATCGCACTAATCACCGGCGTGACCGGCCAAGACGGCGCCTACTTGGCGGAATTGTTGTTGGAGAAGGGCTACATCGTGCACGGCATCAAGCGCCGCTCGTCGCTGTTCAACACCGACCGCATCGACCACTTGTACCAGGACCCGCACGAGAAGAACCGCCGTTTTGTCTTGCATCACGGCGACTTGACCGACTCCACCAGCCTGATTCGCATCATCCAGCAAGTCCAGCCGGACGAGATCTACAACCTCGCCGCCCAGAGCCACGTTGCTGTCTCGTTCGAAGAACCTGAATACACCGCCAACTCCGATGCCTTGGGCGCTTTGCGCATCCTCGAAGCTATCCGCATCCTCGGGTTGGAAAAGAAGACCCGCTTCTACCAGGCCTCCACCTCCGAGTTGTATGGGCTGGTGCAAGAGATCCCGCAGAAAGAGACCACCCCGTTCTACCCGCGCAGCCCGTATGCCGTGGCCAAGCTCTACGCCTACTGGATCACCGTCAACTACCGCGAATCCTACGGCATCTACGCCTGCAACGGCATCTTGTTCAATCACGAATCCCCCCTGCGCGGCGAAACCTTCGTCACCCGCAAAGTCACCCGCGCCCTTGCTCGCATCAAGCTCGGCCTGCAAGACTGCCTGTTCATGGGCAACCTCGATTCCAAGCGCGACTGGGGCCACGCCCGCGACTACGTCGAAATGCAATGGCTGATGCTGCAACAAGAGCAACCGGAAGACTTCGTCATTGCCACCGGCGTGCAATACAGCGTGCGTGAATTCATTGACGCTGCCGCCGAAGAGCTCGGCATCAAGATCCGCTGGGAAGGCACCGGTGTAGACGAAAAAGGCATCAACCTCGCCACCGGCAAGACCATCGTTGCCGTTGACCCCCGCTACTTCCGCCCTGCTGAAGTCGAAACCCTGCTGGGCGATGCCACCAAAGCCAAAGAAAAGCTCGGCTGGGTCCCCGGCACCACCTTCAAGGAGCTGGTGACCGAAATGGTACGCGAAGACCTCAAGGCCGCCGAACGCGACGAACTGGTCAAGAAGCACGGCTACCAGGCCATGGACTACCACGAGTAATCCGTCACGATGCAACCGGACAGCAAGATCTACATCGCCGGCCATCGCGGACTCGTGGGCTCAGCCTTGGTGCGGCGCCTGCAAGCGCGGGGCTACACCAACCTGGTCACACGCACTCATGCCGACCTGGAGCTGCGTGACCAGGCCGCCGTCGCCCGCTTCTTTGCCGAGGAACAGCCCGACTACGTCCTGCTGGCCGCCGCCCGGGTGGGCGGCATCTACGCCAACAACACCTACCCGGCGGAATTCATCCACGACAACCTGGTCATCCAAAGCAACATCATCCACAGCGCTTGGCAGAACAACGTCCAGCGCCTGCTGTTCCTGGGCTCCTCCTGCATCTATCCCAAGGCAGCTCCCCAGCCGATGAAGGAAGACTGCCTGCTCACCGGCCCGCTGGAGCCGACCAACCGTCCGTACGCCTTGGCCAAGATCGCCGGTATCGAGATGTGCCACAGCTACAACCGGCAATACGGTACAAGATTCATGGCCGCCATGCCCACCAACCTGTACGGCCCCAACGACAACTACGACCTCAACAACTCCCACGTCCTGCCTGCGTTGATCCGCAAGATGCACGAAGCCAAGCAGAGCGGAGCCAAAGAAGTCGTGGTGTGGGGCACCGGCACCCCGAAGCGTGAGTTCCTGTACAGCGACGACATGGCCGATGCCTGCCTGTTCCTGCTCGAACAACCTGAAGCGCAACTCAGTTCCCTGTTCAATGAGGCCTCTCCGCCGCTGGTCAACATCGGCTGCGGCGAAGACCTCTCAATCCGCGAACTGGCCGAACTGGTCGCCGAAGTCGTCGGCTTCACCGGCAAACTCACCTTCGACACCAGCAAACCCGACGGCACCCTGCGCAAACTGATGGATGTCGGTCGCATCAACGCGCTGGGCTGGAAGCGCCAGATGCAACTGAGAGACGGCATCGCGCGGTCCTACCAAGATATGCTGAGCAAACTATGAAAATCGCCATCGCAGGTACCGGCTACGTCGGGCTTTCCAACGCCATTTTGCTGGCCCAACACCACGAAGTGGTGGCGCTCGACATCGTCCCCGAGAAGGTGGCGATGCTCAACCGCAAGCAGTCGCCCATCGAAGATGTCGAGATCGAAGACTACCTGAGCCACAAGGCGCTCAACTTCAAGGCGACGATGGACAAGGTCGAGGCCTACACTGGCGCGGATTACGTCATCATCGCCACGCCCACCGACTACGACCCCGAGACCAACTACTTCAACACCCGCTCCATAGAAGCTGTGATCGGTGACGTGCTGGCGATCAACCCGCAAGCGGTGATGATCATCAAATCGACCATCCCGGTGGGTTACACGGTCAAAGCGCGCGCGCAGTTCGGTTGCGACAACCTGATCTTCTCGCCCGAATTCCTGCGCGAAGGTCGAGCCTTGTACGACAATCTGCACCCCTCACGCATCGTGATCGGCGAGCGCTCCCAGCGTGCCCAAGTGTTTGCCGCCCTGTTTCAGCAGGGTGCGGTCAAGCAAGACATCCCGGTGCTGTTCACCGACTCCACCGAAGCCGAAGCCATCAAACTGTTCGCCAACACCTTCCTGGCGATGCGCGTGGCCTACTTCAACGAACTCGACACCTACGCTGCCACCCACGGTCTGGATACCAAGCAGATCATCGAAGGCGTATGCCTCGACCCGCGCATCGGCGATCACTACAACAACCCCTCGTTCGGCTACGGCGGCTACTGCCTGCCGAAGGACACCAAGCAACTGCTGGCCAACTACAGCGATGTTCCGCAGAACCTGATCCACGCGATTGTCGAGGCCAACTCCACACGCAAGGACTTCATCGCCTTCGACATCCTGAAGCGCAAGCCTAAGGTCGTCGGCATCCATAGATTGGTGATGAAGAGCGGCTCGGACAACTTCCGCGCCTCCAGCATCCAGGGCATCATGAAGCGCATCAAGGCCAAGGGTGTCGAAGTCATCGTGTACGAGCCCGCCCTGCACGAACCGACCTTCTTCAACTCGCGCGTGGTGAACGACCTCGCCCAGTTCAAGCAGGAAGCCGATGTCATCGTCGCCAACCGCATCACAGATGACATTCGGGAAGTGGAAGGCAAGATTTACAGCCGTGATCTGTTCGGCAAGGATTGAGAGTCATGCTCAAAAAGCTCGTCATAAACACACTGAAGGCCGCTGGTTATGAGATTCACCGCAGCCCAAGAGCCATACCGCCGGTGGCGCAAGTTGCCCCCAAGTACTCGAAGATCCATTACGGAAGTGGTCGTGTATATCTGGATGGTTGGTTGAATGTCGACATTATTGCGAACGGTCCAGAGAACTATATGTACGTCAATCTGGTCGAGCGTCATCCATTCCCTGACAACTCATTTACATTCGCATTCAGCGAGGATTTCATCGAGCATGTAGATCAAGCATCTGCCATGATGTTCCTGGTAGAGGCATATCGGACGCTTGCTCCCGGCGGGGTTCTGCGGATAACCACGCCGGACTTGGATAAAGTACTTACCAAGCATTATCGTAAACAGGATTTCAGTGGTTTTGAGGTTGGACGCGAGGAGGCTTACTCCAGCTCTAGTCATATCCATTTCTTTTCAAAGGGCACATTGCGTGCGGTTGCCGCTCACATCGGCTTTGATACGCATTTTGTCGAGGGCGACAGATCGAAATATCCAGAGCTGGATGGAATCAACACCCGAAGTGACGAAGTATATTTACATGCGGAGCTCGTTAAGCCCATTCATGGTCGGATGAGCAAACCATGAACCGGCGGAGTGTGCTGAAGTTCTTGGCAGCCCAATTGTGCTTGGGGTCTACGGCGGCTGGGGCGGCCCAGCCCAAAGCTGAATCGAGTTGCTTTCCGATGAAGTGTTTCGATAACGATTTCAATGTGCTCGGGTACCGCGCATATATCGATAGCCTCTTCGTGTATGCACGGCAAAAGCGCTTCCGTGAGGTTGCCCCTACAGGTAGCCTTTTGCAGCCAGAGGCACACCTGCTGTTTGGGAACAAGGATCGGCTATACGCGATCAACAAGTCCACTCTGGTGACGGAGAATCTTCCGGTGCGAGGTGGGTGGCAACTCAAGCGCGTTACGGTTGAGCTGGAATGCGGCGTGCCGATCCGGGGCTGTTTGTCACTGCCTGTTGGTAAGCCCAAGGGGCTGATCCTGCTTGGGCATGGGAGCTCCACCACGCCTGAGCATTGCTTCAATAGCGAAGTGCCGGATTACATGAATGCAATCGGCGCAAGGCTGACCGAGGCAGGTTTTGCAGTTTGGTGTTCCTTCGTCCCACATGCGGGTAATCAGCCCTCAGTTTACAACATGATGGCGTTGTTCGCCTCACAAGGTATTGCCTTTCATCACGTGATTATCTCCTCGCTCAATGCTGGCATCGACGTGTTCACTTCCTTGGTTGGGGCCAAGCCGAAGGCGGTCGGGCAGTACGGGGTTTCGGGCGGGGTTTACTTGACGCTCCACCTATTGGCGGCTCGCGGAGAAAGCTGGCCAACGGTGCTGTGTGGTGACTTTGTGGACGATACGGAGTACCTAGTTTCAAGGGACATGAGCCTGAACTATGGCAAACTGATGCCGGGCTATCTTTGGATGATGAATGGAATCAGGCCTTTCCTGATTCCCAATATTGCTTCGTTAACGTATCGTGCGCCGCTGTATTTTGAGGTGGGGGTGGAAGATCACGGTTTGCTGCCGAACCCTTTGGAAACCATGTATATGCAAGGCCTGATAAATAAGTTCCGCGCTAAATATCGCGAAAAGGGTTCTCCGGCTGCCTTGATTCTTGGCACCTTCAAGGGGGGGCACGAGGTCGAAGGGATCGAGGCGACAGCTTGGCTCCAGAAGAGCTTGGCTTAGCTGCTCTGATCAAGTTCGTTGGTCTGCATTTGGCAGGGGCTGCGCTGACAGCTCCTGCCGAATCATCTTAATTCTAAGTTTGGGACACTATGCTGAATATTTGGATAAAGGCTCTGCTCAAGCGTATGGGCATCATCGCGGTAAGGCAATCGAGCCGGGTATATTTGCCGGAAGATGAGTCGTATCGAATAGTAGCTAGCCTGGTGGGGTGCAAGGATCCTGTCGTGTTTGATGGTGGGGCGCATCTTGGAGATGTGCCCGACCAGCTTGGGGCATTGCTGCCCGATGCCAGGTTCTTCAGCTTTGAGCCGGACCCCGAGCTTGGAGCGATTCTGGAGCAGCGGTTTCAGGGTAATGCCAAGGTCAAGGTCATACGCGCGGCGCTGGGAGATACGCCGGGTTGGGCAAAATTCAATCTCAACGCATCCAAGCCGACCAACTCTCTACTGCCCGCCTCCGACAGCCTGCAGGCGGACCTGAAGACACTTTGCCAGCTCGTCGAGCAAGTGGATGTCGAAGTTGTGACGATAGACGACTTCTGCAGAAAGAGCGCGATAGACCGCGTCGATGTGCTGAAGTTGGACTTGCAGGGCTATGACTACCTTGCCCTGAAGGGGGCATCTGATACCCTGAAAAAGGCGAAGGTGGTCCTCGTCGAGGTGTTGTTCGTGGAGCTGTATCAAGGGGCCCATGGCTTCCCTGACATTCTGAATTTGATGCTTGAGCGTGGATTCAAATTGCATACGCTGTGCGGGTTGCACTATGGCGAGTCGAACGAGCTGATGTGGGCTGACGCGATTTTTGTGCCTGCGGCAACTGTGGCAAGCAAGGGAGTTTAGGGAGCGACGGCTCGCCTGAAGATCGGTCGTGAGTGGTCATTTCAGAAATGCGGGTTGGAGCGGAGCGATAACCGCATTCCGTGCGGCTTCCGGGCTTGCAAACTCCTTGCTGGCGGTCAGGCTGGTCGGCATCGAGCAGTATGGATTGTTGGCAACCTTGTTGTCGATTTTTGCGCTCTACTTGTCACTGGGAACCAGCGTGTACACCGTTATGGTGGCCCAGCTGATGGCGGTCGATAAGCAGGGACTTGAAGGGCGCGGGAACATCCTGGCCTCGGCGGGACTGCTGACGGGGCTTGCATTGTTGATATTGGTTGTCCTTGCGGTCGGCGTGTTCTGGTTATCCCCCGTGCTTTTGCATTTGGAGCCTGCGCAACTTGGCCTGCAGGGGGTTCAGGGCGCGATCATGTTCATGGCACTGTTGACTGGTGTCCAGATGTTGTCAGCATGGCAATCGGCACTTATCGAGGCTTCCGGGCGTCTGGATCGAGCCATGAAGGCACAACTGTTCGGCCCCCTCGTGCTGCTGATGGGGTTAGCGTACCTTTACTTTGTCCACGGGGCTTTGAGTGGGATGGGGTATTTGCGGCTTTTGTGCTTGTCGGCCAGCGTGGATCTGCTCGTTTTGTTCGTCCTTAGGCGCTTCCGGATGGGGCTGCATTGTGGCTACAACGCAGGGAGTGTATCGCCCATCGTCGCGGTACGTAACATATTGCGTGCGGGGGGCGTGTTGCAGGCGGCCACCCTGATGAATCTTTTCTTGGAGCCACTCAACAAAATGCTATTGGCACACTTTGTTGGTTCCGTGGCTGTGACCACATACGATCTTGCAATGAAGGTGATATGGGGGATACAGGGACTCTTTGGCGCAGCGATGCGCGTATTCCTGCATATGGCCAATGAGGGTGGTGCGGCTTTGGGCCGTGCATATCTGAGAGTAGTTACCTTGGCCACGATACCGATACTGGCGGTCCATGTGGTAGGGGCGGCATTTCTGGCCTGGGTGGCTCACAACTGGGTCAAAATCGACCCTCAGCAGATCATGTTCTTTTATGCCATCGCGACGGTGTCCAACCTTGGGATGTTGCTGGTGACACCTTTGTATATTAGCTTGATCGGTCGCGAAGATCTTCGATTCATCTTTCGTGCCCAAGCCACCCTGTCGGTGACGAACATCCTGATGTCAGGGTTGCTGATACCCATGTTCGGTCTGGTTGGTGCGGCATTTGGCTTGCTGATTGCCTGTATATACAACGTGATTGCGGTATACCGGCGTCACATATACCTTTCGGGAGTCCAGATGACGGTGTCGGATATACTGTCGAGCATGAGGCCTGTTTCATTGCTCATGTATCTGGGGCTGTTGTTGGTCATGATAGCTACGGGAGGCCACGAGGTGCTGAGTCCGGTAGTTTTGGTACTTGTATTGTTGGCAACTATCGCGGGAATGGCTTATCAGCCCTTGGTTAAGGAGATTCTGATGCGTGCCAGAAAGGGTGCATTGAGCAAATGAGCTTGGTAGATCGCATGGAGCGGACTCTTGCCCTGATGCTTAAGCTGGCTAGAGCCCCTTACAGGTTGCCGCTGATTGGTCGATGCGTGTCCTTGAGTCGGCGGGCCTATTGGCGTTCCTATTTGCAGCAGATGGGGCGAGGTTGTCAGATATACCCCAATGTGGTCATACATTGCCCGGGAAAGGTCAGCTTGGGGGATGATGTTAGCATAGCCGAGTTTGCCCATATATGGGGTGGGGGTGAGGTAACCATAGGCAATTCGGTGATGATCGCTTCCCATACGGCGATTACCTCTCAAACACACCTCGTTGACCCTGCGACCAGGCGCACAAACGTCTTTGCGCCCGTTGTGATCGGCGATAACGTATGGATTGGAAGCGGCGCGATAATACTTCCCGGCGTAACGGTTGGTGAGAACAGTGTCATTGCCGCCGGTAGTGTGGTTACTCGCGATGTCCCGTGTAATACCCTGGTCAAGGGCACCCCGGCCAGAGTATCCAAGCTCCTTGATGGCCCCGGGCAAGGGTGATTTGTGATCGTGGCGCAGGTCGTCTGGAATTGGAATATTGAATAATGCAAAGTAATTCAGTGAGTATCGTTTGCCCCAGCTGTGCCTCTGCCGAGGTACGGAATCTGGGTCAGATTCCGCCGAGTAGCACATTCGCCGGCAGAATGCTCGAACGTGAGTTGAGCGGAGGAAGCCTGTTCCGATGCTGTCGGTGTGAGTTGTATTTCAGGGCGCCTCGGCTAAGCGAGGAAGAACTGAACGAGCTGTATCGTGCCGGGAACGAAGAAAGCTGGCCGGATGCTTCCTCAGAGCGCAATGATTGGCAGCTTATCAGCGAGTGGTTGTCTTCCAGGAAGGATGCCCACTATCTGCTGGATGTCGGATGTTTTGATGGCCGTTTGTTGGAGAGCCTGGGGAGGGACTACCGGCGTGCCGGAGTCGAGATTCACCCCGAGGCAGCGCGGAGAGCACAAGCCAAGGGAGTTGAGATCGTGGGGGGGGATTTTGCCACCTTGCCCAAGCTTGACCCGGCACCTGACGTGGTTCTGGCCGTCGATGTCATCGAGCATAGTCCCGACCCGCGAAAATTCCTGAAGTCTTTGTTGGAGGTGGTTAGACCCGGGGGCTTCATCATCGTTACCACGGGCAATACAGAGGCACCTAGTTGGAGACTGATGGGCGCGCGCTATTGGTATTGTCATATTGCCGAGCATATCTCCTTTATCAGCCCAACCTGGGCCAGGCTGGCTGCCCCTTCATTAGGCCTTGCCTTGATCGAGACCCGTAGATTTTCGCATGTGAAGTGCCAAAGCTGGATACGTCAGGCAGGTTACGAAATGTCCGTCAATTTGCTGCTCAGATTTGCACCCCGTATATTTGCTCGTTTGCGCAGGCGGGGCTTCGGGCAAATAGATTTGGCCCGCTATCCGGGCTTGGAGATGGCTCCTCCTTATTGGATGAGCTCACAGGATCACATGATGCTCGTTTTCAGGAAAGAACGATAAATCGATGAAGAACAACCTTGCGTACCCTGCAGCTTTGTTGCTGTTTGGCTTGCTATTCGGCTTTGCCTTCACCTACTTTCTCCAAGTTCCATGGAAATCGTGGATGACCATCACATTGTATTGTGTGTCCTTGTGCTGGGTGCTGATGGCCGCCCGATCCAGGCTTGAGCGGCTACTGCCGCGTACCCGTCTGGAGTGGCTCACGGCGGGATTCGCCCTGCTCATATTGCTGTCATTTACGCTGCATCACTCTCGTCACGTATGGCTGAGCGGCTATTTGCGCTACTTCCCTTTCCTGGTTGTATTGCCCTTCTTGTGCGGCAAGTTGATGCGGCCTGTGGATGTCAATCGGCTTTCCAAGATCATCATCTATGCCGGACTGGCACTATTGCCGCTGTTGCTGCTCGATCTGCTGTTCTCGGCTCGCCAGCTTGGTCAAAGATGGACATTCTTCGGGCAGGACCACAGCCCCTTGTTAGTGGGTGGGCTATTGGCTACGGCCCTGCTTGCGCAGGGTGTGCGCCGGGCAGGCTCACATGGTTCTGACAAGAAGTCTCAGCTGTTCGAGTATGGGCTTATGGTGTTATTGGCCACGGCGTTGGTATGGGTTTCGGCACGAGGATGGCTGCTGTCGTCAATGGTGGCTCTGCTGGTTATGGCGGTTATCACCTACAAGAGCCGCAAGCTTTGTGTGGAGTACTCCCGGCAATTTGTACTGGTGCTGGTCACGGTTATACTTTCACTTTCTTTCCTGCCACGGCCATCCAGTCAGTTCTACGCTGGCCTGTTGACCCCGCCACCACAGGTTGCTGTCGCTGAAGGGGGCGGGGGGGAGGCTGGTGGCGTGATGGAAGAGGCGACAGGAGTGCTGGGGGTGACCCATCATTGGGAGCCGATATTAGGGGACGAGAGTTGTCGTCCTATCATCGACGGAATCAACTCCATTGCTATTCGCTGGACGCTTTATCGTGAAGCATGGGAGATATTCAGGCTCGATCCATTGGCGGGGGTGGGTGCCGGGAACTTTGGTCTGTACTCCTGCTCAGGTATCATGGGATTTCCGCACAGTACTGTGCTGCAAGCATTTTCGGAATTAGGTCTATTGGGAGGTGTACTTTTGCTGGCGATCGCTTTCCTGATGGCCCGGGAGTTCTTGCGTGACGTGTCCGAACCCAGAGCCCCGGAAATCTTGAATGCCCGTCAGTTGGTCATCGCCCTGTTCGCGGCTTATTTCTTGGCGGACCAGATTTATGGCAATTATTTTATGTCCTCGGGAACATACCTGCTAATCGGGATGTTTGCGAATTTGCACGTTAACCGACAGTCTTGAGCTACCGAATGTCCGACTTTCCAAAAATAACCGTCGTTACGCCCAGCTTCAACCAAGCAGAGTTCTTGGAGCGAACGATACTTTCGGTACTTGACCAGAACTACCCCAATTTGGAGTACATCATCATCGATGGCGGCTCGACCGATGGTAGCGTGGATATCATTCGCCGCTATGAAGATCGTCTGGCTTATTGGGTCAGTGAGCGGGATGGCGGACAGACCGAGGCGATAAACAAGGGGCTTAAAAGAGCGACAGGTGAGTGGGTAGGGTGGCAGAACTCTGATGATGTCTATTATCCAGGTGCGTTTAATGAGTTGGCTATGCTTGCCAAGAAGAATCCGGGGGCAGGGTTGATCATTGGCGACATGATGCTTATTGATGAGCATGACCGCCCCCTTCGCGACCTGCACTACATCAAACCAAGCTATCAAGCGATGTTGGCAGAAGGAATGATTCTGACCAACCAGTCGGCCTTTTGGCGCAGGGACGAGCATGCCGCAATCGGATATCTGGACGAAAGCCTGCATTGCTCTTTTGACTATGAGTGGTTCTTGCGTTTGACGGAGCATACCGAGGGCGAGCATATCGGACACATCTGGGGCGCACTACGCCTGCATGGAGCTACCAAGACCAGCACACAGTCGGCGAAATTCGTCGAAGAGAACAAGCGAATATTGGCCGGGCGCGAAATGCCTGGCTGGAAGAAGAAGCTATACAAGATGCGCCGACTCGTGTGTATGCTGAAACAAGGAAAAATCGGCTATGTGCTGCGCGGACTCTCGCGCCATGCGCAGGGCAAAGGCGGAGACCTCTACTGATGTGCGGCATTCTGGGCTGGTTGGGTGATCTCACGCCAGCGGACACTCCTCGGTTCCATGCAGCGCTCGATACTCTGGCGCATCGCGGCCCCGATGACAGCGGGGTGTGGGTTTCCGCTGATGCGTTGTTGGGGCATCGCCGGCTGTCCATCCTCGATCTTTCCCCGGCAGGCCATCAACCCATGGTCGAACCGGCCAGCGGTGCGGTGATCGTTTTCAATGGCGAGATCTACAACCACATCGAATTGCGCGAGCAGCTGGAAGGGTTGGGTCATCGTTTCGTCGGCCATTCCGACACCGAGGTGTTGCTGCATGCGCTGATCGAATGGGGCGAGGCGGCCTTGCCTCGGCTGAACGGCATGTGGGCGTTCGCTTACTGGCAGCCGGAGCGCAAGCGGTTGCTGCTGGCGCGTGATCGTTTTGGCGTTAAGCCACTCTATTACCGCAAGGGTGCCGATGGCTTGGCGTTCGCCTCGGAGCCCAAGGCCCTGCTGTCCTTGTTCCCGCAACACCGGGCGGTGAATGAGGCGGTGCTGCTGGACTTCCTTGGCAACAACCTGCTGTATGCGCACGGGGAGTCTTTTTATCAGGGCATACACGTCATGCCGCCCGCGCACTATGCTGTTTATGACCTAACCACTGGCAGTTTCGACCGGGTGAGCTACTGGCAATATCCGACGGAAGAGATCGAGGGACTGACCCGGCAGGAGGCGGTCGCGCAGTTCGACGCACTGCTGACCGATGCGGTCCGTCTGCGCTTGCGCAGCGATGTGCCCGTCGGCCTGACTTTGAGTGGCGGCCTCGATTCGACCGGCATACTCGCGGCGGCAGGCGTGAATTCGTCCGCCCCGTTGACCTGTTTTACCTCGGTCTATGGCAATGGTGAGGTAGGCGAGCTGCCCTGGGCACAACGTGCGAGCGATGCCGCCCATGCGCCGCTGATCCCAGTCGCGGCTCCGGCGGACGATTGGCTGGCCACCTTGCGCAAAGTGGCCTGGCACATGGATGGTCCGGGCTACTCCCCGGCGGTCTATCCGCTCTGGCACCTGATGAAACGCGCCCGCAGCGAGGGCGTGCCGGTGCTGTTGGAAGGCCAGGGTGCGGACGAGGCGCTGGCCGGATACCCGCAATATGCCGTACTCGACCTGTTGGACCGGTTGTCCGACCACCCCGCGCCGGGAGATTTGATGACGCGCTTCGCGGCCATGCGCCGCACCTTTTCCTTGCGCTGGACGGCGGCCTGGATGGCGCGGGAGCTTTCGCCGACGTTGTTGCGCTGGCATCGACAGCGCACCGGCTTTGAGTCCCTGCTGCGTGACGGAGTGGCGCTTCCTCCGGTCGTCCCCCAGCCTTGGGAGGGTAAGACCGATCGCGTCAGGCAGCGCCTGCTGGCCGACCACGCCCAGAACATTCTGCCCGGACTTCTGCATTACGGCGATGCCATCAGCATGGCGCATGGCATCGAAGCCAGGCATCCGTTCATGGACTATCGCCTGGTCGAGTGGATGTTCCGCCTGCCCAAGCGCTTGCGTTTCGATCAGGGCGAGACCAAATCGGTGCTGCGCGAATACTTGCGCAAGCACGGGCAGATTGCCATCGGCAACCGCCCCGACAAGAAGGGCTACCCCACTCCTGTAGGTAAGTGGCTGGCCTCGGATCAGGGGCGCGAGATCGAGGCGCTGTTGCTCAAGCCCGGCAACCGCTTGCACCAGTGGTGCGACCCGGCCAAGATCCGCCGCCTGATCGAGCGCAACAAGCAGGGCGTCATGGGCGCGGAGCATCATCTGTACAAGTTGGTCTCCACACAGATCTGGCTGGATGAATGCATAGCAGGCGGGGAGGTCGCTTGAGCACGCTTGCCCCCATCGTGGTATTTGCCTACCGTCGCCCGGACCATTTGCGCAACACGCTCGAATCGCTCAAGCAGTGCGAAGGTTTCAGCGATAGCCCGGTGATCGTTTATTGTGATGGTCCGCGCAATGCCGCTGAGGTCAGCCTGGTTGAAGCAACCAGAAAGGTGGCCAAAGAGTTGCTCGGCGACGGTGCTGAATATCATTTCAGTGAAGAGAATCGGGGGTTGTCGAGATCGGTGATTACGGGCGTGAGCGAAACTCTGGAAAGGTTTGGCAGAGCAGTCGTTGTCGAGGACGACCTGGAATTAAATCCCGGCTTTCTGCGCTACATGAATGAGGCCCTGGATCGCTATGCTGACGAAGAGCAGGTATTCCAGATTTCCGGTTATATGTTCGATGTGCCTGAATTCTCAAAGGTACAACAGGCGATGTTCATGCCGTTCACTGTATCTTGGGGTTGGGGGACATGGAAAAGGGCTTGGGATCACTTCGACTCCAATGCGACCGGCTGGGAGGCCGTGCGTACAGATGCGGTCTTGCGCAAGCGATTCAATCTGGAAGGTGTGTATGACTACGCAACCATGCTGATCCGGCAAATGGAGGGGCTGCGGGATTCCTGGGCCATACGTTGGTATTGGGCGGTATTCAGGGAAAATGGCTTGGTGTTGTTTCCCCCTGTCACGCTTGTGAGTAATAAGGGGTTCGATGGTAGCGGCTCTCATGGCAGAGGGTGGTTCCGGGGGTTTTCCGTTAAGAAGAACTTCTCCAAGGTGGGCAGCATCGCACTTCCGTTGGCTACACGGCTAGATTTAGAGCAATACCGGAAAGTGACAAGTACAATGTGGCGACAGAACGGTGGATGGGTCACGACCATTCTGGATCGTTTGCGTCGTAAATTTGGGAGTTAATAGTATGTTATTCAGAATCAAAGAAGTGCTCGATGGCTTGGCGCTGCCGGTGTATCAATTACGAGGTGCTCGCCCATGGAGCGCGGGTTATTACACGGCCAAGAAACAAGCCATATGCTCGGCCATTGATAGCGGGGTATTTTCAAAGAAAGTGGCCTTGCCAACAGGACTCGGGCTGCGTATCGATGAGCGAGTGGTCGAATATCCATGGCTGTTTGCACAGCTACCCAAAGCCCCAGGGAGGGTGCTTGATGCAGGTTCTGCACTTAACCACCGTTTTCTGATTGAGCGATCTCCGTTGAGCGAAGCCGACTTGACGGTGATGACCTTGGCACCAGAGAAGCGCTGTTTCTGGGACAAGTCGATTTCGTACGTTTATGGAGATCTTCGGAAGCCGATGTTCGCTGAGGCTAGCTTCGATGTTGTTGCCAGTATTTCGACCATCGAGCATATCGGGCTTGATAATACGCTCCTGTATACCGCAGATTCGACGAAGAAAGAATCGAACGCTCTAGGGTTTGTTCCCGCCATCGCTGAATTCAAGCGGATTTTGAAACCGGGCGGACTTTGTCTTGTCAGCGTACCCTTCGGAAAGCGAGGGGTGCATGGCTGGTACCAGATATTTGACCAGGCGTTAGTGATGGAAGTTGTCAATGCCTTTCAGCCAGCCGAATATGAAATCGAATATTTTGGATACACCGCTGACGGTTGGCAGCGGACCTCTCCTGAAAAGATTTCAGATGTGGAGTTCTACGATGCGCATGCGGGGAGTGAGCTTGCCGCAGATAGTGCAGCTGCCGCGCGTGGTGTGGCTTGCCTAAGGCTGGTTGCGTGAATCTGGACTACCTGTTTAGGAAGTTGTCTGGCAGGGCAACCTGCGAGCTGGGCTTGGGGGCTAAGCTAGCCCGCTCAGCCAGAATTCGGAATATCTTGGGCATTTCACATCGGATACGAATAGGCTCGCACACATATGTCCTCGGAGAGCTTTTGACGTTTGCACACGGGGGTGAAATCACTGTTGGCGACTGGTGTTATATCGGGGAGGGGGCTCGCATCTGGTCAGCCGGTGCGATCCACATCGGAGACCGGGTGTTGATTTCCCACAACGTCAATATCTTCGATTCGCTTACGCACCCCTTATCCGCTCGTCAGAGACATGCCCAGTTCCGGGCAATCATGAGTTCCGGCCACCCAACTGAGATCGATCTTGGTGAGCGCCCTATCGCGATTGGTGACGATGTCTGGATAGGTGCGAATGCCAGCGTATTGCGCGGAGTCAATATCGGGGCGGGAGCGGTCGTGGGGGCGGGAGCGGTCGTCACCAAAGATGTCCCTCCGTACACCATCGTTGCCGGGAATCCTGCACGGATCATTAGAGAGCTTGCTGCCGATGAGCGATGAGAAGAAATATTCCAGCTGGGAAGAGGCGGTAGAGTCGCTGCGCCGACAGCCGGACAAACTGCAATTGGTGAGGGATTGTTACTACGACGACCCGCTGATCGTCGCTGCGCAACGCTATTGGCAGAGCGAAGAGTGGGGTGCCATCCGCAGTCTGCTTGCCGGAGCGTCGGGTAGCGCACTGGATGTTGGTGCCGGGCGCGGTATTGCCAGCTATGCCATGGCACGCGATGGATTTGCGGTCACCGCTCTGGAGCCCGATCCCAGCGACATCGTGGGCGGAGGGGCGATACGCGGACTGGCGCAAGAGGCCGGACTGAACATACGTGTCGTTGAGGAGTTCTCCGAGCGTTTGCCCTTCCCCGACGGGACATTCGATGTAGTGTTCGCCCGTGCGGTGTTGCATCACACGCGCGACCTGGAGGGGGCGTGCCGCGAATTTATGCGTGTGCTCAAGCCGGGTGGACGCTTGATCGCCGTGCGCGAGCATGTCATCTCGCGTCCCGAGGACTTGCCGAAGTTCTTCGAGATCCATCCTCTGCACCACCTTTATGGTGGAGAGAATGCGTTCCAGCTGGGCCAGTATGTCGCGGCGCTGGAGCGCGCCGGTTTTGCTGCCTCGACGGTGCTCACGCCCTGGCGCAGTCCGGTCAATTTTGCGCCCTACAGCCTGTCCGAGTTCCAGGGAGAGTTGGCAAAGCGCATCAGTTTGGGCATTCCCGGAATGCGGGCATTGCTGCGAGGGCTGCTCGCTGTGCCGGGTGTCTGGCCGATGGTCAGTCGAGTCATGGAATATGTCGACCATCGCCCCGGTCGCCTTTATTCCTTTGTGGCAAATAAGCCAAGATGATTATCTGGATAACAGGTGCGCGTGGCTTCATCGGTCGCTATCTGGCCAGGGATCTGGCTTCGCACGGCAATCTGGTTGCCGGTATAGGTCACGGCGCCTGGCCGGCGATCGAGGCCAGACACTGGGGCATAGCGTCCTGGATCAACGGCGAGATCAGCGCAAGTAATCTGGACCAGATGCAGCAGGCGGGCGGTTCGCCGGACGTGGTGTTCCACCTTGCGGGCGGCTCGTCGGTCGGCGCCGCGATCGCCAATCCGCTGGAAGACTTCACGCGTACCGTGGTGACCACGGCGACCTTGCTGGAATGGCTGCGCCAGCACGCCCCTCAGGCCAAGGTGGTCGCCGTGTCCAGCGCAGCGGTGTACGGTGCCGGCCACGAAGGCGCGATCACCGAGCGCGCGGCGACGATGCCCTATTCTCCGTATGGGGCGCATAAGTTCATGATGGAGGAGTTGTGTCGCTCCTATGCGGCTAACTTCGGACTGTCCGTCGTGCTGCCACGCTTGTTCTCTGTGTACGGGCCGGGGTTGAAGAAACAATTGCTGTGGGATCTGTGCTGCAAACTGGCAGCGGGTGGCGCGGTCGAATTGGGTGGGACGGGTAAGGAGTTGCGTGACTGGGTCGATGTCCGTGATGTGGCCAGGGTATTGGGACGGCTGCCGGAGTTGGCTGGAGCGGACGCCCCCGTCATCAACGTCGCATCCGGTGCGGTAACGCCGGTCAGCGAGATCGCCGGGCACGTCCTGACCGCTTGGGAACGCGCACGGGGCGAGTCTCGCACGGTCTCGTTCAATGGCCGGTCCCGACCCGGTGACCCATTCAGCCTGGTGGCCGACAATGCCAGGATGCGAACTCTGGCGATAGGCGACATCCTGCCTGTCGCACAAGGTATCGCCGAGTATGTCGGCTGGTATCTGACTTCGAGTGGAGATGAGTTTTGACGAGAGTCGCCTTTACCCTGATCGGTGGCAAGACGTGGACTGGCGGATTCAATTACCTGCGCAACCTGTTGCAAGTACTGGCACAGCACGAAGGCCGGCGCCTGACCCCGGTACTTTTCGTGGGCGCAAGCATGACGGGGACAGACATCGAGGCGCTGGCCGCGATCCCGGGAGTCGAGTTCGTCCGCACCCCCCTGCTTGATGCTTCGCGCCGTGGGCGCTCGTTGCTGCAAGCTATCGCTTGGGGCAAGGACATGGCTGTGGCCGAGCTTTTCCGGCATCATCGGATCGACGCGGTGTTCGAGAACGCTCAGTTCTTCGGCTGGCGGCTGGGCTTGCCAGCCATCGCCTGGATACCCGACTTCCAGCATCGCGAGTTGCCTCACATGTTCACCTGGCAGGGGCGCTGGAAGCGCGAGATCGGCTTCATCGCCCAGGTGATCGGGCGGCGCTTCGTCATGCTGAGCAGTGAGGATGCCCGTGTGGCCTGTGAGCGTTACTATCCATCCACGCGCAGTCGGACGCAAGTTGTGCATTTTGCCGTCCCTCCGGGAGCGGCGATGGAGCAGGACGCGGCGCGCCGAATCGCCAATGAGTATGCCTTGCCAGAGCGCTTTTTCTTCATGCCTAACCAGTTCTGGAAGCATAAGAATCATGCGCTTGTGGTAGAAGCTTTGGCGATTTTGCGCGAGCGTGGCGAGCGCGTGGTCGTGGCCGCTTCCGGCATGCAGAGCGACCCGCGCGACCCGGAGCATTTTCCCTGTTTGCAGGCACAGGTCGAGCGGCTGGGCGTTCAGGGAGAGATGCGCTTCCTTGGGCTGATCCCATACCCCCATCTCGCCGCACTGATGCAGTCCTGTACCGCCTTGCTCAATCCGTCCTTGTTCGAGGGCTGGAGCACCACGGTGGAAGAGGCGCGCGCGATAGGTACACCGATGCTGCTGTCGGATCTGGCCGTGCACCGCGAGCAGATGGGGGCGGATGCCAGCTATTTCGATCGCTATTCGGCACTCGCGCTGGCTGACGCGATGCAAGGTTTTCCCGTATTGAGTGCACCGCAGCGTGTGGCGGCGGCCAGCCTTGCCCGCCAGCAAGCAGAGGCGCGGGTCTGCCGGTTCGGTAGCGAGTTCGCCGATCTGGTCGAGGCCATCGTCAGGGCCCGCACATGAAGATCAGTATCGTTACCGTCGCCTACAACGCCGCCGCCACCATCTCGGCGACCTTGCGTTCTGTGGCTGAGCAGACCTACCCCGATATCGAGCACATCGTGATCGACGGAGGCTCGAAGGACGGGACGGTCGCGATAGTCAGGCGCGACGGGACGCATGTGGCGCGCCTTATCTCCGAGCCGGACCATGGCATCTACGATGGGATGAACAAGGGCATAAGCCTGGCGACCGGGCATCTCATCGGATTCCTGAATGCTGATGACATCTATGCCCATGCTCGGGTTCTGGAAGATGTCGTCAAGGAAATGAGAGCCGGCAACCTAGATGCCCTGTACGGTGATGTGGCGTTCTTTCGTGCAGAAGATCCGGGGCGGCTGATACGCCGCTACAGCTCGGCCCGCTTTAGTCCGGCCCGGATCGCCTGGGGCTGGATGCCCGCCCATCCTGCACTGTTCCTGAAGCGCGAGGTGTTTAGCCGGGTGGGCAAGTTTCGCACGGACTACCGGATCGCAGGCGATTTCGAGTTCATCGCGCGGGCATTCCACGGCGATGTGCTGCGCTCCCGCTATGTGCAGGAAGTGTTCGTGCACATGCAGACCGGCGGAGTAAGCACCGGCGGGTGGCGGAACACCTTGCTGCTCAACCGCGAAGTGCTGCGCGCCTGCCGGGAGAACGGGATAAAGACCAATACGTTGAAAGTGTTGTCGAAATACCCGGCGAAAGTGTTGGAGCTGATACGGCGATGACGCTCATGGGCAAAAGCATGTTGGTGACGGGCGCTAATGGCTTTGTCGGGCGCGTTCTTTGTGCGGAAGCTCATGCGCGAGGCTATGCCGTGCGAGCGGTCACCCGCGCGCCTGCCGAGTTCGATGGCGGAGTGGAGAATATCGTTGTGCAGGCTGCCGCTCCCGATTGGTTTGCGGCACTGGCGGGAATGGATGTCGTGGTTCATCTGGCTGCCCGGGTCCATGTGATGCGAGACACTTCGGCAGATCCGCTGGAGGAGTTCCGCAAGGTGAATGTCGAGGGGACCATGCGCCTTGCGCGCAGCGCAGTAGCAGCGGGGGTCAAGCGTTTCGTGTATGTCAGTTCGATCAAGGTCAACGGTGAGGAGACTCCGGCCACGACAGCGTATGACGAGACCGCGTGCCCACACCCGCAGGATCCTTACGGCGTGTCCAAATGGGAGGCGGAGCAGGCGCTGCATCAGCTGGCTCGCGAGACCGGACTGGAAGTGGTCGTCGTTCGCCCGCCGCTGGTCTATGGGCCGGGAGTCAAGGGTAACTTCATCGCGCTGATGCGCGCCGTCGCCCAAGGCGTGCCGCTGCCCATCGGTTCCATCCACAACGCGCGTGATCTGATCTACGTCGGCAATCTGGTCGATCTGCTGATCCTGTGCGCGACCCACCCGGGGGCGGTGGGGCAGACCTATCTGGTGCGGGATGGCGAGCCACTCTCCACCTCGGAGCTGGTGCGACAGTTGGCGCGCGCTCTGGATGTGAGGCCGCGTATGCTGCCGATCCCGGTGATGGCGTTGGAATTGGTCGGCAGGGTGAGCGGTCGGTCCGCCCAGATCGCGCGCTTGGTCGGCTCGCTGCGGATAGACGATGATAAAATCCGCCGGGAGTTGGGCTGGTGCCCTCCTTATCCCCTGCAGCAAGGCTTGCAGGCCACGGCGAACTGGTTCAAAACGGTCAAAAGATGACACATTACTCCCCGGTGGTGGCGGCACTCGTCACCATGCTGCTGACGCTCATTCTGCTGGTCTCCAAGACCGGACGGCTGGTTCAGGACGTACCCAACGAGCGCTCCTTGCATACGATACCGGTCCCGCGCATCGGCGGGCTGGGCATGATGGGCGGTATTTGTGCTGCTTGGGCGTTCATGCCTGGTGCGCTGTTCTGGTGGGTGGTCGTGCCGATGTTGCTGCTGGTCGCTGTGTCCTGGCTGGATGATCTGCGCGGCCTGCCGGTGCGGACCCGTTTGCTCGGACAGATGATGGCGGCGCTGGTCACGCTGGTCGGCTCCGGTTTCGCCTGGCAACATCCCGTGCTCTTCCCCGTGCTGTTGCTGGCCATCGTCTGGATGACCAACCTCTACAATTTCATGGATGGCTCGGATGGCCTGGCGGGCGGGATGGCCTTCTTCGGCTTCACGGCGTATGGCGTGGCAGCGTTGATGGCTGGCGGTGAAGCGCACGCCATGTTGAATTTCTCCATCGGTGCGGCAGCACTGGGTTTCCTGTATTACAACTTCCACCCAGCTCGGATCTTCATGGGAGACTCTGGCTCCATTCCGCTGGGCTTCCTGGCGGCGGTCATGGGCATGGTGGGCTGGCAGCAGTCGCTCTGGCCGTTCTGGTTCCCGCTGATCGTCTTCTCGCCCTTCATCGTCGATGCGACGGTGACTCTGGCGCGGCGATCCTTGCGCGGGGCCAAGGTCACCGAGGCGCATCGGGAACATTACTATCAGCGACTGGTACAATCGGGCTGGGGCCATCGCAAGGTCGCGTTCGCCGAATATGGACTGATGTTCCTTTCCGGCACGCTGGCGGTCTGGGCCAGTGCGGCTCCGGTATTTCCTTGGATGGCTGTTGCCGCGCTGGCGGGCCTATATGTGTTGCTGATGTGGGCGGTGGACGCCCGCTGGCAGGAGTTTCGACGTGATCAGACCAACTAATCCGCGTACCTTGCTGGCGATCCTTCATGATCTGGTTGCCTCGGCGCTGGCTTGGGTGTTGGCGTATCTGCTGCGCTTCAATCTGGAGCTACCGCCGCACTTTCTGGCCGAGATGTGGAATACCCTGATTTGGGTTGTGCCACTACAGGGGCTGATGTTTTGGCGCTTCGGACTGTATCTGGGCATATGGCGATATGCCAGTTTGAACGATTTTCGCCGCATCCTGTTGGCAGTGTCGATTTCTGCGGCTGCTATCCCGTTGCTCTTCTGGATGCTGCGCAATCAAGCTGTTATTCCCCGCTCGGTGTTGCTGCTTGACCCGCTCCTGCTGATATTGATCATGGGCGGTGACCGCTTGTTCTACCGGATGTGGAAGGAGTGGCAATTCTCTGATCGGGTGGACCTCTTGAGCGAGCCGGTGCTGATTCTCGGTGCGGGAGACGCTGCCGTCAGCTTGTCTAGGGAGTTATTGCGTAGCAAAGCGTGGCATCCGGTGGGGATGCTGGATGACGACGGCAACAAGGTTGGGCGTGCCTTGAATGGCATCAGAGTATTGGGGACATTGGAAAGTCTGTCGGTTTGGGCTGAGCGGGCCGATGTCCGTCAGGCCATCATCGCGATGCCCTCGGCCTCGCACCAACAGCGCAAGCGTGCCATCGACTTGTGTCAGGAGGCCGGAGTCAAAGTACTCACCGTGCCTTCCTTCGATGACCTGTTGAGTGGACGGGTATCGGTGTCGCAGTTGCGCGAGGTCGAACTGGATGACCTGTTAGGCCGCGACCCGGTGCAGCTGGACGATGCCGGTTTGCATCAGTTGCTGACCGATAAGGTCGTCATGGTCACCGGCGCGGGCGGTTCGATCGGCTCCGAGCTGTGCCGCCAGATTGCCCGTTTCGGGCCATCCACCTTGCTGCTGTACGATCAGGGCGAGTTCGCGCTGTACACCATCGAGCAGGAGTTGCGCGTCAGTCTGCCCGGGTTGCGCTGCGAGTACCTGATCGGTGATGTGCGAGACTCGGCCCGGCTCGACGAGGTCATGAGCCGCTGGCAGCCCGCCGTGATCTTCCATGCCGCCGCCTACAAACATGTCCCCCTGATGGAGCAGCACAATGCCTGGCAGGCAATACAGAACAACGTGCTGGGCACCTGGCGGGTGGCCCAGGCTGCGCAACGGCACGGGGTGGACAAGTTCGTGCTCATCTCCACCGACAAGGCCGTCAATCCGACCAATGTGATGGGAGCCAGCAAACGCTTGGCGGAGATGGCCTGCCAAAGTCTGCAACAGGCGACAGGCACTTGTTTCGTCATCGTGCGCTTCGGCAACGTGCTGGGCAGCAACGGCAGCGTGATTCCCAAGTTCCGTGAGCAGATCGCCAAGGGCGGGCCGGTCACGGTGACGCATCCCGAGATCACCCGCTTCTTCATGTCTATCCCCGAAGCCGCCCAGCTGGTGTTGCAGGCCGGGCTGATGGGGCAGGGCGGCGAAATCTTCGTGCTGGACATGGGCGAGCCGGTGAGGATCGTCGATCTGGCGAAGGAACTGATCCGCCTGTCCGGCCTGAGCGAGGACGAGATCAAGATCGAATTCAGCGGATTGCGACCCGGCGAGAAGTTGTACGAAGAGTTGCTGGCGGACAACGAGCATACCTTGCCCACTCCGCATGCCAAGTTGCGCATCGCTCAGGCGCGTGCCGCTGAGCCGGACTTCCCGCAGGCGCTGCTGGGCTGGGCAGCTGCGCCGCAGCAAAG
The DNA here is from genome assembly GCF_000746095.1 of Ferriphaselus sp. R-1. Classification (GTDB taxonomy): domain Bacteria; phylum Pseudomonadota; class Gammaproteobacteria; order Burkholderiales; family Gallionellaceae; genus Ferriphaselus. Next base: position 181,529 of record NZ_JQKP01000002.1, on the reverse strand, counting down.
CGATGCGGCGGTCAAGCAAGCACTGGTGCGCTGGGTGCCGGAGTATGCGCCGGATGAGCGCAGCCATTGAGTCGCTTCCCTTGACTCTACAGCGCACCGCCCAGTGGTTGGCCGTCGCTCTGGCTTTTACGCTTCCCCAGCAGGTGGCGCTGAACAATCTTGTGCTGGGGCTGCTGCTGTTGGTGGCTCTGCCCGCGTACGGCAAGGACTTGCCGGAGCTGATCCGCCAGAATCCTGTGGCAAGGGTGGCCGTGATTATGTTCGGCTTGTTGCTGCTCGGTACGCTCTGGGGAGATGCGCCTTGGGGGCAGGCGTTGGGTGTGCTGGGCAAGTATGTCGATTTGGCGCTGATCCCCTTGTTCATGCTGCTGTTCCGCGAGCCGGTGACGCGGGCGCGTAGTCTGCGGGCCTTCATCTTCATCATGCTCATCGCTTGGGCGCTGTCCTGGGCGATAGGGCTGAGGCTGTTGCCGCTCACTCACGGGGTCCGGTTTCTGGTGGGTCCCTCGGCGCAGGTGGACAATCCCAGCATCTTCCATAGTTACATCACTCAGGGACTGATGACACCCTATGCCAGCTTCCTGTTGCTGCTTTGGGCGCGCCAGATTGACTCGGCGCGGCTGCGCTGGGCGATGTACCTGCTGGCAGCACAAGCGGTTGCCGATGTCCTGCTCATGCTCAATGGACGGACGGGTTATTTGACGTTGCTTGTACTACTAGGCTGGTTGGGCTGGACCGGACTCAACAGCTTGATTTTGCGCCACGGCTTGGGTGTACGTGGCAAATTGGCGGCATACGCTGCTCTGATCTTGTTCCCCCTCGCGCTGATGATGTCCGCCTATCAGGGCATCCCCCGGGTCCATGACCGGGTGACTACGGCGCTGACTGAAGTGCAGCAGTGGCAGCCCGGCAAGTTCGATGAGGAGAATTCTATGGGCACGCGCTTGAGTCTGTACGCCAACTCGTTGACCCTCATCGCCGACAAGCCGCTGCTGGGATACGGGACCGGCGGACTGGCCCGGGCTTACGGCCAGCTTCCCGATGTCGACCCCACGCATTTGGTGGAAAATCCCCACAATGAATACCTGATGCAGGCCGTTCAGCTTGGGTTTCTCGGCCCGGTCATGTTGATCTATCTGTTCGTTACACTTTGGCGTTGTGCCGCTCGCCTGCCAGCTTTCGAGCGTGATGCGGCGCGCGGGCTGGTGTTGACTTACAGTCTGACCAGCGTGTTCAACTCGATGCTGCTGGATCACACCGAGGGCTTGTTCTTTGCCTTCTTCACTGCTTGGCTGTTCGCCAGACTGGGCGAACCGGAAGCGCCGGGACGGGCATGATGCCGACAACGCTTTCCGTCATCCTCATCACCCGCAACGAGGCCGCCAATATCCGCGATTGCCTGGCTTCGGTGTCGTGGGCGGACGAGTTGATCGTCGTGGACTCGGGCAGTACGGACGAGACGCTGACGATGGCGCGGGAGTTCACCGATCGGGTGTTTAGCTATGATTGGCCGGGATTCGGCCCGCAGAAGAATCGGGCGCTAGGCTACGCCACGGGCGAATGGGTGTTGTCGCTGGATGCCGATGAGCGCGTCACACCCGAGTTGCGGCAGGACATCGAGGCGGCTATCCGGGAGGGGCGTTGCGACGGGTATCGGATGCCCAGACTTTCCCAGTTCTGTGGCAAGTTTGTCCACTATTCCGGCTGGTATCCTGATCCTGTGCTGCGCCTGTTCAGGCGCACGCAGGGACGCTTCTCCGACAGCTTGGTGCATGAGCGGGTCGAACTTCCGGGCAAGGCAGGTATGCTCGAACACCCTTTGCTGCACTACAGCTACCTGAGCCGACAGGATGTCGAACGCAAGGTGGAGCATTATTCCTCGGCGGCGGCACAGCAGATGTTCCAGAACGGAAGGTCGGCCTGGCCGATGACGGCGCCCCTGCGCGGCGCGTGGGCGTTTGTGCGCACCTATCTGTTCAAGCTCGGGGTGCTGGATGGCTGGACGGGCTGGCAGATCGCGGCGATGAACGCCCGTACCACCTATCTGAAGTATCACAAGCTCGCCCGGTTGCGTTCCGGGCAAACATCGGCCTAACTCAATGCCCGCTTCAACCGGCTGCGCATCAGCTGCCAGCGGAATTCGCGGGTGTCTTCCGGCTCTTCCAAGTTCAGCCCTTGTGCGGGCAGACCGCGCCGCAGGAAGTAATGGTCGAACACCGACTGCCGAATCCCCCATTTGTGCAGGAACTGCTTGCCGCCGTTGTTCTTCTTGACCTTGCCGGTGGATTTGCACTGGAAATGATAGACCAGCGAGTCGCCTACGCCGAGGAAGACCCGGCAGCCCGCGTGCCATAGCTTCATGGAGAAGTCGTTATCGCTGCTCATCCCCGGCGAAAATTCGCTGCTGTAGCCGCCAACCTTGAACCACCAGCGCTTGCTCACCAGGGTCGGCGGCCAGGTCGAGCCGCACCAGTCCGCCTTGCGGTAAGCGGGCAGATCGGCCAGTAACTGCGCTTCCGCGAAATTGGCCGGGTCGTCGCCATAGTCATGGACGATCACGCAGGGATTGTGGGTGTCGCGCGGCTCGATCATGGTGCCGGACAGCATGAACAGGTCGCTGTCCAGCTGCTGGAGCTTGTTCACCAGCGCCGTGTCCCAGCCCGGACAGCAATACATGTCGTCGTTCAGATACAGGATGTAGTCCTGCGTCGCGTGCATCGCCGCCTCGTTAACGGCCAGACAGATGCCGATGTTCTCAGGCGAGCGGGTATGGCAGAGGCCTTGCTCCTGCACCCACGCCAAGGTGCCATCGCTGCCATCGTTCACATGCACGATGATCTGGTGGTCATAGCGGGAATTCTCGCGGATGCTGCGCACGCATAGTTGCAGCAGGGCGAGGTTGTTCCAGGTGGGGATCAGGATAGAGAACATGGGCTTCCAGTCGGGTTGTGACGATCGGTACAGATTCGGGTTCGGTTCGGGACGAGTTGTTATACTATCCGCGACACTTCATTGTAGATCGTTGGATGGCGCTCATTTTATAACGGTGCGCGCCGCTTGCAGAGAGTAGATGGAAATAATTCATATCGTGCGTCGCTACGGCCCGGTCGGCGGCTCCGAGCGTTATGTCTGGGAGTTGACCCGCGAGCTGGCCGCACTGGGGCATCGGGTCATGGTCGTGTGTGAGCGCTGCGACGTCACGCATCCGGCGGGCATCGAGGTCCATGCTCTGGGGACGATGGTCTATCGGCCACGCTGGCTGTACTACTGGCGTTTTTCCCGGCGCGTCGATCGCTGGCTGGCGGCCCACCCCCATCCGGGCTGGCTGATCCACAGTCATGAGCGCGTCGGTGTGCATCACGTCTCCACGTTTCACGGCCCGCCCTTTGCCAGCGTGCGCGAACGTCCCTGGTGGAAGAAGCTCTCGCTGCGTATTTGGGCGCAGTTATATCTGGAGCGGCGTGAACTGGATCGGGCGCAGGCCATCATCCCCAACTCCGAGGTGATCCGGGGCCTGTTGGCCCGCTACTACCCTGAATATGCCCACAAACTGACCTCCCCGGTGGTGCCCGGCGTCGCTCCCGGCGTGCTACGCCCGTTCCGCCATCCTATGGCCGATGGCGGCGTGATCGGCTTTGTGGGCAAGGAATGGCAGCGCAAAGGACTGTCGCTGGCGGTCGACATCGCGGCGCACTTGAGACGCAAGCGCCCGCAGCTGGAGATTTGGGTGGTCGGGCCCCGACCGGACGAGATAGAGCACTTGTTCGCTGGCTGGCAAGGCGGTTTCCGCCTGCTGGGCTGGCGCACCGACGCCGACCATCTGCGCGACTTCGACGTGCTGCTGCATCCGGCCAGGGCAGAGCCGTATGGCATGGTCATTTCCGAAGCCATGGCGGCCTGCGTTCCGGTGGTCGTGTCCGATGCCTGCGGCGCGGCCGCCCAGGTCGGAGCGGAGTCCGGTGTGGTGCTGCCACTGGGTGCGGAGCTGTCGCAGTGGGTGCAGGCAGTGGAACGGCAATTGCAGCGGAGCGATCCCGTACCCGCGTTCCGGCATGGCTGGAGCGAGGTGGCGCAAGAGTGTGTAGAGATCTACCGGCCGCAACTTCCGAACGGCCCGACCCTAAGCGACCGGCGGAGCTGAAACCCATGTCCCGACTCAAACATGAAGCTGGCATCCTGTCGCGCTACTCGCTTTCGGGTGCGCTTAATACCGTGGCCGGTTTCTCCACGATCTTCGGGCTCACCGCGCTGGGTTTCCAGCCCTATGCGGCCAATGCGGCGGGCTATCTGGTCGGATTGGTGCTGGGGTTCTTTGTGTCGCGCCGCTTCGTCTTCCGTCACGAAGGGAAGATGAGCGCGCAAGGTGCCCGCTATCTCATGGCCTTCGGTGTCTGCTTTGTCATCAACCTGCTGGTGCTGCGCTTCGCCTTGCAGGCGGGCATCCATGAGATGTGGGCCCAGGCCGGCTCAACAGCGGTCTACATTGTCGCCATGTTCCTGGCACTGCGTCTGTTCGTGTTCCGTCACCGCACTAATTGATCAGCTTGGGCGAGGGGCGGCCGATCAGATAGCCCTGCGCGCAATCGACCCCGATCTCGCGCAGCAGGGCCAGTGTCTCCTCATCTTCCACGAACTCTGCCACGGTGGTCTTGCCATAGCTCTTGACCGCATTGTGCAGGGCGCGCACGAATGCGGCATCGTCGGCGTTACGGGTCAGTCCCCGGATGAACGAGCCATCTATCTTGACGAAGTCCATCGGCAACTCCTTCAGGTACTGGAAGGAGCTGTAGCCGACACCGAAATCGTCCAAGCCGAAGGCGCAGCCCAGGCTGCGTAACTTCTCCATGGTTCGGGTGGCCTTGCTCATGTTCCCGAGCGCGGCGGTCTCGGTGATTTCGAGCTGTATGTTTTTTCCCTCGACCCCATGGCGCTTGAGCGCTGTCCTGACGATCTCGAAGACAGAATCGTCGTCGAAACTGCGTCCTGACAAATTGAGCGCCACCTTGATGTCGGGCCGACCGGCGACGAACTCCGCCACGGCGTTGACCACCCAGCGATCGACCCGGCGAATCAGGCCGGTGCTCTCCGCTGCATCGATGAACTCTCCGGGCATGATCAGTGTGCCGTCTGCACCGACCAGACGCACCAGTGCCTCGTAATGGCTGATGGTGCCCTTGATGATGTTGCGGATGGGCTGATAGTGCAGGACCAAACGGTCTTCCTCCAGCGCCTGCTCGACTTCCCGTTTCCAGTAGGCCCGTTTGCCCATCGAACTGCGCTGGGGGTCGTCGGCGGAATAGAGGTGCCAGGAACCATGCCCACGGTTCTGTGCCTGGAGCAGGGCGAACTGGGCGCTGCCCAGCAAGGTATCGGAATCGCCGCCGTGTTCCGGGAAGTTCACTATCCCCACGCAGGTCGACAGGACGTGGGGCATGAGCTGGGATTCGGCGCATTGGGGCCTGATGTGGTTCAAGCGCTGGGCCAATCCGATGGCCTCGGTGATGGTGAGTGCGGGGTACATCAGCGCGAACTCATCGCTGCCCAGTCTGGCCATCAGCCGGGGCGAGGGTACAAGTGCCTCCAGATACTCGGCCAAAGCCATCAGCATGGCATCACCTGCTTCATGACCGCCAGCTTCGTTGATCACCTTGAACTGGTCCAGGTCGCAGACCAGGAGTACCCCGTACGTGGTGGTGGACAATAGCTGGTCGAGTTCCCGTTTGAAGGCGCGGCGGTTGAGCAGGCCGGTGACCACATCGCATTCGGCCAGTTTGTGCAGTTGGTGTTTGATTTGCCGGTGCTCAGTGACATCCATGCCTACCGACAGATAGGCGGGCGTTCCGCCTGCCTCATGGGCCAGACGGGTATGGAACCAGACGATGTCGTGTTTCTGTCCGTCGAAGGATTCCAGGCTCGATTCCCCGTGGTGTATGCCGCCCGAGACCATGCTCGCCATCTCGGCTGCATGGCTAGGGCGTTGCCAGGCATCCAGAAACAAGGTGGCGAAATCCTGACCGATGAGTCCGAGTTCACCCATGTCGCCGATTTGCTGTGCGGCTTCGTTTGCCATGCGGATGCAGCCGTCCCGGCCATAGGTGAGGATCAATACGGGGGCGGTATTGAACAGGCTGGTGAACAGGTCGCGCTCCTGTTCCAACAGTTTTGCCTGCGTGGCCAGGTCGCGCAGATGTTCGCGCGACTCGTTGCGCAACCCTTCGAGCCGGTTGGAGAGGGTGACCGCCAGTTCTTCCAGTTCATCGGTTTCGTCCGGGAAACGACTGCGTGGCCGATTCGAGTAGCTATCCCGGATCTCGCCGAACCGCTCCTCGCCCAGTAGCGGCATGATGCCAGTGACGTGTTCGATGCGGCGCATGGTCGGTCTCAGCATCAGATAGAGCAGGAGCAGCGCCAATGCCAAGGCCACGCTACCCAGCAGCACACTGCGTTGTGCCGTGGTCTGGATGAGTCGGACCTGTGAGGTGATGTCGGCGGAGAACGCCAGATAAGCGCGTACGCCGTTACTTGCCGGTACCGGCAGCAACATCAACTGGAATACCTGTTCGCCGTGGTTTATCTGTGTGTGGTTGTTCTGCCACGGGATCGAGGTGGCTGAGTGCAGCAATTCACGCATCGCCTCGCCGCCGCTGGCGGTCAAAAGGCTCATTCCGCGCAGCGGGGAATCGGGGTGGTCGGAGTGGCCGGTGAACACCGCGACTTCAGCCCCAGACAGCTGTCGCAGGTCGAGGATGATGTTCTCCAGGCTGCCTTGCACGGCGATGACACCTAGCGTGTTGCCACGGTAGGTGATCGGGATGGCGGACTGGTAGGCGCATTCCTCGGAGCATTCCAGCCAGCTTAACGGAGTCTCGTGCAAGGCGACCATCTTGGCCATCCCCACTTGCAAGGTCGTCTTGCGCTCGCCTCGGTTGACCAGCCGGTTCTGCTGTTCATCGTAGATGCTGACATCCAGCAGGCCTTGGCCCATATTCAGCTCGGACCACAGGGGGTCGATGGCCTGCGCCAAGTCGGTCGCATCGTGGGAGGCCATATCCTGTCTGACCTTGGGGATACTGGCAAACATGCGCGCCTGCATCTGCAGCCGTTCCGACTGTAGCTCGAACAGCCGGTCGACCAGCTCCTCGGTGCGTCGACGCTGGCTGGCCTGATCGGCCTCGAACTGCCGCATCTCGGCATGGTACTGTTGCCAGATCAAGAGACTGCCGGTCACGCACAATACCAGACCTGCCAAAAGCAGGATCTTCCAGCGGATGCCAAGGAAATCCCGGGGCCTGGAGGGGGGGGCCATGTTGCTCTCCTCCTAGAACCGCCACGCGGCTTGCAGCAGCAGCATGTTCCACGGGGTCGCCAGTGCGGCAGGAGGGTTGTCGAGCTTCGATAGCCAGGCTGCCCCGCTGACACGGTGCCATTCGGCGAACAGCGACCAGTCCTTGCTGGGGTCGAAACGCAATCCCAAGGTCCAGTCGCGGGCATAGCGCTGCGCTGCGGGCATCCCGGTCGCGGCAGCAAACTGCAGACCGTTACGGTCACGGCTGTTCAGATACAGCATGTCGAAGCGGGCCAGGGCCTGCCACTGCTGCACGAAGCGCCATTGAGTCTGGAAGTAAGCGGCCTCGATCGTAGTGCCCATGTCCAGAATAGGAGCAAATGGCACGTTGAATCCATTGCGGATCTGGTGAGTGAGCGCGTATTCGACCGTGTGAGTCCACTCTTCACTGTTACGCTCCAGCGACAATACACCCGTGTTCAGGGTGATGTGGCCCGCATGCAGAAAATCCCCCACGCCCGGCTGGTACTGCATCTTCATGTTGCTCATCGTCAGGCCGGTGCGCCAGCGCCCGCCATCGAAGTCATAGATCGCCTGACCGAGTATAGAGGGCAGGCCATTGAAGTGTCCGGGTTGCTGGTCGACCATGAGGATGGTCAGATTGCGGTCATTGATCTCCGGACGGATGATGCTGACTTGCCAATGCAGGCCTCCGCTGGTCATCTCGCCGTCCCCGTACACGGCCATGCCCGGGGCGGCTAGGAAAGAACTGCGCAGTTGGTCGTAATAGATGGACTGTGGCGGTATCACGCCGGGACGGGTGTGTGCCACATCGCGAGTGGTGTTGTAGAAACCGAAGGGGATCTTGATCTTGCCGACCCGTACTCCTACCCGCTGCCCTTCGAATTCGAGCAAGGTGTGATCGACGAAGGCGTAGTCGACACGTACGTTCCCGTTGTCGCTGGCCCCCGCGAGGCGGGACAGTAATTGGCCTGATACCAGCCAGTCCGCATCCGGGCGCCAGGACAGGTTGCCGCCGATTTCGTGTAGATCTGTGCCGACTTTGCCCGGCTGGTTACCGCCGACTTGGTTGTGGTTGGTCCAGGCGGCTGACTGACTGACAAAGCCGTGGACCTGTATGTTCTCAGGGAGCCCCTCGGCCAGAGCGCTGGCTGAGACTAACAAGGTGCTAATGTACAGGGACAATGCGTACCGCATCGGAGTTACTCGCTTTCTTGACATAGCCGATCGCGCCCGGTGTCGCGGACACTTGGCTGATCATCTGTTCTTCGGAAGTCAACTCAGTTGGCGCTTGACCGGTACCGGAATACACCTGCCGATCCCAGGATTGCCGTAACTGGTAGGGGAAAACATCTAAGACCTCCCTGCACAATGCCTTGTGCAGGGGATGCGCATCGGGTAATACGAACACTTTCAATGGCGTACCATCCGGCCATTTGTTCTGCCGCATGCCGAACATGGCGCGAGCCATGCTTACGGTCAGTGTGGCCGTGCTTACTTCCCGGTGAACGATCACTTCAGCGGTATCTGCGGCGAGCGGACTCAGGGCGAGAACGATGCCGTAGATCAGTTGGAGCGGTCTATTTCGCGTGATTTGCCTGGGCAAATGTACTCTCCTCGATTCCAAAGGGACTCCCATCATGTCGCTTCCCCTGCCCCGGCAGCTAACTGAGTGCGCGGGATGCACATGTCGACCCGAGTGCCAACATCCCCTATTAGTGTGGGTTTTTTACCCCATCTTCTATAGTGGGGTAAGTAGAGCGCATTACTGGGGGGCCGTCAAGCGTTCGTTCAGTGTGTGGCGTTGCGAGTTTGTTTGGTCGTGCTAGGATACGGCACGGGGGCTGCTGCTCGGCGGTCGCTCAAGATTGGCTGTAGCGAGCATCCCCGGTCTTTCTCATGGAGGGCATCATGGCAAGCAAAAAGATCAACTTGGCTCATATCGATATCGGGCTTTCCGACAAACAGCGTGCCGAGATCGCCGACGGCTTGAAGCATTTGCTGGCGGATACGTACACGCTTTACCTGAAGACTCACAACTACCACTGGAACGTGACCGGACCGATGTTCCAAACTTTGCATCTGTTGTTCATGGATATGTACAACGAGCAATGGCTGGCGGTCGATCTGCTGGCCGAGCGTATTCGTGCGCTAGGTTTTCCTGCACCGGGTACGTATCGCGAGTTTGCTGCGCTGACTCGTATTGCCGACAGCGAGGGTGCACCCAACGCCAAGGAAATGATCCGCCAGCTTATCGCCGGACAGGAGACCGTGGTGCGCACGGCCCGTGCCATGTTCCCGGTGGTGGATAAGGCAAACGATCAGCCGACCGCCGACATCCTCACCCAGCGGATGCAGATCCACGAAAAGAATGCGTGGATGCTGCGCAGCCTGTTGGAAGAGTGATCCGGATCAGCCCGCAGACGCGGGCTGATTCATTTGGTCAGCGAGATGAATAGCTGAGGCAGCTGTTCCGGCAAGCGGGCAACATTATCGATCACCGTGTACTGCTTGCCGAAGATGTCTGCCACATACTCGTCAGCCTTGGGGTCGAGGTTGATGCAGTAACTATAGATTCCATCCTGATCCAACTCCTTCACTGCCTGACGCGCGTCGGCGATCAGCAAATTGTCGTCCTTGGTATCCACGTCGGACGGCTGACCGTCGGTGAGGATCAGCAGCAGCTTCTTGTCCGCCTGTTGCGTTTTCAGATAGTGACCGGCGTGGCGTACCGCCGCACCCATGCGGGTGGAGTAGCCTGCCTGCATCGCCGCCAGGCGCGATTTGACCTCATCACCCCAAGGCTCCTTGAAGCCCTTCAGATGGTAGTAACGCACATCGTGGCGGGTGTTGGAGTGGAAACCGCCGATAGCGAACGAATCACCAACCTGCTGCACCGACCAGGCCAGCAAGGAAACGGCCTCCTGACTGAGTTCGAGGATGGTCTGGTTGCTGCCAGCGGCCTTCTCGCCTAGCGACTGCGACAGGTCAAGCAGCAAGGTGATGGCGAAACTGCGGCCATCGGTGCGATGCGACATGTTGATGCGCGGGTCGGGCGAACTGCCGCTCTTGTAGTCGATCAAGGAGCGGATGGCGACATCCAGATCGAGCTCCGAGCCTTCCTCCTGATAGCGGATGCGAACCTTATCCTGTGGCTTGAGCAACTCCAGCATCGCTTTCAGGCGCTTGGTCAGTTTGGCATGCTTGGTCAGCAGAGCGTCGATCATCGCCGGATTGCCGCGCGGATGCAGCGCTTCATACACGCTCACCCAGTCCGGACGATAGTTCTGTGCGTTGTAATCCCACTCGTCGTAGTGACGGGGAGGCAGCGCGTGCAACTCCGCTTCCGTGCTCTGGCGCTTGTCGAGATGCTCGAACATCTCGTCTTCGTCGCTCTCTTCGATGTAGATCCACAAGTGACGGTTATCGTCGCGGTAGTCCACCTCGGTATTGTCGAAATACATTTGGGCCGACAGGTCGCGCTGGCCGCGTGTGCGCGCGATGAACGCCAGGGCGATCGAAGCCATCGCTGCGCTGGTCGATGCGCCTGTCGCCATCAATTCATGGAAGCGTCTGACGAACTCACGGACATGCTCGTTCTGGTAGGCGTAGTCCGGATCGAGAATGGCGCGCGACAGCATGGCGAGCCGCAACCGGAACACCGAGATGCCCTGTTCTTCGAGCTGAAGGTCTTCCTCTCGGGGAACAGGGTGCAGTGCCAAGAACAACTTGCGCAGACCCGGATATTTCTGGCAGGCCAGATATTCCACGCGGGAGTCTTCGAATACCTCGACGCTGGCGCGCTGGAACGGGCTCCAGTTGTCCACGATCATCTGTTGCGACCAGCGACGATGCGCGGCCATGTGAGCCAACGCAGCGCGGTAACGGTCTATGCCCGACACGCCATTGAGATCGTCATAGACATCGGGCAAGCGGATGCCGTCGTCGGTGTAATAAGGCATAGCCTTGCGCAGGCTGGCGAAGGCGACGGAATACGGGATGAGGTAGTCGCTGTCGTTCCAAAGTGCGCGGATGTAGGCATCCAGTTTGCGCTCGTTGTCCACCAGCAAGGTGCCATGCCGCTCGCGTTGCATCACCGCAATGGCATCGGCGGATTCCAGGCGGAAATACTCCTCCTGTCGCTCAGGATGATTGTTGTAGTACTTGATGCCGTACTCGATCCAGTTCTGGAATCCCTGCAAGGACAGGACGCTCAACAGCTTGGGCGATTGTTTGAGCAGGTCGGGCAACCCGGGACTGGCGAAGGTCGTGTGGTGACCGTGGATCGAGCCAGAGGTGCGATCCATCATGTCGCGGACGATCTCGATGTAGCGGCGGAACATCTTGTCGTCGTGCAAACGGCGTGCGATGGCCCCGCTGGTTTGCAGGAACGGCACGATCGCCTTGAAGTTGGTATGCGTGGACATGTACTCGGAGAATTCGCGCAGAGTGATCAGCGCATGCTCCCCGACGATGCTGGCTACGCTGGGCGCCTCTTCCAGATAGACCAGCAATGGTTCCGCGCCACGCCCCATCTTGCCGATGATGCGGGCATTCTCGATATAGGCTGCTAGGCCCGCTTTCGACAGCAGCGCCTGGGCTTCCTTGATGCACTCGTCAAAGACGGCATTGACCTGGGAGAACCGGCAACCCAGTTGCTCCCAATACCTAGCCGCCTCTTCGGTTCTTTCCGCCACCACATCCGTCATCACTTCACCTCCTGCCGGTTTCCGTTCTGATCTCAGGCGAACGAAGCATCGATCGCGTGATCGAGCGTGTCGCGGATGTCGGCATCGTCGGTGATCGGACGCACCAGCGCCATGCGGCAAGCCGCCTTGGCATCCACGCCATTCCGGATCAACGTGGCCGCATAGACCAGCAAACGGGTCGAGATGCCTTCATCCAGGCCATGTCCCTTGAGGTTGCGCGCGGCTTGGCCGATTTGCACCAGCTTGTCGCACACCGCCGCATCCAGCCCGGTTTCCTTGGCCAGGATCGCCGATTCGAGCGCGGCATCGGGGTAATCGAACTCGAATGCGGTGAAGCGCTGTTTGGTGGATTGCTTCAGATCCTTCATCAGGTTCTGGTAGCCGGGGTTGTAAGAGATGACCAACTGGAAGTCAGGGTGGGCTTCGATCAGCTCGCCCTTTTTGTCCAGCGGCAGGGTGCGGCGGTGGTCGGTCAGCGGGTGGATCACCACGGTGGTGTCCTGACGCGCTTCCACCACTTCGTCCAGATAACAGATCGCACCGATGCGCGCTGCCGTGGTCAGCGGGCCGTCCAGCCAGCGGGTGCCGTTGGCATCCAACAGATAGCGCCCGACCAGGTCGGAAGCGGTCATGTCTTCGTTACACGCCACCGTGATCAGTGGCTTGTTGAGCTTCCAGGCCATGTATTCAATGAAGCGCGATTTGCCGCAGCCGGTCGGGCCTTTCACCATCACCGGCAGACGGGCGGCGTAAGCGGCCTCGTACAGTTTCACTTCATCGCCCTGGGCCTGATAGAACGGTTCCTTGCCCACAGTGTATTGGTTCTTGTTTGTCATCGCTAACTCCTGAGTCTCCCACATCAAGTGATGTGCATTGATAGAGCAAGGCAACGCGGGTCGATGCCGCGCTTGTCCTGCTCAAGCCCCGCACCGGCAACGGTGAGGGCTGGAATCTTGGGAAAAAAACGCCCCCATCGTGTGGGGGCGCATTTTCGTTGCTTCGATATTACCGGGCTACGCTTACTTGTGTACGCCCAGCTTTTCGCGCCAGCCTGCGAAGTACTTGTCGGCATCCTTGGGGAAGGACTCGAAAGCACGGGCGAATTCCTTGTGGGTCTTCGCGTATTCGATCGGGTCGGTACCGCTCTTCCAGCACTCGTAAGCCTGGCCGAGGGAGATACCACCGGCTGCCGGGCTGTCGATGTGGCCGAAGGAGCCGCCGCCGCAGGTGTTGATCACGTTGCCGTGGCCCAGGTTCTGGAAGAAGCCTGGCAGACGCAGCGCGTTCATGCCGCCGGAGATGATCGGTGCTGTCGGCTTCATGCCGTACCACTTCTGGTAGAAGTAAGGCCCTTGGCACTCATCGCGTTCCAGCATGTAAGCCAGCACGGTTTCCTTGGCGTGGCCTTCCATCTTGCCGTAGCCCATGGTGCCGGTATGGATACCGGAAGCGCCCATCAGACGGGAGAGCTTCATGTAGCACAGCGGATCCATACCCATCGGCGACTTGTAGGAAGTCACAGCGCCGTGGCCTGCGCGGTGGAAGTGCAGGAAGGTGTCCGGGAACGCGCGGCGGGCGGTGGTCACACCTGCTGGGCCGGTCACGAAGCCGTCAACCAGGAAGGCAACGTGCTTCTCGGAGCCGATCTTGGCAAACTCGCCGAGGATGTACTCACCGCGCTTGATCATTTCGCCGTGGAAGTCAGCAGTCACGTTAGCCGAGAACAGTTTGGCTTGGCCGGTTTCCTGTTGCGCCTTATCCATTGCTTGAACGACCTTGGGAATCACCACTTCCATCGGGCAGAACACTTGGTTGGCTTGCGGTTCATCGTTCTTGATGAAGTCGCCGCCCAGCCAGAAGTCGTAACATGCCTTGGCGAACGGATCCGGACGCAGGCCCAGCTTAGGCTTGATGATGGTGCCGGCGATGTAGCCGCCATCCACTTCGGGACGGCCCAGCACGCGCCACAAGTCGGCGATGCCAGCGCTCGGGCCATCGAACTTCTTGACCATGCACTCGGGCACCAGGAAGTCCAGCATACGCAGACCAACGTGGTCGCCCATGCCTTGGTTGTTACCCAGAATCAGGGACCACATGTGGGAAACGTTGTAGTAGCCATCGATCAGGTTAGGGTCGAACAGGTCGACGGGATAAGCGATCTTCATCAAACCGCCGCCCTTGACCGGGTCGTCGCCGAACGCAGTCTCGTCGATCTCATAGACCAGCGCGTCAACACCACGGGTGAAGTCGTCGGTGGTGGACACTTCCACATTGGTGCCGGTAGAGGATTCAGCTGCAACGTGAGCAGCCACTTCCAGGAAGCCATAACCCTTGGCGGGGATCAGCTTGTAGGCAACCAACAAGTGCTTGCCGCCAGCGATCAGGTCCGCTTCTTTCAGATTCAGGTTTGCGTAACGATTTGATTGATCCATTGTGTTCTCCTCTTGTCGTTGAATGTAACTACTACGCTGCGAACTTTACGGGTTTGCCATTATAAATAACAGTCAAATGTTTTTATTCGGACCATAAGATCTGCTTATGGTTTAGAATCCCGCACCATGCTGCCATTGAGTCTGCGACAACTTCAGGTTTTCGAAAGTGTAGCGCGCCATCTGAGTCACTCGCGCGCTGCTGCCGAACTGTATCTGTCACAGCCTGCCATTTCCATGCAGATCAAGCAGGTGGAGCAGATTAGCGGATTGGCCATGTTCGAGCAAGTCGGAAAGAAGCTGTTTCTTACCGAGGCTGGACGCGAGTTGTTGCACTACAGCCGCGCCATCATGCAGCAGATGCAGGAGTTGGAGTCCGTGCTGGGTGAGATGCGGGGTTTGGAGCGAGGCCATCTCAACATCGCTGTGGTGAGTACCGCCAATTATTTCATGCCACAACTTCTGGCCAAATTCATCCAGACCCACGCCAACATCCAGGTCAGCCTGCATGTCGCCAACCGCGATGCGGTGCTGCGCGAGCTCACCGACAATCTGGCCGATTTCGCCATCATGGGCTTGCCTGCGGAAGACGGGGAGATGGATGCACACCCGTTCATGGAGAACCCGCTGGTCATCATCGCTGCGCCCAACCACACCTTGGCTGGGCGCAGCCAGATCACACCCGGGGAGCTGGTCGGCGAGACCTTCTTGCTGCGCGAACAGGGCTCGGGTACGCGCCGGGTGATCGAGCGCTACTTCGCCAAGCACCGATTACCGTTGCCGCGCAGTATGGAGATGGATACCAACGAGGCGATCAAGCAAAGCGTGCAGGCGGGTATCGGTCTCGGCATCATTTCCCTGCATGCCATCGAGCTGGAGCTGGAGACCGCGCGCTTGCGGGTGCTCGATGTCCAGGGTTTTCCCATTCTGCGCAACTGGCACATCGTTCACCGCAAGAACAAGCGACTTTCGCTGGCGGCACAGGCTTTTGTGCAGTTCCTGCTGACCGAGGCCACCAGCCTCACCCCGCTGGCTACGCTGGCTTGAGTCCTTACAGGCCGACCGCCTGCAGCGAGCGCAGGAACAGCTCGGCATTCTGGAAGCCGGTCACACGGAAGTCGCTCAGCTCCTTGCCCTGCGTATCGAAGAACAAAGTCGCGGGTGGGCCGAACAAGCTGTAGCGCTTGAGCAGCGCCTTGTCGTCGTCATTGTTGGCCGTCACATCCGCCTGGAGCAACACCACATCCTTCAATTTGGCGCGAACCTGCGCGTCAGCAAAGGTGAAGCGCTCCATCTCTTTGCACGACACGCACCAGTCGGCGTAGAAATCCAGCATCACCCGTTTGCCATGCGCCTCGGCGATACTCGCATCGAGCTCGGCCAGTGACTTCACCCGTACGAACGGGAGATTCGCCGGAGCCTCGGCGGACGTGTGTCCCAGGGCAGCGAGCGGGCGGAAGATGTCGCGTGCGCCCGATAAAGCCCCGACCAGATAGGCCGCACCCAGCAGCAACATCAACACCCCCACGCCGCGCCACAGTTTACGCCAGCCGGAAGCGTTGGGTGGCAAGGCATCCAGCACCCGCAGGAACATGGCGGACAGGATCAGCAGCGCTGCCCATAAACCCATCTGCACCGAAACCGACAACAGCGGCGACACGATCCAGATCGCCAATGCCAACATCAGCACACCGAAGATGCGCTTGACCGACTCCATCCAGGCCCCGGCGCGCGGCAGCAAGGCTCCGGCGGAGGTGCCGATCAACAGCAGCGGCAAGCCCATGCCCAATGCCAGAGCAAACAGGGCCGAACCGCCCAGCAGCGCGTCGTGCGTCTTGCCAATGTAGAGCAACGCGCCCGCCATCGGCGCGGCGACGCACGGGCTCATGATGATGGCCGACAGCGCGCCCATGGCGAACACGCCGCCGAAATGCCCGCCGTGTAACTGGTTGCTGGTCTCGGTCAACCGGCTTTGCAGGGCGGAAGGCAGTTGCAACTCATAGAGGCCAAACATCGACAACGACAGGAGCACGAACAGCGCCGCGAAGCTGCCCAGCACCCAGGGCGTTTGCAGCGCGTTCGAGATCAGCTCGCCCGACAAGCCTGCCGCCACACCGGCAGCCGCGTAAGTGAGCGCCATGCCCAGCACGTAGGCCAGCGACAGAAAGAAGGCGTGGCGATGCGTGATCTTGTGGCCGTGGCCGACAATGATGCCGGACAGGATGGGCACCATCGGGAACACGCAGGGCGTGAAGGCCAGCAACAGTCCCGCGCCGAAGAAAACGGAGATCACCAGCCAGAAATCGCCTTGTTGCAGCACGTGGGCGATGCGGCCATCTTCGCTGGCGGGCTGGCTCGCCGCCGTTGCTGGGGCAGCGCACACATTGCGCGACAGATTCAGCGTGACCGTTTTGTTGATGGGCGGGTAGCACAGGCCATCTTCGCTGCAGCCCTGATAGGTTGCCGCCAGAGACAGGGGCTGCGCGGGGTCGGCACCTTCCAGTTCGAGCTTGGCCTGGAACGACTGATGATAGACCTCGATTTTGCCAAAGTTGGGGTCGTCCTTGGTCTCGCCGGGCGGCAACGTGATGCGGGCGAGCTTGCCGCTACCCCCCGCCAGTTCAAACGACACTTTGTTGCGATACAGATAATAGCCCGGTGTGACGCGGAAACCGGCAATCAGCGTGCGTTCGTCGCAGCTGCTGACTTCCAGTCCGAACGCCTGATCGGGGGGCAGGAAGGTGGCCGCCTTGCCGCCGCCGATGCGGTCGAACACGCCGGCCTGGGCGAAAGTCGCCGCACAGAGCAGACACAGGGATACGAAGAACTTGAATGGTTTCATGGTGTAGTCAGGTTGGTTTCTTGCGCGACCCAGGCCAGGTAAGCGGGCAGGCCTGCGACGACAGGGACCGCCACGATCTCGGGAAGTTCATAGGGATGCAACTCGCGTATCGTCTGCTCCACGCGCGGATAGGCGGCGGGCGTGGTTTTGATGAGCAGAGGAACCTCGTTTGCCTGTTCGACGGCACCGTTCCAGCGATAGACCGAACGGCATTCGGCCAGGATGTTGACGCAGGCGGCGGCACGGTCGGCGATGAGCGCAGCGGCCAGGCGTTCGGCGCTGGCGTGGTCCGGCAGATTGGTCAGGACGATCAGCATCTGTTCCACGCTATCTCCGCGCTCAGGTTTTGGCGAAGCGCAGACCCAGCTGCAGCAGCTCGTCCCAAACATCACCGGAGCGCAGGCCCTTGATGGTCTTGTCCAGCCGTGCCGCGTGGCGCAAGGCCACCTCGGCCTGTGGCAGACGGATGCGCCGCACGGCCTGGCCCACGGACTCTTGCCGATTGCCCCACACCCGCGCCTCCTTCATCAGATAACCCAGATTGTCGCCGCGCTGGATACCGCCCAGCAGCTTGACCAGCGTGCGTACCTCCTCGGTCAGCGCCCACAGGATCAGCACCGTCGCCGTACCTTCGGCGCGCAAGCCGTCCAGGATGCGCGCGTAACGCGCCGCGTTGCCGGACAGCATCGCCTCGGCCAGCTTGAACACGTCGTATCGCGCCACGTCCATCACGGCATCTTTGACTTGGTCGAAACTCAGCGCCCCCGCCGGGTAGAGCAGTGCCAACTTCTGGATCTCCTGCCAGGCCGCCAGCAGATTGCCTTCCACGCGGTCGGCCAGGAACTCCAGCGTCTCGCGCTCGGCGGATTGGCCGTGGCGCTGCAAGCGACCGGCGATCCAGGCGGGCAGTGCGCTGCGCGGGATGTCATCGGCGGCGATGGTCACGCCGTGCTGCTCCAGCGCGGCGAACCACTTGCTCTTCATGCCCGAGCCATCCAGTCGCGGCAAGGTGATGAGGGTCAGCACATCGGGCGTGAGCCGGGCGCAATGTTCCTGCAGCGCTTGCCCGCCCTCGGTGCCCGGCTTGCCGCTGGGGATGCGCAGGTCGATCACCTTGCGATCGGCGAACAGAGAGAGGCTTTGCGCGCTGTCGCGTAGTTCCGCCCAACGGAAGTCCTTGTCGGCAGTGAGCACGTCGCGTTCCGCATAGCCCGCTGCCCGTGCTGCAGCGCGGATGCTGTCTGCTGCCTCCAGCGCCAGCAGCTGTGCGTCGCCGTGGATCACGTACAGTGGTTTCAGCCCCGAAGCCAGGTGGCGCGGCAGACTGTCAGCGCTCAGCTTCATTCCTGCACGGGCGGTTTGGCGAACGACAGGCGACGGATGATCTGCTGCACCATGTCGCTGCGCATGTTCTCGTTCAGCATGACTTCTTCCTGCAGCTTGGCCAACACCTGGGTGTCATCCCAGGGGAAGTCGCGGTGCAGGGTGATCTCTTGCGCAGGCAGCCAGTCGTTTTGCTGCTGGTCGTACATGCGCAGCGAGACGTGGTAGAACAGCTGATACTCCAGCACCCGCCCGCCACCGCCCAAGGTGAGGATTCGCTTCTCGGGCAGCTCGCTGATGATCTGCAGCACCACTTGCGCCTCACCCGGCTTTTGGGTCAGCGCGATGCCATTACCCTCCAGACCGCCGCGCAACTCTTGCGCCAGTGGCGAATATTCATTCGCTACCTGCAAGTAGAGCGAGGTGAACGGCAGCTTGGCTTGTCCGCGCAGATGGAAGCCGCAGGCGGTGAGCAGCAGGGCGAACAGAGGTAACCACCAGCGCAGGCTCATCTCAGGCCACCACGTTGACGAGCCGGCCCGGTACCACGATCACCTTCTTCGGTGCCGCACCATTGAGCTGTTTCTGCACCGTGTCGGTAGCCAGCGCCAGTTGCTCGATGGCGGCTTTGTCCGCGCCAGCAGGCACCTTGACGCTGCCGCGCAGCTTGCCGTTGATCTGGATCATCAGCTCGATCTCGTCCTGCACCAGCGCGGATTCATCCACCTCCGGCCAAGCGGCGGCGAGGATGTCGTCGCCGTAGCCCAGCTCTTGCCACAGGCTTTGGGCGATATGTGGGGTGATGGGCGACAACAGGCGCAGCAGGATGGAGCAACCTTCGGTCAGTACGCCCCGGTCGGCGCTGGCGCGCGCCTTCTCCAGCGCGTTGAGCATCTTCATCGCGGCGGACACCACGGTGTTGAACTGGAAGCGGGTGAAGTCGAAGCTGGCCTGCTTCAACGCCAGATGGAGCTCGCGGCGCAGCGCCTGATCGTCGGCGGACAGTTGCGCGGCCGGTGCAGCGTTTTCGCCCAGCCCGACGGCGAAATTCCACACCCGGCGCAGGAAGCGGTAAGCGCCTTCCACACCCGCGTCCGACCACTCCAGCTGCTGTTCGGGCGGCGCGGCGAACATCATGAACAGGCGCGCGGTGTCGGCGCCGTACTGGTCGATGATGGCCTGCGGGTCCACGCCGTTGTTCTTGGACTTGGACATCTTCTCGGTGCCGCCGATGACCACCGGCTGGCCGTCAGACTTCAGCGTCGCGCCCACCGGGCGGCCACGCTCGTCGGTCGCCACATCCACGTCGGCCGGGTTGATCCACAACTTCTTGCCGCCCTCGCCCTCACGGTAGAAGGTCGGCGCGACCACCATGCCTTGGGTCAGCAGGTTCTTGAACGGCTCGTCAAGGGGTTGGAACGCGCTCCGCGCGCCGCTTGCCCCCTCTCCCCCCGGGGGAGGGTTGGGGTGGGGGGCTTTGCGCCCCACCTCACCGAACACGCCCACATCGCGCATCAGCTTGCTGAAAAAGCGCGCGTACAGCAGGTGCAAAATGGCGTGCTCGATGCCGCCGATGTATTGGTCCACCGGCAGCCACTGGTGGGCGCGCTCGTCCACCAAGCCGGTATCGCAGCCGGGGCTGGCGTAGCGGGCGTAGTACCAGGACGACTCGACGAAAGTATCCATGGTGTCGGTCTCGCGCCGCGCCGCGCCGCCGCACTTGGGGCAGGTGCACTCGTAAAACGACGGCATCTTGGCCAGCGGCGAACCCGCGCCGTCCGGCACCACGTCTTCCGGCAGCGCCACCGGCAGTTGCGCATCCGGCACCGGCACGTCGCCGCAACTCGGGCAGTGGATGATGGGTATCGGGCAGCCCCAGTAGCGCTGGCGCGAGATGCCCCAGTCACGCAGGCGGAACTGCACCTGCTTGTCGCCCAAGCCCAGCGCTTTCAGGTCGGCGGCGATGGCATCCACAGCGGCGGAATAATTCAGGCCGTCGTATTTGCCGGAGTTGACGCAGACGCCCTGCTCCTTGTCGCCGTACCATTCTGCCCAGACTTCGGTCGAGAAACTCTCGTCTGCCACCCGAATGGACTGCTTGATGGGCAAATCGTATTTTTTGGCGAAGCCGAAATCCCGCTCGTCGTGCGCCGGAACGGCCATCACCGCACCTTCGCCGTAGCCCATCAGCACGTAGTTGCCGACCCACACCGGCACTTGCTCGCCAGTGAGCGGATGGATGACTTTGAGGCCGGTGTCCATGCCCTTCTTTTCCATGGTGGCGAGGTCCGCCTCGGCGACGCTGCCCTGCTTGCATTCTTCGATGAAGGCGGTCAGTTCGGGGTTGCCCTGCGCGGCTTGCAGCGCCAGCGGGTGCTCGGCAGCGACGGCGACGAAGGTCACGCCCATGATGGTGTCGGCGCGGGTGGTGTAGACCCACAGCAAGTCTTGCTCCCCTCGCCCGCTGGCGGGAGAGGGGCTGGGGGAGAGGGCATCGTCGGCCACCCTCTCTCCTTGCTCTCTCCCGCCAGCGGGAGAGAGGGACGGAGTCCCTGCGGGGATTTTGAACGCGAAGCGCACGCCGGTGCTCTTGCCGATCCAGTTGCGCTGCATGGTTTTGACTTGCTCGGGCCAGCCGTCCAGCTGGTCGAGGTCGGCCAGCAGTTCTTCGGCGTAGTCGGTGATGCGGAAGAAGTACATCGGGATCTCGCGCTTTTCCACCAGCGCGCCGGAGCGCCAGCCGCGCCCGTCGATGACTTGCTCGTTGGCCAGCACCGTGTGGTCTACCGGGTCCCAGTTCACAGTGGAGAGCTTCTTGTAGATGATGCCCTTCTCGAACAAGCGGGTGAACAGCCATTGCTCCCAGCGGTAATACTCCGGCGTACAGGTCTTGACCTCGCGCGACCAGTCTATGCCCAGTCCCAGCGACTTGAGCTGGGTCTTCATGTATTCGATGTTGGAATAGGTCCAGGCGGCGGGCGGCACGTTGTTGGCCATGGCGGCGTTTTCGGCGGGCAGGCCGAAGGCATCCCAGCCCATCGGCTGCATCACGTTGTAACCCTGCATGCGGTGGTAACGGCTGAGCACGTCGCCTATGGTGTAGTTGCGCACGTGGCCCATGTGCAGCTTGCCGGAGGGGTAGGGGAACATCGACAGGCAGTAATACTTGGGCTTGTCGCTGGTATCGGGGGCGAGGAAGGTCTGCGCGGCTTCCCATTGCTGCTGCACGGCGGGTTCGATGTCTTGGGGGAGATAGTTGGGCTGCATCTTTTGATTACGGTTTCGTTTGCGAGCGCGCATTATAGCGGCTTGGGGCCAGGGTTGCGCAGTGGGCCACTCTGGCGCAAGAATTCTGTTAGAATCGGCCAAAAATTTTTACACTTCAGGAGAGACACATGTCCCGCAAGCATCCCGTGATCGCTGTAACTGGTTCTTCCGGCGCAGGTACGACTACAGTCAAGCGCGCTTTTGAGAATATCTTCCGCCGCGAAAAGATCGAGGCCGCCGTCGTTGAGGGCGACAGCCTGCACAGTCTGGACCGCATGGCGTTTCGCGCTGCTTCCGCCGAGGCCGCCAAGGCGGGCAACAATTCCTTCAGCCACTTCGGTCCCGAAGCCAACCACTTCGACAAGATCGAACAGACGTTCAAGAGCTACGGCGAGACCGGCAAGTGTGACCGTCGCTACTACATCCACAGCGATGCAGAAGCCAAGGATCTGAACGCACGTTTCGGCACCAACCTCGGCCCAGGCCAGTTCACACCGTGGGAAACCGTGGGCGAAGGCTCCGACATCCTGTTCTACGAAGGTCTGCACGGCCTGGTCAAGCATGGCGACATCGATGCTTCGCGCTATGTCGATCTGGGTGTGGGTGTGGTGCCTATCGTCAATCTGGAGTGGATCCAGAAGATCGCCCGTGACAAGGCCGAACGTGGCTATTCCGCCGAGGCGACCGTGGACACCATCCTGCGCCGCATGCCGGACTACATCAACCACATCACGCCGCAGTTCTCGCGTACCCGCGTGAACTTCCAGCGCGTATCGACCGTGGACACCTCCAACCCGTTCATCGCCCGTGATATCCCGACACCGGACGAGAGCTTTGTGGTGGTGCACTTCAGCGATCCTACCGGTGTGGACTTCCCGTACATGCTGACCATGATCCACGATTCGTTCATGTCGCGTCCCAACACTCTGGTGGTGCCCGGCGGCAAGATGAACTTCGCTCTGGAACTGGTGCTTGGCCCGATCATCCATGACCTGATCGAGAACAAGAAGAAGTAATCGCTGTCGTCTCACGAGAATGGGGAATCAGGTTTCTGATTCCCCATTTCATTTGTTAGGTTAAAAATGGATTTGCTTTCCGGCCTCAATCCCGAACAACGCGCTGCAGTCGAGTTGCCCGCGCGCTCTGCCTTGATTCTGGCGGGGGCGGGCAGCGGCAAGACGCGCGTGCTGACCACGCGCATCGCCTATCTCATCAGTAACGGGCTGGTGTCGCCCAGCGGCGTGTTGGCAGTGACCTTTACCAACAAAGCCTCGAAAGAGATGCAGACGCGCTTGTCGGCGATGCTCCCGATCAACACGCGCAGCATGTGGATAGGCACGTTCCACGGCCTGTGCAACCGTATGTTGCGGGCGCATTACCGCGAAGCGAACCTGCCACAGACCTTTCAGATCTTGGACTCATCCGACCAGCAAGCCGCCATCAAGCGGGTGATGAAGGCGCTCAACGTGGACGACGAGAAATATCCGCCGCGCGAGTTGCAGAACTTCATCAGCCGCAACAAGGAGCAAGGTCTGCGCGCCCATGAAGTGGAGGCTTACGATCCGTACTCGCGGCGCAAGGTGGAGGTGTACGCCGCCTACGACGAGCAATGCCAGCGCGAAGGCGTGGTGGATTTCTCCGAGCTGCTGCTGCGCTGCTACGAGTTGCTGTCGCGCAACCAGTTACTGCGCGAGCATTATCAGGCGCGCTTCAAACACATTCTGGTGGACGAGTTCCAGGATACCAACCCGTTGCAGTATCGCTGGCTCAAATTGTTGGCGGGACAGGAGAATGCCTTGTTCGCTGTTGGGGATGACGACCAGTCGATCTATGCCTTCCGGGGCGCGAATGTGGGCAACATGCAGGAGTTGCTGCGCGACTTTCATGTCGAGAGCGTCATCAAGCTGGAGCAGAACTACCGCTCGCACGGCAACATCCTCGATGCTGCCAACGCGCTCATCAGCCGCAACCGCAACCGCCTCGGCAAAGAGCTATGGACGGCGGAACACAAGGGCGAGCCGCTGCGCGTGTACGAGGCTCCCACTGACATGGACGAGGCGCGTTTCATCGCCGACGAGGTGCGTCACCTGCACCGCGAGGGCGTGGCGCTGTCCGAGATGGCGGTGCTGTATCGCTCCAACGCTCAGTCGCGCGCGCTGGAGCATGCGTTGGTGGCGGCGGGCGTGAGCTACCGCGTCTACGGCGGCCAGCGCTTCTTCGAGCGGCAGGAGATCAAGCACGCGCTGGCCTATCTGCGCCTGCTGGTGAATCCGGACGACGACAACTCGCTGCTGCGCGTCATCAACTTCCCCACGCGCGGCATTGGCGCGCGCAGCATCGAGCAGTTGCAAGAAGCGGCCAGGCAATACAACACCACGCTGTATGACGCGGCGGCACGCATGGGCGGCAAGGTCACCGGCTTCGTCGGGTTGATCGAGGCCATGCGCAGCGCCACCGCGAACCTGCCACTCCACCCGCAAGGGGTAGGCCGAGGGGTACCCGGAGCCTCCGGCTCCACCCTCTCGCTCCCCGAGATCGTCGATCACGTGCTGACGCACAGCGGCCTGATGGCCAACTACCAGAACGAGACCGGCGCGAAGAAGCACGAGGCGCAAGAGCGCATCGACAACCTGAACGAGTTGCTCAACGCCGCGACTTTGTTCGTGCATGAGAACGAGGACGACAGCCTGGTCGCCTTCCTTACCCACGCCACGCTGGAGGCTGGCGAGCATCAGGCCGACGCCGGCAGCGACGCGCTGCACCTGATGACCGTCCACGCCGCCAAGGGCTTGGAGTTCCACAGCGTGTTCATCACCGGGCTGGAAGAGGGCCTGTTCCCGCACCAGAACAGCCAGAACGAGGACGGCGGGCTGGATGAAGAGCGCCGCCTGATGTATGTGGCGCTGACCCGCGCGCGTCGCCGTTTGTATCTCACCTTCGCGCAGAGCCGGATGCTGCACGGGCAGGTGAACTACAACATGATGTCCAGTTTTCTGCGCGAATTGCCGGATGAGCTGCTGCAATGGCTGTCGCCGCGACTTACCCAGCGCACGCCATCCGCGTTCAGCGTGTCCATGCCTTCATCGCTGCCTGCTGCGCCACGCCCGGCCTCGGTCAATATGGGCTGGCGTACCGGCCAGCGCGTGTTCCATCAGAAATTTGGTGAAGGCACCATCACCGGTCTGGAGGGAAATGGCTCAGACGGGAGAGTTCAGGTCAACTTCAAGCACGCCGGCAGCAAATGGTTGGCGTTGGAGTATGCCAAGCTTACCGCTGTGTAAGCGGATGTCGCTGCGACACAATTTGTAAGAAAAATACTACATTTTGCTTATATGGGAGCATGCGAAGTATTACAATCACTCCGTGGAGGCGAGTTTGAGTTGGAGTCTGCCCAGGGGCGGGAGTTGTGGACGTAAAACACATAGATAAAGTCCGGTTTGTTGTTATTCCAATTTAAGGTTGCAAATATAGATGATATATCCAGTAATTCTGTCCGGAGGATCGGGCACCCGCTTGTGGCCCTTGTCTCGTGCGGCACTTCCCAAACAGTTCCTGCCGTTGGTCACGGATAAGACGCTCTTTCAGGAGACTTTGTTGCGCCTCAACGGGGTGCCTGAGTTGGCTCCTCCTTTAGTGGTGTGTAACGCCGATCACCGTTTTCTCGCCGCCGAGCAGTTGCGCGAGATCGACATTCAGCCCCTCTCCTTGGTGCTGGAGCCGGTCAGCCGCAATACGGCTCCCGCAGTGGCGCTGGCCGCGCTGGCCGCGCTGGAGCAGAGTCAGGATGCCATGTTGCTGGTTCTGCCTGCCGATCATTTGATCCAGAACGGTGCGGCTTTCCATGCCGCGATCGGTCATGCGGTGGAGTTGGCGCAGCAGGACAAGCTGGTTACGTTCGGGATCACTCCGGACAGCCCGTCCACCGGCTTCGGTTATATCGAGCGCGGCCAGGCGCTGGGTCAGTCCGGCGACAGTTATGCCGTGGCTCGTTTCGTGGAAAAACCGGATGCTGATACGGCGCAGCGTTTTCTGGATTCCGGCCAGTTCTTCTGGAACAGCGGCATGTTCGTGTTCAAGGCTGCAGTCTATCTGCAAGAGCTGCAGCAGTTCGCCCCCGAGATGTACGCCGCCGCCCAGGCTGCCTGGCGGGGTGGCAAGCACGATCTGGATTTCAGCCGGGTCGATGAGGCCGCGTTCGCTGCTTCGCCCTCGGACTCGATCGATTATGCCGTGATGGAGCGCACCCGCTCTGCTGCGATGGTCACCGCCGATATCGGCTGGGACGATGTAGGCTCGTGGGATGCTCTGGCGGAAGCCATTCCCGGCGATGCCGACGGCAATGTGCTGCGCGGCGACATCTTCGCTCCGCAGACCAAGAACACTTACATCCGCGCCGAGAGCCGCATGGTCACTGCCATCGGTCTGGAAGATATGGTGATCGTCGAGACGCCGGATGCGGTGTTGGTGGCGCACAAGGATTTCTCGCAGAACGTCAAGCAGGCGGTCGAATATCTGAAGCAGGCCGAGCGCTCCGAGCATCTGGTCCATCGCCGCGTTTATCGGCCCTGGGGCTATTACGAGGGCATCGATCTGGGCAAGAATTACCAGGTGAAGCGCATCGTGGTCAATCCCGGGCAGAAGCTGTCCTTGCAACTGCACCACTATCGTTCCGAGCACTGGATCGTGGTGGCGGGCAATGCCAAGGTCACCGTGGGTCGGGCTAACCGCTTGCTGCATGCCAACGAGTCGATCTATATCCCGGTCGGCATCAAGCACCGACTGGAGAACATCGGCGAGACCCCACTGTACCTGATCGAGGTGCAGACTGGCGCTTACTTGGGCGAGGATGACATCGTCCGCTTCGAAGACGTGTATCAGCGCGCCTGAGTCCGACGCTCAGTAAACGACGAGGCCGCCTCCGAAATCGGGGCGGCCTCGTGGTTTGGGTGGGGCAGAGATCGGTTACGGGTTCTGGCTCGATGCGAACAGGTCGCGGTAGGCGGCGTACAGCGAAGTGAACAGCACAGGGAGCAGCACTAGCCAGCCCAGCATCGCGGGCAGTGAGGCGGCCAGAGCGAAGGGCAACAGCATCAGGCAGTAGACCGACATCGGCACGATGTTGTCCAGACAGGCCTTCAAGCTGGCCTTGAGTGCGGGTATCGCAGCCGCTTGGTCGAAGGTGACCAGCATGGGGGCGAACTGGCCCGCCATCAGCAAGGCGGTGAACAGCGTGAAGCCGAGCAGGATCGCGAATCCTGCGCCGGCCACAGCCTGTGCGACCAACGCTGGGTCGTCGATGGGCTTACCGCTCATGAACAGGCCGACCAAGGTCGCGCCGCCAGCCAGTGTCATCACCCCGAAGATCAGCAACTGGCCCACATAGTTGATCCCGCCCAGAGTGACCAGCTGCTGGCTGTGATGGCGGAAGCCGGCGAACAAGTGCGCTAGCTCCAGTTCCTCGCCCCGGTCAAGTGCCCGGCAGCCCTGCATGTAGCCCGCCAGCAGGGCGGGGAACAGTAATGTCGCCAAAGGTTCGCCCACCGTGGGCACGGCGGACAGGGCGATCAATCCGGTCAGGCCGATCACTACCAACACCACCCACAGCACCGGGCTTTTCTGGAACAGGGTCCAGCCTTGGCGTATCCATTGCCAGCCGTGCAGGGCGGTTACTTTGCGTGCTTCCATGGGTCGTTTACTCCAGCCAGATGGCGTTGTCAGCGCTGGCGATGTGATTTTGCAGAATGCGTTTGAACTGCTCCGGATCGTGCGCGTGGATCATTTCACCCGGGCGCGGCAGGTGCAGGTCGAACAGTCTTGAGATCCAGAAGCGCAGCGCGGCTACTCTCAGCGCGATCGGCCAAAGCCTGGCTTCGTCTGCCGAGAATGGCCGGATGGCGCTGTAGGACGACAGCAGCGCGCGTGCGCGAACCGGGTCCAGTGATCCGTCCGGCCCCATGCACCAGTCGTTCGTCGTGATCGCGATGTCATACAGCAGGGTGTCGTTGCAGGCGAAATAGAAGTCGATAAGGCCGCCGACACGGGGGCCATCGAACAGCACGTTGTCGCGGAACAGGTCGGCGTGGATCACGCCCTGCGGCAATCCGTCCAATGGGTGCGCACGGTGGAAGTCGATCTCGCCGTCGAGTAGCGCCGCATCTTCTGCTGACAGGAAGCCGCGCACTTGGCGTGCAGCCTCCGCACGCCAGTCGGGGCCGCGCGGGTTGGGGAGCTGGGATGGGAAACTCTGCCCGGCCAGATGCATCTCCGCCAGCATCGCGCCTATCGCGGCACACTGCTCGGCAGCGGGGTGAGTCAGCGATTTCCCCGACAGGCGACTGACGATGCTGGCAGGCTTGCCGTTGAGCTCACCCAGAAAGCGTTCGCGGCGATCGGCTACGGGAGCCGGGCAAGGGATGCCGTGCCGTGCCAGATGCGCCATCAGGTTCAGGTAGTAAGGCAGCTCACGCGCGGTCAGCTTCTCGAACAGGGTGAGCACGAAGCGACCGTTGCTGGTGGTGACGAAGTAGTTGGTGTTCTCGATACCCGAGGCAATGCCCTGCAATTCCAGCAGTTGCCCCAGAGAATAATCCTTCAGCCAGACGGTGAGTTCCGCCTCGGTGACGCGGGTGAAAACGGACATGGCTAGAAGCGGTGTATCGTCCAGGTCGGCACGCGCAGCCCGGAATCCAGGGATTCCTGGCGGGCGAACTTGCCGTCACCACGATCATCCACCAGATAATAGGGTTTGCCGTGCTTGGGGGTGATCTTGATCATGTAAAGTCGGCCACCGGAGCGGTATTCCTCGACGGTCTGGTTCTCTTCCTTTTTGATGGTGACTTCCGGCTCCGCGTCCGGCGACTGCTCGTCCGGATTGAACGCGGGGGGTGGTGGCGCCGCCTGCAGATCGGCAGAGCGTGGCTCGGCAGCGAGGGCGGTGGCGCTCATCCCGAGGGCCAACAGCAGAGGAATCAAGTGACGCATGGTAGTTCCTAGATAGATGCTAGCCCGTATTTTAGCCGATGCCGCTAGAGGTTGAGCTGCATTTCGCGTTCGGCGGCGGAAGGCTCGAAGCCACGGGTCTCGTAGTGTTTGAAGATGGCATCGACCACAGCCTCGGGCTCGTCGATCAGTTGCACCAGATCCATGTCTTCGGGAGCGATCATGCCCTCGGTCAGCAGCGAGTCGCGTATCCACTGCATCATCCCGCCCCAGAACTTGCTGCCGACCAGGATGATGGGGATGCGCCGGGTCTTGCCTGTCTGTACCAGCGTCAGCGCCTCCATCAGCTCGTCCAGCGTGCCGAATCCGCCCGGCATCACCACATAGGCACTGGCAAACTTGACGAACATCACCTTGCGGGAGAAGAAGTGCTGGAAGGTGTGGCTGACATTCTGATACGGATTGGTGTGCTGCTCGTGCGGCAACTGGATGTTCAGCCCCACGCTGGGCGAGCGCCCGTAGAAAGCGCCCTTGTTGGCAGCTTCCATGATGCCCGGACCGCCGCCGGAGATGACGGCGAACCCCGCATCCGACAGCAGGCGCGCGATCTCTTCCGTGGTGCGGTAGTAAGCGTGATCGGGCTTGGTGCGCGCGCTGCCGAAGATACTGACAGCAGGTTGAATGGCGCTCAGTCGTTCGGTCGCGGCGACGAATTCTGACATAATGCCGAAGACACGCCATGCCTCTTTCGAGCTGGTCATGTCCGACAGTTTGGACACGGGCAGTTTGGACTGGTCGCTCATTTCATAACCTATGGTCTAACGATGAAAACACTGTTGTTGGTGGATGGCTCTTCCTACCTGTATCGCGCTTTCCACGCCATGCCCGATCTGCGCAGCCCGAGCGGCGAGCCCACCGGAGCCATCCATGGCGTACTCAACATGCTGCGGCGCTTGCAGGCCGACTACCCGGCGGATTATAGCGCCTGCGTGTTCGATGCGAAGGGCAAAACCTTCCGCGACGACTGGTATCCCGACTACAAGGCCCACCGCCCTGCCATGCCCGACGACTTGCGTTGCCAGATCGAGCCGCTGCTCCAGATGGTCGCGGCCTCAGGCTGGAACGTGCTGGCGGTCGAGGGGGTCGAGGCCGATGACGTGATCGGCACGCTGGCGCAGCAAGCGGCACAGGCCGGGTCACGGTGCATCATCTCCACCGGCGACAAGGATCTGGCGCAGCTGGTCAACCCGCTGGTGATGCTGATCAACACCATGAGCAACGAAGTCCTGGACGAGGCCGGAGTCATCGCCAAGTTCGGTGTCGAACCGGCGCGCATCGTGGATTATCTGGCGTTGGTCGGCGATGCGGTCGATAACGTGCCCGGCGTGAGCAAATGTGGCCCCAAGACGGCGCTCAAGTGGCTGGGTCAATTCGGTACGCTGGATCAAGTCATGCTTCACGCGACCGAGATCGGCGGCGTGGTCGGAGAGAGTCTGCGCAGCGTGCTCGACTGGTTGCCGCAAGCTAGACGTTTGCTCACCGTCAAGTGCGATGTTGCGCTGCCCGCACGTTTCGATGCGCTGGTCTGGCAAGACCAGGACAAGCTGCGGCTGAAGGAGCTGTTCGGACACTACGGCCTGAAGACCCTGCTGCACGAGCTGGATGCGTCCGTATCAAGAGGGCGGGCAGCGGTACCGGCCTCCGAGGCTGAAGGTGCGCAGGCCGCGCTGCCGATCGAAGCGTCGGGGCAGTACGAAACCATCCTGACCGAGGCTCAGCTCGATCTCTGGCTGGATGCACTGAACCGGGCTCCCTTGGCGTGCCTGGATACGGAAACCACTGGCCTGGACGTGATGAATGCCCGTCTGGTCGGCATCTCTTTCGCTGTCGAGCCACATCGCGCCGCCTACCTGCCGCTGGCACATCACTTTCCGGGAGCCCCGACCCAGCTTGATCTCGGCTTTGCCCTGGAGCGACTCAAGCCGTGGCTGGAGAACCCGGAGCACAAGAAGCTGGGGCAGAACCTCAAATACGACCAGCATATCCTCGCCAACCACGGGGTCCGGCTGGCGGGCGTGGCGGACGATACCTTGCTGCAATCCTATGTGCTGGAAAGCCACCGGCCACACGATATGGACAATCTCGCCCTGCGCCATCTGGGGGTCAAGACCATCAGCTATGCCGAGGTGGTGGGCAAGGGGGCCAAGCAGATCGGGTTCGACCAGGTTGACCTCGACACCGCCACGCGTTACGCCGCCGAAGATGCCGACATCACCCTGCAACTGCATCACAAGCTGGCACCCCAATTGCAGGGCGGACTGGCTTACATCTACCGCGAGATCGAGCTGCCATCGCGCGCGGTATTGTGGACCATGGAGCGCAACGGCGTACTGCTCGACAGCCGCTTGCTCGGCATCCAGAGCCGCGAGCTGGGCGAAAAGCTGCTCACCCTTGAATCGCATGCCCATGCGGCGGCGGGGCAGCCGTTTAATCTGAACTCGCCCAAGCAGATCCAGGAGATTCTGTTCGACAAGCTCGGCCTGCCGGTCAAGAAGAAGACACCGAGCGGTACGCCTTCGACCGATGAGGAGGTGTTGCAGGAATTGGCGCTGGACTACCCCCTGCCCAAGTTGTTGCTGGAATACCGTGGCCTGGCCAAACTCAAATCGACCTATACCGACAAGCTGCCGCTGATGATCAATCCGGCGACGGGTAGGGTGCATACCAACTACGCTCAGGCCGTGGCGGTCACGGGCAGGCTCTCTTCCAACGATCCCAACTTGCAGAACATCCCGGTGCGGACCGCTGAAGGGCGCCGCATCCGCGAAGCGTTCATCGCCCCGGCGGGACACAAGCTCATCTCCGCCGATTATTCACAGATCGAATTGCGCATCATGGCCCACCTGTCCGGCGATCCGGGGCTACTGGATGCGTTCGCACGGGGGCAGGACATCCACCGTGCCACGGCTGCCGAGATCTTTGGCGTGGATGCCGGGCTGGTCAGCAACGAGCAGCGCCGTCAGGCCAAGGTCATCAACTTCGGCCTGATCTACGGCATGTCGGTCTTCGGTCTGGCTGGTCAGCTCAACATCGAGCGTTCCGCCGCCCAAGCCTACATGGACCGCTACTTCGCCCGCTATCCCGGCGTGGCCGACTACATGCAGCGCACCCGGCTCCAGGCCAAGCAACTGGGCTATGTCGAGACCGTCTTTGGTCGCCGCCTATGGCTGCCGGAGATCGGCGGAGCGAACGGCATGCGCCGGCAGGCCGCAGAACGCGCTGCGATCAATGCGCCCATGCAGGGTACCGCCGCTGACCTGATCAAGCTGGCGATGGTCGCGGTCCAGCGCTGGCTGGACGAGCAAGGCAGCCGTGCCCGCCTGATCATGCAGGTTCACGATGAACTGGTGCTCGAAGTCCCCGACGGCGAGGTCGAACAGGTGAGCGCCGCCCTGCCGGGCCTGATGTGCCAGGTCGGGAAGTTACGGGTGCCACTCACGGTCAGCTGTGGTGTCGGGGCGAACTGGGAGGCCGCGCACTGATTAGGTCGATTCGGATTGACAAGGGGCGGTGAAATATGGAGAATCGCGCACTCTTCAAATGGCGAATTAGCTCAGCCGGTTAGAGCGACGGAATCATAATCCGCAGGTCCCCCGTTCGAATCGGGGATTCGCCACCAGAATTCAATGGCTTGCAGCGATGCGAGCCATTTTCCTTTTCAGCTTGTGTCTTAGCGGCTTTCCCCTGCTTGCGCAAATGCAACGTTGAGTGCGGCTGTGAGGCTTGCCCTGTGCCCAATCGCCGTATCGCCGTTCGCACCCGCTCCTCCGCAAGATGCGCACGGCGGCGGAATGTAATCTTCCCCGGTAACGGTTTCCGGAAGTGATCGGCTGAACTCTCAATCGGCTCGGCGAGCTTCGCTGAGAGGTTCTCAATGAATCAAATCGATCAATTGGTTCGGTATTATCAGACGTTTTGTGTAAAATCAAAAATGTGATAGCAAGGGGCGAGGTCAAGGTGTCAGAACAGAAGGATTATTATTCCACCATCGAGGCGGCGAAGCTGCTGGGGATTTCGGTTCGCACGGCTCAATTGTGGGTTGAGCGGCAGGTGCTGGCAGCGTGGAAAACATCGGGCGGGCATCGCAGGATTTCCCGAGAGTCGGTCGATCGACTGCTGTTGCGGAATCAGTCGAACTTGGACCTCGCATCCCTTGACAGGCGGTTCAAAATTCTCGTTGTAGAGGACAATCGAGTCTTGTTGCGATTGTATGAGGCCAATCTGTCCGGCTGGCCCATGATGCCTCGTGTCATTTCGGCTAGTAATGGGCTGGAGGCGATGGTGCTGATCGGCAAAGAGCAGCCTGATCTGGTGATCACCGATCTTAATATGCCGGAGATGGATGGTCTGACAATGCTGCGCTGCTTGAAGGAGATGCCGGAGCTCGATGGTATCGAGATAGTCGTTGTAACTGCGCTGGATAAGGCTGATTCGATGCCAGAGGCGGCATGCCGCAGGGCATACCTGTTTTGCCCAAGCCGATCCCATTTGACCAGTTGCGCGAAATTGCCCTCAAAGTAAGGGCGCGCTGGCAATCATCCTGAGCATTGCCCTGCCCACGCTTACGTCGGAGGTGTTGTGAGTGGGGCGAAGGGGCGACTTTCAACGACTGGATCCTCGTGCATCATCTTCAGACGGCGGGGCAAGATGGATGATGTCGTTCAAGCTGATTCCCTTCTCGCCGTCTGTACTTAACTCTCTGTCGATGGCGATGAGTTCGTTCAGTTCGGAGGCATACTTTTCAAGCAGGGTGTGCAGCTGCTGGTTCTCTTGGCGCTGATAGTCTATGACTGCCTCCAGCGAGGCGATTTGATGGTTCAACAGGTCGACCAGACCTTCCAATATCTCAACCCTTGAAGAAGTGTGCGTTGCGTTCGAGGGCATCTTCTCTCCTGATTTCATGTGCTTTGTTCGGCGGCCGTAAACAGCTTGCGGGCCAGGACCGGGTCAAAAAGTCGTCCCTCCAGCGCTCTTATCATGGGCTTCAGTGCGATGAGGCGCAGACTATAGTTGGGACTATCCATGTCGAGAAAGTGGTGACAGAACGAAACTAGTGCGTAGCAACGTGCGGCGAAAGGAATGCTGTCGAGCGTTGGCAGGAATCGGGTGCTGCCATCGTACCAGCACATCTGATATGTAATTATTTGATGCAAAATCTCACCTACCTCGCCTTCTGGCTGGGGGCGGGCGGCTAGCGTACATGGCGAAACGGGGGATCGGGTTTGGCCCAGATGCCGGACAGCTTGCTCCAGTTTATCGGCATAGCCGGGATCTTGCCCGGCTTGCCTGGCGAGGGAGGCGCAATGTGCGGCAATCCCAAGATTGATCCACGAGGGTTGGGCATCCTCCTCCTCGCGGGAAGATTGGAACTCCTGCGATATCAGTGAACGTAAGTCGCTGGCATATTGGTCCAGTAGCTGCTGGCGTTCGGCCAAGCGCTCGCTCAGATGACTGACCGCGTAGTGCAAGACCGGGATGTTCTCAGTTGGCTTGGTCTTGTTCAGCATTGCTGGGCTTTCTGCTCGTGATGCCGCGTGACTCTACCAATCGGATGAGTTGCAGCGGTGAGAAGGGCTTGGTGAGATACGCATCTGCCCCAGCTTGATTGGCCTTCTCTCCGATGGAAGTGTGGTCGTGCCCAGTCAACAGTATCACGAAGGCATCGCTTAGTCCTGATGTGGCCTTTACTTTCTTGCAGACCTCAATGCCGTCCATCTTGGGCATTATCACATCGAGGATTATCACTGACGGCAGGTGTTTTTTTGCAAGTTCAAATGCCTGAGGGCCATCCGCAGCGGTCAATACTTTCCGGTGGTTATAGTCCAGCGTAGTTTCCAGCAGTTTCCTTAGATACCCATCATCGTCTGCGATCAGAATGGTTTCAATTTCTTCGGTCATTTGCGTCACCCAAGTGAGGTCAGAATGGATGTGATGATAGCATGGCAATATTAATGATAAAAATGAAATAATGAATTTACCCCGTTTTGTTGGTGGATCTATTCTCTATTTAAGATTACTTATGTGTAATAAAGATTGTGTTTGTCGGGTCTTTGGTGGGGTGGTCTGTGTAAATTATGATATAAATGATAATATGTGCAGGATTTGTCATTCGGACACGCAGAAAAACATCGATGTAATAGGTGGGCTTGACTTGCAATGGAAAAAATACTTGTTGTAGATGATCAATTCGACATTCGCAGATTGCTGGCGATAACTCTGGGTGGGAGCTACGAGGTGATCGAGGCGAGGGATGGGGTGGGCGCTTTGGAAATGCTCAGATGTCATCATCCCAAAATCGTGTTGTTGGATGTGATGATGCCGGGAGATATAGATGGAATTGATGTCCTCGATGTGATCAAGCGTGATCCTGAATTTAGTGATGTGCGGGTCGCCATGATCACGGCCCGAGGGCAGTCGAATGATGTTCGTCTGGGTGAAGAGCATGGCGCTGATGCCTATTTCATTAAGCCATTCGGTCCATTGCAGGTCATACGGTGGGTGGAGGCGATGTTAAGGTGAAGGTACCCGAGGTGGATAGTTCGGGCGAGATGGTGGCGGATTTGTATGCCCAGCTCCATCGCTATGCCGAAGATATCAATCAGCTGATGTTGCAGCGAAACCAATTGATAGCGAGCAACTCCGCCCAGTTGGAGGCCGCCATGCGCGATCCTCTGACGGGTTTGCTGAATCGAAGGTTGCTCGATGCCCGCATCGATCAGGCGATTTTGAACGACCTCAGGCGCCCCTCCGGGTTCGCGCTGTTCTATATCGACCTTGATAAACTCAAGCCCATCAATGATCGCTACGGTCATGCGGTTGGTGATGCTGCGTTGAAGTTGCAGAGTGAGCGCATGGTCAATGCGGTACGCAAGGTGGACTCGGTGGCGCGCGTGGGAGGTGATGAGTTCATCATCGTTACGGAGGGGCTGGCCGATACCAAAGAGATAGCGGTCGTTGCCAATAAGCTGTTGGTGGCCTTGTCGCAGCCGATCGGCTTGGGTGAACATAGCCTGAAGATGGGGGCCAGTATCGGTGTCGTGAGATTCCCGATGGATGCTACTTGTGCGGCAGAACTGTACCGGCTTGCCGATCAGATGATGTATGCGGTTAAGCACTCGGGTGGAGGGCGATTCCGGATAGCCGGTGTCGATGGTGTAAGCGCTCATCTGCTTGAGATTGAGCGACCGGGCAGCGGCGAATCATGAGATCCATACTGCGGGGGCTGCAGAGTCAGTCAGTGGTGTTCAAGATGTCGGTCGGCTTCGGGTTGATGCTATGCATCGTCGCCGTGATCGGCACCATCGGTATCTATAACCTGCATGTCAGGAACGAACTGATCTCTGAACTCTACGAGCGGGACTTTCATCGGGTCATTCACGTCAAGGATGTCAGCGCCGATCTTGCCAATATCGATGCCAGGGTCAATCGACTGGCATTCCAAGGTGCACACTCGGGTAATGGACTGGCTGGTGAGCTGGTTGTCTTCAGTGAGCTGCAAAATCGCCTGCGCAAGAATATCGCCGAGTTGCACGACCACCGGTACGGCAATCGGGCGGGTGTTTTGGTCGCCAAGATGGACGAGGTGCTGCCGGAGTATTTTGTCATCGTTAATCAGGTTCAACTGTTGTTGCGGGAGAACGGGAGGGATGCGGCGGACGACATACAAAAGATGATCGAAGCATCCGGCTATGCGGATATCCGTACCGAGCTGGAGGAGCGGCTGGCGGGACTATTGGCTCAGGAAGAGCTTGAGATCCGCGAACATGTGGAACGTGCGGAGCGGAACTCAGAGAGCGGTTTATGGCAATTCATCGAGCTATTGATATTTGCGTTGCTGGTCGGTAGCGGCCTTGCCCTGGTGATCGCCCACAGTATCCGCGTGCCGACGCGATTGTTGCAGGGGGCCATCGACTCGTTGACCAATGGGCAACTTTTTGAGCGTGTGCCGTTCACGGATCTTAAAAACGATGTCGGCGATATGGCCAGGTCACTGCTGGGATTGCAGTCCAAAGTGCAGAGTGCCGAGGAGTCCCACTGGGTGAAGAGCAATGTCGCTCTGATCGTCCGGGATCTGCAGAGTGCCAAGAGTAAATCTGATTTTGCGCGCATTTTGATCCGCAACGTCGCAACCACGATTGATGCTCAAGTGGGCTTGGCTTACTTGTTCGATGAGGGCATCGATGGACTGCGACTGATGGGAAGCTGGGGTTACCGGAATCGCAATGATTTGCCGATCGAGGTTGAGTTCGGCTCCGGCTTGATCCGCCAATGTGCTTTGGATAAGCTGCCGATATCGCTCCATGATATTCCCTCGGACTCTATTGCGATCTCCTCAGGTCTGTGCGAAACATGCCCGCGACATATCTGGCTGTTTCCGGTTATTGCGCGCAACGACGACGTGCTTGCAGTGATCGAGATCGGTATGCTGGCCCCTGTATCCGAGCGTCATCGCGCTTTGCTGACCGAGCTGTCCACCACCTTGGCGTTGATGATCGATGTGATTGAGCGTAACGAGAAGCTTGCCTGTCTGCTTGCTGAGTCCGAGCGCCAGAGTCAGCAACTCAAGCAATCCGAGGACGTGTTACAGCGCAGTAACACCGAGTTGGCTGTGCGGACGGAGGAGCTTAAGCGCCAGACACGTGAGCTTATTCGCAGTCAGCAGGTGATGGCGGAAGCAAATGTGGCGGTGGAAGAGAAGAATCTCGAACTGATAGCCGAAAAGGCCAAGGCGGAGCAGGCTACCAAGGCGAAAAGCATGTTTCTCGCCAACATGAGCCACGAGATACGGACCCCGATGAATGCCATCATTGGCATGTCTAATCTGGCGCTGAAGACGAAACTGGATGCTCGACAACGCGACTATGTCGAGAAGATCTTTTCGGCAGGTACCGCGCTGCTCAATATTATCAACGACGTACTCGACTTCTCGAAGGTGGAGGCGGGTAAGCTGGAGTTGGAGTGTGCTCCGTTCTGGCTGGATGAGGTGATGGGCAGTTTCGCAGTGCTGGTCGCCGACAAAGCCCGCCA
Source organism: Ferriphaselus sp. R-1 (assembly GCF_000746095.1). Taxonomy (GTDB): domain Bacteria; phylum Pseudomonadota; class Gammaproteobacteria; order Burkholderiales; family Gallionellaceae; genus Ferriphaselus. The sequence continues at coordinate 143,627 of NZ_JQKP01000002.1, read as the reverse complement.
GAAGGACCTTGAGTTCCTGATCCATGTCGCGCCTGATGTTCCCCAGAGTCTCGTTGGCGACGCACTTCGCTTCGGGCAGGTGCTGACCAACTTGGTCGGCAATGCCATCAAATTCACTGACGCGGGGATGGTCAAGCTTGATATCAGTGTGGTCGATCATCGGCCTGGGGCGGTAGAACTGCAGATTTCCGTGAAAGATACCGGCATAGGCATGTCGGTGGATCAGGTGAGCGGGCTGTTCGAGGCCTTCACTCAAGCCGACACATCGACCACTCGCCGGTACGGGGGGACAGGGCTGGGGCTTGCTATCAGCAAACGCATCGTCGAACTGATGGGGGGGCGGCTCTGGGTAGAGTCGACTTTGGGGCAGGGGAGCGAATTCAAGTTCCGCGTTTGGCTGGAAGTGTCAGAGAGGCGGCATCAGGTCCTGGCGATACCCGATGTCGGTGCGATACGCACACTGGTCGTCGATGACAATGAGGACGCGAGGGAAATTCTGGTAGAGCAGCTCAAGGCGTTGGGTATCGAAGCCACCTCTTTCGGCGATGTGCATGCGGCCATTTCGGCCATCGAATCGCAAGACGGGATTGATCCTTATCAGCTCGTATTCATGGATTGGCGCATGCCGGAGATGGATGGTATCGAGGCTGCGATGATGATCAATCGGGAACTGCTCATTCAGCATCCGCCCCGTATCGTCATGGTAACGGCTTTTGGGGCAGACAATGTTTATCAGGCTGCGCAGGATGTCGGCGTGGCCGGCTTCCTGGAGAAGCCGGTCAATTACACGATGCTGTGGGATGTCGTGGCGCAGCTCTTCGCGCCGGCCATCTATGAGTCCGTTGCCGGTGAGAAGCATGACGATAAACGTATGCCCGACTTGGCCGGCCTCAATGTGATGCTGGTCGAAGACAATCCCATCAATCAGCAGATCGCTCGGGAGTTATTGATCGCAGCAGGGGTCGAGGTGACGTTAGCCGGTAACGGGCGAGAGGCTCTCGATCTGTTGCAGGCGGCGGCTGACCCGGTACCCTGGCAAGTCATTCTGATGGACATGCAAATGCCGGTGATGGATGGGCATGAAGCTACGATAGCGATACGTAAATTGCCACGTTTCAAGGGACTACCGGTGATCGCGCTAACTGCCCACGCCCTTGCTCATGAACGGAAGCGGTGTTTCGAGGAGGGGGTGAATGACCACCTTACCAAACCGATCGATCCTGACTCGCTCTACCACGCCCTCGGTCGATGGGCGGGGCGGGGTGTCGCTGATGTGCAGACGGTTGAGGCTGTGCCCGACTTGTTGCAGATCGAAGGAGTCGATACTGCGACTGGTCTCAGGCTGGTGGCGGGCAATCAGGAGCTTTATCGGTCTTTGTTGCAGCAGTTCGCTGCCACTTTCTCCGATGTGACGGCCCGGATCGGTGGTCAGCTCGATGACGGAGATGGGGCGGAGGCGCAAAGAACGGCGCATACGCTCAAGGGGGTGCTGGCCAATCTTGGCGCACATGAGCTTTCTGCGCTTGCGGCTGAGCTGGAGGGTGCAATCCGTGACAAAGCCGGGCGCAAACAGCTCGACTCTTGCTTGAGCTCGCTGGAGGGGCCCCTCAAAAGCATGACCGATCAGATTCTGCAATGTTTGCCGGAAGTTCCTCTTGCCCGTACGGAGGCCCGATCACCTTATCCTGACGCGGAGTTGCATGCCGTCCGCACAGAGCTGTTGTACCTTTTAGAGCAGGGCGATGCTATGGCCCAGGCGCGTACTGAGCAGCTAAGGGGGCAGTTGGAGGCGCTGCTGGGCGAACAGGCGGGCGCTTTTATCGCCAGTGTCAACAACTTTGATTTTGATGTGGCTATTGGCTTAATGCGAGCCTCTGGAAACGGTGCGGATGCTGCATCGGAGAACCAACCATCGATGTAGAGGATAAGCGGATATGCAATTATTTATGCCGATAAGGCAGACCATTCTGATAGTGGACGATGCAGCAACGAATTTGCGGCTGCTTTCCGGCTTACTCTCTGAAAGCTACCGAGTGCAAGTGGCAAACACTGGAAAGAAGGGCTTGTTGCTGGCAAGGCAGCACAAGCCAGACCTCATCTTGCTCGATGTGATGATGCCGGGCATGGATGGCTATGAGGTTTGTCGACTGTTGAAGCAGGATCCTGATGTCGCCGACATCCCGGTGATTTTCCTGACTGGACGTAGCGAAATAGAAGACGAGCAGACCGGACTGATGTTGGGGGCCGTCGACTACATCACCCGCCCTATCGCGCCAGCCATTCTACGCTCAAGGATAAAGGCTCAACTTGCCGTCAAGAGCAGCATCGATACCTTGCGGCAAATCAACGATTACCTCGATGTCGCAGTTTCGCACCGGACTTTGGAGCTGAATTCGATCAAGGATGCTGTGGTGATGGCGATGTCGTCGCTGGCCGAGGTTCGTGATGTTGACACCGGCAACCACCTAATACGCACCAAACTCTACATGAGGCTGTTGGCTGACAAACTGAAGGGACATGCCAGATTCGATGCTTTCTTGACCGAACATAACATCAGTCTGGTGTCGAAGCTTGCCCCGTTGCATGACATAGGAAAGGTGGGCATTCCGGATCGCATTTTGCTGAAGCCGGGGCGTTACGAGCCGCAGGAGATGGAGATAATGAAATCGCATCCCGCGTTGGGGAGGGATGCCATCGTCCATGCGGAGGAGCTACTTGGCGCAAGGATCAGCTTCCTTGATCTTGCGAAGGACATCGTCTATTACCATCATGAGAAATGGGATGGCTCCGGTTATCCGGAGGGGCTGTCGGGAGATGACATTCCGATAGCGGCAAGAATGATGGCGGTTGCAGACGTGTACGATGCTTTGATCTGTCGGCGTGTTTACAAGGCTCCGATGCCACATGAGGCGGCGTGCAAGATTATGCTAGACGGGCGGGGTAAGCACTTCGATCCCGATGTCCTCGATGTGTTCCTGGCTCATCACGAAGACTTTTATGCCATTGCTCTGAGTTATGTGGATGAGGATGATGTACTCCAAGCCAAGGCCGACTTCGCCGAACGGGCGAAGGGGTGAGCGGCGAAGAGAGAGATTTTTGGGGTGACAGGGGGCGTGATGAGTGAGGGGCTGGAAGTGGTAGGTGACGAGGGTTACGACTTACTGAGAACGGTTATCGACGAGAACCCCAACATCATTCTACTTAAGGACTGGAATGGTAAGTTCATCCTGGGAAATCGGGCGTTGGCCAACCTGTATGGGACGACCCCGAACGAGTTGGTGGGCAAGGATGATGGTGCGTTCAACCCCAATCGGGAGCAGGTCGAGTTTTATCTACAAAACGTGCGCGAAATCATGTCGCAGAACGAGACGCGGATCGTGATGGAGGAGTCCACGGATGCCGTGACCGGTGAGACGCATTACTACCAATCGATCAAGAAACCGTTGCTGGCACCAGATGGCTCCCCGCAGATATTGGTGATCGCCACGGATGTTACCGACTTGCGTCGGGCCAAGAATGATCTGGAGGAAAGTGAGCGCCGTTTGCAGTATGTGTTGGATGTTACCCAGGAAGGCATTTGGGATTGGGATATCCGCTCCGGGACCGTCACTCACAATGTCAGATGGTGCAAGCTACTTGGGTTCGATGAGCGCTACGCGCGCCATCCATTTGAGATCTTTTCGGCACTTGTCCACCAAGAGGATGTGTCGAGGGTCAGGCGATCGATCGAGGCCTGTCTGTCCAACGGGGGGCCTTACCGTAGCGAGCATCGCATGCATCGTTCCGATGGAGCCACTATCTGGGTACTCGACCGAGGGGATGTGGTTGAGCGGGATGAGGCTGGAAATGCATTACGCATGGTCGGTAGTGTAATCGACATCTCTGAGCGCATCCTCGCGGCACAAGAGTTGGAGCGACGGGAGTCCTACTTGCGTGCCACGCTCGACAACTTTCCGTTCATGATTTGGCTGAAGGATGGGGAGAGTCGCTTCCTGACTGTCAATCGCCGTTTTGCCGAGGCTAGTGGACGGTCTGATCCCGATAGTGTGGTCGGCCTGTCTGACCTTGATCTGTGGCCCGAAGAGCTCGCACTCAGCTACCGGTCGGACGACCAGGAGGTGATGCAAAGCCAACGCGAGAAATTTGTTGAGGAGCCGCTCGAAGCGGAAGGTACCCGAATCTGGATAGAAACATACAAGCATCCGGTCTTTGCGCCCACGGGGGAGGTCATCGGCACGGTCGGCTTTGCTCGTGATGTCACTGAGCGGCATCAAATGGCACAGGCTCTGGCAAACAGCGAGCTACGCTGGCAGCTGGCGCTAGAAGGTAACAATGATGGTATCTGGGACTGGAACATTAAGGATGGAGCGGTGTTCTACTCCACCCGCTGGAAATCCATGCTCGGATTTTCCGAGGAGGAACTGCCAAATCAGCTAGAGGAGTGGCGCAGTCGAGTCCATCCGGACGATATCGCTAGTGTGATGGATGCCATTGACGCACACTTGGCTGGCCATACAGCGTTTTACCAGACCGAGCACAGACTGAAGTGCAAGGATGGCGGATACAAGTGGATATTGGATCGGGGCAAGGCGATATTCGATGCCGATGGCAAACCCTTGCGCATGGTTGGGTCACATACTGACATCACCGACCGGCGGGATGCTGAGATGGCATTGCAGGACCGCAATGAGCAGCTGGATACCATCTTTGCCCTGAGTCCTGATGGCCTGATTTCGTTCGATAATCAGGGGCTGGTCAAATACGCGAACCCGGCGTTCTCCACACTGGTCGGCCTGGAGCTGTCTGAGGTCATGGGGCTTAGTGAGTCGAAGTTTGTCAAATTGATGTCAGCGAGCTGCCAGGCTGGGACCGTCTTTCTAGACCTTTCGACCCAGAAGCGGACTATTGAAGATAAGGGTGATAGTAAGAAACGTGCAGAGACGATCCACATCGCCCGTACAGGCAAGGTGCTGGAGATGTCGCTGCGGAGCTGCCGCTCACATACCCTGTCTCGCATAGTGTATTTCCGGGATGTCACCTACGAGTGGGAGGTGGCGCAGATAAAAAGTGAATTCTTGTCGACAGCGGCTCATGAGCTGCGCACTCCGATGGCCTCGATCTATGGCTATACCGAGCTGTTGCTGAATCGGTCCTATCCCGAGGGGGATCGGAAGGAAATGCTGGAAGTGGTCTTCAGGCAGTCGGCATTGGTCAACAGCATCATCAATGAGCTGCTGGATATTTCCAGGATAGAGGCCCGTCGGGGTAAGGATTTTGTCTACAAGAAGAACGAAGCCCGCGAGGTATGCCAGGAGGTATCTGCCAATTTCAACATCGACGGACACAGGCCGTTGATTTTGCAGATGCCCGATACCCCTCTGTTCTTCAATGTCGATCGGAGCAAGATCGGTCAGGCACTGAGCAATGTGTTGAGCAATGCTTACAAGTACTCGCCAGGTGGGGGTGATGTCATGCTCAGTCTGGCGTCCGAGGTGCATGATGCCGTGCATTATTGCGTGATGCGTATCACCGATCATGGTATCGGGATGACCAAGGGCCAAGTCGCTCGGGTCTGTGAAAGATTCTATCGTGCGGATACTTCCGGCAGCATTCCAGGGACCGGACTTGGGATGAGTATCGTCAAGGAGATCGTTGAGTTGCATCGAGGTAAGCTTCACATAGCAAGTACGCTGGGCGTCGGGACGACGGTCTCTATCTTTATTCCGGCGATTTGAAGGATTATCAAGTGCAGCGTTTTTTAAGATTACTTGGGGCCGCCCTTTGTGGGGTATTGCTCTATGCTGGGCTCGCTCAATCAAGTGAACTCGGACAAACCTTTACTTTCGGCATTGTTCCGCAGCAATCGGCTAGTCGATCGGCAGAGGAGTGGGGGCCGTTGCTTGCCGAGTTGAGTCTGCATACCGGATTGAGCTTCAGGTTTGCCACGGCACCTAGCATCCCGGTATTCGAACAGCGACTGGGACGAGGCGAGTACGATTTTGCCTACATGAATCCCTACCACTATGTGGTCTTTCATCGCGTATCGGGTTACCGAGCTCTAGCCAAGGAGCAGGCAAAGATGCTCAAGGGAATTATCGTGGTACGGAAAGATGCCAATGTACGGGCCTTACCCGACCTGGCTGGGCAGGAGGTGGCCTTTCCGGCACCGGCAGCATTCGCGGCCTCGATTCTGACCCAGGCCGAATTCGAGCGGCAGAGGGTCAAGATCACCCCACGTTATGTGTCGTCGCACGAATCGGTATACCGAGCGGTTGCCGCCGGATTGTATCCGGCGGGTGGAGGAATACCGCGAACTCTGGAGGCGGCTCCCGATGCAGTTCGAGGGCAATTGAGAGTTCTGGTACAGACCGCCCAGTACACGCCCCATGCCATAGCTAGCGCACCACGGGTGAGTCCCGAGATTGTTGAGCGAGTTCAACAGGCTTTGGTGTCCATGTCCTCGACCGAGAGGGGACGCCAGATTTTGCGCGGGCTTACGTTCAGCGGAATTATGCGTGCCGAGGATGAGGCGTGGAATGATATTCGCGCACTCGACCTCAAGATGCTTGAGCGCTTGGGTACCCCATGAGCCCATCGCGACATCGTTGGTGATTGTCCGTGCGCTTCCGAACCAAGACCATTATTGGCATTGGCCTGATCGAGGCCACCCTGCTTGCTCTGCTGATTTCCAGTGTGATGGCGGTACTGGCGCGCTCCAACGAACGCGAGCTGGAACAGCGCGTCAGACTGGCTGGAGAGTTGCTTGCTGGCGCATCCAGGGAGGCAGTGCTAGCTCAGGATCTGGCAACTCTGGAAGGGCTGGTTGACGCAGCCATCGCATCCAGCCATATCGACTACGTATCGATTCTCGATCAGGATGGACGAGTCTTGGCCCAGCGAGGGGATGGGACCTTGCTTGCTCGTCCGTTTCATGCCGACTCTTCGTTCAGCTCGGTGCAGGATGATGTTTTCGACTGGGCAACGCCGATCCAGGTCAAGGGTGTGAATTATGGCCAGGTCCGAGTCGGCCTGTCGACACTACCTTTGGCCGCATTGGTGGAATCTGCTCGGGAATGGGCGGGAGGCATCGCGCTCCTCGAAATGGCTTTGGTGGCCTTGTTTTCCTGGATGCTGGGAACTTATCTTACTCGACAGCTGGTCGGCCTGAAGGATGCCAGTCATCATGTCGCGCAAGGTGATTTCGATTATCGAATTCCGGTGCGCGGTAAAGATGAGTTGGCTGAGGTGACCGTTGCGTTCAACCAGATGACGGCGACGTTGCGGCACAGGAACGAACAGCTTGCCGAAGAAAGTGCTACACGTTCAGAGACTGCTCGGCAGCTTGAGGTCACCGCATCCCAGCTCAGGCAACGTGGCGAGCAAATGGCCGCTATTTTTGCCCTGAGTCCGGACGGATTCGTTTCGTTCGATTTACAGGGGCGAGTCGGTTTGGTGAATCGCACGTTCCAGACGATCCTGGGGGTGGATGGTTCGACGGTGCTGGGGTTGGAGCTTGAGGAGCTGGTTGCTGTGTTGCGTGGAAAGTGTGTCCAGGCGCGGTCGGGATGCCTGGAGCAACTCATGCATGACGAGGCGGCGGTGGGGGCGGGTAATCGAGGTGTGCGCTGCCTGATCGAGCTTGCCCAACCCACCGGCAGATTGCTGGAGATCAGGGTGCAAAGGGCTTTGATCGGACACGTGTCCATGGTGCTGCATTTCAGAGATGTCACCTTCGAGGCCGAGATTGATAGGCTGAAAAGTCAGTTCCTCATGATGGCGGCGCATGAGTTAAGGACACCACTGGCTAGCATCTATGGTTACTCCGAGCTGCTGGCCTCTGGCCGGATCATGTCACAAGATCTGGAGGAAGTAGCCAATGTCATTCACCGCCAATCAGGAGTGCTGGCCTCGATTATCGACGAGCTACTCGAACTTTCGCGGATCGATGCTTACAAGGGCTCGCTCTTCGAGATGCGCGAAGTCTCTCTGTTCGAGCTGGTTCAGGCCAAGGTGGCTGGTTTTCTAGTCCCGGAGGGGCGCGCTCGGCCAGTACTTACACTTCAAGATGACTCGCGTGTATATGTCGATGTGCAAAGAATTGGTCAGGTGATGGAGCATCTGGTCGACAACGCCTATCGCTTCTCCCCTGGAGATACCCGCGTCGATGTCGCTGTAGGGCAAGAGCGCGGTTCGGATGGTGAGATGCGAGCTGTGCTCGAGATCCGTGATTCCGGCATAGGCATGGATCAGGAGCAGCAGAAAAGATCGTTTGAGCGATTCTACCGGGCCGACTCATCGGGGGTGATGCCCGGCTTGGGGCTGGGTATGACGATTGTGTATGAACTGGTCAAGTTGCACGGTGGCAGGATCGCTATCGTTAGCAGTCCGGGGCAAGGAACCTCGGTGTCTGTCAGTTTGCCGATCGTTTGATGTCATAAGATCAGGCAGGCTTCATGTGCCGGGCGCAACCTGCTCGAACCCGGCGCGTTGCGCTTGCCGGTTATGGTGCGCGCGGTCCGCTCCAGCTGGGGTGGCGAGGTGGCCGGATTACCTGCGTGCGATCGCTCGGTAGCCGATGTCGCGGCGCATCTGGGCACCGTCGAAGTGGATGCCGTCGGCGACTTCGTAGGCGCGCTGCTGGGCGCGCTTGACCATGTCGCCCAGCGCGGTGACGCACAGCACGCGGCCACCGTTGGTGACGACCTTGCCGTCTTGCATGGTGGTTCCGGCGTGGAACACGTGGGCATCGTCCTGCGGTTTGGGCAGGCCGGTGATGACATCACCTTTGCGCGGGGTGTCGGGATAGTTGGCGGCAGCCATCACCACGCCCAGCGCGGTGCGTCTGTCCCATTCAGCTTCGACCTGGTCCAGCGTTCCGGCGATGGCGTGCTCCATCAGCACCGACAGATCGCTCTTCAGGCGCAGCATGATGGGCTGGGTCTCGGGGTCGCCCATGCGGCAGTTGAATTCCAGCACCTTGAGGCCGCCGTCCGGCGAGATCATCAGCCCGGCGTAGAGGAAGCCGGTGTAGGTCACGCCCTCGGCTTCCATGCCGCGAACCACCGGCAGGATGACTTCGCGAATGGCCTTGGCGTGAATGGTGGGCGTGACGACGGGCGCGGGCGAATACGCGCCCATGCCGCCGGTGTTGGGGCCGTGGTCACGGTCGAGCAGGCGTTTGTGATCCTGGCTGGTGGCCAGCGGCAGCACGTTCTTGCCGTCGACCATGACGATGAAGCTGGCCTCTTCGCCTTCCAGAAACGCCTCGATCACCACCCGCGCGCCCGCGTCGCCGAAGCTATTGTCGGCCAGCATCATGTCGATGGCGGCATAGGCCTCCATCTCGGTCATCGCCACTACCACGCCCTTGCCGGCGGCCAGGCCGTCAGCCTTGATGACGATGGGCGCGCCGTGTTTGTCCACGTAATCGCGCGCCAACTCGACATCGCTGAACGTCTCGAAGAACGCGGTGGGGATGTGGTGGCGGGTCATGAAGCGCTTGGCGAAGTCCTTGGAGGATTCGAGCTGCGCAGCGGCCTTGGTCGGGCCGAAGATCTTCAGCTTCTCGGCGCGGAAGGCATCCACGATGCCCGCCGCCAGTGGCGCTTCCGGCCCGACCACGGTGAATTCGATACTTTCGCGTTTGACGAACTCGATCAACTCTTGGATGTCGGTGATGGGCAGATTCTCCAGGCCATCTTCCAGCGCTGTGCCCGCATTGCCGGGCGCGACGAACACCTTTTGCACCCGCTCGCCTTGCGCCAGACGCCAGGCCAAAGCATGTTCACGACCACCGGAACCCACCACTAGAATTTTCATATTCGACTCGCTGATACTGTTGTTTGGACGTACTACCGGCTCAGGCGGTAGATCAATGCGATAGGCGTGCCGCTCGATCCGGTCCCCGCATCCTGCAACACGAACTCGCCGGTGATGGCGAAACCCTTGTCCTGCAACTGCTTGAGGAACAGGGCGCAATTCTCTTTGGCCGCCAATTCGGGCGTGGCGATCAGTGCAGGGTTGGAGATAGAGAACGAGCGCAGCACCACCGGACCGCCGGGTTCGGCGTTGCAGCGCACGATGGCCAGCTCGCCCGCTTGGCTCGCACCCATACCCAACGCCAGCAGCAGGGGCGACACCATCATCTTGAGCAGTCGTGTGGTACGCATGTCGCCTCCTGTCGCGTGTGTCGGGTCAGTCCGGATTTAGTGGCGGAAATGGCGGTAGCCGGTGAACACCATGGCGATGCCGTGCTCGTCGGCGGCGGCGATCACTTCGGCATCACGCATCGAGCCGCCGGGCTGGATCACAGCCTTGGCTCCAGCTGCCGCAAGTACGTCGATGCCATCGCGGAACGGGAAGAAAGCATCCGACGACACCACGGAATCGACTAGACTCAGACCGGCGTGCTGTGCCTTGATGCTGGCGATCTTGGTGCTATCGACGCGGCTCATCTGGCCCGCGCCCACGCCCAGCGTCTGGCCGTTCTTGCAGAACACGATGGCATTGGATTTCACGTACTTCGCCACACGCCAGGCAAACAGCAGGTCGGCCAGTTGTGCGGCGGTCGGCTGGTTCTTGGTGACGACCTTGAGCTGGTCGGCCTGCACGTTGAGCGCATCCGGCGACTGCACCAGCAAGCCACCGCCGACGCGCTTCACGTCCCAGGCATTGTGGGCGTTGGACAGCGGCACGGTCAGCACGCGCACGTTCTGCTTGGCGGCGGTGACGGCCAGTGCAGCGTCGGTGGCGCTTGGCGCGATGATGACTTCGACGAACTGGTTGGCGGTGATCTGCGCAGCGGAGGCTTCATCCAGCTCGCGATTGAAGGCGATGATGCCGCCGAAGGCGGAAGTCGTATCCGTCGCGTAGGCCAGCTTGTAGGCGTTCAGCGCGGAATCCGCGATCGCCACGCCGCAGGGATTGGCGTGCTTCACGATGACGCAGGCGGGTTGATCGAAGGTCTTGACCAATTCCCACGCCGCATCGGCGTCGCCGATGTTGTTGTAGCTGAGTTCCTTGCCCTGCACCTGAGTGTAGTCGGCGATGCCGCCGGGCAGCGCGATCAGGTCGCGGTAGAAGGCGGCGCTCTGGTGCGGATTCTCGCCGTAGCGCATGTCCTGCACCTTGGCGAAATTGAAGTTGATCTGCGCAGGGAACGAGCTCTTGCTGCCGTCGTTGCGGATGGCGGTGAGGTAGTTGCTGATCATGCTGTCGTAGGCGGCAGTGTGCGAGAACGCCTTCTTCATCAGGTCGAAGCGGGTGGCATCGGACACCGCGCCGCCATTGGTCTGCATCTCGGCCAGCACGTCGGCGTAATCGGCCGGGTCAGTGACGATGGCGACGTGGCCGTGGTTCTTGGCCGCTGCGCGCACCATGGTCGGGCCGCCGATGTCGATGTTTTCGATCGCGTCTTCCAACGTACAGCCGGGCTTGGCGACGGTCGCCGCGAACGGGTACAGATTCACAACCACCAGGTCGATGGTCGGGATGCCGTGCTTTTCCAGCGTGGCGACGTGCTCGGGCAGATCGCGGCGCGCCAGAATACCCGCGTGGACTTTGGGCTGCAGCGTCTTGACGCGGCCATCCAGCATCTCGGGGAAGCCGGTGTAGTCAGCGACTTCGGTGCAGGGCACGCCGTTGTCGGCGAGCAGCTTGGCCGTGCCGCCGGTGGAGAGCAGCTTCACGCCGAGGGCATGCAGGCCCTGGGCGAATTCGAGTACGCCGGATTTGTCGGAGACGCTGATGAGGGCTTGTGTGATGGCCATGAGGGTCTTTCGTGGGTTATTTGATCTTGAGGTCCTGCATCTTCTTGCGCAGGGTGTTGCGATTGATGCCGAGCAGCTCGGCGGCGCGGGTCTGATTGCCGCCCGCATGATGCAGTACGGTCTCGATCAGTGGCTTTTCGACACAGCGGACCACCATGTCATAGATCGAACTGGAAGGGTGCTCGCCCTCCAGATCGCTGAAATATTCGTTCACCGCATCACGCACGTAACGGGCGATCTCGTTCTCGCCGACCGGGCCGCAGCCACATTCCTTGCTCATGCCGCCAACTCCTCCCCGTAATGCAGGCGCTCTCCGCGCTCTAGTTGTAAGTCAAAGAATTCACACACCGCCGCCATTTGCTCTTCCGTGGAGGGCAGCTGGTTCATGTGATGACGGAACTGCGCCGAGCCGGGCAGCCCCTTGGTGTACCAGGAAATGTGCTTGCGCGCGACGCGCGTGCCGCTGTATTCCCCGTAGAAATCGTACAGGTCTTGTAGATGAGCCACCAGCACCGCGCGGATCTCGGCCACCTGCGGCGCGGGCAGATGCTGTCCGGTCGCCATGAAGTGAGCGATCTCGCGGAACAACCAGGGACGGCCCTGTGCGGCACGGCCTATCATCACCGCATCCGCGCCGGTGTGCTGCAGCACGTACTGCGCCTTCTCTGGGGTGGTGATGTCGCCATTGGCGATCACCGGGATGCGGACTTCAGCCTTCACCGCTGCGATGGTGTCGTATTCCGCATCGCCGGTGTAGCCGCAGGCGCGGGTGCGGCCATGGATGGCCAGCGCCTGGATGCCGCTACTCTCGGCGATGCGAGCGATGTTGATGGCGTTGCGACTGGACTTGTCCCAGCCGGTACGGATCTTCAGTGTCACCGGCACATCGACCGCGCCCACCACCGCTTCGAGCAGCGTCTGCACCAAAGGCTCGTTCTGCAACAGCGCTGAGCCTGCCATCACGTTGCAGATCTTCTTGGCCGGGCAACCCATGTTGATGTCTATGATCTGCGCGCCGTTGTCCACGTTATATTTCGCCGCCTCGGCCAGCATCTTGGGGTCGGCCCCGACGATCTGCACCGAGATCGGGTCGACCTCGCCCTCGTGGTTGGCGCGGCGCATGGTCTTTTCGGAGCCGTACAGCAGGGAGTTCGAAGCCACCATCTCGGACACGGCCATCCCCGCGCCCATCTTCTTGCAAAGAATGCGGAAAGGTCGGTCGGTCACGCCCGCCATGGGGGCGACGATCAGATTGTTCTTGAGCTGGTAGGGGCCGATGCGCATCGGTAAACTCCGGAAAGGGCGCTGATTATAATCGAAACTCTGCCCATTCCCGAAGCTGCCGACAGCTATTTTTCACTTCGACTATAATGCCGCCATGTCCATGCCATCGTCCCTCCTGTCGCGTTGCCTGCTCGCCGCTCTGGTGCTGCTGACCCTTTGGCTGGGCTGTGTCGGGCATGCCTGGGTAGGAGATGCGCAGGATAACGGCCTGATCGAGTTGTCCCTGGATGCTCCGGGTGACGACACGACGGACCGGGACGCTCCCATCTCGCAGCCTTCCCTCCGCTATCCTGCACTGCTTGCCGCCAGCTACCCGACGGACAGGGCGCGCGTCTCCATCCCCAGCCGCTCCTTGCCGCCGGACCATCCGCCACCCGAACTCGCCTGATCCAGTACCGCGCGCGCATTGCTTGCGCCGCACGCTGCTGCCCGTGCAGCACCTTGGACCTATGGATTCGAACATGACAACAAAACATCACGTATCACTGGCGGCTAGTGCCTTGCTGGTCGCGCTGGCCGGGAACGCCACCGCACTGACCTTGCCGGAGGCCCTGACCCTGGCCGAACGACACAGCCCGGCACTCAGGGCCGCCAGGGGGCAACAACAGGGTGCGCAAGCCGCACTCGACACCGCGCGCGCCTATCCCAATCCCGAAGTCGAATACGGCGCGGGCAATTCGCACCTGATGCCTGCCACGCCGCACCCCGGGCGCAACCGTCTGCTGGCCGTCTCCCAGCCGCTGGAGCTGCCTTCGGTGCGCGATGCCCGTGAGCGCGCAGCCGAGGCCGGCGCACTCTCCGGCTCGGCCCAGCTGATGGATGCCCGGCTCAATCTGCACGCCCAGGTCAAACAGGCGTTCCTTGACATCCAGCGCCGCGATAGCGAAGCGCAGCTGGCGGAAGAATCCCGCGCCTTGCTGGCGCAGATCTACAGCCGGGTGAAGCTGCGGGTCGAGGTGGGCGAGGCATCGCGCTACGAGTTGATCAAGGCCGACGCCGAGATGCTGGCTGCCGAGAATGCGGCGCAGAGCGCCGAGATCAGGGTCGTCCAGGCCAAGGATCGTCTGCGCGCCCTGCTGGGCACGGCGTTGGACGACAGCTTCGACATCACGCCGACCACATTGCCGCCCGACGAATTGCCCGCGCTGGCGACGCTGCGAGAAGAGTTGCTGGCCCACCAGCCCTTGCTCAAGGCCGCCGAGGCCGAGACCCGGCGCGCCGCTGCGAAACTCGATCAGGAGCGCAGCCTGCGTATCCCGCAACCCACGCTGAAGTGGAGCGCCGAGCAGCATCCCGATGTCAACCTGTGGCGCGTCGGCATCGCCCTGCCGCTGCCCTTGTGGGACAGGCGCGCCGGTCCGATTGGTGAAGCCCAGGCCAATCTGGAGCGCGCCGAGGCTGAACAGGAGCGTATCCGCAGCAACGTCCTGAACGAGCTGGATCAGGCCTATGGGCGCTACCGCATCGCCCAGCGCCAGCTGCACATCTTCGAGACCGGGCTGATGCAGGGTGCGGAAACCGCCCTCAAGGTCGCCGAGGCCGCTTATCGCTACGGCGAGCGCGGCATCCTCGACTACCTCGATGCCCAGCGCGTCGTCCGCAGCACGCGCATGGATTACCTGAATGCTCGTTACGAATTGCAGTTCGCCCTGGTCGATATCGAACGACTGCGCGGCACCCTCGCTGGAGAACACCCATGATGACCAAGAACATTTCCATCCTGCTGCTAGCCGTTCTGCTGTCCGCCTGCCAAGGCAAGCAGGAAGCTCCCGCCAAAGTGGCCGAAGACCCCTCCATCGTCACCGTTGCGCCCGAACTGCTCAGCCGCCTGACCATCGCGGTAGTCGGGGCCGCAGAAATGGCCGAGACCCTGCGCGTCCCGGCGCGCATCGCCGTGGACGAGCAACGGGTCGCCCGCATCGGTGCCGCCGTGATCGGACGGTTGACCGACATTCATGCCGAGCTCGGCCAGCGGGTGAAGCGTGGCGAAGTGCTCGCCTCCCTGCACAGCACCGAACTGTCCTCGGCACAACTGACCTATCTCAAGGCACTGTCGCAGGAAGGCTTGCAGCAACGCGCCGTCAGCCGCGCCAAACTGCTGTTCGAGTCGGATGTGATCAGCGCCGCCGAGTTGCAAAAGCGCGAGAGCGAGCTGCTCCAGGCCCAGGCCGAGCGCCACGCCTCGCAGGATCAGCTCAAGGTGCTGGGCATGACCGATGGCGACATCAACAAGCTGGGCGCGACGCGCTCGGTGCACTCGCTCTCGTCTGTCACCTCCACCGTGGATGGCGTGGTGATCGAGCGCAAGGTGACGCAGGGCGAGGTGGTGCAGCCCGCCGATGCCCTGTTCACCGTGGCCGATCTGTCACAGGTCTGGCTGGTCGCCGAGATTCCCGAGCAGCAGGCCGGGCTCATCAAGACGGGCGACGTCAGCGAGGCCGAGGTGCCTGCGCTGGAGGACCAGCGCGTGAAGGGCAAACTGATCTTCGTGTCGGATACGGTCAAGCCCGACACCCGTACCGTGACTGCGCGCATGGCGATGGAGAATCCGGGCCACACGCTCAAGCCGGGCATGCTCGCCTCTATGCTGATCCACGGCACGCCCCATCAGCGGGTGATGGTCCCGGTCGTGTCCGTGGTGCGCGAAGACCGGCGCGACTATGTCTTCGTCCAGATCGACGCGCAGCACTTCCAGTTGCGTCAGGTCAAGCTCGGACAGGAGAACGCCGGGGTCGCTCCGGTGCTGGATGGCTTGTTCGAGGGCGAGAAGATCGTCACCGAAGGCGCTTTCCACCTGAACAACGAGCGCCGCCGCAAAGAACTGGAGGGCTGACATGTTGACCGCCATCATTCGCGCTGCAATCAAGCAGCGCCTGGTATTGGTCGTGGTCGCCGTTTGCCTGCTGGCATTCGGTCTCAACGCCAGCCGCAAACTCTCGGTCGAT
Organism: Ferriphaselus sp. R-1; assembly: GCF_000746095.1. Classification (GTDB taxonomy): domain Bacteria; phylum Pseudomonadota; class Gammaproteobacteria; order Burkholderiales; family Gallionellaceae; genus Ferriphaselus. Next base: position 127,630 of record NZ_JQKP01000002.1, on the reverse strand, counting down.
GCCTTCCCCGATGTGACCAATGTGCAGGTGCAAATCGCCACGGTGGCGCAGGGACGCTCGCCGGAAGAGGTGGAGCGCTTCGTCACCGTGCCGCTGGAAATGGCGATGACCGGCCTGCCGGGGCTGGAAGAGATGCGCTCGCTCAACAAGCCCGGACTGTCGCTGATCACGCTGGTATTCACCGATGCCACCGATGTGTATTTTGCCCGGCAACTGGTAATGGAGCGGCTGATCGAGGCGGGCGGACGCATGCCGCAGGGCGTGACACCCACGCTGGGCCCGCTCTCCACCGGCTTGGGCGAGGTCTATCAGTACACGCTGGACCGCACCGATGACGGTAAGCGTGCGCTCACCAAGGACGAGCTGACCGAACGCCGCATCGCGCAGGACTGGGTGGTGCGCCCCTTGCTGCGCGGCATCCCCGGCGTGGCCGAGATCAACTCACAGGGCGGCTACATCAAGCAGTATCAGGCGCTGGTCAATCCGGACCGGATGCGTTACTACCATCTCACCTTGCAGGAGATCTATCAGTCACTGGCGCGCAACAACGCCAACTCCGGCGGTGGCGTGCTGCCGCACTACGCCGAGCAATACCTGATCCGAGGCGTGGGGCTGGTGAAGTCGCTGGACGACATCCGCGCCATCGTGCTCAAGGAGCAGGACGGCGTGCCGGTGCTGATGCGCGACGTGGCCGAGGTGACCATCGGGGCTGAAGAGCGTTACGGTGCCGTCATCAAGAACGGCGACACCGAGGCGGTCGGCGGCATCGTAATGATGATGCGCGCGGGCAACGCCAAAGAGGTGGTCGGACGCATCAAACAGCGGGTGCAAGAGATCAACGACAAAGGCATGCTGCCCAACGGCCTGAAGATCGTGCCCTATTACGACCGCAGCGAGCTGGTGGATGCTGCGCTGCATACGGTGGTGAAGACCCTGATCGAGGGTGTGATCCTGGTAGTCATCGTGCTGTTCCTGTTCCTGGGTGATGTGCGCTCCTCGCTCATCGTCGTCTCCACGCTGGTGCTGACCCCGCTGATCACCTTCATGGTGATGAACCACTACGGCCTGTCCGCCAACCTGATGTCGCTGGGTGGCCTGACCATCGCCATCGGCTTGATGGTGGATGGCTCGGTGGTGGTGGTGGAGAACGCCTTCCAGCGCTTGGCCGAACGGCGCGGCAGCGGGGTGAGTCGACCGCGCGTGGTGATGGAGGCGGCAGCGGAAGTCGGCACGCCGGTGGTGTTCGGCGTGTCCATCATCATCCTGGTGTTCCTGCCGCTGATGACGCTGCAAGGCATGGAGGGCAAGATGTTCGCCCCGCTGGCCTTTACCATCGCCATTGCCCTGTTCGTCTCGCTGGTGCTCTCGCTCACGCTCACGCCGGTGCTGAGCTCCTACCTGCTGATCGGCAAGGACGAGTACGACACCCGGCTGGTGGCGGCGATCAAGCGCCCGTACCTGAGGTTGCTGGAACAGGCGCTGGCCCAGAGCCGCAAGACGGTGCTGCTGGCCGTGGGCACGTTCGTGCTGGCATTGGCATTGCTGCCCTTGCTCGGCACCGCCTTCATCCCCGAGATGAAGGAAGGCTCCATCGTGCCCGGCATCAATCGCGTGCCCAACATCTCGCTGGAAGAGTCCATCAAGATGGAGATGGAGGGGATGCGACGGGTGATGCAAGTGCCGGGCGTGAAGTCGGCAGTGTCCGGCGTGGGGCGCGGCGAAAGCCCCGCCGACGCGCAGGGGCAGAACGAATCCACCCCCATCGTCAGCCTCAAGCCGCGCGACGAGTGGCCGGACGGCTGGACGCAGGACGACATCGCCGAGGCGATCCGCACCAAGCTGAACACCTTGCCAGGCGTGCAGGTGGTGATGGCGCAGCCGATCTCCGACCGGGTGGACGAGATGGTGACCGGGGTGCGCTCGGACGTGGCGATCAAAGTGTTCGGCGATGATCTCGACCAGCTCAAGCAGAAGGGCGATGCCATCGCCCGCGTCGCCGCCACCATCAAGGGCGCGCAGGACATCCGCGTCGAACGGGTGACCGGCCAGCAATACCTGGCGATCGAGGTCGACCGGCAATCCATCGCCCGCTACGGACTGAATGTGGCCGATGTACACGACGTGATCGAGACGGCCATCGGCGGCAAACAGGCCACCGAGATCTACGAGGGCGAGCGCCGTTTCGCCGGGGTGGTGCGTCTGCCGCTGTCCTTCCGCAACGATGTCGCCACCATCCGCAGCCTGCTGGTCACCGCGCCCAACGGTGCCCAGGTGGCGCTGGAGAACCTGGCTCGCATCGAGGTGCTGGACGGCCCGGCGCAGATCAGCCGGGAGAGCGCCAAGCGCCGCATTGTGATCGGCGTGAACGTGAAAGATCGCGACCTGGGCGGTTTCGTGGCCGAGTTGCAGCAGGCGGTGGAGCACAAAGTGAAGCTGCCGGAGGGCTACTATCTGGAGTGGGGCGGTCAGTTCCAGAACATGGAGCGGGCGATGGGTCACCTGATGATTATCGTGCCGGTGACCATCGCGGCGATCTTCTTCCTGCTGTTCCTGCTGTTCGGCTCGTTGCGCTTCGCCACGCTCATCATCACCGTGCTGCCCTTCGCCTCCATCGGCGGCGTGATCGCCCTGTTCATCACCGGCGAATACCTGTCGGTGCCCGCCTCGGTCGGCTTCATCGCGCTGTGGGGCATCGCGGTGCTGAACGGCGTGGTGCTGGTGTCGTTCATCCGCAGCCTGCGCGACGAAGGCCTGGAACAGGACGAAGCGATACGGCAGGGCTGCCGCCAGCGCTTCCGCCCGGTGTTGATGACCGCCACGGTGGCGATGCTGGGGCTGATCCCGATGTTGTTCGCCACCGGTCCGGGTTCGGAAGTACAACGGCCACTGGCCATCGTGGTGATCGGCGGACTGGTCAGCTCGACACTGCTGACCCTGGTGGTGCTGCCGACGCTGTATCGCTGGTTCGAGGAAAAGCCCATCGAGGCTTGAGAGAGGAGGTACGAGTATGAAAGAGATCAAGGCCATCATCCAGCCCAAGCGGCTGGAGCGCATCCGCGATGCCTTCCGGCAGATGCCCGGCTTCCCCGGCATGACCATCCTGAAAGTGCAGGGCTGCAGCGGGCATCAGGGGCTGGAACGCCATAATTCCCTGCGCGCCGAGCTGACCGAGTTCTCCGACAAGATACGGCTGGAGATCGTCAGCCCGGACGAACAGGTCGCCGAGGTCGTGCAGTTGATCCATCAGCACGCCTACAGCGGCAAGCAGGGGGACGGCCTGCTTTGGGTCACCGATGTCGTAGATGTCCGCCGTCTGAGTCTGCCGCCGAGCTGAGTCTCAACGCCCCAGCCGGCGGCGGAACAACACCAGTGACAGGTAGTAACCCGCCAGCGCATACGCAATCAGCACGGCCAGATGCAGCCCAGCCTGCGCCGGCACCGTGCCGCTGAGTAGCGGACGGGCCAGGTCGATGGCGTGCGACAGCGGGAGCAGGGCGGACAGTGTCTGCAAGGCCGGTGGCAGTTGGGCCACCGGGAAGAACACGCCGCACAACATCATCATCGGGGTGATGACCAGAGTGAAGTAATACAGGAAGAAGTCATAGCTGGGTGCGAGCGCCGTCATCACCAGCCCCATTCCGGCAAAGCACAGCCCAACCAGCAGCGCCAGCGGAATCGCCCACAGCGACAGCCAGGTGTGCGACAGGCCGAACAGCCAGATCACTCCGAGCACCGCGCTACCTGCCATCAGGCTTTTGGTCGCCGCCCACAGCACCTCGGACAGCACGATGTCGTCCAGCGTCACCGGCGTATTGAGTATCGCCTCCCAGGTGCGCTGCTCGTGCATCCGCGCGAAACCGGAATACAGCGCCTCGAAACTCGCGCTGTTCATGGTGCTGTAGCACACCGTCCCACCCGCGAGGAACAGCATGTACGACGTGCCGCCCATCTCCGGCACCAAACTGCCCAGCCCGTAACCCAGGCCGATCAGGTAGATCATCGGATCGGCAATGTGACCAATCACCGAGGCCGCTGCGATCTTGCGCCAGACCAGGAAATTGCGCTGCCAAATGGGGAAGAAACGGCGGCTCAGGCGGGGGAAGGCGAAGATGTCAGAACGCATGCGCCAACTCCGTCATTCCGGCGTAGGCCGGAATCCAGCAATTTGAAATAACCGCGTAGCGGACAGAGGCTGGTTTTGTCGCGCTACGCACGAGCCAGTCTAATTGACTGGGTTCCGGCGTGGGCAGGAACGACGATGTTTTGTTCATTCGCGCATCTCCCGTCCCGTCAATTTCAGGAACACGTCTTCCAGATTCGCCGGTCGGTGCAGATAGCGCAGCGTCGGGTGGCCATGAAGGTGCGCCAGCAGCGGCGCGGGGTCGGCGGCGTAGCAGAACACGGTCTCGCCACTCTGCTCAAAGCGGGCAGAGTAGCCCGCTGCGTGCTGTGCAGACCACGCTTCCACGCCTTCGCCGAACACCTCCACCACTTGCGGTTCGATGTTTTGGGCGATCAGTTCGCGCGGGCTACCTTCGGTGATGAGGCGACCGTGGTCCATCACCGCCAATCGGTGGCACAGGCGCTCGGCCTCGTCCATGAAATGGGTGGTGAGCAGCAGCGTTTTGCCTTGCGCGGTGAGTTCGCGCAGGCGCTGCCAGATCAGGTGGCGCGCCTGCGGGTCGAGGCCGGTGGTCGGCTCGTCGAGAAAGATGATGTCGGGGTCGTTGACCAGCGCCCGCGCCAGCGTTAGTCGCCGCTTCATGCCGCCGGAAAGCGTCGGCACTTTGGCATCACGCTTGTGACTGAGATTGGCGAACTCCAGTAGCGCGGGGATGCGCGCTTCGATCTCGGTATCTTTCATACCGAAGTAGCGGCCATACACCAGCAGGTTCTCGGCCACGGTGAAGTCCGGGTCGAGGTTGTCCATCTGCGGCACCACGCCGACCTTGACCCGCGCCTCGCGGGCGCGTTCGGGCACCGGTTCGCCCAGCAGCGACAGCTCGCCCGCATCCGGCGTGATCAAGCCCAGCAGCAGGCGCAGCGTGGTGGTCTTGCCCGCGCCGTTGGGGCCGAGCAAGCCGTAGCATTCGCCGCGCCGGATGCTGAGGTCGAGGCCGTCCACCACCGTCTGACTGGCGTAGGCTTTGCGCAGCTTGTCTGCGCGGATGACCACACTCACGGCAGCCACCCACCGAAGGATGTCATTCCCGCGCAAGCAGGAATCCAGCAAAAAGACTGTTCCCGCACAGCGGACAAAATCAGCGTTGTCCCGCTTCGCGGGGATTTCATTTGAAGGGCTGGATTCCCGCCTACGCGGGAATGACGGTATGGGTGGCAATTCACAGCGCCACGCCCTGAAAGTGTTTCCGCACCAGGTCGGCCAGTAGCGGCAGACGGCGATGGAAGAAATGGCCACTGTCCGGCACCACCACCACCGGGATATGCTGCGGTCGCGCCCAGGCCAGCACGGCATCCAGCGCGATGATCTCGTCCTTCTCGCCGTGGATCAGCAGGGTATCTTTTGGCACTTGGGGCATGTCGGAACTGAGTTGGTATTTGGCGACCAGCCGGTGCACCGCCGGGCCGACCAGCACCAGATGGCGCGGCTTGAGCGGCACCGAGGCGCGCGCGGCGACATAGCCGCCGAAAGAGAAGCCCGCCAGGATCAGTGGCAGTTCGCCGAACTGGTCGCGGGCGAACTGCGCCACCGCGACCAGATCCTCCTCCTCGCCGTCGCCGCCGGTGAACTCGCCCTCACTCTCGCCTGCGCCCCGGAAGTTGAATCGGAACGCGGCGCAGCCCAGTTCGGCGAAAGTGTTGGCCAGCGTGGTGACGATCTTGTTGTCCATGCTGCCGCCATCCAGCGTCAGCGGATGGGCGACCAGCGCAATGGCGCGCAGCTCGCAATCCTGCCCGGTCTCGGCGCAAGCCTCCGGCAGGTGGACCACCCCTTCCAGTTTGCCTGCCGGGCCTGGCAGGGTGAATTTGCGCCGCTCGGCCATCAGACCTTCAGACGCTCGACCACTTGGCCGTGCTTCAGGTGCGACTCGATGATCTCGTCGAGATCGGACTCGTCCACATAGGTGTACCACGTCTCTTCGGGATAGACCACGATCACCGGGCCCAGGTCACAGCGCCCCAGGCAGCCCGCCGAGTTGATGCGGATATTGGGCAGGCCCAGTGCCTTGACCTTGTCCTTGGTGTAATCGCGCAGGCGTTGCGCGCCGAGGTCGTTGCAGCAACCTTCGCCGGGAGCGCGCTGGTTGGTGCAGAAGAAAACGTGCTTGTCGTAGAAACCCATGTCGCCTCCAATAAGTGGCGGCGATTATACCGCGATGCCGCGCCCGTCCCGCCTATGCCACAGGTAGCTCAGCAGCAGGAAGGGGAACACCAGTGCTACGGTCTGCGTCAGGCCGTTGTAGTTGAGCAGATGCAGGTAGCGCCATTGGTAGAGCGGAAGGGCGGACGAGGGCGCGGATTCGTCGAGGACGAAGTGCGTAAGCACCAGATAGGCCGCGCAACTCAGCCAGGCCAGGCTGCGCACACCGCGCGGCGACAGCAAGAGCGCGGCAGCCAGCAGCGACAGCCCGGCAGCGATGCCGAGCATGGCTTCGCTGTTCAGCCACAGGAACAAGGCCCAGGATTTGAGCAGTGCCGCCGCTGCGATGAACTTGGTCAGCGACACCGCGCACAGTAGCAAGACCAGCCCGATTACCGCATGGCGACGTTCACGCAGCAACATCAGCAACAGGCTGCCCAGCATCAGCAGATTGAGCGTAACCGCCAGACTCTCCTGCCAGCTGAAGATGTCCGGTGGCGGCGGCAGGAAGGGCTTGCGCGCCACTTCGCTGATGAACACGTTGCCCAGCATGGGCAGCGAGGGGTTGATCTGGGCGAATACCCACAGGGCGACCAGCGTCAGGCCGAAATCGTTGCCGCTGCCGAACAGGCGGCGACGCAGGCGGAACAAGTGCTGGGCGAACCAGATGCGCGGGGCGATGCTCACCGCCAGCAAAGCGCCCCCCAGCGTGCCGCCGACATTGGTCAGCAGATCGAGGTTGGAGCCGGTGCGCATCGGCAGATAGAGCTGGGCGAGCTCCATTCCGCCCGACAACATCGCCCCGCCCGTCACCGCCAGCACGACACTCCACCCGGCTCCCAGGTGCGACCGCAGGATCAGTCCCAGCAACAGGCCGAATGGCAGGTAGGCCAGCACATTGATGAGCGCGTCGAACCAGGTATAGGTCTGCAACAACGGTGCCGTCAGGACATCCTGCCAGCTCAGTCCCAGATCCTGCCAGCCCGAGAACGGGGTCAGGCTGACATAGACGATGAACAGTACATAGGTCGCCAGCAGGTAGAAACGCAGACGGATGCGCGGTGCGGCAGGAGGTTCGCGGCGGGGTGGGAGCGCGGGTTGCCGCGTCATTGCAAGGCTTTTTCCAGTTCGGGTGCTGGCAGGAAGCCCGGTACCACCTGGCCATCGGCGAAGATCAGCGCGGGCGTACCTTGCAGACGGAGCCTGCGCCCAAGCTCCCTCACTTTGGTGGTCGGCGTGGCGCAACTTGCGGCGGGCGGCTGCACGCCGTTGAGCATCAGATCATCCCAAGCCGCGACCCGGTCCTTGCTGCACCAGATGCCCTGCACCTTTTCCTCCGATCCGGGGAAGATCGGATACAGGAACAGGTAGAGCGTGACATTGCTGACCTTTTGCAACTCGCGCTCCAGCTTCTTGCAGTAGCCGCAGTTCGGGTCGGTGAAATACGCCAGCTTGCGGCTGCCGTTGCCCTTGACCTTCTTCAGCGCCAAGTCGAACGGCAGATTTTTAAAGTCCACCGCGAACAGTTTCTTGCTGCGCTCTTCCGTGAGGTTGCGCATGGTTCTCAGCTCGAACATGTTGCCGACGATCAGGTGCGTCACTTTTTCATCGGTATAGAACAGCTGGCTTTCCGTCACCACCTCGTACAGCCCCGGCATGGCCGACTTGTTGACCTGGGTCACCTTGCCCACTTGCGGATAGTTCTTGTCCAGTGCGGCCTTGATTTCGGCTTCGCCGGCGTGGGCGCAGAGCGAGGCCAATGACAGCAGACCGGCAAACAGTGATTTCAGCATGGGAGTCCTCAGATCAGGGCGTGACGCGCCAGCATGCGCTTGGCCGGAGTCAGCTGGTGGGTGGCGGACAGACCGAGGTTGCGCACTTTGCGCAACAGCGGGTCGGCGTTGCAGAACAGCTTTTTCAGCGTATCGGTGGTGGTCAGCATGGAAAAAATATCTTCCTGACGAGCGCGGTCGTAGCGGCGCAGCAGGGCATGATCGCCACAATCAGGTTGCGGGCCGCGCGCCAGCAGCACCTGTGCCAGTTCGCGCGCATCGCGGAAGCCGAGGTTCACGCCTTGTCCGGCCAGTGGATGCACGTTGTGCGCGGCATCGCCCACCAGCGCCAGACGCGGCTTGACGATATGCGGCAGGCGCAGGATGCGCAGGGCAAAGGATGCAGGCGGCGTGACCAGTTCCAGCTCGCCCAAGGTGTGATGCCCAGCGGCGGCGACCTGCGCGCAGAGCTCGTCGGACGAGAGTTCGAGCAGTTCCGCCGACTTTTCCGGCAACACTGACCACACCATCGACATTTGCTGCTGCGGCAGCGGCAGATAGGCCAGGATGCTGTCCGGGCGGAACCACTGATAGGCCACGCCGCGATGCGGCTTTTCGCAGCGGAAGTTGGCGACCACGCCGTGCTGCTGATACGGTGTCGGTGCTTCGTCCATGCCCGCTTGCTTGCGCACCCAGGAATCGCGCCCGTCCGCGCCGACCACCAGCTTGGCGCGTAACTCACGGCCATCGTCCAGCCTCAGCGTGGCGGTGTTCAGCGCCAAGTCTAGCGAGGCGCAGCGAGCCGGATTGAACATGGTGAGGTTGTCCTGGTCGCGGATGGTGTCCCACAGCGCTTCCTGCATCAAACGGTTTTCGAGGATGAAGGTGAGTTCCGGCGCGCCGATCTCGTAGGCGCTGAACTCCAGCTCGGAGTTGTCATCGCCGAACACCCGCATCGCCTCCACCGGCTGCACGCGGCTCATGTCCTGGCGCTGCCAGGAACCGCACTGCTTGAGGAATTCGACGTTGCCGGGAGTGATGGCGTAGATGCGGGGGTCCCAGCCTTCGTGGGAGAACTGCGCCGATTGGCCTTCGACCAGGGCCAGATTCAGCCCGCTGTCCTTGAGCGCCGCCGCCAGACTGGCACCGACCAGACCGCCGCCGACGATGACGACATCGAATTCCATCGCTAGATCCCCTTCCGAAAAGACGGCGGCATCATACCACGCACCGCCTGCGGTTCAGGGATCAGGGCTGTTGCTCATCCGGTGCGCGGCTGGCTTCCTCGGCGAAGACGGGGAATAGCAACGGCAACAACAACAAGGTAAACAGCGTGGCGGAAACGATGCCGCCGACGATCACCACGGCGAACGGGCGCTGCGTCTCGGAACCGATGCCGTGCGACAGTGCCGCCGGCAGCAGGCCGATGCCCGCCATCAGCGCCGTCATCAGGATGGGTCGTAAGCGCATCACCGCGCCGTCCATCACGCTTTCAACCAGCGTCTTGCCGTTGCGCATCCCTTCGATGAACTGCTCGACCATGATCACGCCGTTCTGCACCGAGATGCCCGCCACCGCGATGAACCCCACCGCCGCCGAGATCGACAGATGCAGCCCGGCCAGCGCCAGCCCGCCCAGCCCGCCGATGGCGGTGAACGGCACCATCAGCAGCACCAGCAAGGATTTGCGCATGGATTTGAACGCCCAGAACAGCAGCACGAAGATGAGCAACACCGATACCGGAATGATGAACTTCAGGCGTTTGAGCGCTCGCTGCTGGTTCTCGAACTGGCCGCCCCACACCAGGTTGTAGCCGGCGGGCAGTTTCACCTGAGCCTTGACCTTGTCCATCGCCTCGGCTACGAAGCTGCCTTGGTCACGCCCGAGCAGGTTGGCCTTCACCGCCACCAGCCGACCCCCCGCTTCGCGTCCGATGCGCGCCGCACCTTGGCGTACACTGATGTCGGCGATGGAGCCGAGCAGGATGTTGCCGTTGCCACTGGGCAGAGCGATAGGCAGTTGCGCCACATCGTCCACCGCATCGCGGTACGACTTTGCAAGCCGCAGGGTGACATCGAAACGACGGTCGCCCTCGTAGAACACGTTCGCCGTCGTCCCACCCAGCGCAGCCTGGATGGTGTTGCTGACATCGGAGATATTGAGGCCGTAGCGCGACATGCGCAGCCGGTCGATGGTGATGTTGAGTTCGGCCTGACCGCCAATCTTGATGGCAGCCACGTCGGTCGCGCCCCGGATGCCGCGCAGCACGTTGGCGACCTGTTCGCTCTTGGCTTCCAGTATCTCCAGGTCCGGGCCGTAGATCTTGACCGAGATCTCGCCCTTCACGCCGGACAGGGCTTCCTCCACATTGTCCTGCACCACCTGCGAGAAATTGGTCGGCACGCCCGGCATCTGCTCGATCTTTTTGGTCATATCGGCGATCAACTGTTCCTTGTCGCTAAAGCGCCAGGTTTCGCGCGGCTTCATGTCCGCCATCACTTCCAGATTGTTGGTGCCCTTGGGATCGGTGCCGTCATCAGGCCGCCCCACTTGCGTGATGACATTGTTCACCTCGGGATAGGATTTGAGAATGGCGCGAACTTTCTGCTCTACCTCCTTGGTCTTGTCCAGCGCGGTGGCGGGCGGCAGGGTGATGGTCAGCCAGATGTTGCCCTCGTCCAGCTTCGGCAAAAACTCGCTGCCCAGCATGGGAGAGCCCAGCAATGCGATCGCCAACAAGCCCAAGGAATAAGCAACGATGAGCTTACGGCGTTCAGCCGCCCATACTAGCAAGGCACGATATCGCTCCTGCAAACGGTGCATCCAGTCACTGTGCTGCTCGGCTAGGTCGTATCTGCCCACGGCGTAGCTCAACAGTGCCGGAATCAGCGTCAGCGTCAGCAGGATCGCACCCAACAGGGCAAAACTCAGGGTGAACGCCATCGGCGAGAAGATCTTCCCTTCGACTCGCTGGAAGGTGAAGATGGGCATGAAGGCCAGGATGATGATGGCCTTGGCGAACAGCACCGGTGTGCCGATTTCGATGCTGGTGTGTTTGAGGATGTTCAGCCGTCCGGCGTAGGTATGGTGGCGCGCCACATCATCGGTTTTGGCCAGCGCCAGCCTCACCATCAGCGCCTCGACCAGCACCACGGCGCTGTCGATGATGATGCCGAAGTCCACCGCGCCCAGCGAGATCAGGTTGGCCGACACGCCGCGCGCATCCATCAGGATGAAGGCGAACAGCAAGGCCAGCGGAATGATCGCCGCCACGGTCAGTGCCGCGACCCAGTTGCGCAGGAAGATCACCAGGATAGCCACCACCAGCAGCGCGCCGACGATCAGGTTCTCGGTCACGGTGTGGACGGTATGACGCACCAGATCGGTCCGGTCGTAGTACGACACGATTTTCACGCCGGGCGGCAGCTTGTGGCCGAGCCGCTCTAGCCGTTCCTTGAGCGCTTCTACGATCTTGGTCGCGTTCTGCCCCTTGGTCATCTGCACGATGCCCTGCACCACATCGTCATGCTGGTTGAACGCCACCATGCCCGATTTCGAGCGATTCCCGATCAGGACCTCGCCGAGGTCGCCTACCAGTACGGTCTTGCCGGCATGGGCCGATACGACCACGCGCGCGATGTCGTCCACGGAGTGAAACAAGCCTATGGTGCGCAACACCAGCCATTCCTCGCCACTCTTCATCGCTCCGCCGCCGCTGTTGGCGCTGTTGGCACCGATGGCCTGGGCCACCTGGTCAATGGTGACGTTGAACTTGCGCAGCAGGAAGGGGTTGATCTGGACCTGGTATTCCTTGACCGTGCCGCCGAAGCTGACCACATCGGCGATGCCGGGCACCTGGCGGATGGCAGGACGGATCACCCAATCCTGCAAGGCGCGCACCTCGTTCATCGGCATATTGGCCGGAGCCTCCACCACGTAGCGGTAGATCTCGCCCACGGCATTGGTCAGCGGTGCCAGTCGGGGTTGCACGCCAGGAGGCAGGCTGATGTTGCTCAGCCGCTCCAGCGTCTGTTGGCGGGCGAAGTAATCTTCCGTGCCATCGGCGAAGGTCAGCGTCACCACCGACAGCCCGGAGATGGACACCGAGCGCAACTGCGTCATGCCCGGCGTACCGTTCATCTCCAACTCGATGGGCAAGGTGATGTTGCGTTCAACCTCTTGCGGGGCCAGCCCGCTCGCCTGCGTCACTACCTGGACCTGCACGTCCTGTACGTCCGGAAAGGCCACGATGGGCAGGTTCTGCACCGCGCTCCAACCGAAGGCCAGCAGCACGCAAGTCGCCACCAGCACGAACACGCGCTGTTGCAGGGAGAAGGTGATCAGCCGTTCCAGCATTTACTGATTGCCCAGTTCGGAGTTGAGCAGGAGTGCGCCGCTGGTGACCACCCGCTCGCCCTCTTTCAGTCCTGATTTGACGTAGCTGAACTCGTGGCCGCGCAGGGCGAGATCGACCCGGCGCTTCTGCAACACACCTGGAGCCGTCTCGACGAACAGGAAACTGTACAGCCCTTCGGTGATAAGTGCGGCATTAGGTACGCGCGGCAGGCGGTCACGCTCGCGCGCGATCGGGGTCATGCGCGCATACATCTCCGGCTTCAACCGCCCCTCTTCGTTCACGACCTCGCAACGCATCTGCACCCGGCGGGTAGCGGGGTCCAGCGCCCCGGCGATGACTGTGATGTGCGCCAGGAACGCTTCGCCCGGATAAGCATCCACCTCAACGATGGCTGCTTGCCCCACCTCGACCTTGCCCAGCTCGCGCTCGGGCAGATCGACCTGCACCCACAGGTGCAAAGGATCGGTGATGACGAACAGGGGCTGGGGCGCATCGGGGCGCACTTCGCTGCCAGAACTGATCTGGCGTTCGGTAACGGTACCCGCCAGCGGCGCGCGCAGCAGATAGTGGCCACTGTTGTGCGCGCCACCCAGATTCTCCAGCCGTTCTCTGGCGCGCTTGCTTTCGGCCTCGGCCAGACGCTGGTCGGCTTCGGCCAGTTCGACATCCTTTTGGGCGATGCTCTTGGCTTCCCACAGTAACTTCGCTCGTTCGAAGGCCTGCTGCTTGCGCAGCAGATCGGCTTCTGCCTTCTGGCTGTCGGACACCGCCAGCGCGAAATCCGGCGCATCGATCTCGGCCAGCACCTCGCCCTTCTTCACGCGGTCGCCCGGCTCCTTGAGGATGCGCAACACGCGCCCGGCGATGGGCGCGCTGACGCGCGCAGTCAGATTGTCGTCGTAAGCGATGTGGGCGTTCAGCGGCTCGATCAGCGGTACCGGCTCGGATTCCACCGGGCTGATGTTCAGAAAAGCCAGTTGCGGTGCGTTCGCCGGATACACCACGACATCATGGTTGCCTGCCACGGCAGGTCGGTTGGTCGGCGGCACTTCGGTCTGGAAGCGCTGCCAGAGCCAGTATCCGCCTGCGATCAAGGCGAGTGCGGATAGTACGGGTATCAGTCGTCTAACATCCTTCATCGGGTACTGGCTCCTGGTGTGGAGGCGGCCTGCTCGGCACGTCCTCCGGTCGATTCTAACGGTGCTCCGGTATCGGCAGGCCGGTTCCACCAGCCGCCACCCAGTGCTTGATACAGTGCGGCGCTGTCGCCCAGACGGGCGGCTTGCGCCTGGATCAGGTCGAGTCGCGCCAGCAGATAGCCCTGTTCAACCACCAGCCGATCGGCATAGCTGGCATAGCCGGTCTGGTAGCTCTTGAGCGCGATGGCCCGCAGTCTGGCGTTGGCCTGCTCGCTTTCCGCTGCCGCACGCAAGGATTCGGCATCGGCCTGGAGTGTGTGCAAGGTATCTGCGACGTTCTGCAAGGCCGCGATCACCGTGCCCCGATACTGCGCCGCAGTCTGTTCCAGCGCAGCTTGTGCTGCCCGCGAACGGGCTCGCAGGCTGCCGCCATCGAAGATGGTGTAGGCGATGTTGGCGGCCAGATTGAAGAAGCCGCCGCCGTGACGGAACATCCAGTCCGGTGTGCTGGCCATGCCGCCGATGTCGGCCAGCAGGGCGAACTGCGGCAAGGTCGCGGCGATGGCCACGCCGGTCTGGGCGCTGGCCACGTGCAGCTGTTCTTCCGCCGCGCGCACGTCCGGGCGCTGTTCGACCAACTTGGACGGCAAGGTCAGTGGCAAGTCTTGCGGCAGATGCAGCTCGTCCAGCCGCACCGTCTCCACCACCTCGTCGGGATCTGCGCCAACCAGCGCATTCAGCAAGTCACGCGCCTGCCAACGCTGCTTTTGCAACGGTGCCAGCGCCCGTTCGGCGGCGGACAGCACTACTTGCTGCGTCGCCACGTCGGCCTCGGAGGCATAGCCGAGTTTCTGCTGGCGCTCGACGATGGCCAGCAGCTCACGGTTTAGTTGCACCACTTCAGCCACTGCCTCGTACTGGGCACTCAACGCGGCCTCCTGCACGGCAGCGGCGACCACGTTGGCCGCCAGCGTGACGTAGGTCGCCTCCAACTGGAAACGCTGCAAACGCGCTTGTGCCTCGGCGGATTCGGCCAGCCGGCGGTTCAGCCCGAACACGTCCGGCTGGTAGCCGATGTTGAGCTGGGCGACATGGAAGTTGTAATAGGCCGGACCGTTGAACACCGGCCCGGCAGGATTGGCGTAGGTCTGGATGATCTTGCCGTTGCCCTGCACGCCGGGCGAGTTACCGCCCATGTTGCCCGCCAGTTTGTTGCGCGAGGGCGAGTAGCTGACCCCGATGCTGGGATAGAAATAGCCGCGCTGGACGATGACGTTCTCCTGCGCTTGCCGCAACGCTGCCTGCGCCGCCGCCAGATCAGGGTTGGCGCGGAAAGCGCGCTGCACCAGCGCGTTCAGCGCAGCTGAATGGAACTCTTCCCACCACGCAAATGCGATGTCGCGTGCCGGATCAAAGCGCTGTTGCTCGCCAAGCTGTGCCGCTGCCGCTACCGTGGCTGTCGGTAGGGGTTGGGAACTGTAGCTGGCTGCCTGGGGGGCATCCGGTCGCTTGAAATCCGGGCCGACCGCGCAACCGGCCAGCAGCAGGGTCGCCAGCGCTAACAGAGCTTTGCCTCGGAGGGTTCCGATCGTGATCAACCGAGGCAAGGGAATACACATCATGTTTGCTCAAAAAGCTCCGTCAACTCAGCCCAAGGCGGGAAATATCCCAGCGAACGCCATCCCTCAGCAGAGCAGTCGGGATTGGCCGCCGCACATTCTACTCAGCTCACCACTGGAAGTAATAAGGGAATCCCTGATATTGCGGGGTGGTCACTCGGTGCGCAGCGCTTCGACCGGATCGAGCAGGGCGGCGCGGCGGGCGGGCATGACACCGGCGAGCAGGCCGATGATGAGCGCACTGCTCTCAGCCAGTACGGCAAAGCCCAGCGGGGTATGCACCGGCAGTGCGGGGAACAGCGCGTGCAGCCCTTGTGCGATGCCGACTCCGAGCAGCAGCCCAGCCAATCCGCCCGCCGCCGCCAGCAACATGGCTTCGCCCAGGAACAGCAACAACACTTGCTGGCGCTGTGCGCCCAGCGCGCGCAGCAGGCCGATCTCGCCAGTGCGTTCGGCCACGGCCATGGTCATGATGGTGAGGATGCCGACACCGCCCACCACCAGCGAGATGCCGCCCAGTGCGCCGACGGCGAAGGTCAGCACGTCCAGCACCGAGCCCAGCACTTCCAGCGCCTGCTGCTGCGAGGTGAGGGTGAAATCCTCGCGCCCGTGGCGGGCGATGAGCAAGGCCCGCACCGCCGCCTCGACCCGCTCCAGCGACAGATTCTCGGGATAGACCAGATGGATCTCCATCAGGCCGGGGCGATTGAACAGCTCCATCGCCCGCGCCGTCGGGATGTACACCGCATCGTCCAGATCGAAGCCCAGCATCTGGCCCTTGGATTCCATCACGCCGATCACCCGGTAGCGCACGCCGCCCACATGCAGGTAGGCGCCCAGCGGATTTTCCGTGCCGAAGATTTCGGTGCGCACCTTGGAGCCCAGCACCACGAAGGCGCGCGCCTGCTCGGCATCATCGGCGGGCAGGAACTGGCCGCTGTCCACCTTCATCTTCCACACCCGCTGCATCGCTGACCCCACGCCGTACACCATGGTGCGGCGGCTGCGGGTCTGGGCGCGCACCTCGGCATTGCCAGTCACGGTGGGATCGAGCGCCTCGACCTGCGGCAGCCGAGCCAGCGCCGCTGCATCGTCCAGCGACAACTGCCGCACCGAGCCGAAGATGCCCACACTGCCGCCCTGTGTCTGGGTTTTGCCCGGCTGGATGGAGATGAGGTGCGTGCCGAACTGCGAGAATTCGGCCAGCACGAAACGCTGCAAACCCTCGCCGATGGAGGTCAGCAGAATCACCGCCGCCACGCCCACCGCGATGCCCAACCCGGTCAGGAAACTGCGCATCCGGTAGGACAGGAAGCTGGACGTGGTGAGGCGGAGCAGGTCGGCGAAGTGCATGGGCGAGTCCGGCGAGCGTTTAAGCCGCCTGCCTTTCCGGCAGTTTCATGTCCACCCGGATCTCGTCATAAGGTGCGAAAACCAGTCCGTCGCCAGTCTTCTCGACGGCCATCCACTCGATCAGTCGCTCGCAGTCGTTGTGGACGTTCTTGTAGTCGCGCTTGAGGGTGCGGGCGAGTTCGGCGACACTCATCGCGCCGTGGGTACGCAACGCGCCGATCAATTCCCAACGCTTGGGCGTGAATACGGAGAACAACTCGCCCACGTCGTCGAAGCTGACACCAAAATAGGGCTGGACCGGCGAGTTCTCGCGCACGGAGAGCATGGCATCGCGCGCACGGTCCAGACTGGCGGAAACAGGCTCGCCTACGGTCAGGTGCAATATGTTTTTGCTCATTTTGTCGCCTCCATCACGTCTTGCCAGAAATCTTGCAACAACTGAGTTTCGTCGCGGAACAAATAAGGCGTTTCGATCTCGCCTAGATGCTTGTGGTCGCCCTTGCCGCGCTCGTTGTCGTAACCCACGATGCGCTGGCCGTCGCGCACGAACACCAGCCGATACTTGAACGGATGCTCGGAAGGCGGCACGGGTTCAGGCACTTTCCAAACCACCAACTCGATGATGCCACCGGCATAACGGCGCTTCTCGCGGTAGAGCAGTTGGGCGTTCATGGCGGGATTATGGGTGCTCTAGATTTATGGTGTCAAGAACCATAGTCATCGCCTCGCCAGTGCCAACACCGGATCAAGCTGGGCGGCACGGCGGGCGGGCATGACGCTGAACAGGATGCCGGTGCCGAGGGCCGTACCGAGAGCCGCCAACACCGCCCACCAGGGCGCACCGACCGGCAAAGTCGGGTAAAGGTGGCCAATGATGGAGCTGCCCAGCTCGCCCAGCAGCCATCCGGCGACACTGGCCAACAGCGACAGCATGGCGGCCTCGACGAAGAACAAGCGGCGTATCTGCGCGGGTGGTGCGCCCAGCGCCTTGAGCAGGCCGATCTCCTGCGTGCGCTGGGACACGGCGATCAGCATCACGTTCATGATGAGGATGCCGGCCACGGCCAGGCTGATGCTGGCGATGCCGCCGACGGCCAGCGTCAATGCGCTGAGGATGCGGTCGAAGGTGGCGAGCACGGCATCCTGCGTGACCACGGTCACATCGCGTTCGCCGTGGCGTTCGGTCAGGATGCGCTCGGCCTCGTCGCGCGCCGGGATGATCTGCTCGCGGCTGTTGGCCTCGATCAAAATGCGCAGCAGCGAGCGGGTGTTGAACATCTGGTGGGCGGAGGCGATGGGCACGATGACGACTTCGTCGGTGTTGAAACCCATGGACATGCCCTGTCCCGCCAGGATGCCGACCACGCGGCAGCGCCGGTCACCCAGCCGCAGCCAGCTTCCGACCACGCGCTGCGCGCCGAACAGTTCGCGGCTGATCTTGCTGCCCAGCACGCATACCGGCGTGGCGATACGGGCATCGCCCTCGGGCAGGAAACTGCCCTCACCCATGCTCATGTGACGGATTGCCAGCAGGGAAGCGGTCGAGCCCAGCACCACGACTTCGCGGTTGAGCGCGCCGTTGGAAGCCTGCGCCGCGCCTATGCTCAGCGGGGCGTAGCGGCGGATGGCGGTGCTGCGCGCCAAGGCTTGAGCGTCTTCGAGGATAAGTTCGCGCGGTATCTGCCCGAGCAACATGCCGGGCGACACGCCTGCCGTCTCGGTGCGACCGGGAAATACGATCACCAGATTGCTGCCCAGCGAGGAGAACTGGCCGATAACGTAGCGCCGTGCGCCTTCGCCCAGCGCGGTGAGGATGACGACAGCCGCCACGCCGATAGCCATCGCCAACATCATCAGCAAGGTGCGGGTGCGCGCACCGCGCAGGCTGCCGGAAGCGAACTGGAGCGTGTCGGCGAGGTTCATGGCGCGACGCGCTTCGAGTCGGACTCCAGTTGCCCGTCCACCATCACCAGGCTGCGACCGGCGCGATCGCCGATCTCGTGGTCGTGTGTCACCAGGATCAGGGTCACGCCGCGCTCGACCAGCCCCTCCAGCAGCGTCATCACCTCGCGACCCGTGGCGCGGTCGAGATTGCCGGTGGGCTCGTCCGCCAGCAACACCGCCGGGCGCATGATGGTGGCGCGGGCGATGGCGACGCGCTGGCGCTGGCCGCCGGAAAGCTGTTCTGGCCTGTGGTCGGCGCGGTTGCTCAGGCCGTAGCTGGCCAGCAACTCCGCCACGCGCGGCTTGCGCTCTTCCGGCGGCACGCCCGCCAGGATCAGCGGCAACTCGATGTTCATCGCGGCGGACAGGCGCGGCACCAGGTGGAAAAACTGGAACACGAAGCCGATCTTGTCGCGGCGCACCTGCGCCTGCTGCACCTCGTCCAGCGCCGTCACGTCCACCCCGTCCAGCCGGTAAGTGCCGGAGGTCGGGCGATCGAGCAGGCCGATCATGTTGAGCAGGGTGGATTTGCCGGAACCGGACGGCCCCATGATGGAGACATATTCGCCCGCGCCGATGTCGATGTTCAGGTCGCGCAGCGCGGCGACTTGCTGGTCGCCGACGTTGAAACTACGGCAGACATGCTCCAGCCGGATCATTTGGAGACTGGCGCGCTTTCCGCCTGGGCGCGCACGCCTGCTTTCACGCCCTCGCGGTCGAACGAAGTGACGATGCGGTCGCCCGGCTGCAATCCGGCGCTGATCTCGGTGTGGCTCCAGTTGCCCAGCCCGACCGTCACCGCGCGGTCTTCCAGCACGCCGTCGGGGCGCAGCAGCAACACGCGCTTGCCTTCCTGCAAGGCTTGGGTCGGGATGCGCAGCACGCCGGGACGGCTCTGGTGCACGATCTCCACATCGGCGCTGTAACCGACCAGCAGACTCTCGCCGGTGGGCGGCGGGACGAATTCGACCTCGACCTCCACCGTGCGCGCCTGCTTCTCGATCTCGGTCACATAGGGCGCGATGCGGCGCACGCGGCCCTCGAACGATCTGCCCTTGAGCGCATCCAGCGTGATGCGCCCGCTCTGGCCGACTTGGAGATGGCCCGCGTCCACCTCGTCGATGGGCGCACTGACATAGAGGCAACTGTCGTCGATCAGATCGACGGCGGGCAACGTGGGAATGCCGGGCGGCGACGGTGTGGCGTATTCGCCCAACTCACCGCTGAGGTCGGCGACGATGCCGTCGAAGGGCGCGCGCAGCACCATGCGCTCCAGCGTCGCATCGGCCAGGGCGATGCGCGACTGCGCCTGCTTCAGGCCGTTCCGGGCGACATCGCACGTCGCCGCACGGGAGCGCGCTTCAGCCTCGGCCTTGTCCAGCGACTGCGGTGAGTAGAACCCTTGTTTGGCCAGGTCACGCGCCCGCTGGACATCACGACGGGCCGTGTCGGACAGGGCGCAGGCATCGTTCGCCTGAGTCTGAGCCGCGAGCAATTGTTGGGCTGCCAGTCCGCGCTGGGCTTGCAGGTCGGAGTTCCACAACTCCAGCAGCACCTCGCCCGCCTTCACGCGCTGGCCCTTCTTGACCTTCATCGCGGCGATCTGTCCACCGGCAGGCGGTGCCAGTTTGGCGCGGCGGCAGGCTTTCACTGTGCCCGCGCGAGTGTTGCTGACCGTGGCTTCGACCGCGCCGCGTTCGACCGTGGTCACGACCACCTTCAGCGGTGCCGGGCGGGTGGCGAGCCAGCCCAAGCCGACCGCGCCCACCAGCACGGCCAGTACCAGATATTTCCTGCGTCCAGCCAACACGCTCGACAGTTTCACGCTATCTCCCGTTCATTTCCCAATGGCACCGAACACCTTGGACAGCAGATTGCTCGCCTGTCCCACCGGGTCTTTGCGGATGGCTTTCTCTTCTTCGGCGATCATCAGGTACAGCCCGTCCAGCGCTTTCTGGGTGACGTATTTCTCGATGTTGGCCTGATTTTCGTCCAGCAAGCCGTAGCCCGCTGCTTTGCCCGCAAACTGGTCATATTTTTGCGCCAGCCCCACTTTTTCAGTGGCCTTTTGCACGATGGGCAGGAACTTGGCTGCCAGCGGTGTGCGCGTCTTGCCACGGAAATACTCAGTTGCCGCCGTATCGCCGCCGGTCAAAATACCCTTGGCATCCTGTACGCTCATGTCTTTCACCGACTGGATCAGCAGCGCCTTGGCTTCCGGCACCGCCGCCTCGGCGGCACGGTTCATGGTCAGCACCAGCTCATCGGCATACTTGCCGCCACCAAAGGTGCGCAACAGCTTATCCACCTGTTGCAGCGAATCCGGCAAGGGAATCTTGACCTTGGGGTTGCCCAGAAAACCATCCGCCTTGCCCAGCGTGGCGACCGCGTTGCCCGCGCCCTGGGTGAGCGCCTGCTTCAGCCCGGAGACCGCGTCTTTATTGGAAAGATCGGCCAGGCCGAGTGCCTGACTGAACGGGCTGGTCAACAACAGGACACATAGCAACAGAATACGCATGGAAAGCTCCTAAATAAGTGCGAGGGATTATGCCTCAGTTCCCGCCCCAGCCGAACAGCACGGCCAGACCGAGCACGACGAAAATGGCGGCGGCGATGGCGTGGATCTGCTTGCCCGGCAGTTTGCGGGCGAGGCGCTCGCCCAGCAGCACGACGGGCGCATTCGCCAGCATCATGCCTACCGTGGTGCCCATCACCACGGCGGTGAGCGAATCGAACTTGGCGGCCAGCGCGATGGTGGCGATCTGTGTCTTGTCGCCGATCTCGGCCAGGAAGAACAGGATCAGCGTGGTGCCGAACACGCCCAGCTTGCGAAAGGTCGGTTCGTCATCATCCAGCTTGTCTGGCACCATGATCCACGCAGCCATGGCCAGAAACGACAGGCCCAGCACCCAGCGCAGCACCTGCTCGCCCATCAACTGTGCCAGCCAGGCACCCAGCGCTCCGGCCAGACCGTGGTTGAGCACGGTGGCCACGAAGATCGCGGCGATGACCGGCCAGGGTTTCTTGAAACGCGCCGCCAGCAGCAGCGACAGCAATTGGGTCTTGTCGCCGATCTCGGCGATGGCCACGATGCCGGTTGAAACGAGAAATGCTTCCATGATGCCCTTACAGTTAACGGATGGAGAAAGCGACGCGGCTGGGCGGCAGGTCTTTTTCCGCCGGGCCGACGTGACTGCTGAGCAGGAACACGCGCTCGACCGCCACGCTGCCGGTCGAGGTGAGCCAGTCCTGCACGGCGCGGCCACGCGCATCGGCCAGCTCGGTCAGGTCGGCATCGGTCACGGCGATGTTCGCCAGCAACAGGGCTTCCATCTCGGCCACGGGGATGCTCTTCTGCATGCCGATGGCGTTGCGCGGTTTTCCCTTGATGTCTGCGTCGCCATAGACCTTTTCCAGCAAGTCCGGGTATTCCTCGGGCGTGATCACCACCTCGTCCACAGACACGCTGGATTTGCCGCGCCGGGCGCTGTCGGCCAGCTT
This sequence comes from Ferriphaselus sp. R-1, assembly GCF_000746095.1. GTDB lineage: Bacteria > Pseudomonadota > Gammaproteobacteria > Burkholderiales > Gallionellaceae > Ferriphaselus. The sequence continues at coordinate 105,623 of NZ_JQKP01000002.1, read as the reverse complement.
GCGCGCCTTGAGTTTACGCAGCATCAGTTCGTGTTTCAGCCCGGCGCGGTCAGCCGCCACGTCAGCAAAGCCGGTAATCTCCATCTTCAGGCCGGGACGGTCGGCCATGGCCTTGCCCAGCGACTGCAGCTTGCCCTCCATGTCCGGCGTGAGTCGGCTGGAACCGGCGATGAAGGCCAGATTGGAGAGGTCTTCTCCGCCACCGAACAGGGAACCCAGCAAGGCGAACGGCGCCGTGACCGCCTTTACCACCAGATTGACCAGCACCTTGACCACGATGCCGCCGATGCTGAATTGCGGATCGTTGAGCGAGCCGGACAGCGGCAGGTCGAGGTCGATCTCGCCGCGCGAGTTCTTCAGCAAGGCGATCGCCAACCGGATCGGGATGTCGAGCACGCTGGGGTTGTCCAGCTTCTCGCCCAGCGTCAACTGGTCTAGGAAAATCTTGTTCTGCGCCTTCAGCTCGCCCTTGTCGATCAGGTAACTCACGTCCACCGACAGCTTGCCCTTTTCGATGGGGTAGCCGAGGTAGTGGCCAGAATAGCCGGACAAAGTAGGCAGATCAAGGCCGCGCGCGCTGGCTTGCAGATTGAGCGAAAGCAGCGAGGCAAAAGGATCGACCCAGCCCGCGATGTGCAGCGGCGCGCTCTTGTCCACCTTGCCAGAGATTTCCACGCTGCTCTGCTTGCCTGCCGCCAGTGTGCCGATGTTGCCCTTGAGGCTGGACAGCCGCACTGCATAATTCGGCTTGATGAATTCGTCGTTGAAATCCACCTCACCGTTGGCCAGGGTGATCTTGCCGATGCGCACCGGCAAGGCGGGCGCGGGCTTCACTGGCGCGGTCGCAACCGGGGCGGGCGGTGCCGCCGCTATGCTGGACGCAGGTGCCGGAGTCGGTTCAGCCGGTTTGTTGACGATGCCTTTCAGGTTAAGTTGGCCTTTGGAGTTCACCAGCAGTTGCGCGTAAAAGTCGCGCAGGGAAACCTCGCCGATGTTGACCGCGAAGGGCTGGGTGTTGAGCGCCAGCTTGTCCACCCGTAACAGTTTCCAGCGCAACATGTCCTCGGCATTGACCCGATCCAGCACATTGAAATCGTTCAGCGCCACGTCGCCATCCAGTTTGACCTGGCCGTTGGCGGCGTGGATGTCGCCGGTGAAGCTGGCATCGCCGCGCGTCAGCACTGCGTTCAAGCCTTCCGTGGCCCAGCCTTGCAGGGCGACCAGATCGAAGTGCTGAGCATCCAGCTTGAGATCGGCCTGCCCCGCCAGCGTGACGCTGCCTTCGGCGGCCAGCGATCCCTGTTCGTTCACCGTGGCCTTCAGCTTCACGGGGATGGGCGGTGGCGTGAGGCTAGTCAGCTTGCCGGTCTCGATCTGCACGTCAGCCAGCGTCAGCGCATGCGCATCCTTGCGGCCTTGATCGACGAACTGCAGCTTGCCGGACTCCAGCACAAACTTGTCCAGCGACCAGTTCCAGGCAGGCGCGAGCGCCTCGGTCTTTTCCACCTTGGCCGGTTTGGCGGGCGGTGTGGGCGCGGGCGTGGCGAAGGTTTCGACGATGTCCAGCTTACCCGCCGGGGTGCGCGCCAGATCCAGTTCCGGCGTGGCCAGCTTCACCCCGCCGACCTGCGCCATGTGCGCCTTCATATCCACCGCCAGCGCATCCAGACTGAGTTCCTGCCAGCGCAGGAAACGAGAGTCGGCGCGCTGGAAGGAAGGCATCGCGTCGGCCTGCGACTGGAGCGCGATGCGCTGCACCGCCACTTTCTGGCCGAACACATCGGCACGGATGCCGCCCAGACTGAGCAGCGGCACGTCTATCCCGAGCTTCTGTGCAGTCAGCGTGCCTTTGAGCTTCTTCACCGCCAGATCGCCCGTCACATTCAGCGAATCCGCTCCGCCGTTGCGGCGCTGGAACTGCACTTGCAGCTTGGTGCTCAGCAGCGCCGACTCCAGTGCGAGCGGCGACTGGAGGTAGCCGCTGATGCGGGTCAGGTCGAAATCGTCCAGTTCCACCGCCAGCATCGCATCCTGGCCAGCGGCGAACGGGCGCACCTTGCCGGAGAGATTGAAGTCGGCGCCATTGAGGTGGGCGCTGAACGCAGGCTGGACATAAACTTCCTCCTGCGACGGGGTGTTGGCGAGGAAGGGCACGCCGAGATGGATCTGGCTGACCGTCTGTGTCTCCCCGACCACCTGGTCGACCCACTCCACCTGACCGTCGTTCAGGGTGATGTTGCTCACCGAGAACTGCTGGGGCGGCCCGTTACTTGCAGGTTTTGCCGCCCACTGATCCAGCAGGTCGGAGATGTTCAAGCGCGTTTCCGACTCGCGCACCAGATGCAGCCTGGGCTGGTCGATGGTGACTTCCGACACGATGGGCATCAGCCGGAACAGCGAAGCCGAGGACAAGTTCACCCGCAAACGCCCAACCGATGCCACATCGCCCACCTTGAAACCTTCCACCGTCACCGCCAGCGCATACGGCGAAACCACGATGCGCTCGACCGTCACCGGACGTTTGAACTCGGTACTCAAGGCCGTTTCCAGTTGCGACTTGGCATAGCCGGGAAGCCAGAAGTAGCCGACCAGACCGAACAACAGCATGAATCCGGCGAACGCGATGGACGTGCGTTTGGCGATGCGGCGCGCGCGCGCATCGCGCCACAGCTTGAGGGCGGGATTGTTTACGGAGGTGTTAGTCTGTGTCATGGCATCTTCTTCGGTCATCATCCAGCCTGGCGGCAAGTCCGGTAGTGCGGAGCCGGATCGGCCCGCGATCGCTGCTTGAGCGATTCTGCTTGAAATTGGGGATGAGGTCGAGAGATACACAGCGTGTGGCCGGCTGACCTCCCTGCTGTCAGTGCGGATTTACGCCGCGTCCGTGTTGCCCTCCACGGGGAGACAAGGTACCATTCCCGCCCTTTCGCTTGACTGTAGAACATGGCGATAGTGTGTCGCCGATTTGTGTAGGCTGAATTTGATTAAGGAATAGCGTGAACCATCCTTCGTTGCCGGTACAGCAGGGGCTGTACGATCCGCGCCAAGAGCGCGATGCGTGTGGTGTGGGCTTCGTGGCCCACATCAAAGGACAAAAGAGCCATGACCGCGTACGCGAAGGCTTGCAGATTCTGGAGAATCTGGTGCACCGGGGGGCAGTGGGTGCCGACCCGTTGGCCGGTGACGGTGCGGGCATTCTGCTGCAACTGCCGGATGCCTTCTTCCGTGCGGTCTCCGGCTGTGAGCTGCGCCCGGCGGGCGAATACGGCGTGGGTATGCTGTTCCTGCCGCGTGATGCTGCCGCGCGCGAAGCCTGCGAAAAAGTGATCGCTGCCAAGATCGCCGCCGAAGGCCAGACCCTGCTGGGCTGGCGCGACGTGCCGGTGAACAGCGCCATTCTGGGCGAGAGCGTCAAGCTGGTGGAGCCGACCGTGCGTCAGGTGTTCATCGGTCGCGGGGTGAACTGCCCCAGCCAGGATTGCTTCGAGCGCAAGCTGTTCGTCATCCGCAAGACCGCCGAACACGCCATCCGCAACCTGCCTAACGGCCAGGGTTCCGGTTTCTACATCCCCTCGCTGTCCTCCCGCACCATCGTCTACAAGGGCATGTTGCTGGCGGATCAGGTCGGCACCTATTATCTCGACCTGCAGGATGTTCGCGTGGTCTCCGCGCTGGCGCTGGTACACCAGCGTTTCTCTACCAACACCTTCCCGACCTGGGATCTGGCCCACCCGTTCCGCATGATCGCCCACAACGGCGAGATCAACACCGTGCGCGGCAACGTCAACTGGATGACTGCGCGCCATGCTGCGATGTCGTCGCAGTTCCTCGGGGAGGACCTGGAAAAGCTGTGGCCGCTCATCGTCGAAGGTCAGTCCGACTCCGCCTGTTTCGACAATGCGCTGGAACTGCTGGTGGCCGGTGGTTACAGCCTGCCGCACGCCATGATGATGCTGGTCCCGGAAGCCTGGGCTGGTAATCCACTGATGGACGAGGAACGCCGCGCGTTCTACGAATACCATGCCGCGCTGATGGAGCCGTGGGACGGCCCCGCCGCCGTGGCCTTCACCGACGGCCAGATGATCGGTGCGACGCTGGACCGCAACGGCCTGCGCCCAGCCCGTTATTTAGTCACCGACGACGACGTGGTGCTGCTGGCATCCGAGATGGGCGTGCTGCCCATCCCGCAGAACAAGATCGTCAAAAAGTGGCGTTTGCAGCCGGGCAAGATGTTCCTGATCGACATGCAAGCCGGTCGCATCGTCAGCGACGACGAACTGAAGACCCAGCTCGCCACCGCCAAGCCTTATCGCCAGTGGATCGAGAAGTCGCGCTACTTCCTGGGTGACCTGCCTGAAGTCGCCGCCAACGCTGGACTGAGTGCCTCGTTGCTCGACACCCAGCAGGCCTTTGGTTATTCGCAGGAAGACCTGAAATTCATCCTGGCACCGATGGCCGCCGCTGGCGAAGAAGCCACCGGCTCGATGGGTAACGATGCCGCGCTGCCCGTGCTGTCCAACAAGAACAAGGTGCTGTACAGCTACTTCAAGCAACTGTTCGCCCAGGTGACCAACCCGCCGATCGACCCGATCCGCGAAGAGATCGTGATGTCGCTGACCTCGTTCATCGGCCCCAAGCCCAATCTGCTGGGCGTGGACGAGACCAATCCGGCGTTGCGTTTGGAAGTGCATCAGCCAGTGCTGACCAATGACGACTTGGCCAAGCTGCGCGACATCGCCAGCCTGACTGACGGCCAGTACCGTTCGCGTGTGCTGGACATCACCTATCCGGTCGCCCAGGGCGCTGCCGGGTGCGATGCTGCCATCACTGCACTGTGTGCTGCTGCCGACCAGGCCGTGGCCGAAGGCATCAACGTGCTGATCCTGTCCGACCGAGGCGTGACCGCCGCGCGCGTCGCCATCCCGGCGCTGCTGGCCACCGCCGGTGTGCACCACCATCTGGTGTGCGAAGGTCTGCGCACCAGCACTGGCCTGGTGGTAGACACCGGCTCTGCCCGCGAGACCCACCACTTTGCCCTGCTCGCCGGTTACGGCGCAGAAGCGGTCTGTCCGTGGCTGGCCTTCGAGACCATCGCCGACCTGAGCGCCGGTCTGCCGGGGCAGCTGTCGCCGTACGAGGCGGGCAAACGCTTCGTCAAGGCGATCAACAAGGGCCTGCTGAAAGTGATGTCCAAGATGGGCATCTCCACTTACCAGTCCTACTGTGGCGCGCAGATCTTCGAGGCCATCGGCCTGAACGCCGCCTTCGTCGAGCGCTACTTCACCGGCACTGCCACCCAGATCGAGGGTATCGGCCTGGCCGAGGTCGCGGAAGAAGCGGTGCGCACCCATCTGGGCGCGTTCGGCAACGACCCGGTGCTGGCCGGCATGCTGGATGCGGGCGGCGAATACGCCTTCCGCATCCGTGGCGAAGAGCACATGTGGACACCGGACTCCATCGCCAAGTTGCAGCACGCCACCCGTGCCAACAACTTCAACACCTACAAGGAATACGCCAAGCTGATCAACGATCAGGCGCACAAGCTGAAGACGCTGCGCGGCCTGTTCGAGATCAAGCCGCTGGGTGCCCCCGTGCCGCTGGAAGAAGTCGAATCCGCCAAGGATATCGTCAAGCGCTTCGCTACCGGCGCGATGTCCTTGGGCTCCATCTCCACCGAGGCGCATACCGTGCTGGCGCAGGCGATGAACCGCATCGGCGGCAAGTCCAACACCGGCGAAGGTGGCGAGGATGCCAACCGTTTCCGCAAGCTGAAGGCGGGCGAGACGCTGGCCGGGATCATCGGCAAGAACCGCATCGAAGCTGACCGCGTGATGGCCGAGGGCGATTCGTTGCGCTCCGCCATCAAGCAGGTCGCGTCCGGTCGCTTCGGTGTGACGGCGGAATATCTGTCGAACGCCGACCAGATCCAGATCAAGATGGCGCAGGGCGCGAAGCCCGGCGAAGGCGGCCAATTGCCTGGCGGCAAGGTGTCCGAGTACATCGGCAAGCTGCGTCACTCGGTGCCCGGTGTCGGTCTGATCTCGCCGCCCCCGCACCACGACATCTATTCCATCGAAGACCTGGCGCAGCTCATCCATGACCTGAAGAACGCCAATTCCTCGGCTTCGATCTCGGTCAAGCTGGTGTCCGAAGTGGGTGTCGGCACCGTGGCCGCAGGCGTTTCCAAAGCCAAGGCCGACCACATCGTGATCTCCGGCTACGACGGCGGCACCGGCGCAAGCCCACTGTCCTCGATCAAACACGCCGGTACGCCGTGGGAACTGGGGCTGGCCGAAGCGCAGCAGACACTGGTGCTGAACCAGTTGCGTGGCCGCATCGGCTTGCAAGTGGACGGCCAGTTGAAGACGGGCCGCGACGTGCTGATCGGCGCACTGCTGGGCGCGGACGAGTTCGGCTTCGCCACCGCTCCGCTGGTGGTGGAAGGCTGCATCATGATGCGCAAATGTCACCTCAACACCTGCCCGGTCGGCGTGGCTACTCAGGACCCGGCGCTGCGCAAGAAATTCACCGGCCAGCCCGAGCACGTGGTCAACTACTTCTTCTTCGTCGCTGAAGAAGTACGTGAGCTGATGGCGCAGATGGGCATCCGCAAATTCGAGGACCTGATCGGTCGCTCCGACCTGCTCGACGTGAAGCAGGGCATCGCCCACTGGAAATCGCAGGGCTTGGACTTCAGCAAGATATTCCATCAGCCCGACATGCCTGCCAGCGTGGCGCGCCGCCATGCCGAATCGCAGGATCACGGTCTGGACAAGGCGCTGGATAACCAGCTCATTGCCGAAGCCGCACCGGCGCTCGAATCCGGCAAATCCGTCGTGATCCGCAGCAGCATCGGCAGCGTGAACCGCAGTGCGGGCACCATGCTGTCGCACGAGGTCGCCAAACGCTACGGCAACACCGGCCTGCCCGACAACACCATTGTGGTGAAACTGAAGGGGACGGCTGGACAGAGCTTCGGCGCATTCCTGGCGAACGGCGTGACGCTCGACCTTGAAGGCGAAGGTAACGATTACGTCGGCAAGGGACTGTGCGGCGGTCGTATCGTGATTCGCCCCGCGCAAGATTGTTCCATCGTGCCGGAAGAAAACATCATCGTCGGCAATACCGTGCTGTACGGCGCAACGGGCGGCCAGTGTTACTTCAACGGCGTCGCGGGCGAACGCTTCGCGGTGCGTAACTCCGGCGCGATCACCGTGGTCGAAGGCGCCGGCGATCACGGCTGCGAATACATGACCGGCGGCATCGTCATTGTGCTGGGCCAGACCGGGCGCAACTTCGCGGCGGGTATGTCCGGCGGTGTGGCTTACGTGCTGGATGAGGATGGCAGCTTCGCCAAGCGCTGCAACCTGGCCATGGTCGAGCTGGAACCGGTTCCGGCGGAATCTGCCGCCAGCGAGACGGGTGAACTGGAAACCCATGGTCGTATCCACTTCAACCACCTCGGCAAGGCCGATGAGGCGGTGCTGCGCACCTACGTCGAAAAGCATCTCGGCTTCACCAACAGCACGCGCGCCAAGAAGATTCTGGACAACTGGGCTACGTATCTGCCCAAGTTCGTCAAGGTGATGCCAACCGAATATCGCCGCGCACTGCGTGAGATCGCGGCACAACAAGCCAAGCAAGTGGAGGCCGCATAATGGGCAAGCCAACCGGATTCATGGAATTCCAGCGCATCAACGAGGCGTATCTGCCAGTTGCTGACCGCCTGAAGAACTACGGCGAATTCGTCCAGACCCTGACGGACGAGCAGGCCAAGACTCAGGGCGCGCGCTGCATGGACTGCGGCATCCCGTTCTGCAACAACGGCTGCCCGATCAACAACATCATCCCGGATTGGAACGATCTGGTGTATCGCGGCCAATGGCAGGAAGCCCTGACTGTGCTGCATTCCACCAACAACTTCCCCGAGTTCACCGGTCGCATCTGCCCCGCCCCATGCGAGGCCGCTTGTACCCTGAACATCGATCAGGCTGCCGTGGGTATCAAGTCCATCGAGCACGCCATCATCGACAAGGCCTGGGAGAACGGCTGGGTCGTGCCGCAACCGGCAGTGACCAAGACCGGCAAGAAGGTCGCCGTGGTCGGTGGCGGTCCCGCAGGTTTGGCCGCCGCCCAGCAACTGGCGCGTGCCGGTCACGCCGTGACGGTGTTCGAGAAGAATTCCCGTGTCGGCGGCCTGCTGCGCTACGGCATCCCTGATTTCAAGTTCGAGAAGTCGCACATCGACCGCCGCATGGACCAGATGCGCGCCGAAGGCGTGGAATTCCGTACCGGCGTGTGGGTGGGCAAGGAGATGCCGGGCAAGGGCACGGCCAATGACGCCACCACCAGCGTCAGCCCGGACGAGTTGCTGAAGAGCTTCGATGCCGTGATCCTGACCGGCGGTTCCGAGACGCCGCGCGATCTGCCGGTGCCAGGCCGCGAATTGTCCGGCGTGCATTTCGCGCTGGAATTCCTCATCCCGCAGAACAAGGAAGTGGCCGGTGATGGCCGCAACCCGATCCACGCTGATGGCAAGCACGTCGTGGTGATCGGCGGTGGCGACACCGGCTCCGACTGCGTGGGCACCTCCAACCGCCACGGCGCTGCCGCCGTCACCCAATTCGAGGTGATGCCGCGTCCGCCCGAGCTGGAGAACGGCCCGCTGACCTGGCCCTACTGGCCGCTCAAGCTGCGCACATCCAGCTCGCACGACGAAGGTTGCGCACGCGACTGGTCGGTGACCACCAAGGAATTCATCGGCGAGAACGGCAAGTTGACCGGCCTGAAGGCCGCCCGCGTGGAGTGGAAGGACGGCAAGCTGAGCGAGATCGCCGGCAGCGAGTTCATCGTCAAGGCCGACCTGGTGTTTCTGGCGATGGGCTTCACCAACCCGGTGGCCAAGATGCTGGAAGCCTTTGGTGTGGACAAGGATGCGCGCGGCAACGCCAAGGCCAACACCGACGGCGCGGGCTGCTACCAGACCAACGTGCCCAAGGTGTTCGCCGCTGGCGACGTGCGCCGGGGCCAGTCGCTGGTGGTCTGGGCCATCCGCGAAGGCCGCCAGGCCGCCCGCGCGGTGGATGAGTTCCTGATGGGCAGCAGCGTACTGCCACGTTAAGATAATAATCACAACGCCCTTGCCGAGCAGGGGCGTTTTCTTTTGAGAGATGCCATGAACTTCAAGGTCAAGAACGACACCTTCCTGCGCGCGCTGCTGCGCCAGCCGACTGAGTACACCCCACTGTGGATGATGCGCCAGGCCGGTCGCTATCTGCCGGAATACTGCGCCACCCGCAAGCGTGCGGGCAGCTTCCTTAATCTGTGCAAGTCGCCCGACATGGCGACCGAAGTGACCTTGCAGCCGCTGGATCGCTTCCCGCTGGATGCCGCCATCCTGTTCTCCGACATTCTGACCGTGCCGGACGCGATGGGTCTGGGTCTGTATTTCGCCGAAGGCGAAGGCCCGAAGTTCGAGCGCCCGCTGAAGACCGAAGCCGAGATCAAGGCGCTGCGCGTGCCGGACATCGGCACTGAGCTGAAGTACGTCACCGATGCCGTGTCGCAGATCCGCAAGGCCCTGGATGGCCGCGTGCCGCTGATCGGTTTCTCCGGCAGTCCGTGGACGCTGGGTTGCTACATGGTGGAAGGCGGCGGCAGCGACGACTACGCCAAGGTCAAGAGCATGATGTACAAGGAACCGGCGCTGATGCACCACATCCTCGGCGTGACTGCCGAAGCCGTGACCCAGTACCTGAACGCGCAGATCGAAGCGGGCGCGCAAGCTGTGATGATCTTTGATTCCTGGGGCGGCACGCTGTCGCACTACGCTTATCACGAGTTCTCGCTGCCTTATATGCAGCGGATTGTCGATGGCCTGATCAAGGAAAAGGACGGCGTGAAGATTCCGTCCATCGTGTTCACCAAGGGCGGTGGCCTGTGGATCGAGAACATCGCCGACATCGGTTGCGATGCGGTCGGTCTGGACTGGACCATGGACATCGGCATCGCTCGCCAGAAGGTCGGCCACAAGGTCGCCCTGCAAGGCAACATCGATCCGGCGGTGCTGTTCTCCAACCCGCAGGCCATCGAACGCGAAGTGGAAAAGGTGCTGGCCAGCTACGGCTACGGCAGCGGCCACGTGTTCAATCTGGGCCACGGCATCTCGCAATTTACCGATCCGGAGAACGCGGCTGCCTTGGTGCGCGCGGTGCATGAACTGAGCCGGAAGTACCACTGAAAGGTGTAATTTTCCAGTCGGGTTGTACACATAGCTGTTTTTTCGCAAAGGCCGTTGGCAAAAACCAGCGGCCTTTGTTGTTGGTGTTAATAAGTCATTGATTCAAAATGGCTAGTGCTGTTAGTGCAAAAAATGAGCAGCCGCAAAAAAGTCTATACACCATTAGCAGTTAGGCATTCCATCCAACAACTTTCCACACAGTTATCCACAGGAATTGTGTGTAAGATAAAAACCTATCGTCAGACCATGGTGTTAGCCGGGTTTCATAGAAAATTTCGCAGGAAAATAGACTAAATGCTGATTGTCCGTGTGGCGCTGGATCTGCCACTGTCAAGGCTGTTCGACTACTCGCTGAGTACGGAAATGCACGCGGTCGTGGGACAGCGTGTGCTGGTTCCGTTCGGACGCAAACAGCTCATTGGCGTGGTCATGGAGATAGCCGAAACCTCGGAATTGGCGGACGAGCGCATCAAGCCGGTGGAGCGCGTACTGGAAGATGTCGCGCCATTGCCCGAAGAGATGCTCCGCCTGTTGCGCTTTTGCAGCGACTATTACCACTATCCCTTGGGGGCGACCGTGCTGTCGGCCTTGCCCGCTCGCTTGCGTGCGGACGAAGCTGTCGCGTTGAAGACTGCGCCGAACTATGCGCTCACGGCGGCGGGACAGAGGCTGGAATCCTCCAGCCTGCCCAAGCGGCAGAAGGTACAACTCCGCTTGCTGGACGAGCTGCGCCAGGGCGTGCGGTCACTGGCGCAGCTCCGCACCTTGGCGACCAGTGCACCGACGGCATTGCAGGCCCTCATCGACGCGGGCTGGGTGGAGCAGGTCGCCGATGTCCCGGTGGATCATCGCTTCGCGAGCCACCATAGTCTGACAGACGAGCAGCAAGCCGCCGTGGATGCCGTGACCGCCACTCAAGGTTACGGCTGTTTCCTGCTGCATGGCATCACCGGTAGCGGCAAGACCGAAGTCTATGTCCACCTGATGCACCACGCGCTGGCGCAGGGCAGGCAAGTGCTGCTGTTGGTGCCGGAGATCAACCTCACCCCACAGCTCGAAGGCTATTTCCGCAGCCGCTTCCCGGATGCAGCGCTGGTCAGCCTGCACAGCGGTCTGGGCGACGGCGAGCGCACCCAGAACTGGCTGCGCGCCCAGAACGGGCAGGCGCGCATCGTGCTGGGGACGCGGCTGTCGGTGTTCACGCCCTTGCCGGAACTGGGGCTGATCCTGGTGGACGAGGAACACGACAGTTCCTACAAACAACAGGATGGCCTGCGCTACTCCGCCCGCGACGTGGCCATCTTCCGCGCCCATCAACGCGCCATCCCCATCGTGCTCGGTTCGGCCACGCCCGCGCTGGAAAGCTGGCACAACGCGCAGAGCGGGCGCTACCGACTGCTGCGCCTGACCCAGCGCGCTGTGGCACAGGCCACGCTGCCCAGCCTGCGCCTGATCCATACCCAGCAGGTGCTGATGCAGGAAGGCTTGAGTCCGCAACTGGTGACGGCGCTGGAAGCACGTCTGCAGCGCGGCGAACAGAGCCTGCTGTTCATCAACCGGCGCGGCTACGCCCCGGTGCTGATGTGCACCGCCTGCGGCTGGCTCTCCGCCTGCCCGCATTGTGCGGGCAAGCTGGTGCTGCATCTGCCGGAGCGCCGCCTGCGCTGCCATCATTGCGGCCTGCAGCAGCGCGTGCCCCACGCCTGCCCGTCCTGCGGCAATCCCGACCTGCAACCCGTCGGAATCGGCACGCAGCGCGTGGAAGCGGTGCTGGCCGAGCGCTTTCCGCAGGCGCGCATCCTGCGCGTGGATAGAGACAGCACCCGTAACAAAGGCAGTTGGAGCGCTATGCGCCAGCAGATCGCGGATGACCGGATAGACATCCTGATCGGCACGCAGATGCTGGCCAAGGGCCACGACTTCCCCAAGCTGACGCTGGTCGGCGTGCTCAATCCCGACGATGCGCTGTACAGCAGCGACTTCCGCGCCTCGGAAAGGCTGTTCGCGCAACTGGCGCAGGTGGCCGGTCGCGCTGGCCGCGCCGACAAGCCCGGCGAAGTCATCATCCAGACGGCCTTTCCCGACCATCCCTTGTTCCAGGCCTTGCGCGAACACGATTACGTCAGCTGGGCCGGGACGCTGTTGGGCGAACGCCAGCAAGCCGCTTTCCCTCCGTACTGTTTCCAGGCCATGCTGCGGGCAGAAGGGCTGCAGGCCGACAGCGTGTTCGGCTTTCTGCATCAGGCCCGCAAGCTGGGCGCTGAACTCGCGCACGTGGTGGAGCTCTACGGCGTGGTACCCGCCGCACTGCCGCGCCGCGCCAACCATACGCGGGCACAATTGCTGGTCCAGGCGGATACGCGCGCCGCACTGCAGGCGTTCCTGCGGGCCTGGCTCCCCCTGCTGGAGACTTTGCCCGCCGCCAAACTCCGTTGGTCGCTCGATGTCGACCCATTGGAGTTTTGACCGCACATTTCGCTTATCCCTTTGGGTAGCGGTCACTACTCCATACTAGCGGTTGACTGTCATACTGCCGAAGCCTGAAACTATTAGAATAATCTAATATATCTAGGGAGGTTAGAAATGGCAGACAGCGACACCCTGAACAGCCCGACGCGGCGCGACTTTCTGGGCAAGTTCACCACGGCAGCGGGCGTGACCGGCGCTGCGGCGGCCTGCTGGCCCTTCGTCAGCAGCATGAATCCCAGTCAAGACGTGCTGGCGAAATCCATCACCGAAGTCGATCTTTCCAACATCCCTCCGGGCGGGATGCACACCGTGGCCTGGCAGGGCAAGCCGGTGTTTGTACTGCACCGTACCGAAGCCGAGATCCGCAAGGCGCAGTCCTCGCCCGGCGGACTGGCACCGGAAGAAGATGGACGCCGCGTCCAGAAGCCGGAATGGCTGGTCGTGGTCGGGGTCTGCACCCATCTGGGCTGCGTGCCTAACCACAACGAGGACGGCTGGTTGTGCGCCTGTCACGGCAGTATGTACGACACCAGCGGGCGCGTGGTGCGCGGGCCGGCACCGAAGAATCTCGAAGTTCCCGTCTATAGTTTTGAAGGCGAGAACAAGATCGTCATCGGCAAGGCCTAGGAGCGACCATGTTCAAGCAGACCATAGACTGGATCGACCAGCGCTTTCCCCTGACCAGCTTCGTCAAGCACGAGCTCACAGGCTACCCCACGCCGCGCAACCTCAGTTACTGGTGGAACTTCGGTTTCCTCGCCGGTTTCGTGCTGGTGTTGCAGCTGGCCACTGGCATCTTCCTCGCCATGCATTACAAGCCGGATGCGGCGCTGGCCTTTGATTCCGTCCAGCACATCATGCGCGACGTGAACTACGGCTGGCTGTTGCGCTATCTGCATTCCACCGGAGCCTCGGCTTTCTTCGTCGTGGTCTACATCCACATGGCGCGTACGCTGTACTACGGCTCTTACCGCAAACCGCGCGAACTGCTGTGGTGGACGGGGCAGATCCTGCTGCTGTTATTGATGGCGATCTCGTTCATGGGCTATCTGCTGCCCTGGGGCCAGATGTCCTACTGGGGCGCTGCCGTCATCACCAACCTGTTCCGCGCCACGCCCTTCATCGGTGACCAGCTCGTGGTCTGGCTGCGCGGCGACTACGGCGTGGGTGACGCGACGCTGACGCGCTTCTTTGCCTTGCACTACCTGTTCCCCTTCATCATCAGCGCCGCCGTGGTCATCCATCTGGTCGCCCTGCACTCGGTGAAGAGCAGCAACCCTTCCGGCATCAATCTGGCTGACAAGGACAACATCCCCTTCCATCCTTACTTCACCATCAAGGACATGTTCGGGCTGGGCGTCTATCTGATGGTGTTCTGCTGGTTCGTGTTCTTCGCGCCGAACGCCTTCATCGAAGCCGCCAACAACATCCCGGCCAACCCGATGCAGACACCCGCACACATCGTGCCGGAGTGGTACTTCCTGCCGTTCTACGCCATCCTGCGCGCCGTGCCCGACCTGATCGGCGGCGTGATCGCGATGGCGCTGTCGGTGCTGATCTTCGCTGCCATGCCGTATATGGACCGATCCCGCATCCCCGGCGGCGCACATTACCGTCCTTTCTACCGCATTCTGTTCTACCTGTTCGCGGTGGACATCCTGGTGCTGGGCTGGGTCGGCTCGCAGCCGGTGACCAACACCACGGTGATCGTGGGACAAGTTGCCACCTTCGTCTATTTCGCCGCCTTCCTCGCCCTGCCTTTCATCTCCAAGATCGAGGAGCGTTATCTGATGTCACGCAAGCTGCCGCCCGCACTCAAATCCCTGCTGGATGCGCAGGGTGAGAGGAGTGCCAAATGATCAGGATGTTACTAGCCACCTTTTCCGCCCTGCTGCTGGCATGGGCTCCCGGCGCGGCGCATGCCAATGAAGCCGTGCTGGACCACAGCCCGCTGCCGGAGGACAAGGCCGCGCTGGTGCGCGGTGCCGAGATCGTCGCCACCAACTGCAATGGCTGCCACGGCCTGAAATACCTGCGCTACCGCCATCTGCTCAATTTGGGCGTGAGCAAGGACAAGGTCGACGAGTGGCGCGGCAGTCAGTCTCTGGATGCCGTGCTGGCCTCGCAGATGTCGGACGAGGCCGCCAAGGAATCCTTCGGCGGAGTCGTCCCTCCCGACCTGAGTTTGATGGCCAGTGCGCGCGAAGGCGGCGGGCATTATCTGTACTCCTACCTGACGGCTTATCACAACACTCAGGATGGAGTGTTGGGCAACACAGTCTTCCCCGAAACGCGCATGCCGGACGTGCTGGGCATGGCTACCGCCACGGATGCCCAGCAAAAAGCAGGGATCCAGGCGCAGGCCAAGGATGTCAGCGCCTTCCTGATCTGGGCTGCCGACCCGCACGCCGCCGAGCGCAAGCATCTGGGCAGCTATGTGCTGGCCTACCTGGCCTTCATGACTGTGCTGCTCTACCTGTGGAAACGGCGCATCTGGGCGCGCATCGATCAGGAACCGCCGATCGAATAGCACAGGCGCGGTATCATGAGGCCCTCGAACAACTGAGTGCCCAGTGTGCCATGAGCCATGAACTGATCTCCCGACTGGCCGACATCGTCGGCCAGTCCCATGTGCTGACCGGCGCTGCCGCCGAACCCCATTGCCGTGACTGGCGCGGACGCTATGCCGGCGATGCGCTGGCCGTAGTGTTTCCCGCCGACACGCAACAAGTCAGCGCCGTGGTCGCGCTGTGCGCCAGCCTGCGTGTCGCCATCGTGCCGCAGGGCGGCAACACCAGCTTGTGCGGCGCTTCAGTGCCGCTGGCGGACGGCACGCCGCAACTGGTGCTGAATCTCTCGCGCCTGAACCGCATCCGCGACGTGGATGCCACCGACTACACCATGACCGTGGAAGCAGGTTGCAAGCTGGCTGCGCTGTACGAGGCGGCGGATCAGGCCGGGCGCTTGTTCCCGCTTGGGCTGACCGCCATTGCGCCGCACTGCGAGATCGGCGGCAACCTGTCCACCAACGCCGGCGGCATCGGCGTGCTGCGTTACGGCAACGCGCGCGATCTGGTGCTGGGGCTGGAAGTGGTGTTGCCGGATGGCCGCATCTGGAACGGCCTACGCCGTCTGCGCAAAGACAACACCGGCTACGACCTCAAACATCTGTTCATCGGTGCGGAAGGCACACTGGGTATCATCACCGCCGCCGTACTGAAACTGTTCCCGCGCCCGCAAGCCGTGGCGACCGCCTGCATCGCTGTGCGCGACCCGGCCACGGCGGTGGCGCTGCTGGCGCATCTGCGTGCAGCCTGCGGCGACAAGATCAGCGGTTTCGAGATCATCTCGCGCTCCTGCCTCGATCTGGTGTTCAAGAACATTCAGGACACGCACGAGCCGTTCGCCCGTCCGCACGAATGGATCGTCATCACCCAACTGTCGGATGTGCTGGCGACTCCGCTGGATACCGCCCTGCGCGCGGCGCTGCAAGCTTTCGGCGACGGTATCCTGGAGTCCAGCGTCACCGCCGACAAGCATCACGCTGAACGTTGGTGGAAATTGCGCAAGAACATCAGCGATGCGCAAAAGATCGAAGGTCTGAGCATCAAGCACGACATCTCCGTGCCGATCAGCCGCGTGGCGGAGTTTATCGCCCAGGCCAGCGCCGACCTGCGCGCCGCCTACCCCGGTATCCGCATCGTTGCCTTCGGCCACATCGGCGACGGCAACATCCACTACAACGCCTCCTTGTTCGACGCGGCGCAGAATGCGGCCTTCATCGCCCAGCATGAACCGGAAGTGAATCGCATCGTCTATGAGGTCGTCGCCAGACTCGACGGCAGCATCAGCGCCGAACACGGACTAGGACAGTTGAAGCGCGAGGAGATCACGCATTACAAGAGCGGGCTGGAGCTGGAGCTGATGCGCAACGTGAAGCAGGCGCTGGATCCGCGCGGTCTGATGAACCCCGGCAAGGTCATCTGACTCGTGGCCGGGTTCGTGCGGCCACGAACAGCGTGCGTATGGTGCGGGAGGTCAGTAATGCGGGGGGCGCTCGCTGGCAGGTGACTTGCCGTCACCGCCTGCTTCGGCCAGTGATCTGACCTGTCTGGCCAGCGCCTCGACGATGGCATCGAGCTGTTCCAGCCTTTGCTGTTGCTGGTAGCTCGTTTTGTTCAGCGCCTCGATCAAATCTTCCTGGTAGGTGAGCTTGGCTTCGAGGTCGGCGAGGCGTTCTTCGGTCATGCGGCGATTCCGGTTGGGTGGCTCGGACGGCATTGTAACGCGGGCGGCGCGGCGATTCCGGTATCATTGCGCGCAGTTTTTCAGGAGCTTTCTGTGGTGCATCCATCCCCGGCAGTGATTGCCCATCTCAAACGCGGCGGCCTCGTCGCCTATCCTACCGAGTCGTGCTACGGCTTCGGTTGCGATCCGCGCAACCGGGATGCGGTATTGCGGCTGCTGAAGCTGAAGGGCAGACCGCAGAGGAAAGGGTTGATCCTGATCGCCAGTGCGCCGCGCCAGTTGCGCCGCTATCTGCAGCCGCTGGATGCCGCCGCCGAGGCGAGACTGGTGAAGGATGGCGCGCAAGCGATCACTTACCTGATGCCGGTGAGGCCATCCTGTCCGCGCTGGCTACGCGGCGAGCACGACACGCTGGCGGTGCGGCTGACGGCGCATCCGGAGGCCAGGGAGTTGTGCCGTCGGGCAGGCATGGCTCTGGTCTCGACCAGCGCGAACCTCGGCGGGCGACGCGCCACTCGAAGCTACGCCGAGTGCCAACGCTTGTTCGGCGGGTCGGTTCAGGTGCTGCCGGGGCGCGTGGGCAGACGCCGGAAGCCTTCGACCATCCGTGCGTGGGTGGGTGGTAGAATCGTACGAAACTAGTCAACAACGTCATCCCGCACGGACGGGAATGACGACTCAAGGAGAGAACATGGATAGTGCCGCCGTAAAACAATACTTGCTCGAACTGCAAGAGCTCATCGTGGATAGGCTGGAGCAGGTGGACGGCAAGAAATTCCTGCGCGACAAGTGGACGCGGGCGACCGGCTCCGGCGGTATCGGCAAGGGAGAAGGCATCAGCTGCATCATCGAGGAAGGCAACGTACTGGAACGCGGCGGGGTGGCGTTCTCGCATGTGCAGGGCGACAAGATGCCCGCCTCGGCCACCGCGCACCGCCCCGAGTTGGCCGGATGCAGCTGGGAGGCGATGGGCGTGTCGCTGGTGATGCACCCGCGCAACCCGTATGCGCCAACCTCGCACGCCAACGTGCGCATGTTCATGGCGCACAAGCCGGACGGCGACAAGGTGTTCTGGTTCGGCGGCGGCATGGACCTCACGCCCTACTACGGCTTCGAGGAAGACGCGGTACATTTCCACCAGATCTGCAAGAACGCGCTCGATCCTTTCGGCGCGGAACTGCACCCCAAGTACAAGAAATGGTGCGACGAGTATTTCTACCTCAAGCACCGCAACGAGCAGCGCGGCGTGGGCGGCATCTTCTTCGATGATCTAAACGCGCCCGGTTTCGACACCAGTTTCGCTATCCAGCAAAGCGTGGGCGACCATTACCTGTCGGCCTATGTGCCGCTGCTGGAAAAGCGCAAAGACACACCCTACGGCGAACGCGAACGCGACTTCCAACTGTACCGTCGCGGGCGCTATGTGGAGTTCAACCTGGTCATCGACCGCGGCACTATCTTCGGCTTGCAATCCAATGGTCGCACCGAATCCATTCTGCTGTCCATGCCGCCGCTGGTGAAATGGCGCTACGACTGGCAGCCCGAAGTGGGCACGCCGGAAGCGGAGTTGTACGACACCTTCCTCAAACCGCGCGACTGGGTCTGAGCCAGTCCAAAGCGCCAGACCCAGCGGCTTTGCCGCTGGCGAAGCAGGCAGTGAGCAGATAGCCCCCGGTGGGGGCTTCCCAGTCCAGCATCTCGCCCGCGCAGAATACGCCGGGTAGCTCCTTTACCATCAAGTTTGCATCCAGCGCCTCGAAGCGCACGCCGCCTGCGCTGCTGATGGCTTCATCCAGCGGGCGCGGGGCGAGCAGTGGCAGTGGCAGGGCTTTGATGGCGGCGGCGAGGCGGGCAGGTGTGTTGAACTCCTCCGCCGTCAGGCATTCGCGCAGCAGCCCGGCTTTCACGCCTTTCAGACCCAAACGGCTTTGCAGGTGACTGGAGAGCGAGCGCGAGCCGCGCGGGTGGGCAACGGCGGCGGCAACTTTTTCTGCTGACCAATCCGGCAGTAAGTCCAGATGCAGCGTGGCGCGTCCGGTGTGCTCGATCTCGTCGCGTAGTGCGGTGGAAAGAGCGTAGATCAGTCCGCCTTCGATGCCGTGGGCATCGATCAGGCATTCGCCCAGACGGCGCGCGCCGCCGAAGCTGGCCGCCACTGATTTCAGCGGTTCTCCGGCAAAGCGGCTGCGGAAATGCTCGCTCCACGCCACCTCGAAGCCGCAGTTGGACGGGCGCAGCGGCGAGACTTCTACTCCACGCCCGGCCAGCAGCGGAGTCCACGCACCATCTGAACCAAGTTTCGCCCAACTGCCGCCGCCAAGCGCCAGTACCACTGCGTCGGCGCGCACCGTGTGTTCGCCTTCCGGCTCTGCGAAAAGCAAGCTGCCGTCGTCCGTCCAGCCCAGCCAGCGATGGCGCATGGCGAAGCGCACGCCGCTCTCGCGCAGCCGGTGCAGCCAGCCGCGTAGCAGCGGCGCGGCTTTCATCTCGGTGGGAAACACGCGGCCAGAACTGCCGACGAAGGTCTGCACGCCGAGGCCATGAATCCACGCACGCAGGTCTTCCGGTGGAAAGGCGCGCAGCAGCGGCTCGATCTCGGGCTGGCGCGCGCCGTAGCGGGTGACAAAAGCATCGAACGCCTCGGAGTGGGTGATGTTCATGCCACCCTTGCCCGCCATCAGGAATTTGCGCCCAGCGCTGGGCATGGCGTCAAACACCGTGACCTGCGCGCCGCCCTGCGCCAGCACTTCGGCGGCCATCAGCCCGGCGGGGCCTGCACCGATGACGGCGACGGTCCTGGTGGTGTCCATGGGGTGAGCGGGGTTCACAGCAGGCGCGACAGGTCACCCCGCCCGAAGCCTTGCAACGGGGCTTCCAGCGCGCGTCCCAGCGCGATGACCTTGAACAGCTCGCCCATCTCGGCGGGGCTGGTCAGCTTCTGGAGTTGGCCGGAGAGCGGTGCGTAGGCGCGCACGTCATCGGGCGAGATTTCGTTCAGCAGATCGGTGATGCCGCAGTTGATGAGGAAGAAGGCTTGCGAGGTGTAGCCGAGGAACTCCAGCCCGGCATCCACGCCCGCCTCGGCCACGGCGGTGAAATCGACGTGGGCGGTGATGTCCTGCAAGCCGGGCAGGAACAGCGCATCGTCGTGGGCGTAGTGGCGGTAATGGCACATCAGCGTGCCGCGATCGCGTTGCGGATGATAGAACTCGCGCGCGCCGAAACCATAGTCGATGAACAGCAGCGCACCTTGTTGCAGGCGCTGGCCGAGGCTGGTGATCAGGCCGTTGGCGGCGAGCGGAAGCTCGCTCAGATAATCGTCGGGAACCTGTATGCGCTGGGCGGCGGCGAGCAAGGCAGGGTCGGTGATGGGGCGCTCCCGCCAGCAGAGTTGGCCGGATTCGGTGAGAGAGATGCCGCGCTCCAGTAGCACTTGCCCCATCTCGCTTCGGGGGAGGGGAGGGGTGGGGGACTTTCGGTCAAGGCTTCCTGATTCTTGGTGAACTCCCTCACCCTCGCTCCCTCTCCCTGCGGGAGAGGGAAGGGTTGCTGCCTGCCAATGTACCAAGTGCACCGGCAGCGCATCCAGCACTTCGTTGCCGATGACGGCACCGCTGATCGTATCGGGTAGCGCATCCAGCCAGTGCACCCGGTCGGCGAGGTGCGGCAGACGTTCGGCGATCAGTTGCTGCTGGCGCTGGCGCAAGTCGGCACTGACTTCGAGGATGGAATAGCGCTCCGGCAAGGCTCCCAGCACTTCCAGCTCGCTCAGGATGTCCAGCGCCAGTTTGCCGCTGCCCGCGCCCAGTTCCAGGATGTGGGGCGAGCTGGCGTGCATGATCTGGACGAGTTGCCGCGCCAGGGTGCGGCCGAACAGGGACGACAGTTCCGGCGCGGTGATGAAGTCGCCCGCCACGCCGAATTTGCGCGCGCCCGCCGTGTAATAGCCCAGCCCCGGCGCGTACAGGGCCAGCTCCATGTAGCGCGAGAACGGCAGCCAGCCGCCATGGTTCTGAATCTCGGCGGCGATCAGGGCGACGAGTTTTGCGCTGTGGGCTTGGGCTTCTGGGCTGGGAACGGGGAGCGTGGCGGCGGACATGGTCAGGTATAATTCGAAACAGGGCGCAAGTTTAGCAGTTTGGGGGGCGGAGCAGATGCAAGGCAAGACGGTATTGGTGACGGGGGGGGCGAAACGCGTGGGCGCGGCGATCTGCCGCCGCTTGCACGCGGCGGGCGCGAACTTGGCCATCCATTACCGCGCGTCGGCAGCCGAGGCGGAGGCGCTGCGCGATGAGCTGAACGCCAGCCGTGCCGGTTCCGCGCTGTGCGTGCAGGCCGATCTGCTGGACAGCGCGGCCTTGCCGGGCTTGGTCGCGACGGCAGTGCAGCATTTCGGGCGGCTGGATGCGCTGGTGAACAACGCTTCCAGTTTCTATGCGGCTTCGCTGGCCGAGACCGGCGAAGCGCACTGGCACGACCTGGTTGGCACCAATCTGAAAGCGCCGTTGTTCCTGGCGCAAGCGGCAGCTGCGGAACTGCGTCGCCAGCACGGGGCCATCGTCAACATCGTGGACATCCACGCCGAACGCCCGATGCACGGCCACCTGCTGTACAGCGTAGCCAAGGCTGGGCTGGTGGCGCTGACCAAGGGGCTGGCGCAGGAACTGGCACCGCAGGTGCGGGTCAACGCGGTCGCGCCGGGGGTGATCCTGTGGCCGGAAGAGGGCGGCTGGGACGACGAGGAAACGCGCCGCAAGATCGTCGCGCACACCCTGCTCAAACGCGAAGGCACGCCCGACGACATCGCCCGCACCGTGCGCTTTCTCATCGCCGACGCGCCCTACATCACCGGACAGGTGATCGCGGTGGACGGCGGACGCAGCGTGAACTTATGAGCCCGTCATTCCGGAGTAGGCCGGAATCCAGCCCGGACAACTACTCCGCGTAGCGGACAAAATCAGCGTTGCCCCGCTGCGCCGGTGTTTTTCTGATTTGCTGGGCTCCCGCCTACGCCGGAATGACGATCCAATACTAAGCAGAACGATTGAACATAATGACCGACACCATCCAGACCATCCATTTCGAGCCCCGCTCCACCAATTTCAACCGTCTCAAGGGCAGGCTGGAACATCAGGTGGGCAAGGCCATCGCCGATTTCAACATGATCGAAGAGGGCGACACCGTGATGGTGTGCCTGTCCGGCGGCAAGGATTCCTACACTTTGCTGGACATCCTGCTGACGCTGCAAAAGCGCGCGCCCATAGCCTTCAAGGTGGTGGCGATGAACCTCGACCAGAAGCAGCCTGGCTTCCCCGCTGACGTGCTGCCGAACTATCTGAAGACGGTCGGCGTGCCGTTCCACATCGAGACGCAGGACACTTATTCCATCGTCAAGGAGAAGATCCCGGAGGGCAAGACCACCTGCTCGCTGTGCTCGCGCCTGCGGCGCGGCATCATCTACAAGGTGGCGGGCGAGCTGGGGGCGAACAAGATTGCGCTGGGCCACCATCGCGACGACATGGTGGAGACGCTGTTCCTGAATATGTTCTTCGGCGGCAAGCTCAAGGCCATGCCGCCCAAGCTGGTCACCGACAAGGGCGACCACATCGTCATCCGTCCGCTGGCTTATTGCGCCGAAAAGGACATCGCCCGCTACGCCCGCAGCATGGAGTTCCCCATCATCCCGTGCAATCTGTGCGGCTCGCAGGAGAACCTGCAACGGCAGAACATCAAGGAGCTGCTGAACAACTGGGAACGCGAGTATCCGGGCCGCACCCAGACCATCTTCACCGCCATGCAGAACGTGAAGCCTTCCCACCTGCTCGATAGCGGCCTGTTCGACTTCAAGTCGCTGCAACTGGGTGATACGGTGGATGAAGGCGATGTCGCCTTCGACGACTAGCCGCCCGCTAGACCGCTTCGACTTTCAGTATCACTTTGCGGATCGCGCCCTCGCTCACCAGCGGGGCGTGCGCGTCTTCGGGGAAGAAGATGCAGAACGCGCCGGGCGGAGTGCCGATCCAACTGGCGGGCGCATCGCGGAAAAACTGGATGTCGCGCTCCGCGCTGTAGTCGCAGGTCGGCTGCTGGCACTCGCTCACTGGCCGCCAGCCCATCTCGTCGTGACCACTCAAGACGAACTGGATGTCGATGTAACGGCGATGCCGTTCCAGCGGCGCGTTCTCGCGACTGCGTCCCTGAGCGCCCTCGACGATGGCGATCAGTCGCTCGCCTTGCAACGGGTAGCGCCCGTTCTCGATCTGGATGAAATCGGTGAAACGCAGGTAGTCAAAGGCCTCCGCGAACAGGGGATGGAGCGCGGCGTAGCGGTCGGCGTTGCAGAGTTTGTCGAAGATCATGGTTTCGGGCTTTCGGTGGGGGCGGGGCAGGTCACGGACTGCAACTGACTGGCGGGGAAGCGTGCCTTGAGCTTGCTGGACTCGGCTTCGGTCAGCTCCCGCACGGTGAAAGCGGCGTAGGTGTTGCGGGTCAGGTACGGCTCCAGCTTGGCATCGCTGATGCCTTTGGCTTGCAGGCGGGCCAGCAGCTTTTCGCCACCTTCGCGCTGCTTGAAGGCACCCAGCGAGATCGCTCCCTGCAAGGGGCCGACCTCCTTGACGGGATAGAAGTCGTTGATGCCGGACATCTTCAGTTCGGCGGAGCGCTTGAGCAGCATGGTCGGGGAGGATAGTGGCGGGATGAACACCCAGAAACCATGGGCGCGCTCGATGAAATGCTTGCTCCAGCGCTCGGACGGCATACTGGCGGCCAGCAGTTTCTCGGCGCGCGCCAGTTCGGTGCCGGAGAACTCGCCCCAGTCCTGACACTTGGCCACGGGGACTGCGGTGTCGGAGGCGGGAGCTGGTGGCTCCACAGTCGCCGCCCTTGGCAGTCGCACCAGCTCGGGATGGTATTCGGGGCGCACCTGCGGGTCGATCTCAGGCGACGCGGCGCCCAGTTGCGTGATGGCGAACAGCACCAGATTACTTGCCAGCAATAGCCAGAATCCCAGTTTCATCATGTTCCGCTCTCTTCGGCGATGAGTTGCAAACCGTGCAGCACCAGATGATCCAGATGCGCCAGCGGCAGTTCCTCCAGGTAAGGTTCGATCAGGTCTGCCGCGCCGCCACTGAGCAGGCAGGGTGCATCGGGCTGGGCGAGCAGGGTGTACTGGCGCAGGATGGCGCCCACGGTGGCGGCGATCGCGCCGCTGAAGATTGCGTCTGCCGTGGCGCGCGGGAAGTCGCTCACCGCGCCGTCGCCGGCACGCAACTGCGCGGTTCCGGTCAGCAGGCTATGTTGCATAAGGGCGATGCCAGGCAGGATCAGACCGCCGAGGAACTCGCCCTGCTCCGACAGCGCATCCACCGTGGTCGCGGTGCCGCAATTCACCACCAGACAGGCGCGCCGCTCGATGTGCCAGGCGGCGACCAGCGCGGCCCAGCGGTCGCTGCCCAGTCTTTCCGGTTCTGTGTAGCCGTTGCTCACTCCGCATTGCCGGGCCGGGCTGCGGATGAGTTCCGGCGTGACACCCCAGTCCGCACAGGCCTGTTGCAGGACTTGCGCCACGTCGTGCCCCGCCACGTTGGAGATGACGACCCGGCGCGGCGCGCCCAACTTGGCCAGTGCGGCGGCGAGCCCGGCATGGTCGCACGCGCCCGTGCCCATCCAGCGCCCGTGGCCCAGTTCGGCCCACTTCGTCCGGGAGTTGCCCGCATCGATCAGCAGCGTACTCATGGCATGCGCAGGCTGATTTCGCCCGAGTTGAACAAACGTTCGCCGTGTTCGGTTGCCAGGCGCAAGGAGCCGTCCTCGGCGACACCGCGTGCGATGCCGGTGAGCGTCGAGCCGTCCGGCAACAGCAGGCGCACCGGGCGGTGCTGGGCGATATGTTCTGCTTCCCAGGCGGCGCGCAGTGGCGCGAAGCCGTGGGCGGCGAAGGTCTCCAGTACTGCCGCCAACTCGCGCAGGATCGCTGCCAGCAGCTGGTTGCGTTCCGGCAGCTCGGCCAGCTGTGCCAGGTTGCAGGCGGGTTGATCGAGCTGGCGCGACACTGCGTCCGGCAAGTCCAGGTTCAGGCCGACACCGATCACCACGGCGCTCGGCCCGAGCATGTCACCCTGCGCCTCGATCAGGATCCCGGCCAGCTTGCCGCCGTCCTTGCCCAGCACGTCATTGGGCCATTTCAGCCCGGTGCCGGCGATGCCGAAGCTGTGCAGCGCCCGCGTGATCGCCAGCCCGGCGGCCAGGCTCAGGCCGGAAAGCGCCGACAGGCCGCGCTCGAAACGCCACAACAGCGAGAAGGTCAGGGATCGTCCCAGCGCGGCGTGCCAGGTGCGGCCACGTCGGCCACGTCCGGCACTTTGCCATTCGACCGCGAGTACGCTGCCGCTGGGTGCGCCGAGGGCGGCGCGTTGCAGCAACACGGCATTGCTGGATCTGGCCTCGTCCAGCACCTCGATGGAGAATGTGCCGGCGGCCGCACCCAATCCGGCCCGGAGTGCGGCCACGTCCAGCCACTGGGGTGACTGCGGGATGCGATAGCCGCGCCCGCGCACGCGGTACAGGCTCAGGCCGAACTGCTCGACTTCGCGCAGGGCGTTGTGGATGCTGGCGCGGGACAGCCCGAACTCCGCCGCCAGCGTCTGGCCGGAATGGAACTCGCCATCGGCCAGGCGGCGCAACAGGGCGAACGCGAGAGGCTTGGGCGCGGACATGGGGCGGGCGGCAGGCGCTTACAGGTCGCCGATGGGGACGGCGGCGTGCACGCTGTCCAGCGCGTCCTTCAGCGTCTCTTCCGGCAGATTGTTGACCAGGGTGGACAGCATCTCGGCGGCTTCCGCCGCTTCGCTGGGCAGGTCGCGCCCGTCGGTGTTGGCGACGAACACGGCGGCGGCCCCGACTACCTTGAGCAGGCTGGCGCGTTCCTGCATCAGCATTTCGACTTCCTCGCGCAGCATGGCGATCTCTTGTTGGTTCAACTGGTGCGGCATGATGTTCTCCTAATGTGTCTCGACGCTGGCGACGGCCAGCGCACTCATGTTGACGATACGGCGTACGGTTGCGGACGAGGTAAGTACGTGGACCGACTTGTCCGTGCCCAGCAGGATGGGGCCGATGGCGATGCCGTCACCGGCCACCATCTTGAGCAGGTTGTAAGCGATGTTGGCGGCATCCAGGTTGGGCATGACGAGCAGGTTGGCCTCGCCCTTGAGGCGCGAGCCTGGCAGCAGTTGCAGGCGGATGGACTCGGACAGGGCGGCATCGCCGTGCATCTCGCCGTCCACTTCCAGCTCGGGCGCGCGTTCGGCCAGCAACTCGCGGGCTGCCGCCATCTTGCGTGCCGAGGCATCGTCGAAACTGCCGAAGTTCGAGTGCGACAGCAGCGCCACCTTGGGCGCGATGCCGAAGCGGCGGAGCTGTGCCGCCGCCAGCAAGGTCATCTCGGCGATCTCTGCCGCCGTCGGGTCGAGGTTGATGTGGGTGTCGCAGATGAACAGGGCGCGCTCGGGCAGCAGCAGGATGTTCATCGCGGCGTAGATGCTGGCTTCCGGTGCCAGACCGATGACCGCGCGCACGGTGGGCAGATGGTCCAGCGGCTGGCCAACCGTGCCACACAACATCGCATCCGCCGAACCTTGGCGCACCAGCATGGCGGCGATCAGCGTGGTGTTGTGGCGCATGGCGTATTTCGCTGCATCCACCGTGATGCCCTTGCGCTGCATCAGGCGGTGATATTCCGTCCAGTATTCGCGGAAGCGCGAGTCGTTCTCCGGGTCGACCAGCTCGAAATGTTCGCCCGCACGGATGCGCAGACCCAGTTTCTGGATGCGCATGTCCACCACGGCGGGGCGACCGATCAGGATGGGGCGGGCCAGTCCCTCGTCGACCACGGTCTGCGCCGCGTGCAGCACGCGCGCATCTTCGCCTTCCGCGTACACCAGTCGTTTCGGTGTGCGCTTGGCGGCATCGAACACCGGCTTCATCAGCATGCCGGACTGGTACAGGAAATAGGAGAGCTGCTCGCGGTAAGCCGCCATGTCGGTGATGGGCCGTTCGGCCACACCGCTGTCCATCGCGGCCTGCGCCACGGCGGGGGCGATGCGGGTGATCAGGCGCGGGTCGAAGGGTTTGGGGATCAGGTAGTCGGCCCCGAAGGTGAGCGTCTCCTCGCCATACACGGCGGCCACGGCGTCGGACTGTTCAGCCTCGGCCAGTTCGGCGATGGCATGCACGGCGGCCAGCTTCATCGCTTCGTTGATGGTGGATGCGCCCACGTCGAGCGCGCCCCGGAAGATGTAAGGGAAGCACAGCGCGTTGTTGACCTGGTTCGGGTAGTCCGAACGTCCGGTCGCCAGGATCGCATCAGGACGAACCGCGCGTGCGACATCCGGCAAGATTTCAGGGTGCGGATTCGCCAGCGCGAAGATCAAAGGGCGATCCGCCATCTGGACGACCATCTCTGGCTTCAACACGCCACCGGCAGACAGGCCGAGGAACACGTCCGCCCCGGCGATGACCTCGCCCAGCGTGCGGGCGGTGGTGTCGATGGCATAGCGCGCCTTGTTGTCGTCCATCTCCTCGGTGCGCCCCCGGTAGACCACGCCCTTAATGTCGGTGACAGTGATGTTCTCCATCCGCACGCCCAGCGCCACCAGCATGTCCAGGCAGGCCAGTGCCGCTGCGCCCGCGCCGCTGACCACCAGCTTGATGCGGGCGATGTCCTTGCCGACCGCCTTGAGGCCGTTGAGCAGGGCCGCGCCGACGATGATGGCAGTGCCGTGCTGGTCGTCGTGGAACACCGGGATCTTCATGCGCTCGCGCAGCTTGCGCTCGATGTAGAAACACTCCGGGGCCTTGATGTCTTCCAGATTGATGCCGCCGAAGGTGGGTTCCAGTGCGGCGATGATGTCCACCAGCTTGTCCGGGTCGTGCTCGGCCACCTCGATGTCGAACACGTCGATGCCAGCGAACTTCTTGAACAGCACGCCCTTGCCTTCCATCACCGGTTTGGAAGCCAGCGGGCCGATGTTGCCCAGGCCCAACACGGCCGTGCCGTTGGAGATGACCGCGACCAGATTGCCGCGCGCAGTCAGCGTGCGGGCCTCACCGGGATCGCGCACGATCTCCTCGCAAGCGGCGGCTACGCCGGGCGAGTAGGCCAGCGCCAGATCGCGCTGGGTCAGCATCGGCTTGCTCGGGGTGACGGTGATCTTGCCCGCCGGGGTCTGGCGATGGTATTGCAATGCGGCTAGTCGCAGTTGCTCGTCCATGGTGCTCTCGGTCAACGTAATCGTCCGATTATACCCGAGCACCTGCGTGTGCCAGCTATCGCCTGCGAAGTGCCGCCAGGGGAGCGCGGAGGGCTTTGCTATAATCGCGCCATTGAATCCTGATGCTTCCCTGCTGCCCGAATGAAACCCCTGGAACTGATCGCTGGCGAACATGCCGTGCTGCTGCTGCACGGCCTGACCAGCACGCCCGTCGAACTGCAGCCCTTGGCCAAACGCTTGCACAAGGCGGGCTATAGCGTGCGTGCGCCCTACTTCACGGGTTACAGCCATGAGCCGGGCTACGATGCGCATTCGGTCACGCCCTGGCGGGAGTGGCAGCGGCAAGTGCTGCAGGAACTGCGCGAGATGAAGCAGCGCTATGCGACGGTCTCGGTTGGCGGCTTGTGCATGGGCGCGGTGCTGGCCTTGAGCGCGGCCAGCGAGGCCGGTGACGAGGTCGATGGCCTGATCCTGCTGGCGACCACGCTGTATTACGATGGCTGGAGCATCCCTTGGTATCGCTTCGTGCTG
The DNA here is from genome assembly GCF_000746095.1 of Ferriphaselus sp. R-1. Lineage (GTDB taxonomy): Bacteria > Pseudomonadota > Gammaproteobacteria > Burkholderiales > Gallionellaceae > Ferriphaselus. The sequence continues at coordinate 76,862 of NZ_JQKP01000002.1, read as the reverse complement.
CCGCTGGGCTATTACACGCCGTTCCGCTACTTTTATGCCTACCGCGAGCGCGAGCCGTTCGGCTTGAAGAACGAGGCGCTGCGCACCTGGGTGGCGCGTGAGATGGCCTCCAAGACCTCGTCCATCGCCGGAGCCGCCAAGCTGACCCTGCCGGCGATCCACGAGGGGGAGTTGCTCATCCGGCACGTCAAGCGCAGCTTGCCCAAGGTGGTGGTGCCGACGTTGCTGATACACGCCAAGGAGGACGATGTCTCCACTTTGCGCAGCGCCGATTTCGTCAGCAAGCACATTGGCTCCAGTCATGTGCGCAAGGTCGTCCTGCTCGACAGTTATCACATGATCACGCTGGACAACGAGCGCGAGCGGGTGGCCGACGAGGCCATCGCCTTCCTCGACGGTGTGCAGCGGCACCGGGCGGCAGAGGGCGCAGGGGCGGCTGTGGTATCATCGCGCCCGCATCACGGGGCTGTCTCGGCCTGAGATGCACTACACACAGGATCAGAATCAATGAGTACATTGCAAACCATACAGCGCATGATCGCGGAACAGTTCGAGCTGAAGCTCGAAGACCTGGTGCCGGATGCCACGCTGGAGTCGCTGGGACTGGACTCCCTCTCGGTCATCGAATTCATGTTCAATATCGAGGACGAGTTCAAGATCAAGCTGTCCAACGAGCTGCTGGAGCACATCAAGACCTTGCAGGATGTGGTCGACATCATCGACAAGCAGGTCGCGGAGCAGCACGGCAAGGCTGCGTGAGCGATGGGCCGCCGTGTCGTCATCAGCGGGTTGGGGGCGCTGACCCCGGTCGGCCAGAATCCCGAGGCCTCTTTCAGGAATCTGTTGGACGGGCGCTCCGGCATCCGTCGGCTGCAACTCCCCTTCATCGACAAGCTCGATGTCCGCATCGGCGCGCAAATCCCCGACTATGATCCGGCGGCCCACTTCTCCAAGATCAAACTCTCCGGCATCGAGCGTTTCAGCCAGTTCGCCCTGATCGCGGCAGCGCAGGCCGTGGCGGATGCCGGGCTGGAGATCGCCGAGCACGAGCAGGCGCGCGCCGGGGTGTTCATGGGGACCGGTCTGGGCGGTGCGGGCACCATGGAAGAAGGCTACGAACAGGTGTTCCTGCGCGACGATCCGCGCATCAAGCCGCTGTCGGTGTTGCTGTCCATGAACAATGCCGCCGCTTCGCATCTCTCGCTTGCCTACAAGCTGCAAGGTGCCAACGTCACTTACTCCACCGCCTGCGCCTCCTCGGCCATCGCCATCGGCGAGGCCTATCGCCAGATCAAGCATGGCTACGCTGACGTGATGCTGGCGGGCGGCTCCGAGGCGCTGCTGACCTTCGGCGCGATGAAAGCCTGGGAAGCCTTGCGCACGCTGGCGACCGAAGATCCCGCTGACCCTGCTGCCTCCTGCAAGCCCTTCGCCAAGGATCGCAACGGTCTGGTGCTGGGCGAGGGCGCGGCGGTGCTGGTGCTGGAAGATGCTGAACGCGCCTTGGCGCGCGGAGCCAGCATCTACGCCGAGATCGTCGGCTACGACTGTTCGTCGGATGCCAGCCATATCACAAAACCTGATTCAGCCGGACAGACCCGCGCCATGCGCAGTGCCTTGCGCGATGCCGGGCTGCAGCCTGCCGACATCGGCTACATCAACGCCCACGGCACCGCCACCCAGGCGGGCGACATCGAGGAGACGCGCGCCATCAAGGCGGTGTTCGGCGAACATGCCGCCCGGCTGCCGGTCAGCTCCACCAAGTCCATGCACGGCCATCTGATGGGGGCGACCGGCGCGGTGGAGTTCATGGTGGCGGTGCTGGCGCTGCACCATCAGGCCATCCCGCCCACCATCAATCTGCATAGCCCCGATCCCGAGTGCGACCTGGATTACGTGGCGAACCAAGGTCGCCGCAACGTGCCGCTGCAGGCGGTGATGTCCAATTCCTTTGCGTTCGGCGGCACCAATGCGGTGCTGATCGCCCGCAAGTTCGTGCCCTAGTGCGCTCCCCCGCCAGTGCGCGGCGGGAGTCTGTATAATCGCCCCCCATCATGCTGATTCTTCGCGGACTTCGCTCTCCGGACCCCCATCCTGTCGCAGTCACCATCGGGAACTTTGACGGTTTTCATCTGGGACACCAACAACTGCTGACGCAATTGCGCGCGGCGGCGCAGGCGTGCGGGGGCGATACGGCGGTGGTCATCTTCGAGCCGCATCCGCGTGAGTTCTTCACGCCCGACAGCGCGCCGACGCGGCTGACCAGCCTGCGCGAGAAGCTGGAGTTGTTCGCCGACTTCGGCGTGGACCGCGTCCATGTGTGCCGCTTCAATCAGCAACTGGCGCAGATGCCGGCGGTGGGATTCATCCACGCGCTGCATGACGAGCTGGGTGCCCGCTATGTGCTGATCGGCGACGATTTTCGCTTCGGCAAGGGCCGTGGCGGCGATTTCGCCATGATGGAAAAAGTCGGCGAGGAGGTCGGCTTCGAAGTGTCCTCCATGCATAGCGTATTGCAGGACGGCATCCGCGTCTCCAGCACCGGCATCCGCATGGCGCTGGCGGAAGGCAATCTGCGCGCGGCGCGCCGTTATCTGGGGCGACCCTACAGCATCAGCGGGCGCGTGGTGCGCGGTGACGGGCTGGGGCGGCAACTCGGCTTCCATACCGCCAATGTGCAGATGAAGCACAACCGTCCGCCGCTGTCCGGCGTGTACGTGGTGCGTGCGCATCTGGAAGGCAGCGCCGGCATCGCCGGTGTGGCCAATCTCGGTGTGCGCCCGACCGCGACGCAGGCGAACAAGGCCGTGCTGGAAGTGCATTTGTTCGATTTCGCCCAGGACATCTACGGCCAGCACCTGCGCGTGGAGTTCATGCACAAGCTGCGCGACGAAAAGAGATTCCCCGATTTGGCTGCCTTGCAGCAACAGATTGCGCACGATGCGGCGCAAGCACGACTTTGGTTCAAGAAAAATGGCTGACAACAAGTACCCGCTCAATCTTCCCGATACGACTTTCCCGATGCGCGGCGACCTCGCCAAGCGCGAGCCGCTGATGCTGGCGCAATGGCAGGCGCAGCAGCGCTACCAGCGCATCCGCCGTACCGCCGCCGGTCGCCCCAAATTCATCCTGCACGACGGCCCGCCCTACGCCAACGGCGACATCCACATCGGCCACGCGGTGAACAAGATCCTCAAGGACATCATCATCAAGTCCAAGACCCTGAGCGGCTACGACGCGCCTTACGTGCCGGGCTGGGATTGCCACGGCTTGCCGATCGAGCTGATGGTCGAGAAGCTGCACGGCAAGAACATCGACCCCGCCCAATTCCGCGAACTGTGCCGCGCCTACGCCGCCGAACAGGTGGAGCGGCAGAAGAAGGATTTCATTCGCCTCGGCGTGCTGGGCGACTGGGACAAACCTTATCTGACGATGGATTTCAATACCGAGGCCGACATCATCCGCGCGCTTGGGAAAATCTTCGAGCAAGGCTATCTGTACCAAGGCAAAAAACCGGTGAACTGGTGCATGGACTGCGGCTCGGCGCTGGCCGAAGCCGAGGTCGAGTACGAAGACAAAGTGTCGCCCGCCATCGACGTGGGCTTCGAGGTGGCGGACAGGCTGGCGCTGGACAAGGCTTTCGGCGTGTCGCTGCCGGGTGAGGCCAAGGTCTACGCCGTGATCTGGACGACCACGCCGTGGACGTTGCCCGCCAATCAGGCGGTGAGCGTGCACCCTGAGCATGACTACCGTTTGATCCACACGACCAAAGGATACCTCGTGCTGGCCGCCGAACTGGCTGATGCCGGGCTGGCGCGCTACGGCTTGAGCGAGGGCGCGGCGACTGCGGGCGTGTGCAAGGGCGCGGCGCTGGAGAACCTGCCGCTGCATCACCCGTTATACAGCCGCATCGTGCCGGTGATTTGTGGCGAGCACGTCACGCTGGAAGCCGGTACTGGCTTGGTGCACACCGCCCCCGCGCACGGCGTGGACGACTACGTGGTCGGCCTCAAATACAACCTGCCGACCGACAACCCGGTGGGCGACGACGGCAAGTTTTTCGCCAGCGTACCCCCGGTCGGCGAACACGCCATCGCGGGTTTGAGCGTCTGGCAGGCCAACCCGCTGGTGCTGCAAACGCTGGAAGCCAGCGGCCATCTGTTGCACAGCGAGAAACTCAAGCACAGCTACCCGCACTGCTGGCGCCACAAGACACCGATCATCTTCCGCGCCACGCCGCAGTGGTTCATCGGCATGGAGCAAGCTTCGCTCCCCTCTCCCGCAAGCGGGAGAGGGGCTGGGGGAGAGGGGACTACACTGCGCGCCCAAGCCAATGCTGCCGTGGATGCCACCGAGTTCTTCCCCGCTTGGGGTCGCGCCCGGTTGGAGGCGATGATCCGCAACCGTCCCGACTGGTGCGTGTCGCGCCAGCGTAACTGGGGCGTGCCGATGACCTTGTTCATCCACAAAGAGACCGGCCTGCCGCACCCGGATACGGCGGCGTTGCTGGAGAAGGTGGCCAAGCAGGTGGAGCAGCGCGGCATCGAGGCGTGGTTCAGTCTGGACTTTGCCGACTTCCCGGAAGTCGATACCGCCGAGTACAAGAAAGTGACCGACACGCTGGACGTGTGGTTCGACTCGGGTGCGACGCACTTTGCCGTGTTGCGCCAGCGCTCAGAGTTGAAGCATCTGCCGGAGCAATCTTCGCAGCACCCCGCCGACCTGTATCTGGAAGGCTCCGACCAGCATCGCGGCTGGTTCCAGTCCAGCTTGCTCACCGGCTGCGCCATCGACGGTCGCGCGCCTTACAACGCGTTGCTGACCCACGGTTTCGTGGTCGACGGCAAGGGCATGAAGATGTCCAAGTCCAAGGGCAATGTCATCGCACCGCAGAAGGTGATGGACCAGTACGGCGCGGACATCCTGCGCCTGTGGGTGGCGGCGACGGATTACTCCGGCGAGCTGTCCATTTCCGACGAAATCTTGAAGCGCGTGGTCGAGAGCTACCGCCGCATCCGCAACACCCTGCGCTTTTTGCTGGCCAACACTTCCGACTTCGACCCGGCGCAGCACGCGTTGCCGGTGGAGCAATGGCTGGAGATCGACCGCTACGCGCTGGCGTTGACGCAAAAGTTGCAGGGCGAGGTGCGCGCCGACTACGACCGCTACGAGTTCCATCTGGTGGTGCAGAAGCTGACTTCGTTCTGCTCCGAAGACCTGGGCGGCTTCTACCTCGACATTCTGAAAGACCGGCTCTACACCGCAGGCGAAAACTCCCCCGCCCGCCGTTCGGCGCAGAATGCGCTGTTCCACATTACCCATGCTTTGATCCGGCTGATGTCGCCGATCTTGAGCTTCACTGGCGAAGAAGGCTGGAGTGCGCTAACCGGTAAGACCGAAGAAGGGGTGTTTGAGCAGACTTGGTATGATGAATTTCCCACCTATGACTTTGATGCCAACGCACTAACAGAGGAGTGGCGATTAATTCGTAGCGATAGAGATTTTGTGAACAAACAAGTGGAAGAGTTGCGCTCACAAGGAAAGCTCGGCTCATCCCTTCAGGCTGAGTTGATTGTTCGCCGACGCGGGCAACCCGATTACGAGCGCCTGGAAAGACTTGGTGAAGGCCTGAAGTATATTTTCATTGTCTCGAAAGTAACTCTGGAGCGTGCCAGTAACACATTGGCGGAAGGGATTGTTGTCACTACCAGCGCCCACGCCAAGTGCGACCGCTGCTGGCATTACCGCGAGGATGTGGGTGTTCATGCCGAGCACCCGACGCTGTGTGGGCGTTGCGTGTCTAATCTGTACGGCGAGGGCGAGGCGCGGACGTATGCTTGAGCACCGTAGCCACCCTCTCCCACCGGGAGAGGGGCTGGGGGTGAGGGAGTTGCCATTCAACGGAGCGCCCCTCACCCTACCCCTCTCCCGGCGGGAGAGGGAATCGGGGGGTTTGTTGTGACTCGCCCCATATCATTGAGCAAGTGGCTCTCACTCGCCGCCTTGGTCATACTCCTCGACCAGTGGAGCAAGTCCGCCGTCGTCAGTCATTTCATCTACGGCGAGCTGATGCGGGTCACCGGCTTTTTCAATCTGGTGCTGGCGCACAACGAAGGCGCGGCATTCAGCATGCTGGCGGGGGCGGGGGGCTGGCAGCGTTGGTTCTTCACCGCCATCGCCATTGGCGCGTCGGTGTGGATCATCACCATGTTGCGCAAACATGCGGCACAGACGCTGTTCTGCTTTGCCCTGACCATGATCCTGGGCGGCGCGCTGGGCAATCTGATCGACCGCATCGCCTACGGTTACGTGGTGGATTTCCTCAACTTCCATTGGGGCGAGCATCACTTTCCCGCTTTCAATCTGGCCGATTCGGCTATCACGCTGGGCGCGGGGCTGTTGCTGTGGGACAGCTTCACCCAACCCAAGGAGAAGAACTGATGGACATCTTGCTCGCCAATCCGCGCGGTTTCTGCGCCGGGGTAGACCGCGCTATCGCCATCGTCGAACGGGCGCTGGAGTTGCACGGCGCGCCCATCTACGTGCGCCATGAAGTGGTGCACAACAAGTTCGTGGTGGACGGCCTCAAGGCCAAGGGCGCGATCTTTATCGAAGAGCTGGCCGATGTGCCGTCCGGCAGCATCCTGATTTTCAGCGCCCACGGCGTGTCGCAGGCGGTGCGTCAGGAAGCGGAAACGCGCGGACTGACGGTGTTCGACGCGACCTGTCCGCTGGTGACCAAGGTGCATCTGGAGGTGGTGCGCAAGCACGCGCTCAGCAAGGAGATCATCATGATCGGCCACGCCGGGCACCCCGAGGTGGAAGGCACCATGGGGCAGATCGAGGGCGGCGTGTATCTGGTGGAGTCGCCGGAAGATGTGTCCGCGCTGCAAGTGAAGGACGAGGACAATCTGGCCTTCGTTACCCAGACCACGCTGTCGGTGGACGATGCCAGCCGCATCATCGACGCGCTCAAGGCGCGCTTCCCCAACATCGTCGGGCCGAAAAAGGACGACATCTGCTATGCCACGCAGAACCGGCAGGATGCGGTCAAGCTGCTGGCGCAGCAGTGTGACGTGGTGATCGTGGTCGGTTCGCCGAACAGCTCGAACTCCAACCGTTTGCGCGAAGTGGCGAAGAACCTTGGCACCCCGGCCTATCTGGTGGACAACGCCGCCGAGTTGCAGCCGCAATGGCTGGAAGGCAAGCGCCATGTCGGGGTCAGTGCCGGTGCGTCCGCGCCCGAGGTGCTGGTACAGGAAGTGGTCGCCAGCATCCGGCAGTTGGGAGCCACTTCGGTGCGCGATCTCGACGGCATCATCGAGAACGTGGTGTTCCCTCTGCCCAAGTCGCTGGCCTGAGGCGATCGACCGCTTGTCGGTCGATCTTCGACGTTGGTCGCCATGCCGGGATGCCGCCCTTCAGGAGCGGATCTTCTTGCCGATGTACCCTTGCGTTAATAAATACAGGGAGGCGGGAATGAAACGGCAATCGGGATTTACCTTGGTAGAGATCATGGTGGCGGTGGTGATCGTGGCGATACTCGCCTCGGTCGCAGTGCCTGCCTACAGCAACTACGTCCGGCGTGGCAAGATTTCCGAAGCCACCTCCAACCTTGCCAGTCTGCGCGTGGCGATGGAACAGTACTATCAAGATAACCGCACCTATCTTAACGGCGGCGCTTGCGGAGTGCCCATGCCTGCGGCCCCGGCGGTGCAACACTTTACCTTTGCCTGCGCGGGCACGGCGACTACCTACACGCTCACGGCGACCGGCATCGGCGGCATGGCAGGATTTAGCTACACCCTGAATGAGGCCAACGCCAAGACCAGTGCCGTGGCCGGTGTGGCGGGCTGGGCCGGAAACAACGCCTGCTGGGTGACCAAGCAAGGCGGAGCCTGCTAGGAGCGGTGATGATTCATGTCCAGCGACAAGTCGGTTTGACCCTGATCGAGCTGATGGTGGCGGTGCTCATCGTCAGCCTCCTGATGGCGATTGGGGCCAACAGCTATTCGCGCTGGACGCAGAACCAGCAGGTCAGGGTGGCGGCGGAGTCGATCCTGAACGGGATGCAGCTGGCGCGCGGCGAGGCGGTCAAGCGCAACGGCAACGTGCGTTTCGTGCTGGGGGCGCAGTCTTCCTGGGTCATCGTCGAAGCGGCGGGCGGCACCACCTTGCAGGCGCGGGTAGCGGCAGAGGGGTCGAACAACGCGACGGTGGCAGTATTGCCGGGCGGAGCCACTACGCTCACCTTCAGCTCGCTCGGGCGGGTCACCACCAATGCCGACGGCAGCGCCGCGCTGACCCAGATCGACGTGGACAACGCCAGAGGCGACCGGCCTTTGCGCATCACCATCAGCGCGGGCGGGAACGCCCGCATGTGCGACCCTTCGCCCAAGCTGGCGGCGGGCGATCCGAGAGCATGTTGAGGCGGATATGAACGGGCGCACGCATCAATCCGGCTCGGTGTTGCTGGAGGCACTCATCGCCATCCTGATCTTTTCCATCGGCATCCTGGCCTTGGTGGGGATGCAGGCTACCGCGATCAACAATGTGGCCGATGCCAAATACCGCGCCGATGCCAGCTTCTTGGCAGATCAGATCATCGGCGTGATGTGGGCGAGCCGGGTCGCGTCCGGCGTGAACTTCGTCCCCGATGCCACCTTTGCTTGCAACCCCTGCACCCAAGCCAACGGCAACGCGGCGACACGCGCCTGGGCGGGTGCGAACGGTGTGGCGGGCGCGCTTCCGGCGGGCACCGGCACGGTGGCGGTGAACGGCACGCAGGTGACGGTCACCGTGACCTGGCAGCCGCCGCAGGCCACGGTGCCCCATCGTCATGCCGCAGTCTCCTACATCAACTGATGCCATGAGAGCCATTCCGCGCCGACAGTCCGGATTCAGCTTGGTCGATGTGATGGTCGGCATGGTGCTGGGCCTGATCGGCACCATCGTGATCTTTCAGGTGTTCGAGTCGTCCGAGCGCATCAAACGCACCAGCACCAGCGGCAACGATGCCCAGCAGAACGGGGCGGTCGCCATGTTCGCGCTGGAGCGCGCGCTGAAAGAGGCCGGTTACGGCATGAACGGCACTGATGCGAACCCCGTGCCGGTGCAGATCACCTTCGGCAATGCCGCTGCCGTGCCGGATACGCTGACGGTCAGCTACAGGCGCAACTGGGATTACGGCCCCTTTGTGCCCTCTGCGGCGGGTGTCCTGCCGGTTCCGCCCGCGCTGACCGTGGAGACCTATTCGCTCAACAATCAGGCGCAGCTCGTCTCCAATCTGAATGGCGTGCTGGCGGATGGCATCGTGCAGCTCAAAGCTGAATATGGCGTGGACACCACCGCCATTCCCGACGGCATCATGGATGCCTGGCAGACCGCACTGCCGATCAATCCGCTCACCGTGCTGGCCGTGCGTCTGGTGCTGGTCGCGCGCAGCGCCCAACCGGAAAAGCCGGCGGCAGGGGCAGCCTGTGCTACGACAACGGTCGCGCCTTTGTGGAGCGCGGGCTCGGTGATCCTGACCGGCAATCTGGGACTGGCGGGCGGCGATAGCTGGAACTGCTATCGCTACAAGACCTTCCAGGTCACCGTGCCCTTGCGCAACGTGCTCTGGAGATAATGATGCGCCCCAGTCGATCACACGCCAGAAGGATGCCCAGTCTGCCGCAGCGGCAGCAAGGGCTGGTGTTGCTGATCGCCCTGATCGTGCTGGTGGCGATGACGCTGGCAGGTATAGCCATGATGCGCTCGGTGGATACCGGTACGCTGATCTCCGGCAACCTCGCTTTCAAGCAGGCTGCCACGCAAGCCAGCGACCGTGCCACGAACGATGGTTTCAATGCGCTGATGGCGGTCACCGGCAACAACACCGACAAGCAGATACTGCGTCTGGTCAACGGCTCGGCCTGCCCGGCGGGCGCGACGGCGGCGCTGTGTCCGGGCGGCGTCACCAACATCCCCGGCTATGCGCCCAGCACCCTGAACGCCTGTGAAGTGACCAATAACTGTGCCACGGTGGCCCAGCAGCAGTGGTGGAACGTGGCGGCGAACTGGGCGGGCGCGCCCTCGGTGAACGTCACCGATGCCAACGGTGGTACGGTGGCGACCGTGTCCTACCTCATCCATCGCATGTGCACCGCAGCGGGGCCGACGGCGGGCAACACCTGCCAGACCTCGGCGACGGGCGGCGGTGGCGGCACGGGATGCAGCAAGGCGGTGGGTGGTTCGGCCTGCTTCGCCAGCAGTGCCGTGTTCTACCGCATCACGGCGCGTTCGCAGGGGCCGCGCAACACCACCAGCTATACCCAGACCATGGTGCTGATCGGTGATTAGTCAGGAGATGGAAATGAGACATTTGAGCGATTCGGCAAGACAGCGGCGTAGCGGCGCGCAGGCCGTCAGCGCGGACTTGGCCAGGCGCGCGGTTGCGTCGTCGATCTGGCTGGCGGCGATCACGCTGTGCCTGATGCAGTTCCTCGGTCAGGCGATGGCTGCGGTGACCGACCTGTCCACCGTACCGCTGGCCACCGCCACGCCGTCCGTGGTCAAGCCCAATCTGATGTTCGTGCTGGACGATTCGGGCTCCATGGCGTGGGATTATCTGCCGGACAACGTGAACGATAACAACACCTGCAAGCCACTAGCAGCATGTACCAACGGGATGCCGCCGTTCTACGCGGGACAGTTCAACGGGGTGTACTACAACCCGCAGATCACCTATTCCCCGCCGGTGAACGCCGACGGCACCAGCAAGGCGGCGCAGGGCACACCGTGGACGGCGGTGAAAGTGGATGGCTTCGGGGTGTCCAGCACCGCCACCACCAACCTCATCACCAGTTTCCCGGAGATCGTCTATTGCAATACAACGAGCCCGACCACTGCCGACCTCAGCAATCCAGCGAAATGCCGACGTAATGGCATCGACAACGGCAACCCGTTCAACTATCAGATCACGGCAGGCACGGCTGCTACCGGCTATCCCGATACCGCGTTCAAGAACCAGAATACCAAGAACGGCACGCCCTTCTATTTCGTCATCAGCCCGGTCGAGCATTGCAGCGATTACGCGCTGAACAACTGCGTCGCAGCCACGGTGGCTACCGTTGCCAACCCTTATCCCGCGCCGGTGCGCTTCTGTAACAGCACGGCGAATGCGACGGCTGCCGTGCCGGTGAGTGGCGGCAACAAATGTCAGGCGCGCTTCGACTCAGCCAATGGCTACATCTATCCGCGCTACGGCTCGTTCAAGCGTACTGACATCGTTTCCACGACCACCAGCTACGGGCCGTTCACCTATCGAGCCGATTGTGCTGCCCGCACCACCTGTACCTACGCCGAGGAGATGACCAATTTCGCCAACTGGTATGCCTATTACTCCGATCGCATGAACATGATGAAATCGTCCGCCGGACGCGCCTTCCTGCCGCTGGACAACCGTTACCGCATCGGTTTCATCACCATCAATCCGGGCGCGCCGGTTGCTTCGAGTAACTATCTGGCCATCAACACCTTCGATGCCACCCAGAAGACGGCTTGGTACAACATGTTCTATGCGCAAGTGCCGGGCTCCAGTACGCCGCTGCGCACTGCGCTGTCGCGCGTGGGGCGGCATTTCGCGGGCAAACAAGACGGTATCAACAGTGGCATGACCGGCGATCCTATCCAGTATTCCTGCCAGCAGAACTTCACCATTCTGACCACCGACGGCTACTGGAACGACTCCACCACGCCGGTGCAGATCAACGGTACCACGGCCATCGGCGATCAGGACAATGTGAACCAGACCGTGGCACCGATCTACTCCAGCCGGGCGACCGGCACCTATGACGGCGGCGTGGGCGGCGGCAACACCCTGGCCGATGTAGCGATGTATTACTACAAGACCGATCTGCGTAGCGCTGCACTGGGTAACGCCACGGGTGCGCTGGGTTCGGATGTCAGCGCCAACAACGTGCTGGCCACCACCCTCGATTTCGCCACGCACCAGCATATGACCACCTTTACCCTCGGCCTGGCCAGCGGCCTGATGACTTATCAGGCGGGCTACGAGACGGCGGCGACCGGCGATTTCGCCAATATCAAGGCGGGCACCAACAATGGCTGCGACTGGGTGACCGGCGTGTGCAACTGGCCGGTGCCCGTCGCCAATGCTCCTTCTACGCTGGATGACTTGTGGCACGCGGCGGTGAATGGGCGCGGGAGTTTCTACAGTGCACGCGACCCGCAGTCGCTGTCGGATGGCTTGGCAGGAGCCTTGGCCGGTGTTTCGGTGCGCGCCGGTGGTGGCGCGGCAGCGGCGACCAGCACGCCCAACATCACCCAGACTGACAACCGCGTGTATGGCTCCAGCTACCGCAGCGGCAAGTGGGATGGCGATGTGACCTCGGAGCAGATTGACCCGGCCACCGGCGCGTTCATCCCTGGCACCGCCTGGTCGGCGCAAGCCTTGCTGGATGCCCGCGTGCAAGCGGCCGCCGATACCCGCACGATCTACACTTTCAGCAGCGGCGGTGCGAGCCATCTCAAGAGTTTCGACTGGGCCAGCCTGTCGGTGGCCGAGCAGGCGTATTTTTCCAACAAGTGCAGCCTGTGGTCGCAATGCACCGTAACCAGCCTGACCGCACCCGAGATCGTCCTCGGCAACAATGGCCAGAGTCTGGTCGAGTATCTGCGCGGCCAATACCAGTATGACCAGCGTGCCACCAATGCCAGCCAGGTGTTCCGCACCCGCGACCATGTGCTGGGCGATGCGATCAACGCCAAGCCAGTGTTCGTGAAAGTGCCGCAGAGCAGCTTCGCCGATGCGGTCACCCCGACCTATGACTCGTTCAAAACGGCGAACGCCACCCGCCAGGGCATGGTGTATGTCGCCGCCAACGACGGCATGTTGCATGCGTTCAACACCGATACCGGCGCGGAGAGTTGGGCCTATGTGCCCAAGATGGTGATGCCCAATCTATACAAGCTGGCGGAAGTGAACTACGCCAGCAACCACCAGTATTTCGTCGATGGTTCGCCGGAAGTGATGGACATCTTCGATACGACGGCTTCGGCCTGGAAGACCATCCTGGTCGGCGGTCTGGGCGGTGGCGGGCGCGGCTACTATGCGCTGGACATCACCAATCCCGCTGCTCCACAAGCCTTGTGGGAGATCTGCTCCGACAGCACCTTGTGCGGCATCGCCGACACCGACATGGGTTACAGCTACGGCAATCCGGTCATCACCAAGCGCGCCTCGGACGGGCGCTGGGTGGTCATCCTCAGTTCGGGTTACAACAACGTCACTCCCGGCACCGGGCACGGCATCCTGTATGTGCTGGATGCGCTGACCGGCACGGTGCTGAACAAGGTCGATACTGGCACCGGCAATACCACTACGCCCAGCGGGCTGGCGAAGTTCAGTGTGTGGGCTGACGATGCGAGCCGCGACAACACCGGCAAGTGGGTGTATGGCGGCGACCTGAACGGCGATGTGTGGCGGTTCGACCTGACCACGGCCACGCCCACCGTGGTGCAGATCGCCGCGCTGCGTGATGGTCTGGGTGTGGGGCAGCCGGTGACGGTGCGCCCCGACCTCGGCCTGGTGAACAGCAACCCGGTGGTGTTCGTCGGCACCGGGCGCTTCCTCGGCACAAGCGACCTGACCAATACGCAACAACAGTCGCTGTACGCGTTCCGCGATACCGCCGCCAACCTGGGCAATCTGCGCGGTCGTGCCGACATGGTGGTGCAGACGCTGACCCAGACCAGCGTCACCACCCGCACCGGCAGCAACAACGCAGTGGACTGGGCGGTCAAGAAGGGCTGGTATGTGGATTTCAACCCCGGCAACGCCTCGCCCGGCGAACGGGTGAACATCGACCCTATTCTGGTGAACGGCACTTTGCTGGTGTTCACCAACATCCCGACCTCCAGCGCCTGCACGGTGGGCGGCGAGAGCTGGTTGTACCAGTTCAACTACGCCAGCGGTGCCTGGCCCGCGCCGGTGACCAACCAGCAGGTCGGCGGGAAGATCAGCTCCTCGCTGACGGCCGGGGCGACTGTGGTGATGCTGCCTGACGGTACCATCAAAGCCATTGTGACCGATGCTTCGGGCAACAAATCGCCCGTCAACGTCAATGCCAGCGGCGGCGGCTCCGTCACCGGGCGACGTGTTTCCTGGCGCGAACTCACCCCGTAGCCTTTATACTTCGGGCTGGACAAACGAACGGCGGGCGAGTCCCGCCGTTTTGTTGGGTAACGGGAATGGGAAAGATGGATTTCGTCATCATCGGTGCCGGGGTGAATGGCCTCGCCGCTGCACAGCAATTGTTACTACGGGGAGCTAGCGTCACCGTGCTGGAGCGCGGCGATGTCGGGCAGGAAGCGTCCTGGGCGGGAGGCGGCATCCTGTCACCGCTGTGCCCGTGGGACTATCCCGACGAAGTGACCAGCCTCGCTTTTCGCGGCATGGCGCAATTCGGCGAACTCACCGACGCTCTTTACGCCGCAACCGGCATCGACCCCGAATACGAAGTCAAAGGCATGTTGATTCTGCCGCCGGTCGATGTCTCCGAAGCGGTGCAGTGGTGCTCGTATCGAGGGGTGAACATCCGCAGAGTCATGACCAGAGATGAGCTTCCCGGCTGGCGCGGTGAGTGCCTGCTGATGCCCGAAGTAGCGCAGGTGCGTAATCCCCGGTTCCTGCGTGCGATGCGCCAGCGCGTGGTGCAACTGGGCGGCAAGATCGTCGAGCAATGCGAGGTGCGCGAATTCGTCACGCAGGGCGAGCAGGTACAGTCGCTCACCACCTCGGTGGGCGAGTTCCGCGCCGACAGCTATGTGCTGACCGCTGGAGCCTGGAGCCAGCCGCTGCTAGGGCGCTACGCGCTGGCGGCGGAACTCAAGCCGATACGCGGCCAGATGCTGCTCTACAAATTCGATGCGCCGCCGCTGCACCACATTGTCCTGCAAGATGGCCTGTACCTGATCTCGCGCCGCGACGGCCATCTGTTGGTGGGGAGCACGCTGGAAGATGTCGGCTTCGACAAAAGCACCACCGAACAAGCGCGGGCAAGTCTGCTGCACCGCGCCCAAAGCCTGCTTCCCGCGCTGGCCGATAGGCTGCTGATTCAGCACTGGGCCGGACTCCGCCCCGGCTCGCCCGGCAACGTGCCGGTCATCGGACGACATCCTGAGTTGGCGAACCTCTGGCTCAACACTGGCCATTTCCGCTACGGCGTGACCATGTCGCCCGCCAGCACCGAGATACTCATCAACGAGATCATCGGTGCCGAGCAGCCCATCGACATTACCCCCTACCGCCCCAGTCGCTAACCACACTTTGCCCGCACGCGCCTAAACGCCTATAATCCGCGCCCGTGCGCTGATGTAGCTCAGTCGGTAGAGCAACTGATTCGTAATCAGTAGGTCGGGTGTTCGATTCACCTCATCAGCACCAAACATTTATAATTAAAACATATAGATAGGACATACCGAGAGCTCCTGAGATTTACCGACTTTTCCTATTAAATCTGGTTAAAAAGTTGAATTCTCGGGGGGTGTTGGTTAAGAAAATGGTTATGAGTTCGACCCTAGAACAAATCGAAGCACTCTTTCCGAGCCCCCCTCTGACACTCACGATTGAGCAAATTGCAGAGGTTATTGGTGTCGCTCGGCAAACAATCTACAACCAACTTTCTCTCGGTAAGTGCTCTTTACCTCTCAACGGAAGAGGGGGGAGGCGCACTGCACTGAAAAGCCATATTGCAGCTTGGCTGGATGGCACGCTGCCTGATGCAAAGCCGCCGAAGAGAGGGCGTCCGAAAAACTCTGAACGCCTTCGTTTCTGCAGGCTGTTGGTCAAGGAGATTGATCAGCTTTGGCAGAGGGAGCTGAGACTAGAAGAGGCGAGACAAAAGGAGCAATACGATCAACTAAAGGAGGTGCTCCATGGGCAAATCCCGTCGCTTCCTGAATACACAAAACCCACCCTCTAATTCACCGAAATTCGATTGCATGCCGCCCCAGCGGCACCCTGCCCCAAGTGGCACAGGCAACCCTTGACCCTGTGCCCTGCCGAAACCCGCATCCCGTCTACACTGTACGAGTGGCACGACTGGCACAGGCACTTTTGCCAGTAGCCCAGTCCTTACATCCATACCCCTATCAATTTCCCATCACCTGTTTTACTACCTTTGCCACCTGTGCCAGTCGTGCCAACGGCATACGCCCCGATTCCATGGGCTTTACTGCCCTATCTCAATGGCACATGGTCATCTCTCTACCCCGTGCCACCCGTGCCAAACCTGATCGTTTTGAAAAGATGATTTTTCAATTTATTTTCATATAGTTGCTTGACTTATGTAAAACGTATGCTAACCCTATGTCATACACACAATCACGTGTGTACTACTACGAAAGGGAACGAACTATGGAACAAACAAACATTAGCAGGAAGAAGGCAGCATGGAATCGGTACGTCGAGGCAAGGGAGCGGGATCAGCAGCCGCTGCCTGCCTATATGAATGTGGGAAGTGGTGCGCACAAGACTCGCACCCTGTTTGTTCGGATGCAACCGCGACTGATGGAGCAGTACGAAGCGGCATGTGCTGAACGGGGCTTAAATCCTAGTGAAGCCACTCGCCAATTGATCGCAGCGTGGTTGCGAAGTCCAGACAGCCTGCCCGTTGGCATTCCGACCCAACGGCAGTAATCCCCAGCAGGAAACATCTTCAACTCAACCAAGGAGGGCTTATTGCTCTAAACCAATCGAAAGGAACACACACCATGACATTCAAATCCAAACTCGTCGGAGAACGACCCGCCGACACCTACCCACCTGAAACACCCGAGCAGTCGCAAGCCTGCTCACCCAACCAGCCTCCGAGCAAAGCTAGCAAGCCCTCGCTCGACAAAGTATTTGCCGACCTGATGCTGACCGCACCCAACCGCAACATGGTTGGCCCGTGGGCCATGAAAACCGAGAGCACAGCCGATGCTGGTTGTATGTATCGCTGGGGCAAATACTGTTGGGAATATGTCCACGCCGAAGAGGGTAAGGCCATTGCCTCACAGTGGCTGGATATACACTATCCCGACAAGGCCACCGCCCAGACCGCCTCGGCGATCTGGAACTATGCCTGTGCCCGACTCCGACAGGCAAAGCCCTTACCGGATTCTACCCGCTCATCCATCATCCCGACACTGAGTGGCTACCTCGACATCCAGCAGGATGGATCAATTCAAGTGATGCGGCCTGCTCCTGAGTATGGGGTAGATTACGTCATCCAAGCCAATCTTGGCCACCAGCCACATTCCGACCAATATCAACCCAACCACCTACCCGAATCCAGCTTGTTCGGGCGATTCCTGAATGTTTCGCTACCCGACCCAGCCATCCGTGACGTGGTTCAGGAGTTGTGCGGGCAAACCCTGCTGGCCGCCAACTATGGCGTAGCGGGCTGGTTTGTTGGGCAAGGGGCAAACGGCAAGGGGGTATTGATGGAAGTGGTAGAGGCCATCCATCGCCAAGCCTGTCGCTTGCGGCTGGATCGGCTGTCTGCTAATTTCGCTCTGGAACCGCTGATCGGGGCTTCTCTGGTGCTAGTGGATGAAGTTGCTAACGCCCGCTTTGATGAGGAACTTTTTAAGACCCTCATCACAGGTAACGGCATTGACATCAACCGCAAATATGACAAACCCCTACGCTCCTACCGCTCGCGTGCAAAGTGGATCATCTCCTCCAACAATGTGCCTCACATCGCCGACAAATCCGATGGGGTTTGGCGACGCATCGTGTTCGTGCCGTGGCAGGTTCAGGTGCCCGAATCCGAGCGTATCGCCGATCTGGACAAGAAAATCATCGCCGACGAGCTACACCTTGTGCTCGACTGGTTGCTGGAGGGGGCGATCCGCATTGTCCGGCGTGGACGAATGCTGACAGAAGTCGAGTTGCCGGAAACCATCCGATCACAGAAACAAACGATGCGACTGGAAAGCGACAGCTTGCTGGCATGGATCGAAGAAGAAGGCATTCACTCCAGCTCCACCGTATGGACTGCTAACGACCAGATCTATCGAGCGTATGCGGATTGGTGCGAAGCTGCTCAACGCACGCCGCTGGGGGTGGAGATGTTTTGGAAGGGGCTACGCCACCGCTTCCAATTTGAGACAAGGCAGAAAAGGCAAAACAAGAACGGCAAGACCGTGCGGATCAGGGAGTCGTCAGTGTCGCTAAAACCGAAGGCTGACACCACGGCCACTCCTGAATGGAAACAGCCCACACCCAACCCAGCAGGCAGGATCGAGGGTGAACTGTTCATTTGCGAGGAGTTGCCATTTTGATGCCTTGCAGCCTCAGGCGGCGATTTCCACATGTTCATCATTTGCGGACACCCTCAATAGTGTTGCCTGCACCTGATGGACTGGTTCAGCACCTACACCTATAACCTCATTCCCCCACACAGTCCATCCTGCTCTGGGCTCACGAGCAAACATCTCGATCTTGGCGACATCTGGATACATAGCCGTCAGCATGTCAGCGAAGTGCTCCGGCTTTTGGCTATGCTTACGCCTTGGCTCATGATGCCATGATTTGCTTCGCTTAGTCTTTATGCAAGGCAGGCTGCCCTTCTTCCCGACAAGCAAGGTCTCGTGGGAGGTCAGGGTTGGGCCTTCTGACGGCACTGCATTGTCTTTACACCAGACCATCGTAGAAACAAACTCAAACCCCCACTCTGTGAACAGCATCAGCCCATCCGGAATCATGCAGTTTGGCACCCACATGTAAATCATGGAATCCGGAGCAGCACCATCTTTGATCGGCAACGCCTTGATTTCATCAAGACGCATCAGCGGATAGTGAGCATCCGGAGCACAGAACGAGGATTCATTATTTCCACCATAATCCCAAGGCGGATCCAAATAGTACAAAGAGTACAGCCCTTCCAGCGAGTTCAGTGCAACTTCATTGTTTCTGCTCAACTCCTGTGCCGCCTTGATTTTTGCAGCGGTGACAGTTGCGGTGTAGTTCTTTTTCTTGGTCTGCTGAATCCCAGCCTTCAGGATTTTTTGGATGTCATTTTTTGTGGCATTGTCCAGACTGGGGACAGCTTGGGCGATTTGCGCCGCATTGGTCAGCGACAACTCGTCATTCTTCACCATTTCAATCAGTGCTGGACTCCCGCTTTTTAAAACCTTACAGGCTCGATCAATACTGTCCATTGATACCGCCATTTTCTCAGCGGAAGTCTTGCGGGTGATTTTGTTAGTCCCAGAATGCTGGTTATCCCCCTTCGAGGTATTGATCATTTGTGCCGCCAGAATAGACCGCTCCCCTGTCGTCAGATGCCGCCGGAGCACATTCAGACTGTGGGCTGCTTCTGCCGGTGAGGTGTTGGACTCACCAAGTTCGGTGATGATGGGCTCGATTCCCAGCTCCTTACAAATCTGTAGGCGCGCCCGACCATCAATCACCTGTCCGTCGATAGTAATAATCGGCATCAACTGCCCTCGCAGTTCAATATCCTTGCGAAGTGCGGCATATTCGTCCCCCTTCAACTCCGGAATCAGTTCGTGGATTTTCTCGATGGTCATCATTTCTGCGACATTGATTTCGTTGCTCATAACATTCTCCTTATTGTGAAATATCAACTGGTTAACTCCCTGTTGATGGAGACATTTAACCATTTGCAGAAAACGATTTCCTCAAGCATTATTCAGATCGCTATCGAATAACTCCGCACAGGTGATTGATGACTACAACAAGAAGGCGTGGCCAACCTGAAATACAGGATTGGGAAAAAGTGCGTACCGTGGCATGGGCAAATTGGGTTCGCCACCGCACTCAGCAGAAGGCCGATGAGTATGCTGGAATAGCCAACCCCAGCAATGATGATCCATTCGTCTCGACCGGCACACTTGATCTGTTGAACGAGCGTCTGGGCAAATCCAAGCGTACTCGAACCATTGCTTTGTCAGACTTGAACAACATTTTTCAAGGCAACAAGTCGAACAGCAATGCAACATTGCCCGCTTTTTCAGCCTACCGACTTGGCAGACATGTCAGGCTTAGCTCGGATCTGATTGAAAGCATAGACAAGGTTCTGTCTGGAACCGCGAGCTTCTATACCCTTGGGCCATACAAGACCCCCTTGTGGGCTGCCCTTGCCGGAAAAATTACTGCCGTGGACTTTTGGAAGCCAATGACTGATTCTGCTGTATTCGACTCGGCAGAGCTTGATAAGTATTCCGCCAGTTTCGACTTGCTTGGATACAAGGGTAATAAGCATCGGGCATTTGCCGATGTCCCATGGGAAATTTGGGTTCAGTTGCTACACAAACTGCCCCTCCCTCCCATGAATGAGATAACAAAGGGTAACCAACACCCCCTTCTTTCAGGCAGTGAAGATAAAGACAGGGCGGCGGGAGATGTTTGGTATGGTTATGGGGTACTGGCGATTGGCCTCTGCCAAGTTGCCGTGAATGACACCCAAAATGCTGATCCGTATTCACGGCAAGACTTGTGTACCTTGATGCTTAGGCTGGATCCATTGTGGGCTCGACTGGATGCCCTGCATTCGCTGCTTAACGATGACAGCCCAAATGCTCACCCAATCGGAAATGCAGTCAACTTGCTGACAGAAAAGCTGAGGCAATCCATCTTATCCGAAGACGAACAGGATGCCGCCACAGCGGCAGGCTAATCTTTGCCGGAAAATGTTCTCGCCAGCAGGGCACCAAACAACTCTTGTGCTTTGGCTGTTGCTTGAGCTTGAAGGGCTTGGATGGAGCGGACTTGTTGACACCTCTTCTCAAATTTGATTTGGACTTCAATGTCAGGACAAATAACCTGCATTGATTTCAACTGAACACCAGTCAAATGTGGAATGGTCGCATGACCAGAAGATCCCATCAGAGCCCCTGACTTTGATAGATACCATAAGAGCCACACAACAAAATCTGGTTTCACCACTCTCAGATCAGGTCGTAGTCTATGCAATGCCTTTTGGTAGTAGCAGTCATCAATCTCGCCGGTCCAGATACAAGCTCTCCCTATATCGCCCCCTTCGCAGATCAACACATCACCAGAAAGCAATCTAAATCTCTCTTGCTCCTCGGGTGATATATCCATCGTGTAAATACTATCTATATCAACACTATTCCACTGTACGTTGATATTTCGAATGTAAGGTTTCTGGAACAACCCTGTCTGCTTTTGCTTATCAAGCATTTTCCCAAGGCGACAATCCCCGAAGTCTCCAAACGACGTTACAGCCCACCCCATCGTATTTTTCAATGGGTCGCCGAACATCTCCAAGAAAATACTCGCCACCATTTCGGCAGACTGCCGTTCGGCCTCTTGGCGAAGACGGACGATGCTTTCTGCCGCAGAAAGATTTCGGACATGCTGCTGTTGAATCGAAAGTGGGGGGAGGGGGAACGAGACTGAGGCCAAATCAGCTCGGTTAATGGCTTGAAAAGTTGAGCCTTGCCCCTTTCTAGCCAATTCCGACTCGGCCTCAATCATCTTAAAGCGCAGGAACTCGGGAATTACTCTACTCTGATCGGCTCTAATAGCAGCGAGTCCTCGTCCAATACAGCACGTTGTGTTGGCAACATTAGTCGGCCCCACTGGAGCCCTTACAGATACTAATATATCGCCAGACTCGGCAATCCTCACAGGGGCGCTACACCATTTCCTCGGTGTTGGATGTCGTAAACCAAACTCTGATTTTCCTTGAAAAAATGGTAGCCCTTCGCCACGTTCGTTGTAAGTTTCTCCAGGAGGAGACTGTCCCATAATGATGCTGGCAACAGCATCAAGGCGGACATTGGAACCAAATACCACGTTCATAATTAATCGCCCCCAATTGAGGCGAGGAGATTGCTTATTTCTTCTGTAATCTCAATTTCAAGAGCCATCAATTCATCCAGTATTTCCTTCGGGTTTCGATGCTCGATAGCCGACTGCGACATAGGACGGTAGCGCCCAGCAGACAGGTTGAAGTCATTCGCATAGAGCGATTCGGAAGGTGCAAACCACCACTTGTGAGTCCATTCCGCCGACTCATCACGGCTTTGCCATTCCTGCCAGCGTTCACTCCTTGCCTTATAGCATTCAGCCAGCATGGGCATGTCGTCGAGTTCAATCGGGGTGTCATGGTTGGCATCCAGCTTGTAGCCGTCGTCATCGGCATGGAGGAACATTACCTTGTCGGTTCGCCCCCCTTTACGGAAGAACAGCACCGAGGTCTTTACGCCGGAATAGGGTTGGAAAACTCCCCCAGGCAGGGAAAGTACAGCTTCAACCGTATTATTCTCGATCAACTGACGGCGCAGTTCCTTATGGGCACCTGTTGACCCGAACAGCACACCTTCCGGCACGATCACGCCACATCGCCCCCCAGTGCGAAGGCTGTCCAGCATATATTTCAGGAACAGTAATTCAGTCGATGTTGTCGTGCCGACCTTCACATCATCCACGATGCGATCCTTGTCCACCCGCCCCGAAAAAGGCGGGTTGGCAAGCACCACATGGAAGCCTTCATCGGGCAAGCCCAGTTCGTGCTTGCGTTCAGAATCGAGGGTGGTCGTGAGCACATTTCGCAGCAGAATTCTGACATTCGCTAAGCCCCGCAAAGTCAGGTTCATGGTGGCAAGTCGAACCATCTTGGGATCAACATCGTTGCCGTAGAAGGTGCTGTTTTGGAGGACGACAATCTGCTGGGCAGACAACCTGTCGCCCACGCCTCGCCTTTGTTTCTTGCCATCCAACTCATCCTCGTGGATGCCACTTGGCGAAGAGTTGGCTAACCGGATGTGGTTGTATGCGGCCGCCAAGAAACCTGCCGTTCCGGCAGCAGGGTCATAAATGGTTTCGCCGATTTGCGGGTTCACCATTTCGACGATGGCACGGATGATATGGCGAGGAGTGCGAAACTGCCCCAATTCACCTGCCTGCTTAATTTGTCGCAACACATGCTCGAACAAGTCGCCCTTGGTGTCGGCATCGGCTTGATCGAGTCGCAAGCCATCGACCAGATTGACCACCTGCGTTAATACCGTCGGTTCGTCTATCGTCAGGCGAGCCCCGTTCATGAAGTTGAAGGCAGACCGTTCGGCAACTTCGTCGAAGAACGGAAACACCTCATCCCGCACAAAACGGACGAGGCTTTCGCCACTCATCCCCTTTGCCCAGACTGACCACTTGAACTGATCTCGCCCGATGCTCGTTTCATCCGACTGGCGTGCATTGAGTGGATTTCTCAAATGCCAGTCCCCAGCAAAAATCGAGGTGTAGGACTGTTTCAGCACCCGAGCCCGCATGGTGTTCTCAGAGTCGATTCCTTCAATGAGGTAGAAGAAAAATAGGAACGACAACTGTTCCGCATTGCTCATCGGATCGGGGTAACCGCCGCCATAAAGATAATTACGAATCTGTTCGATAGACGAACGCATATCTGCGGTCAAAGGCATTGCGATTCCTTGTTATTGTTGTGGAGAGGCTGGCTGGTAGCTTACCGGCTCCTCGCCATCATTGTCATTCTGGTAGACCGAGGCATTCAGGCTGACAAGTATGGATTCCAGAGCATCTTCGCCCCCGAATATCCGCACCGCATTGGCATAGCCACCTTGGGCGCTGAATGGATGGAAGGCGAAATGCCCACTGGTAAACTCATCCCAGTGCTCCGCATTCGCCCGAATCTGACTGCCAACGATGCGCAGCAGGTTTTCCTGTGATGGAGTTAAATCGTCCCGTGCAGTCAACCAAGCCTCGAAACGAGCGCCTAATTGGCTGGCTTTCTCTTCGGAGGCTTCCGGAAAAACGATGTTGCCGTTCTCGTCCACGGTCATCCAGCCCCGACTGAACGGGTCGATATGGTCATCGACATCCACAACCAAAGCCCCCTTACTGGGGGGAGGGCGAGGTCTTTTCGGTTTCTCAGTAATGACACCGCCCGAACCATATTCATCGCCATCGCCGTGGTAATCCACCACCCCCACGAAGTCGAACATGGTGAAGATCGGCTTGTTTTGAGCCTTGCGAGTGCCACGCCCACGCATTTGCTGATACAGAATCACCGACTTGGTGAATCGGGCAAAGACAAGATTGACCACTTCTGGACAGTCAAAGCCGGTGTCCAGCATGTTCACTGACACCAGTATCTTCGGGTATGGCTCTTTCTTGAACCGCCGAATCTTGCTCAAGCCGTCAGTGGTGTCATCCTTCCCCACGCCTGAAATCACATAGTCAGCGTAGCGTGTCTCTGGCGTCGGCTTTTGATCGGCATAAATTTCGTCGAACATCTTGGCAAGCGTTTCGGCATGCTGTTTGTTGACGGCGAATACGATGCTCTTGCCCAAGAGTGGCTTTCTCAGGATGCCCTTAAGGTCGATGTACCCCTCATCCATTACCTTGCGAAACTCTCGCACAATGGAACGGTTGCGTTCGGGTATGGTGAATCGTCGCTCCAAGGCATTCGGGTCTATCGTGATGGTGTCGGACTCCTTGAACAGCTTGTTGAACTCTTCTTTTGTGTCAGCATCCATCGCTGACCAATCCAGTTCGTCCCGCTTGACGGGGAAGCCACCTTCCGAGGCAGTCTTGACCGTTTTCGCACGGTAAATCTGATATGGCACCAGATAGCCATCACGGATGGCATCCTTCATCTTGTAGGTGAAAGTCGGCTTGTCCACCTCGAAGAACCGTAAGGTGTCCTTCACAAACTCTGCATCCTCTTCGTCGCCCGATTCAGCATCCTGCCCACTGATGCACGGCGTGGCAGTTAGGCCAATTTGGATGCCATCGAAATGTTTGAGCACTCCACTCCATTGCCCATAGATGCTACGGTGGCACTCATCGGAAATCACCAAGTCGAAATAGCCCGCCGAGTATTCCCCATAGATGTTCACCATGCTTTGCAGGGTGGTGATGGTAATCCGTTTCTCATCCTGAAAACGACGACCAGCCCGCAACACATAGCAGGGAAAATCTTTCAGGTGTTCAGCGAAGGCTTCCTCGGTTTGGGTGGCAAGAGGTATCCGGTCAACCAAGAAGAGAACACGACTGACGGCGTTAGCCTCGAACAGCCGCTTGATGAGTCCCGCAGCCGTTCTGGTCTTGCCTGTGCCGGTTGCCATTTCAATCAGTAATTTACGGCGACCGGACTCGATCTCACGGCATACAGTTTGAATGCACTCCTGTTGATAATCTCGACCAGAAACACGGACATCAATCGGAACCGTGGTGGGCTTGCGAGACACCTTCAACGTGGCAGATCGCCGTTCAAGGTCATCCTGCTTGAAGAAGGTCTTAACTGGACGGGCGAACGCTTCATTACGCCACTCCCAGAACAGGATTTCCTTGCCATTGGCGAGGAAAATATAAGGCACGTCCAATTGACGGGCATAGTTCTTTGCCTGATCTGATGCGGAATCAGGGCTGACAGAGAACCTCTTGGCTTCAATGACTGCGAGGGCTCTACCGTGACGGTCATTCAATACATAGTCAGCCTTGGTGCCATCAGGCATCACGACCTCGTATTTCACACTGATTCCATCGGACAGATTCCAGCCTTGGCTGGATAATTGGCTGTCGATAATCACACGGGAAAAGGCTTCGTTGGAATGGTTCATATAGCGGGAGCCTATCACAATCACCATCTGCGAGAGTAGGCCAAAGTATATAGGTCGGTCTAAGCCAGCAGTACCACTCTTCGCATGAGCTCAGTCCATGCCCTTTACCGTTCAGACCGAACGTCGGCCTGCGTGTAACCTTGGGCGGCAGCACTTTCCTTGATGCTCTGCCGCTGATCCTTCAATAGCCCAGCCCCCTGTTTGTTCCACCGCTCCAACGTGGCGGCATCGGTTACTACCATCACTTGAAGCAAGGCACCCAAAAGCACCTCATCCGACAGTGTGCGGTTTTTCTGTTGACCTGCCAGTTCAATCAATCCGCCCCAGCGATATTTCTGGCGGTTCTGTTCCTTGCGTTTCGTCTCACGCTCACGAGCAGAAATCACCTTTCCCTGCTGATTCAGTTCCACCAGTTGCCGTTCCAGCTTCTGGCGTTTTTGCTCGATCACTTCGAGCCGTTTCGAATACGAGTATCCCATTCCACTCTCCTCATCAAATTCGACCTTTCATCCATATAGATCAATTAAATCAATCGTCAAGACTTGACTGACGAGCGGTATCCATTAGTACAAGAGGTGAACCAAGGGACTAGACGCACTTATGCATTTCTTCGGAAATGCTGCGTTGGGGGATACCCCCAAGCCCCAGAACAACAAGAAGAAAGGAGCCCACATGGCGATCTACCACCTCCACATTGATTCCTACCGGCGCAGTCGTGGGCGAACTGCGGTGGGTGGCATGGCTTATCGCCGTGGCTTGAAGGCTGGGTGCCGCCATAGCGGCAAGCACTACAACTTTCGGGGGAAAGGTGAAGTGGCTCTGTCCGGCTTCGTGAATGCCGACGGCGACGAAACCGACTACTCCCAGCTTTCCAATCTAGTCTTGCTCTACGAAACCATCGAGCAAAACGAGACCCACTGTCGTGCAACGGTAGGAAGGGAGATCGAGGTTGCTTTGCCGGTGGAGCTTGACTTGGCCGATCAGCAGGTACTGATCCTAGGCTTCATCGAGGAGGCGCGTCAGACCTTCGGTGCTGAGCGTTCCTTCTTCGATTACTCCATCCACAACAAGCTGGGCAATCCGCATTGCCACATCTGTATGAGCGAGCGTGAGCAGGTCGCTCCATTCAGTTTCAGCAAGACCAAGCGTCGTGACTGGGACGGACAGGAATTCATTAAACAATGCCGCCTCATTTGGGAACGGCACACGAACACCGCTCTTGTAGCGGCAGGCGTAGGTCAGCGAGTGGATAGCCGCTCACACGCTGATAGGGGGCTGATTGTGTTGCCCTCGCTACACGAAGGCAGAGCGGCCTATTTCCACAGCGAGGTAAAAACCATGAACAACCAAATCAAGCAAGTCAACGAAGAGATCAAGAAAAAGCAGGTGCTGAAGGCCATTCCAGCAGCGCCCAAGCCTACCCTATCAACTGGAACCCCTAACCCACCCAAGTTCGACGAGGATGCTGAGTGGTCTATCCAAACGGAAGGCGAAGCGGCAGCCCACGAATTGCGTCAGCTACTCAAGAGCAAGTACAACCACCAGTTCGGATTCTCGAAATACATCAGTCGAATCGAGCTCAAGGGCGAATACGCCATCCTGTATTTCAAAGACCGCTCTTCCATCACGGATCACGGCGACCGAATCGTGGCAGAAGGTGGCAGTGCCGAGCTGTCGGCATACCGCCTGATCGAGATTGCCAAAGCCAAGAGCTGGCACACGGTCTCATTTACGGGCAACGAGGATTTCCTGCGTTGTGCCTTCGAGCGAGCCTTGGCTGAGGGTATGGAGATCGTGCCCAAAGACGAGGCACAGGAGAAATTGCTAACCGAAATCCGTCGAGGCAAGGGATCTGTCGAGACTGACATGACCGAGACCAAAATGATCGTGCCGATTGGTTCTTCTCTTCAGGAACGCATACTGAAACATCACCTCAGGCAGAAACCAAACAACACACCAGAGGTGCCCAAGAAACCTCGTCGGGGAAGAAAGTCAGGTGCGTGACCTGAGGATGTAGCTGGGGCGGCATCCAAGATCGAATGTCTGAAATTCGGCCATAGCGGTCATCTGAACATGATGCAATAAGGGCCGCTTAACACAAAATTCCAGACACCTTCCACTTACAGTGACTCACTTTACAAGCCTGCGAGATTTTTCTTGGTAGGTAATAGCATGTTGGATGCCCAAGTCAATATTCAATTCGCTATACAGCCATTGCATGTCTTGTTCGGATGTCTTGAACATGTATAGACGATTGAGCACCATTATCTGAAGAAGCCTCGAGGCGACTAGGTCTTTCTCCACATCCTTGTGCAATTGCTTTAATTTTTGTCGAGGAATCGTCTTCGGTGAATCCAAGATGATATTGAGCTCGATAAGCTTAAATGCGAGTGTCGGATTTTTCTTTACGACCTCTCTTACATCCTCAGATAGGCTATCTGAATTGGCCGATTGCGCAGCTCGCAATACAAACGCGAAAGTAATGATCTGAACAAGGCTGGCGACAACCCTTCGTGCGATGGCCTTCCGGTCTTCATCGTTCTCGATTTTTCCTTTTCGCAGCAGTGCCGCATCAATCTCGGCTACGAGAGCATCCGGATGCTTCTCTAGGTAGCTGTAAAAGTCACGGATTGCACGAAGTGGGCCATTGAATAGGTCTTCGAGTAAAGCAACCTTTCGCGAGCGCGGTATCTTGGCGTACTGATTCTTCAAGACCTGACCGAGGATTTCCATGGTTTTGAACAACATGGTCATCTGGGCAAGCAAGCTTAACTCTGGCGAACTTTCTTCGGTTTCACACAGCCCGTCATGTCCGTCGTCAAGCTGGTCTTGAAGTTCATTGCGGCGCTTCCGATGCTCGACCGGAGATTCGCCTGAGTAGGTTAGCTTCGGCGCATCCTCAATGAGCTGCTTGATTCCAGTTGTATCGCCCTCAAAAGTAACAGGTGCATGTGTCCGAAATAGTCCGTGAAGAGCACTCGAAATCGAATTTAAAACAAATTCATCGTTGGAGTGATGAGCCAAGAAAAGCACGGTATTTGCATGATCGCGGACATATAGATGTTCGGTACAGTGACCGATATATGCCCGAATATCCAAATCCGATATGTTCTCGCTTAGGTAATGTCCTTTCAGGTAGTAGTAAATGTACGGATACCTGAATTTGTAGTCGTCACCCGAGCGGCACAGCACCCTAGCATCCAGCAAGATATCGAGATAACGAGAAAAATCGACCGTGACCCAGTGCTTCGAGAATCGTTCATTGAACTCGCGCAGTTCATCCTTGGTTAGTTCACTTTTCTTGTGAAGATGAAACTCCCACGCTAAATGCGCTGAATACTGGAATGTCTCTGTCAGTTTATTCGGCTTTACACCAGAATTCTGGAATGCCTCTGTCAGTAGATATTGGTAGTAATAGCCGAGAGCACTTTCTTTGAAATCTCCGCTGCGACCAGCTTCCATGCTTTGCAGCAATGTCAGCAGATATAGCGGGTGAGACGGCACAACAGTTTTTGCCATCACGACATCCATCAATCGCTCGGCCTGATCACATTGGGCGATAAACTTCGCCTCATCGACAGTTCCATCAGCACCCAAAGAAAACCAGCGTTCGATTAGCTGAGAGCGAAGCTGGTAACCAAATGGCTGAAGCTGATAATGCTGAAGCCCAAGAAGCTGGCGGGATGCGTCGCCATCGAGCATCTCCCGCATTTCAAACATTGCGCCGGTTGTAACGACCATATGTCCAAAGCGCTTTTTGAGAGCGCAAAGCAAATCTGCGCGGGCGTCCGCAGCCTTCATCGAGCTTTCGTCAAAGTTGTCGATGAGCAACAACTTTTGGCTTGCAGGTAGTTGGCTAAATGCTTCTACGTGTGCTTTTCCGTACTGGATTTCGACCGCATGACTTATTGCCGAATGGATTTCCGCATCCGTTGTGCGACGAAGTTCCTTTCCGTTTATCAGGACTGGAACAAAGCCGCGCCCGTGGTATTGCCGATACAGTTCGAAGAGCAGGCTGGTGCATCCAGCCTTTTCATCTCCCTCAACAAGAGCTCCGTCCGCAGTAACTTCAGGAGATAGTAAGCGTTGGGAGCTAATAAAGCTTCGGCGTTTATCTTCCCCGTTGCCGACTTTGCGAAGGTCCGGATAAACAAAAATATCCGAAAGCGAAATGTTCGTTTGTCCGGGATGTTTGAAAAACGCGCCGGGGTCATCAAGGCGCTCGAGAAAAGACTCAGTAATTGGAAACGGATTTGCTCGTTTGGCGGGGAGGTCGTGGTAGTCGGCCCATGAACCCTCTTCGGTTGGCTTGTACATATCGCCAGCCCACGCGTATCGCGTAGATGCAAACTGCCCGACTTCAATATCCAAAATCACAACGTTGAACGCGGAATCTGATAGATCTTTTTCACCCTGTAACACGCAGCCTTCTACAAATGCGCTTTTTTCGCTTTCGGCATCATGAACAATTCCGACATTTGCTTGATGCTCATGGCCGGAAATGATGATATTGGCCGTCTGACGAAGAAACGTTCTGAATGGTTTGTAAATTGTTTGACTAAACCAATTCAATGGATGGTGTAACACGACTAGACGAACATCAACACTGTCGGATTTCTGCACCTTGTAATTGTCAATCGGGAAGAAAAGGCGTCCAGGCTCCTCCTTTAGCTTTGAAACCCATGAGACATTCAAGCATTCAAAGCTGAAACTCTTCCCGTCGACTTGAAATCTGGCTGTTCTCCACAATGAATCACCGTGGGCCTCCGGATTGTTTTCGAGCGCGTCGCGGAAAGCAAAGAAATCCTCTTGAATTGACGTACACGTTTCGATAACCGAAGTGTCGATTTCAGGATCGTCGCTGTCGTCGATGCTTTTGATAAGCATCTTTCGGGCACTGTTGTTCTTATCAAAATCGCAGTCGTGATTTCCCGGAACAATGACGAACGACACAGGCAGTTTCGCTTCGTCGAGTATCGCGTTCTTGATTTCTGCAAAGAATGTCTCTGCTAGGGCATATTGATCCGCATGTCCGGAAAACGCTATGTCGCCCGACACAACAATGAAAACTCTCGATGCAGATGGCAACGACGAGTACGTGCAAGCCGCAATACTCTTTGCCCGCTTAAGAATCGGATCTTGGGGGGATTTAATATGTATATCGCTTAAATGAAGGATTACTGCAGTCATCGCGCCACTCCGCCTTTTGAAGTTATAGTTTCCAGTTACGTTCCGGCGTCTCGAAAAAATCACAATCGATGGAGCAATCGCAATTTCACCATGCTGACGGGAAGTGCACCCTACCTCCTGCTACTCGGATGGTCAATATGCCGGATTATCTGGAACCTTGTGAACGACAGCTACTGTGCCGACAGCAGTCATTTTGTTACTCTGCAAACTGGCAGCAATGGCCGAATATCAGACATTCGATCTTGGATGCCGCCCCAGCGGCAGGCTGCATGATTGAATTGTTTTCCCAGACCGGACACTGAGTGCCCCCTGCTTGCTTTACTGGGTGGCAATCGTGTTGCGAGCCGTCCACCTTTCGTCAAGGTTGATTGACCTGCTGTAGCCGCCTTCCACCAACTTCCCAAAATCGTCCTTCCCTACAAGCCATCCCCGTGGGCTACGAGCAGAAACCGTGGCAGGGCTCATTTCATTCACGCTGACCGCACCATTCTACTCTTCGGGCTTTCCCGTCTGTCCTTGCTTTTGTCAGTTGCGCGTTGCGACGCGGCTCCAAAAAGCATGTTCAACAACGACGAAAGGAAAAGTCATGATCGCTCTCAACGCCACCCATCAAACCAAGCAGACATTCAACCCCGACGCTCACCAAAAAGCATATCCTGAGTTCTACGCCCAACCATACAACCTCGATGCCAGAGGATTCTACTTCACGACAACCGAGGAGTTTGAAACCCTGTCCAGCCAGTGCGTCGATGCCTACGGCTTGCCGGTGGAGGAGTTCGAGATTCAATTCATTGACGGCACCAGCGCAGAGGCTGATCTGTTCCGTGCTTGCAGTGTGAACCAAGCAAACTTGGGGCAGTTTCTGGCCTTACTTGACGAAACCGACGACCATCAATTGCCTGCCTTGGCTTACCTGTGCGATCTGGGCTATTCGATGGAGCAGGCGATGAACAGCATGGACGACGTGACGATCTTTCACGGAAACCTGAGCGATGCAGCAGAGGAACTCTTCGACGAGTGCTACCTGCACCAGATTCCTGAGCACCTGCACGCTTATATCGACTATGACTGCTTTGCGAATGACTGCCAAATATCGGGCGATATGGTGGAGTTCGAGTTTGGTGGTGAAACCTACACCATCACCAATGCTGCGGTACTTTAGTTCTGGGCCACCTCCGTGGGCTCCTTTGTGGGGTTGGCTTTATTGAGGTAGCCCCCAGCCTCCGCAATATCCTTGTGCGTTGCTCTGAAATAATGATCAATCAGGACTTGGATGTTGCGGTGGCCTGTAATCTTGGACAGCGCCATGATGTTTCCATTGAATCGACCGAGTGCTTCCTTAACGACGAAGGTTGCTCGAAAATCGTGCAGGCGTAGGTCGGCAATTTCGGGACGAGGGTTGTCAACATTCTTGGCAACTCGTGCTCGTGCTTTGATGTATGCCCGAGTAATCGCATCGGGGGTAATGGCGCTATCCTTGTCGACCTTGGGACTATTGGATGTTGTCAAAAACACAAATCCCTTCTTGCGCCCTCCGATAATTTTGCTCAATACGTTGACAGTGTTGGCGTCGAGAGGGATTTTCCTGTCATCACGGTTTTTCGTGTCCCGAAAAGTTAGGTGTGGGACATCGGGCTCATTTAGGTTGATGTCCTCAATGCGAAGTCTAACCAGTTCGGATCGCCTACATCCAAGCATGAGGTAGAGAACCAAGGCATCTTTGAGCGTCTTGCTTTCCGTGTTGGAGAGCAGAAGTTGGATTTCTTCCTCTGTGGCGATGCGACTACGGCGAGTAAGATCGCCTCTTTTGAATCTCAGCCTGCTGACAAGGATGTGGTTGACGATCCAGGTTGCTCCATTGGGCACTTCCTGTTTGAGGCGTTCAATGATGACACTGAAGCATCCAAGGTATGAATTGATTGAGCTTGGGCTGTATCCGTCCTCTATCAAGGCTTCCTTCCATTCCTTGAAGTCTTTTGCCGTGAGCTTTTTTAGTGGGGTGTCGAGCAAGTGATCTGCATCATCCAGTCCCGCCAGTATCTGGTTAATCAGATTCTTCGTGTTGGAGGCCGATTTCTGTCTTTGCAGATCTTTTGAGGTCAGATACACCTGGAAGTGTGGACGTAACGTAAGCTTGGAGGATTCGGCTGTGCCCACGCCAAAATCAGTGATGTGTTCCAATTCCTCATCTCGCCATTTTTTGAGTCGAGTGAGTGCGCGATCATAGGATTTCGTACTTGCTGGGACAAATTGCTCATATTGCAGGTATTCTTTCCCGTGCTTTCTGAATCTGCACCGCAATGTGTTGGGGTTGAACAGGTCAATGTTCGTTTCGATTTTAGCCATTTTCAGGTTGCCTTGGTTAAAATGTTGGTTTTGTGAAGCCGTTTAAACCTGAATATATGATATATTGCAGTTGGTTAGGAAATCAAGGGATTATGTTTCGTAATCAGTAGGTCGGGTGTTCGATTCACCTCATCAGCACCAAAAAGCCAAGGGCTGCCAGATCCGGCAGCCCTTTCTCATTCCTGCTTGCAGGCTTAGTCTTGGATGTCTACCCCGGCCTGGGCGGCTTGTTCGTCGGCGAAGTAGCTGCTGCGTACCATCGGGCCGCAGGCGGCGTGGGAGAAGCCCATGTCCAGCGCGGCGTTCTCGAACATTTTGAAGGAATCGGGCGTGACGTAGCGCAGCACCGGCAGGTGGCCGTCGGAGGGTTGCAGGTATTGGCCCAGGGTGAGCATTTCGACATCGTGGGCGCGCAGGTCGCGCATCACTTGCAGCACTTCTTCGTCGGTCTCGCCCAAGCCCAGCATCAGGCCAGATTTGGTGGTGACGTGCGGGAAGCGCGCTTTGAACTCCTTGAGCAATTTGAGCGAGTGCGCGTAGTCGGCACCGGGACGCGCTAGGGTGTACAAGCGCGGCACGGTCTCCAGATTGTGGTTGAGCACGTCGGGCAGGCTGCGCGCCATCTCGTCCAGCGCCACGTCGAGGCGGCCACGGAAGTCCGGCACCAGCGTCTCCAGCCGCGTCTGGGGCGAACTGGCGCGGATGGCGGTCAGACAGTCGGAGAAGTGCCCGGCACCACCGTCGCGCAGATCGTCACGATCCACGCTGGTGATGACTACGTAACGCAGCTTGAGCAGACCAATGGACTGCGCCAGACTGGCCGGTTCGTTAACGTCTGGCGGCAGCGGTTTGCCATGCGCCACGTCGCAGAACGGACAGCGGCGGGTGCACACGTCGCCCAGGATCATGAAGGTGGCCGTGCCTTTGCCAAAGCATTCCCCGATGTTGGGGCAAGAGGCCTCCTCGCACACCGTGTGCAGCTTGTGCTCGCGCAACATGCGCTTCACTTCGTGGTAACCCGCGCCGCTGCCGGATTTGACGCGTATCCACTCCGGTTTGCGCAGACGCTGCTGCAAGGGGACGATCTTGATCGGGTTGCGCGCGGTCTTGGCGGCGCCGGTCTGTTTGTGCGGTTTTTCAGTGCTCATGTTTGCTTTCCAGATGGTGTTGCAAGCGCGCGGTCAACTGCTGCGCCAGAAGTTGTTCAAGTTCTGCCAGCGGCGTGGCGATGCCATGCTCGCGGGCTTGGGTCACGCGCAATCCGGCGTAACCGCAGGGGTTGATGAAGCTGAACGGAGACAGGTCCATCTCCACGTTAAAGGCTAGACCGTGGTAACAGCAGCCGTTCCTGATCTTCAGCCCGAGCGAGGCGATTTTGGCAGCGCCGACGTACACGCCGGGCGCATCCTCGCGCCCCGCCGCCGTTACACTGTGTTGCGCCAGCACGGCGATCACGCTGTCTTCCATCAGCCGCACCAGCTCACGCACGTTGATCTTCCAGCGGCGCAGGTCGAGCAGCAGGTAGGCCACGATCTGGCCGGGGCCGTGGTAGGTCACCTGCCCGCCCCGGTCGATCTGCACCACCGGGATGGCGGTCGGGTTGAGCAGGTGTTCCGGCTTACCCGCCTGCCCCTGAGTAAAGGTGGGCGGATGCTGCACCATCCACAACTCGTCCGGCGTATCCGCCGTGCGCTCGGCGGTGAAGCCCTGCATCGCGCGCCAGGTCGGCTCGTATTCGACCAAGCCGAGTGATTTGACGATCAACGTCACAGCGCCATCTTCACCATCGGATGCGAGGTGAGTTCGCGGTACAACGCGTCGAGCTGTTCGCGCGATTCGGCCCGGAAGGTGCAGGTCAGGCTGAGGTATTTCGCACCGCTGCTGCTGCGCATCTCGATGGTCGCCGCATCGAACTCGGGCGCATGGCGCTGCACGACTTCGGCGATGGCCTGGGCGAAGCCGGGCTGAGCGTGGCCGAACACCTTGAGCGGGAAGTCGCAGGGGAATTCGAACAGGGTGTCTTGCGGTGCGCTCATGGGGCCTCAGCGATCTCGAAATCGTGGCTCATCGCGGCGGTCGCCCCTAGCATGATGCTGGCCGAGCAGTATTTCTCTGCCGACAGCTTGATGGCGCGCTCGACCACGTCCGGCTTGAGTGCGCGGCCCGTGACGACGAAGTGCATGTGGATGCGGGTGAACACCTTGGGGTCGGTCTCGGCGCGGTCGGCCTCGATCTGAACTTCGCAATCGATCACCTGCTGGCGCGATTTCTTCAGGATGGCGATCACGTCGAACGAGGTACAGCCGCCCGCGCCCAGCAGCAGCATCTCCATTGGGCGCGGGCCGAGGTTGCGCCCGCCCGCCGCCGGAGCGCCGTCCATCAGCACCGCATGCCCACTCTCGGTCTCGCCCAGAAAGGAGACCTGCTCCACCCATTTGACGCGTGCTTTCATGCTCTATCCTTGGTAAATTCGGTTCGGCGGATTCTAACCGATAGGCGTGTGATATGCTTCCCGCCGTTGATGTGGTTGCCCTTGCCGATGAGATTTTTCCTGCTTGCCCTGTTGCTGTCCCCTGTACTTGTCCACGCCAACGAGGAGTCGGATTTCCTCGCTGCGCGCGACGCGTTCCGTTCCGGCAACAAGGTCAGGCTGGAGCAGCTGGCCGAGAAACTCTCCCGCTCAGCCATGGAGCCTTACGTCGCGTACTACCGTTTGCGACTGAACCTGACCACCTCCGATCCCTCCGACATCCAGGCTTTCCTCGCCCGCCCCGCCGATACGCCGGTGGTCGACAAACTACGCGGAGAATGGCTGCGCCAGCTCGGCAAGACGCAGCAATGGAGCACCTTCCTGGCCGAATTCCCGCGCCTGCAAACGCAGGAGACCGATCTGAGCTGCTACGCCCTGCAAGCCCGCGCCCAACTCCAGCCGACCCAGGCGCAGGCCGACGAGGTGCTGCGTGAGGTGCGCCCGCTGTGGCTGGTCGGGCGCGAGCAGCCGGAAAGCTGTACGCCGCTGTTCGAGGCCGCTCTGGCGCGCAACCTGCTCGGCGAACAGGATGTCTGGCTGCGCCTGCGGCTGGCGTTGGAAGCGGGCAACGTCACGCTGGCCAAACGCCTGTCGGCGCAACTGCCGAGCCGTTTGCAGATCGCGCCCGCCATGCTGGACAGCGCTGCCAGCAATCCCGAGCGCTATCTGGAGCACGCCGGGCTGGATCAGCCGAACGAGGCGCAACGCCTCGCGGCGCAGTTCGCCGTACTGCGTCTGGCCAAGCAATCGCCGCCGCAGGCCCATGCCCGCTGGCAGAGCATCGCCGCCCATTTTCCCGAGGATGAGCGCGCCTATGTCAGCGGCTGGCTGGCTTACGAAGCTGCGATGAAGCTGGATGCGCATGCGCTGGACTGGTACCGGGCGGCGGGCAATGCGCCGCTGAACGAAGCGCAGCGGGAATGGCGGGTGCGTGCCGCCCTGCGTGCGAAGAACTGGCGGGAAGTGGCCAACGCCATCGCCCAGCTCACGCCCGCCCAGCAGCAGGAAGCGCCGTGGCGCTACTGGAAGGGCCGTGCGCTCAAGGAGCAGGGCAAAGTCACCGAGGCTAACAAGCTGTTCATCGATCTGGCGCGTGAGTTCAACTTCTACGGCCAGATGGCGAGTGAGGAGTTGGGCGCGGTGATTGCGACGGAAAGCAAGGCCGACAGCTTCAAGCCCGGCAAAGCCGAGCTGGAGGCGGTTGGCAAGCTGCCCGGCATCCAGCGCGCGCTGCTGCTGTATCGGCTGGACATGCGTGTCGAGGCGGCCAAGGAGTGGTCGCTGACCTTGCGCAGCCTGAACGATCGCCAGCTGATCACCGCTGCCGAGATCGCCCGCCGCAACGAGATGTATGACCGTGCCATCAGCGCCGCCGACCGTACCGTGGCGACGCACGATTTCAACCTGCGCTACCTGGCGCCGTACCGCGAGGAGTTGCAAAGCCATCTGCGCGACAACGGGCTGGAGGAGGCCTGGGTCTACGGCCTGATGCGGCAGGAGAGTCGCTTCGTGACGCAGGCTAAATCCAATGTAGGCGCGGCGGGACTGATGCAGATCATGCCTGCCACCGCCAAGTGGGTGGCGAAGAAGCTCGGCCTGAAATCCTACAAGCAGTCGCTCATCCA
Organism: Ferriphaselus sp. R-1; assembly: GCF_000746095.1. Classification (GTDB taxonomy): domain Bacteria; phylum Pseudomonadota; class Gammaproteobacteria; order Burkholderiales; family Gallionellaceae; genus Ferriphaselus. The sequence continues at coordinate 39,545 of NZ_JQKP01000002.1, read as the reverse complement.
CCAGATGGAGACCAACCTCAAGCTGGGCACCTATTACATGAAGACCGTGCTCGACTGGTTCGACGGCAGCCCGGTGCTGGCCTCGGCGGCCTACAACGCCGGTCCGGGGCGGGCGCGCCGTTGGCGCGGCGAGGTGCCGCTGGAAGGCGCGATCTACGCCGAGACCATTCCGTTCAACGAGACGCGCGACTACGTGAAGAAGGTGATGAGCAACACCGTGTATTACGCGGCCCAGTTCGGCCAGCCGGGTGTCTCGCTCAAGCAACGGCTGGGCGTGATCGCGCCCAAGAGCGAGGCCAACCAGACCCCCATCCCCGATGAAAAATAAGCCGGAAACCTACTGTGTCGGCGGTGCGGTGCGCGACCGTCTGCTCGGCCTGCCGGTGCAGGACAGGGATTGGGTGGTGGTGGGCAGCACGCCGGAAGCGATGGAAGCGCAAGGTTTCCAGCCGGTCGGCAAGGATTTCCCCGTCTTCCTGCACCCCCAGACCCACGAGGAGTACGCGCTGGCGCGCACCGAGCGCAAGACGGCGCGCGGCTACAAAGGCTTCACGGTACACGCCGCGCCCGACGTGACGCTGGAGCAGGACTTGCTGCGCCGCGACTTCACCGTCAACGCCATCGCTGAAGCACCCGACGGCACGCTGATCGACCCTTACGGCGGGCAGGCCGACCTCGCCGCAGGCATCCTGCGCCACGTCAGCGCCGCCTTTGCCGAAGACCCGGTGCGCATCCTGCGCGGCGCGCGCTTCGCCGCCCGGTTCGGTTTCAGCTTCGCGCCCGAGACCTTAGCGCTGATGCGCGAGATGGTTGAAAACGGCGAGGTGGATGCGCTAGTGCCGGAGCGCGTCTGGCAGGAGTTGGCGCGCGGCCTGATGGGCAGTAAACCGTCGCGCTTCATCACTACCCTGCGCGAGTGCGGCGCATTGAAGAAAATCCTGCCCGAGGTGGATGCGTTGTTCGGCGTGCCGCAGCCGCCGCAACACCATCCCGAGATCGACTGCGGCATCCACGTTATGTTGGTGCTGGACGACACCGCCCGCCACGGCTATCCGCTGGAAGTGCGCTACGCCGCGCTCGGCCACGATCTGGGCAAGGGCAACACGCCGTCCGACATCCTGCCGCGCCACATCGGCCACGAGCTGCGCAGCGTGGACTTGCTGAAGGCCGTGAGCGAGCGCTTGCGCGCCCCGGCCGATTGCCGCGATCTGGCGCGGCTGGTGGCGCGCTACCACGGCGACATCCATCGCGCCAAACAGCTGCGCGCCGACACCGTGGTGCGCCTGTTCGACAGTTGCGACGGCTGGCGCAAGCCGGAGCGTTTCACGCAGATCCTGCAAGCCTGCCAGAGTGACGCGCGTGGCCGCACTGGTCACGAACAGGACGACTATCCGCAAGCCGCCTATCTGGAGCAGCTGCTGGCCGCCGCCCGTGCGGTGGATGCCGGAGCCATCGCCCGTGAATGCGGCGATCCGGCGCGCATCCCAGATCTGATCCGGCTGGCGCGCATCGCAGCGGTGGAGCGCGCCTCGGCGGCTGCCTAGCCATGTTCATCGACACCCACTGCCACCTCGATGCGGCGGAGTTCGGCGCAGACCAGGCCGAGTTGGTGGAAGCCGCCCAGCGAGCCGGGGTCAGTCGGATCGTCGTGCCCTCGGTCGAGCGCGCCAACTTCGCCACCGTACAGGCCTTGTGCGCACAGCATCTCGGCTGTGCCCCGGCCTTCGGCATCCATCCCATGTATGTGGAGCGCGCCGTGCCGGACGACCTGACCGTGCTACGCGACTATCTAGCCTTGCCGCAGACCGTGGCGGTAGGCGAGATCGGGCTGGATTTTTTTGTGGAGCATTATGATCGGGCACGGCAGGAATTCTACTTTGTCGAGCAGCTAAAGCTGGCGCGGGAATTCGACTTGCCGGTGCTGCTGCATCTGCGTCGCGCCCAGGACATCGTGCTGAAACACCTGCGCCAGCACCCGGTGCGTGGCGGCATCGCCCATGCTTTCAACGGCAGCCGCCAGCAGGCGGACCAGTTCATCAAGCTAGGCTTCAAGCTGGGTTTCGGCGGAGCGATGACTCACCCGCGAGCCCTGCGCCTGCGCGAACTGGCGGCGACGTTGCCGCTGGAAGCCATCGTGCTGGAGACCGACGCGCCCGACATCCCGCCGGTGTTCCTAGCACGCGGCCAGCCCAACAAGCCGGAGTATCTGCCGCGCATCGCGGCGACCCTGGCCGAGTTGCGCGGGGTGTCGCTCGCTCAACTGGCACAAGCCACCTCGCAGAACGCAGCGGCCATCCTCCCTGGCCTGTTTCACCCCTGATTCCTGCGCCCGCAGCGACAGAGAAGTCGTAGAATGGCGGTGATTTGACTTGACTCGATTCGTCACCATGAAACGGTCCTTACCCAATCTGCAACCTTTTGCGCAGTCCTGCGCCGGGGAAGATCGCCACCTGAAGTACAAGGTCACTTTCCTCAATAGCGTGTTCCTGATGGCTGCGCTGGTGGCGTTCGGCATGGGCTTCTATCGCTGGCAGATCAGTCCGCTGATGGGGTGCATAGACTTCGGGTTCGCTGCGGTCAGTTTCGTGGCACTGCATTACCTCAAGCATCACCGCGACAAGGTCGAACTGATCAGCAACTTCGCCATCGCTTCCAGCTTCCTGCTGTTCCTTGCCATCTATCTGCTGGCTCCCTACAACGTGATGCGGTTGTCGCTGTTCTTCCTGCTTTCCGCTGCGACCTTCTACCTGAAAGGCCGTGTGATCGGTCTGCGCTGGCTGTATGTCATTTTATCCGCCATCGTGGCGGCTCATTTTTTGACCGGCTTCCAGACCGGCTACTCTCATGTCGATATCTTCACCACATGTGTGTATCTGATCGCCTTGTACTTCATCTTCTGGAATTACGAGACCGTCAAGGAGGAGCAGCGCCAGCGCGAGCAGGAATATGAGTTGGAGCGACAGGTCGGTGAGCGTTGGCGGCTGGCGCTGGAGAGCGCGGGCGATGCCATCTGGGATTGGAACCTGCAAACCCATCATCTGCTGTATTCCCGCAGCTATACCGAGATGTTGGGTTATAGCGAGGAGGAGTTGGGGCATGATTCCTCAGTGATCGAGAGGTTGATGCATCCCGACGACAAGTTTGCCGCCCGCCATCGTCTCAGCGCCACGCTCAAAGGCATGAGCAACGACAGGTTCGTCTCCGAAGCGCGTCTGCGCTGCAAGGACGGCAGCTATCGCTGGATACTCTGCCGTGGACAGATACGGGAGCGCGATGCCCAGGGGCGTGCGCTGCGCATGGTCGGCACCAGCATAGATACGACCGAGCGCAAACTGGCGGAGCAGGAGCTGCAGTTTTCACGTCAGGAGCTAGAAGTTGAGCGCCAGTTATTCCAGAGCATTCTGGATAACGCGCCGTTGGGTATTTGGATGCTGGAGGCGGATGGCCGCGCGCGTTTCGTGAATAAGGGCTACTGTCAGGCCGTTGGTATTTCCGAGCAAGAGTTCCTCTCGGCACGTCATTATTCCCAGGTTATGCCACCGTCCACCATCCCGAGTTGCATGAAATCCGACGAGGAGTGTTTTGCTCAGGATGGCCCTCATCTCTCTCGTGAATGGGTCCCTTTTGTGGATGGTCGCGACCACTTGCTGGAAGTCACCAAGGTACGCTTGTCCAATAAGGATGGCAGTATCCGTGGCTTGATCGGCATCGCAGCGGATGTGACTGAGCGTAACGAGCACGAAAAGCAACTCGAACACATCGCTCACTATGACTCATTGACCGGAGTGCCCAATCGGGTGCTGCTGGCCGACCGGTTGTCGCAAGCCTTGGCGCGTACCAAGCGTGAGAAGGGCCTGATGGCGGTGTGTTACCTCGATCTGGATGGGTTCAAGCCGGTCAACGACACCTTTGGGCATGAGATGGGCGATCATGTGCTGGTCGAGATCACGCGCCGTATCAAGGAAGTGATCCGTGAGGATGACACGGTCGCCCGCTTGGGGGGCGACGAGTTCGTGGTGTTGCTGGTCGGGCTGGAGGTGCCGGAGGAGTGCGCGGGCAGCCTGAATCGCCTGCTGGACCGGATCAACCAGCCTATCGACATCCTGGGCAAACAATTGCACATCAGCGCCAGCATCGGCGTATCGCTCTATCCGGAGGATGAGCAGGATGCCGATACGCTGCTGCGCCATGCCGACCAGGCCATGTACATCGCCAAGCAGTCGGGCAGGAATCGCTATCATCTGTTCGATCCCACCAACGACCTGCGCGCCCGCTCGCATCACGAATTGCTGCAGCAGATCAGGCATGGTCTGAGGCACGATGAGTTCGAGTTGTACTATCAACCCAAGGTCGAGATGGCAACGGGTCGCCTGGTTGGTGCCGAGGCGCTGATACGCTGGCACCATCCGACCCGGGGCTTCCTGCTGCCGGTCGACTTCCTCCACGTGATAGAGAACACCGAGTTGGAGATCGAGCTGGGGGACTGGGTCTTTGCCCATGCCTTCCAGCAATTGCAGCGCTGGCGGCGAGCTGGCCAGACCTTGGAGGTCAGCATCAATGCCTCGGCCTATCACCTGCAATCCGCTGGTTTCGTACCCAAGCTGCAAATGCTGATGGATGGGTGCTGTGACCAGCCCTGCCATCGTTGCGTGCAGATCGAGGTGCTGGAGACGGCGGCGCTGGACGATATCGGCCAGGTCAGTGCCATCATCAAATCATGTCGGGAGTTCGGCGTGGGTTTCGCCCTGGACGACTTCGGCACGGGCTATTCATCGCTCACCTATTTGAGCAATCTGGACGTGGACACGCTCAAGATCGATCAGTCGTTCGTGCTGGGGATGTTGGTGGACAAGGGCGACCAGGCTATCGTGCAGGGCATCATCGCGTTGGCCAAAGCCTTCGAACGGGGCATCGTGGCCGAGGGAGTGGAGAGCGACGAGCACTACCGCGCCCTGTTGCAGCTGGGCTGCGAGGTCGGGCAGGGTTTCGGCATCGCCCGCCCCATGCCGGCGGCAGACTTGATCGAGTGGAGCAAACACTGGTCACCCAGCAAAGCGGCAACCGGGACGGTTTGACCGGCTAGAGCAGCACCCGCTCGATGCCGCCGTTGTTGGCCTTGGCGACGTAATCGGCCAGCCAGTTCTCACCCAGCAGATGCTTGGCCATCTCGACCACGATGTAATCCGCCGTGGTGCCCGAGTCCTCGTTGTAGCGCGACAAACCTTGCTGGCAGGACGGGCAGGAGGTCAGTATCTTGACCTCACCGGCAAAGCCATCGGCACGCAGTGCATCCGCCCCCTTGCGCATTTCTTCTTCCTTGCGGAAACGGATCTGCGTCGAGATGTCCGGGCGGCTCGCCGCCAAGGTGCCCGACTCGCCGCAGCAGCGCTCGTTTTGCGCGACAGGCACGCCCATCAATTCGTTCACCACCTTCATCGGCGCGTGCGTCTTCATCGGCGAGTGGCAGGGGTCGTGGTACATGTAGCGCGTCCCTTGCACGCCTTCCAGTTTCACGCCCTTTTCGAGCAGATATTCATGGATGTCGAGCAAGCGGCAGCCGGGGAATATCTTGTCGAACTGGTACTTCAGCAGCTGATCCATACAGGTGCCGCAGGACACGACCACGGTCTTGATGTCGAGGTAGTTGAGCGTGTTGGCGACGCGATGGAACAGCACGCGGTTGTCGGTGGTGATCTGGTTGCCCTTGTCGGCAAAGCCGGAGGCAGTCTGCGGATAGCCGCAGCACAGGTAGCCGGGCGGCAGCACGGTGATCGCGCCGGTCTCGTACAGCATCGCCTGCGTCGCCAGCCCGACCTGACCGAACAGGCGCTCGGAGCCGCAGCCGGGGAAGTAGAACACCGCTTCGGAGTCCTCGTTGACCTTGTGCGGGTTGCGGATCACCGGCACCACGGTCTGATCCTCGATGTCCAGCAGCGCACGCGAAGTCTTCTTCGGCAGATTGCCCGGCATCGGCTTGTTGATGAAGTGGATCACCTGCGCCTTGACCGGCGCGCGCCCCAGCGTGGCGGGCGGATGTGCCACTTGCTCGCGGATCAGGCCGAAGTGCTTGCCGAGCTGATAGCCCAGCCGCTGCGCCTTGTACGACCACTCAATCATCACCTTGCGCACCAGCTTGATGGTGGCCGGGTCGGTCGCATTGAGGAAAGCCATCGAGGCGGCACTGCCGGGATTGAACTTCTTCTTGCCCTGCTTGCGCAGGAAGTTACGCATGGCGATGGACACGTCGCCGAAGTCGATGTTGACCGGACAAGGGTTCGCGCACTTGTGGCACACCGTGCAGTGGTCGGCCACATCGTTGAACTCGTCGAAATGGGCCAGCGAGATGCCGCGCCGGGTCTGCTCTTCGTACAAAAAGGCTTCGATCAGCAAGGACGTGCCGAGAATCTTGTTGCGCGGCGAATACAGCAGGTTGGCGCGCGGGATGTGGGTGTTGCACACCGGCTTGCACTTGCCGCAGCGCAGGCAGTCCTTGATCGAGTCGGCGATCTCGCCCAACTCGCTTTTTTCCAGGATCAGGCTTTCCAGCTCCATCAGGTTGAAGCTGGGGGTGTAGGCGCGTTCGAGGTTGCTGCCGGTGAGCAGCTTGCCCTTGTTGAACCGGCCTTCGGGATCGACGCGGCGCTTGTATTCCGCGAAGGGAGTCAGCTCTTCCGGCTCCAGATAGTCGAACTTGGTGATGCCGATGCCGTGCTCGCCCGAGATCACGCCGCCCAAGTCTTTCGCCAACTGCATGATGCGATCCACCGCGCCGTTGGCCTGTTGCAGCATGGCGTAATCGTCGGAGTTGACCGGGATATTGGTATGCACGTTGCCGTCGCCGGCGTGCATGTGCAGCGCCACAAACACGCGGCTCTTCAGCACGGTCTGATGGATAGCGTTGCACTTTTCCAGAATCGTCTGGAACGTGCGGCCACTGAAGGTGTGACGCAACTCTTCGCGCACTTCGGCCTTCCACGAGGCGCGGATGCTGTGATCTTGCAAAGTGTGGAAGACAGTCGGGTTAGTGTCCGGAGACGTAAGACGTAAGTTGGGAGTTGCTGTTTGCTCGGGACTTACGTCTTCCGACTTACGACTGGGTTCATCCAGATTTTCCAACAGCCACTGCCAGCGCTGGCGCACCTTGGCCAGCAGTTCGCGCGCTTGCTGCGGACGGTTGCCCAGCAATTCGGTGTCACCCAGTTGCGCGTCGTCCTGATAGAACAGCGGCAGCTCGCCCGCGAAGAACTCGTCCAGCGCATCCAGCAGTTTCAGCTTGTTGGCCAGCGACAGTTCGATGTTGATGCGCTCCACGCCGTCGCAGTAATCGCCCATGCGCGGCAGCGGAATGACCACGTCTTCGTTGATCTTGAACGCGTTGGTATGTTTGGCGATGGCGGCGGTGCGGGCGCGATCCAGCCAGAACTTCTTGCGTGCTTCGGCGGCGACGGCGATGAAGCCTTCGCCGTGACGCAGGTTGGCCAGGCGCACGATCTCGGATGCGGCTTCACCCGCCGCGCGTTCGTCGTCGCTCACCACATCGGCGATCAGCACCATCTTGGGCCGCGTGCCGCGCCGCGATTTGGTGGCATAGCCCACGGCTTTCAGGTAGCGCTCGTCCAGATGTTCCAGCCCGGCCAGCAGCACCGGCTTGTCGCCACGGTTGTCCAGCAAGGTGGTGATCTCGACGATGGCGGGCACGGCTTCGCGCACTTGGCCGAAGAATTCCAGGCACACGGTGCGGGTGTGCGTATGCGCCCGATGCAAAATGAAGCGCGCCGAGGTGATGATGCCGTCGCAGCCTTCCTTCTGGATGCCGGGCAGGCCGGACAGGAACTTGTCGGTCACATCCTTGCCGAGGCCGCTCTTGCGGAACTTCCCGCCGGGAATCTCCAGAATCTCCGGCGCGCCGTGCGGGGTTTTGCCGTCCGCCTCGAAATAGCTCAGGCGGAAGCGTGCCAGTTCCACGTCGTGGATCTTGCCCAGGTTGTGGTCAAGGCGCTCGACTTCCAGCCACAAGCCGTCCGGCGTGACCATTTTCCACGAAGCCAGATTGTCCAGCGCCGTGCCCCACAGCACGGCCTTTTTGCCGCCTGCGTTCATCGCCACATTGCCGCCTATGCAGGAGGCATCCGCCGACGTCGGATCGACCGCGAACACCAGGTCGTTGGCTTCTGCCGCTTCCATCACGCGCCGCGTCACCACGCCTGCGCCGCAATGGATGGTGGCGTAAGGTTGGGTCAGGCCGGGCAACACGCGCGATTCGACGGCGGAGATCGCGTCCAGCTTCTCGGTGTTGATGACGGCGGAAAGCTTGGTCAGCGGCACTGCGCCGCCGGTGTAGCCGGTGCCGCCGCCGCGCGGGATCAGCGTCAGACCGAGTTCGATACAGCTGCGCACCAGCGGCGCGACCTCGGCTTCTGTATCTGGCGTGAGCACCACGAAGGGATATTCCACGCGCCAGTCCGTCGCGTCGGTGACGTGCGAGACACGTGCCAGTCCGTCGAAGGCGATGTTGTCGCGGCGGGTGTGCTTGCCGAGTGCGCGCAAGGCACGGCGGCGCAACTCCAGCGTCTGCCTGAACTCGGCGGCGAATTCATCCACGGCCTGGTTGGCCAGTTGCAGCAGGCGCGCCACGATCTCGTTACTCTGGCGACGCGACTCGATCTCGTTCAGCCGGTGGCGCAAAGCACCGACCAGCGCACTGCGCCGATCCGGATTGCCGAGCAGGTCGTCTTGCAGATAGGGATTGCGAGTCACCACCCAGATGTCGCCCAACACCTCGTACAACATGCGCGCCGAGCGGCCCGTGCGGCGCTCCTGGCGCAGCCCGTTGATGATGTCCCACGCCTCATCGCCGAGCAGGCGGATGACGATCTCGCGGTCGGAGAACGAGGTGTAGTTGTAGGGGATTTCGCGCAGTCGGGCGGTCATGCGAGGGTCAGGATACAGGGCAAGGCGCGCATTCTACCGCAAGGTGGCGATTTGCTCGACCCCGCCGCCGCCAAGGATATGTGCGACTTACGCTTCCTTGAGCAGCCACATCACATCCACGAACTTGCCTTGCCCTGTCGCCCCAATGGCGAGCAATAGCTTTTCCAGATAGGCCGGATTGTGATTGGTCTTGCGAGCGAAGGACTGCAGCAGCTGTACCACGCGCTCATCGCTCAGGCCTTGTTCATGCGCAGCCATGCCGACCAGCAAGACCTGGACGATGGCGAGGTTGCACACCAACTCGCGGTACAGATCGAGGTAGTTGCCGATAGCAAAGGGAAACAGGCGCGTTAGCACCTGATTCACCAGATAGTTTTCCAGAATGTAGCCCTTGTCCTGAAAGTACGGTGCGTAATACTGGCGGTAAGCGGCGGAGTAACGCCCCAGCAGGTCAGCGTCAGCCACCGGCTTTTCAGTTTCTCCGGCCAGCAAACCGCTGGAAGCGGCAATCAGACATTCGCGCATGCGCGGCGTAGCGCGCTCGGCCAGGAATTGCACCAGCACGTTGCCGATGGTCTGGATCTTGCGCGCCAGATCGCCGTTGATCTGAGCGAACTGCGCCTCGACATTGGCGGGATTGGACACGAAGTGGCTGTAGCCCTGAAGCACCGGCAGCAGCTCCGAGGCTTGTTTGAATTTGGCCGAAGACGTGACCTTGTCCACATCTTCCAGCAGGAAACCCAATACCATCAGCCGCGCGCCTAGCGATAGCTCGCGGAACTGCAACAGGCCGATGACCAAGCCGCGCAGGTCGTTGAGGATGGCCATTTGCGCCGGATCACCATTGCTCTGCTGCGGAAAACGGCGGGAAATGAAACCACGCCGTTCCAGGTCAGGGTCGACAGCGATCAGCTCGAAGCCTATGGGCTCGGGGTGCAACAGCACTTTGCGCGCCGCTTCGGGGCAAGAGATACCGAGTGAGTACTCTAGCTGTCCGCCGAACAGATTGACGTAGCGTGGATAGGTGGCGCAAGTATCAGACAGCGTCTCGCCGCCCAAATGGCGATGTATTGAGCACAAGTTATCCGCCTGCAAAAACGAGCAGCGCCCATCCTCTGAACACTTCATGGCCGCCGCATTCTCCTTGGTGCGGGTCTGCGCGTCCTGATTCTCGATCAGCGCCTCACGGAACATCGGTGTCAGCACCTCGTGTTGGCACGCTTGATAGCGGCGCAAACTCACTTCATCCACCGAGATTTTCCAGCCGATACAGCACGACTCCTCACACTCTCCCCCAATGCAGTGGAATTCCTGGTAGTAGTCAGGCACCAGCGCTTGCTTCCGTTTCATGGCAACGACTCCCAAAGTATGGTCTGCTGCGGTGGTCCGCAGCTTATTGCGCAGTGCGCGTTTCGGAGAACTGGATACGGTGCAGTTGCGCATAGACACCGTTGTGCGCCAGCAATTCGCGGTGCGTGCCGACTTCCACGATCTCGCCTTTCTGCATCACCACGATGCGATCGGCGTTCTCGATGGTGGACAGGCGGTGGGCGATCACCAGCGAAGTGCGGCCCTGCATCAGCGTTTCCAGCGCCGCTTGGACATGGCGCTCGGATTCCGAGTCCAGCGCCGAAGTGGCCTCGTCCAGAATCAGGATGGGCGCGTTCTTGAGGATAGCGCGGGCGATGGCGATGCGCTGACGCTGACCGCCGGACAGGCGCACGCCCTTCTCGCCGACCAGCGTATTCAATCCTTGCGGCATCTCGCGGATGAATTCCATCGCATGGGCGGCCACCGCCGCCGCGACGATCTCGGCCTCCGGCACTTCGCGCATCTGGCCGTAGGCGATGTTAGCCGCGACCGTGTCGTTGAACAGCACCACTTCCTGACTCACCAGCGCGATATTGGCGCGCAAGCTGGCCAGGCTGAGCTCGCTCAGATCGTGGCCGTCCAGCGTGATGCGCCCTGCCGTCGGCGTGTAGAAACGCGGCACCAGATTGGCCAGCGTGCTCTTGCCGCTGCCCGAAGCGCCGACCAGCGCCACAGTCTGCCCCGCCGGGATCGCCAGATTGACATCGCGCAACACCTTCTTGGCGTCATCAGCCTGATAGGAGAAATCCAGATGCTCGAACGCCAGGTCGCCGCGCGCGCGTCCCATTGCCACCGTACCCTGATCGACCTCGCTGGGCGTATCGAGCAGTTCGAACACCGACTCCGCCGCCGCCAGCCCGCGCTGCATGTATTCGCTCACCGCCGTGATGCGCTTGATCGGCGCGGTCAGCATCAGCATGGCGGCGACGAATGACAGGAAACCGCCGACCGTGGTCTGGTCGGAGCGCGATTGTTCGATGACCAGATAGATGACGATGGACAAGGCCACGGCGGCCACCATCTGCACGATGGGCACGTTGGCTGCCGACGCTGCCGTCTGACGCATGGTGTGGCGGCGCAGGCCGTTGGAATGCTCGAAGAAGCGGTGGCTCTCGTAGCTTTGTCCGCCGAACAGCTTCACCACTTTATGCGCCGTCACGCTCTCCTCTATGGTCTGCGTGATGTCGCCCATGGCCTGTTGCGAATCGCGGCTGGCACTGCGCAGCCGACGGCTGATGGTAGTGATGATGAGGGCGATCACCGGCGCCATCACCAGCGACAGCAGCGTGAGCTTCCAGTTGAGATAGAACAGCCAGCCGAGCAGGCCGACGACGATGATGGAATCGCGGATGGTGATGGTCACCACGCTGGTCGCCGCTGCCGTGACCTGGGTCACATCGAACGTCAGCTTGGAGATCAGATTGCCGGTGGCGTGATCGTCGTAATAGCGCGTGGGCAGGGACAACAGCTTGGCGAACATCTGCTCGCGCAGATCCATCACCACCTTGTTGCCGATCCAGCCGATGGCGTAAGTGCCCACGAACGAGGCCGCGCCGCGCACGAAGAAGATCACCAGGATGAACACGGGCGTGAGCCGGATCACCGTGTCGTCCTTGTGCACGAAGGTGCCGTCCAGCATAGGCTTGAGCAGGGCAGGCAACAGCGGCTCGGTCGCCGCCGCCACCATCATGCCGAGTATGGAGAGCGCGAACACGCGCCAGTAAGGTTTGACGTAGCCGAGAAGACGGCGATAGAGCTGACTGCTGGTCATGGAATTCATGGCGCGCACTGTAGCAGAAAAGCAAAAGGGCGGCACCGCCGCCCTCGTGCACAGTCACACCTGTTTAGAGCTGGTAACCAAGCCCCACAAACACAGTCCTTCCCGGCAACGTATATGCGTTGAACTTGCCCGGTGTGAACTGGCTGCTGACAGCATAGTTGTAATACTTGCGGTCGAACAGGTTGTTCACGGAGGCGCTCAGTTGCAAGCCACCCACTTGATGCACCAGCTTGAGGTCGACCAGAGTGTACGCCGGGATCTTCATGCCCAAGGTATTGGCCTCGTCGTTCTCCATGAATTGCGTACCGACATGGCTCACCGCCGTATTTAGGCGGGTCTGTGCGCTCATCGCCCACGATGCGGTCAGATTCGCCTTTTGGCTGGCCACCAGCGGCACATGCTTGCCAGCGATGCTGACGTTGGTCTGGGTGAACGCGCTGCCCGGCCACACGCCGGAGATGAAGCGTGCGTCGGTGTAGCCGTAAGTCGCATTCAGTGTCAGTGGTTGCAACACTTGCCACTTGCCCTCCAGCTCTATGCCCTGACGGCGTGACGGCGGCAGATTGGTATTGCCCACGCCTGTGCTGAACGGATCGAGATGGATCTCATCCCTGACTTCGTTGCTGAACACGGTGGCGCGCCAGCTCGCCGACGAGACGCGCTGCCCCAACCCGAATTCGAACCCATCCACCGTTTGCGGGCGCAGGAACTGGAACTGGTTGGTGAAAGCCGGGCCGGATTCGTAGATCTCGTCCACGTTGGCGAAGCGGAAGCTGCGCCCAGCCCTGCCGTGGATGGATAGTCCCGTATCGAACTGGTGGCGCAATCCAAGCTCATAGGCATTCTTCGCGGCAGAGAACGAGCCTGCGGGAGCCGCCGAGCCTAAGAATGCGCCGGGCGCAGCGGCGTTGTAGATGTCCGTGCCGTTCATGCCCAGCCGCTCCTTGCGGAACCCGGCCAGCAGCGTGGTCGCAGTGGTCAGGTGGGTGGTGTTCTGCAGATACCAGGCATCGTTGCTCTGGGTCATGCCGATGCGATTGATCGGCTGGGCGATGTTGGCTGCCGCGTTCGAGATGCGCTGGGCGTAATCCCAACGCTGCACATCCACGCCGACCACCAGTGAGCTGTCGCCGCCCAGCTGGTGCGGGATGCGCACACGCGGGGTGAACGAGTTCACCGCAAGATCGCCATCGCGATAGGTCGGGAATCCGCCTTGGTCAAAATACGACTTCTGATTCTTGGTGCGACGTGCCACACCTAGATTGAGGTCAGCCCCGGACAGACTGTGCTGCCACTCCAGCGCCACCTGGTTGCCATCGCGGCTGGCGTAATCCAGCGGCGTGGCCGCGCCGCGCGGGTCGGTCGTCACCTGGTCGATGCCCAGCGCGGGCTGGACAGTGCGAGCGCCCGGCAGACGGATGGTTTGTTGGTCCATGCCCAGCTTGAGCGCCAGTTCACCCGCCTCGGTCAACCAGCGGGCGGTGGCTTGCGCATTGGCCTGGTCGTTGCTGTTATTCGCTCGATAGCCGCCCGAATGCAGCTTGCTGGCGGTGACATCCACTCCGACATCGCCGGAGAAATAGCCACCGCTGGCTTGTAGCTCATTGGTGTCATAGCTGCCGCCACGCACGCTGACCTGACCGCTGCCGCCCACTTTAGTCGGCATGCGGGTGATGATGTTGATCACCCCGCTGCTGGCTCCGTCGCCATACAACACGGCGCCGCTGCCACGTACGATTTCGATGCGTTCGATGGCGGCGAACGGGATCGCCGCCCATTGCACACCGGACAGGTCGGGATCGGTGATGCGTCGTCCATCCAGCAGGATCAAGGTGTTCTGCCCCGCCGTCGCACCGAAACCGCGCATGTCCACCGTGGACGAGGCCGCGTTGTTGCCGAAGAGGTCGCGCATGGCGATACCCGCTTGCTCGGCGAGCAACTCCGGCAGGGTGCGCGCGCTGCTTTGCTGGATGTCGTCGCGGCTGATGATAGAGACATTGATCGGTTTATCCGTCGCCGCATCCCTGAAGCGCGTAGCCGTAACTACGATCTCGTCCAATGCTTGCCCGGGTTCGGCGTGCGCCAAGGGAGAGGCCGCACATAGCAGTGCAGCCAAAAGTCGATTATGTTGCATGATGATTTCCTGAGTAAGTTCCAAGCGTCCCCGTTGAAACGGTTGATTACAGGAAAGCGGGGCGAACGAAGGGTGGGCGGTGTGGCGCTGCCGTCCCTGCGCCACCCGCGCATTCCTGACCTACTCTCGGGCCGGTATCCGGGCTCGCAGAAAGAGTCATCGCCTTCCCGTGATGAATCCACAGTGGCATGAGGATGACTCCACACCTGCTTACCGTTGCGGGGGCAGCACAGGCATCGCACCTGTTTCCCGTTTAACCGGACGATAGCTCGTCCGGCACCCGAAAGCGCGCGCATTCTACCAGCAAGTTGCGCCGCTCCCGGGTCGCCCGCAAAAACTTTCGTTACCGTTTGACGTGGCGGAATCCCTTAAACTATAGTTCGCCCCATGCAAAACGAATTCAACGCGCTGGAGCAAAAATTGGGTCAGTTGGTGCAGCTGGCCTCGCGCCTGCGCTCCGAGAATCACCAGCTACGCCAGGAGTTGGCCGCCGCCCTGAGCCAGAATCGCCAATACAGTGACAAAATCGAGGGCGTTTCCGGTCGGCTGGAGAATCTGCTGAGCCAACTGCCGGAAGAAGCATGAGCGACAACACGATGAAGACACTGGAAGTCACTCTGCTTGACCGCGATTTTCGCGTCGCCTGCCCGGAAGACGACGAGGCCGATTTGCTTGCGGCCGTCACCTACTTGGACAAGAAGATGCGCGAGATCCAGGCCGCTGGCAAGACTGCTTCGATGGAGCGCATTGCGGTGATGGCCGCACTGAACATTGCCCATGAACTGCTCAAAACCCGCGTCGGTGCAGGGTTTGACCTCGGAGAGTTTAAGCGTAGAATGCAGGCCATGCAGGCGACGGTGGATTCCGCTCTGGCTGAACAGGATGCCCTGTTCTAGTTGTTGAAACACAGATCAAGTTTGTCCCCTGCGGTGTTTGTCAGGCTCATAATTCTTTGAACCAATAAGCGCTGCTTAAGGTTGTGACCCACCAAGTTACTGTTGTGAACGTCCCGCGTCGGACGATCCTGATGTAACCGGGAAACGACCATCTTGAACCCAGGTTCAAGACATTGAGCCAACGGCACAGGCGGGGGCTTTATTCCGGGCACGGCCCGAGAGAGATGCGACTTCGGTCGCATTTTTCTTTTCCGCAGAGCAGCTTCCCCTGTGTTTGGAGTGCCGAGGCCCGTGGTTCGGCGGGTTCCGGTTTCCCGCGTGCCCCGGCCTGGCTGGGGCGACCTCTGCAAATTCTTTTCATTGCGCTCTTGAAATCGACCATGTCATCCCCATCATTGGCAGTCGCCGGGCGAGAGTGCTAAACTCCGCGCCCGCTTTCAATTCAACTCATTGTTTCAGGAGAACCAAGCATGAAAATTCGTCCTTTGAGCGACCGCGTGATCGTCAAGCGTATGGAAGAAGACGTGAAGACCGCTTCCGGCATCGTGCTGGCCAGCACCGCCGTTGAAAAACCTGACACGGGTGAAGTCGTTGCTGTCGGCAACGGCAAGGTCGGTGACGACGGCAAGCTGCGCGTCATGAGCGTGAAGGTCGGCGACAAGGTGCTGTTCGGCAAGTATTCCGGCCAGACCTTCAAGTTGGACGGTCAGGAATTCCTGACCATGCGCGAAGACGACATCATCGGCGTCGTCGAAGCCTAATCCCCAATTTATCGAATTCTCAGGAGAAACAACATGGCAGCAAAAGACGTAAAGTTCCACGACGCAGCCCGTGCCAAGATGGTGACGGGTGTCAACATTCTGGCTGATGCAGTCAAAGTGACACTGGGCCCCAAGGGCCGTAACGTGGTGCTGGATCGCTCCTACGGTTCCCCCACCGTGACCAAGGACGGCGTGTCCGTCGCCAAGGAGATCGAACTGAAGGACAAGTTCGAGAACATGGGCGCGCAAATGGTGAAGGAAGTGGCTTCGAAGACTTCCGACGTGGCCGGTGACGGTACAACAACCGCGACTGTGCTGGCGCAATCCATCGTGATGGAAGGCATGAAGTTCGTGGCCGCCGGGATGAACCCGATGGACCTGAAGCGCGGCATCGACAAGGCCGTGATCGCCACCATCGAAGAACTGAAGAAGATCTCCAAGCCTTGCTCCACCACCAAGGAGATCGCTCAGGTCGGCTCCATCTCCGCCAACTCTGACGCAGCCATCGGCGACATCATCGCCGCTGCGATGGAAAAGGTCGGCAAGGAAGGCGTAATCACCGTGGAAGACGGCAAGTCGTTGCAGAACGAACTGGACGTGGTCGAAGGTATGCAGTTCGACCGTGGCTACCTGTCGCCCTACTTCATCAACAATCAGGACAAGCAGATCGCTGCGATGGACAACCCGTTCATCCTGTTGCACGACAAGAAGATCTCCAACATCCGCGACCTGCTGCCCGTGCTGGAAGGCGTGGCCAAGGCAGGCCGTCCGCTGCTGATCATCGCTGAAGATGTGGAAGGCGAAGCGCTGGCCACTCTGGTGGTGAACAACATCCGTGGCATCCTGAAGACCGTCGCCGTCAAGGCGCCCGGCTTTGGCGACCGTCGCAAGGCCATGCTGGAAGACATCGCCATCCTGACCGGCGGCACGGTGATCGCTGAAGAAGTCGGCCTGACGCTGGAAAAGACTACGCTGGCCGAACTGGGCCAGGCCAAGCGCATCGAAGTGGGCAAGGACAACACCACCATCATCGACGGCGCAGGCTCCGAAGACGCGATCAAGGGTCGTCTGCTCACCATCAACAAGCAACTGGAAGAGACCACCAGCGACTACGACAAGGAAAAGCTGCAAGAGCGCAAGGCCAAGCTGGCTGGCGGCGTGGCCGTGATCAAGGTCGGTGCAGCCACCGAAGTCGAAATGAAGGAAAAGCGTGACCGCGTGGATGACGCGCTGCATGCCACCCGCGCTGCGGTGGAAGAGGGCATCGTCCCTGGCGGCGGCGTGGCTCTGTTGCGTGCCAAGGCAGCCGTGGCTGGCCTGAAGGGCGACAACCACGACCAGGACGCAGGCATCACCATCGTGCTGCGCGCGATGGAAGCTCCGCTGCGCGCCATCGTCGCCAACGCGGGCGACGAGCCATCGGTGGTGGTGAACCAAGTGCTGGGCGGCTCGGGCAGCTATGGCTACAACGCAGCCAGCAGCGTCTATGGCGACATGCTCGAAATGGGCGTGGTCGATCCGACCAAGGTGACCCGCACTGCGCTGCAGAACGCGGCTTCCATCGCCGGCTTGATGCTGACGACGGCTTGCATGGTGGCCGAGTTGCCGGAAGACAAACCGGCTGCTGGCGGCATGGGCGGCGACATGGGCGGCATGGGTGGAATGGGCGGCATGATGTAACTCGTCCCACGACGCGTCGCTGTAAAACAAAACCCCGCTTCGGCGGGGTTTTGTTTTTAATCCTACTTAACCACACTTCAGTATCGCGTAAGCATGGAGTTGCTCAACCGTTGGAACCAATCCTCATCCACAGTCACCGCGTCCCAGTTTGCGCGTCAGAATTTTATTGCGCTATAGCGACCGTTCATCTGGGGCAGCTTTCGACCCAGAACAGAATTGAGATGTTGATTGATGCCCCTGTAGCATTCCACCTACATCACCCTGTGTTGCAGTCCAGTGATGGGCAGATGAGTTTAGGGGAGCGAGGATGTGATGTGTGGTTTTGTATCAGGCTGATGGCAGTGAGCATCACCACTATCGCCGGAGACGCGACGTGCAAGGGGAACCAACATAAGAGCTCCATTCAGCGAGCGTATTAACACACGATTACACTCATCGCTTAATACTTGTGCGCGCTCAAACTTTTCAGCCTCACCCTCTTTATAGCGGATCGTCTTAAATGGACTGTTATCTGGTGTTGATTTCAACGCTTCGAAATCCCGAATTGCAACCTGAAGTGAGTCTGCAATTAAATCCGCGCTGGTACTTATCAACTGCTCACCGCTATTCTTTGTCCAGTAGTCCTCGGGCTTTGCTTCAATGTGCGCGGGGGAAATTACTCGTACAGTCGAGAGATGGTCACGCTTTTCGCGCCCCCCTCCCTTCCTGAAAACAATTGTATTGTCCAAGACGAGCGACGATTGATCTTGTGTCATTGAAATGACCAAATTACTTTCTATAGCAGAGTCACTACCAAGATCAGAGTTATCAATAGCCCATCGCACTTTGGCATCACTTGGTAATCTTGAGATGGCTAGTGACCACAACTGCTCATAGCCAATCTCTCCGATTGCCCGCAGATAGGGCAATAACACTTTATCGGCTTCTGCCTGAATTTTCTTCCTTTGTTCTTGCTTAGCCGAGCCAACCAATAGGCCATGGGTCAAGACGGCAGCAACCAGTCCAACTGCATTGGGAGCTGGGTAAAGCAAACCCGTCGTTCCGGTACCTGCCTCATCAAAGTTGGCAACTCCACGATATACCAGAGCCTCACCTTTAGAATGAAGAAGGCAGTAACCCGATTTGCATTCGGCGAGTGGCATGGGCGATGCGCCTGGCATCTCGCCAGCACTTACCGCCACCATGCCAATACAGCATGACGCTATTAGTGCGGCTCGAATGAGCCCACTGTTCATTTGGTTTTACTTTCTCTGGGAGCATCCTCTGCAAGTGAAGAGATTTTTTCTGGTGCTTGTTGAGCCTGGGGGCCAAATTGACCACTCGTAAATGGGTGAATGAAACTCTCCTTCCCAAGTTCCAATGCTTGGAAGTACGCATTGGTTAAGCCAGGAAACTTAGGGGGTTCATCCCAATTTTGCGCAGCACTCTTTACGATAGACACCGGTTGATACCAGTCGTACGTATTGTTCCTAAGGTTGATCATATATCCAAGCCCTTGCAATTGACCTTTGGGATCGCTCGTTGGCACATATGCAGAGTAGGTTCTGACAAATCCAAGGGCCGTTATGTTGATAACTAGTAGCCGGTCAACGTTATATTTTTCTTGCAGCGGGGTGAAATCCTTTTCAGCAACATTTACGCCTTTTTTTGCAAATGATTTTAGATTCGCAATATTTATTTCATCATCAATAACTACAACATCAGCCCCAATGCCCTTTAAGGCATCTGCCACTTCCACTTTCAGATTTGGAAGGTCTTCATAGGAAAGTGTTTTTGTATGCGAAATAAGTGATGAATTCATCAGAGATGCCGCTGCAATGCACAGCAAGCAGTCCGCACCAGGTAACCGAGTTTCCATTTTTGGCAGTGCAGTCATCACAACCCCGATGCGTCCAGATTTGGGGCTAACAACTTCATTTGTTAGTGATACGGAATGTTGGGGCACTGATGCGCAGCCACCTAGTAAGGTTGTAACGATAAACAACATTGCGAAACGAATTTTCATGGAAGTATCCTAAACAAATTTATTTGCCACTCATGCCGGGCACAACCAAAAGCCCCGGGGGGCAACCATTGGTCGGCGGCATTCTATTTGAGACAATGCGTGTTTCCAATATATGTGAAGTTCTATATCTAGATATAGAACTTCACAGTTGATGAATTCGATTATGTGACCAAGCGCCAATGTCCGCTTTTGGCACATAACTGCCTAGTAGGCGCTGTATATCTCGGCCAGATTGCGGTCATTCAAGATGCTTTAACTGGTTGGTTTTTTAATGGGGGATGTCGGTTTCGTCGTATTCCGCAGGCCACCGCAACTAAAAGCGCGCTCTTGGCACGGCCCACCCTAAGCACTACTCCTCGAAATAACTGAACGTCAGCTGCTTGCGGCTGAGATAATCGGGCATGACTGACATTTCTTCGCCCATCTCCCAGCCCGTCAGCGGGCAATCCTTCGATCAACTTCCGCTGTCGCCCGCCATTCTGGCGACACTCAAGCAGCTGGGTTACGACAGCATGACGCCGATCCAGGCGGCCAGTTTGCCGATTACGTTGGCCGGGCACGACCTGATCGCGCAGGCCAAGACCGGCAGTGGCAAGACGGCGGCGTTCGCGTTGTCGCTGCTGACGCGGCTGAATCCACGCCGGTTCGCGGTGCAGGCGATGGTGCTGTGCCCGACGCGTGAGCTGGCCGATCAGGTGACGCAGGAGATACGCCGACTGGCGCGCTTTATCGACAATGTGAAGGTGGTCGCGCTGGTCGGCGGCATGACTATGCGCCCGCAGATGGCCAGCCTGGAGCATGGCGCGCACATCGTGGTGGGCACGCCGGGGCGCATCATGGATCACATCGAACGCGAGACGCTGGACCTTGCCGCGCTCAACACGCTGGTGCTGGACGAGGCCGACCGCATGCTGGACATGGGCTTTTACGACCAGATCGCCTGGGTCGCCAAGCAATGCCCGCGCAAGCGCCAGACGCTGCTGTTCTCCGCCACCTATCCCGACGGCGTTACCCGGCTGGCGCGCCAATTCATGTACCAGCCGCAGGAGGTGACGCTGGCCGAGCAGCACGAGAGCCACAAGATTCGTCAGCGTTTCTACGAGGTGGCGCGCGACCAGAGGCTGGCCGCCGTTGCCGCGCTGCTCAGGCACTACCGCCCGGAAAGCACGCTCGCTTTTTGCAACACCAAGCAGCAATGCCGCGATCTGGTCGAACTGCTGCACGCGCAGGGCTTCCACGCGCTGACGCTGAACGGCGACCTCGAACAGCGCGAGCGCGATCAGGTGCTGATCCAGTTCGCCAATCGCAGTTGCTCGGTGCTGGTCGCCACCGACGTGGCGGCGCGCGGGCTGGACATCGCCGGGCTGGAGGCCGTCATCAACGTGGACATCACGCCCGATCCTGAAGTCCATATCCACCGCGTGGGGCGTACAGGCCGTGCCGATGCCGATGGCTGGGCCTTCAGCCTGTGTGCGCCGACCGACCTGCATCGCATCGAGACCATCGCCCGCTTGATGGATATGGAGCCGGAATGGAATGAGCTGAGTGAGTTGAACGCGGATGCGGCCAAGCTGATACCGCCCATGGTGACGTTGCAGATTCTCGGTGGACGCAAAGAGAAGATCCGGGCGGGCGACGTGCTGGGTGCGCTGACCGGCGAAGCGGGGTTCACCCGCGAGCAGATCGGCAAGATCAACGTGACCGAGTGGAGCACCTATGTTGCGGTGACGCGGAACATCGCCAGAGAGGCGGTGCGGCGCTTGTCGGAGGGGAAGGTGAAAGGCAAGACCGTGAAGGTGCGCGCCATCGAGTAGTGGCGAGCCGGAACGTCGGGTGACCTTCCGGCTGCGTGGTCTTAGCGTCCGCGCCCACCGAAACGATGGACGGCGGGCTTGCCAGCCGTGGCGGGTTTGGCGTGCGTATTGCCGCCGCTGCGTGCAGGTGCTGGTCCGCCAGTGCGCGGGGTGCCGTTTTGGGGGCGACGCTGGCCGCCACCTTGACCACGGCCTTGCCCGCCGCCGCGATTCTGTCCGTTCAGGATAGGCTCGGCCTTGATGCGCGGATCAGGCTCGAAGCCGGGGATCTGTACCACCGGGATCTCGCGCTTGATGAGCCGCTCGATGCCTTTCAGCAGCTGATGCTCGTCGATGCACACCAAGGAGCTGGCCTCGCCTTCGCTACCCGCGCGACCCGTCCGGCCGATGCGGTGCACATAATCTTCCGCCACGTTGGGCAGCTCGTAGTTCACCACATGTGGCAATTCGCTGATGTCGATGCCGCGTGCGGCGATGTCGGTGGCGCACAGCACTTGCAGCTTGCCGCTCTTGAACTCAGCCAGCGCACGGGTGCGCGCCGCCTGGCTCTTGTTGCCGTGGATGGCCATCGCGCTGATGCTTTCCTTGTTCAGATATTCCGCCAGATTATTCGCGCCGTGTTTGGTGCGAGTGAACACCAGCACCTGGAACCAGTTGTTATCCTTGATGAGCTGGGTCAGCAGCGCGCGCTTGCGTTCACGATCCACCGGATAGACGCGCTGCTCGATCAGCTCATTGGCCTGATTGCGGCGCGCCACTTCGATCAGCGCAGGATTGTTCAGCAGGCCATCGGCCAGCGCCTTGATCTCGTCGGAGAAGGTGGCGGAGAACAGCAGGTTCTGGCGCTTGGCGGGCAGCAGCGCGAGGATCTTTTTAATGTCGCGGATGAAGCCCATGTCCAGCATACGGTCGGCCTCGTCCAGCACCAGAATCTCGACGCGCGACAGGTCCACGGTCTTTTGCTGCACGTGGTCGAGCAGGCGACCCGGTGTCGCCACCAGAATGTCCACGCGGCCATGCAACTGCTTGATCTGCGGATTGATGTTCACGCCGCCGAACATCATCATCGATTTCAGCGGCAGGTACTTGCCGTACTCGCGCACGCTTTCTTCCACTTGGGCGGCGAGTTCGCGCGTCGGGGTGAGCACCAGCGCCCGTATCGGCGCTTTGCCGCTGACGGGCTGGGCGGAAAGCCGTTGCAACAGCGGCAAGGTGAAACCGGCGGTCTTGCCGGTGCCGGTCTGTGCGCCTGCGAGCAGGTCGCCGCCAGACAGCACGGCAGGGATCGCCTGTGCCTGGATCGGGGTGGGTTCGGTATAGCCGCGCTCGGTAACGGCGCGGAGAATGGCATCGGACAAGCCGAGGGTAGCGAATGACATTGAAAACTTTCAGAAAACATCGGCCTGTCGCTCCAGCGGAGCGCCAGTCTAAGGCAGACGGGGGTGATACAACGAGCCGGAATCGGCAGCGGCAACAGGACTGAAACGATGACGCGGGCGGATTGTAACAGAGTGCGCGGGTGGTGCGCCTGTTGTTGCGATCACGCCCGGTGTGAGACCGGCTCGACCGTCAATGGCCGAGCAGCGGCAGTACGCCATCCAGCCCGGTGAAATTGAGGGCATGGCTGGCGCGGGCACGTACCACGGGTTTTGCATGGTAGGCGATGCTGGTTCCGGCTTCAGCCATCATCTTCAGGTCATTGGCTCCGTCGCCGATGGCAACGACTTGCTGGGGATGCAGATTGAACTGACTGCGGATGTGATTGAGATGGTCGGCCTTGCCCTGCGCATCGACGATCGTGCCGAGCACTTTGCCGGTAAGCTTGCCGTTGATGATCTCCAGCGTGTTCGACTGGGCGTAGTCGAGGCCGAGACGGTCCTTTAGGCGGTCGGTAAAGAAGGTGAAGCCGCCTGAGACCAGCAGGGTCTTGATGCCATGTCTCTTCAGCTCGCCCAGCATGAATTCGGCACCGGGGTTGAGTTGTAGGCGTTCTTCATAGACACGTTGCAGAGCGCTCTCGTCCAGGCCTGCCAGCAGTGCGACGCGCCGCGTCAGGCTTTCCGCAAAGTCGATCTCGCCGCGCATGGCAGATTCGGTGATCTCGGAGACCTGCGGTTTCAGTCCCTGCATGTCGGCGATCTCATCGATACATTCGATGTTGATGAGGGTCGAGTCCATGTCCATCACGACCAAACCGAAGTTCGACAGGCTGGAGCGGGCATCAACGAAGGCGTAATCGAGCTGGTGCTCGAAGCAGAAGCCAGCGATGCTGTCATGCGGGCGTGCCTCGTGCAGGCGAAAGGCGTGAGCGCCTATCTGTTCTGTGCGGGCGGGGAGTGTCAGGCCAGCCAGCTGGTTCAGCAGGTTGGCGGGGATGGCGTGATTGGCTTGGATGATCAGATTCATAGGGCGGCTCGCTGCTGTTCCTGTGGCGCGTAAGCGTGGTTCGATGATCTGGTGATTCTAATCGAATCCATAACCAGGGCCGTGGAGAATTCGAGTGACGGCGGGACGGGATGCTTTGCGCAGCTTCTGCTAAAGTGCGAGCATGAAGAAATTATCTTTGGATCGCGTGTTGCAAACGCAGGGGTTCGGTTCGCGCAAATGGTGTCGTGCGGCGATCGAGTCGGGCGAGGTGTGTGTAGGCGGGGAGCTGGTGCAGGATTACCGGGCGGAGTTCGATACGTCCGATCTGGTGTTCTCCGTGTTCGACGAACCATGGCAGTACCGCGAGCACGTCTATCTAGTATTGAACAAGCCGACCGGGTATGAGTGTTCGCGCAAGCCCAGTCATCATCCCGGCGTGCTCAGCCTGCTGCCGGAACAGTTCGCGCGGCGTGATGTGCAGCCCGTGGGGCGCTTGGACCACGATACGACTGGGATGTTGCTGATGTCCGATGACGGGGCGTTCATACATGCGCAGTCATCCCCGAAGAGTCATATACCCAAGGTGTACATCGCTACTACGCACGATCCGGTCACGCCGGAATTGATCGCTAGGCTGCTGGGCGGGGTCAAGCTGCATGATGAGCCGCTGCCGCTGTCTGCACTGAGATGTGATCAGGTTGGCGAGCATCAGATGGAAATCGTACTGGAGCAGGGGAAATATCATCAGGTCAAGCGGATGCTCGCTGCGGCAGGCAATCATTGTAGTGCCTTGTCCCGTGTGGCGATCGGCCAGCTTGCGCTAGATACGCTGGGAGTAGCCGAAGGTGACTGGGCTTACCTGTCGGCTCGGCAAATCGAGAAACTGGTTCCGAGCGAGTAATCCCCAGTTTCCGGGGCGTTTGACTGGGGTAGAGCCGGGCCAAATGTTGCAGAGTGTGGACAAAAGATCGAGAAATTTTGAGGTGGGAAATACCGGATAAAATCACTCGGATGTCGAACGTTTTGGAACCAATTTATGCTTTACTTGTCGCGGCGGGGTGTGACATTATGTCGCGGCTAGTAAAGCTGTGTAGGTAAGAGGGTGAATTATTCACGGTTTATTGAACTGCGAAGCGTGAATAATTCATTGATTTGTTTTAATTTCTCTAGGGAGGAGACTACTGTGGGAGCTACTCAAGAAGCGACACCGGTAAAGTACGACATGGACATAGTCCGATGGTTCACCATCGCGGCTGTGATCTATGGTGTGGTAGGCACGCTGATCGGCGTGTATGTGGCATCGGAACTGGCATGGCCGTTCCTGAACTTGGATATTCCATATCTGACGTTCGGTCGTCTGCGCCCACTGCATACCAATGCGGTGATCTTTGCGTTTGGCGGTTGTGTGCTGATGGCGACTGGTTTTTACATCGTCCAGCGTACGGGTGCTACCAAGCTGTGGAGTAATGGCTTGGCATGGTTCACGTTCTGGGGTTGGAATGCGATCATCGTTTCCGCCGTTGTGACATTGCCACTGGGCTGGACTTCCGGTAAGGAATATGCCGAGCTGGTTTGGCCAATCGACATCGCGATTGCGGTTGTGTGGCTGTCCTTTGGTCTGAATCACATCATGACCACTGCAATCCGCAAGACCTCGCACATCTATGTGTCCAACTGGTTCACGATGGGTATGATCGTCATGATCACTTACCTGCACGTTGTGAATAGCATGGCTATCCCGGTTAGCATGACTCAAGCCTTCTCCATCTACTCTGGCGTGCAAGATGCAATGATCCAGTGGTGGTGGGGTCACAATGCGGTCGGTTTCTACCTGACCGGTGGCTTCCTGGGCATCATGTACTACTTCATTCCTAAGCAAGCTGGTCGTCCAGTGTTCTCGTATCGTCTGTCTGTGTTGCACTTCTGGACACTGACCTTCGGTTACGTTTGGCTGGGTGCTCACCACCTGCAGTACACCGCTCTGCCTGACTGGACTGGTTCTCTGGGTGCTGCTGTGTCTCTGGCGATGATCATCCCATCTTGGGGTGGTGCGATGAACGGTATGATGACTCTGTCCGGTGCATGGGACAAGCTGCGTACCGACTACATCCTGCGCTTCCTGGTGACTGCGATGGCTTTCTATGCGATGTCCACGTTCGATGGTCCGGTTATGTCCATCAAGACTGTGAATGCGCTGTCTCACTACACTGACTGGACGGTGGGTCACGTACACGCAGGTGCTCTGGGCTGGATGTCCATGATCTCCTTCGGCGCGATCTATCACATGGTCAAGAAGCTGTGGAATACCGAAATGTATTCCGACAAGCTGGTGAACGTGCACTTCTGGGTTGCCTTGATCGGTGCTGTGACTTACATCGTTGCGATGTGGGTGTCCGGCATTATGCAGGGCCTGATGTGGCGTGATTATGATGAATACGGCACATTGACCTATACCTTCGTTGAATCTGTATCCGCAATGCATCCTTATTATGTGATGCGCGCTGTTGGCGGTGCGATTTTCAATCTGGGCACATGGATCATGCTGTTCAACGTGATCATGACCGTGCGTCAAGCAGGTGCTGCTCGTGGCGTTAGCGCTGCTGCGGCAAGAGCATAAGGGAGAGAGACATGTCTGATCACGATCAAATTTATTCAACCAAGTTCCAGGACAGCATCGAGCGCAATACGCTCCTGATGTTCATCCTTACGGCTGTGGCTGTGGCCATCGGCGGTATCGTGGAAATCGTGCCTCTGTTCTATCTGCCTAACACAGGTATGTCTGGTGGCGACGGCACCTTCAATGGTACGCAGCACAAAGATGCCAACGGCAATGTGATTCCGATGGACAAGATCGTTTGGAATCCCGCCACATCCGCGCACAAGACGATGGATGAGTGGGTGCCTGGCGATGGCGTTCGTCCGTACAAGCCGCTGGAAATGGCCGGTCGTGCGATTTTCATTCGCGAGGGTTGTTTCCTGTGTCACTCGCAGATGATTCGTCCGTTCCGCGATGAGAAGGATCGCTATGGTCACTACTCCATTGCTGAAGAGTCCATGTACGACCACACCTATCAGTGGGGCTCCAAGCGTACCGGCCCTGATCTGGCTCGTGTGGGTGGCAAGTACTCCGATGAATGGCACCGCAAACACCTGAAGTACCCACGTGATGTGGTTCCTGAATCTGTGATGCCGAACTACTTCTTCTTGGAAAATGCGATGGTCGATGGCGATAACACCGCCAAGATCATGGAAGTGATGACCAAGATGCCGTTCAACCCAGTTCCTAAGACCATCTACACCGATGAATACATCGCCGGTGCTAAGGCTGCGGTCGCAGGCAAGACTGAGATGGACGCAGTCATCGCGTTCCTGCAATCCTTGGGTAATCACGTCAAGTTCGAAGAAGGCGTGAACTACCGTGACTAAATTGATGGACTACCTGCACACGGACTGGGCCGCGATGACCCGCAACGATTGGCTCGGCGTATTCTTCGCCGTGGGAACCTTCGTTGCAATGGTCGCAGTCTATGTGATGGTGTTCAATCCTAGGAACAAGGACGCGCTCAACTCGCAGGGCGACATGGCTCTGCGAGATGAGGCCGACTACAACAATTCAGGAGATAAAAAATGAGTGACAATCACAACTCCGTGGGTGGCGTGCCTACCACCGGACACGTATGGGATGACGATCTGGGGGATTTCGTCAATCAGCCGCCCAAGTGGTGGATGCTTGGCCTGACCGCCAGTACGATTTGGGTTTGTGTGTACTGGCTGATGTATCCTTCGGTCCCCGTCGCCATCGCTGGACATCACTGGACAGGGATCGGCTTGCCGGGCTCGGGTCAGTGGAGTGCGATCAGCGAACTGGCTGCGGATCAGAAGGTGCTGGATGATGCGCGTGCCAAGTACGAAGATAAGCTGAAGGGTATGACTCCGGCTGCGATTCTGGCTGATGCTGAGTTGTCCGAGTACGTGGCTCGTTCCGGCAAGGTGCTGTTCTCTGACAACTGTGCGGCATGTCACGGTCAAAACGGTGTCGGTACTGTTCAGGCAGGCAAGTTCGCACAGCGCGAAAAGGGTTTGATGGCTCCGATCCTGAACGATGATGACTGGCTATATGGTGGTACCGTGGACACGATCCATGAAACCATCACCGGTGGTCGTCAAGGCATGATGCCAGCACACAAGGATGTCTTGTCCGCTGCTGAAATCGACTCGCTGGCCGCTTCCGTTGCTGCGGGCACCCCGGCTGCCAATCCTCTGTTCGCAGAGAAGGGCTGTACTGGATGTCACGGTGAAGATGGTAAAGGTATGCAAGCCATGGGTTCTGCCAACCTGACCGACAAGATCTGGCGTTTCGACGGATCTCCGGAAGGTATCAAGCAGACCATCACCTACGGTGTGAACTCGGGTGATGCCAATGCTCGTGTCGCTGTGATGCCAAGCTTTACCGCTGCTGGCAAGCTGTCCGATGTCCAGATGAAGAAGCTGGCTGTTTATGTGTACAAGTTTGGTGGTGGTACACCTGCAGCTGCTCCTGCTCCGGTTGAGGCTGCCGCAGCTGCTTCTGAGGCACCAGCCGCCGAAGCCGTAGCCAAGTAAGTATCCATGGCCTGACCGCACGGTGTGCAGCCGTGCGGGTTTTTGAAAGGAAAATTGATATGTCACATGACTTCGTAT
Organism: Ferriphaselus sp. R-1; assembly: GCF_000746095.1. GTDB lineage: Bacteria > Pseudomonadota > Gammaproteobacteria > Burkholderiales > Gallionellaceae > Ferriphaselus. The sequence continues at coordinate 11,126 of NZ_JQKP01000002.1, read as the reverse complement.
ATTGGGGCTTGATGATCGGCACCGCTGGGGCGTTCTCTGCCGTTATCGCAGCGCTGGTCTGGTTGTTCTACAACGCAACCACCAAAAAGTCGGGCGACAAGTAACATCTTTGCCCACCGAAAGGAGGAGGCTTGCCTCCTCCTTTTTCATTATTGAATTTCTTCCGGAATAGGGACACACTGCGCAAGTTTTTCGCTGAAGAGGTTGTGCAGCGTTTTCCTAATAACAATCCACTCGACGTGGATAAGGTAACGACAGGAGTGAGTATGAGCGAGCTGGAAAAAACCCCAAAGGCCGAGACGGGCAATGTCACCGGGCTTTATACCGAACACGAAGAGTGGGTGGTCAATATGGGTGAGAAAACCATCCATGCCAAGCGCATGCCGGGTTTTTTCCGTACGCTGAAATACATCACGGAATCCTTTTGGCTGATCTTGTTCCTCGGCCCTTATCTGCGTTGGAATGGCAAGCAAGCGTTGATGCTGGATGTGAATGATCGGCAGTTCCATATCTTCGGTCTGACCATCCTGCCGCAAGATATCTGGATGGTTTCGCTGTTGCTGTTATTGCTGGCTATGACCCTGTTCGCCGTGACCTCGGTGGCGTCACGCGTGTTCTGTGGCTACTTCTGCTTCCAGACCACATGGGTCGACCTGTTCACCTGGATCGAAGAGAAGATCGAGGGCAATCCGAATGCCCGTCACAAGCTGGATGCCGCGCCGATGGACGGTGCGAAATTTGGCAAGAAAGCGCTCAAGCACGCCCTTTGGCTGCTGATCGCTATCTTGACCGGCATCAGCGTCATCATCTGGTTCGAGGACGCGTTCGTGTTCTGGGGCAATCTGCTTCACTTCAATCTGTCGCTGATCGAAGTCGCTACCCTCATCGCATTTACACTCGGCACCTATTTCCTCGCGGGTTTCCTGCGCGAGCAGACGTGCTTGTGGCTGTGCCCGTATGCCCGTATCCAGGGAGTGATGTGTGATTCCCAGACACTGGTTCCGACCTATGACGAAAAGCGTGGTGAGCCGCGTGGTCGTATCCGCAAAGGAGCAGCGGCTGAAGAAAGCAAGCAGGGCGACTGTATCGACTGCTTCCAGTGCGTGCAGGTATGTCCGACAGGTGTTGATATTCGTCAGGGGCAGCAGCTCGGGTGTATCACGTGTGGCTTGTGTCTAGACGCTTGCGATTCGATCATGGATAAGATCGGTCGTCCACGCGGCCTGATCCGCTACATGACTCTGGATGAGGTGAACGGTCTGCCGGAGAAGAAGCTGTACCAGCACCCAAGGACGTTGGTCTACATTGGCATCTTGCTGATCGCGCTCGTCGGCATCATCTACGGCCTCAGTCATATGGGCAACCTGACCTTGCGCGTCGCACCGGAACGGCAGCCGCTGTTCGTGCGGATGAGTGATGGATCGATCCAGAACAAATATACCTTCAAGGTGCTGAACAAGACGGCGGGCGATGTGCAGGTGAAAGTGAGCGCCGAAGGTGGCGTGAAAGGCCAGATCATCGTCGATGGTGGTAAGCCACAGTTGATCCATCATGGCAAGGCATCTGCGTTCACCGTGTTCGTGAAGGCTCCGGAGGAGAATCTGATGTCTGAAACCACCAAGATCCAGTTCCGTGTCGAGAATCTTGACGACCCCAACATGAAGGCTGAATACGATACGGTGTTCACTGGGCCGAAGCGTTGATCGGTTGACGCGTGGTATAGAACGTTAGAGAGGTGCGCAGTGTTATCGCAAAAGAACAAGCAAGGCTGGCGTAATCCGTGGGTGTTTGGTTTGATCGCCGTGATCTTGGCCGGGGTGGTGATTAACATCAAGTTTTACTGGAATGTCACACAGCATCCAGTGCGCTTGCTGGACGATCACTACAACGTCAAGTCGCACAACCAATACGATGCCAAGTGGGTGCAACAGCAGGCTGAGCGTTCCACGCTGGGGTGGCAGGTCAAGCTGCACTCTCCGCACCGATTGGAGAATGATGCTTTGGCCGAACCCTCTGCGGCCAAGTTCATCCTGCTGGCGAGCCCGGCTGAGTTGAACCTCGAACTGGCCAACCGGGAGGGCAAGCCCATCCAGGGCGGGCAGGTGTTCATCAATGCCCAATGGCCGGAAGACCCGAAGTTTGATACGCAGTGTGAGTTGTTCGAGAAAGCGCCGGGTCGTTATGTTGGCCAGTTGAAATTTCCCAGAGCCGGAAATTGGGATCTGATCATCAAGGCAACGCACGAAAGTCGACAGTTCGAAATGGAGCAGAAAGTCTTCGTCGAAATCCCCAAGCAGCCGTAGCATTCTCCAGATGCCTCACACTGCCGGTCATACTTCAGCGCATGATTGCTTCCACTGTGGGCAGGAAATCGCGGCGGACGCTGATTTCCATAGCCCACTAGGGGGAGAGACGCGCGATTTTTGCTGCTTCGCCTGCCAGTCGGTGTGCGAGGCAATCTACCAGGCCGATCTGCAGGGCTATTACCAGCGCACCCCTCAGGGTACGCTGCTGGCTCCCCCCCCCACGCCGCCCAGAGACATCGAAATGTACGATCTGGATGAAGTGCAGGAGGACTTCGTCCAGTCCAAGGGGGCGGTCAGCGATACGCACCTGCTGATCGAGGGCATCCATTGTGCAGCCTGCGTCTGGTTGATCGAGCGCAGTATGATGCGTCTGCCCGGTGTACACACGGCCAACGTCAATCTGGCTGGCAAACGCTTGCACCTGCGCTGGGATAATTCCCGGCTCAAGCTTTCTGCGGTGATCCACGAGTTGTCCAAGATCGGCTACTCCGGCATTCCTTATGATCCGGAGGCGGCGGAAGGGGCCATGAAGCGCACCAATCGGGCCCTGCTGTTCCGCTTGTTCTTCGCCGGTTTTGCGATGATGAACTTGAACCTGATCGCCATCGCGCTCTACAGCGGGGCGGATCGCGGCGAGTTCGTGAATTTCTTCCACTGGATGGCCTGCGCGCTGGCTACGCCTACGTTGTTGTATTCCGGCTTCCCCTTCTACAAAGGGGCTTGGAGCGGTTTGCGCAATGCGCGGCTGACCATGGACCTGCCGATCGCCATTGGCCTGTCGGTGACCTATGCCTATTCCCTGTACGTGACTCTTGGCGGTGCAGGGGCGGTATATTTCGACACGGTGACCAACCTCACCTTTGTGATCCTCATAGGCCGTTATCTTGAAGGCATGTACCGGCATCAGGCCGTTGCGGCCACCAACCGGCTGATGGATCTGCAACCGCGCGTAGCCTCGGTGCTGCGCGAAGGCGAGGAGCGTATCGTTTCCGTCCGCGCGGTGCAGATAGGCGAGCGCGTGGTGGTCAAGCCGGGTAACAAGGTGCCCATGGACGGTATCGTTTGCGAAGGGCATAGCTCGGTGGACGAGTCCATGCTGAGCGGTGAGTCGCTGCCGGTGCGCAAGCACGTCGGCGATCACGTTGCTGCCGGCACCATCAACGGCAGCGGGGCCCTGGTGATCGAAGTGCGCGCCGCCGCACAAGACTCGATGCTGTCCAAGATCATCCGTTTGGTGGAAGAGGCGCAATCCTCCAAGGCCCCGATCCAGCGCATCGCCGATACCATCGTGCCGTGGTTCGTCATGGCGACCCTGATCTGTGCCGGTATCACGTTCTTCCTCTGGTCGGAGCATTTCGAGGTGGCATTGATGGCGGCGACCTCGGTGTTGATCATCACTTGTCCCTGTGCGTTGGGCATGGCCACGCCGATGTCGATAGCGGTGGCTTCGGGTCTGGGCGCACGCCATGGCATTCTGGTGAAGAACGGAGTTGTGCTGGAGACCTTGTCCAAGGTCACCCATTTCGTCTTCGACAAGACGGGTACCCTGACCGAGGGCAAGATGCGCGTCGAGCATTTGGTCCTGGCCCAGGCGCAAGATGAGGCAGAGGCCCTGGCTCTGGCCGCCGGTGTCGAGCGCTATTCCGAACACAGCGTCGCCCAAGCCATCGTGCGTGTGGCTGACGAGCGCGATTTGCCTTATCGCAAGATCGAGGTGACTGGCTTTCACGCCACGCCGGGGGCGGGGGTGGAGGCGGCCCATGAGGGCAAGGCAGTTCTCATCGGTACCGCAGATTGGCTGGCCAAGCGCGGGGTCAGGCTGGAGGCTGCGTTGTTGCTGAGTCTGGGCGAGCTTGAGCAGCAAGCCAAGACCTGCGTGCATCTGGCGCTGGGCGACCAGCATCTCGCGGTGATCGTGTTGGCGGATACGCTGCGGGCGGACGCGCAGGGGCTGATCGACTCCTTGCGTGAGGCGGGCATAGGTATGACCCTGCTGAGTGGTGATCGCAAAGCAGTGGCCGAGGCGATCGCGCATCAGTTGGGCGGTATGGAGGTCATCGCTGAAGTGTTGCCGCAGGACAAGGACAGTGTGATCCAGCAGCTACAGCAGCAGGGCAAGATCGTGGCGATGGTGGGGGACGGCGTGAATGACGCGCCCGCGCTGATCCGTGCCGACGTGGGCATCGCCCTGGGGTCGGGCACCGATGTGTCGGTCGAGAGTGCCGACATCGTGTTGATGCAGAATGAACTCGACAAGGTGCGCCTGGCGACCCAGCTGTCGCGTCGCACCTTGCGCACCATCAAGCAGAACATCAGCCTGTCGTTCGTGTATAACGCCATCATGGTGCCGCTGGCGATGATGGCGCGGGTGACCCCGCTGACAGCTGCCATTACCATGCCGTTAAGCTCCTTGCTGGTGATCGGTAACGCGGCGCGCATACGCAACCTCTTCAAGGAAAAGTCACAATGAACGTAATCTACAGTCTTATTCCTGGGATGACCTTCTTCGGCCTGGTCTTCGTCGCCATCCTGATCTGGGCGGTGAAGAAGGGTCAGTATGAGGATATGGAAGGCAATGCCAGTCGCATTCTGCTGGATGACGATGAGGATGCGATGCTGCACAGCCAGCCAAAGAAAAAGGCGCAACCGAGTGATGACTCGGCTGCGCCCAAGCAGTAAAGCGAATTATTTTACGATCTCACCATTGGCCAGCAATGGCGCACGTAACGCCCCAAAATCCTGCAATGTCGAGTATTGCAGCACAGGTTTCTCTTTCGGATTCAGAATGATGTCCAGGCCGTGCTGGGGATAGAGCCAGTGCGTGAGGTTGACCTTGGTCTCCCGGATGCGTTCGGCGGGTTCGCCAAAACGCTTGACGATGACCGACTCCTCCAGGCGTACATTGGGCAGATAGGTCAGGCTGGCGACGGGAGCTTTGCGCACCTTGTCCAGATCGTCAGGAGTCAATGTGATGCGTTTGCCGCTACCTGTGGCATTCATGCGCAGCCCCCGGTTGAACATCCCCGTCAGCTCTTCGGCGGGCACGGCCACCGTCATTACCAACTTGGCCTTCAGGCCGTTGAAATTGACTTCTTCAATGAAGGCCTCCACACCCATGTCGCGGTCGGTCGGCTTGAACAGGCTGATTTCGGCCTCTTCCTTGAAGGTTTTCTCTGCTTCCGCCAGCGCGGTCTCGCCCAAGGTGATGCCGAAAATGCGGGTCGATTCAGGTGTCGGGTGAGTGATGCGCCACGGCAGGGTGTCCGGGGTGCTGGTCGAGTTGTCGGGCAAGGTCAGCAGGATCGCAATGGTCACTGCGATCAGGCCGACGACCCCCAGAATGATTTTCTTGTCGGAACCCATCAGGCTGTCTTGGTGTCGAGTTTCAGGGCGGCAGCAGGGATCTTGCCGGTCTTGCATTGGTGCTCAGCATCGTATTCCATCACCACCAGGGCCAACAGCGCGACCATGAACGGCAGCTGGCCGATGCCGAATGCCAGCGACTTGCTGGCGATGGGGCTGAAGCCCAGTTGGGCGCCACCGAACAACATGGCCGCCGTGAACGAGAACGTCACCAGGAACAGGCCCATGAACAGCTTGGCACGCTTGGCAGCGAGCATCATATGGCAGCGCACGAACTGGGAGGGTTCGTTCTTGGCCTTGCTGGCTTTGAGGATGACGATACCCAGCAGGCTCAAAGAAAGTACGGGCATCAGCATCAAGGGGATATAACTGGTGCTCATCAGGCCAAGTGCGACGACGAACACAAATACGTGTACGACGATGAAATCGAACAATAGGTAGGCATGCAACTGCTTGGCGCGAGAGATTTCATCGGCACTGACTTGATGTTCCATTTGGGAGGTTCTCCAGATTGTTATCCAAGGGGCGAATAATCCACTCAACCTAGATGGCTGTCAAACTCAACGGGGTCGATGCATGCAGTCATGCAAGCCATTCAGATCAAGGAGGTGGACCGATCTTACGTGGATATCGATCAGGCCGCCCTCCTGGAAGTGGGAGAATGCTCGGCTGACGGTTTCCAGTTTCAATCCCAGATGGCTGCCGATCTCTTCACGCGACATGCGTAACTGGAACTGGGACGCGGAATAGCCGCGTGCGGCAAAGCGCTCGGACAGGTCGAGCAGAAAGGAGGCCAGCCGTTCCTCTGCACGCATCGAGCCGAGTAGCATCATGACCTGCTGGTCGCGCACGATCTCGCGACTCATCAGTCGGTGCAGGTGGCGCTGCAGGGAGGGCAGTTCGCGGCTCAATGTCTCCAGTTGCTCATAGGGCAACTCGCAGATGTCGCAGTCCTCCAGGGCGATCGCATCGCAGGCATGAGTGGCGGAGTTGATTGCGTCCATACCGATGATGTCGCCTGCCATCTGGAAGCCGGTGATGTGTTCACGCCCATCCTCGTGCAGGATCTGGGTCTTGAGGAAGCCGGTGTGGACAGCATACAGCGCGGCAAAGCGGTCACCGCTGCGGAACAGGAAGTCGCCCCGTTTGAGCGCATGCCTGGGGCCGAACAGAGCCTCGACCCGAGCCACTTCGCTTTCCGAGAGGTCCTGAGGCAGGCAAAATTCACGCAGATGGCAGGTGGAGCAGGGACTTTTGGGCTGTGGGTGTGCGACGTACTGTTGCAAGATGAATTCCGTGAGCAGTCAGCTGGGTTACAATATGACACGGTTTTTGATATATATCAAACTGACATTGAGCTGGTGCCGGAGCGGTGCCGGTACAGACATCGGATACAGGAGTGGAGTGTGGGAGAACCAGTGACTTTGCCGCCGTTGGAGGTGGATTTGGAGTTGATCCGGCGATTGGACCGTAACGGCCCGCGCTACACCTCTTATCCTACGGCAGATCGTTTTGACAAGGGGTTTGGTCCGGCTGCTTACATTCCCTGGCTCAGGAAGCGCGCAGCCGATCCGGATCGCAGCCCCCTTTCGCTGTATTTCCACATTCCGTTCTGCAACACGCTGTGCTTCTATTGCGGCTGCAACAAGGTCATCACCAAGGATTTCAGCAAATCCGAGAAATACATCCAGTACGTGATCAAGGAGATGCGCATGCAGGCGGCCTTGATGGGCGAACGCCAGCGCGTCGAACAACTGCATTGGGGCGGCGGCACGCCGACCTTCCTCACCCACGAACAGATGCGCGCGCTGATGGGCGCGACCCGCGAGCTGTTCGACCTGGCCGCTGATGGCGAGTATTCGATCGAGATCGACCCGCGCAAGGTGGGCGACGAGACCATCGCCCTGCTGGCCGAACTCGGCTTCAACCGCATCAGCATCGGCGTGCAGGATTTTGAGCCCGAAGTGCAGAAGGCGGTGAACCGCATCCAGAGCGAGGAAGAGACGTTGCGCGTCATCAAGGCCGCTCGCGCCAACGGCTTCCAGTCGGTGAGCATCGACCTGATCTACGGCCTGCCCAAGCAGACGGTGGCAGGCTTCAAGCGCACGCTGGAAAAAGTCATCGCCGCCGATCCGGACCGCCTTTCGATCTACAACTACGCGCACCTGCCCACGGTGTTCATGCCGCAGCGCCGCATCAACGAGGCGGACTTGCCCATCGCACAGGTCAAGCTGGAGATCCTCGGCCTGGCGGTCAAGACCATGACTGATGCCGGCTACCTCTACATCGGCATGGATCACTTCGCCAAGCCCCAGGATGAGCTGGCGGTGGCGCAGCGCGAACATCGATTGCACCGCAACTTCCAGGGGTATTCCACCCACTCTGATTGCGACATGATCTCGCTGGGTGTCAGCTCCATCGGCCAGGTCGGTCCGACCTACAGCCAGAACTTCCGCGAGCTGGACGACTACTACGCCGCGCTGGACCGCGACGAGCTGCCGGTCATGCGCGGCATGGAACTGAACCGCGACGACGAGCTGCGCCGCGCCATCATCCAGTACCTGATGTGCCATTTCGAGCTCGACAAGGCTGCACTGGAGCGGGAATGGGACATCCGTTTCGATGAATACTTCGCCGTGGAGCTGGGTGAGCTGGCCGAGCGTGCCGCCGAAGGGCTGGTGGAGCTGACACCGGAAGCCATCCGCGTCACTCCGCGTGGCCGCATGCTTATCCGCAACGTCTGCATGGTGTTCGACCATTACTTGCGCACCCGCGAGCAACACGCGCGCTATTCCAAGGTAATATAGCGCCTGAAAATTTTGACAATGATTGCGGGGACCGGGATCTCCGCAACGCACGGAGGAGAGCCCGCCATTCGGGGCGCATAATGACAAAAAAAGTTGACGATTTCCGCTTGCGTTGGGGCAAGCAGGAACTGGTGCCGATCATGATCGGCGGTATGGGGGTCGATATTTCCACTGCCGAGCTGGCACTGGAGGCGGCGCGTCTCGGTGGCATCGGCCACATTTCCGACGCCATGTTGCCGACGGTCTCCGACCGCCGTTACGACACTGACTTCGTCAAGGAAAAGCTCCAGCAGTACAAATACAACATCAACAACTCCGACAAGTCCGAGATCAAGTTCGACCTCGGTCACGTCGCCGAATCGACCCGCTTGCACATCGGCAAGACCATGGAAGCCAAGCGCGGCAGCGGCATGGTGTTCCTCAACTGCATGGAAAAGCTGACCATGAATGCGCCCAAGGAGACGCTCAAGGTACGCTTGTGGGAGGCGCTGTCGGCAGGTATCGACGGCATCACTCTGGCGGCGGGCCTGCACCTCGGCTCTTTCGCCATGATCGAGGATCACCCCCGTTTCCGCGATGCCAAGCTGGGCATCATCGTTTCCAGCCTGCGTGCGCTGCAACTGTTCCTGCGCAAGAACGCCCGCACCAACCGCCTGCCCGACTTCGTGGTGGTGGAAGGTCCGCTGGCGGGCGGCCACCTTGGCTTTGGCATGGACTGGGCGCAGTACGACCTGCGCGTCATCACCCAGGAGATCCTCGATTACCTGAAGGCCGAGCAGCTCGACATCCCGGTGATCCCGGCGGGCGGCATCTTCACCGGCACCGACGCGACCAACTTCCTGGAGATGGGCGCAGCCGCCGTGCAGGTGGCGACCCGCTTCACCGTGGCGGCGGAATGCGGCCTGCCCAAGGACGTGCAGCAGGAATATTTCAAGGCCAGCGAGGACGACATCGAAGTCAACGGCGTGTCGCCCACCGGCTATCCGATGCGCATGCTGAAGAACAGCCCGGCCATCGGCTCCGGCATCCGCCCCGGCTGCGAGTCCTACGGCTACGTGCTGGATGCCAATGGCAAGTGTTCCTATATCGACTCTTACAACCGCGAGGTCGCCCAGCATCCGGATGCCAAGAAGATCCAGGTGTTCGACAAGACCTGTCTATGCACCCACATGCGCAACTTCAAGCTGTGGACCTGCGGCCACTACACCTACCGCCTCAAGGACACCAGCCGCAAGCTGGCTGATGGCAGCTATCAGGTGCTGTCTGCCGAGCACATCTTCACGGATTACCAGTTCAGTACCGACCACCGGATCGTGCTGCCGGACTGAGTTCGCACTTTCCAAGCAAAACGGCCTGCGCGATTTGCCGCAGGCCGTTTTTTTTGGGGGGCGATCAGTAGTCCAGATAACCCTGCTCGCCGGGGGTGTAGAACGTGTTGGGATCGGGCTGGGCGAGCGCCGCGCCGGTCTGCAGCTTCTGTACCAGATCGGGGTTGGCGATGAACGGGCGACCGAAGGCGACCAGATCGCCGCGTTCGGCATCGAGGTCGGCGTTGGCGCGCGCTGTATCGTAGCCGCCGGACAAAATGTAGCGGCCCTTGAACGCCGCGCGGATGCCAGCCTTTAGCACCGGGCTGACTTCCGGTGCACCCATAGCACTGTGATCCACTATGTGGATGTAGGCCAGACCGATGGCGTTCAACTCTTCCATCAGGCGCAGGTAAAGCGCATCCATTTCCGCATCCGGCAGCATGCCGTTGAACACGCCGTAGGGCGAAACGCGCATCCCGATGCGCTCCGCGCCGATGGCGGCGGCGCAGGCGCGGGCCACTTCGACGGCGAAGCGCAGGCGATTCTCCACGCTGCCGCCCCAGCGGTCGGTGCGCTGGTTGGAGGCCGTGTTGAGGAACTGGTCGATCAGATAGCCGTTGGCCGCATGCAGCTCGATGCCATCCAGCCCGGCCGCGACGGCGTTTTTTGCACCCTGGACGAATTCGGCGATGGCAGCGGCGATGTCGGCCTCGCTCATCGCAGCTGGAACCGGATGCGGCTGCATCCCCTGGCTATCCGTCCACATCTCACCCGGCGCGGCGAGGGCGGAGGGAGCCAGCACCTGCGCCCCGGCGGGCAAATTGGCGGCATGACCCACGCGCCCGGTGTGCATGAGCTGGGCAAAAATGCGCCCGCCGGACTGGTGCACCGCATTCGCCACAGCGCGCCATCCCTCGATCTGGGCCGGGCTGAACAGCCCGGGAATGCGGGCATAACCCAACCCGTTGGGCGAGGGCGAAACCCCTTCGGTAATCAGCAGCCCGGCATCGGCGCGCAGGGCAATGGAATGGACACCTCCCCCTAAACGGCATCGAGATGTGCCAGACTGGAGATGGCAAACAACCAGTCAACAGAGGGAGGTGTGAAATGGATATTACGCGTATTGGCATAGACCTGGCAAAGAACGTATTCCAGATACACGGAGTGGATCGTGCGGGCAAGGTGATTGTCAGGAAGCAATTGCGGCGCAACCAGATGCAGGCATACTTTGGCAAACTGCCAGCGACATTGATCGGCATGGAAGCCTGTGGAAGCTCACACTACTGGGCGCGGGAGCTGGGCAAAATGGGACATGACGTGCGACTGATGTCGCCGCAATT
>NZ_JQKP01000001.1 GCF_000746095.1 Ferriphaselus sp. R-1 | reverse complement strand
TAGGATGTCGAGTTCCTCGGTGACACGCTTCAGCTCCCGTTTGAGCTTCGATAGCTCGCTCTCTTCCGTCACCTTTGGTCGACCGGGCTCGCGGAATACGCCACCATTCGCCTTGAATTGCGCCTGCCACTTGTAGAGCCGGTTGCGTGCAACACCCAGTTCCAGCGCTAGTTGCGTCCCCGGCTTTTGCCCCAATTCCAGCAACCGCACTGCCTCGCGCTTGAATTCCGCACTGAACCGCTGCCGCTGCCTCTCCGGATTTACCTTGCCTTTTCCCTTGCTTTCCATTGAACACCTCCTTCATTAACTGTCTCCTATTGAAGTGTCCGTTAAAGGCGGGTTAGCTCAGGCTGTTCCCAGTTCTCAGGCACATGCTATCTTGACCCTAAATTGGCAACCCATAGCTGAAAAAAGCGGCCTGATGACAAGTGATGAAGTTCGTATTTCCAGTATTGCTGATGCGGCTGAGCTCGTAAGGTTGATCAACATGGCATATCGCCCGACACACGACTCTGTCGGTTGGACGCATGAAGCAGATCTGGTCAATGGAAATCGAACCAGTCTCGACCAGATACATATGATCTTGATGAAACCGAACTCCGTGACGCTATCCGGTCTCGCAATGCCTGATCCAGCACCCTCATGCGCACCAGGGGAGGTGGTGCCTTCAGCCCGCATCGCTGGTAAAAATCCAGGTCGCCGGATGAGCCCCCCTGTATTGCGGCCACCAGATCAGTCAGGAGCCCTTTGCGTCCGTCGAGCCATTTGCTGTCCAGTCCGGACACGGGTAACTGGCGAGGGTAGAGGTCAGAGTTCGGATGGTTCGCAATCCAATCCAGCATCTCTGCCAGCCGACGAAAATCGGCATCGCCATAGTCTGCGAGAACATCAAAATATCGCGACAACTGCTGCGCCAGTACCGGCCAGCGAGCAGTGAGCGCCCGGTTGCGCGACTGAGCACGCTCCCACCGTACGGATTCACCAACCCACATTGCAACATCTTCAGGGCCGCGCAACGCCAGCTTCTCAGGCAGTCGCTGGATGCCAAGTGCTTTCCACCGGCGCTCACACCAGGATAGGGTGCCGACGCCTTGCCAACTTTGCCATGCACCCACCCAAGCGCGAACGCCGTCGACTTGCCTCAGTGCAGCCTGCTCCGTTGGTATGCCGAGCTGAACTTCCAGCGGCCATTGGCTCTCGCTTGCATCACCGATCAACCACTCGCGGTGCTTGCTTTGAAAGCGACGGGCAAGAAACTGCCGAACATCTTCAGGAAGCTTCAATGCTAGCCTCCTCTCGAGCGTGCTCTGGCAGCTTCAACCGCTGATGGTCACCGTCGTACTCGATCAGCAGCACGCCTGATACGCGCCGATCGCTGATATCCACGAAGCAAGCACCTCCGATGAATGGCTCAAGGGTCATGACGGACTTCAGCGGCGTAGCGACCACCATCTGAAATCCGAAATTGGTAAAGATGTTCATCGCCAAAGCGGTGAACTCGTTGTCCGCCTTGTCAAAGGCTTCATCCAGCACGACGGGCGCATACATCGGTACGCCGTGGTCGTTCCCGCCCAGTTGATATCGCAGCGCTGCAGCCAAGCACGTGGTGGCCAGCTTCTGCCGTTGGCCTCCCGACTTACCTGCTCCGCTGCGGTAGACCTCGACCTCGACGCCGCTTTCATCGATTTCCCGTCCGATGAACTCTACATGTTGTCGAACGTCGAGCACAGTCTCACGCCAGCGTTTCTACATATCGGCTGTCCATGTCTCGTCTGTGTCAGGTGGCAGCCTGTTTGTCGGCCTGGTGTTTCAGCATGGAAATTACCGTTGGCCGGGATCGGAAACCTACCTGCGTGAAGTATGAGCGCATTCTCGAAAACGCTGTCGATTTCTTGAATGGGGGCCTTGAATTGCTATTCGCAAGTAATTTCTCGAGCCAAACAGCAAAAGTTGCAGTTGTCTCTATCCAAACATCCGTCGAGCTATTGGCAAAGTATCGAATGGTTCGGGAAGCGGGACTCCAGTCAATTGTTCAAGGAAAGCTGCCGTCGAAGAACCTCGATCAAGCTGTGAAGGAGGCCAAATTCAGCACACTTGGATTCGGGAAGGTTCTCGACTTAGTTGGTGCGATCGAAGGATTGACGGATGATGAGAAAAGACTCATCAATGAACTTGTAAACATTCGAAATGATCTCGTTCATTTTGCATCAGAGGTCGATCCTGAGTCGGTGAAGCTTAGCTGTGTTCACATTTTGGCGCGAGTCTTGTCAATATTTGCACTCGGTGAAGCGCGCGATATTGGTGAAATGGCGGACTACCGCCTATTATTAAGCGAACAAAACTTCAACAAGTTGATCAATTTCGATCCCTACCGCGCAGAGGCCGTTGATGCGGCGCTTGAGAGTCTGGATGCAGAAAAAGTTTTTAAGTGCTACATGTGTGGCAATGAAAGTTTTTGCCTAAGGGCTTCGGAAAATTACTTCTGCCACTGCTGCGGCTTCAGCGTGGTCAGCGATGCCATTGCGTTCGCTGCTTGCGATGCTTGCAGCTCCGTTGATCGGGTCTTCTTCGATCCGCTGAACACGACCAACAATATGCACTATGGAAAGTGCATGGATTGCGAGGTCAAGCAATGGGTGTGGGAATGCCCGGACTGTGGTTCTGTTGTCTCTCAGGTAGATGGGAAAGCTCGCCGAGCATGCACCTATTGCTAAATACGTTGTACTTAACCTCCTGTCGGAAAAGCTGAAACGTAACTCGCAGTATAAGGACAAGGCAGCAAGAATCTGGCAGGATTGCCATCATGAAAAATCCTAATCAAGAACTCCTCTATCGTAGGATGCGCCAACATCAGTCCCAATGGCAGCTGACAAATGGCCTGTATTTGCCGCACAGCTATGAGCCCCCTCGCCAATTGTCTTGGTGGGACGATATTGGCTTCATCCTGAACAGGCGCCGAGTGATGGTGTGGTGGATTCATCCACGCATGAGCTATGCCGATGCCATAGAAGAGCTAGCATGGGAGACAACCGTTACCATGCCAAAAGAGTTTCCAATGTTATTGGGGCATGAGCCCAGTCAGAAAATCTGGAAAAAGGCGGGAAGGTCTCGAAAGAAAGTTGTCGGCTACCAAGCTCAACCTCAATCAGAGGCAAGGCGGGAACACTATGACAAGCTATTCGCCACCGAAAATCTCCTGAAGGCCAAGGGTATAGACTTCGAGGTTCGTCCATCCATGTCCGTCAAAGCATATTCGTGGGGACGTGGCGTTGAGCTATGTGTTCCGGTAGAGGTACGTAATGAGCAAGAAGCACAGAATATGATCAGTCTTGTTCGCCGTCTTCTCAAACGGGAGGTTTCGTTGGCCTCCCAATTCTCAGGCTATCGGTATGGCCAACAAGAGTGGCTGGCAGAGTCAGACCAGCGAGAAGGCTGACAGTTGATGTTCTCCTGATAATTCCCTGTTTCATTGCGTTGGCAAATTTAAAGAAAGTGCCTGAAAGTTGTGTCGTGATTGGCTTTTGGCTAGCGAGGACCAACGGTGGTGAGGTAGAATTCATCTAATTCGCTGTAAATTACCCTGTTGGCGGGGTAAATAGCAGAGACAAACGGGGCGATGACTCATTGCTCCGCCAAAACACGAAGCCCGTTGAGATTCAACGGGCTTTTTGTTTTCCTGAAGACTGCCTCTGCTTGGCCGAGCCGCTCAACGGGCCCGGTCTGCCAGGCAACAGGCGAGCGCAGTTTGCCATGCGGGGCTGCTCAGGCCGAAGTGTTGCTGCAGTTTTTGGTTGGATAGCCGGGAATTGGCCGGACGGGGCGCAGCTAGCGGGTATTGTCCGGTATCGATCGGTATCATCTTCACTGCGCGTTCGGGCAGCCCTTGCCGGATGATCTCGGCGGCGAAGCCGAACCAGGAGGTCTCGCCGCCATCGGTCAGGTGATACAGGCCGGACAGGCTGGCGGCGTGTGCTGGATCGAGCAAGGGCGAATGCAGTTGCGTCAGCAGCTGCGCGGTGGCTTCGGCCAGGTTGCGGCACCAGGTGGGCGCACCGATCTGATCGGCCACCACACGCAGCTCCTCCCGCTCCTGCCCCAGCCGCAGCATGGTCAGCATGAAGTTGTGGCCGCGTGCGCCATACACCCAGCTGGTGCGCAGGATGAGATGCTTGCAACCGGACTCGCGCACCGCGATCTCGCCTGCCAGCTTGGTCTTGCCGTACACGCTCTGCGGATTCGGCAGATCGTCCTCGTCATACGGGCCCGGCTTGGTCCCGTCGAACACGTAGTCGGTGGAGTAATGCACCAGCCATGCACCGAGTCGCTTGGCCTCTGCGGCCAGAATGCCGGGGGCGATAGCGTTGACTTGCAGCGCCAGATCGGGCTCAGCTTCGGCCTTGTCCACCGCCGTGTAGGCCGCCGGATTGACGATGATGGCGGGCTGCAGTGCCCGCACATAGGCGCGCACTGCCTCGGCATCGCACAGATCCAGGTCCGCCATGTCGACCCCGACCACCTCACCCAACGGTGCCAGCGTGCGCAGCAACTCCCAGCCGACCTGCCCCCGGGCCCCGGTGACCAGGATCTTTCTCATGCGAACACCTCGGCATCCTTGAGCCGACAGGCGGTCTGATCCTTGGCCGACAGGGTCGGCTGCGCCCCGCCCAGTTGCCAGTCGATGGCCAGCTCCGGATCGTTCCACAGGATGGAGCGCTCGTGCTCGGGTGCCCAGTAGTCAGTGGTCTTGTACAGGAATTCGGCATACTCGGAGAGCACCACGAAACCGTGGGCGAACCCCGGCGGGATCCACGCCATGCGCTTGTTGTCCGCCGAGAGCCGCAGGCTGACATGCTGACCGAAGGTGGCCGAACTGCGGCGAATATCCACCGCCACGTCCAACACCTCGCCCGCGACCACGCGCACCAGCTTGCCCTGCGCCTGCCGGACCTGATAGTGCAGGCCGCGCAAGACGTGCCGTGCGGACCTGGAATGGTTGTCCTGCACGAAGTTGGTGGTGATGCCGGTCAGCTCGGCAAAACGACGCTGGTTGAAACTCTCGAAGAAAAAGCCACGCTCGTCACCGAACACCGTGGGTTCGACAATGAGCAGGTCGGGGATGGCCGTGGCGACGATCTTCATGGCAGCTCAGTGCTCGCGCAGGAGGCGCTTGAGGTATTGCCCGTAGCCGTTCTTGGCCAATGGCGCGATCAATCGCTTGAGTTGCGCGGCATCGATATAACCACGGGTGTAGGCGATCTCTTCCGGGCAGGCGATCTTGAGTCCCTGGCGCTTTTCCAGCGTCTGGATGAACAGCGAGGCCTCCAGTAGTGATTCGTGGGTGCCGGTGTCCAGCCAGGCATAGCCGCGCCCCATCATCTGGACATCGAGCTTGCCCCGTTCGAGGTAGATCTGGTTGACGGTGGTGATCTCCAGTTCCCCGCGTGCCGAGGGCTTGATCGATTTGGCGATCTCGACCACGTCGTTGTCATAGAAATACAGCCCGGTCACGGCGTAGCTGGATTTGGGGTGCTGTGGCTTTTCTTCGATACTGAGCGCCCTGCCGCTCGCATCGAACTCCACCACGCCGTAGCGCTCGGGATCCTGCACGTGATAGGCGAATACGGTGCCGCCTGCGGTCTTGGCCGCTGCTTCTTGCAGCTTCTTCTCGAAGCCGTGGCCATAGTAGATGTTGTCGCCCAGCACCAGCGCACAGTGGTCGTTGCCGATGAACTCTTCGCCGATGATGAAGGCTTGCGCCAAGCCGTCGGGCGAGGGTTGTACGGCATAGCTGAGGTTCAGCCCCCATTGCGCCCCATCACCCAGCAACTGCTGGAAGCGCGGAGTGTCTTGCGGGGTGGAGATGATGAGGATGTCGCGTATCCCCGCCAGCATCAAGGTCGAGAGCGGGTAGTAGATCATCGGCTTGTCATAGACCGGCAGGAGTTGCTTGGAAACGGCCTGGGTCACGGGGTACAAGCGTGTGCCGGAACCGCCGGCGAGGATGATGCCTTTCATGCCGCACTCCTTTGGGCGTAGTTCTGACTGATCCAGTGTTGATAGTCGCCGCTCAACACGCCATTCACCCAATCCGTATGGTCCAGATACCATTCCACGGTCTTGCGCAATCCTGTCTCGAAGGTCTCTTGCGGCTTCCAGCCGAGGTCGCGTTCGATCTTGCTGGCGTCGATGGCGTAGCGTTTGTCGTGGCCGGGGCGGTCTTGCACGTAGGTCTTGAGGCGGGCGTGCGGTGCGCCTTGGGGATGCAGTTCGTCGAGGATGGTGCAGATCGCGTCCACCACGTCGAGGTTGGTCTTTTCGTTCCAGCCGCCGATGTTGTAGGTCTCGCCCAGGGTGCCGCGTTCGAGTACGAGGCGCAGGGCACGGGCGTGGTCGTCGACGTACAGCCAGTCACGGATGTTGTCGCCTTTGCCATAGATCGGCAGCGGCTTGCCGTTGACGGCGTTGAGGATCATCAGCGGAATGAGTTTTTCGGGGAAGTGGTACGGGCCGTAGTTGTTGGAGCAGTTGGTGGTGACCACCGGCAGGCCGTAGGTGTGATGCCAGGCGCGCACCAAGTGGTCGCTGGAGGCTTTGCTGGCGGAGTACGGTGAGTTGGGTTCGTAGGCGGTGTCTTCGGTGAAGAAGCCCTCTTCGCCCAGGCTGCCATAGACTTCGTCGGTGGAGATATGGTGGAAGCGGAATGCGGCTTTCTTGTCGCCTTCCAGTCCGTTCCAGTAAGCGCGTGCGGCTTCCAGCAAGGTATAGGTGCCGACGATGTTGGTCTGGATGAAGTCCGCAGGCCCCGTGATGGAGCGGTCCACATGCGACTCGGCGGCCAGGTGCATGATGGCATCCGGCTGGTGCTCGCGGAACACCCGCGCCACTTCAGCCGCATCGCAGATGTCCACGTGCTCGAAACGGTAGCGCGGATTGGCCGCCACCGAGGCCAGCGAGGCCAGGTTCCCCGCATAGGTCAACTTATCCAGATTGATGACCGTCGCATCGGTCTCGCCAATCAACTGACGCACCACCGCCGAACCAATAAATCCGGCACCTCCTGTGACTATTATTCTTTTCATCGACTCTTTTTCCATACTCCAATGACAGCTTTACACGGCGAGCTCCCGGCCCACCGCCGAACATAGGCCTATGCCGTTTGACCGGCCTTTCCACCCGAGCGGCGCGCAACCATCCCGTCAGTTCTCCGGGCTGAGTGGCCGCGCGACCGTGATGAAAGTAGGCGTGCGATTCACCTGGATATCGGCATGGACCGCCTCCACCACCGGGGAATTGGTCGACATCGAGGCTTCCCACTGAATGATGAAATTGGCCCCGGAGCCGCCTTCCGACTCCTTGCGCTCGACGAACAACTCCAGTGTCCCCATGGGAGCGACAGTCCGGGTCGTCGGCAGAAACTCTTTCAGCAACTTGCCCTCGGTGCTGTAATAACGCGCCGAACTGACCCGGATGGGCACCTTGTGGCTGGTGTTGCGTATGCTCACCAAGGCCGACATCAACGTCTGTTTCGGCCTGCCATCGGCATTCATGTCGCCATACCAGATATGCGAGTAGATAGGCAGGTAGAGTACCTGCCCGCGCGATAACTCATCCGCCTGCGCTGACACGGCTCCGAGCAACAGGCCCGCACACAACAATGACTTCCAGTCCGGCATCGTCCGTCTCCTCATCAAAATCGGCCAGTGCGCATTCTACGGAACTTTGCCGGCGAAACGAACCCGCTTGCGCCAGACATAGATCACCCGGATGCGCCACAGCATGCGCACACCCACGTAGCCGAACAAGGCCAGGGTCAGCGCCAACAAGGGCAGGCCGATCAGGAATGGGCGCCCCAGCAGGGCCATCCAATCCATCACGGCCACATTCCAGTCATGCCAGTGCATCTCCGGCAACACGACAGAGGGGGCAGCGGCCTCACCGCCCTGCCCTATGGCCCAGGCACCGTATTCGTATGCCACCACATAGAGCGGTACGATGGTGAGCGGGTTGGTGTAGAGCGTGGCGAGCAAGGCAACCGGCAGATTGACCCGAAACAGGATGGCCAGCGATGCCGCGCAAAGCATCTGCACCGGGCCTGGGATCAAGCCGCAGAACAGCCCTGCCGCCACGCCGCCCGCCACCGAGCGACGGTTGATGTTCCACAGGTTCGGGTAGTGCAGCCAGGTAGCCAGCGGGCGCAACCAGCGATTGGCCAGCAGGCTGTCGTAACTCGGCAAACGGGAGCGGATGGCTTTACGCATGGTCGCATTCTAGCAGGGTGCAAGGTCTGGTCTGGTGCGATGCGGTTGACACTCTGCATTACAGAGCAATAAACTCTGCATCACAGAGTAATCAAACGGAGTCCCCATGCCCCACACCGCAGCCCGGCAACTTGATGCCATCCATTCCATGCTGTCCGCCGGAAGGCGCAGCCTGCGCATCGAGCGCCACAGCCTGGTGCTGTGGGGCCTCGCCTGCGGCGGGCTGATCCTCGGCAGCGATCACATCCTGACACCGGAGCAACTCCCCGACCTGAACCAGCGCGCCTTGGCCTGGCTAGCACTGCTCGTCGTCACACTGGCGGGTGTCAGCCTGCTCGACTGGCAGCTCACCCGCCGCGTCAAACAGGCGCGCGACGAGGCTTGGTCGTTCATCCACCGCCAAGTGCTCAAAGTGTGGTGGCTGCTGATGGGGCTGGGCGCGCTGATGACTTTCGCCATGTTTTTCTACGGCGGCGGCTACATGGTGTTCGCCGCCTGGCTGGTGTTGATCGGGCTGGGGCTATACGTGCACGGCCTGTTCTCGGAAGAACTGGTGGAATGGGTCGGCGGCTTCATCATCGCCATCGGCATCGCCATGCTGGCCTTCCGCCTCAGCTACACCGACACCCAATACGTCGCCGCCTCCACCCTCGGCCTCGGCTTGCCGCTGCTGGCCTGGCTGCTGGATGGCGGCAAACAGCGCCCGGCCTGGTTGCGCCTGGCGCAGGCACTGGGCTGGTTGCTGTGCGTGCTGATGCCGCCGCTGCTGGCGCAACGGGCGGCCAACGCCCACAAACCGCCGCCGCTCCCCGTCGTATCTGTGGAGGAATTCCGCCGGCATCCCGCCGCCAACCAGATCGTCAATCTGCCCGCTGGCAGCCGCATTCCGGTAAAGGTCGAAGTATCCGGCGACATCTTCCAACCCAGCGCGGAATCGGTACTGCCGCTGGTACTGGCCCAGCCGCTGGAGCTCGCCATGCAAAATGGCCAGCCCACTGGCGACTGGCGACGACCCGGCGAGGATTGGGCGCTGGCGCGTGAAACGCGCTGGATCAGCATCCCCTGGCTGAAAGCCGAGATCAGCCCGCAGGGTGGCCCACAAGTGCGCACCAGTCTTATCGTCGAGACCCATCACCCCCGTTAACATCAGGAGAACCCCATGAAGAACGCCCTGCTGCTCACCCTGCTTGCCGCCAGCCTATCTGCCTGCGCCGGACTGACCCCGCCCAGCACCAACGAACTGGCGCAAGCGCCGCGCATCGAGTTCGGCCAGCCGCTACCTGCAGGCGACAACTACATCCTGCACTACCCGGCGGGTGTGCCGCTGCCGATCTCCACCGTGGTGGACGGCGTCCTGTTCGAGCAAAGCGCCACATCCACCCTGCACGTCGTGCTCAAGCATGAGATTTTCGTGTTTCGTCGCCATGCCAGCCTGGACGGCAAGACTTGGCAGCCCGCCAACGAGCTGATTGAAACCAAGCTGGAACTGCAGATCCCGCAAAAGGATGGCAGCAAGGCCGGGCTGCTGCACATGACACTCAACCCGAAGCAGGCAAACTGATGGACGCTCTCGACCCCCTGCTGCACCAGCCGCTGCGCACCCAGCTCGCCGCCTATCTGGCGGGCGCGGGCGAGGCGACCTTCACCGACCTGAGGCGCCAGCTCGACGTATCCGACGGCAATCTGGATTCGCATCTGAAGAAGCTGATCGCCGCCGACTACATCAGCGTGCGCAAGGAAAGCGGCGGCGTGCGCCCGCAGTCGTACTACGCGCTCACCGTGATCGGCCAGCAGGCCTTGCGCGACTACGTCGCCGCGCTGCAACGCCTGCTGACTTTCGATCAGGGCGCACCCGCAGCGAACTGGCAGGCGACCGTCCCAACCTGAGCGCACGCTGATGGCGGCCAGCGCCTTCCCCGCCGCATCGCGGCCACCGCCGCTGCCACTTTTCATCGCAGCAGCGGCGCTGTTCCATCTCGCCGTTCTGAGTTGGCTGCCGCCAATGCGCGCCGCGCCGCCAGCCCTGCCGCGTCCGCTGGAAGTCCACCTCAGCGCGCCCGAACCGCAAGCCTGGCTACCGCCCCGCCCGACATCTGCCCGGACCGAGACGGTGCTGACCGCCCCTGCTGCTCGCCATCGCCCGGCCATCACGACCACCTCGCCTGCGCCTGCTCCCCCCGTCCCGCTGCGCGCGGCCACCGACTGGCGTGAGACTAGCCACGCTGCCGTGCTCGAAGCGGCCCGTGAGGCCGAGCACACGCAGCAGGCACAGGAACACACACCGCTGGCCGAACTGATGCGTGCCCTGCAACAACCGCATAGCGAAAGCCGACTGGCCAACGGTCTGCTCAAGATCACCACCGAGTCAGGCCGTAGCCTGTGCTATCAACCCCCACCGGCCTTTGCCCGCGATCTGTCCGGCCTGTACGGCATCCCCACCACCTGCCCCTGAGCGCACGATCTTTCCAACCCGCCCTTACCTTCGCGTGCATTCAGCGCTACGCTACGCACATGATTCCCTTCACACTTTTCTTCGCCGCCGGAGTCTGGTGGCTACAGCAACAGGCGACCTTGCCGGAGCCGCTGGTCGGCTGGCTGGCAGCGGCACTGGCCCCGGCCTGGCTGTTGCCGCGTGCGGGGTGGCAACGCTTCCTGCGCTGGCCGCTGATGGCCGCTCTAGCCTGCTCGCTGGGAGTGTTCCACGCCGCCCTGTTCGCTGCGCATCGCCTGGACCAGGCCCTACCCGCCGACTGGCAAGGGCGCGACATCGAAGTGGTCGGCGTGATCTCGGAGCTTCCTCATCGGCACGAGCGCGGCTGGCGGTTCGTGTTCGATGTCGAGCAGGTGCTGACACTCGGCGCGACTCTGCCCGCACGCCTCCAACTCGCCACCTACGACTCCGCTCAGGACGAACCGCTGGACCTGCACGCCGGAGCACGCTGGCAACTGACGGTACGCCTCAAACGCCCGCATGGCAGCGCCAACCCTTACGGTTTCGACTACGCAAGCTGGCTGCTGGAACGCGGGCTACGGGCCACCGGCTACGTCTACCGCAAAGGCACGAACATGCGCGTGGCGGAACTGGCCCCGGGCTGGGGCTACCGGATCGAGCGCTGGCGCGAAAACATACGATACCGCTTCGAGCGTCTAGGGCAGCCGCCGTCTTGCGGCGCAGCGAACTGCCCCGATCTGGCTGGCCGCCCCGCGCCAGTTGCCGCCCCCTACCTCGGCGTACTCATCGCACTCGCCATCGGTGATCAGGACAGCATTCCCGCCGCACAGTGGCAGGTGTTCACCCGCACCGGCGTGAATCATCTGATGTCCATCTCCGGGCTGCACATCACCATGTTGGGCGGACTCGCCTTCAGCGTCGTGTATCAGCTGTGGCGGCGCAGTCGTCGGCTCACCCTGCACTTCCCGGCACGCAAGGCCGCAACTGTCGCTGGATTGCTGGCGGCGCTGGCCTATGCCCTGCTCTCCGGCTTCGCCGTACCGGCTCAGCGCACGGTGTACATGCTGGCGGCAGTTGCGACGGCACTGCTGACTTCGCGCAACGTCGCCCCGTCGCAACTGTTGGCAGCGGCACTGTGGGCGGTGCTGCTGGCTGACCCATGGGCCGTACTGGCACCGGGGTTCTGGCTCTCGTTCGGCGCAGTCGGCCTGATCCTGTATGTCACGACGAACCGTCTGGAGCTGCGCCACCCCGACACCAGGCTGGCCCGGCTGCTGCGCACACTGCGCGAATATGGCCGTGTACAGTGGGCGCTACTGATCGGGCTCATCCCTGCCCTGCTCGCGCTGTTCCAGCAAGTCTCCCTGGTGTCGCCCCTAGCCAATGCCTGTGCCATTCCGCTCGTGAGCTTGATCGTCGTGCCGCTTACCCTAGCAGGTGCGGTGTTGCCGTTCGACGGTCCCTTGTGGGCGGCGCACCGGGTGATGGCGACGCTGGGCGAGGCACTGTCCCGACTGGCCGAGCTGCCTGCGGCGATATGGATACAGCATGCGCCACCGCACTGGGCGGTCATACTCGGCTTAGCCGGAGCACTGTGGGCCCTGCTGCCGCGAGGCTTCCCTTCACGCTGGCTGGGGCTGCTGATGCTGCTCCCCCTGTTCCTGACCCATCCCGCGCTACCTGAGCCGGGCACCTTGAACGTACTCGTGTTCGATGTCGGGCAGGGCACGGCGGTCGCGGTACAGACTCACGGTCACGCCCTGCTCTACGACAGTGGTCCGGATTACTCCGGTGAGGCCGACAGCGGCAACCGCATCCTCGTACCCACCCTGCGGGCGCTGGGCATCAGCCGGCTCGACCGCCTGGTGCTCAGCCACGACGACATCGACCACACCGGCGGCGCTGCCTCGGTGATGCAGGCCATGCCGGTCGCCGAGGTCGCCTCATCGCTGCCGGAAAACCACCCCTTGCTGCACTCGATCAGGCATACCCGCTGCGCCGACGGCCAACACTGGGTCTGGGATGGCATCGAGTTCGGGTTCCTGCATCCGGCTGCCGACGCGCCTCCCGGCAGGAAAGCGCACGACAACGACCAGAGCTGCGTGTTGCGCATCCGCACCGGGACGCACAGTGTGCTGCTGGCGGGCGACATCGAGAAGAACTCGGAGGAGCGCTTGCTGCAAACCCACGCCGACGACTTGGCCGCCACCCTGCTGGTCGCCCCGCACCACGGCAGCAAAAGCTCGTCGCACGAAGAGTTCGTCGCCGCCACCCAGCCCGACTACACAGTGTTCACGGTCGGCTATCGCAATCGCTTCGGGCATCCCAAGGACGAGGTCGTCGAACGCTACCGCATGATGGGCAGCACGCTGCTGCGCTCGGACGAAGACGGTGCCGTACTGGCGGAGATGGATGCCCGGCAGGTCACCGTCGAACGCTGGCGACACACGCACCGGCGCTATTGGCACGAGTAATCCTGCGCCGGAATCCGTACAATCGCGCCCTATCGCAAACTATCCGAGCCCATCATGAGCAAATCCGCCCGACTCGTTCCACTCCTCATCGCTGCCTGGGTCGGCGGACTCTGGAGCATCGGCTATCTAGCCGTGCCGGTGCTGTTCCATGCACAGCCGGACCGGCAACTGGCGGGCATGCTGGCGGGCGAGATGTTTGGCCGGGTGGCGTGGCTGGGGATGGCCTGCGGCGGCTATCTGACGGGGTACTGGCTGGTGACAGCGGGCGCGGCGGCCTGGCGGCAGACCGCGTTCCGGCTGGTATTGGCCTTGCTGGCACTGACACTGGTCACACATTTCGGCTTGCAACCGGCGATGAACGCACTGAAGGCACAAGCGCTGCCGCTGGAAGTGATGAAGAGCCCGCTCGCGGGCCGGTTCGGCCTGCTGCACGGCATCTCCAGCCTGCTGTACCTGCTGCAAAGCGTGCTCGGGGCCTGGCTGGTGCTGGCGAAACCGGTCAGTCGCTCAAACTGATCGCGCGGTACACCACGTCCAGCACGACGATCTCTTCCCAGCCGTCAGGCACCTGCAGCCGCACACTGTCGTCCACGCGGGCCTTGATCAGCGCCCGCGCCAGCGGCGAGACCCAGCTCACCAAACCGCACCCGGCGTTCGCCTCGTCCACACCGACGATGCTGTAAGTGGCTTCACGGCCATCGCCGCGCTCCACTGTCACCGTCGCGCCGAAGAACACCTGGTCGCAGTCGCCGCGCGTAGCAGGGTCTACCACATGGGCGTTCTCCAGTCGCTTGCGCAGGAAGCGCACCCGCCGGTCGATCTCACGCAGCCGCTTCTTGCCGTAGATGTAGTCGCCGTTCTCGGAACGGTCACCATTGGATGCGGCCCAGGTGATGGTCTTCACCAGCTCGGGCCGTTCGCGCTTCCACAATTGCTCCAGCTCATCCTGCAAGCGCTGGAATCCTGCCGGCGTGATGTAGTTCTTGGTGCCCGCCGGTAATTTCAACGACGGAGGCAGCTCGTCGTCCTCGTCTCCGTCGGACTCTTTGGTGAATGCCTTGCTCATGTGCGGATCGTGCTAGCCCAGCCGTGGATCGCTGCGGATGAAACGCTCGAACTCATCGGCGGGCAAGGGACGGCTGAAGTAATACCCCTGGATCTCGTCACAGCCACGCATGCGCAGGAAATCCAGTTCGGCCAGCGTCTCCACGCCTTCGGCGATGACGCGCAGATCGAGACGATGCCCGAGGCTGATGATGGAGCGCACGATGGCCGCATCGCTGCTGTCGACCTCGATGTCGCGCACGAACGACTGATCGACCTTCAGCTTGTTCACCGGCAAGTTCTTGAGATAGTTCAAGCTGGAGTAGCCGGTACCAAAGTCATCGATGGAAAGCTGGATGCCCATCTCATGCATCCTGGTGAGGAACTCCATCGCGGCCTTGGCATCGCCCATCATGATGCCTTCGGTGATCTCCAGCTCCAGATCGCCGGGCTCCAGATGGTTCTCGGTCAACACCTCGCGCACCAACTCGATCAGCGAAGGCTGCAACAACTGGCGGATGGACAGATTGACCGCCACCGGGAACACCGGCAAGCCGCGCCGCCGCCACTGCGACAGTTGCGCGCAGGCGGTGCGCAACACCCACTCGCCCAGCGCCACGATCTGGCCGGTCTCCTCGGCCACCGGGATGAACTCGGCGGGCGAGACGCGGCCACGCTCGGGATGGTTCCAGCGGATCAACGCCTCCGCGCCGCACACGACACCGGAAGTCAGGTCGGCTTGTGGCTGATAGTGCAGCTCGAATTCACCTTTGACGAGTGCGTTATGCAGGTCGCGCTCCATGCCGAAGATGCGATTGGCACGGAAATTCATCTCCGGTTCGAAGAACTGGAAGTTGTTGCGCCCGTCCTCCTTGGCGCGGTACATCGCCACGTCCGCATTCTTGACCAGAGTGTCACTGTCCTGCGCATCTTCGGGATACAGGCTGATACCGATGCTGGCATGGGTGGCGATCTGGACACCATCGATGAGGTACGGCTCGCCGATGGACTTGATGAGTTTCTCCGACACCTTGGTCGCGCCGGAACTGTCCGCTTCGCGCAGCAACACCACGAACTCGTCTCCGCCCAGACGGGCCACCGTATCGCCCTCGCGCACGCATTCCTGGATACGCTTGGCCACAGCCTGCAACAACTTGTCGCCGACCGTGTGCCCCATCGAATCGTTCACGTATTTGAAACGGTCCAGATCCATGAACAGCAGGGCGAAATGGCCGCCGTCGCGATGCGCAGCCGCGAACATCTGCTCTAGCCGGTCATGCAACAAGGTGCGGTTGGGCAGGCCGGTCAGCACATCGAAGAAGGCCAGTTGCTGGATCTCCTGCTCGGCCCTGATCCGGTCGCTGATGTCGCGGGCGATGGAAACGTAATGGGTGACCACCCCCTCGTTGTTCCAGACCGAACTGATCGACATCCATTTGGGATACAGCTCACCGTTCTTGGCCCTGTCCCAGATCTCGCCTTCCCAGTTCCCCGTGTTGATGAGGGCGTCCCACATCTCACGGTAGAAGTTCCGGTCCTGCTTGCCCGAGGAGAGCAGATTCGGGTTGCGCCCCATCACCTCGGCCGCCGTGTAGCCAGTGATGCGGGTAAAAGCCTGGTTGACCGCCACGATCTGGGCCTTGGCATCCGTGATGACGATGGCTTCCCGGCTGCATTCGAACACCCGGGCGGCCAGGATCTGGCGTTCTTCCACCATCCGTTGCTCGGTGATGTCGTACACCACGCCGACGGCCCTGAGCGGCTTCTTGTCGACCCCGAAATCGATCTGGGCGGTTTCGTGCACCCATTTGATCTCGCCACGCACCAATATCCGGTGCTCGACATCATAAGGTGCCCCTTCCAGAGCCGACTGCCAGGCATGGACGACCAGTTCGATGTCCTCCAGATACACGGAGTCAAGGAAATCCTGTAGCGCCAATGGCCGGCCCGGTGTCACTCCGAAAATGCGGAAAGCCTCTTCTGACCATTCCAGGCGGTCATTGGGTATGTCCAGGGTCCAGCTCCCCATCTTCGCCACCGACTGCGCCCGCCGCAAGTTGGCTCCGCTCTGCTCCAGCGACTCGCTGGCCTGGATGCGCTGGTAGTTGAACGCCGTCAGGAACAGTGCCGTCACCCCCATCACCAGGTTGTAGCTCCACAGCTCCCGGATGCTCTCCTGCGAGACCGGCGAGAAGGCCCCTTGCTCGAACACCATGCCCAGAATGGAGAACAGGAACACCAGCGACGAAGACATCATGGTGTGGCGCATATTGAAGCGCAGAGCGGCCCACACGATCAGCGGCAGGAGGATGAAGGGGCCTACGACCGTGCCCAGCAGGTAACGCGACAGATCGCTGAACACCAGTAGACTGAACAGCACCAGCAGCAGCATGTGCAGCCCGGCCTCGCGCCGCAACACGGGTGTCCAGCGCATCGGTTTGTGCTTGGCCCAGGCCAGCAACTGAGAGGTGAACATGATGATGCCCACCGTATCGCCCATCCACCAATACACGAATGCGGGTACCACTTCACGCGTCGAGATCAGCCCGTTCAGGTCCAGCCAGAGGATTCCGTTCAGCGCACTGGGCAACGGGCTGACCGTGGCCGCGAACAAGAGCAGGACGATGTCCCGGTTGTCCTGCAATGCGATACGGAAGTTCAGTCGATGCAACATCCAGACGGCGAGTGCAGCCTCCAGCGTCGCCCCCAGAGAGATCTCGGCGGAGACCAGCCAGCCCGTCTCCAGATTCCCCAGCAGCGCCCCCACGAACACCGCTGGCAACATCCGGCTGCCGTAGAGCAACACTGCCGCCACCGCGATCCCTGATGGCATCCAGAACAGCGTCACCGAGTGACCCATCAAGGCGAACAGCAGTCCGACCCTGGCGGCAACGAAATAGAGCAGCGCTATCGCAACCAGGCGCTGCCAGTCTTCCCCGGTGTATTTGAATTGGTTCAAGCGTTCTCCAGCGAACAAAGATGCGGGCTTCTCGCCCCTATCGACAAAATACCCGACAACTTTACATGAGACTGCAACAATCTCCGCCGACAAAGAACGATGCCCGCTACAGCGGGCACCCTCGTTCCATCCATGCCAGTCACTGGCTCCACTACCCTCTCAACGCCGCGAGGACCTCTTCCAGCATCTTCTTGGCATCGCCGAACAGCATGCGGTTGTTGTCCTTGTAGAACAGCGGATTATCCACGCCGGCATAGCCGGAAGCCATGCTGCGTTTCATCACGATGGAGGTCTTGGCCTTCCACACTTCCAGCACCGGCATCCCGGCGATGGGGCTGCCCGGCTCTTCCTGCGCGGCTGGGTTCACGATGTCGTTCGCACCGATCACGATGGCGACATCGGTGTCCGGGAAGTCGGCATTGATCTCGTCCATCTCCATCACGATGTCGTACGGCACCTTGGCCTCGGCCAGCAGCACGTTCATGTGGCCGGGCATACGGCCCGCCACCGGGTGGATGCCGAAGCGCACGTTGACACCCTTCTCGCGCAGCAGCTGGGTGATCTCGTTGACCGTGTGCTGAGCCTGCGCCACCGCCATGCCGTAGCCCGGCACGATGATGACGCTCTTGGACTCGCGCAGCAGTTCTGCCGTCTCGGTAGCGCTGACGGGCGCGACCTCGCCCGCCGGTTGCGCCACATCGCCCGACTTCTTGGCCGGGGCCCCGCCACCGAAACCACCCGCGATCACGCTGAAGAAGTTGCGGTTCATCGCGCGGCACATGATGTAGGACAGGATCGCGCCGCTTGATCCCACCAGCGCGCCGGTGACGATCAGCAGGTCATTGTTGAGCATGAAGCCGGTGGCCGCCGCCGCCCAGCCGGAGTAGCTGTTCAGCATGGACACCACCACCGGCATGTCCGCGCCGCCGATGGCCATCACCATGTGGATACCGAACAGCAGGGCGATGACGGTCATCACGGTCAGCGCGGTCATACCCGCATTGACGGATTCAGCATGCAGGAACTGGTAGCCGAACACGATGACCAGCAGCAAGCCCGCCAGATTCAGGAAGTGGCGGCCCGGCAGCAACACTGGCTTGCCGCCGATCTTGCCGGACAGCTTGCCGAAAGCCACCAAGGAACCGGACAGCGTCACCGCACCGATCAGGATGCCGAGGTAAGTCTCGATCTCGTGAATGGCCTTTTCGGCGCTGGACAGGTTCAGCGCGGCCATCGGGTCGATGTAGTTGGCGAAACCAACCAGACATGCGGCCAGACCGACCAGGCTATGCATCAGCGCCACCAGTTCCGGCATCTGGGTCATCTGCACCTTGCGCGCGGCGTACAGACCGACACTGCCGCCGACCAGCATGGCCGCGATGATCCACGGCAACCCGGCTGCCGACACGCGCGGGCCGAACACCGTGGCCAGCACGGCAAGGGTCATGCCTATCATGCCGTAGAGATTGCCGCGACGCGAAGACTCGGGGTTGGACAGCCCGCCCAAGCTCAGAATGAACAGGATGGTCGCGCCGATGTACGAGACGGTCGCCAGACTTGAAGACATCATG
Organism: Ferriphaselus sp. R-1; assembly: GCF_000746095.1. GTDB lineage: Bacteria > Pseudomonadota > Gammaproteobacteria > Burkholderiales > Gallionellaceae > Ferriphaselus. Next base: position 446,970 of record NZ_JQKP01000001.1, on the reverse strand, counting down.
ATTTATCCTTATTTGCGGAACATAGACAGCATGCGCCGGGTGACCGCGAAGCCGCCGAACATATTAATCGCGGTCAGCACGATGGCCAGCACCGCCAGGCCGCGTATCCAGCCCTCGGGGCGATCCATGAAGTTGCCCAAGAAGGTCTGCGGCGGCGCAACCTGCACCAGCGCACCGATGGCGATGATGCTGGAGATCGCATTGGTCACGCTCATCAGCGGCGTGTGCAGCGCCGGTGTGACGTTCCACACCACCATGTAACCCACGAAACAGGCCAGCACGAACACCGTGAAATGGCCGAGGAACGCTGCCGGGGCATACGCGCCGATGAGCAGGAACAACAGTGCGCCGATCCCGAACACCATCGCCAATGAGCCGACGGACATCGGTTCGCTGGCTGCGCCGTGGCCTTTGGCGGCAGGTGCGGCGACCGGCTTCTCGGCAGGCTTGGGCGCAGCGGCAGGCAGTTTGGGCGCAGGTGCGGGCCAGGTGATCTCGCCGTCCTTGATGACCGTCAGGCCGCGTATCGCATCGTCTTCCATGTTGACGTTGATGATGCCGTCCTTGGTCTTGCACAGCTCTTCGGTCAGGCGGAACAGGTTGGTGGCGTACAGCGTGGACGATTGCTTGGCCAGGCGCGAATTCAGGTCGGTGTAGCCGACGATGGTCACGCCGTGCTTGACCACCACCTGACCGGGTTCGGTCAACTCGCAGTTGCCGCCGCGTTCCGCCGCCATATCGACGATCACGCTACCGGGCTTCATGCTTCGTACCATCTCGGCCGTGATCAGCCTGGGTGCAGGCTTGCCGGGAATCAGCGCCGTGGTGATGATGATGTCCACTTCGCGCGCCTGCTGCGCGTACATCTCGCGCTGCGCCTGCTGGAAGCCTTCCGACATCACCTTGGCGTAGCCGCCACCGCCGCCGCCCTCTTCCTCATAATCGACCTTGACGAACTCGCCGCCCAGCGACTTGACCTGGTCGGCCACTTCGGCGCGGGTATCGTTGGCACGCACGATCGCGCCCAGACCGGCTGCCGCACCGATGGCGGCCAAACCGGCCACACCGGCACCGGCGATGAAAACCTTAGCTGGCGGAACCTTGCCCGCCGCCGTGATCTGGCCGTTGAAGAAGCGGCCGAACACGTTGGCCGCTTCGATCACAGCGCGATAACCGGCCACACCCGCCTGCGAGGTCAGCGCGTCCATCTTCTGGGCGCGGGAAAGCATACGCGGCAGGCAGTCGATGGCCAGCACCGTGACCTTCTGCGCCGCCAGTTGCTGCATCAATTCGGGATTCTGCGCGGGCCAGACGAAGCCGATCAACACGCTGCCCGCACGCATCAGAGCGACTTCCTCCGGGGTCGGGACAGTCACCTTGAACACGACATCGGCACCCGCCCACAACGCAGCCGCACCCTCGATGATCTCCGCACCGGCGGCGCGATAACTGTCGTCACTGAAATTGGCTGCGTCACCCGCGCCTGATTCGACCGCGACACTGAAACCCAGCTTGATGAGTTTCTCAACGATCTCGGGAACTGACGCGACGCGCTTCTCGCCTGCACGCGTTTCCGCAGGTATGCCTATGCGCATGAAGCCTCTCCTCTGGTATTTGGAAAAACGCCCGGAAGACCCGGGCGGATTTGTTTTTTATGGCGCGGGATTATACGACCTTTTTGCAGGGATGGGCGACCTGCCGCGCCGCGCTCCCGCACCTCACGCGTTATACGTGGTCGAGGCCACCTTGCCGCCGCTGCCGATCCAGTCGGTGTGGAAGAACTCGCCGCGCGGCTTGTCCACGCGCTCGTAAGTGTGCGCACCGAAGTAGTCACGCTGGGCTTGCAGCAGGTTGGCGGGCAGACGGGCGGTGCGGTAGCCATCGAAATAGGCCAGCGCCGAGGAGAACGCCGGAGTGGCGATGCCCAGTTCTACGCCGAGGATGACCGCCTTGCGCCAACCGGCTTCGGCCTGACGCATGGCGTTGATGAAGTAGTCGGCCAGCAGCAGATTGTCCAGTTCGGGATTCTTTTCGTAGGCCGCCTTGATGTCGCCCAGGAACTGGCTGCGAATGATGCAACCGCCGCGCCACATCAGCGCGATCTCGCCGTAATTCAGCTTCCAGCCGTATTCCGCCGCCGCTTCCTTCAACAGGCGGAAGCCTTGGGCATAGGAGATGATTTTGGCCGCGTACAAGGCATCGCCGACGGCGGCGATCATCGCTTGCTGGTCGCCAGAGAAGGCGGTTTTCGCCTTGGGCAGGATGGCCGCCGCTTTGACGCGCTCGTCCTTCTGAGCCGACAAACAGCGCGCGAACACCGATTCCGCGATCAGCGTCAGCGGCATGCCCATGTCCAGCGCGCTGATCGCCGTCCACTTGCCGGTGCCCTTCTGCCCGGCGGTATCGAGGATCTTGTCCACCAGCGGCGCGCCGTCGGTGTCCTTGTAGCCCAGAATATTGGCGGTAATCTCGATCAGGTAGGAACTCAGCACGCCGCGATTCCACTCGGCGAACGCCGCTTGCATCGCGTCGGCACTCAGCCCCAGCCCTTCGGACAGCAGTTGGTAGGCTTCGCTGATGAGCTGCATGTCGCCGTATTCGATGCCGTTGTGCACCATCTTGACGTAGTGCCCGGCGCCCTGCTCGCCCACCCACTCGCAGCACGGTTCGCCGTCGGCCTTGGCGCTGATGGCCTGGAAGATGGGTTTGACCGCCGCCCAAGCTGCCGGATTGCCGCCCGGCATGATGGACGGACCGTGACGCGCGCCCTCTTCACCGCCGGACACACCAGTGCCGATGAACAGGATGCCCTGCTCCTTCAGCGCGTCGGTGCGGCGATTGCTGTCGGTGAACAGCGAATTACCGCCGTCGATGATGATGTCACCCGGCGACAGCAGCGGCACCAGTTGAGCGATGTAGTCGTCCACCACGGAACCAGCCTTGACCATCAGCATCACCTTGCGCGGCGAGCTCAGGCTGCCGACCAGCTCTTCCAAACTATACGTCCCGACGACCTGCGTGCCCTTCGCGGCATCCGCCAGGAATTCGTCCGTCTTGCTGCGGCTGCGGTTGTACACCGCCACCTTGAAACCATGGTCGTTCATGTTCAGCACCAGGTTCTGGCCCATCACGGCCAAACCGATCAAACCGATATCTGCTTTCATTGCGCGTCTCGTTGGGGGTTGGATTGCGACGGATACTATCACAGCGGAACCCGAGAGAAGTCAGCCCGGACGACAGCCGGACAGCCTCTTCCGAGTCGGGGAATGCAAAAGGGCGATGCCATGGCATCGCCCTCCTGTGCTGACTCGATCAACGATCAACCGACCAGCTTCTTGCACTCCTTGTAGCATGCTGCACAAGCTTCCATGCATGCCTTGCATTCGGGATGCTTCTCGGTCTTCTTGCACTCTTCCTCGCAGTCCTTGCAGATGTCCATCGCCACTTTGGCGTAGGCGGCCAGGCGCTTGGAATTGAGCGCGGCCAGTTTTTGCAGGGCCGCACACGCCGCTTCGACCTGGCTGGCACTGTTGGCGCACGCCGCAAGATCGGTCTCGCCCTTGCCCAGAGAAACAAGGCAGTGACTCAGACAAAGCTGTGCCTTGGTGACGCAGTCTGCCGCCGCTTCGATCAGCTTCTGATTGGGATTGCTGCCATGGTCATGCGCCATATGCTCATGCCCTTCGGCAAACGCACGGCCAGCAGTCAGCGTTGCCGCCATTGCTGCCGTACCCATCAACATTTCCCTACGATTCATGATATTTCTCCTTAGAGGATGCCCAGCGGGCTGGGTGAACGATGGTAACCGGGCCAACCACCCCGGCCCAAACGGTCCGGGCTGCTTTGCCCGGACAACGGATCACAGTCTACCCTCACCACGCCATTTCGCAACCCGGATGGCGGTGGCACCACGACCCGGCGTGGCTACCAGCCACATGACCACACCATGCGCAGACCGTGCCCCGGTCTGCTCACGCTGCCCATCAGAAACTATTCAGGTCGAGATTCTTGTAGATTCCGGCAGGCGGCCCTTCGAATTCGACATCTTGCTCGGACTGGCTGACCGAAGCACCTTGTTGCTCCACTTTCTCCCTGGTCGCCCCTTGGTCGAGCTTGGACGAAGAGCGACGCTTCTTGCTTTCATCCTCCTCCACCGCCTGCACCGGCAACGCGAACAGACTGGTCAGTAACAATGCGGACAACACGATCTGGAATTGCATAATCACCCTCTCAATGAATTATGAGCACGTCGCTCACCTTACGTTGACTAAAATAGTCGGGATTAGTTCCTTGATGCAAGCGATGAAACCATCCGCCGTTCCGCCCGCCCCAGAGTACTGCCCGGCTTCCGCTATAATCGCCGCCATGTCTACCATCCGCCCCCTCCCCGACCTGCTCATCAACCAGATCGCCGCTGGCGAAGTCATCGACCGCCCGGCTTCGGCGCTCAAGGAGTTGATGGAAAACAGTCTGGACGCGGGCGCGACCGACATCGCGGTGCAACTGGAGAGCGGCGGCATCAAACTGCTGCGCGTGCGCGACAACGGCGGCGGCATCGCCAGGGATGAGCTGGCGCTGGCCTTGCAGCGCCATGCCACCAGCAAGATCGCCACGCTGGACGACCTGCAATGCGTCGCCAGCATGGGGTTTCGCGGCGAGGCGCTGGCCAGCATGGCGGCGGTGGCGCAACTGACCCTGACCAGCCGCACCGCGCAGGAGGCGCACGGCTGGAAGGTCGAAGCGCTGGACGGCCATATCTCCGCACCCGCGCCCGCCGCGCTTCCGCTCGGCACCAGCATCGAGCTCCGAGAGCTGTACTTCAACACTCCGGCGCGGCGCAAGTTCCTCAAGTCGGAACCGACCGAATTCGCCTGGTGCGAGGAGGTGTTCCGCCGCATCGCGCTGTCGCATCCCGGGATCAGTTTCAGCCTGACTCACAACGGCAAGACTATCTGGCAACTGCCCGCGCACACGCCCGCCGGGCGCGTCGCCGCGATCCTGGGCGACGAGTTCGGGCAAGCTGCGGTGGCGGTGGAACGCCAGGCGGCGGGCTTCACCCTCACCGGCCTGGCCGCCCTGCCCGCCTATTCGCGCAGCAACCGCGACGCGCAGTATTTCTTCGTCAATGGCCGATTCATCCGCGACAAGGTGTCCAGCCACGCTCTGCGTCAGGCTTACCAGGACATCCTGCACGGCCAGCGCCATCCGGCCTTTGTGCTGTTCCTGGAGTTGCCGCCGGAACGGGTGGACGTGAACGTGCATCCGGCCAAGAGCGAGGTGCGCTTCCGCGACAGCCAGGCGATCCATTCCTTCCTGTTCCATACCGTGCAGGACGCACTGGCCGCACCTGAGCGCGAGGCAGCAGCGCCTTCGGCATCCGCGCCCGCCAGTCAGGCCACGCCCGCTGCCAGTTCCTGGCTGCCGCCGCGCCAGCAGGCCATGTCGCTACAGACTGCCGAGCCACTGGCTTTTTACGACGCGCTGTTCGGTCGCCGCGATGCTCCGCCCCCGTCCGCGCCGCAGATCACGCCGCCCGCCGAACCCGCAGAACACGGCGCACCGCCGCTAGGTTTCGCCCTGGCCCAGCTTTCCGGCATCTACATCCTGGCGCAGAACGCGCACGGGCTGATCGTGGTCGATATGCACGCCGCGCACGAGCGCATCGTGTATGAACGGCTGAAGACCGCGTTCGACGCGCAAGGCATTCCGACCCAGCCCTTGCTGATTCCGGTGACCTTCGCCGCCGAGGCCTTGGACATCGCCACCGCCGAGGACGCGCAGAACGCGCTGCGCCAACTCGGTTTCGACCTCGCGCCAATCTCACCCACTGTGCTGGCGGTGCGCGCCATGCCCGCGCTGCTCAAGCAATCTCAGGCCGAAGCCGCCGCGCGCGAGGTGCTGCACGAGCTGCGCGAGTTCGGCATCAGCCGCGCGCTGACCGAGCGCCGCAATGAACTCCTGGCGACGCTGGCCTGTCACAGCGCCGTGCGCGCCCACCGCCAGCTGACGCTGGCCGAGATGAACGGCCTGCTGCGCGACATGGAACAGACCGAACGCGCCGACCAGTGCAACCATGGCCGCCCGACCTGGTTCCAGCTCACGCTGGCGGAGCTGGACGCGATGTTCATGCGCGGGCAATAATCCCCGGCACAGTATCGACCGACAACCACAGGAAAGGACTCCACTTATGGATCATGCGGTTATCTTGAACAAATCAGCCTTGGGCAAAAGCACTCTGTCTTTGTCGAATCATGCGCTGTCACGAACCGAGCGAAACCTGTTACTAATGGCAGATGGACAGCGAACTGCTGACGAGCTGATAAATATGATAGCCGCCAGCAATATCGACCTACTAGAGCGCTTGGTTGCAGATGGCTATCTGGAAGTCACCGGTCTCGGAACAGTTGCAGACAGTCAACAGATAGGCAAAGCACTCGGCGTTCCAGAGCTCGATCTGCCGCTAACCTCGCTGCTGCAAGACACCCCATTCGCCCGACTCTATGCATTTTTAGTTGTGCAAATTCCCCATTTCTTTGGGCTAACAACCTTCATCAACGTACTAAAGCTGGAGCAAGCCACCAATCTGGCAGACTTGGAACCTCTGCAGCAAAAACTGCTGGATGCCGTAGCAAAAAAACGGGGCTCAGAGGCAGCTGCAGCTTATCTAAAGCGAATGAACGATTTGCTTCAACAGTAATACAAAGTTTATGCATGCTTCAATAAACAGGGGCGGCGGAAAATGACTGAAGCAACCCACATCGTTTGCCCGCATTGCGCGGCGATCAACCGTGTCCCGGCGGACAAGCTGGGCGATCAGCCGACTTGCGGCAAGTGCAAGCAGGCCCTGTTCTCCGGCCACCCTAGCGAACTGAACGAAGGCGATTTCGAGCGCCACCTCAGCCGCAACGACATCCCGCTGCTGGTGGATTTCTGGGCACCCTGGTGCGGCCCGTGCCGGATGATGGCTCCGGCCTACGCCCAGGCAGCACAGCGGCTGGAGCCGAACGTCCGCCTGGCCAAGGTTAATACCGAGGAAGCCCAAAGGCTGGCCGCGCAATACAACATCCGCAGCATCCCCACGCTGGCTCTGTTCAGGGGCGGGCGCGAAGTGCCGCTCCACGCCGGAGCGATGGATGCGGGAGGGATAGTCAATTGGGTCCGCTCCAGGGTTTAACGCGCACACAGCGCACCCGCTGGTACCTGTTGGCCATCGTCATGCTGACCGGCTGCACCGCCAACCCCTACCGCGCCATCTACGAAGGCATCAAGCAGCAGCAAGAGGTAGTGAAGTCTCCCCGTGAGCGCACCCTGTCTACACCACTACCAAGCTATGATGCCTACCGCGATGAACTGGAACGGAAAAATCGCACTGCGCCCTGAATTTCTGATGCATCTTGTCGATAGTAGGGACTTGGAGTAGGGTTTCGCACCATAAGAACTTCAGGCCGGGAAGCGCCGCGTGTTTCCCGTATCTTGGCGAACGTATCCCGAGGAGGGGAGCAAGGCGATGAAATACGAGCAAGAGCGAGGTACCAGTAGCGAGATCCTGCGCCTGGTCATCCAGAAGATGGCGGCCCATCCGGCGACCTTCGCACCACTGAACTATACCGTGTGGTATGAGCATCTGGCAGGCATCAACCCAGGGTTGTCCGCCACCATGAACCATTTGCTGAGTTCCGGCAAAAAGCTGGACGACGATGTGATAGACCATCTGTACAGCCAGTTCATCTCGGAGACCGGACATAAGGCCGAACAAGCGTTCCGCGATGGCATGCAACAGTTGCTGGGCAAGGTCGCCAACTTTGCCGAACAAGCCGATCAGCAAGTCAGTCAATTCGGCAACAGCCTGCAAACCTACAACGATTCGCTGCGTCCCGACCTGGACCTGGGCAAGCTCGAAACCCTGATCGGCAACATGAGCAAGGACACCCACAAGTTGCACGACTCCATGCAGCACTTGCAGTCGCAGCTGGAGGCCAGCAAGCAAGAAGTCGAGAAGCTGAACCGGGAGTTGAAATCCGCCCAGGGTGCCGCACTGACCGACCCGCTCACCGGGGTAGCCAACCGGCGCGGCTTCGAGGCCGCGACTCAGGTGCTGCTAGACGATTCGGCCATCGTCGCCCGGGGCATCTGCATGCTGATGCTGGACATCGACCACTTCAAAAAGATCAACGACACGTTCGGCCACCTGTTCGGCGACAAAGTCATCCAGGCGTTGGGCAGCCTGCTCAAGACCAAGGTCAAGGGGCAGGACGTGGTGGCCAGGCTGGGGGGAGAAGAGTTCGGCGTGCTGCTCCCCGAGACCACCATCGAGGGTGCGCACGTCGTGGCCGAGCAGATCCGCCTGGCTATAGAGAAAAGCAAGATCCGCCGTCAGGACGCGCAGGAGCCTATCGGCGGCATCACCATCTCGATCGGTATCGCCAGCTACCATGGCGATCTGACGACCATGATGGACCAGGCCGATCAGGCCTTGTACGTTTCCAAGCAGGGCGGTCGCAACCGCACCACGGTCTTCGGTCACAAGAGCCCCTAAAGCAGCGCGGGTTGCCGCCGATAACAGATGAGCAACGCTCACTGCGGAGGTCGCCATGAAAATCGCCAACTCGACGCTGGACTTGCAGTCCAGCCACACCCAGACCCGGCAAACGGAAGTCAAGGAATCGCTGCGCATGTGGGTCGGTCAGCGGCCAGCGCAACGTGGCGAGGCACCCCCGCCGCCCAGAACTACCGTGAACATTTCCGATGCGGCCCGTGCACGTCAATCCAGTGATGCGAACGCGATTGAACAAGCCACCCAAGACGCGCAGACCCAGCCAAAGATGCAACTGCTTATCTCGCTGGTCGAGGCCCTGACCGGCCACAAGGTGAGGCTGTACCAGCCGGAAAGTCAGGGGAGCGCAACTGCTGGCGATACCGCGACCGGCACGGCCACGCCTGCGGCGCAACCGCCACAACGCCCCGCCGGTTATGGCGTGGAGTACGACCGTACCGAGACGTACAGCGAATCCGAGCAGACCACCCTGCATGCCAGCGGCACCATCAAGACCAGCGACGGCAAGGAGATCAGCTTCAAGCTCGATCTGGCCATGGCCCGGCAGTACAGCGAAACCAGCAGCGAAAGCATCCGGCTGGGTGACGCGGTGCGCAAGACCGACCCGCTGGTCATCAACTTCAACGGCACGGCGGCCCAACTCACCGACCAGCGCTTCAGCTTCGACCTCAACAGCGACGGCCAGAACGAGCAGATCGCCACCCTTGCCTCCGGCAGCGGCTACTTGGCGCTGGACCTGAATGCCGACGGCAAGGTCAACAACGGCAAGGAACTGTTCGGCACCGCCAGCGGCAACGGCTTTGCCGATCTGGCCAAATACGACAGTGACCAGAACGGCTGGATAGACGAAGCCGACCCGGTGTTCAAGCAACTCAAGGTGTGGACGCAGGACGGCAAGGGCGGCGGCCAACTCGCCAGCCTCGCCGACACTGGCGTGGGCGCGATCTCGCTGGCCTCTGTCGCCACGCCCTTCGACGTGAAAAACACCGCCAATCAGACCCTGGGCAGCGTGCGCAACACCGGCGTGGTGCTGAACGAGAACGGTACCGCCGGCACCGCCCAGCAGATCGACCTGGTGGCGTAGAGGAACCGCATCCCTGATGGCATTCACTGAGATATCTGTGCCGAAAACGGTGCCTCCCCCGATCGAGGCATGGGCGTGGGTTGGGCGCTGGATGCAAATCATCTGGCAAGCTCAATCCGCCCGTCCCATTCTCTGGCCGATCGCTACCAGTCTGCTGCTTGCCCTCCTCGCACTATCCATTCGGTGGCTGATCGCTCCTCCCGAAGCCGGGATTCAATACATCACGTTCTTTCCCGCCGTAGCGTTGTCCGCCATCTTGGGCGGTTACTATTCCGGCCTGCTGACCAACTTCCTCGGCGTGATACTCGCCACTTACTTCTTTTTCCCGCCCTTTTCGTCTTTCAGTCACGAGTCTATAAAGCTGGGGCTGTTACCAAACTTGATCTTCATGATGGACGGCTTGATCGTCTCCATCACCATCCAACAGATGCACCTTTTTCGCCGGGACGCATACCAACAACTGTCATTGGTGCAGCAGTCCGAAACTGAGAAACAACGACTGATCGATGAATTGGAAGCCTCTCACCTGGAGCTATACGCTGCCAACGACAAGTTGAGTCTGGCTGCCACGGCATTCAACACCCACGAGGCGATCCTGATCACGGATGCCCAGGTACACATCGTTCGGGTCAATCCAGCCTTCGAGCGCATCACCGGCTACAGCGAGCAGGAGGTACTGGGCAAGAATCCCAGCCTGCTCAATTCCGGGGTGCACGACCAACCCTTCTTCACCGCACTCTGGAAACAATTGGCCGAGCACGGGACATGGAAAGGTGAGCTTTGGGATCGGGGCAAGAATGGACAGGTCTATCCCAAACAGACCACCATCAGCGCAGTCCGCGACCACAGTGGCACCATCACCAACTATGTCGCAATCTTTGCCGACATCAGCGAACGCAAACGCAATGAAGCCGAGATACGCAATCTTGCGTTCTACGATGCCCTGACCGGGCTACCCAACCGGCGGCTATTCATGGATAGGCTGGGGCAGTCGTTTGCCCAGACCGCGCGCGACCAGATGTTCAGCGCCCTGCTCTATCTCGATCTGGACAATTTTAAGAGCCTGAACGACACCAAAGGCCACGAGTACGGTGACAGACTGCTCATCAAAGTCGCCAAACGTCTGCGACTATGCGTCCGGGAAGTTGACACGGTCTCGCGGCTTGGTGGGGACGAGTTCGTGGTAATCCTGCAAAACATGGGCAGCACGCCGGAAGAGGCTACCCAGCACGCCTCTATCGTCGCCGAAAAGATCCGCTCCGTGCTGAATTCCCCAGTCCAAATCAGCGAGCACATCCATCTCACCTCACCCAGCATCGGTTTGTATCTGTTCGATGGAATGAGCGACTCGCAGGATACAGTACTCAAGCGAGCCGACACGGCCATGTACCAGGCCAAGGAGCGCGGCAGAAACCGCGTCTGCCATTTTGATGCCGACCTGCAGCGTTCAGCGGAAAACAAGCTCCGGCTTGAATCGGACCTGCGCGACGCACTGTCCGGCCATCAGTTTGAATTGCATTATCAAGTCCAGGTCGGCGGCGCCGGGACAGCTGTCGGTGCCGAAGCACTGATACGTTGGCGACATCCGACCCAAGGAATGGTGCAGCCAATCCAGTTCATCCCCATCGCCGAGAGCAGCGGCCTCATCATCGAAATCGGTCTGTGGACGCTGAACGAAGCCTGTCGACAACTGGCCGTCTGGCAAAAACACGCCGAATTTGCCGGACTGGTGGTCGCCATCAACGTCAGCAGCCTTGAGTTCAAACAGGACGACTTCGTCCTGCGGGTATCACAAGCCATCGCAAGGCATGCCATCCGGCCAGATCGGCTGAAGCTGGAGTTGACCGAAAGCATCGCCCTGCAAGAAATGACGCAAGTCATCGAGAAGATGTACATCCTGCGTGATCAGATTGGCGTAACGCTGTCACTGGATGACTTCGGCACCGGCTACTCGTCGCTCTCTTACCTGAAGAAACTGCCGCTCGATCAGGTGAAGATCGACCAGAGCTTCGTGCGCGACATCGACAACAGCGAAGACGATGCCATCATGGTAAAGACCATCATCGACATGGCGCACAACTTCGGGCTGAATGTGATCGCGGAAGGCGTGGAAACGCAAGCACACGTCCAGAGTCTTCGCGTCATCGGCTGCACTACGTTCCAGGGCTACTACTTCAGCAAACCCTTGCCATATGCAGCGTTCGAGCAGTTGATCCTGAGCGGGATGGGCAAGACGACCGCCTCGCAACCGTGAGCTTGGCACATCGCGCACGCCACCCCACCTGCCGATCCGCGCTACCATAGCCGCGACCTTCGTCCGGAGACTTCGATGAGCGCCCCCGCCGACCACTTCACACCGCTGGCTAAACAGTATGCGGCGTTCCGCCCCACTTATCCCGCCGAGCTGTTCGACTGGCTGGCCACCGCTGCGCCTGCGCAAGAATTGGCCTGGGATTGCGGCGCCGGCAGCGGCCAGGCCACGTTGCCGCTGGCGCAGCGCTTCCGGCACGTGTTGGCGAGCGACCTGAGCGCCGCGCAACTCGCCGCCGCCCCCGCGCCGGACAACGTCACCCGCCGCATCGCTCCGGCGCACGACAGCGGCCTGCCGTCACGTTCAGTGGACCTCATCATCGTCGCCCAGGCCTTGCACTGGTTCGACCTAGACCGCTTCTACGCCGAAGCGCGGCGCGTGCTCAAACCACACGGGCTCCTCGCCGTCTGGGGCTACAACCGTTTGCACATCGGCCAGCCGGACATCCAGCGCCTGTTGGAAGTGTTCTACGAGGACACCCTAGGCACATATTGGCCGCCGGAACGTCTCCACGTGGAAAGCGGCTACCGCGACCTACCGTTCCCCTTCCCCCGCCTGCCCGCCCCCGACTTCGCCATGCAGCAAACCTGGCGACGGCCACAACTGCTCGGCTACCTGCGCAGCTGGTCCGCCGTCGGCCGCTACCAAACCGCCACCGGCCGCGATCCCGTCGCCGACTTTGAACAGGCCATCGCCCCGCACTGGCCGGAAATGGAAGCGCTGCAGATCGACTGGCCGCTGTTCTTGCAGGTGGGGAGGTTTGAGGATTGAAAGAAAGCACGACTCCGCTCGTCCTGAGCCTGTCGAAGGATGAACGGTGCAACCAGTCTTCCAGAAAGCAAAACGCCCCGCTTGCTCAGGCAGGCGGGGCGTTTTTCATGCCGTTCTCAACCTCCAGCCCTGCTGTTACCCCGCCTTCCTCGCCACCAGATCAATCAACGCCGACATGCCGTCATGCCCCACGCCTTCGTGGATGACGCTGTCGTGTTCGGCGAGGTGAAGGATGTCCATGTCGGCGAACTGTGCGCGTAGCAGGTCTGCGGTGTAGAGATTTTCGACCTGAGAAGGGCCGCCGGTTTTGTAGTCGAGCTGGCGCGGGGTGTAGCCCTGGAGCAGCAGCAGGCCGCCGGGCTTGAGGCAGCGTTTGAGGTCGGCAAAGAGTTGCTCACGCATGCCGGGTGGGGCGAACTGGATGAAGATGGCGACGACGGCATCGAAGCGGTGCCCGCTCCAGTCCCAATCGAGCAGGTCAGCCAGTTCGATTTGCAACGCCACACCGCGTTGCTGCGCGAGGCGGCGCGCTTTTTCCAGCGCGACCGGCGAGTTGTCCACCGCCAGCACCTCCAGCCCCTGCTCCGCCAGCCAGACACCGTTGCGCCCCTCGCCGTCGGCCACGGCCAGGCATGTCATGCCGGGCTTGAGCCGGTCGCGCTGGGTCAGCAGGAAGGCGTTCGGCTCGGTGCCGAAATGATAGTGCTCGCCCGCGTAGCGTTCGTCCCAAACATAAGCCATGTCAGACTCCTTGCAGCAGCCACCACCAGCCGCCGAGTGTGAAGAAGGAAATAATCAGCCCGACCGCCACCATCAAGGTGGACAGCTCCGGGTCGAGCTCGTGTTCGCTGGCGACGATGGCGGCGGTGATCATCGGCGGCATGGCCGCCTCGAACAGCGTCACCTGGATGGCCTGGCCGTGCGCGCCCAGTAGCGGCACGTAGAGCAGATACACCGCCAGCGGCGCGAGGATGAGCTTGAATCCCAGTCCCAGCGCCAGGTTGCGGCGATGTTCGGCGAGGTGGCCCAACCTCAGTTGCAGACCGACGGAGAGCAGCGCCAGCGGCGCGAGGGTGTCGCCGAGACGTTTCAGCAGCACGGTGAACCAGTCGGCATAGTCCAGCGGGATCAGCAGCAGCGCCACGCACAGCGAGATGAACGGCGGAAACAGCGCGATGCGCTGCACGATCTGCGCCGCCGTCGGTCGCCCGGAGGAATAGATGCCCGCCACGGTGATGCCGAGGATGGAAAGCGCGAAGAACGAGCCGAGTTGGTCGGCGACGATGGCGGTGGTGAGGCCAGACGCGCCGTAGAACGCTTCAACCATGGGCAGGCCGAAGAACGAGGTGTTGCCCAACCCGCCGACCAGAATCAGCGCGCCGACCGTGGCGCGCGGCAGCGCCAGCCAGCGCCCCACGGCGCGGAAAAACACGAACGACAGCCCGAACACCAGCCAGGCCATCGCGCCTACCAGCAACACATCGCCGGACAGTTTCAGATTATGGATATAGAGCAGCGTCAGCGCAGGCAGCGAGACGTGGATGATGAAGCTGTTCAGCGTCGCCGGCGCGTTGTCCGGCATCCGCCGCGAACGGCGCAACAACACACCGGCGATGAAACAGAGGATGAGGAGCAGGAGGTTGTTCATGGAGCGTCATTCCCGCGCAAGCGGGAATCCAGTTAGTCCGAATAATTCCGCGTAGCGGGCAACACCTGTCATGGTCGGCTTTGCCGGATGTCTTTCTGGCTGGATTCCCGCTTGCGCGGGAATGACGGCCTTACACCGGCGCGTTCGCGGCAATGAAGGCCTTGAGTTTCACCACGTCCGGCTCCATCACCTCGCAGCGTTGCGGCAGGGCTTCGATGCCTTCCAGCTTGGCGGGACGTTCCGGCTGGCGACCCAGCGCTTCCTCGATGGTCTCGGCAAACTTGGCGGGCAGCGCGGTTTCCAGACAAATCAACGGCAGGCTGGGACGGCGCTGTTCGATGCCGACCTTGAGGCCGTCGGCGGTGTGCGTGTCCACCATCACGCCGTATTCCTGCCACATCTCGCGGATGGTCTTCAGGCGGTCTTCGTGCGTGCTCTTGCCGGAAGAGAACTTGAACTTGGGCAAATCATGCCAGGCGTCCGAGCCCTTGATGTCGAACGAGCCGCCACGGTCCACCGCGCCCCAGAACTCGCGCACCTTGGCGGCATCGCGGCCCACCAGATCGAACACGAAACGCTCGAAGTTGGAGGCCTTGGAAATATCCATCGACGGGCTGCTGGTCTCGTAAGTGTGCTTCGTATCGCGCGGGCGGTACGTGCCGGTCATGAAGAACTCGTCCAGCACGTCGTTTTCGTTGGTCGCCAGAATCAACTGGCCGATGGGCAAGCCCATCATGCGCGCGATGTGCCCGGCGCAGATGTTGCCGAAGTTGCCTGACGGCACCGAGAACGCCACCTGCTCGTCGTTGGATTGCGTCGCGGCGAAATAACCCTTGAAGTAGTACACCACCTGCGCCGACACGCGCGCCCAGTTGATCGAATTCACCGTGCCGATCTTGTACTGCGCCTTGAAAGCGTGGTCGTTGGACACCGCCTTGACCAAGTCCTGCGCGTCGTCAAAGAAGCCGTGGATGGCGATGTTGAAGATGTTCGGGTCTTGCAGCGAGTACATCTGCGCGCGCTGGAAGCTGGACATCTTGCCTTCTGGCGACAGCATGAACACGCGGATGCCTTGCTTGCCGCGCATCGCATATTCGGCGGCGGAGCCGGTATCGCCCGAAGTCGCGCCGAGAATGTTCAGCTCGGCGTTCTGCTTGCCCAGCGCGTACTCGAACAAGTTGCCCAGCAACTGCATCGCCATGTCCTTGAACGCCAGCGTCGGACCGTTGGACAGCTCCAGAATGTACACACCCTCGCTCACCTTGCGCAGCGGCGTGATGTCGGCAGCATTGCTGTCGGCGCGGCCATTGCTGTACACCTCGGCGGTGTAAGTCTTGCTCACGATGGCGCGCAGATCGTCAGATGGAATGTCGGTAGCGAACTTCGACAGCACCGCGAACGCCAGCTCGGCGTAAGACAGGCCGCGCCAAGCATCCAACTCGGCGTGCGTCACCTGCGGATAGGCTTCCGGCAAATACAGCCCGCCGTCCGGCGCGAGACCGCCGAGCAGAATCTCGGTGAAAGTTTTGGCGGGCGAATTGCCACGGGTGGAGATGTATTTCATTTTGATCTACCTAGTCAGTCCCCTCTCCCTTGCAGGGAGAGGGCTAGGGAGAGGGTAGACGCTCAGAGCCCCTCTCCCCCAGCCCCTCTCCCGCCTGCGGGCGAGGGGAGTTTGATTACTTGCCCAACTCTTCCAACCGCAGCTTGGTGACCTTGCCTGCCACCACGCCCAGCGCTTCGATCTTGGCGATGGCGGCATTGATGCGCTTCTCGCGGGTCTGGTGCGTCAGCAGGATCAAATCGGTCTGAGTCTCGCCTTCGCCGGGTTCTTTCTGGATCACGGCGTCGATGGAGATGGCTTCGTCGGCCAGGATGCGGGTGATGTCGGCCAGCACGCCCGGTTTGTCCTGCACGCGCAGACGCAGGTAGTAGCTGGTGGTGATTTCGTCCATCGGCAGGATGCGCAGGTCGGCCATGGCATCGGGCTGGAAGGCCAGGTGCGGGACGCGGTTCTGCGGGTCGGCCGTGTGCATGCGGGTCACGTCGACCAGGTCGGCGATCACGGCGGAAGCGGTGGGTTCCGCGCCCGCGCCCTTGCCGTAATACAAGGTCGCGCCGACGGCGTCGCCCTGTACCAGCACGGCGTTCATCGCGCCTTCGACGTTGGCGATCAAGCGCTTGGCCGGGATCAGGGTGGGATGCACGCGCAGTTCCACGCCTTCGTCGGTGCGCTTGGCGATGCCCAGCAGTTTGATGCGGTAGCCCAGTTGCTCGGCGTATTTGATGTCGGCGGCGTCCAGTTTGGAGATGCCTTCGACGTAGGCCTTGTCGAACTGCACCGGGATGCCGAAGGCCAGCGCGGAGAGGATGGTGGCCTTGTGCGCCGCGTCCACGCCTTCGATGTCAAAGGTGGGATCGGCTTCGGCGTAGCCCAGACGCTGTGCTTCTTTCAGCACGGTGTCGAAGCTCAAGCCCTTGTCGCGCATTTCGGACAAGATGAAATTGGTCGTGCCGTTGATGATGCCCGCGATCCACTCAATGCGGTTGGCGCTCAAGCCTTCGCGTAGCGCCTTGATGATGGGAATGCCGCCTGCTACCGCCGCCTCGAAGGCGACCATCACGCCCTTGTCCTGCGCGGCCTTGAAGATCTCGTTGCCATGCACGGCCAGCAGCGCCTTGTTGGCGGTGACCACGTGCTTGCCGTTGGCGATGGCCTTCAGCACCAACTCCTTGGCCACGCCGTAGCCGCCGATCAGCTCGATGACGATGTCCACTTCCGGGTCGTTCACCACCGAGTAGGCATCGTCGGTGACGCGGCAAGCGCCGCCGGTGACGGTCTTGGCATGCTCCAGATTGCGGTCGGCCACCACGGTGATGCGGATGGGACGACCGGCGCGGCGCGCGATCTCTTCCGCGTTGCGCTGCAAAACGGTGAACGTGCCACCGCCGACAGTACCGATACCGAGTAGACCTACGTTGATTGGCTTCATGTGTGATTCCTAAGTTATTAGTCGTGAGACGTGAGACGTAAGTTGGTTTTGTCCGCTGCGCGGATTTAACTCATGACTTACGTCTTACGTCTCACAACCGGGTTATTTTCCGTGCCGCTTGCGATAGCTTTCCAGAAAGCGGGCGATGCGGGCGATGGCCTCTTCCAGGTCGTCGGCGTTCGGCAGGAACACCACGCGGAAATGGTCCGGGCTCTTCCAGTTGAAACCGCTGCCCTGCACCACTAGCACCTTCTCGGTTTCCAGCAGTTCGAGGATGAACTTCTGGTCGTCCTCGATGGGATACATCTCCGGATCAAGTCTGGGGAACAGGTACAGCGCCGCCTTGGGCTTGACGCAGGTCACGCCGGGGATGTCGGTCAGCAGCTTGTACGCCAGATCACGCTGCTTGGCCAGACGACCGCCGGGGGCGACCAGATCGTTGATGCTCTGATAGCCGCCCAGCGCGGTCTGGATGGCAAACTGGCCCGGCACGTTGGAGCACAGGCGCATCGAAGCCAGAATGGTCAGGCCGTCGAGGTAATCCTGCGCCGGCTTCTTGTTGCCGGAGACGATCATCCAGCCGGCGCGGTAGCCGCAGGCACGGTAGTTCTTGGACAGGCCGTTCAGGGTGACGAACAGCACATCCTCGGCCAGCGAGGCGATGGACGTGTGCGTCGCGCCGTCGTACAGCATCTTGTCGTAGATCTCGTCGGCGAAGACGATCAGGCTGTGCTCGCGGGCGATCGCGATGATCTCGTGCAGCAGCTCGTCGGAATACAGCGCCCCGGTCGGGTTGTTCGGGTTGA
The DNA here is from genome assembly GCF_000746095.1 of Ferriphaselus sp. R-1. Taxonomy (GTDB): domain Bacteria; phylum Pseudomonadota; class Gammaproteobacteria; order Burkholderiales; family Gallionellaceae; genus Ferriphaselus. The sequence continues at coordinate 428,803 of NZ_JQKP01000001.1, read as the reverse complement.
TGATGACGATGGCGCGCGTGTTCGGCGTGATCTTGCTGCGCATGTCAGCCAGATCGGGCATCCACTCGTTCGCCTCGTCGCAGATGTAATGGCGCGGCGTGCCGCCCGCCAGCGTCACCGCCGCCGTCCACAGCGGATAGTCGGGCGCGGGCACCAGCACTTCGTCGCCGGTGTTGAGCAGGCCCTGCATCGCCATCACGATCAGCTCGGACGCGCCGTTGCCGATGTAGATGTCTTCCATGCCCACGCCCTTGATGCCCTTCTGCTGGCTGTAGTGCATGATGGCCTTGCGTGCTGCGAACAGGCCCTTGGAATCGGAGTAACCAGAGGAATTCGGCAGGTTGTGGATCACGTCCTGCTGGATCTCTTCGGGTGCCTCGAAGCCGAACGGGGCCAGGTTGCCAATGTTCAGCTTGATGATGCGATGGCCGTCTTCCTCCATCTGCTTGGCGCGCGCCATCACCGGGCCACGGATGTCGTAGCAGACGTTGGCCAGCTTGGCGGATTTCAGCACCGGACGCGCGGTCGGGCTCGTATTTTCGGAAGTCATCGCACTCTTTCAAATCAACAGCCGGTGCGGCAGGCGGTGTAAAATCCGCCGCCTTGGGCGTACCCGGCTACAAAGGCCGCGATTTTACCGCGCCAGCGCCCCCTACAGCAAATGGAGACCGCAGTGAAGCTACACCTCGCCTCGAACGGCAACCAGAACATCTTCACCGGCCACGGCGATGGTTACGTGTCGGTCAATGGCCAGCGCTACGAGCAATCGCTGGTGGTGATGGCCGGACAGGTGCGTAGCGACTGGAAAGTGGACGACTTCGACGCGCTCACCGCCGCCGATTTCGACTACTTTCTCGAACTAAAACCTGAGGTTCTGCTGCTCGGCAGCGGCAGCCAGCAACGCTTCGCCCATCCGCGCCTGTATCGCGCCCTGATCGAGGCCCGCATCGGGGTCGAGTTCATGGACACCGCCGCCGTCTGCCGCACCTACAACATCCTCGTCGCCGAAGACCGCCACGTCATCGCCGCCGTACTGATGCGCTGAGCCCCGGTTTCGGTTACCATACGCGCCGCAAAAATACGGAAGCTTGGGTTGGTAGTTTAACCCAGCAGTCTTGACCATACGCTGCGCAGCAGCTTATGGCGGTGCAGGCTCATATTGGCCCAGCCAATGTGATGCCGAAGCCAAAACTGCCGCCTGAGTGCGTAGTACACAATCTGGAAGCTTGGGTGAGTGGTTTAAACCAGCAGTCTTGACCATACGCTGCACAGCAGCTTATGGCGGTGCAGGCTCATATTTGCGCAGCCAATGTGATGCCGAAGCCAAAACTGCCGCCTGAGTGCGTAGTACAAAATCTGGAAGCTTGGGTGAGTGGTTTAAACCAGCAGTCTTGAAAACTGCCGAGGACGCAAGTCCTCCGTGAGTTCGAATCTCACAGCTTCCGCCAGAATCAAAACGGCCCCGTCGATCGGGGCCGTTGCTTTTTGCACCACCCTACTCTGCGGGGTCAGCGGTGCAGTAGGATCTGCAAGACGAACTGTGTTCCGATGTAAGCAAGCAACAGGGAAGCGAAACCGCCCACAGTCCAGCGCACGGCGGTGCGACCACGCCAGCCATAGACATGATGGCCGACCAGCAGGATGGCGAACACCGCCCAGGAAAGCAGGCCAAACACGGTCTTGTGGCTGAATTCCCAGGGTTTGCCGAACACTTGTTCGGAGAACATCATGCCGGAAGCCAAGGTGAAGGTGAGCACGACGAAGCCGATGCCGATGATGCGGAACAGCAGGCTTTCCATCACCAGCAGCGGCGGCAAATTGCGCAGCAGCGCGGGCAGGCTGCCATGATGCAGGCGCTTCTCCACGCTGGAGATGATAACGGCATGCAGCACCGCGATGGTGAGCAGGCTGTAAGCCAGCATGGCCGCTGCGATGTGTGCCTCAAAGGCCAGGGTCACCGTGTAATCGAGCGGATGCAGCGCCGGGAACAAGGCGGGCAACATCACGCCGACGGCGGCCAGCGGCAACACCAAGGTTTGCAAACTGCAGATCGGGTAGAAGAAGCGCGCCAGCCAGTACACCAGCATGGTCAGCCACAGAATGAGCGATACGGCGTTGGCCAGCCCGAAGTTGAACTCCCCCAGCATGCGCAGGCTATGTGACAACAAATAACCCTGTGTCAGCAAAGGCACCAGCACCAGATGGCCGATGAGACTGCGGTTCAGCGCCTCACCCTCACCCCGCATCTGCGCACGCCAAAAGAACACCGCCAAGGCGCCGTACAACAAAAAAGTCAGCAAATAGAGATCAAGGTTCGACATTTCAGGTCAGGATGATTAGACTGCGCGGAATTCTACACCATCTCCGAAATCGCCATGCTAGACAACCTGACCAGCCGCCTCTCCGGTGTCATCAAGAACCTGCGCGGACAAGCGCGCCTGAGCGAAACCAACATCCAGGACGCGCTGCGCGAAGTGCGTCTGGCCCTGCTAGAAGCCGACGTGGCGCTGCCCGTAGTGAAGCAGTTCATCGGCCAGGTGAAAGAGGCCGCGCTGGGTCAGGAAGTCATCGGCAGCCTGTCGCCGGGACAGGCCTTCATCGGCGTGGTGCACCGCGAGCTGACCAAGCTGATGGGCGAGGAGAACGCCGGGCTGAACTTCAACACCGTGCCGCCCGCCGTGATCCTGATGGCGGGTCTGCAAGGCGCCGGTAAAACGACGACCACCGGCAAGCTGGCCAAGCTGCTGCGCGACCAACAGAAAAAGAAGGTGCTGCTGGTCTCCTGCGACGTGTACCGCCCGGCGGCGATCGAGCAACTGCGCACCCTGGGGCTGCAACTGGAGATCGACTTCTTCCCCTCCGACCTGAGCCAGAAGCCGGTCGATATCGCCCGTGCCGCGCATGACTGGGCGCGCCGCCATTATCACGACGTGCTGATCGTCGATACCGCCGGTCGTCTGGCCATCGACGAGGCGATGATGGACGAGATCAAGCAGCTCCATGCCGCGATGAAGCCGATCGAGACGCTGTTCGTGGTCGATGCCATGACCGGCCAGGATGCCGTCAACACCGCCAAAGCCTTCGGCGAGGCGCTGCCGCTCACCGGCGTGGTGCTCACCAAGCTGGACGGCGATGCACGCGGCGGCGCGGCGCTGTCGGTGCGTCACGTGACCGGCAAGCCGATCAAGTTCGTCGGCGTGAGCGAAAAGATGACCGGCCTCGAAGCCTTCCACCCCGACCGCATGGCGCAACGCGTGCTGGGCATGGGCGACGTGTTGTCGCTGATCGAGGAAGCGCAGCGCGAAGTCGATGTGGAAGAGGCGCAGAAGCTGGCCAAGAAGGTGCAGAGCGGCAAGGGCTTCGACCTCAACGACTTCAAGATGCAGATCGTGCAGATGCGCAAGATGGGCGGCATGTCCGCCATGATGGACAAGCTACCGGCCCAGCTGTCGCAGGCCGCCGCCGGAGCCAAGGTGGACGACAAGGCCATCAACCGCATCGAAGGCATCATCAATTCCATGACCCCGCTGGAGCGTGCCAAGCCGGAGCTCATCAAGGCCAGCCGCAAGCGTCGCATCGCGATGGGCGCGGGCGTGCAGGTGATGCACGTCAATCAACTGCTCAGCCAGTTCGAGCAGACGCAAAAGATGATGAAGATGTTCAGCAAGGGCGGCATCGCCAAGATGATGCGCGGCATGAAGGGCATGATGCCGGGAATGCGCTGAGCCGCACTCCCGATGCGTCGCCTGTTCAGTGGGGACGACTCAGGTCGCAGGCGGCCCCCGACTCCATCGCCACCATGGCCATGACCTCGTCTGCCGACATGCGAATCAACTCACCGATATCCTTGTAATCGTCCGGCAGGGCGGCATCATCCCAGCCGTTGGCCGAGTGGCGCGCCAGATTGATCGCCAGCTCCACGTTGCGGACGCGCGGATGGCGGGAATGCTCAGTGTCGTTCAAACTCAACAGCAGCTCGGGCAGGTTCCACGCCTTCGCGAGCTCGTGCTGCAACTCGATCAAGGGAAACCCCAGCACCTGTTTCTGCACGTCCCGGCTGCGCAATGCCTTGTCGTGTTGTTGGATATGCCGGATTTCCAGCATCGCCTCGGGCTCGAAACACCACATCAGCATCTCGGCCAAATCATGCAGCAGCGCAACGATGCGTACCTCCTCATAATGCATGTCATGCAGATGGAGTACGGCCCATTCACGGGCATAGCCGGAGGCACGATGAGCGCGATGCACCACATGCAACAAACTGGTCAGTGCATCAAGATGGGTATGCAGCACCTCCTCCACCGAGTGTTCGGCTGGAACCCGGTTGAAGAACACGTCCAGCCCAAGCATGATCAACGCCTGCTCGACCACGAGCACATCGTTGGTCTGGTTCCGGCTTCTGTGTGACTGGAGGTAACGCAACAGCTTGACGGTCATCAACGGGTCCCGCGAAATGACCTCGGCGACCTTGCGGGCACCCAACTTCTCCGGATCCTGACGCAACACCGCGAGCTCACGCCCAGTGCGCTTGAGCACCGGAATATCGGCTTTGCTCAGGAACGCCACCCAGTCATCCACTCCCCGCATACCTTGTCTCATACCAAGCTCCCCCTGACCATCTGCCCATCTAACGGCAGCCGCCATGCAAAGTTTAGCCCGGCCCTCAATACACCCGGGCCTTGGGCGGAAAGGAGTCGACCGTCAGTGGCTTCAGCCGCACGGGCTTGTAATCCAGGCGCTGATCGGCGCTGAAATAGAGCGAATGGCGCAACCAATGGTCATCGTCGCGCTGCGGGAAGTCGGCACGGGCGTGCGCGCCACGACTCTCGGTACGGGCCGCAGCCGAAACCATGGTCGCTTGCGCCACCTCGATCAGGTTATCCAACTCCAAGGCCTCGATGCGCGCGGTGTTGAACACCCGGCTCTTGTCACCGATAGCGGTTTGGCGCGCGCGCTCCGCCACTTCCCGTATCTTGTCCACGCCTTCGGCCAGCAGCTCGGGGAAGCGGAACACGCCGCAATGGGTCTGCATCACCTCGCGCATCGCCGCGCCGACCTCGGCCACGCGCTCGCCATGCTGCTGGCTCTCCAGTCGCGCCAGACGTGCCAGTGCCGGGTCGGCTGCGCCGTCCGGCAAGCGTTTGGGATGCGGGTTGCGCTGCAAGTCCTCGACGATCTGGCGCGCCGCTTCGCGGCCAAACACGATGAGATCGAGCAAGGAGTTGCAGCCCAGCCGGTTCGCGCCATGCACCGAGACACAGGCGCATTCGCCGATGGCGTACAGGCCTTGCACCACCTCTTCCGGCGCAGTGCCGTAGGGCGCGACCACCTGGCCGTGCAGGTTGGTGGGAATGCCGCCCATCATGTAATGCGCGGTGGGCACGACGGGGATAGGCGCTTTGGCCGGGTCGACGTGAGCGAACGTGAGCGAAATCTCGCGGATGCCGGGGAGGCGATGACGGATCACCTCGTCACCGACATGATCAACTTTCAGCAGTACATGGTCGGCGCGCGGGCCGCAGCCGCGCCCTTCCTTGATTTCGGTGGCGATGGCGCGCGACACCACGTCGCGGCTGGCCAGGTCCTGCGCGGTCGGCGCATAGCGCGGCATGAAGCGCTCGCCGTCTTTGTTGACGAGGTAGCCACCCTCGCCGCGCACGCCCTCCGAGATCAGCACGCCCGCGCCGTACACACCGGTGGGGTGGAACTGGAAAAACTCCATGTCCTGCAAGGGGATGCCCGCACGCGCCGCCATACCGAGGCCGTCGCCGGTGTTGATGTAGGCATTGGTGCTGGAAGCGAAGATGCGCCCTGCCCCACCGGTGGCGAGCAAGGTGGCGCGGGCGTGGAACAGCGTGACTTCGCCGGTCTCGATCTCCAGTGCGGTGACACCAAGCACGTCGCCGTGCTCGTCGCGCACCAGATCGAGCGCCATCCATTCGACGAAGAAATGGGTGTTGGCGCGCACGTTGCGCTGGTACAGCGTGTGCAGCAGCGCATGGCCGGTACGGTCGGCGGCGGCGCAGGCGCGCGGCACCGACTCGCGCCCGAAGGCCTGCATGTGGCCGCCGAACGGGCGCTGGTAGATCTTGCCGCTGTCGAGCCGGTCGAAGGGCATGCCGAAGTGCTCCAGTTCATACACCACCTCGGGCGCGGCACGGCACATGAACTCGATGGCATCCTGGTCGCCCAGATAGTCGGAGCCCTTGACCGTGTCGTACATATGCCACAGCCAGTTGTCTTCCTTGACGTTGCCCAGCGCGGCCGCGATGCCGCCCTGCGCCGCCACGGTGTGCGAGCGCGTCGGGAACACCTTGGACAGCACCGCCACCTTGAGGCCGGATTCCGCCAGCGTGAGCGCCGCGCGCATCCCCGCGCCACCCGCGCCCACCACCACCACATCAAAGGTTCGTTTGTTGACCGCCATCACATGCCCCAGAGAATTTGCACCGACCAAAGGGTGTACAACACCAACAGCAGGATGACCACGACGTGGATCGCCAGCCGAATGAAAGCTGGTTTGACGTAGTCCATCACGATGTCGCGCACGCCTATCCAGGCGTGGTAGAACACCGCCAGCAGGAACAGCAGCGAAAACGTACGCATCACGTTGCTGGAGAACAGCCCGGTCCAGCCGTCGTAGCCGGGTTGCGGATGGAGCAGCAGCCAAGCCCCGACGAAGATACTGTAGGCGGCGATCGCCACAGCGGTCACGCGCTGGGCCAGCCAATCGCGCAGACCGTAATGCGCGCCGGTCACCATCCGGTTCACCATAGCCTCACTCCAAACAACGCAGTCAATGACAGGCTGACGGCCAGCACCAGCCAGCTCGAAGAGCGTGCCTGCGCCAAGCCGGAGACCAGGTGCGCATCGATCAACAGATAACGGATGCCTGCACACAGGTGATGCAGGAATCCCCAAAGTAAACCCAGCAACACCAGCCTGAGCAGCCCGGACTGCAGCAGTTCGCTGACGCGCGTATACGTCTCGATCGAACGCAGGCTTTGCTGCAACAGCCACAGCAGCAGCGGCAATGCCAGGAACAGCAAGGCACCGCTGACGCGGTGCAGGATGGAGACGAACCCCGGCAGGGGTAGTTTGATCGAAAACAGGTCGAGATGTTTGGGTCGGCTGGGCATTGCAGAAGATCAGAAAAGCACGATGGCCGCCATCTTACACCCGTGCGCAGGTGCTGTTTTGCGTGCCGCATAAAAAAGCGGGCAACTTGCGTTGCCCGCTTTCAGATGACACTTACCGCACTGACTTAGAAGGAGTGCTTCATGCCCAACGAGATCGCAGACAGGTTCTTGCCCAGCCCGGTCGTGGCAACACCACCTGCGGTGGAGCCAGCAGTCGCGAAGTTGTAGTTGGCTGCCGAACCGTTGTTCAGCTGAGTGTACAGGGCATACACCGAGGTACGTTTGCTCAGGCTGTTCTCGTAAGCAGCGGAGATTTGGGTCGCACCGGTGTTGGCCGTAGCGGTTGCGCCAGCCTTGGTGTAAGCCAGCTTCAGCGCGTGTGCGCCGAACGCATACTTGGCCGACACGTAAGCCGCGTTGTGACCGTACTTATTGGCATTCGCCGCGCCGAAATTGTCGGTGCTCTTTTCATAGGCGACGCCCAAATCCAATGCATCCGCGATCTTGTAACCCAGACCCAGCTTGGCAGAAGACTCCTTCAAACCAGCCAGTGCCGCTGCGCCAGCGATGGTGCCGGTGCCAGCCGTACCGAAGGTGTGCTCTTCGTAGGCCAAGCTGCCGTAGAAGTCAGCCATGTTGAACATACCGGCGACCGAGATGGCGGAGCCTTTCTTGTCGGCGGCCAGAGTCTGTCCTTCTGCGCCAGCGACATAGGCGATCGCGCCCGTGAAGCCGCCCAGATCAGGCGTGATATAGGCCAGCACATCGGTCGGACGACCATCGAAGGAAGAGCCGACGCTCTTGCCAGCCACACCGCCCATCAGGGTGCGGTTATCGGCCAAGTAGTCGCCGAACACGTCCAGCCTGCGGGTGGCGATCTTGTAAGGCGTGTCGTGACGGCCCAGCAACACGGTGCCTGCGCCGCTCTTCAAGCCGGCAAAGGAGTTGCGGGTGGCGAGGGTGCTGACGTTGGCGGTCGAGTTGTCGATGTTGATCTGTTGCTCGATCTGCCAGATGGCGCTCAGACCGTCGCCGATATCCTCGCTACCTTTGAAACCCAACTTGGACACATTGCTGGACACCTTCAGCGCATCGACGCCTGCACCTTGCTTGACCGAATCGACCGACACGTGGGCCAGGCCGTAGACAGTCACGTTGCTGTCAGCCAGCGCGGGTGCAGACACGGCAGCCGTCACAGCCAGTGCGATCAGTTTCTTGTACATCATGGAATCTCTCCTTAGTTCTATCATTGGTGTTGTGAGCCGCCCTATGCGACGGCGCGCATCGTAGCCAGACAGTGTTACGCCCTGATGAATTATTCTTTACAGAAAAATTCGAGTTATCAGGGCACCACAAGGCTTCATCGTCCTGCAACAAGCGGACCACATAATGGGATAAACCATTACCTGGAGTCCCGTGTCATGTCCATTGCCAAACGCCTAGTGCTGTTGCTACTGACCGCCGTGATGACCATCCTCATGGTCGGCGGCATCAACCTGTTCCTGTTCACGCATATCGAGAAGAATGTCACCCGGCTGACGGAGCATTCCTATCCCTCGGTCATCGCGCTGCACGACCTGTCCGCCGAGTTCAAGGATGTGCTGCCGGTGCTATTGGCGCACATCAATGAGCAAAACCCCGAGCTGATGCATGCGCAAGAAGAGAAGCTGCGCACCATCCAGGCGACGTTCCGGCATAGTCTGGACGCGGTGGATGTACGGTTCACCGGCGCACAGGAACAAAAGCAGTTCAAGTTCGTCCGGGAAAGCGCGGATGAATATTTCACGGCGCTGGATGAAGCCGTGCAAGCCTCCCGACGGGGCAACAAGGAGCTGGCCTCGGCCATCACCTTCGGCAGCGTCGTACCGTCCGGCGACATCATCCATCAGACCTTGAACGCATTGCGCATCAGCTCCGATCGGGCGCAGGCCGAGGCGAACGCCGACCTCGCCGACATCTTCCAGCAGGTGATGCTGGGTTACGGTCTGGTCACGCTGCTCTCCATCGCGCTGTTGGCAGCGGTGAGCTACTTTCTGTACCGCAGCATCGTCGCTCCACTCAAGGCACTGGAAAACACCGTACAGGCGATCTCGACCTCGCTGGATTTCACCCGGCGCGCGCCGGTCAACGGCAAGGACGAGATCGGCAGAACCATCAGTGCCTTCAATCAGTTGCTGGATGTGGTACAGAAAAGCTTCATCGAACTACGGAACTGCATCGTGGAAATGGTCCAGGCCTCACTGGATCTGCAGCAGTCCGCCCAGATGATGGCCCACACATTTTCCGAGGGTAATACTCTGGCCACACAGATGGGGCAATCGCTGATCAACGTGGCGGATAACATATCGATGATCGCCCAACGCAGCAAGGAAACCAGTCTGCTGGTAGAAAATTCCGGCATCATCGCCATCCAGAGCGCCGGTGCGATCCAGACCAGCGTCAACGAGATCGATGCCGCCTCCAGCGTGGTGGGCCAGGCTGCCGACAAGATCCACGAGCTCACCTCGGCCAGCCAGAACATCCTGAGTATGGTCTCCATCATCCGCAACGTGGCCGAGCAAACCAACCTGCTGGCGCTGAATGCTGCCATCGAGGCGGCCCGCGCGGGCGAGTACGGTCGCGGCTTCGCCGTCGTGGCCGACGAGGTACGCAGTCTGGCCGAACGCACCAGCCTGTCTGCACGCGAGATCAGCCAGTTCTCCAACGAGATCCACACGGTCTCCACCGAAGCGACCTCGGCGATGCATCATGTCATCCAGCAAGTGAACAAGGGAGTGATCGAAGCGCGCCAGGCCGACGAGGCCGCGCAACAGATCCGGCACGGCTCGGAAAAGACCCTGACGCTGATCCAGGACATCCACTCAGCCATCGACGCGCAAACCGGCTCCAGCAAGCACATCTCGGGCGATGTGCGACAACTGATGGGACTACTCGACATCACCGACACTTCAGCCAAACACACAGCCACCCGCTCAGAGCTGCTCAACGAACTGGCCATGCGTATGAGCGAGGTGGTGGGGCGATTCAAAACCGCCTGAGTCGCTTCACTCGGAGAATTCCGGCCCCACGGCGAAACGCAGGAACGCCGACGCGTCCACGCCCTCCCGCTCACGCCCGCTCAACCACCACACCGCGCCTTTGCGCAGACTGAGATCGGTGTCACGACCGGTGAGCAAGCGGGCAGCGGCGCGACCCAACGTAGGCTGGTGGCCAACCACCACCACGCAGCCCTCTGCCTGTGGCCAGCCTGCCACCTGCAACAACGCTGCGACGGTGGCATCGGGTGCCAGAGCGGGTTCGATCTGCACGGGCAGCCCCAACGCTGCCGCCGTCTGGCGGGCGCGCACGGCGGGGCTCACCAGGATGCGCGCCGTCTTGGGCAGGCGCGGTGCCAGCAGTTCGGCCATGCCACGGGCCTGACGCAGACCCTTGGCCGTCAACGCGCGCTCCAGGTCGGGCAAACCATATTCCGCATCGGCATGACGCCACAGGATAAGCTCCATCTCTTTGTCCCTATTGAATTATTACAATTTACCCGCAAGAAGATACTGTATATATTGTTATCGCGACACCAACCACTGAAGGAGAGCGTCATGACTGACAAGACTGTACCACCTGCCGCCAAACAAGCGCCTGCCACCCGAACCGCCCCCGCCCGCACCACTCGCACCAAGGCCGCCGCAGCGGGCAAAGCCGCACCTGTCGTCCCCGCACCGCCCAAAGCTGAGGCGAAGAAGGACAAGAAGGCCAAACCGACCAAGATGAAGGTCATCCGGGATAGCTTTACCCTGCCGCAGGATGATTACGCCAGGATCGCGCAGCTCAAACAGCTCTGCCTCAAGACGGGTCTGCACGTGAAGAAGAGCGAACTGATCCGCGCAGGTCTGCGCCTGTTGAGCAAGCTGGACGAGGCCCAGCTCCACACCGAGATGAGTGCGCTGGAGAAGGTCAAGACCGGTCGACCCAAGGCCTCCTGAGCGTCATACGACCTGGGGTGCCCGACTGACCAGGTCTTGCAACAACGAGCGCTGCGCGCACCTCGGTGCCGCGCGGCGTGATGTCTTCAGTCGGTAGTGGCCGTCCGCTTCCATGTGCCAGGCTTGTGTGTTGTCACGCAAGTAGACCCTGAGTCCTTCGCCTATCACCCGTTTTTTGAGCTTCCGGTCCAGTACCGGGAAGCAGGCCTCGATGCGGCGAAAGAAATTGCGTTCCATCCAGTCCGCGCTGGACAGGTAGACATCGTGCGCCAGGTCGTTGCGGAAATACAGGATGCGCGTGTGCTCCAGAAACCGGCCAACCACGGAGATCACCCGGATGTTCTCGGACAGCCCGGCCACGCCCGGACGCAGCGCGCACACGCCGCGCACGATCAGGTCGATCTTGACTCCCGCCTGCGATGCCTCGTACAGCGCGAGGATGATCTCCGGCTCCAGCAGGGCGTTCATCTTGGCGATGATGTGTCCGCCCTTGCCCGCCTGCGCCAGACGGGTCTCGTTGCGGATGGCGCGCAGCACCTCAGCATGCAGGGTGAACGGTGACTGCCACAAGTGATGCAGCTTGCCCGCCCGCCCCAACCCGGTGAGCTGCACGAACATCTCGTTCACGTCGGCGCACATCGCCTCGTTGCAGGTGAACAGTCCAAAGTCGGTGTACAGCCTGGCGGTACGCTGGTGATAGTTGCCCGTCCCGAGATGCACATAGCGGCGCAACTTACCCTCTTCACGACGCACCACCATCAGCATCTTGGCATGGGTCTTGTGGCCGACCACGCCGTACACCACGTGCGCCCCCGCCTCTTCCAGCCGACTGGCCCAATTGATGTTGGCTTCTTCGTCAAAACGCGCCAGCAACTCGACCACCACCGTCACCTCCTTGCCACGCTGGGCGGCGGAGATCAACGCTTCCATCAGGGCCGAGTCTGCGCCAGTCCGGTAGATCGTCTGCTTGATGGCGACCACGGCGGGATCGTTCGCCGCCTGAACGATGAAATCGATCACCGGCTTGAACGACTGGAAGGGATGGTGCAGCAACACATCGCCCTTGCGGATGACCTTGAACAGGTCCGCTCCCTTTTTCTGCAACACGCCGGGGATGCCGGGCACGAACGGCGGGAACTTCAGGTCGGGACGAGCCACCTGATCCGGGATGCCCATCAGGCGGACCAGATTGACCGGGCCGTGCACACGATAGGAATCCTCAGCCCCCAGCCCGAATTGGCTCAACAGGAACGCTTCCATCTGTAACGAGCAGTTGTCCGCCACTTCCAGCCGCACCGCGTCGCCGTAGTGTCGCTGCGGCAGCTCACCCTGCAAGCTGGTGCGCAGGTTCTTGACCTCTTCCTCGTCCACGAACAGGTCGCTGTTGCGGGTGACGCGGAACTGGTAGCAGCCCAGCACTTCCATACCCGCGAACAACTCACCGACATGGGCATGCAGGACGGACGAGAGGAACACGAACCCGTGCGGGCATCCCGCCACTTCGGGCGGGACCGGGATGGTGCGTGGCAACATGCGCGGAGCCTGCACGATGGCCTTGGCCGAACTGCGCCCGAAGGCATCCTTGCCTTCCAGCTCGACCGCAAAATTCAGGCTCTTGTTGAGCACGCGCGGGAACGGATGCGCCGGATCCAGCCCGATCGGGGTCAGCACCGGCATCACCTCACGGAAAAAGAAATCCTTCACCCAAGCCTGTTGCACCTCGTTCCAGTGGGTGCGACGCAGGAAGCGGACTCCCTCCACCGCGAGTGCGGGGAAGATGTCCTCATTGAGCAACTGGTACTGGCGCATGATGATCCGGTAAGCCTCCTCACGCACTTGCGCGAACACCTCACCGGCATCCGTGCCGTTCTCCCCGCCCGCGCCCCTACCGCTCTTGATCCGCTCTTTCAGGCCGGCCACGCGTATCTCGAAGAACTCGTCCAGATTGCTGCTGACTATGCACAGGTATTTCAGGCGCTCCAGCAAGGGCACACGCGCATCCGCCGCTTGTGACAGCACACGCCGATTGAATTCCAGCAGCCCCAACTCCCGGTTGATGAGCTGCTGCGGCAGATAGTCCCGGTCCTCACCGACCTTCAGGTGGCGACCGCCCTCGGGGATCGCCACCACTGATACAGCATGTTCAATACCCATACTTGCTTTCGATTCGTCCATGTCGCCAGTCTATGCGGTTTTTATGTCAACAAGATGACAGTCGCCATCACAACAGTAACCAAAAACACATCTCCCTGTCACCTTGACGCAACAAAGCCAGCCTAACCTTCCCACCGTACCGTTGCTGCAACCGAACCACCAGACCACAGGAGTCCGCCCCATGTCACATGCCAACGAACCGCAACTCTCCCCGATCTGGACCCTGGGAGAATTCTCCGGCACCGAACACTACACTCTGGGCTTGCCGTTCCGCATCCCGCACGATGAGACTTCGAGCGAACTCGATGCCGTACTCAGCAAACGCAGCCTGTCGGCCTTGTTCCAGCCCATTCTGGCGATGGACAGCGGTGAATTCGTCGGCTTCGAGGGACTGATCCGGGGACCGGCCAACAGCCCGCTGCACTCGCCCTGCAACCTGTTCAGCGCGGCCAAACAGCAAGGCCGGGCGCTTGAGGTCGAGATGCTGTGCCGCCAAGTGGTGCTGGAGCGCTTCGCCCAGCTACGCCTGCCGGGCAAGCTGTTCCTCAACATCAGCCCGGATGCGCTGACCCATCCCAGCTTCAAAAACGGCCAGACGTTGGCGTTCATGGACAAGCTCGGCATCGCGCCTGAGCAGGTCATCATCGAGATCACCGAGAACCAGCCCATCTTTGATTTCGAGGCGATGCGCAACGCCCTGTTGCACTATCGCCAGATGGGCTTCCAGATCGCGATGGACGATCTGGGCGAAGGCTTTTCCAGCCTGCGCTTGTGGTCGGAACTGCGCCCCGATTTCGTCAAGATCGACATGCATTTCGTGCAGGGCGTGAACCTCGACCCGCTCAAGCTGCAGTTCCTGAAATCCATCCAGCAGATCGCGGACAGTTGCGGCACGCAGGTCATCGCCGAAGGCGTGGAGACCGAGGCCGAGCTGCGTACCCTGCGCGACATCGGCATCGCCATGGGCCAGGGCTATTTCATCGCCCGCCCCAGCCCCACGCCGCCCCTGATCGCGCCGCCTGAAGTCGTCCAGGTGCTCAACCGCGCGCGCGTCGCCGAACACCCCAAGAACGCGGTGCTGTCCAACCTCAGCGTGACCGCCCACAAATTGCTGACGTATGTCGACCCGGTCACGCCCGAAACCGATAACGATACCGTTCTGGCACGCTTCGCCGAGGCCGGCAACCTGCACAGCATCCCCGTGGTGGAGAATGGCAAGCCGGTCGGGATGATCAACCGCTACTCGTTCATCGACTGTTTCGCCCAACCTTTCCGCCGCGAGTTGCTGGGCAAGAAACCCTGTCAGCAGATGATGCAAACCCCGCTACTGGTCGAGAAGGACACCCCGGTGCAGGAACTGAGCCAGTTCCTGACCGAGACCGAGGGCCGCCATTTCGCCGATGGCTTCCTGATCACCGAAGGTGGCCGCTATCTGGGGGTAGGCACCAGCCAGAGCTTGCTGCGTGTCATCACCCAGATGCAGATCGAGTCCGCCCGCTACGCCAACCCGCTGACGATGCTGCCGGGCAACGTCCCGATCAACGAACAGATCGAACGACTGCTGGGTGACAGCGAACCGTTCTACGCCTGCTATTGCGACCTCGACAACTTCAAACCCTTCAACGATGTCTACGGCTACAGCAAGGGCGATGAACTGATCCAGATGACCGGACGTATCCTGCATCATGCCTGCGATCCGAAGCTGGACTTTCTCGGCCACATAGGCGGGGACGACTTCATCCTGTTGATGCGCAGCCCGGACTGGCAGAAACGCTGTAACGATGCGCTGCGCTCCTTTGCCGAGCTTTCTTCGTCCTTGCTCAGCGACGAGCATCGATGGCGCGGTGGTTACGAGAGCGAGGATAGACAGGGCCGCATCATCTTCCATCCCTCCCCCGCGCTGTCCATCGGTGCCGTCCATATCGACCCGCGCCGGTTCGAGTCACACCACGAGGTCTCGGCGGCGAGCGCTCGCGCCAAGAAGATGGCCAAACAGATCCGTGGCAACAGCCTGTTCATCGAACCGCGCAGACAAGGCGCAGTACTAATGCCGGTCGACTGAGCATATGTACCCAGGAAAGACCCGGCTACGCTTCGTCCTCTTCAGGGCAATGCGCGTCCTGCTTCATCTGGCCGGTGGAGTGCCGCTGGGCTTGCTCTGCCCGCTGCTGGGCCGTGCGCGGCAACGGCGCATGCTGCAACGCTGGTGCAGCGACCTGCTGCAGTTACTCCACATCCGCCTGCAAACACAGGGGCAGATGCTGCGCGACATCCATCGCCCCGGACTGGTCGTCGCCAATCACACTTCCTGGCTGGATGCGATCGCCCTGAGCGCTGTCGCCCCTGAGCGCTGCGTCACGGGGAACGGGTTGCGCTTCTGGCCGCTGACCGGAGGGGCCCGGCGCTGGAGCGACCGACCTCCGACAGCGGATGACAGCGCACGACTCTGCGACCAGATCACGGCAAGACTGCGCGGCGGAGAATCGGTCATCCTGTTCCCGGAGGGGGCGGCCAGCGCAGGCAAGCTGCCAGGCCATTTCCACTCCATCCTGCTGCAAAGTGCCATCGATTGCCAGGTACCGGTACGCCCTGTCGCCATCCGCTATCACGACCGCGATGGCCGCCCGTCGCGGGCCGCCGACATCATCGGGACAACCACCCTGCCACGTTCACTTTGGCGCATCCTGCGCAGTCCGGACCTGCACGTCACGTTGACCGGGCTGGCCGAACTCCCCTGCGCCGGGGAGACCCGGCGCCGCCTGGCCAGGGATGCGCATGCCAGCATCAGCCTCGCCCTGCGTCACCCCGTGGCTGCCTCGCCGCAGCCATCCGACCCGTGCCGGGACGGAACCGAACCGGCGCTGTACTCGCTGATGCTGCCCAGCGCGCTGCACCCCCACACCTACGACCTGCGCTGATCGCGGCGGCGTGACGGCAGCATGCGCAAGCTCAGGGCTTCTCCAGCCAGCGCTGCAAAGAGGCCCATTGCTCCCGTTCGCGCACCGTTTGATGCAACGGCAGATCAAAGATGCTCTTGCCTTCTACCAGCGTGTTCACATAGACCTGCGCCTCGCGCAGACAGGCCAGCACCGGCAGGTCCAGACCGGCCAGGAACTCCTCCAGCGCGGCCGCCGCACGCGTGCGGGCGGACATGCGCATGCCGACCACGCCCACCTGCAACCTGCCCTTGCGCACGGCTTTCTCTGCTCTCAATAGATCCAGGAAATCCTGACTGGCCTGCATGTCGAACAGGGAAGTTCCGACCGGCACGATGACCTTGGAGGCGAGCTTGATGGCCCGCTCCAGATTCTTGCCGTGCAAACCGGCGGCGGAATCGATCACCAGCCAATCCGCCTCGGGCCGCTCGTCGCGCCGCGTCTCCAGCGGCCAGATCACCGGCAACTCGGGCGAGCGCCGCTCCAGCCAGAGACGGGCCGAGCGCTGTCTGTCCATATCCAGCAAAGTGACCTGTCCGCCGGCAAACGCCAGACTGGATGCCACGTTGACTGCCAAGGTAGTCTTGCCGCTCCCGCCTTTGGGATTGGCGATCAGGATGGTCTGCATGATGAGCCTTTCGATCTGCTATCAACGACGCTGCGAGGCAGCGTCCGCTGGCGCAAGCATGACGCATATCGACTCGCTTGGCCAGATGGCTCGGGCGACAATCGTGCATCCCGCCATGAGATGAAACTGTAATACTATTACGCTATGCTGTAGCACTCGAAAATCCAGTCGCCATTCCACGTTGGGTCAACCATGCTCAAACACTCCGTCCTTGCCGCGATCGACCTGGGCTCCAACAGTTTCCATCTGGAGATCGCCCGCGTCATCAACGACCAGATCTTTCCGCTCGACACCCTGCGCGAGCCGGTGCGACTGGCTTCCGGCCTGACCGCCGACAAACGGCTGGACGAAGAGACACAGCAACGCGCGCTGGCGTGCCTGACCCGTTTCGGCGAACGGCTGCGCCAGTTGCCGCCGGGCGCGGTGCGGGCGGTGGGCACCAATTCGCTGCGGGTCGCCAAGAACGCGCACGAGTTCCTGCTGCGTGCCGAGGCGGCGCTGGGCTTCCCCATCGAGATCATCGCCGGACGCGAAGAGGCTCGCCTGATCTATCTCGGTGTCGCCAACAACCTGCCGCCCTCGTCGGAGCGCCGCCTAGTGGTGGACATCGGCGGCGGTTCAACCGAGCTCATCATCGGCAGCGGCACCCAGCCGGAGAAGCTCGAAAGCCTGTACATGGGCTGCGTCAGTTACACCCTGCGCTTCTTCCCGGACGGGAAGATCACCAAGAAGGCGCTGCTCGCCGCCGAACTTGCCGCCAGGAACGAGCTGCAAAGCATCGTCAGCGAATACTCCAACGAGTTCTGGCACGAGGCCATCGGCTCCTCGGGCACGGCCCGCACGCTGGCCGGCATCCTGCAACGCAACGGCTGGTCCGACGGCAGCCTGACGCAAGAGGGGCTGGTCGCGCTGCGCAACCATCTGCTCAAGATCGGCGACACATCGCAACTGGACAAACTCGGCTTCCGCGCCGACCGCCTGCAAGTCCTGCCCGGCGGCTTCGCGATCATGTACGCCATCATGACCGAGCTCGACATCCCGCGCCTCACCACCAGCCGCTTCGCCCTGCGCGACGGCATCCTGCACGACCTGCTCGGGCGCTTCCACGATCACGATGTGCGCGATGTCACGGTGAGCAACTTCATGCAGCGCTATCAGGTCGATCCCGCCCAGGCGCAGCGCGTGGAGCGACTGGCCGGGTCGTTGCTGACGGCACTCACCCACGACCTGGTCGGCCAGCACGACACCCATCACCGGATGCTGGGCTGGGCCGCTCGCCTGCACGAGATCGGCCTGTCCATCGCACACAGCGGCCACCACAAACATGCCGCCTACATCCTGGTCAACGCCGACATGCCCGGTTTCTCCAGGGACGAACAGGAGGCGCTCAGCCATCTGGTGCTGGCCCATCGCGGCTCGCTCAGGAAGATGAACGGGTCGTTACAGCAAAACGATCTGTGGCGGCCGGCACTGGCCCTGCGTCTGGCCGCCCTGCTCTACCGCAGTCGTAACGAACTCAGCCTGCCGTCATGCTCGTTCAAACTCGACACCCGCCGCGTCGAACTGAGCCTGAGCAAATCCTGGCTGAAACAACACCCGCTCACCCTGGCCGCCCTCGAAGCCGAAACCGCCGAATGGCCACAGCTCGGCATCCAGCTGAAACTGCGCCAGACCGACCAGCCGGGCTGACCTGACGGCCACGCCTCAGTCGAACAACCCCATCTGCCCACCCCGAGCGGGAGGGCGGAAATGCGCGGTATCCAGCGCCACCGCCTCGCGCTTCAACCCCAGCCGTTCGCACGTCAGCCGGAAGCGTTGCGCCAGCAGGCGGGCGAACTCGCCCGCGCCGGTGAAGCGGCTGCCGTAGTCGCTGTCGTTCTCGCGCCCTGCACGCATGGCACGCACGCGGCTCATCACATGCCCGGCCTTGAGCGGATAGTGCGTCTCCAGCCAATCCTTGAACAAATCCTTCAGCTCGTAAGGCAAGCGCAGCAAGGTGTAGCCCGCCGTGCGTGCGCCGTGGTCAAAGGCAGCGGCAAGGATGCGCTCCAGTTCGGCATCGGTGAGGAACGGTATCACCGGCGCGACCAACACCCCGCACGGCACGCCCGCTGCGTTGAGCCGCTCCACCGCCTGCAAGCGTCGGCGCGGCGAACTGGCACGTGGCTCCAGCGTGCGCGCCAGCTCCGCATCCAGCGTGGTAACGGAAAGAAACACCTGCACCAGCCCGTCCCGCGCCAGATCGACCAGCAGATCGAGATCGCGCTCGACCAGCGCCGACTTGGTGACGATGGAGAGCGGATGGCGGCACTCGGCCAGCACCTCCAGCACCTGCCGGGTGATGCGCCACTCGCGTTCGATGGGCTGATACGGGTCGGTGTTGCTGCCCAGCGCGATGGGCGCACAGCGGTAGCCCGGCTTGGCCAACTCCTCCCGCAACAAGCGTGCCGCGTCTGGCTTGGCGAACAAGCGCGTCTCGAAATCCAGCCCCGGCGACAGATTGAGATAAGCGTGGCTGGGCCGGGCGTAGCAATAGATGCAGCCATGCTCGCAGCCGCGATAGGCGTTGAGCGACTGAAGGAAGGGCAGGTCTGGCGAATCGTGATGCTGGATGATGGATCGGGCCTGTTCGGCGATCACGGTGGTGGTCAGCGGCGGCAAGGCTGGGTCGTCCGTCGACCAGCCATCGTCACACACCTCACGCGCCGTCGTCTCGAAGCGCCCTGCTGGCTGCGCGGTCGTGCCACGCCCTTTGCGGACCGTCGGCCCCATGGTTCAATGCACACTACCCGCCAACAGGGTGTCGAACTCCTCTACGGACATGGGTTTGGCATAGAGATAACCTTGGGCGAAATCGCACCCGGCGGTGGTCAGGATGTCCCTTTGTTCCGCAGTCTCCACGCCTTCGGCCACGACGCGCAGACCGAGCTTGTAAGCCATCACGATGATGGCCTCGGACAAGGCCAGGTCGCTCGGGTCGGTAGCCAGGTCACGCACGAAGGAGCGGTCGATCTTGAGGAAGTCCACATCGAACTTCTTCAGATAGGCGAGCGCTGAATAGCCGGTGCCAAAATCATCCACCGCGATCTGTACTCCCTCCGCCCGCAACTGGGTCAGTTTGTCGGTGACGCTCGCCCTCTCGTTCAGCAACACGCCCTCGGTGATCTCGATGATCAGGCACTCACCGGGCAGTCCGGCATTGCGTAACTGTTCCAGCCACACGCCGCTCGCTTCGCCGATGAACTGGTTCGGCGACATGTTCACGCTCACTTGTCGGCAACTCACTCCCGCGTCATGCCAGCGCTTCATCCAGCGCAGGGACTCACCCAACACCCAGTCACCGATGTCGCCGATCAGTCCGATCTCTTCAGCCAACGGGATGAACTCGACCGGGCTGACCAGTCCGCGTTGCGGGTGCTGCCAACGGATCAGTGCCTCGGCCTTGACGATGCGTCCGCTATCCATTTCCACGATGGGCTGGAAATACATGCGGAACTCGTCGTTCACCAATGCGGTGCGCAGGTCACGCATCATCACCTGCCGCTGCTGGGCAGACTCCTGCATGCCGCTGGTGAAGAAGCTGTAACGACTGCGCCCCCAGCCCTTGGCGACATACATCGCCTGATCGGCGTTTTTCAGCAAACTCTCCAGATCGCGGGCATCATCCGGATAGATGGTGATGCCGATGCTGCCCGACAGATAGACCATCTCATCACCGATCTTGAACGGGATGGCCAACGCATCCACCACCTTTTGCGCCACCTCCTCCACCCGCCGGGTATCCGGCAGCTGCGGCATGATGATGGTGAATTCGTCGCCGCCGATGCGTGCCGCCGTGTCGGTGTCGCGTATGGTGGCACTGATGCGATGTGCCGCCTCCACCAGCAAGGCATCGCCTGCGTCGTGCCCCAGTGTGTCGTTCACTTCCTTGAACCGGTCCAGATCGATGAACAGCAGCGCGAGCAGTCGCTGCTCACGCTGGGCACGACGGATCTCCTGCTCCAGGCGGTCGCGGAACAAACGCCGATTGGGCAGATGCGTCACCGTGTCGTAATTGGCCTGGCGCCAGATGGTGTCTTCGGCCCGCTTGCGTTCGATGGCGATACTGGCCAGTGTGGCGGCCTGCTGGATCAGTTTGAGGTCAGCCGGGGTGGGCAGTCCCGGCTGATGCCGGTAGATCGCAAACGTCCCCAGCACCTCGCCCTTGGAAGAGTGGATAGGTTCGGACCAGCATGCGCATAGCTGCGCGCGCGCCGCGATCTCCCGATAAGCCGCCCAGGCGGCATCGGTCTGCAGGTTCTCGGTGACCACCCGTTGGTTACGGAACGCTGCCGTACCGCATGGCGTGTTGCCCTCCGCCACCAGCAGGCCATCCACGGCCTGTTCGATGAAGTCCGGCAAGCTGCAGGCTGCGCCCAGCCGCAGACGCTTGCCGTCCTCATCCAACAGCAAGATGGACGCGAGCAAGCCTTCGTGGGCCTGCTCGATATATCCCACGATCTCGCCCAGGATGTCGGCCAGATTGTTGTTGTAAGCCAGCAGTTCGAAGATGCGGTTACGGAACCGTTCCAGTTCGACCAGCCGCTGACGCTCTGTCCTGTCGCGCACGATACCGACCAGCCCGACCACCTTGCCCGACGGGTCACGCAACGGCCATTTGTTCTGCTCCACGAACAAGGTCCGCCCATCGGCGTGTTGCAGCAACTCCTCGTGGCTCAACGACTCCCCGGAAGTCATCACATAGACATCCTGCTCATGGAAGATGGCCGCCCTGTCACTGGGGAACAGATCGAAGCCGGTGTGACCGACGATCTCCTGCTCGCTACGCCCCAAAAAGCCCTCGAACGCCGTGTTGCAGCCCAGAAACACACCGTTCCGATCCTTGTAGAAGATGTACTCGGGAATGGCATTGATGACCGAACGCAGCAAATGGCCGATGGCAAAGATGGCATCACTTTGCGCGGCCTCCTTTTCGCGCCGCAGGGTCTGAACACGGTCCGCCAGAGCGAAGGAAAGCAGCAGCATCTCCAGTGCCGAACCTATCATCAGGGCATAGACCGACAGGAAGTTGGTCGGCACCCAGCCCAGATTGCGCAAGCCCAGCAGGAAGGTACCGACCAGCGGCATGGTCCAGGCCAGCAGGAACAGCAAGGCACTGCGGTTGCCGCGATGCCAGCAGGTCACCGCGTTGCTGATGGCGAACGCCGGGAACAACACGCCCAGCACGGACACCATCACCGCCGCCCACTGATAGGCCACCCAGACGGGAAGGATCACCATGAACAGGAACAGACCGGCGAACGCCGACATCAGGCGGTGGTGTCTGGGCGAGGTGTACTCGGTATCGAGGAAGCTCTGCACGAAGCGCGCCCCGAACAAGCCGGCCACGCCGAATCCGAACGGCAAGGCCACATTGCCCAGATCCGGCCAATCCGGCCACACGTACTGGCTGCCCAGACCACTCAAGGCCAGTTGGCCCAAGGTCATGCCCAGGGCCGCCAGCACGTAGTTCAGGTAGTTGCGGTCGCGCAACGATACGTACAGCATCAGGTTGTAGAGCAAGAGCGCCAACATCATGCCGAAATACAACGCCAGCAAGGTATGCAGGCGCTGATCGTAGGCCGTGAATGCTTCTTGCCGCCACACCCTGATTGGCGTAGTCAACGTTCCGGCTGAGCTTACCCGCATGTAGAGCGTGGTCCGGCCCTGCGCCAGGGTGAGCGGCACGACAAAGTTGGGATGCCCCAGCGGGCGTGCGGAGAACGGCAAGCGGTCGCCCATCACCACACGCGACCAACCCGCCTCACCGGCGCGATAGAGTTCGATCCGGTCCAGCGTGGGGAACGCGATCTCCAGCAAACGGGACTGGGGCTCGGGGCGGTCGGACTCCAGTGTCAGCTTCAGCCAAAAAGCCGAGCCGGAGTAGCCAAAGTTGATGTCGCCCCCGCCGGCACGGGCGGGGGCGGCCAAGCGGAAGCGGCTTGCCGCAGCGCCGGAGGTTACGTCGGCGATGGTCAACTCGCCGGCCTGGTCCTCCAGATAGTCCATATAGGCAGCCGCAGGGAGCATGCGACTGAAGTCATCCACCCGTAACACGGGTGCCGGGAAAGCAGGCGCGACCAGCGACAGCGACATCCCCAGAACGAGGAAGAGGCGCGCCACGACCACCCATATCCGCAAGCTATCCATGGCTGCCACTCTACCAGAATTCCATCCAGCGACAGTCGGGTAACACAGGAGGCGGCTCAGCCGTACATCCGGCGGCCACGGATGCGGGCACGGTGGGCGGCGCGTTGTTCCTCTTCGGTGAGCGGTTTGGGGGCGCGATCGGCGAAGGGGTTCTTGCTGGAGTTGAACTGGATGCGCAGCGGCGTGCCTTGCAGGCTGAAGGCTTCCATGAACACGCGCTCCAGATAGCGGGAATAGCTGTCCGGCACTTTGTCCAATCCGCTGCCGTGGACGATGATGAGCGGCGGGTTGCTGCCGCCCTGGTGGGCGTAGCGCATCTTGGGGCGCGACACCGAGCTGCGCGGCGGTTGCTGTTTCTCGATCGCCATCTGCAACACGCGGGTCAGCTTGGGCGTGGCCAGTTTGACCATCGCAGCGTTGTACGCCTCATTTACCGACTTCAGCACAGTTCCCACACCCGTACCGTTCAGCGCGGAGATGAAATGCTGCTTGGCGAAACCCAAAAAGTGCAGCTTGCGCTCGATCTCGCGCTTGGCGCAGTCGCGGCGGTAGTTGTCCAGCCCATCCCACTTGTTCACTGCCAACACCAGCGCGCGCCCGGCTTGCAGCACGAAGTCGGCCATGTGCGCGTCCTGCTCGGTGATCTGGTCGGCGGCATCCACCACCAGCACCACCACATTGGCATCTTCGATGGCTTGCAAGGTCTTGATGACGGAGAACTTCTCCACCGCCTCGTCGATCTTGCCGCGACGGCGCACGCCCGCCGTGTCGATGATGGTGTATTGCTTGCCCTCGCGCTCGAAGTCGATGTAGATCGAGTCGCGCGTGGTGCCGGGCTGGTCGAAGGCGATGACGCGCTCTTCGCCCAGAATGGCGTTGACCAGGGTGGACTTACCCACGTTGGGGCGACCGACGATGGCGATCTTGGGGTGGTCGGATTTGTCTTCTGCGCCCTCTTCCGGCGCGGGAAACTCTTCCAGCGCGATCTCGATGACCTCTTCCACGTTGTCGCCGTGGGCGGAGGAGATCGGCAGCGGCGTGCCCAGCCCCAGCTCATGGAACTCGGCGGTGACGCGCGCCTGCTGCATGCCTTCAGCCTTGTTCACCACCAGCAGCACGGTGCGCCCGGTCTTGCGCAGTTGTTGCGCGATGATGCGATCCTGCGGCGTCAACCCAGCGCGCCCGTCCACCAGGAACAGCACCAGATCGGCTTCGTCCACCGCCTGGCGCGTCTGCCGCGCCATCTCGTGCAGGATGCCGTCCTTGGCCACCGGCTCCAGACCGCCGGTATCCACCACCAGATAAGGCTTGGAACCGACGCGACCGCGCCCGTAGTGACGGTCTCGGGTCAGGCCCGGCAGGTCGGCCACCAGCGCGTCACGGCTGCGGGTGAGGCGGTTGAACAATGTGGATTTGCCGACGTTGGGACGACCGACCAGTACCAGGGTAGGCAACATGAGATTTTCCGATCAGTGTAGGGCGAGGGAATACACGCCGCCAGCGCGGGTCTGCACCAGCAGGCCGTTGTCGAACTCGACCGGCTCGGACAGGATGGGGCTGCCATCGGTCTTCACCCGGGCGGCGAAACTGCCATCCTCACGGCTCATGGCATGGACGTAGCCCTCCAGATCGCCCACCGCCAGCCAGCCAGCCAGCGGGGTGGCCACCGAGGTGCGGCGGAAGCTGAGCTGATCGTTCTTCCAGACAGTACTGCCGCTGCTCTTCTCCAGCGTCAGCACGCCGCCGTTAGTGTCGGTCACGTACAGGAATTTGCGCAGCAGGTTGAGGCCCTTGTCACCCGCGATGTCGCGGCTCCACAGCAAGTTGCCCTGAGCGATGTCGAAGCAGGCCAGACGGCCCTGGAACGCGATGGCACAGACCTGTTCGTCATCCACCACCGGGGTGCTGGTCACGTCGCTGATGCGCTCCAGCTCGGTGTTGCCGCGCGGCTGCGATACCGCCGTCTCCCACTGCAGCGAGCCGCTCTTGAGGTCGAGCGCGACCAGCTTGCCGCCTGCGAACCCGGCGAACACCTGATTGCGCTGGATCGCCACACCGGCGTGACTGCGCACGATCAGCGCGGGGGTCGCACGCTGGTAGTTCCACAGCGGCTTGCCGTCCGCCGCATCCAGCCCGGCGATGCGCCCGTCGCCGGTGCGCACCACCACTACGCCATCCGATACCTGCGGGGCGCTCATCACTTCGCTGGTCACCTTGGCCTTCCAGCGCAGCTTGCCGTCCTCACCGTAAGCGGCCAGATCGCCTTTTTCGCCACCGATCAGCAACAAGCCTTCGCCCGCACCCACCCCACCGGAGATCTCGAAACCGGCATTGATATGCCAGGCCTGCTTGCCGTCATTGCGCGCCAAACGATACAGCTCGCCCTTGCCATTGGCGGCGTAGACCGCATCGGCGGTCAATGCTGGCGTAAGCGGGTTGTTGCCGATCTCGCCGACGGATTGATGCCAGCGCACGGTGAATGCCGCCCGCTCACTGAACGGGGTCAGCGTCGCAGGCAAGTTGTCCTTGGCACGATCGGAGCTGGTCCAGTCCTTGATGGTGGACTGCAGGCCGGAGCAGCCCGCCAGTCCGCACAACAATCCAACGACAAGAGCGCGGCGCATGTTACGCACCACCCAGCGCGTCCAGCTTCATCTGGATCAGGTTGCGGTACATGCTCTTGGCATCGGTCTTGTCGTAAGCGATCTTGTACGCGGCCTTGGCCTCGGCAGCCTTGCCTTGCGCATTGAGGATGTCGCCCTTGAGGTCGGCATACAGCCCGTCGAACGATTCCGCGTGCTTGGCTTCCGCCAGCTTCAGCGCCTCGGCGTAATTCTTCTCGTCCAGCAGCGCCGCGCCCAGCTTGAGGCGGGCGACGTTCTGCAAGCCCTCTTCCTTGGCATGCTCGATCACCCATTGCAACTGGGTCTTGGCGCGCGCCGCATCGTGGGCATCCACCAGATTGATCTGCGCCGCCAGCAGTTGCGCGCGGCTAGCAAAGGGAGTGGAGCCGAACTTCTCGGCCACCGCCGCAGCCGCGTCGTTCACGCGCTTGGCATCGCCGGTACCGAGTTGTTTGACCAGCTCGCCGTAGAGCTTGGCTGCTTCCGCCGTCTGCTTGGCCTGATAGACGTTCCAGCCCTTGACCCCGGCGAAGCCGAGCGAGGCCAGCAGCAGCGCGATCACCAAGCGCTTGCTGTTGTCCTTCCACCAGTGTTTCAGTGCATCGACCTGTTCCTGTTCCTGCAAATCCAGTGCTGCCATGTTCGTTCCTATTCGACTATGTGTTGAATTCGTTGCGGCAAGTCTGCCAATGCCACCCGGCCTTGCTCGCCACCACCACGCAGCGGTTTCAGCGTGACTTGCTGCGCCGCCGCCTCATCGTCGCCGATGATGACCGCACAGGCCGCGCCGCTGCCGTCCGCCTTTTTCATCTGCGACTTGAAGCTGCCGCCACCGCAATGCAGCAGCACGCGCAGTCCTGCGTCACGCAATTCTTCTGCCACCAGCGTCGCCAGCGCACTCGCCTGCTCGCCCTGATGCACCAGATACACGTCCAGCGGCATGGTCGGATTGGCCATGCCGTCATCCTGCAACAAGGCCAGCAGCCGCTCCACGCCCATGGCGAAGCCCATGGCCGGGGCGGGTTTGCCGCCGATCTGGGCGATCAGCCCGTCGTATCGGCCACCGGCGCAGATGGTGCCCTGCGCGCCGAGTCGCGTGGTCACCCACTCGAACACGGTGCGGTTGTAGTAATCCAGCCCGCGCACCAAGCGTGGGTTGATCTCGTAGGCGATGCCGTGGCGTTGGAGAATGGCCTGCACCGCCTCAAAATGGGCGATGGCATCGGAGTCCAGCTCGTCCATCAGCTTGGGTGCGCCCGCCACCAGCTCCTGCATCGCCGGATTCTTGGTATCCAGGATGCGCAACGGGTTGCTGTACAAGCGGCGCTGCGCGTCCGCGTCCAGCACGTCCTTGTGCTGCTCGAAATAGGCGATCAGCTTGTCGCGGTGACGCTGGCGCGAGGCGCTGTCGCCCAGCGTGTTCAGCTGCAACGCCACGTCGCGGATGCCCAGTTTCTTCCACAGCCGCGCGCACATCACGATCTGCTCGGCATCCACATCCGGCCCGGCGAAACCCAGGGCTTCCACGCCGACCTGATGGAACTGGCGGTAGCGCCCTTTCTGCGGACGCTCATGGCGGAACATCGGCCCGCTGTACCACAAACGCTGCGGCGCATTGTACAGGAGGTTGTGTTGCAGCACGGCGCGCACGCAGGAAGCCGTGCCTTCGGGGCGCAGCGTCAGATGATCGCCGTTGAGCGCATCCTCGAAGCTGTACATCTCCTTTTCGACGATGTCGGTGACCTCACCGATGGCGCGTTTGAACAGCGCGGTCGGCTCGACCAGAGGCATGCGCATGTTGCGATAGCCATAGGCCTCCAGCCAGTCACGCACCGTATCTTCGAACCACAACCAGAGTCCCGCCTCATCCGGCAGGATGTCATTCATGCCGCGCACGGCCTGCAAAGGAGAATTGCTCATGGAACCGACTAGTCAGCGCGACAGCGACTTGCACCACGCGCCCAGGGAATTTATCAAGGGCGCGATGGTAGCAGGAAAGGGCTTGTTCATGAAGCGCTTGATGCGTCCGCCACAAGCCCACATCCCGGAGGAACCCTGCATTAAGCATGGGGATGGTAGTGGATTTCATGCATAGCCAAACAGCGGGGTATTAAGCTAATCTATTCCCATACAGCAAACGATGGCATCGAGCCACACGTCCCGGACACCACCCGTCCGGCAGACACCCAGAGGAGTCAAAGTGTTCAAGAAAACCGTTCTCGCGCTTGTCATATTTCTGCCCCTTGTCGGTGCCTACGCATCGCAGAGGCCGAACGAACTGCACGTCGAGCGTTCGATCAGCATCCATGCGTCGCCGAACAGGATATTCCCGCTCATCAATGAGTTCTACCAGTGGGAATCCTGGACACCTTACAACAAGGATCCGGCGATGAAGAAACTGTTCACCGGCAGTCCGCGCGGGATAGGCGCATCGTACGCTTGGCAGGGCAACAATGAGGTCGGCCAGGGCGAAATCACGATCACCGATTCCGTCCCCACCAGCAAGGTCGTGCTCGATTTGCATATGATCAAACCGATCGAAGCCCACAACGCCGTCACTTTCACCCTGACTCCGCAAGGCGACTCGACCCAAGTGAGCTGGGGCATGGATTGCAAAATGAATTTGTTATCCAAGGTGCTCGACACGCTCTACATCCTGGACTGGATGGTGGGTAAGGATTTCGAGGTCGGCCTGAGTCGGCTGAAAACCAGGGTGGAGCAGCAACCCACCGCCCGATACGGCACGGACACAGATCGCACGCCCCAGAAAGCGCCCCGCCCCGGCATCATGTGATCCGATGACCTGCACCCGCCTGGAAGAGCTGCCCAATATCGGCCACTCCATCGCCGCCGACCTGCGCGCCATCGGCATCGACCAGCCCGGACGCCTGCTGGAGCACAGCCCACTGGCCTTGTACCTGCACCTCGCCACCCCCATGGGCAAGCGGCACGATCCTTGCGTACTCTATACGCTACTCGCCGCCCGCCACTTTCTGGAAACCGGCGAGTCCCTGCCCTGGTGGAAGTTCACCGAGCAGGGGCGACGCTTGCTGTCCGCACACGCGGCAACGCTTTGCGCGCCGTGAAGCTGCAACCGGGCCCGCCCCGCTGCTAGATCGCCCAGTCGTGCGAATGGTCGGTGTCGTTGCGGGCGACGGACACATGGTTTCTGCCACTGGATTTGGCCTGATACATGGCCGCATCGGCCCGCCGCGTCAGCTCCTTTTCGTTGTCGCCGGAGCCCCCAGAGATAGCCAGCCCGATGCTGGCAGAGATATGGATTTGGTAGCCATCCAGCTCAAACACCTGGCGTAGCTTGGTTAGTATCTTCTCGGCCACCAGCCTCGCTCCGGGCAAGCTTTCCACATTGGGCAGCAAAACGACGAACTCATCACCGCCGATGCGCGCCGCCGTGTCGGAATCGCGCAGGCACTCCTTCAACCTCCGCGCCACCTCTTGCAACAATTTGTCCCCGACATGGTGACCGAAACAGTCGTTCACCGGCTTGAACTCATCGAGGTCGACGAACATCAGCGCGACCTCCTGCCGGTCACGCCGCGCTACCGACATGGCATGCGATAGCCTATCCTCGAACAAGAAGCGGTTGGGCAGACCGGTCAGGGCATCGTGATAGGCCAGATAGCGGATCTGCTCCTCCGCATCCTTGCGTGCCGTGATATCGCGCACCACTCCGATGAAGTGTCGCGCCTCAGGCGTGGCCATCTCGCTGACCGCCAACTCCAGCGGAAACACTTCGCCGCTCTTGCGCACACCGGACAGCTCCCGCCCGATGCCGATGATCCTCTTCTGCCCGGTCTCCTGATAGCGCTGCAAATAGCTGTCGTGCGCGGCCCGAAACGGTTGGGGCATCAGCAGATTGACGTTCTTGCCGATGACCTCCTCCGCCCGGTAACCGAATATCTTTTCGGCTGCCAGATTGAACGAGCCGATGATGCCGCGAGCATCTATGGTGATCACACCGTCAAACACATTATCGAGCACGAGTGACATCAGATGGTCACGCTGAATGGCCGCCCGATGCTCCGACAGATCCTGCACCTGGCCGATCAAAAACATCGGTTTACCCGCCGGGCTCTTGTGCAACACCACCGAGAGCAGCACCGGGATGACATGCCCGTCCTTGTGCACAAGGCGCTTTTCCAACTGGAAGCTGGCGAGCTCACCGCCGATCAGGCGTTGCTTGAGTTCCGCATCGCGGCTGCGATCCTCGGGATGGGTGACATCGTTGGCAGTGAATTGCTGCAACTCTGCCTTGCTGTACCCCAGCAGTTGACAAAGCGCTTGATTGACCTCGATGAAGCGTCCCGTCAGATCGGCCACGCCGGTGCCGATGGGCGCGAACTCCATGATGTCGTGGAAGCGGTGCTCGCTCTCCTGCAAGGCAGCTTCCGACCATTTGCGCTCGGTCACGTCACGGCAGATGCCGATCAGTCCGACCACCTCATCGGCCTCGCCCAGGAAGGTCGTACGCAACACCTCGAAGCAGGCCCGCCGGCCATCCGGATAGGCCACCCAAGTTTCGCTGGTGACGGGGCTATGGCGGTCGAACAACTCTTGATCCCGCTGCGTGAAACTCTCGGCCAGCTGTGCCGGAAACAGGTCGTATGCCGTCTTGCCGTGGATCGCATCGGTCGCCACGCCAGTCAGGTGCTCGAAGGCACGATTGCAGAGCAGATACTTTCCGGTCGAGTCTTTGATGAAGATAGGATCGGGGATCGCATCGATCAATTCCCGCAGCAAGCACTGCTGCTCCACAGAAAGCCGGCTGTCGACTAATCGATACATGAAGGTTCGGCCAATCGGATGAACGAGGCTCGGATTATGCGCCTAACGGGGGACAGCTTACCAGCAAGAAAGTTTGGAAGGCTCACGCTCATCGCTCAGCCGGCCAGCAAGCGCCGCAACCCGGCGCTCCCGCGCGTACGACCCGTAGCCCGGCAAAGTCAGTCCGGCGCTTTGGCGCGGTATTTCCGCACTACATAATCGTCGACGATACGCTGGAATTCGGCGGCGATGTGCTCGCCGCGCAGAGTGACGGTCTTCTCGCCATCGACATAGACCGGGGCAGAAGGCGTTTCGCCGGTGCCGGGCAGGCTGATGCCGATATTGGCCATCTTGCTTTCGCCGGGGCCGTTGACGATGCAACCCATCACCGCCACGGTCATCTCCTCCACGCCGCTGTATTGCTCGCGCCAGACCGGCATCTGGGCACGCAGATAGCCCTGGATGTCCTGCGCCAGTTCCTGGAACACGGTGGAAGTGGTGCGACCACAGCCTGGGCAGGCCGTGACCATCGGTGCGAAGGCGCGCAGCCCCATGGTCTGCAATATCTCCTGCGCCACCACGACTTCCTCGGTGCGCGCGCCACCGGGAGCGGGTGTGAGCGACACGCGGATGGTATCGCCGATGCCCTGTTGCAACAGCACGGCCAGCGCAGCGGTGGACGCGACGATGCCCTTGGAGCCCATGCCCGCTTCAGTCAGACCGAGGTGCAAGGCGTAATCACAACGTCCTGCCAGTTCCTGATAGACCGCGATCAAGTCCTGCACTTCACTGACCTTGCAGGACAGCACGATGCGATCATGCGGCAGGCCGAGCTCTTCGGCGCGTTTGGCCGACTCCAGCGCGGACACGATCAGCGCCTCGCGGGTGAGCTCGCGCACGTCTTTCGGCTGCGCCAGTCTGGAGTTCTCGTCCATCATGCGCACCACCACGTCCTGATCCAGACTGCCCCAGTTCACGCCGATGCGCACCGGCTTGCCGTACTGGATGGCGACACCGATCATCATGGCGAACTGGTCTTCGCCCTTGCGGTTCTTGCCCACGTTGCCGGGGTTGATGCGGTACTTGGCCAGCGCCTGCGCGCACTCGGGATATTCGGTGAGCAGACGGTGACCGTTGTAGTGGAAATCGCCGATCAGCGGCACTTTGCAGCCCAGCGCATCCAGCCTGCGGCGGATATGCGGCACGGCAGCAGCGGCTTCGGAGGTATTGACGGTGATGCGCACCAGCTCGGAACCAGCCTGCGCCAGCTCGTACACCTGCTTGGTCGTACCCGTGATGTCGGCGGTATCGGTGTTGGTCATCGATTGCACCACGACCGGCGCATCACCACCGATAGCGACGCCGTCCACCCAAACGCGCGGCGAGGCGCGACGTTGCGCTACTTGACTCATGCTCACTCCAACTTCAACCGTGCCGAACCGTTGGTGGTGTTGGGTGTCAGGTCCACCAGCCTGCCCTTGAAATACAATCTGACACCGCTGACCCGGGCGATCGCCACGTAGAACGGCGCTTCGCCCTGAAAACTCTGCTCGCTGCCTGCCGGATTGCGTTGCGACATCAGCATCGCACCATGCTTGTCGCGCACCTCGGCCCACGAGCCTTCGACGAACACCAGACGCAACGGTGGCTCGGTGACAGCCACGGCGGACTGCGCCACCGCTTCGACCTGAGGCACGACCGGCGCGACAGCCACCGGCTCGGCCAGTACCGGCGCACTCGCCTCGGGGGCTGCGGCGACTGCCGAGACCGCGACCGGCACTTCGCCCGCAGGAAGCGCACCTTCCTCGCCGGAACCATGCGACCCGAACACGAACCACGCGCCCGAACCAAGCAACACGACGACGGCAGCGATGGCCACATTCCTCAACAACACAGCCTTGCGCCCGTCCGACTCCCTGGGCAAGGGCACATCGACCGCGACACCGGCAGGCAGCGCTTCGATGGCTGGGGCTCCGCTAGGCAGAGCGGCGATGAGCCGCTGCTCGTCGAGTTGCAACATGCGCGCATAGCTACGCACGAAACCACGCAGGAACGCCCCCTCGGGAATGGCGGAAAAATCGTCGGCTTCCAGCGCCACGATCTGGCGCGGCGCGAACTTGATACGCCCGTACACATCATCGATGCTCAAGCCTTGCTGCTCACGCGCCTCGCGCAGAGCTGCTCCGACGGAAAGGCCTCGTGCGACCGGGCTCACCTCGCTGGGCTCATTGTTTTCCTGGGTTTGTGTATCCATCATCGTCCATACAGCATCAATTGTGTCTCTCTGGCATCGGGATAGAGCCTGCGCAGTCGCTGCGCATACTCCTCCGAAGCCCCATTCCTGCCCAACTTGCGCTCGATACGCACCGCCAGCCACAGATTGGCCGCACTCAGGGCATCGGGTACGGTCTGCTCGTACTTCATGAAATACGACTTGGCTCCCGCCCAGTCGCCCTTTTCAAAATTCAGTTCGGCCAGGGCGACCAGGGCCTCGGGCGAGCGGGGACTGGCCATCAAGGCGCGCTGCAGGAAATCCTCCGCCGACTTGCCATCGCCCATCCGGCGCGCGCAGATACCCGCATTCACCAGCGCCTTCTCCGGAGTCTGGTACAGCGGGTTCTTCAAGGCCGCCGTGAACTCGACCAGAGATTCCTTCTCGCGCCCGCGCTGGCACAGGAACCAGCCGTAGTTGTTGTGCGCCTCCGAACTGGCGGGATCCAGCTTCAGGCTACGCACGAAATCGCTCTCGGCTTCAGCATCCTCGCGCAGCGCCATGCGGATCAACGCACGCATGGTGAATGCCGGGGCATATTCGGCATAGCCATTCAGCGCCAGATCGATCTCTTCGAGTGCGACACCGAACTGCCCGCGCTCGTAATACAGCGCTGCCAACTCGGTATGCACCCGGGCACTGGCTGTGCCGCGCCCCGAAGCATCCGATCGACTGGCCGGCTGACTGGCACAGGCGGTCAGCACAAGCACCGCTAACAGAGTCGCCCACCTCATCCGCGCACCTCCTGGATGCGTAGCGCGGTACGCTTGGTCTTGTCCTGCACCTGGCCTGCCAATTGGCCGCAGGCCGCCGCGATGTCGTCGCCGCGCACCTTGCGCGTGGTGGTGACGATGCCGGCCTCGATCAGCGTCTCGGCAAAACGGCGCACCGAGTCGGCAGGCGAACGCTGGTACGGTGCTTGCGGGAAGGGGTTGAACGGGATCAGGTTGAATTTGCACGGCGTGTCGCGGGTGAGCGCGATCAGTTCACGGGCGTGCTTCAGGGTATCGTTCACGCCATCGAGCATGATGTACTCGAAGGTGATGAAATCGCGCGGGGCTTTTTCCAGGTAGCGCTGGCAGGCCGCCATCAGTTCGCGCAGCGGATACTTCTGGTTGATCGGCACCAGTTGGTCGCGCAGCGCATCGTTGGGCGCATGCAGCGACACCGCCAGCGCCACCGGGCACTCGTCGCGCAGCCGGTCCATCGCGGGCACGATGCCGGAGGTGGACACTGTGACGCGGCGGCGCGACAGGCCGTAAGCGTGGTCGTCCAGCATCATGCGCAGCGCGGTCACCGTGTTGTCGAAATTCAGCAGCGGCTCGCCCATGCCCATCATCACCACGTTGGTGATCGGCCAATTCCCTTCGCTGTTCTTGCCGACCTCGCGGTTCGCCCACCACAACTGGCCAATGATCTCGGCCACCGACAGATTGCGGTTGAAGCCCTGCTTGCCGGTGGAACAGAAGGCGCAGTCCAGCGCGCAGCCGGCCTGGGTGGACACGCACAGCGTGCCGCGATCAGTTTCGGGAATGAACACGGTCTCGACCGCGTTGCCGGTGCCAACGTTGAGCAGCCACTTGCGGGTGCCGTCGGCGGAAAGTTCTTCGCGCATCACCTCGGGCGACGCGACGGTCGCGCGCTCGACGAGCTTGCTGCGCAGCGACAGAGCCAGATCGCTCATCGCTTCAAAATCGGGCTCCCCGGCCTTGTGCACCCAGCGGAACACCTGCTTGGCGCGGAAGGGCTTTTCGCCCATTTCCGCGAACCAGGCAGTCAGTCCGGCCAGATCAAGGTCGAGGAGGTTTTGCTGCATTAACGTGCGTAGACGTTCAGCGCCGGGAAGAAGTAGGCGATCTCGACGGCTGCGGTCTCGGCAGCGTCGGAACCGTGCACGGCGTTCGCGTCGATGCTGTCGGCGAAGTCGGCGCGGATGGTGCCCTTGTCAGCCTTCTTAGGGTCGGTTGCACCCATCAGGTCGCGGTTCTTCAGGATCGCGCCTTCGCCTTCCAGCACCTGGATCATCACCGGGCCGGAGATCATGAAGTCCACCAGATCCTTGAAGAAAGGACGGGCGGCGTGCACAGCGTAGAAGCCTTCGGCTTCAGCGCGCGACAGTTGCACCATACGGGCGGCGGCGATCTTCAGGCCAGCGCCTTCGAAACGGGAATAGATCTGACCGATCACGTTCTTGGCAACGGCATCGGGTTTGATGATGGAAAGGGTGCGTTCTACGGCCATGATGAAAAGCTCCAGCTAAGTTGATGAAAAATTAGGCCGCGCATTCTATCAGGCTTTGCCGGGGCTGTCCCGGCTGACACTACAAAGATCGCCGCACGGCCTGCACTACGCGTTCCACATCGGCCTCGCTCATGCGCGGGAACAGCGGCAAGGTGACGATGCGCCGCCCCACGCTCTCCGCCACGGGAAACATGCCTTCCTTGAAACCGCGCTGGCGGTACATCTGGAACAGGTGGATGGGCGGGTAATGCACGCCGCAGCCGATGGCATGCAGCTCTTTCATCCTAGCCATGAAATCGCTGCGCTGCACCCCTTCCGGCAGGACGATCTCGAACATGTGCCAGTTGGTGTTGGCGAAATCTTTTTGCGGCAACTGCACGCCAGTCTGTTTTTCGAAATCCGCACCGAAGCTGGCGAAATAATGCTGCGCCAGCGCATGGCGGCGCGCGGTGATGGAATCCAGCTGCGGCAGTTGGTCGAGGCCGATCACGGCGGCCACGTCGGTCATGTTGTATTTCCCGCCCAGCACATCCACGTCCATGCCGTCGAGACCGCTGCGGGTGACACCTTGCAGGCGATATTTCTCGGCCAGCCGCGCCTCGTCGGCATTGTTCAGCACCAGACAACCGCCTTCGGTGGTGGTGAGGTTCTTGTTGGCCTGGAAGCTGAACGAGACAAAGTCGCCGAAGCTGCCGATGCGCTTGCCGCCCCACTGTGAACCGAGCGCCTGCGCGGCATCTTCCACCACGCGCAACTGGTGCCTGGCGGCGATGGCGTACAGCCGATCCCTATCCACCGGCAGGCCGGACAGGTCGACCGGGATGATGGCGCGGGTGCGCGGAGTGATGGCCGCTTCGACCTTGGCCAGATCGATGTTGCGCGTCACCGGGTCGATGTCGGCGAACACCGGCGTGGCACCGACCTCAAGGATGACATTGGCGGTCGCCACCCAGGAGATGGGCGTGGTGATGACCTCGTCGCCGGGACCGATGCCTGCGATGCGCAGGGCGATCTCCATGGTGCAGGTACCGGAGTTGAAGGTACGCACCGGCCTGCCGCCGAAGTATTCGGACAACTGGCGCTCGAACTCCAGCACCTTGGGGCCGGATGTGATCCAGCCGGAACGCAGCACATCAGCCACGGCAGCGATGGCGGTCTCGCCGATATGCGGGCGGGTGAAGGGTAGAAATTCGCTCATCGTTACTCCTTATTTCCGGCTGACCACCACGAACTGGTAGTCCTGGTAAACCACGCGCATCGGGAAGCCACGCTTTTGCAGCACGGGGTAGGCGTACACCGGCATCAGCGCCAGTGCCTCGGTATGGGCGTTCCAGATCGGAGCGAACTGGTCCAGGTCGGCGATCCAGCGCTCAGGCTCCTGATCGATGCCGAAGGCCAACTCATCCCGGAACTGCACTAGTGTGAACGTCCGCTTCAGATAGAAATCGATGGTCTGCTCATAGTTCCACACCTGGTACAGCGGCATGTCCGGCTTGACCAAGGGCTGGATGGCCTGTGCGATATGACGCGCGTTACGTTCGCTGGCCGCCGCGTTGTAGCCGGACAAGGCCACCTGATAGGCCAGCAGGGAGCCCAGGGCGATGGCCAGCACCGCGCCGAACTTGCGGCCACCGCGCAACCACAGCGAGCCAAGCAACAGAGTCGCCAGCCAGATCAGCGCCGCACCTTCCAGCCAACGGGCGTAGGCTGTGTACAGCACCATCTGCTCGGGATAATCGGCCAGCTTCGGCATCATCGGTGCAAAGCTCACCGCCAGCCCGGCCAGCGCCAGCATCGGCAACAGCAGGCGGAACAAGCGCTGCGGCTCGATCAGCGCCAGCCGTTGCCCCATCAGCAGAGCCAGCGGCGGGAACATCGGCAGCAGGTAGGACGGCAGTTTGGAGCCGGAGGCCGAGAAGAACACGTAGACGAACACGATCCACACCAGCAGGAAGCGCTCCGGGCTGAACTCACGCACGGCGCGCGCCCCGTTGCGCCACACCCGCAGCAGGGTGTCGAACATCAGCAAGGTCCACGGCATGAGGCCTAGCAGCAGGATGGGCACGAAGTAGTACCAGGGCTGATAGCGCCCCAGATCCTTGGTGGTGAAGCGGGTGTAGTGCTCGTAGATGAAGAAGCGCTGGAAGAACTCGGGATTGGCCTTCATCACCAGATAGAACCAGGGCGCGCAGATAGCGAAGAACAGCAGCACGCCGCTGACCAGATGCAAACGTTTGAACAGCACCCATTCGCGCTGGATGCCGATGTAGATGAGCAGCGCCGTGCCGGGCAGGATGATGCCCATCAGCCCCTTGCTCAACACCGCCAGCGCCATCGCCGCCCAGGCCAGCAACATCCAGCCGCGCCGTTGCGGCACATTGAGCGGATCGCGTTGCGCCAGCATCATGGCAAACAGGCCCAGCGTGACAAAGAAGGTCACGCCCATGTCCAGCGTGTTGATGTGCGCCATGCCGACATACAACAGGCTGCTGCCCAGCAACACGGTCGCGTAGCTGGCCGCCGTACGCCCGAACAGCCGCGCGCCGGTGAACCAGGTCAGCCACAAGCCCAGGAAGCCGGTCAGCGCCGCCCACAGGCGCGAGGTCCACTGATGCTCGCCGAATACCTCGTAGGCGACCGCCGTCGCCCAGTATTGCAGGGGCGGCTTCTCGAAATACTTGAGGTCGTTCAGGCGCGGCGTGACCCAGTCGCCGCTGGCCACCATCTCGCGCGGGATCTCGGCATAGCGCCCCTCGTCCGGCTTCGCCAGCAAGCGGTATTCGAGATTGGAGAACCAGATGAGCGCCGCCACCAGGATCAGCAGCCACCAGCCTCGCTTGCTCAAACCTTCTTTCATGTCCGCTTCCTTCCTATCACCAGCAGCGAACCGCCCGCCGGGAACGTCAGCCCGGCACCCATCAGCGCGCGCTCGACCCGCATCATGCCGCCGAACAAGTTGTTGAGTACCGGGTTGATGCGCAGGCCGTCATCCATGCCATCGGCGGCGGGTGGCGCATTGCGCTGCATCACGCGCGAAGCCCACATCGCGGGCAATAACAACGACACAAAGGACGTGACGTATTCGACCTCAAAGCCAACACCGGTCATCTTCTCCAGCAACTCGGCGCGGGTGTAACGACGCTTGTGGTGCGCGTATTCGTCCATGCGGCTCCACAGCTTGGGGTGTTGCGGCACGGTGAAGATCACCCCGCCGCCGGGCTTCAAGGCATCGCGGATCTGCGCCAGCGCGCGTGTGTCGTCGTCGATATGCTCCAGCACGTCGAACGAGCCGATCAGATCGAATTCCTCACGGAAGGGAATGGCGGTCGCGTCCATCTGCAACAGCTGCGCCGAAGGGACGCGCTGCGCGGCGAAACCCAAGCCTTCGGTGAAGATGTCGCTGCCGGAAAGCGTGGCCTCGGGATAGGTGGTGCGAATACCTTGCAGCACGAAGCCCGTGCCGCAGCCGATCTCCAGGATCTTCGCTGGCTTCGGGAAGTGGCGCAGCATCTCGCGCTTCAGCAACTCATTGCGCGCCACGAACCAGAAGTTGTCCGCCTCGACCTGGGCATAGCGCTGGAACAGCTCGGGATCGAAACCATCGTTCTGCGCCGCCAGCTCGGGCGCGAACGACGGAAAACCGCCGCGCTCCACCGGCACTGCCGCGCACTGCGGGCAGGCCCAGTCGGGGCGGTCGAACGAATGATGACAGGCCGGACACAGCTTCATGGCAATGAATGCAAAAAATCAGGGGGCGGATTTTAACCGAAAGCCGCCCCACCTAGGCCATGTTGTGGGTCCGGCACAACCTTACCCACCTGTCCGCCTATGCATGGAGCACCCGAGGCAAGCGTCCGAACGCCACCGCCTGCTCAAGCTGCGCGGGACATCGGCACCCGTGCGTGACGCGCTACTTTACAAATCTTTACTCTGCGTACAAACCACCGCAAAGGCCCGTCCATAAAGTGATGTCCAGCCGTCACACAGGGTGCGGCGCAACCATCAAGGAGAACGACATGAGTGAGCAAGCCACGACCAATCAAGATACGGCCAACAAGGACCGCTGCTGCGGCAGCAGCCCATCCCATCGCTGCCACGGCGGACATCGTGGCCGCTGCTTCGGCAAGGTGCTGGGCGTGATGCTGGTGTTCGGACTCGGCTTCTTTGCGGGCAAGTCGTATGCCTGTGAGCCGGGCTTTGGACATCACGGCGGGCCGCAGGCGTTCATGTCTGGCCAGCCGATGGATGTGGAGCAGGCGAACAAGTTCGCCGAGCGCGGGGTGAAGCACATGCTGGATGATGTGAAGGCGAACGATGAGCAGAAGGTGAAGGCAACCGCCATCGTTAAGGCGTCGGTCGCCAAAGGTGCGCCGCTGGCCGATAAGCTGCGCGACAACCACGTGCAGATGCGCAAGCTGATGTCGGCGGCAAGCATAGACAAGGCGGCCATCGAGACCTTGCGTGCGGAGCAGATCAAGCTGGCGGATGAGGCAAGTAAGTTGATGACGCAGACCATGGAAGAGGTGGCCGAAGTGTTGACACCGGAGCAACGCGCCAAACTGGCCGAGAAGATGGAGAAGCGCCACGGCTGGATGCATCACGGTTGAACATCATTCCCTCTCCCGGCCTGACGGCCACCCTCTCCCGCACGCGGGCGAGGGGATGATATGTAACCCCTCTCACACTTGTGGGAGAGGGGTAGGGGAGAGGGTGTTGTGCCCCGCTCCGCTTGGTATGATGCGGGGCAACTTTTTGGGAATCTCACATGAACCATCACCTTCTCATCATCGACGACGATGAACGCCTGTGCGCCATGTTGCAACAGTATCTGGGCGATGCCGGTTATCGCGTGGAAGCGCGCCACACCATCGCCAGCGGTTTGCAGGCGTTGAAGCAGGAAGACTTCGATGCGCTGGTGCTGGACTTGATGCTGCCGGATGGCGACGGGCTGGATGCCTGCCGCCAGTTGCGCGCCTTCTCCGCCATTCCCGTGTTGATGCTCACCGCGCGCGGCGAGGCGATGGATCGCATCCTCGGCCTGGAGATGGGCGCGGACGACTATCTGCCCAAGCCGTTCGAGCCACGCGAACTGCTGGCCAGGCTGAAAGCCATCCTGCGGCGCGGCAGACCCGGTGATGGCGACGTACTGCGCTTCGGCAGGCTGGAGATCGCGCGCGATGCGCGGCGGGTGCGGATAGATGGCGAAGCGCGCGAACTGACCTCGTACCAGTTCGACCTGTTGCTGGCGCTGGCCGAAAGGCCGGGGCGGGTGATGAGCCGCGAGCAGTTGCTGGACGCGGTAAAAGGCGAGCCGCTGGAAGCGTTCGACCGCTCCATCGACGTACACATCTCGCGCATCCGCGCCGCCATCGAAGATGACCCCAAACGCCCGCGCCGCATCCTCACCCTGCGCGGCGCAGGCTATGTGTTCACCCGCAGTCAGGATGAGCCGGAGCAGAGCGCATGAAAAAACTATATTTCCAGATCTATCTCGGCGTGATCGGCAGCCTCGCCCTGCTGGTGGTGTCGGCGGGTGCGTTCTTTCACTTGCAGGGCAAGGATTCACCGCCCAACCAGCTGTTCCAGACCGTGCGCGATGTGATCGTGCTGGCCTTGCCCGCGCCGGATGCGCCCGACGCACAGCAACAGGCGGTGCTGGAGAAGCTGGCGCGCCCCTCACTGCCGCGCATCACCCTGTATGCCGCTGACCATCGCCTGCTGGCGCATGTCGGCGAGGCCTTGCCGCCGCCCGCAGCGAATGCTCCCGATAACGATTGGCTGCATCGTCCCGAGCGGGGTTCGGCCTGGGCGATGCATCTGCCCGATGGCCGCTGGCTGTTGGCACAGCCGCAGCACGACCACCCCCACACGCCGCTACCGCTGATCGTGACCCTGGCGCTGATCGGACTGGTGGTGGCGCTGGTCGCCTATCCGATGACGCGCCGCATGACCAAGCGGCTGGAACAGCTCAAGCAGGCGGTGGAATCGTTGGGGGCGGGCGACTTCAACACCCGCGTCGAGACACGCGGCTGTGACGAAGTGTCTTCGCTGGCGCGCAGCTTCAACCTTGCCGCCGAGCGCATCGAATCGCTGCTCGGCGCGCACAAGCAACTGCTGGCCAACGCCTCGCACGAATTGCGCTCGCCGCTGACGCGCATCCGCCTGGCTCTGGAACTACAGGCGGAACGCCCCGTTCCGGCATTGCAGGCGGAGATCCGTCAGAGCCTCGCCGAACTGGACCAGCTCATCGAAGATATCCTGCTGGCCAGCCGTCTCGATGCGACGCGCGAACCCCTGCACCGGGGCGCGCTCGATCTGGCGGTCCTGCTAGCGGAGGAATGTGCCCGCAGCGATGCACACTGCGATGCTGTGCCGCTGACGTTCTATGGCGACGAGCGCCTGCTGCGCCGCTTGCTGCGCAACCTGCTGGAGAACGCGCATCGACACGGCGGAGAGGAAGTGCGCGCCGAATTGCAGCACGATGCAGGACATGCCGTCATCCGCATCTGCGACAACGGCAACGGCATCGCGCCGACCGAGCGCGAGCGCATCTTCGAGCCCTTCTACCGCCCGGCAGGCAGCCGCGAAAAAGAAGGCAGTTACGGGCTCGGACTGGCACTGGTACGCCAGATTGCCGAACGACATGGCGGCAGCGTACACTGCCTGCCCGGCAACGACGGCACCTGCTTCGAAGTCAAGCTACCCTCGATTCCGCCACAATGACCATGACTTTTCACACCAGACCAGCAGACCGAATCCCGACATGACCACGCGCATACCACACTCCAACCGCCCCACCACTCCGCTACAAAAAGCCATGGCGATAGTCGGCACCGCAGTGGCCGGGGCAGTGGCGCTGATGTTCTCGGCGGTGCTGCTCTCCATCCTGGCGGCTGTAGCCGTGGTCGGCGGAGGCTACCTGTGGTGGCGTACGCGCGCGATACGCCGGCAGATGCGCGAGCAGATGGAGCTGATGCGCGACTTCGCGCCGCAAGATGGGGGCCGCTACGGCGCGCCATTCCGGGGTGAGGCGTGCTCGGGCGAGATCATCGAAGGTGAAGTGGTCCGCGTCACGCCCGCCGCCGGCAGACTCAGCCGCTAGCCGCCGGGTGCCCGCGCACGCGGCGTCCGTTGCCGCGACTGTGATATGACTGCCGGATAGCCTGCACGCCGACCTGGGCCGAGCCGTGCGCGAAAGCGATGTTCAGCGTATCGCCCGGCTGCAGTCCCGCGCTATCCACCACCACCCGCCCCTGACCATCCTGTACCAGACTGTAGCCGCGTGCCAGCACCTGGCTGGGATCGAGATACGCCAGATGTTGCGCCAGCGTATCCAGCCGCTCGCGGCGTTGCCCGTACAGGTGTTGCGCGGCACGGCGCAGACGGACCGCCAGTTCGGACTGGCGCTGTTGCAGCACGGCGACCTCGGGACGGGCGGCAAGCAAACGCCGGCTGGCGCTCTGCCAGCGCCAGTGCTGACGTTGCACACCGTATGCCAGGGCAGCGTTCAGACGCTGGCGCAGATGTTCCAGGTGCTGGCGCTGTTGCTGCGCCCGCGCCGCCGGATGGAGCAAGCGGCGTTGCAGGTAATCGAGTTGCTGCATGTCGCGCTGGAGTCGGCCTTGCTGCGCTCGCGCCAGGCGCTGTCCAGCCTGGTGCAGTCGTTGCTGCAAGGCTGCACGGTCCGGCGTAGCGGCTTGCGCGGCTGCAGTCGGCGTGGCGGCACGCAGGTCAGCAACGAAGTCGCTGATGGTGAAATCGGTCTCGTGGCCGACACCGCTGATGATGGGAAGCTCGCTGTCGGCGATGGCGCGTGCCAGCACCTCCTCGTTGAACGCCCACAAGTCTTCGATACTGCCACCGCCGCGACAGACGATGAGCACATCGCACTCCGCACGCCGGTTGGCTGTGGCGATGGCCTGGGCGATCTTGGCCGCTGCGCCCTCGCCCTGCACCGGCACCGGATAGAGCACGATGGGGATAGCGGGCATACGCCGACGCAAGGTGGTCAACACATCGCGCAGCGCCGCTGCCTGCGGCGAGGTGACCAGACCGATGCGGCGCGGATAGACCGGCACGGCGCGCTTGCGGGCAGCATCGAATAGCCCCTCCGCTTCCAGCTTGCGCTTGAGTCGCTCGAACGCTTCATACAGCGCGCCCAGCCCGGCGGGACGCATCTGCTCGATGGTCAACTGGAAATCGCCGCGCGCTTCATACAAAGTCGCCAGGACCAGAACCTCGACCTGCGCCCCGTTGCTCGGCTGCCAATCCAGAAACTGATTACGGTTGCGGAACATGACGCAACGCACCTGGGCCTGC
This sequence comes from Ferriphaselus sp. R-1, assembly GCF_000746095.1. Lineage (GTDB taxonomy): Bacteria > Pseudomonadota > Gammaproteobacteria > Burkholderiales > Gallionellaceae > Ferriphaselus. The sequence goes on along the minus strand of NZ_JQKP01000001.1, from coordinate 385,539 downwards.
TCGTCCTTGAGCGACAGATACCAATGTCCGGAAGCCGCCCTAGTGAGATTGGATATCTCGCCTTTCACCCACATCAGGGGCAAGCCGTTCTCCAGCAAGCGACGCACCCAGCGCGTGAGCTCGCTTACACGAAAAACCCGGTTTTTGTCTTCAGGAAATATCTCTGGAATCATCTTGACAGCCGGAAAAAATCCACAAATCCAGCAATCACGCCGCGTCGCGTCGAATTATTGCCATTCAGGCTAGTGGTTTTTTGTAACATGTTGATTTTATTGAATCAATGAATTGCCCCAAAATTAATCAGGGGTTGTAATACGATTATTTAGCAGTGAGTTAGCGAATTCATCAGCAAGTCATCCACAGAGTTATCCACAGATTTTGTGCACAACCCGAGAATCTCTTTATGTATGAGGTTTTTATAGTGGAAATACTCATGCAAAAGATGAGATACCTTGCTCAAACCGACCCGACACGCTACAGTTCGCCCCGTCATTTAAGCATACTTGGAGCAGCGGAGTGTTTGCCATTGTTGAAGCGGCCGGCTGGCCGATCTGGTTGTTGATCGTCTCCTCCGTCATTGCCGTCGCGTTGATCGCTGAGCGGCTGATGTTCCTGCGTAACAAGACCGTCGTCCCTCCCGAACTGTTGAATCAGGTGGTCAAGGAACTCGGTCAGCACGGCGTGACCGACACCATGTTGGCACGACTGGCCACCCATTCCCCGCTGGGGCGCATCTTCGCCGCCGGGCTGAAGAACGTGAAGAGTTCACCCGAGGTGATGAAGGATTCCATCGAGGAGGCGGGGCGTGCGACCGCCAACGAGTTGGAGCGCTTCCTCACCACCCTGGGCACCATTGCCGCGATCAGTCCGCTGCTCGGCCTGTTCGGCACCGTGGTCGGCATGATCGAGATCTTCGGTTCGCAGACCGCTGCCGGCAACACCCCGGCCATCCTCGCCCACGGCATCTCGGTGGCGCTGTACAACACCGCTTTCGGCCTGATCGTGGCCGTGCCCAGCATGATCTTCTACCGCCACTTCCGCGCCAAGGTCGATACGCTGATCATCGAGATGGAGCAACAGGCGATCAAGCTGGTCGAGATCGTCCACGGCGAGCGTCAGGGCTGAGATCGTGAACTTCCAGCGTGGCCGCTCCCGCGAAGAGCCTGAGATCAACCTGATCCCGATGATAGACATCCTGCTGGTGATCCTCATCTTCATGATGGTCACCACCACCTATGCCAATTTCTCCGGTTTGCAGATCAACCTGCCACAGGCGGGCGGCGACAACCCCTCGGCCAAGGTGAACAAGCAGATCAACGTCTCGGTGGACGCGACCGAGAACTACGCCATCGACGAGAAACCGGCGCTGTATTCCGGCGTGGAAAGTCTGGCCGCCGAGCTGAGACGCGCGGCAGGTGAGGACAAAGAGCCGGTCATCGTCATCAACGCCGATGCCAAGGCCACGCACCAATCCGTGGTCAACATCATGGAAGCCGCGCGCCTGGCCGGCTATACCAGCATCACCTTCAAGACAGAGAAACGCAGTAAGTAATGGGGCTGGAACGGCACTGGACCGGCTACACGCCACTGCACCTCGTCCTGCTGCCGACAAGCTGGTTGTTCCGCGCCCTTGCGGCTACGCGCTGGGCCTTCTACCGTAGCGGAATTCTCCGCAGCCACGCCCTCCCCGTTCCCGTCATCATCGTCGGCAACATCAGCGTCGGCGGCAGCGGCAAGACCCCGCTCACCTTGTGGCTGGCACAGCAACTGCTGGACGCGGGCTGGCATCCCGGCATCATCAGCCGGGGCTATGGCGGCAGCGCCACCCAGCCGCAGGAAGTGCGCAAGTCCGACACAGGCGACCAAGTGGGCGACGAACCCTTGCTGATGACCCAGCGCGGCCTGTGCCCGGTGTGGATAGGCCGCGACCGGGTTGCCGCCGGGAACGCCCTGCTCGCCGCCCACCCCGAATGCGATGTGATCCTGTCCGATGACGGCCTCCAGCATTATCGCCTGCGCCGCGATTTCGAGATCGCCGTGGTGGACGGCGTGCGCCGCTTTGGCAACGGCCAGTTGCTGCCTGCCGGCCCCTTGCGCGAACCGGTCACCCGCCTGCGCTGCGTGGATGCCACCGTGGTCAACGGCGGCTCGGCAGAGGCTGGCGAGTTCGCCATGCGCTTGCACGGACAGCAGTTCTATAACCTGCTCAACCCGGCCACGCTGGCCCGGCCCACGGACTTCGCCGGACAAACACTGCACGCTGTCGCGGGCATCGGCCACCCCGAACGTTTCTTCCGTCACCTGGAATCGCTGGGGCTGACCATCACCCGCCACCCCTTTCCCGACCATCACCCCTACCGTGCCGCCGACCTCGACCTGCCCGCTGCCGACGCGATACTCATGACCGAGAAAGATGCGGTAAAATGCGCCGCCTTCGCACACGAGCGCTGCTGGGTATTGCGGGTGGACGCGCAGGTGGACACCTCACTCACCGAACGAATTCTGGACAAGATCAATGGATGCCAAGCTGCTTGAGATTCTGGTTTGCCCGCTGTGCAAATCGCCGCTGATTTACCGCAAGGCCGAGCAGGAACTGGTCTGCCGAGCCGACCGCTTGGCCTTTTCCATTCAGGATGGCATCCCGGTGATGCTGGCCGATGAGGCACGCAAGCTAACACCGGAAGAAGCCGAAGCAGCAAAATGACTCCGTTTCAAGTTGTCATCCCGGCGCGTCATGCCTCCACCCGCTTGCCGGGTAAGCCGCTGCTGCCCATCGCGGGTAAACCGATGGTCGTGCGTGTCGCCGAGCAGGCGGCGCAAAGCGGAGCACAGCAGATCTGGATCGCCACCGACCACCACGCCATCGCCGCCGCCGTGCATGAGCACGGCTTCAAGGTCTGCCTCACCCACGCCCACCACGCCAGCGGCACCGACCGCATCGCCGAAGTGGTGGAGCAACGCGGCTGGAGCGACGACACCATCGTGGTCAACGTGCAGGGCGACGAGCCGCTGATCCCGCCCGCGCTGATCCGCGCCGTAGCCGAGCATCTCGCCGCGCACCCCGAATGCGCTATCGCCACTGCCTGCCACGCCATCCACGACGAAGCCGACTTCCGCAACCCCAACATCGTCAAGGCCGTGCTGGACAAGGACGGCAACGCGCTGTACTTCAGCCGCGCACCGATTCCGTATCCCAGAGATTTATTCGCGGCAAGCTCCCTCACCCCAGCCCTCTCCCGTGGGGAGAGGGAGTCGTTGCCGGAGCAACTCCCCGTGCTGCGCCACATCGGCATCTACGCTTACCGCGCCAGCTTTCTGCGCGCCTACAGCCAGCTCGCGCCTGCCGCCATCGAGCAGTCCGAGGCGCTGGAGCAGTTGCGCGCGCTGTGGCATGGCTACAAGATCGGCATCACCATCACCGACGACGCTCCGCCTGCAGGCGTGGATACCGAAGCTGATCTGCACGCGGCGCGCGCCACTTTTGAAACCCTAATCAACCAAGGAATCTGACCATGCGACTCATCCTCCTCGGCGCTCCCGGCGCAGGCAAAGGCACCCAGGCCAACTTCATCAAGGAAAAGTTCGGCATCCCGCAGATCTCCACCGGCGACATGCTGCGCGCGGCGGTCAAGGCAGGCACGCCGCTGGGCGTCGCCGCCAAGCAGATCATGGACGCGGGCGGGCTGGTCTCCGACGACATCATCATCAATCTGGTGAAGGAGCGCATCAAGGAGGCGGACTGCGCCAACGGCTTCCTGTTCGACGGCTTCCCGCGCACCATCCCGCAGGCGGACGCGATGAAGCTGGCCGGTGTGCCGATCGACTTCGTGGTGGAAGTGGACGTGCCGGACAGCGAGATCATCACCCGCATGAGTGGCCGCCGCGTGCATCCGGCTTCGGGGCGCACCTACCACATCAAGTTCAACCCGCCCAAGGTGGCAGGCCGTGACGACGAGACCGGCGAAGAGCTGATCCAGCGCGCCGACGATGCCGAAGAGACCGTGAAGAAGCGGCTGGATGTGTACCACAGCCAGACCAAACCGCTGGTCGAGTATTACTCCGGCTGGGCGGCACGCGGCGAAGCGGGCGCACCGAAGTACGTCCACATTCCCGGCGTGGGCAGCGTCGAGAACATCCGCGACCAGGTGTTTGCGGCGCTGGGCGCGTAAGCATGACCACCAAACCCGTCCTCACTCTGGATGATGCCCGTCGCGTCGCCGCCGCCGCTGAGACTGAAGCACTCGCCAACGGCTGGAAAGTGACCATCGCCGTCGCCGATGACGGTGGCCATCTGCTTTACCTGCAACGCAGCCACGACACCAAGTTCGGCAGCGTGGAGACGGCGATGATGAAGGCGCATGCAGCGGTGGCGTTCCAATACGCCACCAAGGACTCGGAGACGGCAGTGCAGACTGGCCGATTGATCCACCTCGCCTTGCCCGGCGTGATCCCGGCGGAAGGTGGCGTGCCGCTGCTGCGCGACGGTGTGGTGATCGGCGGGCTGGGAATCAGCGGCGTACGCGCTGTTCAGGACGGCCAGATCGCCGCCGCAGGCATCGCCGCCCTGTAAATAAAAAGCGGCGCACTCGCGCCGCTTTTTACCTCACACTCGAATTCCTCAATGAGTACTGTGTGAGTGACACAACAAGCTGACATCGGCCTCCCCGGCCCTGGCGATACGATCCAGCGCAACGATCACCTCCATGCTGGCAGACTCCGTTTTCGCCAACAGTGCCAAGCCCTGCTCGAACTGCCCCGCACGCCAAGCCTCCAGAGCCGCCTTGCCGTTCTCATGCACTTGTCGATGGGGGGTATCCATCTCCCGGTAGCCGTCTAGCCTGGAGAAGCATTCTTTGCCCTCACCCTCGTTGTACCATTTCCCCAGTCTGCATTCCGCGTGGGACGTGAGTCCTTCCGGCGTGCGTTCAGAAACCCCCATGAACGCCTTATATAGCTCGAACTTGAACAGGATATGGTCGATCTTGGCGACCTCGATGAAACTACGCAGGGCGGCGGCGGAGATCGTGCCTTCCATCTGGTTGGACAGACTGAGCAGGCTCTTCATGTTATCCATGACCTGAGCCACCTCCCGACTGAACGCATCCGATTTCTGTGCCCATTGCATCATCTGGCTACGCGTCTGCTCGGTCTCTTGCTGTATCACGGCGACCAGACCCGCGATCTCGTTGGTCGCGTTGGCAGTCCGCTCAGCCAGCTTGCGCACTTCGTCGGCCACCACCGCGAAGCCACGCCCCTGCTCGCCCGCCCGCGCCGCTTCGATCGCCGCATTGAGTGCCAACAGGTTGGTCTGATCCGCCACCTCCTTGATCAGCTTGACAATGCCGCCGATCTGCCCGGCGCGCTGGGTCAGGCTATGGACGTTCTGGGAGGTCTGCTGGGTATCCTTCGACAAGGCATCCAAGCTCTCGGCGATCTGCACGACAGCGGCTCGATTGGCCCCGGAGATACTGGCCGCCTCGATGGCATGGGCTTTCTCGTCACGCATGGTGCCTGCGACTTGAAGCTGGGACTGCTGGAGGGCAGAGAAGGAATCGCCAAACGCCTGCATATTCTGATGCAGACTGGACGAGATGGATTCACGCCGGTTCAGGGCATCGAGCGAGGACTGGGCCTCGGCGACCCGCTGATGTGCCGCCATCAACTCGGATTCCAGTTCCTGATTCCTGCGCTCGGACAGACGCAGCCTCTCCTGCAAGCGCAGCACTTCTTCTTTTGAGCTTCCGAAAAACATGTCCCCCTCCTTGCCTATACTCTCGTGTCATTACACCGTATCGGCAGCGAGGGGGATACCTTGAGCAAAGGGGGAATGCCCCCTCATTACTGCGCTATGGCAGGCGATAATTGTCCTGCGTCATGATGTCCACGCCACATGGGAGGTTCTCGATCCACCCGAGGAATTCGTTCACCATCTTCTTGCCCTTGAACATACGGCCATGCTGCGGAACGATCATCTCCACATCCAGCTGGCGCACCATGTTCACCCAGTAGCGACAGATCTTGTTGGAGATCATATAGCGGCGATGGAAGCCTTCCATCGTGGGGATGTGTGCATTGAAATCCGTCACCGGGGTATCCGCCTCATTATGCGGCACGATGGATGCGCCCATGTCGCCCGAGAACAGTATCTTGCTGATCGGATCGTAGAACTGGAAATTGCCCTCAGAGTGCATGAAATGCGCCGGAACCGCCTTGATGATGGAACTACCCAAGGCCAGGTTCATGCCCTCGTCCGGAATGGACTGGATACGCCCCTCGGCATTGCCCACGCTGCAGAAATGCGGCACGAAACGCGCCCACAGCTTGGAGATCACCACCTTGCAATCCGCATGGATCATCCACTTGTTGATCGATGCGATGATGTCCGGATCAGCGTGCGAAGCGAGGATGTATTCCAGACGCTTGGGGGGGAAATAGTTGTGCATGGCCATCAGCAGACCGTTGTAGGTCATGTTGCCGCCCGGATCGATCAACGCACCATGACCGTTGTCCACGATCAGGAACTGGTTCGCCTGCACCGCGACATTGGCGGTATCGTCCACCAGGTCATCGAACATCAAGCACAGATGCTTGCCATCATTGAAGAGTTCGATTGCCATAATTCCCTTCTCCTCTATCGTTATCAGTGGGCATACCCCCACTCGCCGTCAATATTCAATGTAGGCTGGATAATAACCCTTATGTCAGACCGATAAAAGAAAAAGGTCAGCATCTAGCTGACCCTTCTTCCTGATCTGGTCGGGGTGAGAGGATTCGAACCTCCGGCTTCTACGTCCCGAACGTAGCACTCTACCAGGCTGAGCTACACCCCGAAATCATTGCGCGTACACGGCATACAGAACCACCGCGAAGACCCCTAGCCTCGGGACCCTCCAGTACACTTCCAAGGGGCGCGAATATATCCGAACAACACACCTTTTGGCAAGGCCATCCCGGACAACTCCACTCTTTTCAGAGCACTCGTACCCGCAAGGCGCTACCGATTTCTCTGTATGGTGCCCGGGACCGGAATCGAACCGGTACAACTGTTTCCAGTCGACGGATTTTAAGTCCGTTGTGTCTACCAATTTCACCACCCGGGCGGATGGTTGCGGGCGCTATCACAGCTACAGCGCCCGTAAAGATTACGATTTGAAGGGGTGACGCAGGACGATGGTTTCGTCGCGGTCAGGACCCGTAGAAACCATATCCACCGGCACTTCGCAGATATGGGCGATGCGTTCCAGGTAGGCGCGGGCGGCGGCGGGCAGCGCGGCGTAGTCTTTCACGCCGACGGTGGACTCGGTCCAGCCGGGCATATCTTCGTACACCGGTTCGCAGCCTTCCAGCGCGTCGGCCCCGGCGGGGAGGATGTCGCTGAACTGGCCGTTGATGTTGTAGCCGATGCCGATGCGCACGGTTTCCAGACCGTCCATCACGTCCAGCTTGGTGATGCACAGGCCGGACACGCCGTTGATCTGGATGGAGCGCTTCAGGGCGGCAGCATCAAACCAGCCGCAGCGGCGGGCGCGGCCCGTGGTCGAGCCGAACTCATGACCACGACGGGCGAGACCTTCACCGACCGGGTCGCGCTTCTCTTCCGCATCGTACAGCTCGGTGGGGAACGGGCCGGAGCCGACGCGGGTGGTGTAGGCCTTGGTGATGCCCAGCACGTAGTGCAGTTGCTGCGGGCCCACGCCTGCGCCCGCCGAAGCCGCTCCGGAGATGCAGTTGCTGGAGGTGACGAACGGGTAGGTGCCGTGATCGATGTCCAGCAGCGTGCCTTGCGCACCTTCGAACAGCAGGTTCTGCCCGGCCTTGTTGGCTTCGTACAGCGCACGCGGCACATCCATCACCAGCGGCTTGAGGCGGTCGGCCAGCGCCAGCGCGCCGTCCAGCGTCTGCTGGAAGTCCACCGTGGTGGCATTGAAGTAATTCTTCAGCACGAAGTTGTGGTAATCCAGCACTTCGCCCAGTTTGGCAGCGAAACGCTCGCGGAAGAACAAGTCTTGCAGGCGGATGGCGCGACGCGCCACCTTGTCTTCATAAGCCGGGCCGATGCCGCGTCCGGTGGTGCCGATCTTGGCTGCGCCCTTGGCGATCTCGCGTGCCTTGTCCACCGCCTCGTGGTAGGGCAGGATCAGCGGGCAGGCTTCGGAGATGCGCAAGCGCTCGTAAACGTTGATGCCCGCCTCGGCCAGCTTGTCCATCTCCTTCAGCAGGGCCGTGGGCGACAGCACCACGCCGTTGCCGATGTAGCACATCACGTGGCTACGCAAGATGCCGGACGGGATCAGGTGCAGCACGGTCTTCTCGCCGCCGATGACCAGCGTGTGTCCGGCGTTGTGGCCACCCTGGAAACGCACCACGCCCTGGGCATGGTCGGTCAGCCAGTCCACCACCTTACCCTTGCCCTCATCGCCCCACTGGGTGCCGATCACTACTACGTTCTTAGCCATGTTCATTCCTGGTTTTTCAATTCGACGATCAGCCATGAGCCGTCACGCAATACCAGCTCACGATCACAATTCAATTCGGCGCGATGCGCTTCCGCTCCCAGCAGGTCGATCACCACGATCTCACCTGCCGCGCGCAGGCTAGCGATGACGGCCTGCAGCTCAACGCTGTCCTGATTCGGTGCCAACACACCTCTGGCCGAACTTACCGGCAGCGACAAACGATAGAGTTGGCGCAAGTCCATGCTGAAGCCGGTCGCAGCGCGGGCGCGGCCAAAGCCCTTGCCCAAGTCATCGTAACGCCCGCCCAGCGCGATAGCATCATGGCTGTCGGCGTGGTAAGCGGCGAACACCATGCCGCTGTGATAGTGGTAGCCGCGCAGTTCGGCCAGATCGATGGCAACCTCCTGCGCCAACGTGCCGACGGCGTTCGCCGCCGCTTGCAGCGCATCCAGTGCGGCACTGATCTCGGGCAATGCGGGCAGCGACTTGCGCGCACGCGCCAGCACGTCATCCGCCTTGCCGTACAGTTCAGGCAGCACCAGCAGCGGTGCTTGCTTGTCGGCGGGCAAATCAGCCAACAGCGCGCGCAGCTCGGTCACATCCTTGCGCTGCAACACGCCAAACAGGGTGGTCTCCAGCTCCGCGCCGATCCCGGCGTGGCGCACCAAAGCGCGGAACACGCCGACATGCCCCAAGTCCAGATGCACGCCGCCGATACCCAGCAGATCGAGCAACTCCAGCATCAAGTGCTGGATCTCCAGATCGGCTTCGCGGCCAGCCACGCCGTACAGCTCGGCACCGATCTGCAACAGCTCGCGGCTGCGCGACAGGCCAACCGGCTGGGTGTGCAGCACGCTGCCGGCATAGCACAGGCGGGTCACGCCCTGACGATTGAGCAGGTGCGCGTCGATGCGTGCCACTTGCGGCGTGATGTCGGCGCGCAACGCGAGGGTCCGGCCACTCAGCTGATCGACCAGCTTGAAGGTGCGCAGGTCCATGTCGCGACTGTTATTGATGAGCAGCGACTCGACGTACTCCAGCATGGGTGGCGACACCAACTGATAGCCAGACACGCGCAAGCGCTCAAGGATGCGCGCGCGCATCTGCTCGATGCACCACGCTTCGTCCGGCAATACGTCCTGGATATATTCAGGCAACAACCAATTCGACATTCTTTTACTTTGCAAAATAAAGCAGTAACAAACCGCACAGCATGGAGGTGATACCCATGAAGCGCAACTGGCCATCCGACAACTGGATCAGGCGCTGGAACGTCTCGCGCCAGGCCGCCGGGAACAAAAAGGGCATCATCCCTTCCATGACCAGCATCAGCGCCAGCCCGGCCACCCAGTAATCGCCCATCTACTTGGCAGCGGGTGCGCCACCAGCCGCCTTGCCCGAACTCTTCAGATACTTGAAGAAGGCGGAACTCGGATCAACCACCATCACGTCGCTCTTGTCCTTGAAGCTCTGCTTGTAGGCTTCCAGACTGCGATAGAAGGAATAGAACTCCGGATTCTTGCCGAAGGCCGCGCCGTAGATGGCTGCCGCCTTGGCATCGCCCTCGCCCTTGGTCTTCTGCGCTTCGCGATAGGCCTCGGCCAGGATCACCTCGCGCTGACGGTCCGCATCGGCGCGAATCTTCTCGCTCTCGGCATTGCCGGTGGCGCGCAGCTCGTTGGCGACGCGCTTGCGCTCGGCATCCATGCGGCTATAGATCGAGTTGCTGATCTCGTTCGGGAAATCCACCCGCTTCAGACGCACGTCCAGCACCTGCACGCCGATCTTGGCGGCATCGACATTGGTCTTCTCGCGCAGCACCTTCATCACCTCGTCGCGCTCGCCCGACACCACTTCATGGATGGTGCGCTTGCCGAACTCCTCGCGCATGGCGGCATTCACCGTCTGCATCAAGCGAGTCTGGGCACGCATCTCATCGCCGCTGACGCTCATGTAGTACTGCTTCACGTCGGCGATGCGCCATTTCACGAAGGAATCCACCAGCACATTCTTCTTCTCGGCAGTGATGAAACGCTCAGGCTCGGGCGTGTCTATGGTCAGGATGCGCGAATCGAAGTAGCGCACGTTCTGCACCAGCGGCACCTTGAAATACAGGCCGGGCGCGGTCTTCACACTCTTCATCTCACCCAGCTGGAACACGATGGCAGTCTGCCGCTGATCCACCACGAAGATGCTCAAGCTTAGGAACAGCACGGCACCGATCAGCGCCATCAACAGGTTGTTCTGATGCTTGCTCATTTAGCGCCCTCCCCGGTCACGGCTCAAAGTCTCACGGGTGCGCTGCGCCGCCGGATCCAGCACCGGCTGCGATTCGGCGGCCTTGGTCACCTCGGCGGGGGCGGCAGATGCGGGGGCAGCGGTCGCCTGCATCAGTTTGTCCAAGGGCAGATAGAGCAGATTGCTGCCGCTCTTCTGGTCGACCATCACCTTGCTGGTACTGCTCATCACTTGCTGCATCATGTCGATGTACATCCGTTCGCGGGTCACCTGCGGCGCCTTCTCGTATTCCACCAGGATCTGCTTGAAGCGGCTGGCATCACCCTCGGCGTTGGCGATCATCGCCTGTTTGTAACCTTCGGACTCCTGCAACAGACGAGCGGCGGCACCCTTGGCGCGCGGCACCACGTCGTTGGCATACGCCTGACCTTCGTTCTTCTGGCGCTCCCGATCCTGCCCGGCCTTCACCGCGTCGTCGAACGCCGCCTGCACCTGCTCGGGCGGCTGCGCGTTCTGCATCGTCACCTTGCTAATGAGGATGCCCGACTTGTAGCGATCGGAGATGTCCTGCATCAGTTTGGTCGCCGCTGCGGCCACTTGCTCACGACCTTCGTACAGCACGAAGTCCATCTTGCTCTTGCCGACCACTTCGCGGATGGCGGTCTCGGCAGCCTGGCGGACCAAGGCCTGCGCATCGCCATTGGCCGGCACGGCATTGTTGAACAGATAATCGGCGGGGTCTTTCAGGTAGTACTGCACGGCGAACTGGATGTCGATAATGTTCTCGTCATCGGTCAGCATCAGCGATTCGTCCAGCATCTTGTTCTTCACATTCTCGCGGTAACCGATCTCCACCGTGCGCACCTGGCTCACATTGACGATCTCCACGGTCTCGAACGGATACGGCAGATGCCAGCGCGGGCCCGCCTCTGTGGCTTCGACGAACTTGCCGAAACGCAGCACCATGCCGCGCTGGCTGGCATCCACGATATAAAAACCGCTGCCGACCCAGATCAGCAGGCCGATGATAACCAGCAGCCCCAATCCGCCGCCGAACTTCATCGCCGCACCGCCACCACCGGAGCCCGCGCCGCCACCGCGCTGGCCATCCAGCAGCGCCTGCAGCTTGGCGTTCAGCTTGCGCACCAGCGCATCCAGATCGGGCGGACCACCGCTATTCTTGTTTCCCCACTGAGGGTCGTTCAATCCCATGTCGTCTCGTCTTGCTGAGTTGGTTCTTCCACCGGACGCGATTGCGCCACCTGACTTTGCTCATTGGCCTCGACCAGCGCCTGCCTCAATCCATCCATGCCTTCGCCCGTCTTGGAGCTCAGGCAAACGCGGCAGATTCTACCACACTCGTCCCGCTCGACACTGGCAGGCAAGCCTACCAGATCGATCTTGTTGAACACCAGCACCTGCGGGATCTGGTCGGCATCGATCTCGCCCAGCACCTTGTTCACCTCGGCGATCTGGATGTCGCGGTCCGGGCTGTTGATGTCCACCACATGCAGCAACAGATCGGCCTGCGCCGTCTCTTCCAGCGTGCCACGGAACGCCGCCACCAGGCCGTGCGGGAGGTGACGGATGAAGCCGACCGTGTCCGACACCACCACTTGCGAACCCACTACCCTCCCATCCTCTTCACTCGCCTGCCCCGGCAGCCAGATGCGGCGCGAGGTGGTATCCAACGTGGCGAACAGCTGATTGGCGGCGTACACGCCCGCCTGGGTCAGCCGGTTGAACATAGTGGACTTTCCGGCATTGGTGTAGCCGACGATGGATACCGACAACACCGCGTTGCGCTGCCGCGCGCGGCGCTGCAAGGCGCGCTGCTTCTTCAATTGCTTCAGCCGATCATTGAGCAGCTCGACCCGCCGCGCCAGCTTGCGCCTGTCCAGTTCGAGCTGAGTCTCGCCGGGACCGCGCGCTCCCACAGCGAACTTCTGCTGCCCCATGTCCTGATTCAGGCCGACCAGACGCGTGGAAAGATATTTGAGCTGGGCCAGCTCGACCTGCACCTTGCCCTCGTGGCTGTTCGCCCGCAAGGCAAAGATGTCGAGGATCAGCATGGTGCGATCGATCACGCGGATGTTCATGCGCGCGGTCAGATTGCGCATCTGCGCCGGGGAAAGATCGTGGTTGAAGATGACGACGCTGGCCTCGTGCTGCTCGGCGATGGAGGCGATCTCGTCGACCTTGCCGCTGCCGGCGAACAGCGAAGGATCGGGCCGATAGCGCCGCCCCTCGACCATCGCACACACGTTCACGCCAGCACTTTCCGCCAGCAGGCGCAGCTCCTCGCGGCTCTCGGCGTAATCCGGCTCGCCGAAATTCAGGCTGACCAGAACCGCCACTTCCGTGGCCGGTTTACTGGCCGACATCAATCAGCGTCGTAGGGGATGGTGACCGCGCGCGCCGGAACGATGGTCGAGATCGCATGCTTGTAGACCATCTGGGTCACGGTGTTCTTAAGCAGCACCACGTATTGATCGAACGACTCGACCTGGCCCTGCAGCTTGATGCCGTTCACCAGGTAGATGGCGACCTGCACATGCTCTTTGCGCAGCGTGTTCAGGAACGGGTCTTGTAACTGTTGCCCTTTTGCGCTCATGGTTCTACTCGCTTTGTTGTTTTTGGGGAGGCCACTCTACTGGATTTTTCCCCATCCCGAAAGAGGAGCCCGCTCACCCAAGACAGTTTCCACGAGAAAACGGTCAGTGGTAAGCAGGTCCGATGCCTCAACCCGCCGCCCGCTGCCGCCGCGCCTCGAACAGGCAGATGCCGGTACTCACCGAGACGTTCAGGCTTTCGACGCTGCCCAGCATCGGTATCTTCACCAACTCATCGCAAGTCTCGCGGGTGAGGCGGCGCAGGCCTTCGCCCTCGGCTCCCAGCACCCAGGCCAGCGGGCCGGTGTGACGGAACTCGTTGAGGCTGGTGGTCGCCTCGCCTGCCGCACCAACTACCCAGATGCCGCGCTCCTGCAACTCCTTGAGGGTGCGCGAAATGTTGGTGACGGTGATGTAGGGCACGGTCTCGGCTGCGCCGCAGGCGACCTTTTCCACCGTGGCGTTGATGCCGACTGCTCTATCCTTGGGCGCGATCACGGCGTGGACACCAAAGGCATCCGCACTGCGCAGACACGCGCCGAGATTGTGCGGGTCGGTCACGCCGTCCAGCACCAGCAGCAGCGGCGCTTCCTCCAGCGTATCAAGCACGTCTTCGAGATGCTGAACGCGCTGGCTGGCATCGACGCGGGCAGCGACCCCCTGGTGGCGATTGCCGCCCGCCAGTCCATCCAGGCGCTTGGCATCGACCATGATGACGCGCACGCCCTGCTGCTCGGCCTGCTTGAGCAGGTCGCGCGCGCGCTGGTCGCGGCGTTCGGATTGCACGTAGATCTCGTGGATACTGTCGGCGCGCTGTCGCAAACGCGCGGTGACGGCATGGAAGCCGTGGATCAGTCTCAGGTCGGCCATTATTTCTTCCTCTTCTTGGCGGCAGGTTTGCTGGCGGTTTTGGGCGCGGGTGCGTCAGCGCGGTCGGGGTTGCCGTAGCGCAGCGGTGCGCCATCCAGCACGAAGTCGATGCGCAGGCTTTCCATGTCCACACGCACCACGCGCACGCGCACGCGGTCGCCCAGACGGTAACGCTGGCCGCTGCGCTCGCCCAGCATCTGGTGACGGGCGGCATCGAAATGGAAATAGTCCTCGCCCAACTCGGAGACGTGCACCAGCCCCTCGGTGTAGATGTCGTCCAGCGACACGAACAGGCCGAAGCCGGTAACGGACGAGATGGTGCCGGGGAACACGCTGCCCAAGTGATCTCGCATGTAGAAACACTTCAGCCAGGCTTCCACGTCGCGGGTGGCATCGTCGGCGCGGCGTTCGGTCATCGAACAATGTTCGCCCAGCGCCTCCCAGGCCTGCCCGGGCTGGTATTGCTTCTTGTGCAACACCGCCTTGATGGCGCGATGCACCAGCAGATCGGGATAACGGCGGATCGGCGAAGTAAAGTGCGCGTAGGCCTCGTAGCCCAAACCGAAGTGACCGACGTTCTCGGGGTCGTACACCGCCTGACGCAGGGAGCGCAACATCACGGTTTGCAGCAGCGGCGCATCGGGGCGCCCCTTGACGCGCTTGAGCACCTTGGAATAGTCGCCCGCCTGCGGCGTATCTTCGCCAGTCAACTGCAAGCCGAACTCACCGAGGAACTCGCGCAACGCGGTCAGCTTCTCCGGTGTCGGCCCTTGGTGGCAGCGATACAGCACATGGTGCTTGTGTTCCTCCAGGAAGCGCGCCGCGCAGACGTTGGCGGCCAGCATGCATTCCTCAATCAGGCGGTGCGCGTCGTTACGCTTCACCGGCACGATGCGCTCGATCTTGCCCTGCTCGGTGAACACCATCTGCGTCTCGACGGTCTCGAAGTCGATCGCGCCGCGCTTCTCGCGCGCAGTTAGCAAGCGCTGGAACAATTCGTAGAGGTTCTGGACGTGGGGCAACACGGTAGCAAACTGCCGTGCTTCGTCACCTTCCGGCTCCGCCAGCATCGCCGCGACCTGGTTGTAGGTCAGGCGGGCGTGCGAGTGCATCACGGAAGGGTAGAAACGATAGCGGCGGATCTCGCCCGCGCCGGTGATCTCCATATCGCACACCATGCACAGGCGATCCACCTGCGGATTGATCGAACACAGGCCGTTGGACAGTTCTTCCGGCAGCATGGGGATGACGCGACGCGGGAAGTAGACCGAGTTGCCGCGCAGCAGCGCTTCCTTGTCCAGCGCGTCGTGCGGCTGCACATAATGGCTGACATCGGCGATGGCCACCACCAGCCGGTAACCCTTGCCCTTGGGCTCGCAGTACACGGCATCGTCAAAATCGCGCGCCGTCTCGCCGTCGATGGTGACCAGTGGCAGATGACGGATGTCCTCGCGCCCGGCCCAGTCGGATTCGACCACGGTCTGGCTGAAGCCCTTGGCCTGCTTCTCGACCGCGTGCGGGAACTCATGCGGCAAGTCGTGCTTGCGCAGGGCGATCTCGATCTCCATGCCGGGATCGGCGTAATTGCCCAGCACTTCGACCACGCGGCCGATGGGCTGAGCATGCTTGTTCGGATGCTGCACGATCTCCAGCCCCACCCCCTGCCCGACCTTGGCTTCGCCCGCCCCGCCCGGTGCTACCAGGATGTCCTGCGAGATACGACGGTTTTCCGCCACCACGAACAGGATGCCATGCTCCTCGTACAACCGACCGACCACGCGGCTGTTGCCGCGCTCCAGCACCTCGACGATATGGCCCTCGCGACGACCCTTGCGATCCTGGCCGGACACCCGCGCCATCACCGTATCGCCATGCAACACCTTGTGCATCTCTTTGGCCGACAGCACCAGATCGCCGCTGCCGTCTTCGGGCACCAGGAAACCGAAGCCATCGGGATGGCCCTGTACCTTGCCCTTGATCAGATCGAGCTTGTCCACCATGCAGATCGCATTGCGGCGGTTGCGCATGATCTGGCCGTCGCGCTCCATCGCTCGCAGACGGCGCGAGAACAGCGCCTCTTCGCTCAACTCTATATGCAGCAGCTCGTACAGCGCCTCTTCGACGACCGGCGCACCCTGATCGCTCAATATCTGCAGGATATATTCACGGCTCGGCAACGGGTTCTCATACTGCTCACGCTCGCGCTCCAGAAACGGATCCAGCTCACGCACACTTTTTTTCTTCTTTGTCATTGACAGTCATTCCTCAAACAATTATATTTCGCGCCCTCAGCAAGGCTGCTTGCCCAGATGGCGGAATTGGTAGACGCGCACGGTTCAGGTCCGTGTGCCGCAAGGTGTGGAGGTTCGAGTCCTCTTCTGGGCACCAAACAATAGAAGGAACGTATTCGTACGTTCCTTTTTTGTTTTTAGCACAACACTCCCCACGTACCGCCGCACCGATAGGACAGCCACAGGCTGCACACCCACTTACCACGACTTGGAATTTGCCAGCATTCAAAGCGGACCCGCTTCGAGTGTAAGGAGGGAGACTCATTCGGTTACTCTGGTTACACGGAACGTCACGACATGCGACGGGGCGCACAATAACACTTTATGTCGCCGGCCAACGGATTAATTGTCTTCACTCCAACTCCTGACCAGGGAACCGGCCAAAAGAACGGGCCGGTCAGCACCGGCCCGCATCCATCATCCTCCAGCCGATCAATCTTGATGGGGAGACATCCGCCGCAAGAAACTCTCGACATCCACGCCGACCATCGAACTCGGCAACGACCCATAAAACTCGATCGACTCGGCCTGCCTAAGCAACAACGAACGCCCGGTGATCATTTCGCAGGGACGTGGATCACAAGGTGATCCCGCACCACGCTCGACTTCATAGCTGCCCATATCCATTCTGACGATAGCCACGGCACACCTCCTTCCGCTTTGATTACTTGACACTCTTGAACAAAGTATCGGCAGCCGTCAGCAAAAACTTAGGTCAACGCGGACGCAACATCCTTTGCAACGCAGTGTCGCGCAACACCAGGTGATGCCAGAAAGCAGCCACCACATGCAACAGGATCAGCCCGATCATGAAGTTGCCCACCGTCTCATGCAGCTCCTTCAGGTCGTGCGCCATCGTTGGATTCACCCCGATCAGCACAGGCAAGGAAAGCCCCAGGAAGGTCAGAGGTTTGTCGGCAGCCTGCATGTCGAGCACCCCCAACAGAGGAAGCGCGATCATGCAAAAGTACAGACCGAACTTGACCAGCACGGACATCTTTTCCTTCCCGGCGGTCAGGACTGGCTCGATGATGGGAGCTCGATCAGTGAGCACATTCAGCAAACGCACCCACACCAAGGCGAACACCAACAGTCCGCCCTGAAAATGGGCGGTCATGAAAGCCCCTCGCACAGCGGAGCCCTTAGGGAACAGCTCATGCAACTCAACTCCGAGCAGGACGACGATGATCAGCAGCGTCATCCCCCAATGGAACGCTCGCGCCAACAAGCCGAAATGAGTCATCGAGTTACGCCACATAAACACCTCCGAGATAGCCTGATAAACAAAAAACTCCAGACTTGCTGGAGTTTTTCAAGGTACTGCTCACTGCGGTATTATTTGCTGGACAGGGTCTCTTTCACCATGAACAGGGCAAAACCAACAGCGATAACCACAGTGCCGATAGCAGAAACGGTAGCAACGATAGACATTCTTCTCTCCTCCTTGAATTGACAACGGATACAGCCAAACCCGGAGGCAATCCTAGCATAATTCATCCCTGCGGCAAACTATCTTTCATAGGCGAACCAGCCCGGCGCAACCAGCGCAGACATATCGAAACAGGAGAGAAGATGCGGGGCGAGAACCGCCCCGGAGCCGTTTATTTGCTCTTGAACAACTCAAAGATCATGAAAACAGAAAAACCGACTGCGATCAAAACAGTTGCAGCAGCTGAAATTGTAGCGATGATGGCCATAGTTCTATCCCTGATTTTAGTTATATAAACCTCAACCACCGAAATAGTTGAGTGATTCTTTTTTTATTATATAAGTAAATTTATCAGGAAATAGTCACATTTTTTATAAGCCTTTAATTTTGTGCGGGTATAGCGATCCAGCACGCTCATCTTACGCTATCACCGGCCCAGTGCCCGGCCCCCGCTCGCATATTTGCGGGCGTTGCATCCTGAAGGTTATCGGGGTTTAATACCTCCCCCGTGCGCCTTGAGCGCCGCTCAGATCGAGCCTCTCCCGTGACGAACAAACTGTATATCAAGACCTACGGCTGCCAGATGAACGAGTACGACTCGGACAAGATGGCGGACGTGCTGCGCGCCTGCGAAGGCATGGAACCCACCGCCACGCCGGATGACGCCGACGTGATCCTGTTCAACACCTGCTCGGTGCGCGAAAAGGCGCAGGAGAAAGTGTTCTCCGACCTCGGTCGGGTGCGCGACCTCAAACGCACCAATCCCAACCTCATCATCGGCGTGGGCGGCTGCGTGGCCAGCCAGGAGGGCGATTCCATCGTCAAGCGCGCGCCCTATGTGGACGTGGTGTTCGGCCCGCAAACACTGCACCGCCTGCCGCAACTCATCGCCGCGCGCCGTGCCAGCGGTCGCGCCCAGGTGGACGTGAGCTTCCCCGAGATCGAGAAGTTCGACCACCTGCCTGCCCCACAGACCACTGCGGGAACGGCCTTTGTCGCCATCATGGAAGGCTGCAGCAAGTACTGTACCTTTTGCGTCGTGCCCTACACCCGAGGCGACGAGGTCTCCCGCCCGTTCGCCGACGTGACGCGCGAGATCGAGACGCTGACCGCACAAGGCGTGGGCGAGATCACCCTGCTGGGACAGAACGTGAACGCCTGGCGCGGCGAGTTGGAAGACGGCGACATCGCCGACTTCGCCTATCTGGTGCAGGCCATCGCCGCCCTGCCCGGCGTGCAGCGCATCCGCTACACCACCTCGCATCCCAAAGAGATGAACCAGCGCCTGATCGACCTCTACGCCACCACGCCCAAGTTGGTCAGCCATTTGCACCTGCCGGTGCAAGCCGGTTCCGACCGCATCCTGGCGGCGATGAAGCGCGGTTACACGGCGCTGGAATACAAGTCCGTCATCCGCCGCCTGCGCGCCGCCCGTCCGGACATTTCCATCGCCTCCGACTTCATCGTCGGCTTCCCTGGCGAGACCGAAGCCGATTTCGAAGCCACCATGAAGCTGATCGACGATGTCGGCTTCGATGCCAGCTTCAGCTTCGTCTACAGCCCGCGCCCCGGCACCCCCGCCGCCGACATGCCGGACGAAGTACCATCCGAGGTCAAGCTCGCACGGCTGCACCGCCTGCAAGCGCGCATCAGCGAACTGGAAGCCGCCATCAGCCAGAACATGGTCGGCACGGTGCAGCGCGTGGTGGTCGAAGGCGTGTCCAAAAAGAATGAGCACGAACTGGCGGGCCGCACCGACAACAACCGGGTGGTCAACTTCGCCGGATCGCCCGGCATGATAGGCCGCTTCGTGGACATCCACATCACCGAAGTCTGGGCCCACACCCTGCGCGGCGAACTGGTGTTAGCCGCTTAATGCGCGCCCCGTTCGCCCTGAGCTTGTCGAAGGGCATACACCCTCAACTTTTCCGGCGTGGTTCAGCAGCACTCGCCCTGAGTACGTAGGCGGCTGCCGCCTACGCTCAGGACGAACGGGCTTCACACCCAGCTCCCAAGATTATCGTGCACGCAGCCCGGTAGACTGTGGCAGGTACGAGCCCCGGCACCTTAGCTTTCTCGCAACATGCCTGGCCCTGCTGGGGTTCGCAACTTACCCCAGCCTGCAGTTGCGGAAAGTGAGATTCGGGACGTAGCACAACCTTTTCTTTCCCTCCCTCACCTGCCCGTGTTTGCTAGAATTCGTCCCCCATCCCGGCTGAAAGCCTTTATGCACAAACTCTCTCTCTCGGTTCAATACGCCAGCAATGCCGCCAAAATCCCGACTCGTCCGCAGTTCCGCCGCTGGTTTCAGCGGGCGCTGGAGCAGGATGTGCAAGTGGCGTTGCGTATCGTGGACGAGATCGAGGGGCGGGCGCTGAATCTGGCGTATCGCGGCAAGGATTACGCGACCAATGTGCTGACGTTCGTCTATGACGACAGCTCGCCGCTGTATGGCGATGTGGTGATCTGCGCGCCGGTGGTGGAAAAAGAAGCTGCGGAGCAAGGCAAATCGCTGGAAGCGCATTACGCGCATCTGGCGCTGCATGCGGCACTGCATCTGCAAGGCTATGACCATGACCACGACGAAGATGCAACCGAGATGGAAGCACGCGAGACTGCGTTGATGCTGAAAATGGGTTATCCTGCGCCCTACGCCGTAACCCCATGAATTTGCAATGAACGACCCAGAGAGTAACAAGCCGACCTGGCTTGAACGTTTGTCCACCCTGCTGCTACGCGAACCGGAAGACCGCGAGCAGCTCATCGAAGTCCTCAACCACGCTTACGATCGCAACCTGCTCGATGCCGACGCGCTGTCCATGATGGAAGGCGTGATCCAGGTATCGGAGCGCCCGGTGCGCGAGATCATGATCCCGCGCGCGCAGATGGATGTGATCGACATCAGCCTGCCGCCGGACCAGTTCCTGCCCTACGTGATCGAGACGGCGCACTCGCGCTTTCCGGTGATCGACGGGGCCAAGGACAACATCGTCGGCATCCTGCTGGCCAAGGATCTGCTGCGCATCTATGCGGGCGAAGGGTTCGAGGTGCGCGACATGCTGCGCCCGGCGGTGTTCGTGCCGGAATCCAAGCGCCTCAACGTGCTGCTGCGCGAGTTCCGCAGCAACCGCAACCATATCGCTCTGGTGGTCGATGAATACGGTGGAGTGTCCGGCATGGTGACCATCGAGGACGTGCTGGAGCAGATCGTGGGTGACATCGAGGACGAATACGACTTCGACGAGGACGAGGACAACATCATCGCCAACGGCTCGGATGCCTGGCGGGTCAAGGCGGCCACCGAGATCGCGGATTTCAACGAGGCCACCGGCAGCAGTTTCAGCGACGAAGAGTGCGATACCGTGGGCGGACTGGTGGTTCAGGCCTTCGGCAAACTCCCCCGGCGAGGCGAGCGCGTATCGCTGGGCGGCCTGGAGTTCACCGTGTTGCGGGGCGATAGCCGCCGCGTCCATCTGCTACAGGCCGAGCGCACGCCCGACACCAGCGCTGCCTGACCTTAGCGCGCGTACTTGCGCACGAAGGTGTCCAGTGCCGTGCGATATTCCAGCCAGGCGAAGTTGGGGATGTTGCTGTGCTCCGCCCCGACGATGAAGGCGATGCTCTTGGGCTTGGGCGCGTGGTCATATAGCGCCTGAGCCATTTCTCTGGGGATCTTGCTGTCGTTGCTGCCGTGGATGATCAGCAGCGGGATCTTCAACTGGCCGATCTTGCTCACCGTATCGAACTTCTGATTGAGGACCCGGCGCACCGGCAGATACCCGTGCTCCAACTCCCCCATGTCCGCCATCGAGGTGAACGAACTCTCGATCACCAGCCCCGCCGCCTCGGGATGATGCACCGCCAGCTCGGTGGCGATCGCGCCGCCCAGCGAATGGCCGTAGATAAAGGTGCGGCCAGGTGCGACATGGCGCTGCCGGACCAGCCAATTCCACGCCGTCTCGGCATCTTCATACACCTTGCTTTCGGAAGGCCAGCCGCCGGTGCTGTGGCCGTAACCACGATAGTCGACCAGCAGCTGGTTATAACCCAGCTCGTGCAACCGCAATATCACATCCGGACGCAGGCTGATGTTGCGGAAAGTGCCGTGCAGATACAGGATAGTGGGGGCATGCGGGTTGTCCGCCGGCACCCACCAGTTCATCAGCTCTCCCTGCTCCGCCCCCGCGCCCGAGGGGATGTGCACCTCCTCATATTTCAGGCCGTTGCGGGCGGGCGTGGTCAGCAAAGTATGCTCCGGCTCAAAAATCAAGTGGCGCTGCTCCACCCAGAAATAGCCCACCACGGCAGCGTATAACAAAGCCAGCAACAGGCCGAACGAAGCCAGCCAGCGCAGCACACCCCGGACCGCCGTCGCAATCATGATTGCACCTCCAGTTGTAACCACAGGCACTTGCCCTTGCTGGCCTTGTCGATATCGGCCAGCTGCTGCCGATGCAAGGCCTCGTCTTCATCCGACGCACGCAAGACACGCACCGGGATGCGAGGAGCGCCCTCCTCCATCTCCACTCGCACAGAGCCGCCGCCCGTCTCCTCCTCGCCCAGCAGACTATCCTGCCCGCGCGTCATCGCCAGATAGACTTCGCCCAGCAGCTCGGTGTCCAACAGCGCGCCGTGCAAGGTGCGGTGCGAGTTGTCGACGAAATAGCGGTCGCACAGCGCGTCCAGATTGTTCTTCTTGCCCGGATGCAGCTCCTTGGCCAGCTTGAGTGTGTCGATCACGCTGGGGCAGTGGTCGGTGACCTTGCCCAGGCCGAGCCGGGCGAACTCGCTGTTGATGAAGCCCACGTCGAACGGCGCGTTGTGGGCAATGATCTCGGCCCCACGGATGAATTCCAGCAACGACGGCGCGATGTCGGCGAACAGCGGCTCGTCCTGCAAGCGCTCCCAGGTCAGCCCGTGCACGCGCGCCGCCTCTTCCGGCACGTCGCGCTCGGGATTGATGTAGCGGTGGAAGCGTCGGTCGGTGACCACACGGTCACACAGTTCGATGGCCGCGATCTCGACGATGCGGTCGCCGCGATCCGGGTAAAGTCCGGTGGTCTCGGTATCCAGTACGATCTGTCTCATGCGCCCCTCCCCAGTTCTTCGATGCCGCGATTGGCCAGCTGGTCGGCGCGCTCGTTGCCGTCATGCCCGGCGTGCCCCTTCACCCACAGCCATTCGATCTGATGCTGCGCCGCCAGCTCATCCAGCCGCCGCCACAGGTCTTCGTTCTTCACCGGCTTCTTGTCGGCGGTCTTCCAGCCGCGCTTCTTCCAGTTCACCACCCACTCGCTGATGCCCTGCTGCACGTATTTCGAATCGGTGTGCAGACGCACGCGACAGGGGCGCTTGAGCGCCGCCAGCGCCGAGATGGCACCCATCAGTTCCATGCGATTATTGGTGGTATGGCGCTCGCCGCCACACAACTCGCGCTCCTTGCCCGCCATGCGCAGCAGCGCGCCCCAGCCGCCGATGCCGGGATTGCCCTTGCACGCGCCATCAGTAAATATTTCTACGATTTCTTCAGTCATCTTTTTGTATTTTTTGGGTCACATCGCGATTCAGTTTGGGCGCTACCGGCAGCAACTTGCCGACCAGCCCCTCGTTCCAGCGCGGTTTGATCAAACGCATGCCGGGAACGCGCTTCTTCGCTTGCAGAAAATATACGCCGCCGCTCACCGCCCACCAGCGGTCGCCCGGCGGCTCCATGAAATGGAAACGCTCCAGCCACTGCGCGCTGGCGAACGGCGGCGCATAGCAGGCGAAACGCACGCCGGTCACCTCGAAACCGAGCAGCGCCAGCCAGTCCTTCAGCCGGGTCAGCGCGATGAACTGGCCGCACCACGGATAACCGTCGCGGCAGCCCAAGGCGCGGCGCACGCCCCACAGGCTGCGCGGATTGAAGCCGCTGAGGATGAGTTCGCCTTCGGGCCGCAGCACCCGCTCGACCTCGCGCAAGATCTGGTGCGGGTCGTCGTTGAACTCCAGTATGTGCGGTAACAACAGCAAGTCGAGGCTGTCGGCTTCCAGCGGCAGCTCCTGCGGCAGCAGCCGTAGTTGCGCGCCCGCCTCGTCCGCCGCCTGCACGCGCAAGGGGATGCGGCTGCCGCGCAGCAAGTCGTGTTGCGGCAAACCCAGCTGCACCGCATTGAAACCGAAGATGTCGGCCACCGCCTGATCGAACAGCGCTTGCTCGCGCGCCAGCAGGTATCGGCCCTGCGGCGTTGCCAGCCAATCGCCCAACGAGGTAGCAATCACGGTCACGTCCCGCTCCGGAAATCAATGGCGCACATTATGCCCGCTTTTGGCGGGCGGGGCGCACAGCAAGCCGACCAGCGGCGGCCCTTAGCGCTCCGCCGTCGTCACCGCGCGCAACTTCCACAGCATCAGCATCACGCCCAGCAGCGCCATCAGTGCGCTCATCGAATACATCAGCGACGCGCCCCAATGCTGCCACAACGGGCCGCTGACCAGCCCGCCCAGCGTGCCGCCCGCGCCGTAAGTGAAGCTGCCGAACAAGGCCTGTCCGCGCGACTGGTGTCGCCCCCGGAAGAAGTGATGTACCAGCGCCACCGCCGCCGCGTGGAATGCGCCGAAGGTCGCGGCGTGCAACACCTGCGCCAGCAGCACCAGCGCCAGGGAATCGACGCACCAGCCTATCAGCAGGAAGCGCGCCACTGCCAGGGCCAGACTCACTGTGAGTATCCCCGGCAAGGTGGCGTGGCGCAGCAACCACGGCATCAGGAAGAACACGCCGATCTCGCAGATCACGCCCAGCGCCCACAACCCGCCGACCGCGCCCTTGCTGTAACCATGCTCGACCAGATAGAGGGTGTAAAAGGTGTAATACGGCCCGTGCGCCAAAGCCATCAAAAAGCAGGCACCGAACAGCGCCAGCACTTGCGGCTGCTTGACGATGCTCCACACCGGCTGGTCGTCGCTGTGATGCGCTTCCGTCGCGGTGGGCGGGATCAGCCGGGCGAACAGGAAGATGCCGAGCATGATGACCAGCCCCACCCACAGCAGCCAGCGGATGTCGATGTAATCCAGCGCGTAACCCAGCCCCGCCACAGCCACGATGAAGCCGACCGAGCCCCAGGAGCGCAGCCGCCCGTAATGCGCCGAACGCTTGCCAAGATAGCTCAGCGTGGTCGCCTCCACCAGCGGCATGGACGCGCTCCAGAAGAAGCTCATCGCCGCCAGCGCCAGCATCATGCCCCAGAACTGCGTCACGAAGAACACCGCGCAATACGCCAACGCACTCAGCCCGGCGGCCAGCTTCACCACCCGCAAGCGATCGCCGGTGTGGTCGGCCAGCCAGCCCCACAGACTGGGCGCGACCATGCGCATCACCGGCTGCACCGACATCAGGATGCCGATCTCGACCACGCCGAAACTCAGCGATTTGAGGTACAGCGCCCAATACGGCGCGAACATGCCGACGAACGCGAAATAGAAGAAATAGAAACCGGCGATGCGCCAGTGGTAGTTCGTTTGCGTATTCACGGGGCCGGGTTCGGAAAAAGGTAGCGCGGCCAGCAGACAGGCCGCACGGCGCGCATTCTACACCGCCCGCCGCCCGCCTCAGCCCTCGTTCGCCACGCCGTGCGGCACATGGCCGGTGGCGACGTGCTGGCGCGCCGATTCGCAATGCTTGGTCTGGTCGTCGAAGAAGATGTCCGCGCCGAAGGCCTTGAGGAACGCGCCCTTGTCCATGCCGCCCAGGAACAGCGCTTCGTCGATGCGGATGTTCCAGGCACGCAGGGTGCGGATGACGCGCTCGTGCGCCGGTGCGCCACGCGCGGTGATGAGCGCGGTGCGGATGGGCGATTGCTCCGGCGGATAGTCGAGCTGGATCTGGTGCAGCATGGCGAGGAATTCCTTGAACGGCCCGCCCGGCAAGGGCTGGTGCGCCGCCGCCTGCTCGTTGCTCTCGAAGGCATCCAGCCCGGACTGCTTGTAGATGCGCTCCGACTCGTCCGAGAACAGCACCGCGTCGCCGTCGAAAGCGATGCGCAACTGCGACTCCTCGCCGCCCGCCAGCGGCTGCGCCGACGGCAGAATGGTCGCCGCCGCGAACCCCGCCTCCAGCGCACGGCGCACATCCCCCGGCTCCGCCGACAAGAACAGATGCGCCCCGAACGCCGAGATATACGGATGCGTGCTCTCCCCGCGCGTGAACGCCGCCCGGCTGATGTCCAGCCCGTGATGGCGGATGGAATTGAAGATGCGCAGCCCGGTGTCCGCACTGTTGCGCGAGAGCAGAATCACCTCCACACGCGGACGCGCCGGGTCACCCGCGTTCAATGCCAGCAACTTGCGCACCAACCCGAACGCCACGCCCGGAGCGAGCGGGCTATCCTCATGCGCCACCTGATAACGGCAATACGCTTCCACCCCCTCGTTCTCGAACACGGCATGGCTCTCGTCCAGGTTGAACAAGGCGCGGGAAGAAATGGCTACGGTGAGTTGACTATTCATGTCTGACCATTAGGGAAATGCTGAATGAATCGTCGCACCGGCGAAAGCCGGTGCCCAGCCACAAAACACATCCTGCAAAGCAGACAAAATTTTATTCAGACAACATCTGCCCCAACTCATTGGAAATCGGAATAACAAGAATTACCACGGTAGCAATGTAAACAACTGCAAGCAATATGTCCAAATCGGGAAATACATACGCAAGCACGCTGAGCACCAACCCAACCACCAGAGAAAGAATGTACTGTTGTTTATACTGAACAATTTTAGGGAAAAAGTGTAGATACACCAGCAAAAGTCCGAAACAGAGTGTTTGCAAAAGTACCCCTTCAATCCACAGCCCCCGTATTGTAATTATTAGGGGAGCGGAGGCTGTACCCAATAAACACCGCATAAGAATTACACCGCGCCTATTTTCCATATCTTTTCCAGATCCGAATACCTAAATGATAGCGGGGACCGACAATCGGGGACCACGGTATTCCCATAAACCGCATCGGCGAGTTGTTCGAACACGACCATGGTCGTCTCGGCATAGCCGTCGGCGACGAGGTTCCCGGGTTCGGTGGCGGAGAGGGGATTGGTACTCATGGTTTATACCCTCTCCCTAACCCTCTCCCTGCAAGGGAGAGGGTATATGTTTGCTGGCTGGCCGTTGAGACAAGTGGTTCCCCTTCATACAGTTGTGTGCTGGCCTCGCCCGCTATATGGGCTCTGTCTTGCGCCAGCCTCCTGCCTGGGGTCTCTTCAGTGTGCCCCGCGCCGTTCATGCGGCGCGATGTGCGTTGTGCAGAGTTGCAATGGGGCGAACTTTAGGGGATGGATGCGCGGGGTGTCAATGCGCAAGCGGGTTGGATTTCTCACGGATTCAGTGGTGACGCAAGCAAGCCGGAGTCAGCAACCGTGGCAGTCGGCATGGTCAGCTGAAGTCGTCCGCCAGGACTTTGGGTGCGCGGTCGTGCTTGTATAGCAGGGGGATCAGCACCGCCGTGGCCAATACCATGAAAAGTGGGCCGAACAGCCAGAACACCAGCGGCACGCAGTAGTAATAAGTGCGCATGCCGATGCTGTAGTGCTTGCCTGCGGTGTTCAGGTAGACGGCCACATGCTGCGCCGTCATGGACTTGTGCTCCAACCCCAGAGGTACGTTGATCAGGTAGCCGACATGGTTGAATATCCGGATGGCCATGGAAAAGCTGAAGAAGGCGACGAACAGGTCGATCAGCAGCAGGATCAGTTTGAAGATCCATAGCTCGTTATGGTTCGCACCGTAGGTGTTCAGCACTTGCCAGGTGTTGGCCTGTGTTTGTGCGCTCAGGGTCAGCACTCCCATGATGAACAGCACGGCAGTCGATGCCAGGAACGTGGCCGCCATCGTGGAGTTGCGCAGGGTCTGGATGGAGATCACGTCCGGCTTGCCCGAGCTCATCATGGTTTCCACCCACATCGCCCGGGCGATCCTGTTCAGGGCCTGAATGGTGTAGGAGGGATTCTTCCTGACCTTGCTGCGCAGATAGAGGTGGTAGCCCACCAGCATGAGTACCGACAGCAGAAAACTGGCGATGTCGGCAAGAAACATCGAACTCCAGCCAGGGGTCTCAGACACATTCACCATCGATCACTCCACTCCATATCAAACATTCTCTTGCGTGCGACTCGGCCACACGCGCCACGTTCGTCATCCTTAGCCACGCGCCACCGCGCGCTCATCGTGACTGCTGCGCACCAGAGCGAAGCCGCCGCCCGGCGTGCGGAAATTCGTGGTCTGTCCCTGATAGAGGCGCGCGGCCAGCAACTGGGTCTCGCCCGCATAGACGTAGCAGCGCACGTCGAATTTCAGCACTCTCTCTCCTTCGGGGGCGGGCACCACGCGCTCACCCGGTGCGGCCAGCCGCTGCGCGACGTAATCGCCCTGTACGATCTCGGCGAACACCCGCTTGGTCAACTTTTCACCGCGATACGCCCCCTTGCTGCCGTAGCCGCTATTGGGCTTGAAGAACCATTGCTTGCGCTCCGCCCACAGTTGCTCCTCCATCTCGGGACTCACCACTTGGGTGTGCGGCACGCCCGCTTGCAGCGCGGCGATGTCGGCCTCGTCCGCGCCCAGTGCGCGCAATCCGGCGGCATCCGAGAGCCGGGCCAGGTTGCGTTTGTCGGCATAGCGCGCATACGCCCCCGGATGCGGGGTCACCACCACCTGCCCGCTCAGCATCGCGTCGCGCAAGACAGGCGTGCGCTCCAACGAGAAATCGGTCAGCCGGTTGTAGATCAGATCGATGCGGGTAGCCCCAAGGTACAGGCCGTCGCTGCGCTGCTCGAAAGCGGATGGATCGGCGATCTGCGCGCTGATGCCCGCCCGCTCGAACATCGCCTGCGCCAGCAGGAACTCCGGGTAAAGGTATTGCGTTTCCGGTTGCTCGTCGACGATGGCCACGCTCACCAGCGGCGCATCGCCCCGCACCGCGCGCCACTCGTTGCGGAACATGGCCAGGAAGGCCTGCTCGGGATGCTCGACCGCCAGTCGGGTGCCGGGCAGCGCCGTCGCCTGCTGGCTCTCCAGCAGCAAGGCGTTGAGGAAGCCACCGCCGGCATTGGTGTTGATCTCGATCAGGTGCGCGCCATCGGCGTTGAGGTGGAAATCGTAGCCGAAGAACACGCCCAGCGGCTCGACCCCGTTCCGCCCTGCGCCGAGCGCGCCGTCCCAGCCCGGCAAGCGCACCACCCGCTCCACTGCCGCGATCACCGCCCGCATCTGCGCCACCTGCGCCGGGGTCGCCCATACCGCCACCGCCGCATACAAGTGGGGGCAGCGTTCCGCCACCACGTCCGCAATACCCGCCTGCTGCAACTGCGCCCCCAGTGCGGCCCGGTCTATCAGTGCCGACCGGCTATCCAGATTCGATTCAACCACCCAACAATCCTTTTTTCAGATCAACCTGTGCCGGGTGTGCACCCAACCAGATGCTCAACAGGGCGCGGTAGAAGTCGTCGCCCGCCACACGCCCCAATTCCTTGCCATCGATGCTGGCCCGCAAACCCTCACCGGGAACTCCATCGAAGGCGATCACCGAACGCGCCGCCATTTCGCCCATGCCCTGAAAGAGGTGCTCGAATGCCGCCACGCGCGGGGCCAGAACGGCCAGACTCTGCTCGCTGTTGTTCCTGACCATGCCTTTGCGAAAGGCCGCAAGCACGCGGCTGGCGGGAACGTCTCTCAACACATGCAGCTCGATGCGGCGCACGCCCGGCTCCGCCAGCGCCGCCTCATCCGAGGTTTGCCTGGATGGCAGGTACAGCGCCGCGACATACACATCCATGAACAAAAAGGTGCGCACCCCCGCGCCGTTCAGCACCAGCGGCTGACCGGCGACTTGCACACGCTCGTCCAGCCTCACGCCGTCGACTTCCAGCGCCTGCGCGTGCAGGCTGAACAACAGACACACAACGGCGACGATCTTGCTCACCCTCGTCTCCTCACATGGCCTCGAAGATACCCGCCGCGCCCATGCCGGTGCCTATGCACATGGTCACCATGCCGTAACGCTGCTGGCGGCGGCGCAGGCCGTGCACCAGCGTCGCGGTGCGGATCGCGCCGGTCGCACCCAGCGGATGACCCAGCGCGATGGCTCCGCCCAGCGGGTTGACCTTGTCCGGGGCTAGGCCGACCTCCTGCATCACCGCCAGCGTTTGCGCCGCGAACGCCTCGTTCAACTCGATCCAGTCCAGCTCTGCCAGTGTCAGCCCGGCCTGGGCCAGCGCACGCGGAATGGCAACCTTGGGGCCGATGCCCATGATCTCCGGCGGCACGCCCGCCACACTGTAGCTGACGAAACGCGCCAGCGGCGTGAGGTGGTAGCGCTGCAACGCGGCCTCGGAGCACAACAGCACCGCCGCCGCGCCGTCCGACATCTGCGAGCTGTTCCCCGCCGTGACGCTGCCGTCCTTGGCGAACACCGGCTTCAGCTTCGCCAGCGCTTCCAGCGACGTGTCCGCGCGCGGCCCTTCGTCCTGCGTGACCCGCTGCGTGGCCGTCACCGCCTGGCGCGCAGCCAGGTCGACTCCACGCGACTCGACCGTGTACGGCGCGATCTCGGTGGCGAACTCGCCCGCCGTGCGTGCCGCCAGCGCGCGCTGGTGGCTCAACAGGGCGAACGCATCCTGCGCCTCGCGCCCCACCTGCCAGCGCGCCGCCACCTTCTCCGCCGTCAGCCCCATGCCGTAGGCGATGCCGACGTTGCCGCCGTCCGCGAACAGCGCCGGGTTGTACGACGGCTGGTGGCCGCCCATAGGCACCCGGCTCATGCTCTCCACCCCGCCCGCCAGCATCACGTCCGCTTCGCCCAGGCGGATACGGTTGGCGGCCTGCGCCACCGCCTCCAGACCGGAGGCGCAAAAGCGGTTCAGCGTCACACCGGGCACGCTGTCGGGCAACCCGGCCAGCAACAACGCCATGCGCGCCACGTTCAGCCCCTGCTCCGCTTCCGGCATGGCGCAGCCGACCACCACGTCGGCGATGGCCGCCGGATCGAGCAAGGGCGCTTGCGCCAGTACGGCGCGCAGCACATGCGCCAGCAGATCGTCAGGCCGCGTGTCGCGGAACACGCCGCGCGGCGCTTTGCCCACCGGCGTGCGCACGGCGGCCACGATGTAGGCTTGCCGGATCTGCGTCGTCATGTCCCCTCTCCTTGCTCCGATATCAGTCTCAAGTGCTCAGCCGCTCACCTTAATGGGCGGTCTTGCCCAGGTATCCAACACCTCTTTCAGACGCTCGAAGTCGATCGGCTTGGTAAGGTAATCGTCCATGCCTGCCGCCAGGCATTTTTCCCGGTCGCCTTCCATCGCGTTGGCCGTCATCGCCACGACAGGTTGATGCCGCCCGGTCCCTTCCTCGGCACGGCGGATGTGCCGGGTCGCCTCATAACCATCCATCTCCGGCATCTGGCAATCCATCAACACCAGCGCAAAACGACCATGCTCCATGGCCGTCACCGCCTCCAGACCGTTCTTCGCCAGGAGTACATCACACCCCAGCTTCTTCAGTACGGCTTCCGCCAGCCGCTGGTTCACCATATTATCCTCGACCAACAGGATGATTGGCCGTTCCCTGGACTCTTTGGCTGCCTGAACATCTTGCGCGGCAGGCGCTGCCTCAAACTGCTGGATGGGCTCGCCTTTGGGCAACTCGACCCAGAAGGTACTGCCCTGTTGTTCGACGCTCTCGAAACCCACCTTACCGCCCATCGCCTCGGCCACCCTGCGGGTAATGACCAAGCCGATGCCGGTGCCCTCGATCGAGCCGCCCTCCTTGCCCAGGCGATCGAACGCCTCATGGAAGATGCGCGACTGCTTTGCCGCCGGAATGCCTATGCCGGTATCCGAAACGCAGATGCGCACCCGTCCATCATCCGTCTGGGCAGATAGCGTGACCTGACCGTTCGGCCGGTTGTACTTGATCGCATTGGACAGGAAGTTGATAAGGATCTGGCGCAGGCGGGCAGCATCCACTTGAACGGACAGAGAGTCGTCCAGCCTGGCCTCATCGACCAGCCTTATCCCCTTGTCGCTGACCAGCGGCGCGATCATCGCCAGACTCTTCTCGACCACGGATCTGACGGAGACCGTCTCCAGGGAAAGCTCGATCTTGCCAACCTCGATGCGCGCCAGATCGATCAGGTCGTTCACCAGCGACAACAAGTGACTGCCCGCGCGCTCGATCTCGTGCGCCTGTTCGCGGGCATCCTCCGGCAATTCCGGCGATGCCCCCAGCAGATAAGAGAACCCGTTGATCGCATTGAGCGGGGTCCTGAGTTCATGGCTCATGCTGGCCAGGAACTCACTCTTGGCACGGCTGGCGGCTTCCGCTGCCTCCTTGGCCTCGACCAGCGCCAGCTCCCGATCCCCGGCAGCGATCCTGAGCTGTACATTCTCGTGCAGCACCCGCTCGCTACGCAACGCGACCATCACCATGACCAGAAAGTACAGCGCTGCCATGCCTCCCATCGCCAGCGACAAGCGCTCGGACTCCAGCAGCAATCCGAAAGTGATCGGCAACAGCGTCGGCGCCAGGAAGATCAGTATCGAGCGGCGGTCTATCGCCAGCAAGGTGATCGCACCGGCACAGACCCCACCCAACGTGAAGGCCATGAACACCTGATACACCACATTCCCGGCGGGAAACAGGAAGACGGAAGCGCCACCCCAGCACAAACCGGTTGCCAGCACGCCCAGACGGAAGCGGGACAACCAGTATGGATCGCACCGTCGGGACGATCCTTCCCGCAGCAAAGCGGTTCCGCTGAACCTACGAAACAGTAACACCAGGCCGAACACGCCCCACCAAGCGTAGATCCTGGAGGCGGGTATCACCGACTCCAGCATGACCCCCATGATCAACGCCAGCAGTACATTGCTGACTATCGACGAATTCTGCCCGGCATACAGAAAACGGACCTGTTCGCCTTCCAGATCGAGTAACTCCGGCTGTGTCGTCATTGTTCCCTCAGTTCGCATATGATTCGCCACCGCTCCATATCCAGTCCGGCAGCAGTGCGACGGCCACATTCGAGATTCCCACACATCACTGCGCCCGTATCTCGTTCAGGCCCCAGATCCAGTCCGACAGGCGCATCTTGCCTTGCAGGGCGAGCTGTTCCTTGTGCGGCCACAACAGGATGAACGGACCTTTCTCGGCGTAAGCGATGGGGCGACCGTTCAGACGCGTCGCCAGTATCGCCGGGCTGCCCTGGTAATCGGCGACGGACAGCTGATCGCGATAGCCATCCAGTGCGACCAGCGTGACCGCCCGCCCGGCCAGCTTGTGCGCCTTGAGCAGGTCCGTCAGCAGCACGCCCTGAAACGTGCCGCGCTGCCCCCAATGCGTAGTCAAAGTGGTCTGGTAGAGAGGCAAGCGTTCGATTTCGGCCTGGCTCAGCCGGACCGGCTTGGCTCCGCCTACGACCATCAGCTCGGCGACATTGCCGGTCAACGGCGCCAGCGGCAGCTTGAGTGCCGCGTAATCAGCAGCAGCGGCAAGCTGACACGCCAAGGCCATTACGCCCACCAGAAGAAGTCGGAGATCGGCCATCGCTCAGTTCCTCAACGGTTTGCTGTGTTTCAGCATGTGTTCGATGCGCGCCTGGGTCTTGTCGGTAGCGAGCAGTTCCATGAAATGACGGCGTTCGAGGTCGAGCAGCCATTGCTCGTCCACCAGTGTGCCGCTGTCCACGTCGCCGCCACACAGGGTCTCGGCGATGCGGCTGGCGATGGCGTGGTCGTGCTCGGAGATGAAGCCGCCTTCCACGAAATTGACCAGTCCGGCGCGCAGCGTGGCCAGCACGTTGCGCCCGGCCACCGGAAACGGCGCGGGCAACGGTGGCCGCCAGGCGGTGGCGGCCAGTGCAGCGGCTTCCTGCCGGGCGACGTGCAGCAGCTCGAAACGGTTCATCACGATGCGGTCACCGGGGCGCAGATAGCCCATCTCGCGCGCCAGTTCGGCGCTCTTGGATACTTCGCCCATGGCGATCAGCTGGAAGTTGCGTTTTATCGGCTCGAACAACTCGCCGCCGCGCGCTTCCTGCGCCGCGCGCAACGCCATCTCCTTGCAACCGCCGCCCGCCGGAAGCAGTCCGACGCCGATCTCCACCAGCCCGATGTAACTTTCCAGCGTGGCGACGACGCGCGCGCAGTGCAGCGCGACCTCGCAGCCGCCGCCCATCGCTAGGCCGTCCACCGCTGCGACCACCGGCACGCGGGCGTATTTCAGCCGCATGGTGGCGCGCTGGAACTTGGCGACCACCTCTTCCACGCGCGGCAGATTGCCGATGGCGGCATCCAGCACCGCGCCCACCCCGCCGCCGCTGGCCACGGTGTATTTGACCCGCTGCGCGGCTTGCTTGAACTTGCCGAACAGCCCCGCTTCCGGCGCCTCGCGCACGCCCTGCATCACCTGCAACAAATTGGCCCCGACCGAGAACGGCGGCTCGGTCTGCCAGATGACCAGCGCCGAGAAATGCGCCTCGGCCTCGTCCACCGCACGCAGCAAGGCATCCAGCACCTCGCTGCCGATGGTGTGCATCTTGGAATGAAAACTCAGGATGGCGATGTCGTCGCCCAGATGCCACAGACGCGCCTGCTCGGTCTCGAAGATCGTCTCGCCGTATTGGCGTTCTTCGCCGAGCAGTTTGTCAGGGAAGAGTTGGCGCTGGTAGACGGGAAGTTGGGAGCGGGGTTGATAGCTCTGTTCCCTCTCCCTCCGCTGCGCTCCTCCCTCTCCCGCTTGCGGGAGAGGGGTTGGGGGAGAGGGTGAGAATGAACCTCGTGTTGCATGCACGCCCGTCCGTCCCGGCTCCAGCGCCCAGTCCGGCAGCGGCGTGACTGACAGCGCGCGGCCTGCGGCGATGTCATCCTTGATCCAGCCTGCGACCTGCTGCCAACCCGCCGCCTGCCAGATCTCGAACGGCCCCATGTCCCAGCCGAAGCCCCAGCGCATGGCGAAGTCGAGGTCGCGCGCGTTGTCGGCGATGTGTTCGAGCTGGACGGCGCAATAGTGGAACACGTCGCGCAGCACCGACCACAAAAACTGAGCCTGCGGATGCCGGCTGGCGTGCAGTCCGGCCAGTTTTTTCGCCCAATCGCGTTCGCGCAGGATGTCTTTCACTGCCTCGGCGGCCAGCCCCTCGGACGGGCGGTACTCGCCGCTGGCGAGGTCGAGCACATGAATTTCCCGGCCCACCTTGAGATAGACACCGCGCTTGCTCTTCTGCCCCAGTGCGCCCTCGGCCACCAGCCGCTCGAACCAGTCCGGCAATGCAAACATCGCGTGCCAGGGATCGTCGGTCAGCGTCTCGCGCATCATGGTCACGACATGCGAAAAGATATCGAGGCCGACCAGATCCAGCGTGCGGAACGTGGCGCTCTTGGGTCGACCGAGGTAGCGGCCAGTCAGCGCGTCCACGGTGTCGAAGCCCAGCCCGAACGTCTGCGCGTGATGCTGGGTAGCGCGCATGGAGAACACGCCGATGCGGTTAGCGATGAAGCTGGGCGTGTCCTTGGCGCGCACCACGCCCTTGCCAAGCATGGAGACAAGGAAGGTCTCCAGTTGATCGAGCAGCACCGCCTCGGTGTCGCGCCCTGGGATCAGCTCGACCAGGTGCATGTAGCGCGGCGGGTTGAAGAAATGGATGCCGCAGTAGCGGTGACGCAGTGGCTCAGGGAAGGCTGCCGCCAAGGCATTGATCGACAGGCCGGAGGTGTTGCTGGCGAAGATGGCGCGCTCGCCGAGATAAGGCGCGACCTTGCGGTAGAGATCAGACTTCCACTCCAGCTTCTCGGCGATGGCCTCGATCACCAGATCGCAGTCGCGCAGCTGCTCCAGATGCTCGGCGTAATTGGCCGCCCGGATGCAGCTGAGCTTGGCAGGACTGGCCAGCGGCGCGGGATCGAGCTGCTTCAGCTTGTCCAGCGCTTGGGTGACGATGCCGTTGGCCTCCCCTTCCGGTGCTGGCAGATCGAAAAGCAGCGTCTCGATGTGCGCGTTAGCCAGATGGGCGGCGATCTGCGCCCCCATCACTCCCGCGCCCAGCACCGCCACCCGGCGGATCAAGAAATCGGCTGCCATCGCGCCTCCCGACAAGACCGGAGAGTACCCACAGCCCCGCCGCTCAGAAGTTATGCCCGAGCTGGACACCCAGGATGTTGGATTGCAGGGAGGTGTAACGCCCCACCAGATTGGCCGCAGCTGAAGCGGCTTGGTTGGATGAGATAGGCGCACTCGCCATGAACAGATGCGCGTACGCCACGTCGATGGCGGTAGCCGGGCTGAGCCGGTATTGCCCGCCTAACGCCAGCCAGGTGCGGTTCTGGTCGGGCAGGCGCGCGGTACGAAAGGCATCGGAGACCGGCGACTGATCGTAGGCCACGCCGATGCGTGCCGTCAGTTGCGCGTCGTAGTGATAACTCGCCCCGAGCGCAAAGCGGGACGTGTCGCGCCAACCCTCGTGGGTGTTGGAAAGCACAGTACCGTTGCCGCTGCGCACGGTCAGGTTCTGCACCGCACTCCAGCCGGTGCGGGTGACATCTGCCATCAGATCCCATTGCTCGTTCACCTGATGGAACACGCTGGCCGACCAGGTGTCCGGCACTTTGATCGCCAGCGTGACCGGAGCGGTGACCAGGGCCGCCGCCAGACCGGCGGGGACATTGGCGAAGGAGACCGTGCCATTGAGGGTGTAGTTGATCGCCGAGCGATAGGCCAGGCCGAAACGTGTCTGCGGACCCGCTGCTATGGTCATGCCGAGGTTGTAACCCCAGGCACTGTCCGTGCCGCTCATCGTGCTCAAGCCTTCGCTGTTCGGCCCGCCTGCCGCCGCCAAACCTGCCGCCTGACCTGCAGCCACGGCGGCCAGATAGGGCGCGCTCCCCACGGGCGCACCGCCAGCCACGGCTGCGGCCGCACCAGCGGCGGCACCGGCAGCCGCACCCGCTGCCGAGTAGTTGACCATGTTGCTCAGCTCGCCCTTGATGCTCTGGTAATCGAGGCCCGCTGCCAGAGTCACGGTTTCAGTGGCGCGCCAGGACAGAGCCGGATTCAGGTTGATCGTGGAGATCGAGGACTTGGTCGCCTGAAAGCGCCCCGCCCAGGTGGTGCCATAATCCGTCTGCAACCCAAAGGGGACGTTCACGCCGAAACCGGCATGCAGGGTCGGGGAAAGTTCGCTGGACAGGAACAGGGCCGGAATGTAGTTGGTGCCCCCGGGATCGCCGCCGTTGCCACCGGCGGCTTGCAGCGGCGCGTAGTCCGCTGCAGTCATGGCGGACGTGAAGGACGCGGAGGGACGCACGGCACTGGCCATCACCACGAACTGGCTGCCGGGCAAGCAACTCATCCCCGCCGGGTTGGAGTAGATCGTGCTGGCATCCTCGCAGCTCGCCGTGCCCGCATAGGCATTCCCCAGTCCGCTGACACTGTATTCCGACACCGCGAAACCACCAGAACCAGCCCATGCAGACGCGCCGTACAGCGTCGCCAAACCTGCCAACAAGACCGAGCACTTCGCTATGTAACGCATCACTCCTCCCGCTATTTCTGACCGACACCCGCCACTCAACACGTTAGTGGATGGCTGTCCGGTCCAGTTTCGCCATGAAGCCCGGCAGCGCGCTCGCCACGCCCGCGCCAAAGCGCTGCGCCAGCCTGTCGGCCAAACCTTCATGCACGGTAAAATCGACGATGTTCTCGGCCTTGATGACCTCGCGCGCGACCGAATCCAGACTACCCTCGGCATCGGCCAAGCCCAGTTCGATGCTGCGCTCGCCGGTCCACACCAAGCCGCTGAACAGCTCCGGCGACTGTTTCAGGCGCTGACCGCGTCCCTGCCGCACCACATCGATGAATTGCTGGTGGATCTCGCCCACCATCTGCCGGGCGTATTCACTCTGCGCCGGGTTCGCCGGAGAGAAAGGATCGAGGAAGCCCTTGTTCTCGCCCGCCGTGATCAACCGGCGCTCCACACCCAGCTTCTCCATCGTGCCGGTGAAGCCAAAACCATCCATCAGCACGCCGATGGAACCGACCATGCTCGCCTTGTTGACGAAGATCTTGTCTGCCGCTGCCGCGATGTAGTAGCCGCCGGATGCGCAAATGTCCTCGACCACCACGTACAAGGGGATGGACGGATGCTTGGCGCGCAGGCGACGGATCTCGTCGTTGATGTAGCCGGCTTGCACCGGGCTGCCGCCGGGGCTGTTGATGCGCAGCACCACACCTTGGGTGTGCGCATCCTCGAACGCATCCTGCAAACTGCTGATGATGTCATCGGCATTGGCCGCCGTATCTGCCGCGATCACGCCGTGCAGATTGACCAGCGCCGTGTGGTTGCTACCGCCTAAGGGTGACTCTTTCTTGCTTTCGCCCCAGCCCATGAACAGGTAGAGCAGGATGAACAGATAGCCGAAGGTCAGCACCTTGAACAGGATGCTCCAGTGGCGCGCCCGGCGTTGTTCCTGAATGGCCGACATCGCCAGCTTCTCCAGCACACCGCGTTCCCAATTATCGTTTTGCTCTGACATCACAGTCCTTGTTCCATCGGTTCAGGCATTCTCGCGCAACCAGGTGCGCAATGCCACAAAATCATCCACCAGAGCCAAGGGCTCAAGTGCGCTCAAAATCTCTTCGGGATGGGCGCCATGCGTCATCCCCAGCGCATCGACCCCGGCATTCAGCGCCAGTTGCAGGTCGTGCGTGGTATCGCCGATCATCAACACGCGCTCGGGCACCACCTTCAACTCGTCCATCAGTTCGATCAGCATCGCCGGATGCGGCTTGGACTGGGTCTCGTCGGCGGTGCGCGTGGCGTGGAAATAATGCCGCAAGCCACTCGAATCCAGCACCCGGTTCAGCCCGTTGCGATTCTTGCCGGTCGCCACGGCCAGCAGATAATTCGCCGCCTGCAACTCATCCAGCGTCTGCTGTGCGCCTTCATACAGCGGGATCGCATCGCCGTGGCTGAGGAAGTGGTGGCGGTAGCGCGCCGCCAATTCGCCGTACTGGTGCTCGGGCAGGGTCGGCACGGCCTGGCGCAACGCCTCGTTCAACCCCAGACCGATGACATGACGCGCGGTCGCCTCATCCGGCACTTCCACGCCCAGATCGCGGCAGGCGGACTGGATCGAGCCAGCGATGACCGCTGTGGAGTCCATCAGCGTGCCATCCCAGTCGAACACTATCAGATCGTATCGTTTGCTCATTTCATTCCTTACTAAACAAGTGTGGATTCTACCAGTCGCCGTCCCAAAATCGCCGTCATGGTGCTGCCTGTGCGACAATCTGCCCATGAATACTCGTCATCTGCTCTACTGCCGCCCCGGTTTTGAACGCGACTGCGCCGAAGAGGCACTGCGCCATTCGCCTCGCGCCGAGGTACTCGATGCCACCGAGAACAGTGGCTATGTACGCTTGCAGGGCCCGTCCCGGCTGGATTACGCCACGCTGATCTTCGCCCGTCAGGTGATTCGCGAGCTGGGCAGCGTGGAGGCACTGCCGGAACGCGACCGCCTGACTCCCATCCTGGCTGCCCTACCTGATGCGCCACAGCGTTTCGGCGCACTGTGGCTGGAGACTCCGGACACCAACGACGGCAAGGAGCTGTCCAGCTTCACCCGACGCTTCGGCCCCTTGCTGGAAACGGCGCTGCAAGCCGCCGGGAGACTGGAAGCCAACGACAAACTGCCACGCCTGCACCTGTTCTTCCCCGACCGCCAGCGCGTGGTGCTGGGCACGAGCGAGCCGGGCAAGAGCGCGGACGGGCTGATGGGCATCTTGCGCCAGAAGATGCCGCCGGAAGCCCCCAGCCGCTCCACCCTCAAGTTGTCCGAGGCCTTCGGTGTATTCCTCGGCAGCGAGGAAATACGCCTGCTCAAACCGGGCATGACCGCCGTCGATCTGGGCGCAGCCCCCGGCGGCTGGACTTGGCAACTCATCCGACGCGGTATCCGCGTCCAGGCGGTGGACAACGGCCCGCTCAAGGGCGCGGTGCTCGGCCACCCGCTGGTCGAACACTTGCGCGTGGACGGCTTCCGCCACCGCCCGCGCCGCCCGGTGGACTGGCTGGTATGCGACATGGTGGAGCGCCCGCAGCGCGTCGCCGCGCTGATGGCCGACTGGCTGATCCACGGCCACGCCCGCCACACCGTGTTCAATCTCAAGCTGCCGATGAAGAAGCGCGTCGACACCGTCTACACCGCCCTGGCCGACCTGCGCGCCACGCTGGATGATGCCGGATTGCGCTACCGCCTGAGCGCCAAGCAGCTCTACCATGACCGCGAAGAGATCACGGTCTATGTGGGCCGCGTGGCGGAAGGGCGCAAGCGATGAACCGCGCCACACATACCTCGGCGTCATTCCCGCATAGGCGGGAATCCAGTGGGCAAAATGTCCCGCAAAGCGGACAAAACCCTGCGCAGCCCCGCTACGCGGGGGGTGATCGGTGCGGCTGGAATCCCGCCTGCGCGGGAATGACGACTAATGACTAAGCTACCGCCCGCGATTTTCCTGATGGGCCCCACTGCCAGCGGCAAGACGGCAGTGGCGGTGGCGCTGGCCGAACGGCTGCCGGTGGAGTTGATCAGCGTGGATTCGGCGCTGGTCTATCGCGGCATGGACATCGGCACGGCCAAGCCCGACGCCGCCACCCTGGCTCGCGCACCGCATCACCTGATCGACATCATAGACCCGACCGAAAGCTACTCTGCCGCCGCCTTCCGTCACGACGCGCTGCAGCTGATGGCCGAGATCACCGCGCGCGGAAAAATCCCGCTGCTGGTAGGCGGCACCATGTTGTATTTCAAGGCGCTGCGCGAAGGGTTGAGCGAATTGCCGCAGGCCGACCCGGCGCTGCGCGCGCAACTCGATGCCGAGATCGCCGAACACGGCATCGAGGCGATGCACCGCAAGCTGGCCGAGATCGACCCCGCCACCGCCGCCCGCCTGCACAGCACCGACACCCAGCGCATCCAGCGCGCGATGGAGGTCTGTCTGCTGAGCGGAAAGCCGATGTCGGAGTTGCTCGCAAAGACCAACGCCGAACTGACTCCCTCTTCCGCCAGCGGGAGAGGGCTGGGGAGAGGGGCACCCGACAACGCACTGCCCTACTCCGTCCTCCCGCTCGCCCTCGTCCCTTCCGACCGCGCTGTGCTGCACGCACGCATCGCCACGCGCTACGAAACCATGCTGAAGCAAGGATTGCTGGATGAGTTGAGTCGCTTGCGACGCGATCACCCCACGCTGCATCCCGACCTGCCGTCGATGCGCTGCGTGGGCTACCGACAGGCATGGCAATTCCAGAACGGTGAAATCGACGAAGCTGGCCTGCTGGAAACCGGCATCGCTGCCACCCGACAACTGGCGAAGCGCCAGCTCACCTGGCTGCGCGGCATGGAAGATGTCATCAGCCTGGACTGTCTGCAAGCCGACCTTGCCCAACAAGTGTTTGATGCTTTTTCAGCCCAACTCAATTAGTACGGAGTCCACCATGAAGCGTTACATCCTCGTTCTGACGTTAAGTTTCGTGTCACTCGGCAGCACTGCCGCCGATGTACCCAAGTCAACGTCCGCTCAATCCTGTCCAGCCATACTCAATCACCGACTCACTTCGTTGCAAGAAGAACAGGTGGATCTGTGCCAATTCAGCGGTCGCGTGGTGCTGTTCGTCAACACGGCCAGTTATTGCGGCAACACCCATCAATATGGCGATCTGGAAAAACTGTATCGCGAACTGGAACCCCGTGGGCTAAGTGTGATCGGCTTTCCTGCCAACGATTTCGGCGGGCAAGAGCCGAAGAGCAATGGCGAAATCGCCGAGTTTTGCCGTTCAACCTACGGTGTGAAGTTCCCCATGATGGCTAAATCGCATGTAGTGGGGAGTGAGACGAATCCTGTCTATGTACAACTGCGCGCCGCCACTCGCAGCCAGCCAGAGTGGAACTTTCACAAGTATCTAGTCAGCCGCGATGGCAAAACCATCCTCTCCTTCCCGGCCGAACTGCCTCCCACCGACCCGAAATTCAGGGCGGCGATCGAGTCTATGCTGAGTCAGCCGCACTAAAGTAAAGCACGCAGCGCATCCATCACTTGGCTATAGCGAAATGCGTAGCCTGATGCCTTGATGCGAC
This sequence comes from Ferriphaselus sp. R-1, assembly GCF_000746095.1. Lineage (GTDB taxonomy): Bacteria > Pseudomonadota > Gammaproteobacteria > Burkholderiales > Gallionellaceae > Ferriphaselus. The sequence continues at coordinate 343,493 of NZ_JQKP01000001.1, read as the reverse complement.
CAGGCAGCACGCGCTGCCCTTCGAGCAACAAGCTGGCGCGTTCGCCCAAGGCCAGCCGCAACACCCCCGCTGGGGCGGTGAACACCACGCGGCCTCCACTCAATTCGCTCAGGATACGCACGAATTCTGCCTGGCTGACCGGCTCTGGCGCGGTCAAGTTGTAGGCACCGTGCGCTTGTGCATCGTCCAATAGGCGCAACATGATCTGCACATGATCGTCGATATGGATCCAGCTCATCCACTGCTCACCGCGCCCGAAGCGCACGCCTATGCCGAAGGGCAAACGCATTTTGGCCAGTAAACCGCCGCCATCGCTCAGCACCAAACCGGTACGCAACAGGCAAACCCGCACTCCCAGGGCGGATGCCTCAAGCGCGGCGTGTTCCCACGCCGCACACAATTCGGCCGAATAACCGCTGCCGCCATCCGCCGCCTCATCCAGCGCCAGAGCCTGCCGATTACCGTAATAACCTATCGCCGAGCCACTCAACAGAACGCCAGGTTGCACGTGTGCAGCCGCGATCTTTTGCACCAACTGCCGGGTGAGTGTAACGCGGCTATCCCACAGCGCTTGCTTGCGCTTGTCCGACCATGCGGCATCCGCAATCGGCTCGCCTGCCAGATTGATCACGGCATCGAATGCGTGCTCAGGCTGCCATTCATCCAGCGAGGCCATCGCCGCCACCGTTGCGCCACAGCGCGACGTCACGGTTTCAGGATGCCGACTCAATACCGTCAACTGATGACTTTGTGCCAGCAAGGCGCGACACAGGCTACGCCCAATCAAACCCGTGCCGCCAGTCAATAAGATACGCATGATCGTCCTTAAGCCGCCTTGAACATCGCCAACGTCAATTCGCGCGCTACGGCGTGATCGACGATGGGGAATGGATAATCCCGCCCGAGCACGACACCGCAACGCCGTTGCTCGTCTGCGCTCATGTTCCACGGGGCATGCAGGTGGCGCTCGGGACATCCAGCGAGTTCCGGCACATAGCGGCGGATGAACTTGCCATCGGGATCGAATTTCTCCGACTGGGTGACCGGATTGAAGATGCGGAACCAGGGCTGGGCATCGCACCCGGTCGAGGCCGCCCATTGCCAGCCGCCGTTGTTCGCCGCGAGGTCGAAATCCAGCAGACTCTCGGCGAACCACGCCTCGCCCCAGCGCCAGTCGATCTGCAGATCCTTGACCAAAAACGAGGCCGTCACCATGCGCAAACGGTTGTGCATGAAGCCAGTCTGGGCGAGCTGGCGCATACCGGCATCGACCAGCGGATAGCCGGTCTGCCCCGCTTTCCAGGCAGCGAACCCATCCCCGTTGTTAGTGAACGGCAGATGCTCGAACTGCGGCTTGAACGCATGGCCGACCACGCGCGGATGGTGATGCAGCAACATCTGGTAGAAATCGCGCCAGATCAGCTCGGACAGCCAGGTTTGCGCCCCCTGACCGCCCCGGTAATAGGCCTCGCGCGCCAGACTGCGGATGGAAATGGTGCCAAAGCGCAGATGCGGCGCGAGGTAAGACACGCCCTTCACCGCCGGGAAATCGCGCTGTTCGTGGTAACGCTCCATCCGCAGCTTGAAATCCTCGAACAAGCGCGCCGCGCCTGACATGCCCGTCGGCATCTTCAATTGCGCCAGATTGGTCGCCTGAAAGCCCAGTTCGGCCAAACTGGGCATGGTCATGGTCGGCAACGGCGCCAAGGCCGCGAAATATTTTTCGTTCGGATAGGCGCGCAGATGGAAATCCGTCAGCCGCTTCAGCCAGGCATTCTTGTACGGTGTGAACACGTTGAACGGCGTGCCGCTGCCGGTCAACACCTCGTCGCGCTCGAAAATCACCTGATCCTTGAAATCCAGCCACTGGATATCCGCCTCGCGCAAATGCCGCCGCACCACCTCGTCCCGCGCCATCGCCTCGGGTTCGTAATCGTGGTTCGCATACACCGCTTGCGCACCCAGTCGTTGTGCCAGTTGCGGAATGAGGACACGAGGATCGCCGTGCAACACGTGCAAGCCACTGCCCTGCGCCCGCAACGCATCGGCCAGTTCGCGCACCGCCTGCCAGATGAACTCCACCCGCCTGTCCGCCTTGTTCGGCAGCACATCGAGCAAAGTGGTGTCGAACACGAACACGCAATGCACTTCGGCACTGCCTCTCAAGGCGTGGTAGAGCGCAGCATGGTCCGCCAAACGCAGATCGCGCCGGAACCAGCACAACGAGATTGATGGATGCGACATGACTCAACTCCTGTCAGATGCGCTCGACACGGCAGCGCCGCAGATGCCCCGAGCGGGACGGGCTGCGTCAACTGCGGACACGGCTACAAAAGCAAAAACGCCCCACGAGGAGGCGTTTTATTGCTGCGGTTCACGTCTTAAGTGCCTGAACTCATGCACAGAGCGCAGGCAAGACGATCACTTCAGCTTGGTTTCCTTGTAAGGAACGTGCTTGCGAACCACGGGATCGAACTTGTTGAATTCCATCTTGCCCGGAGTGTTGCGCTTGTTCTTGGTGGTGGTGTAGAAGTGACCGGTACCCGCAGTGGATTCCAGCTTGATCTTTTCGCGAATCTTGCTTGCCATTTTCTCTTACCCCTTAAACGTTTTCGCCGCGAGCGCGCATTTCGAACAGCACTGCCTCGATGCCATTCTTGTCGATAGTGCGCAGTGCAGCATTGGTCAGGCGCAGAGAAACCCAGCGGTTCTCACTCTCGACCCAGAAGCGGCGGCGTTGCAAATTCGGCAGAAAACGGCGCTTGGTTTTGTTGTTCGCGTGGGAAACATTGTTTCCAACCATGGGGCCTTTCCCCGTAACCTGACATACACGTGCCATGACAATTACTCCAACCAATTTTCAAAGAGGCGCGATTCTACCCGAAAGTCCGCGCGCCGTTCAACTCATTTTGCAGTTTCTGTTCACTTTATCGGAACTCGCCGCGCCAAGGCGCACAGCAACTCATAACTGATGGTACCCGCGGCCCGCGCCACCTCATCCACCGGCATGCCCTCGCCCCACAGCACGACCCGACTGCCGATGCCCGCTTCGGGAAGCTCGCTCAGATCGACGCTCAGCATGTCCATCGAGACCCGACCCAGGGTGCGGGTCCGCTGCCCGCCGACCAGAACCGGCGTTCCGGTCGGTGCATGGCGCGGATAGCCGTCGGCGTAACCGCAGGCGACCGTGCCGATGCGCATCGCCCGTTCCGCGCAGAACGAGCCACCGTAACCCACGCGGTCGCCCGCCTTCAGCTCGGTGACCGAGATGACCTCGCTGGCCAGCGTCATCACCGGACGCAAGCCGAGTTGCTCGGCACTGACCTCGGCGAACGGCGATGCACCATATAAGGAGATGCCGGGTCGCACCCAATCGGCATGGGTCTGCGGATAACGCAGCAAAGCGGCGGAGTTGGCCAGTGAGCGCGGCAGGCGCTGCCCGCCGACCAGCGCATCGAAGCACGCCAGCTGCGCCTCCACGCCGACGGCATCGTCGGCATGAGCGAAGTGGGTCATCAGCGTGATCTCGCCCACTGCCGGGTGGCGACGCACCGTCTCCAGCACCTGCGTGAACTGTGCCGGAGTGAAACCCAGCCGGTTCATGCCGGTGTTGAGCTTGAGCCATACCGCCAGACCGCCGCGACGTGGATAGGCGCTGAGCTGCGCCAGTTGCTGCGACGAGTGGATGACGCTGGCCAGCTCGTATTCGGCCAGCAGCGGCAGCTCATCCGCCGCGAAAAAACCTTCCAGCAACAGGATGGGCTGCCGGAACCCGGCTTCGCGCAGCCGCACTGCATCCTGAAGGTCAAGCAGGGCAAAGCCATCGGCAGCGCGCAAGGCTTCGGCAGCACGCACCAAGCCATGGCCATACGCCTCGGCCTTGATGACCGCCATCACGCGCGCGTCGGTGCGACGGCGGATCGCGCGCAGGTTATGTTCCAGCGCGGAAAAGTCCAGTTTGGCGTGTATCGGGCGTGACATTGAGCAAGAGTGCGGTTGCCGGGGGGCGAATCATAGCAGGCCTCCCCTTTTCATGTTATAAAGCGCGCTCCCTGAACGGCGGCTCTCGCATGAACTTCGGCTTCTACATCATCCTGGCGGCGCAATTCCTCTCCGCGCTCGCCGACAATGCCCTGCTGTTCGCCGCCATCGCCCTGCTGAAAGAGCTGCACTCCCCCTCCTGGCACACTCCGGTGCTGCAAGAAGCCTTCGTACTCTCTTATATAGTGCTGGCCCCCTTCGTCGGCGCATTCGCCGATTCGCTGCCCAAGGGGCGTGTCATGTTCATCAGCAACGGCATCAAACTCACCGGCTGCCTGGCCATGCTGGCAGGAGTCAACCCGCTGCTGGCCTATGGCATCGCCGGTTTCGGCGCAGCGGCCTATTCGCCCGCCAAATACGGCATCCTCACCGAATACCTGCCGCCCGCCAAACTGGTGGTGGCCAACAGCTGGATGGAGGGCCTCACCGTACTGGCCATCATCATGGGCGCAGTCGTGGGCGGCGTGCTGGTCAGCCCGACCATCTCCGCCGTACTGTTCGACGGCTGGAGCGCGCCGCTGCACGGCTTCGGCATAGACACTCCGCCGGAACTGGCGATCTGCGTCATCGTGGTGATCTACCTGCTGGCAGCGACGTTCAATCTGTACATCCCGCGCGTGCCGATGGACCACAAGCCGCTGAGTCGCAGCCCGGCCTTCCTGCTCAAGGAATTCATCCATTGCTTCAAGCTGCTGTGGAAAGATCCGCTGGGACAAGTCTCGCTGGGCGTGACCACGCTGTTCTGGGGCGCGGGCGCGACCTTGCGCCTGATCGTGCTGGCCTGGGCCGGCGTGGCACTGCATTACGACATCGGCAAAGCCGCCCAACTCACCGCCTGGGTCGCCGTCGGCATCGCCATCGGCTCGATACTGGCGGCGCGCTTCGTCAAGCTGGAACACTCGGTGAAAGTGCTGCCGGTCGGCATCGCCATGGGGCTGGCCGTACTCGCGATGATCCCGGTCTCGCACCCGCTGCTGGCCACCCTGCTGCTGATCGTCATCGGCGCGATGGGCGGCTACTTCGTCGTCCCGATGAACGCCCTGCTACAGCATCGCGGCCACCTGCTGATGGGCGCAGGCAGCTCCATCGCCGTGCAGAACTTCAACGAGAACCTCAGCATCCTCGCCATGCTCTCGCTCTACGCCCTGATGGAAAAACTGGAGTTCAGCATCTACGCCATCACGCTGGTGTTCGGCCTGCTGCTCTCCAGCATCATGGGCATCCTCTACAAAAAACACGGGCACGACCAGGACAACGGTCGCATCTGAGCACAACTAAGCCTGCAACAGAAAGATACTCGGTCGCTTGTTGAGATCGGGGACGGTGGCTGCCTTCCAGTCGGCCACGGTGCGGGTGACGACCCATTCAGTGGGCAGAGTCAGGTCGGTGGCGATACACAGGCGGGTACCGGGGCGACATTGGGCCAGAACGGCGTTCAGTAGCTTGTGGTTGCGGTACGGGGTCTCGATGAATATCTGCGTCTGGTGTAACCGGACCGATTCACCCTCCAGCGTGGCGATGGCTTTCTGCCGCGCGCCCTCTTCCACCGGCAGATAGCCGCGAAACGCAAAGCCCTGACCGTTCATGCCGGAAGCCATCAGCGCCAACAGGATCGAGGACGGGCCGACCAGCGGCACGACGCGCACGCCGCGCCGGTGTGCCAGCGCCACCAGTTCGGCACCGGGGTCGGCCACGCCGGGGCAGCCCGCTTCGGACAACAATCCGGCATCGCGCCCGGCCAGCAACGGTGCAAGCAGCTTGGGCAGCTCAGCGGCGGCGGTGTGCTCGCTCAGCTCGACCAGCTCCAACTCCTGTAGCGGTTTTTCAGTCTTGATCTGGGACAGGAAGCGACGCGCCGTTTTGGCATGCTCGACCACGAAATAGTCGAGCCTGCGGGCGGTGGCGATAGTGTGGGCGGGAAGCACATCCGCCGGGGAGTTGTCCCCCAGCGTGTTGGGGATGAGGTAGAGGATGCCGCTCGTCATCTACGCTCAGGGGCAGTGCGGAGCAATCTCCGACAAGGCACCACGCAACGCCACCCAGCCCATGCCGAGGTTGGTCTTGCGGGCGGTGACCATCACCAGCAGCATATTGGGCTTGCCGGGAACAGGTGCCATGAAGATGTAGGTACTGTCGGTAGTGATCTGCACTTCGTTGATCAGGTTGCTGACTTGTTCGCCACGCTGATCGGACAGAAGTTTTTCGATGGTGGCCACAGTGCGCCCACGGAACATGTCCACCGCAGCGGCCGCCGCCGATTCGACGAAATACTCGTCGAGATAGGAGACATTGTGCGCCACCGAGATCAGCAGGCCGGACTCGATCTCCACCACGCCGACACCCATACAGCCGCTGACTTGTTTAAGCAGACGCTGGCTCACTCCGTTGAGATCGGACATGGTTTCTCCTTGCTGGTCAGTTGTTGGAATCGGAAGTCAGGTTCAGGCGCTGCTGGATGCGGTGCGCGCACTGGCGACCATTCATCAGCAACATGCCGAACGGCGTGCTGTTATCGGCAATGACCAGCAGCACCAGGCGGCCATCAGTGCCGGGCAGGCTCATCATGATGGTCTTGCCGCCGGAGCTTTCGACGATCAGGCTGCCGCAGTCGGGATAATCGGCTTCCTTGGCCACCGCACCGGCCAGCGCCATCATGCTGCTCGCCATTGCCGACAGGCGGGCGGGCGAGTAGCGCTTGTCGGAACACACGTCAGCGACATCGAAGCCGTCCGCCGTGGCAATGATTGCGGCCTGCACACTGGGTGTGCTGGCGCGCAGTTCATCCATCTCGGCGCGGCAGACTGCCTTGAATACGGGACTTTCGCGCCAAACGCGCAGGGAATCGTCGTGCATGTTCTCTCCTTAGCAGACCGTCAGCAACACATCGAGCACGGTCAGCACATCATCTTTCTTACGCGGGTCGCAGGCCATCACCGGCAACGGCGTGCCGCGATCCATCAGCATCTTCACGTAGTCTTCTTCAGCCGGATAGGGGTGGGTCTCCAGACGATTGACCACCACCACGGCTGCGCCACGCTGAACGAAGGAATCGAAACCTTGCAGATAGAACTGCAACTCTTCCATCGGATCTTCCAGTGTATTGTCAGCGATCAGGATCACCCCCAAGGCACCGCGCGCGGCGATCTCCCAGATGAACGAGAACCGGTGCTGACCGGGCACGCCATACAGACGCAGCTTCTCGCCACCATCCAGCGCCAGCTCACCGAAGTCGATGGCGACCGTGGTGGTCGCCTTGCCGTAACGCAGATCGGAATTGGCCACATCCGTACTGACTGGAGGCTTCTCCGAGATCTGCGAGATTGCAGTGGTCTTACCGGCCCCCGTAGGACCGGCGAATATGATTTTATGTTCGCTGCTCATAGGAGTCCGAGTTTGCGGCGGATACGGGAAATCAGCCCTTCCTTGGCCGGTTTGGCCTGTGCAGCCGCAGCGGCACTACCGACCTGGGCACTCGTGGCCCCCACCAGAAATTCAGCCATCACGCCAGCGTTGACGAATTCGATCGCGGCCGCGCGGTTACCACCACAGAACGCGATCAGATCATCCAGCGTCATCGGCTTCTTCATCGCCGCTGCCGCCATGCGCGGGAAGGTCGGATAGTGCGGCAACTTGAAGAAACTGGGCCAGGTCTTGAGGTTCCATGGTGTCGCCGCATTCAGCCAAGGCAGTAACTTGCCACGCCCGGACAGCATCCCGCTGATCCAGTACAAGCGGAACAAGGGCTGTGCCTCACGCTCGGACTGCAAGCGCTGCAACTGCTCACGCGGTTCCTGACGCCATTCCAGATGAGACATCTCCTGATCCAGCTTGGTCAACAGGTTATCGCCACCATCCAGCCAGTAGCTGTTGTGCTTGGTACAGACCCACAGTCGGTCCTTGGCCCCGGGCAAGCCGAGACTCCACACCGCCTCACTGTGAGCGAGATCGTTGCGCAGTTGCACCAGCGAAGCCGCCAGGCTACCGCCCATTACGGTCTGACGAGCGAGGGCAGTCGCCGCAGCGTTCAACGCCTTGACGAAATCGAGATGCTGGAACGGACGCCGCAACTGCAGCAGGTCCGGATCGACGCTGGTCGCGCTGTTCCCCGGACGCATCAGCAACAGACTGGCTCCATCGCCGTTGGCCATCAACACGGCATCCGAGTTACCGTCCCCATTAAGCTGCCACTTGGAGGAGAGTTGCGTTTCTGCCAGCGTGAACAGTGCCGACAGAACCAGCCGATCATTGTCGGGCAGGCCGCTAAAGGAAAGAGTTAATACAGATCCCATATTTGTAATGTTTTTAAGTTTACCGCACCCTGAAACCAGCTAATCTGCCGCGATGCTACCACAAATCCCGACCCGCAAAATATAAGCGAAAACCCTAAGACGGAGGCTGCTTCGCCATCCCCATGCTGCCCGGCGAGTCACTCTTTGTTCGAGTGCCAGATGGAAAGTACGATCAACAGACTGTTCAGAAAGGCAATCAGGTAGCCCACCAAGCCGAACAGGGGCAAGCCGAACAAGGTCGGCCCGCTCTGCACCGTCATCACGATGGAGGAGCCGATGAACAACGCCGCCGTCAGCACCCCCATGGTCAACCGGTTGGCACTGTGATCGATCTGATGACCGAAGTGATCCAGACGCTTGATGTCCAGATCTATCCTCACGCGCCCGCGCCGGGCCTCCTTGATCAGGCGAGCGACATCGCGCGGCAAGCCACTAAGGATGGAGGCGACCTCGTGCAGATTCTGTTTTCCACGACGCAGCAGCACATCCGGACGGTAACGGTCGGCGACCGCCACTTTCAGGAACGGCTTGGCCTGGTCGGCCATCCGCAGCGAGGGGTCGAGCTGGCTGGCCAGGCCCTCCAGAGTGATCAGTGCCTTGAACAACAACACCAGATCAGAAGGAAGCACGATGTGATGCTCGCGCATGATGGAAGTGATGTCGCCCAGCACCGCGCCCAGCCGGATGTCGCTCAATGGCACGTATTCGTAATTGAAGATCAGCTCATTCACATCGTGGACCAACCTGGCCTCGTCCACATCACTATCATCGGTCCAGTCCAGCAACACATCCAGCAACAACTGCTCGTCGCGCTGCACCAGCGCCATCAACATGTCGACGATCTGTTTGCGACGCACATCGGACAAACGCCCCACCATGCCGAAATCCAGCATGGCGATACGATTGCCCGGCAGATAGAACACATTCCCCGGATGGGGGTCGGCGTGGAAATAACCGTCGATCAGGATCATCTTGAGTACGGCATCCGCCCCGCGACGAGCGAGCAAGGAGCGATCCAGCCCAGTCGCCTCGACCCTGGCCAACTGGTTGCCGGGTATCCCCTCGATGAACTGCTGCACATTCATGCCTTGGCTCGACCACTCCCAATAGATGGCCGGGATGACGATGTTCGAATCACCCGCAAAGTTCTTGCCGAAACGTTCCTGTGAGCTCGCCTCTTGGGCCAGGTCGAGTTCGCGCTGCAAAGAGCGACCGAACTCCCTCACCAACTGTACCGGCTGATAGCGCCTCGACTCCGGAATCTCCAGTTCCAGCAGGCCAGCGATGCTGCGCAAAATGCGCAGATCGGCCTCGATCTTGGCTTGGATGCCGGGGCGACGTATCTTCAGCACCACTTCCGTACCATCGGGCAGTTTGGCGCGATGTACCTGCGCGATGGATGCCGAGCCACACGGCACCTGGTTCAGCTCACTGAACACCTCGAACGGCGAACGCCCCAGGGCGCGCTCCACGTCGGGCAGCAACACCTCGAACGGCACCGGCGGGACGCTGCTCTGCAACTTTTCGAACTCGACGATCCAGTCCGGCGGAAAGATATCCACCCGCGTCGCCATCACCTGCCCGAGTTTGACGAAGGTCGGGCCCAACTCTTCCATAGCCAGACGGATGCGCTGCTGCGTCTCCAGCTCGACTCTGGCTTCCACCGACGGCGGACGGTGCAATATCTGCCCCGCCCGCTCCAGCATGGAAACCACGCCGATGCGACGCATCACGTCACCGAAGCCGTAATGGAACATCACGGCGGTGATCTCACGCAAACGTGGCAGGTCACGCATCGCGCTGACGGCTTCGAGCAACATGGCTTACTTTTCCTTGATCGCGTCGGTCAGACCAGCCAGGATGCCGCTACTCACCTCCACAAAACGCGAACTCAACTGGCGCACCGCACCACCGCCCACCACCCGGACATCGACCGCGACATCGGCCATACGTTTCGAGAACGTGTTCACGGTATCGGCCACCTGACGACCGGTATCGGTGCCGGTCCGCGCCGCGTGGGTCACCACCTCCTGCCACTCCGCCCGGATACGGTCACTGGCGGCGGCGGCCACCTCGCTCACAGTCGCGAGGAACTCACGCTCTGTCTGCCTGAGGTTCTCGATGGCGACCGTCAGCTCGATGTCACTGAACTCATTGCCATGATCAGATAGCTGCTGCAGGGCCAGATGCGTCGCCTCCGCCGATTTCCGCAACGCCTCGTCCAGCCCGGCGAACGCCTCACCCACTGCCGCTTTGGAGTCCCGCGCCTGCTGTTCGAGCCCGAAGTTGATGCCGCTCGTCAAGGCGCTGACGATCTGACGCACTTGCGCTGCCTCGACATGACGCTGCCGGATCGCGTTCAAGGTCAGGCTGCGCACCCGACTGCGGATATCCGTTGCCTCGACCACCGTTGCGGCGGCCTCCCGTGTGATTGCCTCATTATTCAGTTCGCTCATGATGTCCTCCGAATCTACGTTCCAACGACCGACGACAGCTGTGCCGACCACTCGCCGCTCCATGGTAGCGCGAAGCGGGCAAAGATGCTGCGGTTTTCCGCCTGCCAGGCGAGCGCCTCAGCCGCGTGCGGGATGGTCGTGCAGAATGCTGGCATAATGCCGCCCACCCAATGAACGGAGACTCCCATGAAAAGATCCCTGATGGCCCTGATGCTGGGTAGCCTGATCGTCACCCCGGCATACGCGACATCGCCAGAAGATGCCCTGCTGGAACGCCTGGAAGCCAGCGGCAAACTGGACGCAGCCATTGACCGGGCTCTCGAACGCCGTATCGCGCGCGAGAAAAAACAGCGTGAAGACCGGGCGCATGCCGATCAGGCCGCCGAACTGGAGGCTGCTCGCAAGATCCAGCCACTGGGCAAGAATGACCGCATCCATGGCCCAGAAAACGCCAGGATCAGCATCATCGTCATGTCCGACCCCGAGTGTCCCTACTGCCAGCGCCTGGCAGGCATCCCGGAGCAGGCCGTCGACCAGAGCAAGGGATTGGCCAACGTCGGTATCCGCCTGTTCCCGCTCGATTTCCATGGCCAGAAGGCGGTAGATGCAGCATTGACGGCGTTATGCGTGGCTGACCAGGCCGGTGCGCCGGGCTACTACAAGTTCTTCAACGGTTATCTCGCCGCCACCCAAGGCAATGGCCAGGGTATCCCTGACCGCAAGGGAAAACCTGCCAAAGCCGTGCTGGACAAACTACTGAAGACCGCAGGCGTGCAGGATCTGGCTAAACTCCACGCCTGCCAGCAGGACAAGCAGACTCTGAAACGTCTGGAGGCAGAGTTCAACACCACGGTCGAGGCCGGGGCTACCGGCACTCCTTACCTGGTGCTGCGCAACAACGAGAACGGCGAAGTCAAGGTCCTGGCAGGGGTCACTCCGCTGGAAATGTTGCTCGACGAAATCAATAAACTGGCCGGGCCAACCACGACGGCAAAGTAACCGTTCACGCCCCATGAGCCACGGGGACCTCGCCCCAGAAAGAAAAAAGCCTCCCGGCGAACCGGGAGGCTTTTTGTCAGCAGATCGCCGTATTACTTGATCTCGGACAACAAGCCGGGATTGGTCACCAGCTTGCGCACGCCGTGTGCGTGATCTTCACCGAACACGTTGCTCTTGCACCATTTGGCCACCGTATTGATGTCCAGCTTGGCACAGGTTGGGCGCACGCTCCAGGTCACCTGCAACGGCGAGCACAAGGCATTGGTGTATTTCGGCCCGGTGGTGGAGCCGGTGAACAGCACCGGCTTGCCGGTGTTGCTGGGGATGCCATCAGCCTGGTGGTAACCGTTCACCACCTTGCCGCTGTAGCCCATCTTGCCAAAATCCAGCGCCTTGGAGTCGTTCACCAAGACGAACACTTGGGATTCGACGCGCAGGTCAGGATTGCCGACGTTGGGGTTCAGACAGGCTCCCAGCGTTTTGCCAGGCTGGACCGGGGCGGACGAGTGCACCCAGTGCACCTCGATGGTGTCGCCCGGCTTCAATTCGCCGTGTTCGCTCTTGCATACCGGCTCGGCAGTGGCGGCCAGTTCGGCAGCAGACAGTTTTTGTCCGATGTTGCACTTGTAGCCGGTATCGTTGCCATGCTCATCCGCCTCGCCGGGGATAGAGAAATCCTTGGCCTTGTGTTCCGCGTTGACGTGGAAATGGATGTTGCACAGGTTCATCTTGGTATGGTCTGGCGCCATGGAGAAGGCGATTTTGTTGTCGCCTTGCTTGCTGTCGATATCGCGCGGTGTCTGGGGACCGAAACCGGTACAGACCTGTTGTCCCTGCTCGTCATGCCCATGTTCGTGCGCCAGGACCGCTGTCGATCCCAGGCCCAGGCTGGCTGCCAGAACCAGGTAGCTCGTCTTTTTCAACTTCATTGTTATCTCCCTTAAGGTGAATGGTCATTGCTTGCGGCTACCTATCGCGCCGGACATCCCACCCGACGCATGATGCCACGCCTGCGAAGCGGTGCGATTGTAAAGGAAAATGACACTGTTTGTGCAACAGGAATCCGCCTGTCGGTAACACAAGGTTGCAGGCAAGGATTGCTGCAACCCGCCTGTCTACGCTATCGTGTGCACCTCCCCACAAGGATCGATGATGGCCAAAATCAAAACCAGCTATTCCTGCACCGAATGCGGCGGGCAGTCGCCCAAGTGGCAAGGACAATGTCCGCACTGCATGGCATGGAACACACTGGTGGAATCCGTGGCGGAGGCGCTGCCCAGCGCGGGCAAGAACCGCTACAACGCGCTGGCCGCTTCCGGTCAATTGCAAAAACTGGCCGAAGTCGAAGCTGCCGAAGTGGCGCGCACGCCCACCGGCATCAGCGAATTCGACCGCGTACTGGGCGGCGGCCTGGTCGAAGGCGGCGTGGTGCTGATCGGCGGCGACCCCGGCATAGGTAAATCCACCTTGCTGTTGCAGACGCTGGCGCACCTCTCGCAGACGAAGAACGTGCTCTACGTCAGCGGCGAGGAATCGGCCCAGCAGATCGCGCTGCGCGCCGTGCGGCTGGCGCTGGATGCGCGCTCGGTCAACCTGCTGCCGGAGATCCAACTGGAAAAGATCCAGGCCACCGTCGCCCACGAAAAGCCTGACGTGGTGGTGATCGACTCGATTCAGACCGTGTATTCCGAACAACTCACCAGCGCGCCCGGCTCGGTGGCGCAGGTGCGCGAGTGCGCCGCCCAGCTCACCCGGCTGGCCAAGAGCAGCGGCGTGACCATGATCCTGGTCGGCCACGTCACCAAGGAAGGCGCGCTGGCCGGGCCGCGCGTGCTGGAGCACATCGTGGACACCGTACTGTATTTCGAGGGCGACACGCATTCCAGCTTCCGCCTCATCCGCGCGTTCAAGAACCGTTTCGGCGCGGTGAACGAACTCGGCGTGTTCGCCATGACGGAGAAAGGCTTGCGCGAAGTCAGCAATCCGTCGGCGCTGTTCCTGTCGCAACACGGCGCGCAAGTGCCCGGCTCCTGCGTGATGGTGACGCAGGAAGGCACGCGCCCCTTGCTGGTGGAAGTGCAGGCCCTGCTCGATGAAGCCCACTCGCCCAGCCCGCGCCGTTTGTCGCTGGGGCTGGAGCAGAACCGGCTTGCGATGCTGCTCGCCGTGCTGCACCGCCACGCAGGTGTCGCCTGCTTCGATCAGGACGTGTTCATCAACGCCGTCGGCGGGGTGAAGATCACCGAGCCGGGTGCCGACCTGGCCGTACTGCTCGCCATCGTCTCCAGCTTGCGCAACCGTCCGTTGCCGGAAAAACTGGTCGTGTTCGGCGAAGTCGGCCTGGCCGGAGAAGTCCGCCCGGTGCAACGCGGCCAGGAGCGATTGAAAGAAGCCGCCAAACTCGGCTTCACCCACGCCATCATCCCCAAAGCCAACGCCCCCAAACACCCAATCGACGGCATGACCATCATCGCGGTGGAACGAGTCGACGAGGCGGTGGCACGGGCCCGATGAGCAGGCCCGGCAGGTCGGCTGAGCGCCCCCAGCTCGCGTGCTGCGGAAGGTTGTGACCTCCCCCCTTGTCAGCCTATCATTCCGACCAACAACTTCCATCGGTCCACCCATGCGCTATCTACCCCAGCCCAACGCCTCGCTCCCGCTCTCCGAAAAACTGCACAGTGGGCTGGCAGGAGGTGTGGCGCTGGGTATGCTGGGCTGGGCACTGTCGCTCGTCCTGCCGCCAGGACCGCAGCAGACACTGCTGATCGGCTCGATCGCCGCGTCTGCCGTGCTGCTGTTCGCCGCCCCGCACAGTCCGCTGGCGCAACCGTGGAATCTGGTGGTCGGGCACGGCTTATCCGCCATCGTCGGCTGGTGTTGCAGCCTGCTTTTCATCCACCCCGTACTGGCGGGTGCGCTCGCCGTGGGACTTGCCATCCTCCTGATGCATCTGCTCGACAGCATGCACCCTCCCGGTGCCGCGACCGCGCTGACTCTGGTGCTGGGCAGCACGCAGTTCCATCACGCCGGATTCGTCTGGACCGCAGCCCTGGTGATGGGCAACGTCGCCGGATCGCTGGTGCTGGCCCTGCTGCTCAACAACATGCTACCGGGCCGACGTTACCCCGCCCCACCCGCGCCCGCCCCCCTCCCCTTGCCAGCTGCCGATGCAGAGCCGGAACCAGACGACCTGCGCTGGGCACTGAGCCAGATGGATGGCGTAATCGATGTCAGCGCGGAAGATGTGCTGGAGATCAATCGCCTGGCCCGACATCGGGCCACCGAACGCGCTTTGCGGCGCTGACCGGCCTGCGCGACACACCAAGAAAAAAGCCGGGCAAGCCCGGCTTTTTTCTTAGCTCCGACTCGTTTAGAACGAGTAAGTCAGGCCGATGTTGGCGACCTTGGCGGTGCTGTTCTGCTTCACCAGTGTGGTCGGGAACGTCATGGCGACCGAATACACGTCGTAGGTCACGCGCGCGGCCACGTTCGGGGTGAACTTGTACTCGGCACCTATGCCGAAGGTCGGGGCGAAACGACGGGTGTTCTGTTCGCCCGCGATGTTGTTGCTCTCGGAACTGGAGGCAGCGACACCCAGTTTGCCCAGCAGGGAAAAGTCATCGCTCAGCGGCAACGTGCCCACAGCCGCAACGGACAGTGCGATCTGCTTGCTCAGATAACGGAAGCCGGCTGCCGTGGTGTAAGCGTAGCTGACACCGGTGTAGGCCACTTCAGCCGCCAGGTTCTGGTTGTAGCGATAACCGCCAAATACACCGTAAACTGGCTTGCTCTTCGGATTCTCGACCACCAGGCCCGCCGGAGCGGTGAAACTTGCGCCACCCTGGCCGACAGTAACACCGGCATAGAAACCGGTCAGATCGACACTACCGGCGAACGCAGGTGCAGCAACAGTGGACAGCAAAGCAACAGCCAATACTTTCTTCATTTGGATTCCTTGATAATTGACGACACGCGAAGCCGAACCGGCTTCAGAGTCCACCCATCATCGATGAGCGGGCACGCTACGACCGGGGGCTGGACGAATAGTTCAACTTACGACAGCCATTTTCCGCGCGACCCGGCAGGCGAACGACGGGAACTCCAAATGAAAAGGGCGGGAGATCATCCCGCCCTTTTGCTCCCTGGCGTATACCGAATCAGCCCTTGGCGGCAATCAGACGCTCGTATTTCACCTGCAACTGGTCCTTGCTCTCAACGTGATCGGGGTCGTGCGGGATGCAGTCCACCGGACAGACTTCCACACACTGAGGGGTGTCGTAGTGGCCGACACACTCGGTACATTTGTTCGGGTCTATGACGTAGATGGAATCACCCTGCGTAATCGCTTCGTTCGGGCACTCGGGCTCGCACACGTCGCAGTTGATACATTCGTCGGTAATTAACAGTGCCATGCTTCTCTCTCCTCAGTTTAGTTTCTTGCTTTCCAATCTTGCCGCCACCACAGGTGAAACGAACTTGCTCACGTCGCCGCCGAAGCGCGATACCTCGCGCACCATGGTCGCCGAGATGAAGGTGAACTGCTCTGCCGGGGTGAGGAACACCGTCTCCACCTCCGGGTCCAGTTTGCGGTTCATCCCCGCCATCTGGAACTCATACTCGAAATCCGATACCGCCCGCAAGCCGCGCAACACCACGCGCGCATTCTGCGCCTGCACGAACTGCATCAGCAATCCGGAAAAACCCTGCACCGAGACGTTGGGCAACTCCGCGAACACCTCGCGCGCCATCTCCACACGTTCGTCCAGGGTAAAGGCGGTCTGGGTGCGGCTCTGCGCCACCGCCACCACCACCTGATCGAACAGGCCAGCGGCACGACGCACCACATCCTCATGCCCGCGCGTGATCGGGTCGAACGTTCCGGGGTAGATCACTTTAATCATCACGTTCCAACAACTGGTAATTCACCTGCCCGGCGCGTTTGCTCTTGAGCACTCGCCAGCCCTGCGGCGGCTGATACGCCACCCCGGTTTCCACATACACCCGCCCGCTCTCGCTCAGTTTGTACTGCAACATGTCCAGCGCCTTCGGCAGATAGTCGCTCTGGAACGGCGGATCGAGAAACACCACATCGTACCGCCCAGTTTCGCCGCGCGCGAATTCTAGCCCATCTGCCCAGTGCAGCGCCACATTGCCGAGGCGCAATTTCGCCACATTCGCGGCCAAAGCCTGATGAACCTGGCGATTCTTCTCCACCATGACCACTTGTTCGGCTCCGCGCGAAGCCGCCTCGAACCCGAGTGCGCCACTGCCCGCGAACAGGTCCAGGCAGCGCAGGCCATACAAATCCTGCCCCAGCCAGTTGAACAGCGTCTCGCGCACCCGGTCGGGTGTGGGACGCAGGCCGGGCGCATCCGGAAAATCCAGCATCCGGCTGCGGTGGCTGCCGCCGATGATCCTGACCTGGTTTATTTCGGCTCTCCCGCCCCGCCGCCGACCAGCACCGTGGCCATCCTGGCAGGATCGAGGTGGCGTGCGAACGCCGCGCGCACCTGCGCCGTGGTCACGCGCTCGACCTTGCTCGGGAAGGCATCCAGATAGTCCAGCGGCAGATGATAGAAACCGATCACGCTGAGGTAATCGAGGATCTTGCGGTTGCTATCCACCCGCAACGGGAAACCGCCTACGATGTTCTGCTTGGCGGCCAGCAGCTCACGTTCGGTCGGGCCTTGCGCGATGAAATCAGCCAGCACCTTGCGCACCAGTTGCAGCGCCTGTTCCGCCTGCTCGCCCTTGGTCTGCAAACCGATCTGGAACGCGCCCGCCTGCTGCATCGGCATGAAATAGCTGTGCACGTCGTAGGCCAGGCCGCGCTTCTCGCGCACCTCCTCCATCAACCGCGACACGAAACCGCCGCCGCCCAGCACATAGTTGCCGACGTAGAGGGCGAAATAGTCGGGGTCGCTGCGCGACATGCCCGGCGCACCGATCAAAACATGGCTCTGCTTGGCAGGATGCGGGATACGCCGTTCGCTGGCCGCCGCCAGGGCGGGCACGCGCGGCAGGCTGAAGTTCGCGCCGGATCGCGGCAGGCGCTCGGTCAACTGCTGGGCGATCGCTTCCGCCTCGGCCCGCGTCACGTCACCCATCAGCGCCACGACCGCGCCGGAAGCCAGGTAATGGGCGCTATAGAACGCCTCGATCTCAGCGCGACTCAACTTGCCTACCGTCGCGACTTCGCCGGAACCGGACAGGGCATAGGGATGAGTGCCAAACACCGCAGCGCGAAACGCCTTGTCGGCCAAATGCTCGGGATGAGTCTCGGCCTCTTTCAGTCCGGCGACGATGCGCGCCTGTTCGCGCTCGATCACGGCCTGCGGGAACACCGGCTGTTGCACCACCTGCGCCAGGATGGACAACGCCAGCCCGCGCTCACGGGCATGGCTCAGGGTACGCAAGGTGATGGCGGCGCGATCCGGGTCGAAGCCGCCTCCCAGTTGCGCGCCGACATCCGCCAGTTGCTTGGCCACTTCGTCCTCGCTCAGATCCACCGAACCATGATCAAGCAGGCCATGGGTCAGTGCAGCCAGGCCGGACTTCTCCGCCGTGTCATATGCGCTGCCCGCCGCAAAGCTCACCGCCACATCCAGCATGGGCAGGTCATGGTTCTCCACGAACAGTACCCGCGCACCGCTGGGTGCCTGCCAGGACTGGATCTGCGGACCGGCCCAGGCGCTGGTCGCAACGACCAGTCCGGCGAACATGACGAGTAGCTTAGTGCGCATGGAAACCTCCTGCCGGAGCGGCGTGTGCGGGTTTGCCGGAAAGTGGCTGCGGGTCCAACGTCGCCACCGTCAGGTTATCGTCCTTGAGGAACTCCCTGGCCACGGCGACCACTTGTTCCGCTGTCACTTCCTGCAAGCCTTTCAGCAGCACTGGAATATCCCGGTGCGACAGGCCGACGCTTTCGAGCTGGCCGATCTGCATCGCCTGATAGAACACGGAGTCGCGCTGATAGACCTCGTTCGCCAGTACCTGTGCCTTGACGCGCTGCAACTCCTCCGCGCTCACGCCCTCGGCGATCAGCTTGTCGATCTGCGCCCGTAGCGCCGCTTCCAGCTCGGCCACCGTCTTGCCTTCGGTGGGCGTACCTTCCAGCACGAAGGTGGACGGGCCGCGCGCGATACTGTCGTAACCCGCGCCCACACTACTGGCCACCGCCTGTTCACGCACCAACGACTTGTTCAACCGTGCCGACTCGTTGCCGTCCAGCACACCCGCCAACACTTCCAGCGCGTACGGCTGCCAGTCCCGAGCCGCATCACGCAAGGTCGGCGCATGGTAGGCCATCACCAGATAGGGCAGCTCCGCCGGAGCCTTCACCACCAGACGTTTGATGCCGACTTGCGCCGGCTCGCTGTAGGTCCGGCGCGGTGCCAGAGCCCGTGCGGGAATCTTGCCGTAAGTCTGCTTGGCCAGGGCGAACACCTCGCTCGCCTTGACATCGCCCGCGATCACCAAAGTGGCGTTGTTCGGCACATACCAGCGCTGGTACCAGTCGCGTGCGTCCGCGCCCTGCATGGCTTCCAGATCGCTCATCCAACCGATCACCGGATGCTGGTAGGGATGCTCCAGATAGATGGCCGCGTTGAGTTTCTCTTCCAGCAGGGCACGTGGCTGGTCATCGGTGCGCATGCGCCGCTCTTCCATCACCACCTGGATCTCCTTGGCGAACTCGGCATCGGTCAGCTTCAGGTTGTGCATGCGATCCGACTCCAGCTTCATCGCCAGCGGTAATTTCGACGTGTGCAACTGCTGGAAATAGGCGGTGTAATCATTGCTGGTGAAAGCGTTCTCGCGCCCGCCCGCCGCCGCGATGCGGCGTGAGAACTCGCCCACCGGCACCGCTTTCGTGCCCTTGAACATCATGTGTTCCAGCACGTGCGCAACGCCGGTCGTGCCCGTCTTCTCGTCCAGGCTGCCGGCGCGATACCAGATCTGCTGCACTACCACCGGCGCGCGATGATCTTCCTTGACCACCACCTTGAGACCGTTCGGCAACGTCTGCTCAAAAACCTCGGCGGCAACCGGCGCTCCCGCCATGAATGCCACACAAGCCATCAATAATCGCAAGTTCATTCTTCTGGCCCTGCTCCATCAATCCGAATAAAATGCGCGGCGGCATCCCGCCCGCATGAGGCGCGCATTATGCGCCATTTCACTACGGTTCGACTATGTTTGGCTTCCTGAAAAAGACCCTCTCCGGAACCCCGGAAAAGCCCGCCAATCCTGGCTGGCTGGGCAAACTGAAACGCGGTCTGGCGCGCACCGGCAACCAGCTGGTCGATCTGTTCGGCGGTGGCGGCAAGATCGACGACGAGCTGTACGAGGAGCTGGAGACCATCCTCATCACCAGCGACGTAGGCATGGATGCCACGCGCCATCTGCTGGCCGACCTGCGCCGCGAGGTGAAAGAGCAACGGCTGACCGAAGCCAGCCAGATGAAGGAAGCGCTGGCGCACTGCCTGATGAAGCTGCTCAAGCCGCTGGCCGAGCTGCTGGATACCGGTACGCACCAGCCTTTCGTCATCATGCTGTGCGGCGTGAACGGCGCGGGCAAGACCACCTCCATCGGCAAACTGGCCAAATACTTCCAGGGACAGGGCAAGTCGGTGCTGCTTGCGGCGGGCGACACTTTCCGCGCTGCGGCGCGTGAGCAACTGATGACCTGGGGCGAGCGCAACAACGTCACCGTCATCGCCCAACAGAGTGGCGACGCCGCTGCGGTGATCTTCGACGCGGTGCAAGCCGCGCAGGCGCGCAAGATCGACGTGGTGCTGGCCGACACTGCCGGTCGCCTCACCACCCAGGCGCACCTGATGGAAGAGATCAAGAAGGTGAAGCGCGTCATCGACAAAGCGCTGCCCGGCGCGCCGCACGAAGTGCTGCTGGTACTGGATGCCAACACCGGACAGAACGCGCTGTCGCAGACCAAGGCGTTCGACGAGGCGCTGGGCGTGACCGGCCTGGTGCTGACCAAGCTGGACGGTACGGCCAAGGGCGGGGTGATCGCCG
This sequence comes from Ferriphaselus sp. R-1, assembly GCF_000746095.1. Lineage (GTDB taxonomy): Bacteria > Pseudomonadota > Gammaproteobacteria > Burkholderiales > Gallionellaceae > Ferriphaselus. Next base: position 322,675 of record NZ_JQKP01000001.1, on the reverse strand, counting down.
CCATCGCCAAAGCGCATCCGATCCCGGTGCGCTTCATCGGTGTGGGCGAAGGCCTGGATGACCTGCGCCCCTTCGTGGCGGAAGAATTCGTCTCCGCATTGCTGGGTTTCGACGAGGAATGATACGGTTCGATCACGTCAGCAAGCGCTATCCCGGCGGCCATCCGGCGCTGAGCGATGTCTCGTTCGACATCGCCGAGGGCGAGATGGTGTTCCTCACCGGCCACTCCGGCGCAGGCAAGAGCACGCTGCTCAAACTGATCGCCGCCATCGAACGCCCCAACGGCGGCAGCGTGCTGGTGAACGGCCAGAACGTCGGTGCCCTCAAGCCTGCCGCCATCCCTTATCTGCGCCGCAACCTCGGCCTGATCTTTCAGGGGCAGAAACTGCTGTTCGACCGCAACGTGTTCGACAACGTGTTGCTGCCCTTGCAGATCTGCGGTTTCAACCATCGCGAGAGTGCGCAGCGGGTGCGCGCCGCGCTGGACAAGGTCGGCCTGCTCAACCGCGAGAAGATCAACCCCATCGCGCTCTCCGGCGGGGAACAGCAGCGGCTGTGCATCGCGCGCGCCATCGTCAACCGGCCCAGCATCTTGTTGGCCGATGAGCCTACAGCCAATCTGGACGCGGAGTATGCCGGCGAGATCATGAACATCTTCCGCGCCTTCCATCAAGTCGGCTCGACGCTGCTGATCTCGACGCATGACGAGTCGCTGATCCGGCAGGGCGACGCACGCACGATCTCGCTCAAACACGGGGAGCTGGCAGCATGAGCCAATTCCTGTCGCAACTGAACGGTACGCTGCGCCGTTTCTTCGCCACCCCGGTCAGCAGCCTGCTCAACGTCCTGGTAATCGGCATCGCACTCAGCCTGCCTACCGGCCTGTATGTGCTGTTGCAAAACGCGCAGGGCATCATCGAACGGTTCGCCGCTGCGCCGCAACTGAGTGTGTTCCTGACGCTGGATACCAAAGCTGATGAAGTAGCCCAACTGCGCAAGCGGCTGGAGCAGCACAGCGCCATTGCCAGTGTCGAATTCGTTTCCCGTGCGCAGGCGCTGGAGCAATTGAAACAAGGTAGCGGCCTGGGCGATGTGATCGGCGGGCTGGAGCACAACCCGCTGCCAGACACGTTCATCGTCCACCCCAAGACTGGCAGCGTGCAGGCACTGGAAGCCCTGCGCGATGAATTGAAAAGCTGGCGCAGATTGGAACGGGTGCAGCTCGATTCCGACTGGGCGCGCCGTTTGGAAGCCCTGCTCGATTTCGCCCGCACCGCCTTGCTGCTGTTGGCCGCCCTGCTCGCGCTGTCGCTGGTCGCCATCACTTTCAACACCATACGACTGCAGATCCTGACCCGCCGCGACGAGATCGAGGTCGCCAAACTGATCGGCGCCAGTAGCAGCTTCATCCGCCGCCCGTTCCTGCAGTTCGGCCTGTTACAGGGCTTGCTGGGCGGCCTCGCCGCCTGGGGCATCATCGCCACGGCCTTGATCCTGCTCAACCTGAGCTTGGCCGATCTGGCCAGGCTCTATGACAGCAGCTTCATCCTCAACCAGTTGAGCCCGGCTGACGGCTGTACCTTGCTGGCCTTTTCCGCCTTCCTCGGCTGGCTGGGTGCCTGGATGTCGGTGACCCAGCACCTGCGCAAGATCGAACCGCGCTAAACTTTTTCGGGTATTGGCACTCTTAGGCGGCGAGTGCTAATATCCGCATCAGGAGGAACCACCATGAGTCACAGTCTGACATTGCCGATGCCATCTGCCGTAGGCAGTCTGGATAGCTATATCCATTCGGTGAACGCCATTCCCATGCTGACGCATGAGGAAGAGTTCGACTTGGCCACGCGCTTCCGCCGCGACAACGATCTGGAGGCCGCTCGCAGTCTTGTGCTGTCGCACTTGCGGCTGGTGGTCAGTGTCGCTCGTGGCTATGCGGGCTACGGCCTGCCGCAAGCCGACCTGATCCAGGAAGGCAACATCGGCCTGATGAAGGCGGTGAAGCGCTACGACCCGGATCGCGGTGTGCGTTTGGTGTCGTTCGCACTGCACTGGATCAAGGCCGAGATGCACGAGTACATCCTGAAGAACTGGCGCTTGGTGAAGATCGCGACCACCAAGGCACAGCGCAAACTGTTCTTCAATCTGCGCAGTATGAAGAACGGGCTGGACACGCTGCGCCCGAGCGAGGTGGCGGGTATCGCCCGTGAACTGGATGTCAGCGAGCAGGATGTGCGCGAGATGGAGACCCGCTTCAGTGGTCACGATGTCGCACTGGATCCAACTTCGCGCGACGATGAGGACAGCTACTCCCCGATCTCCTGGCTGGCCGCGAACGAGGATGATGAGCCTTCACACTTGCTGGAGCACAGCCAGATTGAGCAGCGCAAGTCGGAGGGACTGCGCGCGGCGCTGGCCGCACTGGATGATCGCAGCCGCCGTATCGTTGAGGCTCGCTGGTTATGCGAAAGTGAAGCCGCCACCCTGCATGATCTGGCTGCGGAGTTCAATGTCTCGGCGGAACGCATCCGCCAGATCGAGCAAAAGGCACTGAGCAAGATGCAAGCCCTGCTCGCTCCGGCCATCGCTTGAGCGACACAGCGTCACCGGCGATCAACCTGCCGGTGACGCTGTCTTATCGCAGGAAATCCCCCAACGACACCGCAACACCGCCTCGGCGGGTTTGTGCTGGACCGTGTAATCGGTGTCGTGACGACCTCCAGCATAGGGGTCGCTGAGCCAGTTCCAGACAAACACACCGCTGATCCAGGGCTGATTGAGCGCCTCCAGCCATAGACCCAGCACCAAAGCCTGCAATGCGGTATCGGCGGGTGCGTCACAGCGGTGTCTGGAGTAGTCCCACGGCTTCTCTTGCGCGCCTGACATCGAAGGTATCCCCACCTCTGCGACCAACACGGGCTTATGGAATCGAGCATGCATCTTGTCCAGACCTCCAGCGACCTGACGCATGGTATCAAGCATCGCATTGCGGTCGACCTGCCGCCCCAGCGGCGGATACAGCGTCACACCCAACATGTCCAGTTGTTCCCAGTGCGCGTATTGTTCAATGCCGTCCAGATTGTGGGCCGCATACGTGATCTTCCCTGGATACACCTTGCGCACCGCAACGATCAGGTCGCGCCAATAGGGAAGCTTGTCGGCCCGCTTAAGTTCCGTCCCGATCACGAAGATTTCGACCTTGTTCGATGCGGCGATACCAGCATAGTGAAGGATCTTGGCCTGGTAGTCGGCGAACCAATGCACCCACCCCTGTGCACTACCGGGGTCCACAGCCCCGGCCCATGACCCCGTGATCAGTATCTGTGGCTTGAGGATGACACTCATACCAGCGGCATGAGCGCTGCGTATGCCGGCGATCAGCTGCTGATCCGTAACTTCCTTGCCAAACTCCAGATGATCGGACTGTGGTCTGGCCTGGCGCAAAAATGGCACCAACACCACTGCATTAGCTCCCAGTTGCCGGAGTTGCCCCATAGAGTCACGGGCCAGCCCGGAATCCAGCGTGACCTCGCTGGTCTGCAGGACAGTCGCACCGTACAGCGCAGGTAACGGGAGCGGGGTTCTGGAGGGCTGCGGGGGGGGTGGAGTAGTGGGCGAAGTCGGAGCTGAGCGGACGGGAGCATCCCGCCCATCGCTCTGTCCCTCCGGACCGCAGGAGATCAACAGCGGGATCAGCGCCCCCATGCAGCACCAGCGCAGCGACGCGATCAGCATCGCCCTGCACAGCCGTGGGTTCATCTGATGCGCAATGCCTCGATCTGCGTGAGCGTAAAGCTGTCCGCGCCGTCCAGCGGAGTGATCTCGTTGCGCCTGTAGACACGCCAATGGTCCTGATCATAGACCAAGCGATAGCCAGTCATGCCATTGCTGTACATATCGTGATAGCGCTGGGTCACCCCATCAGGCAGGCGCATGGTGAACGGTTCACTACCATAAGAGGTCCGATCACCACTGATGTATTCCGGGTCGCGCACCACCACCTGGTCTGCAGTAGGCACGTCCTTCTGCAACATCTTCTTGAAATCCTGGGTAAAAGAGAGCATCAATCCCTCGGAGTCGCCTCGCGCCACGACCACTCGGAAGGCGGAATGCTCGTCTAGCATGGTGGGCATACGGTTCTTGTCCAGCCAGTGTCCCAACGCGGTGTCCCCCGGGAAATAGGCTGGCAGCGTCTGGCCGCTCATCGCATTGATCCAGCGTTGCATCTCCACCGTGGGCTTCCACGACAAGCTCACCCAGCCGCCCACGGCGCTGACCAGCAACATCATGAACAAGCCTGCGCGATACCACCGGATCTCACGGGGCAACAGCACAATGGCCGCCATGACCCCGGCAGTGGTCAGATACAGCATGTCAGCCGGGTGCGCCAAAAAGAAGGTGACCGTGGCCAGTGCTGCAGCCGTACTCAGGTGGACCAGCAGGGCTTCAATGTCCCGCAGCAGTTTGATGTGCCGACGGGCACGCCAGACCAGCCACAACACCACCGGATAGGAAACCAGACCCACCACGATACTGGCGAACAACGACGAGAAGAATGTGCCGCCGAAGTCACGCAGCCAATCGATCTCGCTCATCTGGTGCCAGGCTCCACGGAACGACTCGCCTGGGGAGCTCATGTAGTGCCACGCCCCTTCGTCCAGCACGAAGCTCAGATAGAGCACCCAAGCGAGTACCGACAAAACGAGTGGCATCGCGATAATCAGATAGACCGAGGACGGCGATGCCTTCAGCATGTTGCGCGGAGCGATCAAGGGCAACAGTGGCAGAAAGGCCACGAAAATGAACAAAGTCCGCTCATCCACGAAGAAGTAAACGCCGAAGACCACACCGAGCATGATGAAAGAGCGCGCGTCGGCCTCCTTGATCAAGCGTACCGACGACAGATAGAGCAGATAGAACATCAACAGGCTCAGACCACCCAGCAATCCGTCGGTAACACCCCAGAGGAAATACGGATGAACGACGACCAGCATCATCAAGACGATACGGTCGCGCAATCTGTAGTTCTTCTCGCGCAGGTGGTGGTTCCACAACGCCAGCAACCCGGCACCGAACAGACAGGAGGTCAAATAAGGTGCAGCGAATTTGATCATCCCGGAGGTCGGATAGAACGGCAGCAGCAGCAGATTGGTCAGGTGTGGATAAAGCAGCCGGATGTCTTCGATCCGGAACACGTCACCGGCATAGGCCTCAATGATCTTCGACCAGCGCACTATCGCGACCTCGCTGACGAAGTTATGGTAGATCGGCCACCAGGATGCGATGCCCAAGGCAGCCAAGGCACACATGAACACCAGCCCGGTCTGCGGACTGATAAGGAGCGACTCTTTGTCTTGCTGTCTACGCATAGTGTCGGTTAACTGAGACTGTCTCTAGATCACAGGGGCATGGCCGGTTGTTGCTCGGCTACGTCTTCGACCACATCCTGATGACTGGAGATGCCATGCACGGTCTTTTCCCAGTAGAACGGGTTGTATATCAGCTGCCACAAAGCCTTGTAGGATGCGAACGACATCAGCAGCCAGTAGAACGGCACCGTCAACGCATACGGGATCAGTTTGAAGTTGTTGCGCTTGAAAGCGCCGACCATCAACAGGTAGATGAGGTAACCATTGCCCAACGTCAGGTTGAAGATCGAGATCGCCAGCACGACCGGCGGGAAGATAGGGTTAAGTATCTCAGCACCACCAATGAGCCACACCACGAAGGTCGCGTACAGGAACGGCGCGATCAGGTAGCTGATGATGGCACCGGCAAAGAAGAACTGAAACCCCCAGAAGCCGACGCTACCGATGGCGCGATACAGCTCGATCGGGTCACGCATATGCACCAGATAGGTTTGCATATACCCCTTGATCCAGCGCGAACGCTGGCGAATCCAGTTCGGGATGTGGTTATTGGCTTCTTCGAACGTGGTCGAATTCATGACCGCCACACTGAACCCGCACTGGGTGAAGCGCACGCCCAAGTCGGCGTCTTCGGCGACGTTATAAGGGTCCCAGCCGTCGAACTGGATCAGCGGCTCGATCTTGAAGTGATTGGAGGTCCCACCCAAGGGAATAGGGATGCGCAATGCCTCCAGCGCCGGCAGAAAGAAGTCGAACCAGAGCGAATATTCCAACGTGAACATCCGGGTGAGCCAATTCTCATAGGCGTTGAAATAGTTCAAGCGTCCCTGGATGCACACAACGTTCTCCGCCGCATGCTGGAACGCAACCACGGCCTTCTTCAGCTGATCCGGTTCCGGACGATCTTCTCCGTCATAGATGGTGACGAACTTGCCCCGCGCGAAATTGAGCGCGTAGTTACAAGCCTTGGGCTTGGTCTTGGGGAAACTGGTCGGAACCCGAATGATCTCGAAGATCGCTTCCAAACCCAGCGCCTTGGCCGCGTTGATCGTTCCCTCGTCGTCTTCTTCCAGCACCAGTTTGATGTCGAGCTTGGACAAGGGATAGTCGAGACTGCGCATCGCCTTGGCCAGATAAGGCAGGATCGCTTCCTCCTTGTACATCGGCATCAGCACGGTATAGATCGGCAAATCGATATCGCGCAGCATCTTCACCTGGTGATCGGTCACCTTGATGTCGATATGGCGGTCACTGCCTACCCAAGCCAGACTGACACGAAAGGCGAACGTCAACAACAGCAACGAAGCAACCACCAGGTTCAATGTGACCACGGTGTACATCGGCCAGAGCGTCAGTGCCACCAGGAACAACATGATGACCGTCGCGAACGCGATGATCTGGGAACGAGTGAACACCACACTCGCAGAGTGCTCGGGCATCTGCTCGGCCAGCTTGCGGATCGCGTTGTGAGTAAAGTAGTCGTCGTTGCTGTTTTGTAACAGCCACAGCACATCGAACTTGGACGTGATGACGAAGTCGACGATACCGAAACGCTCACGCGCATGGCGCATGGCCGCCTCGCTGGGGTCGGCGATAGCGATGTAGGTCACGCCATCGCGCACCTGCCATGGCAGATACAACAGAGAGTTGTAATAAGTGATGTCATCGACATCGATCAACGCACGGTCGGGAGGTTGCTTCAGCAGGTCGACGAAGGGCTTGTGGAAATGGTCGGCCAGCATGCGATAGAAATCGAGTGGCTTCACCCAGCCTTTGGCCAGTACGATATCACCGATGCGCGTCCCCCACTGCTTCTGCAACTGGAGCGCCGCCTCTAGTTGCTCGGAGGTAATCAGGCCGCGCGCGATCAACATCTCGCCGACCAATACCTTGGGGATCACGTTCTCATCCGTCATAGTCTTATCCTGATCGAGGTCCCGAAGGCACGATCGCCGTGCTGCGCCAACCCAGGCTCAACACGGCGCACGCGCTCATCTCCCTATTCGACTTGATTATTCGCCACCCGCCGAGCCAGACTGACGTGTGCGACGGAACAGGAACACGACGAGCAAGGTCAAGGCAATCCACGCAGCCAACAACAGCCAGTAACGATTCTCTTCCACCCACTGCATCAACGAACGCTGCTCGGGATAATACAGGCGCACCCCCCCTGGATGACGCGAATCCAGAGTCAGCAACACGCCGGTGGCATCGACAAAGGAGACATCGTCATGGTCGAACTGGAAGTTGCTGGCAGCCAGAGCGACGTTGTCTTGACCCTGCGCAACCCACAGACCGGATGCACCACCAGCCTTCACGATCTGGGTGATGGCAACGCCCGGCAGGCGATCAACATCGAGCAGCTTGGATCCGTTCTCGCCCAGCACCTGTATATGTCCCTTGTCGAAACGGACAGGCTGATACTCAAGATCGATGTCCGCTTTGCCCAGTACCACGAACGGCTTTTCCGGCTTGATCTTCGAGCTGGGGTCGTAGAACTGGACACGCTTCACATCCACCGCCAAGGCCTGATCGATCACCAGACGAGTCAGCAGATTGAGCACTTGACCAGGATTTTGCAGATAGGCTTTGGGCAGGTAGGTATCGAAACCATCCCTGAAGTAAGCACCCAACTCCATGAATTCCTTCGGTGCCTCGCTCGCCTTGCGCGTCACGACCATAGAGCTGGTTGGCATGACCTGAACAGGGAAGCGGGGAAGGTCGCCATGACAGTCACCTTCAATGTATTCACGCTGAGTCACCAAACGGATGGCATTGTGCCGCGCCAAACCTTCCTTAGGAATGGCGACACTGATGCGATGAGTCTTGCCATCGTTGTCGAGATGGGTAGCCTGTTGCAACACATCGTTCAGGTAGACATAGAACATGACCGGGTGCTCGACACTGGCCGGAGCCGAGGTGACATCCAACTCCAGGGTTTGCGGCGCATAACCGGAAGGCAGCTTATCAGCCGAGTACACGAAGTTCCATTCCACGATACGGTCAACATAGCGCGTTTCGGTGCTCAACCCCATATCACCCAACAACAGGCGATACTTGTCATCACTACCCATCTTGCCTTGCACCAGCGGGAATATCTGATACTGGGAGCCAGAGGCCAGGCCGCGCCACTTCAACGACAGCAGGTAGAACGGAGTCACATCGAATGGCTCGGACAGTGCGATGGTGCGCCTACGCCCCTCGCCCAGAGAGATCAACGAAACGTTCGAACCCGTCGCGGCCTGATGCAGCGCAGACTGAATCTCCGCATCAGGAGCGATCACGATATCGCCCACCTCCGGCAAACGCACGAAAGAAACCTTCTTGTTCTGACGGGTCAACAGCTCATCCAACGCCCACGCGGAGGAGAAAATCTCCGGCGTCACCTGCCCGGCGGGCAGACTAACTTTAACCTCTTGCGGCAACAAATCCCATGCGCCACGCAGGGACGAAGTATCATCACGCAGAGTCACCAGCAGCGATGTCTCCGGCTTCACATAAAAATAGCCACCATTGATACGCTCATCCAGGCAGCGATCATCGGAGAACAGCATGGAGACCTTGATCTCGACGCGAACAAAACCATCCTTGGTCACCAGATCGCTTTTCCTCAGCGGCACATCAAGCACCTGATCCCCGTCTGCAGACAGACCGGAGGCGATCATGGGCATGTGGTTCACGTAGATACGGACATTGGATTGCTTGTGCAACATTGAAGAGGCGCGATAATGCAAGCGCACCCGACCGGACTGAACATTCGCATCCTTGGGGACCGGAAAGAACACGGACTCATCATGGATCGATTGCACGCCATCAAACTGAAAGCCATTGCGATAGCCGAGATCAGCCAAGGAAGTCTCGATCTCCACCTGATGGACATCCGATGCCTGAGCCTTCACCTCTGCCACTTGCTTCTTCGAGGCAGACTTGGCCGCCGCGACAGGCGCCGCAGACTTCTTCACAGGCACCACTGCTGGCGCATGAACCACCTCGACCTTACCCCCGGGGGCGACGATAGTCACTTTCGAGGTCGCAGGCTTAGACTGGGGAGATGCCTTATGAGCCGGGGACTGCGCCATTGCTGGCAGGGACGAATCAATCCCTTTCACATCAGCCGCATGCAGCGACCCTACTTGCCCCAGGAATAGCGCGGACAACGCCCCCAACGCCACCAGAAAGCCTGTTTTACTCACATTTGCCAATTTATTCCCCTTTTGCGACCATGCGCAGCCATTCCGACTGCTGCACCAAGCGCCACATTTGCAGCGCAACCCCTGAGCATCGCCTACTGATTAAGATTAGAAACCTACAGAAAACCTTGTAGGAATTATTCTATAGATAATTCAAAACTGCAACAAGAATATTCCGAATAAACAAAGGGTAATTCAATCCCACAAAGAAAAAGGGGAGGTTTCCCTCCCCTTTTACACCTTAACTGATCATTTCAGGCGGCATCTACACTATTGCCGCAAATCCGCCCGTCATGATTAGAACAGGGTTTCGAGCAGCAGAGTGTATACAGACTTGCCTGCTGGTGTCACGCCACCAACTGCATTCCATGCGGAACCCGATTGTGTGGTGTAGTGGAATGTCAGCTCTTGGTTTTGCGACAACTCGTAAGTTGCGCCCAACATGAAGCCATTGTCACCACCAAGTGCTGGCGTACCATTGTTACCGATACGGAATGCAGCTTGAACAGTTGCGTGACCAGGGATCACACCAACTTCAACAGCAGTATTGAAGGAAGTTCTGGTTCCCAGAGCGGCGTTGAACTGATTGGTTTCAACAGCGTTGGATGCAGCGGAACGACCATAGGAAGCGTAGATACCGACTGGCAGACCAGCGACTTCACCTTGAGCTTGCGCATCAACCACAGTCGCCTTTTGCGCAACGATCGCACCAATCGCACCCAAAGCTGGGTTATTGGTGGTACCGGACCAATTCTGAACTCCGGCAGCCACATCCCAACCAGCCACATCGAACATACCGGCAGCGCGGATGTACATGAATGGCAGGCCAGCACCTTGAGTACCACCAACTACAGCGTTACCCACGTTGACGTACTTACCCACGTTCACGAAGAAGTTGGGGTTGTTCACCACGACCGACGCACCAGTTGCACCCAGTTCAGGAGCAACATATTGGCGAGCAGAGGTCACCTCAATATGGCCGCCACCAGCTGCTGGGGTAGCGATCACGCCACCGCCGAAGCCGGTTCTGCCCATCAGACGATGGATGGAAGTTGCGCCAGTGTTCAGCAGTTCAAATGCACCAGCTGCGTCTTGACCGATAGAGTAAGCAACCAGACCGCCACGGATGTCGCCAGCGATTTCCGGCAGGATCAGCATCTTGCCGCCAGCAGCGCCAGCCGGAGCTGCAGTACCAAACTCGGACAGGAAGCCAGCGAAGTCGTTGATGCGACCACCCCAGAACAGCTGCATCTCACCACCGGTACCGGGAACGAAAATGTTGCTGGAGTTGCCAGTCGCATTCTCAACACCGGCAGTAACCAATGCGCCGAAGTTCAGGGTAGTTGGGATGGACAGGTGCTCACCTTCCACTTGCGCCTGGGAGATCTGAGTGTAACCCGAAGACTTGAAGGAACGGCCAAAGGCGTTCAGCAGTGGGAAGTGTTGGAAGTGACACGCGGAACAGGCGGCGCCGGTTTGACGGGCGAACACTGGCAGCGCGGATGCTTCAGGAGCAAACGCTGCAGCGGCCAGTACACCAGCCAGAGACAGAGCTACTTTTTTCATAATTTCTCCTCGAGGAAAAGTTTGTTTAACGACCCATTTCGGGATAACTGCGAAGACCCCCTCTGCAGCTACGGTGCGCACCTTAACGACAGTCACGCAAACCTGTCAAAAATAATCCCCAAAAAGTGTTTCATTTTTGCAACAACCCCTGAGCAAACATCACCACCCCAAGTGGTTTTCACTATCGGATATTCGGCATTTCGTTAACGAGAACTCGTCAATCACCCCCGACTTGAACACCACAAAACCCACCACACCCAGAGAAATAGCGGCTCTCGGCGCAGCATACGGTCAGGCACGGGATTTGCCTCTAGTAACGCACAACCAATCCGGTTGGACACTCGAAGGAGAACATCATGAAACATCCACAATCCGGCTTCACCCTGATTGAGATCGCCATCGTGCTGGTCATCATAGGTCTGCTACTCGGCGGGGTGCTCAAAGGGGAGGAACTCATCAATAGCGCCCGGGTCAAGAATCTGGCTGGCGACTTCCGCAATATCCCGCTATTCATCTATAGCTATCAGGATAAATTCCGCGCCTTGCCAGGCGACGATGCTGCCGCCAGCGCTCACCTGACGGGAGGCACAAACGCGACCACACCGTCCGGCACCGTGGGCAATGGGATCATCAACGGAAACTGGAACAGCACAACGACGACCGATGAATCGTATCTATTCTGGCAACACATCCGGCTGGCCAATCTGACCAACGGAGCCACGTCCGCCTCAGCGACCGACTACCTTCCCAGCAACGCCACCGGCGGCAGTATCGGCATACAGAGCGGCACCAATGTAGCAGCCAACTCTCCCATCAAGGATAGCGGCAACAACGCCATACGGGGCAGTTACATCATCTGCTCCAGCAACATCGCGGGGAAATATGTCAAACAGCTCGACCTGCAGATCGACGACGGCAATACCGCCAGCGGTGCGATGCTGGCGACGCCCACCAGCAGCTACGCGATCGGCAGCACGGCGACCGCGACAGGCAGCGTGGACGATGCCACCGGCTACACGGTCTGCATGGGCATCTGAGTGTTTGCCGCCCCTCCGCATCAGGGAGCGGGCGGCGCATCGCCTCCGCGCAACCACTGCTCCGCCTCGGCCAGCGCCAGCGATTGACCCAGCAGCACCAACACATCGCCCGCGTGCAACACCATCTCGTCCGACGGCTGACTGCCCAACACTCCGTGACGACGGACAGCGTTCACCTCCACCCCCAGACTCGCCAGATCAAGCCGGGCCAGCGACTTCCCGACCGCATCATCCTGCGCGCCCAGCAAGACGCTGTGTACACGCAACTGCAGATCGTCGTCCACATCCTCCAATTCCCCATCAGTCGTGCGCAGATAGGAATCGAACACGCGGTAGCTGCGCGCCCGGCTTTCGCGCAGGCGGCGCATCACCCGATTCAGCGGCACTCCGGACATCAGCAAGGCCTGGGTCGCCAGCATCACACTGCCCTCATGGATCTCGGCCACCACTTCTGCCGCTCCCGCCTGCCGGAACTGATCGATCTGACTCTCGTCATACGCCCGCACCACCACCGGCAGACCGGGACGCAACTCTTGCGCGAGCTGTAATATCTTGAGCGCGGAGTGCTTGTCGATGTAACTCACCACCAACGTCTTGGCTCGCATCAAACCTGCCGCCAACAGCGCCTCGCGCTTGGAGGCATCGCCAAACACGACCTCGCCACCCTCCGCCACCGCATTACGCACCCTGCTCGAATCCGCATCCAGAGCGATGTAGCGTATCCCCTCCCCGCTCAGGAAGCGGGCCAAGGTCTGACCGCTGCGCCCGAAACCGCAGATGATGACGTGCCCCTGCGAGCTCATGCTGCGCACTGCGATCTGGTGCATCTGCATGGCACTGTACATCCAGGCATCGGGCGAGATACGGCGCACGATACGGTCTGCATACATGAGCAGGAACGGCGCGATCAGCATGGAGAGCAGCATGGCCGCCAGCACGACCTGACCGACCCGCTCACTCATCAGATGGACATTACCCGCATCGTTCAGCAGGACGAATCCAAACTCCCCGGCTTGCGCCAAGCCCAGGCCGGTATGCAAGGCCACGCCCCAACCTACGCCGAAGATACGCGCCAAACCGGCCACGATCACCGCCTTGCACAACAGCAAGCTGAGCAACAACAGCACGACCCAGCCCAGGTCCGCCCACATCTCACGCACGTTCAGCATCATGCCGATGGTGATGAAGAACAGGCCCATCAGCACATCGCGAAAAGGCCTGATATCCTCCTCCACCTGCAAGCGGTACTCGGTCTCGGCGATCAACACCCCCGCCACGAACGCGCCCAGCGCCATCGAAAGTCCGGCCAGGTCGGTCAGGTAAGCCAGCCCCAACGTGATCAGCAACACATTGAGCATGAACAGTTCGGCAGACTTCTGACGCGCCACGATATGGAACCAGGGGCGCATCAAGCGCTGGCCGAACAACAACAGCGCCGTCAACGCAGCCGCCCCTTTCAGCAATGCGAACAGCAGCGTGTAGGTCAGCGCGTCACTGGCGCTAGCCAGCGCGGGGATGACGATCAGCAGCGGCACCACCGCCAGATCCTGGAACAGCAGCACACCCATGATCTGCTGACCGAACGGTGCACCCAGCTCGGCACGCTCGGCCAGCATCTTGCTGACGATAGCGGTCGAGGACATCGCCAGCACTCCGCCCAAAGCCACGCCCGCACGCCAGTCCAGCCCGAGCGCCAACGCTGCAGCCACCGCCACCAGCAGGGTGGCGACGACTTGCGCGCTGCCCAAGCCGAACACGATCCGGCGCATGGCGTGAAGTTTGGCCAGACTGAACTCCAGTCCGATACTGAACATCAGGAACACCACACCGAACTCGGCCAGATGGCGCGCCTGCGGGGCATCGGCCACCCAGCCCAGCGCATGCGGACCGATCAGAATACCGACTGTGAGATAGCCCAGCATCACCGGCAAATGCAGCACACGACACAACACGACCACCATTACGGCGACCGCCAGCAACACCAGAACGACTTGCAATCCATGATCCATGCCCCGATGATGCCGGAAAGCTCGGACATTTTCAAAACTTCACCGCCAGAAAACCCCGCTGCTATAATTCCCCGCCATGAACCCACCGTTTCCCTCCGCATCGCACGCCCTGGCTCTGGCACGCGATGTACTCCAGATCGAAGCTGCCGCCGTGCAGGCACTCTCCGAACGCCTCGACGAGGATTTCGTCCGTGCCGTGCGCACCATCCTTGACTGTCACGGGCGCGTCATCGTCAGCGGCATGGGCAAGAGCGGCCATATCGCGCGCAAGATCGCCGCGACGCTGTCCAGCACCGGCACCCCGGCCTACTTCGTCCATCCGGGCGAAGCCAGCCACGGCGACCTGGGTATGATCACGGCGGACGATGTGTTCATCGCACTTTCCTATTCCGGCGAAAGCTCCGAGTTGCAGACCATCATCCCGGTCATCAAGCGACAGGGGGCCAAGCTCATCAGCCTGACCGGCAACCCGAGGTCCAGCCTGGCGCTGGCCGCCGACGTGCATCTGGATGGCGCCATCGCCAAAGAAGCCTGCCCGATGGGACTCGCACCCACCGCCAGCACCACAGCCGCACTGGCGCTGGGTGATGCACTGGCCGTGGTGCTGCTGGATGCCAAGGGTTTCGGCAAGGAAGATTTCGCCCGCTCCCATCCCGGCGGCAGTCTGGGGCGACGCTTGCTCACCCATGTCCGCGACATCATGCATACAGGTGCGCAGATCCCCGCCGTGCACGAGACCGCCTCGCTGGCGGATGCCGTGCTGGAGATGTCGCGCAAAGGTCTGGGCATGACGGCCATCGTGGACGACCAGCGCCGCGTGCTGGGCATCTACACCGACGGCGACCTGCGCCGCACGCTGGAAAAGCAGCCCGATTTCAAGTCCACGCCCATCGCCAGCGTGATGTCCCGTCAGCCGCACAGCATCCGCCCGGACGATCTGGCCGTCGCCGCCGTGGAGCTGATGGAGCGCCACAACATCAGCCAGATGCTGGTCGTGGAAGACGGCACTCTGGTCGGGGCCCTGAACATGCACGACCTCCTGAAAGCGAAAGTCATCTGATGCCCACCGAGATCGCCAAGCACATCCGCCTCATCGCCTTCGACATCGACGGCATCATGACCGACGGCGGCCTGTACCTATCCGACTCCGGCGAGGAGTTCAAACGCTTCAATTCGCTCGACGGCCACGGTCTGAAGATGCTCAAGGCCTCGGGTGTGGAGCTGGCGATCATCACCGGACGCACTTCGCGCTGCGTGGAACTGCGCGCGAAGAATCTCGGCATCACCCGGGTTCAGCAGGGCGTGCATGACAAGCGCGCCGCCATGCAAACCTTGCTGGCGGAACTGGGCATCGCCCCCGAACAGGCAGCCTTCATGGGCGACGACGTGGTCGACCTGCCCGCCATGAGCCGGGTCGGGCTGGCGATCAGCGTCCCCGCTGCGCCACAGGTGGTGCGCGAGCGCGCCCACTACGTCACCCAGCGCCAGGCCGGACATGGGGCTGTGCGCGAAGTCTGCGAATGGCTGATGTCAGCGCAGGGCACGCTGGACGCGCAACTCGCCCCCTATCTCGCATGATCGAGAAACTGCGTAACTGGCTGCCGCTGCTGCCCTTGTTGCTGCTGCTGGCCGGCACCTACTGGCTGGACCAGCAGGTCAGGCCGCTGCCTGTGGTGCAGGACAACAGCAAGCTGCACGACCCGGATTTCATCGTCAGTGACTTCCAGGCCACCGCCCTGGACGAACAGGGCAGGCCGCATCACCGCATCAACGCGCACACGCTGACACACTATCCGGACGACGACTCCCTGTATCTGGAGCGTCCCGACATCCTCGCACTCGCCCCCGACCGCCCCACGCTGCGCATCACGGCCCAGACCGGCACCACCTACCAGCGCGACGAAACCATCATGCGCGGCGATGTGCGCATCGTGCGCGCCGCCAGCCAGACGGCCAGCGAGCGCGTGTTGACTACCACTTATCTGCGCGCCCTGCCCAGCCAGGACTACGCCGAGACCGACCGCCCGGTCACCATGAGCGATGCCTATAACCTCGTCAACGCCGTCGGCATGACCCTGGACAACAAGACCCGGATCATCCGCCTGCTATCGCAAGTGAGAAGCGAACATGTTCCAACGAACTAAGCCCGCCCTGCTCTGCCTCCTGCTGCTCGCCGCGCCATCGGCCTGGGCAGAGCGTGCCGACCGCGACCAGCCCATGTATCTGGATGCCGATACGGTCAACATCGACGATGCCCGGCAGATCAGCATCTTCGAAGGCAACGTGAAACTCACTCAGGGCACACTCATCATCACTGGCAGCAAGATCGTCGTCACTGAGACCGCGACCGGAGACAAGCACGGCACGATCACCGGCAAGCTCGCCCACTTCAGGCAAAAACGCGATGGGGCGGATGAGTACGTCGAAGGCGACGGACTGCGCATCGAGTACGACACGCGGAACGAGTTCCTGGAGCTGTTCGGCGAAGCACACATGAAGCGCACCAACGACGAGGTCTACGGCGATCACATCACCTATGACTCCAGAACCGAGGTCTTCCACGTGGACAGCCCGCGCACGCCGACCTCGGGACCACGTGGCCGCGTGCGTGCAGTCATCCAACCCAAGAGCGAATCGGCTCCGGCAGCCGCCGAACCCGTAACCATCCGCTCCTCGACCAGCCTGGGCAAACCATGAGCGAACTGCGCACCACCTCGTTGAAGAAACAGTACCGCACCCGGACCGTGGTGCGGGACGTATCACTCTCGGTGCATAGCGGCGAAGTCGTCGGCCTGCTCGGCCCCAACGGGGCAGGCAAGACCACCAGCTTCTACATGATCGTCGGCCTGGTCGCGGCGGACGGCGGCGACATCTACATCGATCAGCACAAGATCACGCACCTGCCCATCCACCGCCGCGCCCAGCTCGGACTCGGCTACCTGCCGCAGGAAGCCTCGATCTTCCGTCGTCTGAGCGTGACCGAAAACATCCGCGCCGTGCTGGAACTGCGCGGCCTGCCGCACGCCCAGCAAGAGGCCATTCTGGAATCGCTGCTGGAAGACCTGCACATCGGCCACATCCGTGACAATCCGGCACTGAGCCTGTCCGGCGGCGAGCGGCGGCGCTGCGAGATCGCGCGCGCGCTGGCTACCGATCCGCGCTTCATCCTGCTCGACGAGCCGTTCGCCGGTGTCGACCCGATCGCCGTGCTGGACATCCAGAAGATCATCCGCTTCCTCAAGGAGCGCGGCATCGGTGTGCTGATCACCGACCACAACGTGCGCGAGACGCTGGGCATTTGCGACCGCGCTTACATCATCAATGCTGGGGCGGTGATGGCGGAGGGCAAGCCCGAGGAAATCATCTATAATGAAGCCGTGAGGAAAGTGTATCTCGGCGAGCATTTCAAGTTATAAAAGTGACGCCCACCCAATGATCCGCCCGGCATGAAAGCAGCGCTACAACTCAGGCAATCCCAACAACTGACGCTCACGCCACAGTTGCAGCAGTCTATCCGCTTGCTGCAACTTTCCACGCTGGAGATCAATCAGGAGACCGCGCGTCTGCTGGACGAGAATCCGTTCCTGGAGTGCGAGGACGACGAGATCACCAGCTTTGCCTCCACCGGTGAGGGCTCGTCTGTCACCAGTAGTGCCGCCCCATCCGAGAGCGAAACGCCCAAAGCCGAACAGGACTGGGACGATCTGCCCCGTGCCGCCAGTTCATCCAGTAGCGATGATGACGATGACTACCATCCGGAGACCGCTGCCAGTTCGCCCAGCTTGCGCGAACACCTGCTGACCCAGCTCAGTCTCAGCCAGCTCGATCATCACGACCGTCAACTGATCGCCCTGCTGATCGACGCGCTGGATGACAGCGGCTTCCTGACCCAGTCGCTGGAGGAGATCCACGACCTGCTGCCGGAGGCGCTGGATGTCTCGCTGGACGATCTGGAGACCGCCCTCGTGCAATTGCAGCATCTGGACGAGCCCGGCATCGCCGCACGCGACCTGGCCGAGTGCCTGTCCCTGCAACTGCGCGCCCTGCCCGATGACCAACCTGGACGGCAGCTGGCACTGCGGCTCGCCGCCCAACACTTGGACCTGCTGGCCGCGCATGACTACATGCGCCTGAAACGACACCTGCATTGCTCCGATGATGAGTTGCGCGTCGCTCAGGCGCTGATCCTGCAACTCGATCCGCGCCCTGCCTCCCGCTACGACCAGCGCGTCAGCGATTACGTAGTGCCCGATGTCATCGTCGAGCGCCAGCGCGGTCGCTGGACCGTGCGACTCAACCCGGAGGCCATGCCGCGCCTGCGTGTGAACCAGTTGTACGCCAATCTCATGCAGGGCCGCGACGAACAGAGCTCTCCGCAAATGGCCGGACAGTTGCAAGAGGCGCGTTGGTACATCAAGAACATGCAGCAACGCTTCGACACCATCCAGCGTGTCGCCCGGGCCATCGTGGAACGTCAACGCATGTTCTTCGAACACGGCGAAGTGGCCATGCGCCCGCTGGTGTTGCGCGAGATCGCCGAAGAGCTGGAGCTGCACGAATCCACCATCTCGCGCGTGACCACCCAGAAGTTCATGCTGACCCCGCGCGGCATCTTTGAATTCAAGTATTTCTTTGGCAGTGGCGTATCCACCGACAGCGGCGGCGCCTGTTCCGCCACGGCCATTCGCGCACTCATCAAGCAGCTGATCTCGCAAGAGGACCCGCATCACCCTCTGAGCGACAGCGGCCTGGCAGAAATCCTCGTGTCGCAGGGCATACAAGTTGCCCGGCGCACTGTGGCAAAATACCGGGAATCGCTTAATATCCTCCCGGTCAATCTTCGTAAATCACTATAAAAAGGAGCAACCATGAACCTCAACCTCAGCGGACATCATCTGGAAGTCACCCCCGCCATTCGTGAGCATGTGGTCAGCAAACTGGGCAAGATCAAAAAACATTTTGACAACGTACTGGATGTCAGCGTCATCCTGTCCGTGGACAAGCTCCAACAAAAGGCTGAGGCCACCGTGCACATCAGCGGCAAGACCATTTTCGTCGAATGCCAGGACACCAACCTGTACGTCGCCATCGACGAGCTGATCGAGAAACTGGACCGCCAGGTGCTGAAGCACAAGGAAAAGAACACCGCGCGCCGTCATGACGACTCCGGCAAGGTAGTTGAAGCAGAATAACCCTTCATGGGCGGCCTCGTGGCCGCCCTTTTTCATGGATAAGCCCCATGGGTTTGATTAGTAACCTCCTGCCGCCCGAAAACGTCCTGGTAGATGCCGAATCCACCAGCAAGAAGCGTGTGTTCGAGCGCGTCGGCATCCTGTTCGAGAACACGCGCAACATCGCCCGCAGTCAGGTGTTCGACAGCCTGTTCGCGCGCGAACGACTGGGCTCGACCGGATTGGGACAAGGTGTCGCCATCCCGCACGGTCGCGTCAAGGGCCTGCGCGATCCCGTCGCCTGCTTCGTCAAGACCACCGCGCCCATCCCGTTCGACGCACCGGATGGCCTTCCGGTCAGCCTGATCTTCGTCCTGCTGGTGCCAGAACGGGCGACCGACCTGCATTTGCAACTGCTGAGCGAGCTGGCCCAGATGTTCTGCGAGAAGTCGTTCCGCGACCAATTGCTGGCCAGCGACGACCCCGCCGAGCTGTATCGACTCTTTGCCGATTGGCAAGCCTAGGCGGATCGACATGGCACACGTAGACATCCGCCGGCTGTTCGAAGACAAACAGGAGCGTCTCGGCCTGGTATGGGTGGCCGGCGAAGGCGGGGCTGACAAGATACTCAACAGCGAGCTGGTCAATGCCTCCAACAAGGGCTTGATCGGCCACATGAATCTGATCCACCCGAACTGGGTACAGGTGTTCAGCAGCATAGAACTGGATTACCTGCATGGCCTGGATGCTGATGCCTTGCAGGCCTCGTTCGACCGGCTGGAACGCGGTGATGCGCTGTGCCTGATCGTCGCCGGTACCGACGAGATCCCGCAGCCACTCATCGCCTACGCCGACCGTACGCACACACCGCTGTTCCACTCGCCCAAGAACAGCGTCCACTTGATGTGGCTGGTTCGTCACTACATCGTCGCCGCCCTGGCCGAGTCGACCACCCGCCACGGCGTGTTCCTCGACGTGATGGGCATCGGCGTACTCATCACCGGCGACAGCGGCGTGGGCAAGAGCGAACTCGGCCTTGAATTGATCACGCGCGGCAGCAGTCTGGTCGCCGACGACATCACCGAGTTCTACCGCACCTCGCCGGACACGCTGGAAGGCAAGTGTCCGGAGTTGCTGCGCGACTTCCTCGAAGTGCGCGGCTTGGGCATGCTCAACATCCGCACCATGTTCGGCGAGACCGCCGTGCGCCTGCGCAAATCGCTCAAACTGATCGTCCACCTGCATCGCCCGCCCGGCGGCGACCTGTCCAAACTGGAAAGGTTGCCGCTCAATGCGACGTACCAGGAGATACTCGGCATCCAGATCAACACCGTCAACATCCCCGTGACCGCCGGGCGCAACCTGGCCGTGCTGGTGGAAGCCGCCGCGCGCAACTATGTGTTGCAGGAACGCGGCATCGACACCATGAAAGAGTTCTTCAACCGCCACCAGGCCGAGATGGAGCGCGGGCTGGAGAACATGTGATGCAACTGTTCCTCATCAGCGGCCTGTCCGGCTCCGGCAAGAGCATCGCCATCAAGCTGCTGGAAGACAGCGGCTTCTATTGCGTCGACAATCTGCCTGCCGAGCTGCTGCCCACCTTGATGGATAACCTGCATCAGGCGGGCTATCGCCAGATCGCCGTGGCGGTCGACGTACGCAGTGGCAGCAGTGTGCGCGAGTTGCCGCAACTGATCGAGCGCTTCCGCATCCAGGGCATCGACGTGCGCCTGCTGTTCCTCGATGCCAACAACAACGAGCTGGTGAGGCGCTTCTCCGAAACCCGCCGCCGCCATCCCCTGAGCGACGACACGCGGACGCTGCCGGAATGCGTGCAACAGGAGCGTGAGATGCTGGCCAGCATAGGCGGCATCGGCCACCACATCGATACCAGCGACCTCAATCCGAACGCCCTGCGCGCCTGGGTCAAATCGTTCATCCAGCTCGACCGGGCCAGGCTCACCCTGCTGTTCCAGTCCTTCGGATTCAAGCACGGCATCCCGCTGGATGCCGACATGGTGTTCGATGTGCGCTGCCTGCCCAACCCGCATTACAACCCCTTCCTGCGCCCGCTCACCGGGCGCGATGCCAAGGTGGTCGAATTCCTGGAACCGCTCCCCGCCGTGCAGCAGATGTACGACGACATCTGCGGATTCGTCGAGCGCTGGCTGCCCGCCTATGTCGACGACAACCGCAGCTACCTCACTGTCGCCGTCGGCTGCACCGGCGGCCAGCACCGCTCGGTCTACCTGACCGAACGCCTGGCACGCCACTTCGCCCCGCAGCAACAAGTGCTGGTGCGCCACCGCGAGCTGGGCTGAAGCCATGCTGAACGCCATCCGCCCCGGCGATTGGCTGACGATGCTGGCAGGTGGGGCAGTCACCGTCTGGCTGATGTCGGTCTGCTGGAATGGCGGCGCGGCGGATCGCGCCATCGTGCGCAGCGGCGGCAAAGTGTTCCGCGAACTGCCGCTCTCCCCCGACAGCCAACTGCACGTCCCCGGCCCGCTCGGCATCAGCGTCATCACCATCCATGACCGACAAGCCCGTATCGAATCCGACCCCAGCCCGCGCCAATACTGCGTACGCCAAGGCTGGCTCAAACAAGCAGGCGAGATCGCCATCTGCCTGCCGAACGAGATCAGCGTAGAACTGGCCGGACGCACCAAGAACTATGACAGCCTTAATTATTGAGTGCGGAGCAACGAATGCTGAGTACCAAGCAGGCCTGACTTCACTCAGCACTCAGCACTCAGCACTTGCTACTCCAAATGATGCCTAGCCTGAAACTTGAAACATCGAGCGAAGACCATCATCTGGCGCGCATGGCGGCGGCAGCATTGGGCTTGTCGGTGCTGGAAGCGGCGATTCCGTCGCCCTTGCCGGGAGTCAAACCTGGACTGGCGAACATCGTCACCCTGATCGTGTTGGCGCGTTATGGCTGGCGGGCAGCTGCGTGGGTCTCGCTGTTGCGCGTCATGGCGGGCAGCCTGCTGTTCGGCAATTTCCTCGCACCGGGATTCTTCCTCAGCTTGTCCGGTGCCGTGTGCAGCCTGCTGGTGCTGGCCGCCAGCCGCCACCTGTCGCAGCGCCTGTTCGGGACGATCAGTCAGAGTATCCTCGCCGCTTTCGCCCACATCGCGGGACAAATGGCGGTGGTCTATCTCTGGCTCATCCCCCACGCCGGGATCGCCTGGCTGTTGCCCATCTTTGCCGCAGCCGCGCTGTTGTTCGGCACGGTGAACGGTATAATCGCCGCCCGATTTTTGTCGAGCCCGGCCACACCACCATGAAGACCATCACCCTAGCCATCACCGGCGCATCCGGCCTGCCTTATGCCCTGCGCCTGCTCGAATGTCTGTTGCAAAGCCGGCAGCGCGTACAACTGGTCTACTCGCAAGCCGCCCAGATCGTCGCCCGCCAGGAGATGGAGTTCACCCTGCCTTCCCGCCCGCAGGAAGCCAAGAAGTTGCTGCTCGAACACCTCGGCACCTTCACCGGCCAGCTGGAGGTGTATGGTCGCGACGACTGGTTCGCGCCGATGGCCTCCGGCTCGAATCCCGGCGACGCGATGGTGATCTGCCCCTGCACCATGGGCACGCTGGCGGCAGTGGCAGCGGGCCTGTCGGACGACCTGATCGCTCGTGCCGCCGATGTGATGCTGAAAGAGAAACGCACACTGATCCTGGTACCGCGCGAAGCACCGTTCTCCACCATCCATCTGGAAAACATGCTGCGCCTGGCCCAGGCCGGGGCGGTCATCCTGCCGCCCAACCCCGGTTTCTACCACCACCCCAAGACGGTACAAGACATGGTGGATTTCGTGGTGGCGCGCATTCTGGACCACTTGGGCGTCAGGCAGGACCTGATCGCCCCCTGGGGAGAATAATCCCGCAACGATGACAAGTTTATGCCCGCCAAGCAGGCATTTTCATTAGAATAGCCGCCACTTTAGAGCAGGCCGCCGATGACCGACAACCACGAACATCATTACACCGAAGACGTGCAGCATCACCTGAAGCAGGTCGAGGCGCTGCTGCATCGTCACGGGCTGGTGGAGTCGCTGGTACACAAGCAATCCATGCCGCGTGAAGAACGCCATGAGCTGGTCGAGACCATCCTGCACAAGCGCCACCTGAGCGAGCTCAGTGACAAGCTGGAGACCTTGCATCCGGCGGACATCGCCTACATTCTGGAAGCGCTGCCGATCGAGCAACGCCTGATCGTCTGGGATCTGGTCAAGGCCAACCGTGACGGTGACATTCTGATCGAAGTCTCCGACGCGGTGCGCGAATCGCTGATCGCCACCATGAGCCGCGACGAATTGGTCGAGGCAACCGAGCAGCTCGATACCGACGAGATCGCCGACCTGGCCCCCGACCTGCCGCAGGCGGTGATGCGCGACGTGTTCAAGTCACTGCCGGTGGAAGAGCGCGAGCAGCTGCGCGCCGCCATGTCCTATCCCGAAGACTCCGTCGGCGCGCTGATGGATTTCGACATGGTGACCATACGCGAGGATGTAACGCTGGAAGTGGTGTCGCGCTACCTGCGCCGCTTCGACGAGCTGCCCGACCATACCGACCAACTGTTCGTGGTCGATCGCGAAGAGCATTTCAAGGGCGTGCTCCCTATCCATCTGCTGCTGGTCAACGAACCGGAGACGGATGTCTCGACGCTGGTCAAGCACGAGACGGTCACCCTGCATCCGGACGACCAGGCCGAACAGGCGGCGCAGGCCTTCGAGCGCTACGATCTGGTGTCCGCACCGGTGGTGGACGAGGACGGGAAGCTGGTTGGCCGGGTGACGGTGAACGCGGTGGTGGACTTCATTCGCGAAGAATCCGAGACCGAGCTGCTGAACCAGGCGGGTCTGCGCGAAGAAGAAGACATCTTCGCTTCCGTGTGGAAATCGGCGCAGAACCGCTGGTTGTGGCTGGCGCTCAATCTGTGCACTGCCTTCTTCGCCTCGCGCGTGATCGGCAGCTTCGAAGGCACGATCGAAAAGTTCGTCGCCCTCGCCACCCTGATGCCCATCGTCGCCGGTATCGCCGGCAACTCCGGCAACCAGACCACCACCATCATCATCCGCTCCCTGGCCTTGGGCGTGGTCACTCCGGCCAGCGCACGCCACCTGTTGCTCAAAGAGCTGGCCATCAGCGGACTGAACGGATTGGTATGGGGCGGTGTCGCCGGACTGTTCGCCTACTTCCTGTACCACAGCGTACCGCTGGGGCTGGTGATGACCGGAGCCATGCTGCTCAACCTGTTATTGGGGGCCATCGTCGGACTGGTGGTCCCACTCACCATGCAGCGGATGGGACGTGACCCCGCCATAGGCTCCAGCGTGCTGCTTACCGCCATCACCGATAGCGGCGGGTTCTTCATTTTCCTCGGACTGGCGACGATCTTTCTCATCCATTGAGCCGCGTCCCGCTCAGTGCGCAGCCACACGGATTCCCTGCTATTTTTGTCAACCCAGCATATTCCGTTTGCGTTAATATCTCGTCGCTTGGTCTTTGGCACCGCTCAGGGCTAGCGACTTAGTAGCAAAGAACGGGGGGCATCCTCCACTGACAATGTGTTGATTATCTCGGAGAAGAATATGAAGTCTATTTTCGCTGCAGTAGCAGTAGCTGGTTTGATGTTCGCTGGCAACGCAATGGCTACAGACATGCCTGCTGATGGCAAGGCCAAGTGTGCCGCATGCCACAAGGTCGACACCAAGCTGGTCGGTCCGGCATGGAAAGATGTGGCTGCCAAGTACAAGGGTCAGAAGGACGCTGAAGCTACCCTGATCGCCAACATCACCAAGGGTGGTAAGTTCGGCTGGAACATGGGCCAAATGACTCCCCGTGGTCTGGGTGCCAACGATGAGCAGATCAAGGGTCTGGCCAAGTTCATCCTGTCGCTGTAATTCAGGTTGTACTTGCAACAAAAAAGCCGACGCAAGTCGGCTTTTTTGTTGTCCTGCGCCCCCCTGTGGCATTTTGTCGCGCGGCAAAATGCCACATTCCAACACTGGCCGGATTTGGGTAGATTACGCCCTGCCCAGTCGCTGGTAGCCCAGTTTGGTCTCCTCCCAGTGCCCTGCCGCCACTGACTGGCACTTCAATTTTCGGAGGATGCATGCGGGCCCGTCAAATGTCGAAGCACTCAGTGGCAGCGATTGCCACCTGCGACCCACAACTGGCGCTGTTTCATCACGCCTGCTCCCAGATCCAGAACAGCCTCAACCTCAACCAGTTTCTGGAATCCATCGCACTGAGCGAAACCGTCATGAGCTACTGCCTCGCCGCGCGCAAGGCCAGCCTGCAACCCCATGATAGAAACCGCATACGCCTTTCAGGAATAGGCGCACTGGTGTTTGAACTGACCGGGATCAAGCAACACGGCGTGCGGGAGACCGACAGGGACGCAGTCGCACTCTATCTGCAAATCATGGACTGGAGCGAATGCAAACAACAACTCCTCCACGCATTGCTGACCACCAGCGATGACACGCCTTGGCCGCTGCGCTATGCCAATCTGGAAGTGATCGCGCATCAAGGTGCATCGCTCGTCACGCAATTGCTGGCCTTACACGATGCCCACGAACTGGCCGCACCGCTGGGCCGCATCGATGCCGACGAACCTTTAGCCATATGACGCTGAGCTCCGCCGAAAGAACTGTGTTGCTGGTAGATAGCAACATGGCAGCATCGCGCACCCTGATGCAGGAACTGCAACCATTAGGTTATCGCGTACACCATGCCGACAGCGCTGAGGATGCGCTACCGCTGATCATGGAGCTACGCCCCGATTTCGGCATATTCAACCTGAAGCTGCCGGGCGCCAGCGGCATAGTGCTGGCCGATATGTTGCATCGCATCAAGCCCATGGCTCAAGTCGTTGTCCTTTGCAGCACCCCGCCACACAGCGCCCAGCCCTCAGCGTCAATCCACTTCCTCGACAAATCTGCCACGGCAGACGCGATCGCAGCCGCCCTTTCTGGAGCCGCGCTCTCCTTCCCAACCCAACCAGGCAACGAGACAGAGTTCCTGCACCAAAAACTGACCGAGCATCACGGCAACATCAGCGAAACCGCCCGTGCGCTAAAAATGCATCGGCGAACCTTGCAACGCAAACTGGCACGCGACAGCACCAAACACAACTGAGCGCCTCGCCATCCCACCGTCTATCGCCGTGCAATTCCTGAACGATATGTTTGCAGGCATGGTGCAAACTGCTACTGTTACGGCACGGCGAGCAAAAGCAAGGCTCGCCAAATGAACAAAGGCTACAACGCCAAGTTTCGAATCGACTTGCTCTACCTGTAAAGATTGAATGTTCGACGCGCTGCGCAAATTGACTCCAGAACAGTGGTTCGGATTGACCTTGGTAATCGTGCTGCATGGTGCGGCGCTGTTCGTGCTTTGGAGCTACCGCATCCTGCCGACACCGGATGCGGCGGCAACGCTGATGGTCAACCTCATCAATCCACCGGCTCCAGAGCAACCGCAGCCAGAACCACCGAAACCACAGCCTAAGCCGCGCCCGATCGAGCCACCCAAGCCGCAGCAGCTCGTCGCACAAGCGCCCGTGGTCTTGGCCGATGAGCCGGTCGCGCCGCCTCCGCCACCCGCTCCGGTAGCCATCGAAGCACCGCCCTTGCCGCCACAGCCGGTGATGTTGAGTGGCGAGTTGTCGGTGAGTTGCCCGGAACGCAGTCCGCCCAGCTACCCCGCCCTTTCCATGCGCATGAATGAGCAAGGGCGCGTGGTGTTGCTGGTCGAGTTGAACACGGAAGGTCGCGTCGCCAAGGTGCAAGTCCGTACCGCGTCCGGCTATCGTCGCCTGGACGAGGCCGCCGTGAACGCGGTGAAAGGCTGGCGTTGCAAGCCGACCCTCCGCGATGGGGTCGCCGTCCTCGCAACGGCACTCCAACCCTTTGTTTTTGTACTGGAAGTAAGATAATGGAACAGAGTCTGGGCTTCGCCCATTTCCTCGCGCAATCCGATGCCTTGGGCAAAATCGTGCTCGGCCTGCTACTGCTGCTGTCCGTAGCGAGCTGGTATCTGATCGTCAGCAAGGCGCTGGCCAACCGCACTGAGCGACTACGCGCGGAGGCTTTCCTCAAGCGCTTCTGGGAATCGCCGTCCTTGCAGGCGATGCAAACCTCGCTGGGCGCGGCGCCCACCGATAACGCCTTTGCCGAACTGGCTCGGCAGGCTTTGCTGGTCAGCGCAGAAAACCAGAGTGGCGTGCAAAAGCTCTCGGCGGCGGGCGGCATGTCGGAATATCTGACGCGAGTGCTGCGCAATTGCATAGACCAGGAGTCCGCCAAGGTGGAATACGGCCTGACAGTGCTTGCCTCGGCGGGTTCCGCCGCGCCCTTCGTCGGCCTGTTCGGCACGGTTTGGGGCATCTACCACGCGCTGGTACAGATCGGCATGAGCGGCCAGGGTACGCTGGACAAGGTCGCCGGGCCGGTGGGCGAGGCGCTCATCATGACGGCGGTCGGCCTGGCCGTGGCGATCCCGGCGGTGCTGGCCTACAACTCGTTCACCCGTCGCAACCGGCTCTGGCTGGCCAAGCTGGATAATTTCGCCCACGATGTGTACGCCTTGATCACGCTCGGCGACAAACACGCCTAGTGTCAGGAGCAACTCATGGCCTTCGGAAGTTTTGATTCAAAGCGGCATCAAGGCCCCATGGCCGAGATCAACGTCGTGCCGCTGGTGGATGTGATGCTGGTGCTGCTGGTGGTGTTCATCATCACCGCGCCCCTGCTCACCAACGCGGTAAAGATCGACCTGCCCAAAGCCTCCAGTGCGGTCAACCTCACCCAGCCGGAGCATATCGAATTCGGCATCCGCGCAGACGGCAGTCTGTTCTGGAATGGAGAAAAGGTAGAAGAATCGGCTTTGCAGCAACGCTTCGCCAGCGCAGCACGCAAGCAGCCACAACCGGAACTACATCTGCGCGCCGACCGCTACGCCCACTACGAATTGGTCGCCAAGGTGATGTCGGAAGCCGCCAAGGCAGGCATGGTGCGGATAGGCTTTGTGACCGACCCGACGCAACCCTAGATCCCGGTCAGTTTCCTGATCTCAGCCGCCCACTTTGCGCTGTCTTCCATGCCCGCGATACTGTCAGCCGATTTCGCCAGGTCGACACGCTCCGGAGGCAGATGGACATTCGAGTTGGTCGAGAAGAACACCTGAACCACCGGCTTGAGCAAACTCTTTTCCGACTGTTCCAGCACCACGGCCAAGCGCCCGGATTTGAGTTTCACCACGGTGTTCGTCGGATAGATGCCCACGGTCTTCACGAAGGCATGGAACACCGCCTCATCGAAATGTCCGCGCCACTCCGCCATCTTGCGCAGCGCCTCGCCCGGCTCCCAGCCGCTTTTGTAGCAACGGTTTGAGGTCAGCGCGTCATACACATCGCAGACTGCCCCCATGCGCGACACCAGGGTCAGCGCCTCGCCTGACAAACGATGCGGATAGCCGGAGCCATCCACTTTCTCATGGTGATGCAGACACACCTCCAGAGCGGTATCGCAGACGTTCTGCGAGGCCTGCAACAGCTGCCAACCCTTGACCGGATGTTGCTTGACCATCTCGAACTCATCGTCGGTCAAGCGGCCCGGCTTGTTGAGCACTTCCTCCGGGATCAGCATCTTGCCGACATCGTGCAGCAGCCCGGCCATGCCCACATTACGCAAACTGGCATCTTTCAGGCCTAGCTGCCGCCCGAGCGCCACCATCAGCGCACACACCGCCACCGAGTGCAGATAGGTGTAGTCATCCTTGGTCTTGAGCCGTGCCAGACTTAGCAAAGCCCCGGCGTTGCGGGAGATGGACCGGTCGATCTCCTCCACCAGTGCGCTAGCCCCGGCAACATCCACCGCACGCCCCAAGCGCGCCTCCCCGAACATGGAAACGACTGCGCTACGCGCACGGGCGTGGATCTTGCGGGCACGGTCCACCTCTTCATGCAGACTGACGCGGGCCGCCCCGACATCCGACTCTCGGGCGATCTCAAGCATCTCCTCTTCTACCTTGAGAACCTCGTCTTCCTCCAAGGTCACCTCGGCATCCGCCCCGACATCGAGCCCCCTGCTGGTATCGATCCAGACATAGGTGACACCGCAGGTCTGCAGAATCTTTAGGTCCGCTGGCTCTTCAAGCAGAAACGACTTGCGCCAGAACGGATGATCCATCCAGCTGGCGCAGATTTCCTGGAGATACATGCCCAGGCGCACATCGGGAACCTTGATCTTCTTCAGCATGCTGTACTACGCCTTGAATGAGGTGGCTATCATAACAAATCAAGCAACGGTTGCAGCCCCCTGCGCCAGTCGTTTTGCACGACGACGTGCAATCGCGCATTCCACCAGCGAGTACACCGAGGGCACCACCACCAGCGTCAACAGGGTGGACGAGATCATGCCGCCGATCACCGCCACGGCCAGCGGGCCGTTGGTCTCCGCCCCCGCCCCCAGGCCCAGCGCCGCCGGGAACAGTGCCAGGATGATAGTGAACGAAGTCATCAGCACCGGACGCAGACGGATCGGGCAGGCATCGCGCAGTGCATCGTCAATGGCCATGCCCTCGGCACGGCGCTGGTTGGTCAGGTCGATCAGCAGGATGGAGTTCTTCGCCACCAGACCAATCAGCAATACTAGGCCGATCATCGAATAGATGTTCAAGGTATGGCCGAACAGCCACAACGACAGCACGCCACCGATGATGGCCAGCGGCTGCGCCACCATGATGATGAAGGGCTGCACGAAGGAGTTGAACTGGCTGGCCAACACCATGTACAGCAGCACGATGGCCAGCGAGAAGGCGAAGATCATGTAACCCATGGTCTTGCCGAACTCCTCCGCCTGACCAATCAGCTTGACCTGATAACCGGCTGGCATCATCGCGCCACCGATCTCCTTCACCTTGTTCGCCGCTTCGCCCAGCGGCATGGTCGGCGTGGCGTAGAAGATGCCGGAATACTTGAGGTCGTAACGCCCCACTACCGCTGGCCCCAGCTCCTGCTCGAAACTGGCCACGCTATCCATGCGCACCATGCTGCCGTCGCGGGCGCGCAGGAAGATGCGCTTCAGATCGTCCGGCTTGGCCAGCGCCCCTTCCGCCGCCTTCAGACGCACGTCGTAACGCTCGCCGTCCCCCGGCTCATCGCTGTACGCGGCCACGTTCACGCCGCCGGTCATCACGTTCAGCGCCAGCGCCACATCCTGCGCCGACAAGCCCAGCACGGCAGCCTTGGCACGGTCCAACTGCAAGGAGAGTTGCGGCAGATCGAGTTGCAGATCGGTATCGACCCGGCCCAGCCCCGGCACTTCCTTGTTCAGCTTGCGCTGCAACTCGCCGGACAGCCGCGCTACCTCGCCCAGATTGGGCCCGGTCACCACGAACTGCAAGGGATCGCCGCGCTGCCCCTGCATCATCGACACCGGCGCAGGGAAGGCGCGGATGCCGGGAATGGCGGCCAGCTCCTTGCGCAACTGGGCCAGCAGTTCCTGCTGGCGCACCTTGCGTTCGTGGCGCGGTGTCATGCGCACGTAGGAGAAGGCCTGGTTGACCTGCCCAGCCTGCCCGATGCCGATACCGGAGAAGTTGCTCAACACCTCGGGGTGGCTGGCCAAAACGCGCTCGACCTCGGCCAGCTTACTGCTGGTGTATTCGATGGACGAGCCCAGCGGTGCCTTGGTGAACACCATGAAGCGCCCCTGGTCCTCGTCCGGCGAGAACGCCTTGCCCACGTTGGCGAAGAAAAAGCCGCTGGAGAACACCGCCGCCACGGTGAAGCCGACCACCTTCCAGCGATGCTGCAACGCCCAGACCAGCAATTTGCGATAGAACGCGTCCAGCTTGTGGAACGCCGCATCCAGCTTGTAATAGAGCGCGCCGTGCTGCTTTTGCACCTTGAGGTAGCGCGAGCACAACATGGGCGTGAGCGTGAGCGAAACGAACAGCGACACCAGCACGCCGAAGGTCACCACTACCGCGAACGACTTGAAGAACATGCCGATGATGCCGGACATGAAGATCACCGGCGCGAAGATGGACACCAGCGACAGCGTCGCCGCGATCACCGCGAACACCACTTCGCGGCTGCCGTTGATGGCCGCGTTCACCGGGTCGTCGTCGATCTCCTCGCGGTGGCGGAAGATGTTCTCCAGCACCACGATGGCATCGTCCACCACTACCCCGATGAGCAGCAGCAGCGCCAGCATGGTCATCGAGTTCAGCGTATAGCCGGAGAAGTAGATCACGGCGATCGCGCCCAGCAGCGACACCGGGATGGCGACCGAGATGATGAGGGTCGAGCGCACGCTGCGCAGGAACAGCCACACCACCAGCGCCGCCAGCAGGGTGCCTTCGATCAGGTGCTCTTTCAGCGCGCCTATCATCTCCATGATGTAGGCGGCATCGTTGGTGGCGACCTTGAGCGTCATGCCGGGCGGCAGGGACGGCACGATCTCCTTCTCCAGACGGCGCTTCACCTCGTCGGCGATGGCTACGGTGTTGGCTCCGGACACCTTGACGATGCCCACACCCACGGCGGGCGAGGCGTTGAAACGCGCCAACTGGCGGTTATCCGCCAGCCCGTCCTCGATCACCGCCACATCGGACAGGCGGATGGCCGAACCGTCGCGGTACGCCACCACCAACTTGCCCAGATCTTCGATATGGTGGAACTCCATGTCCAGCTTGAGCAGGAACTCGCGCTGCTCACCTACCAGGAAGCCGCCGGGCAATTGCAGATGCTCGCGGTTGAACGCGTTCATCAGGTCTTGCGTGGTCAGGTTGCGCGCCGCCAGCGCCGCCGGATTGAGGTTGACGCGGATGGTGCGGTCGCGGCGACCGCCCAGGCGAACTTCGCCCACGCCGTTGATGGTCTCCAGCTTCTTCTTGATGACGTTCGCCGCATACTGGTTGAGCTGCTGCTGGGTACGGTCGCCCTGCAAGGCCAGCCACATGATGGGGCTGGAGCCGGTGTCCATCTTGGCGACCACGGGCGGATCGGTGCCGCTGGGCAGGCGGCGCAAGGCCTGGTTGATCTTGACCTGCACCTCGTTGAACGCGATGTCGGCGTTCTTTTCCAGACTGAAGGTGATGGCCACGATGGACATGCCCGGCGACGAGGTGGACATGATGTGTTCGATGCCCGGCACGCTGTTCACCGCCGACTCGATCACGTTGGTCACGCTCATGTCCACGTTGTCCGGGTTCGCGCCCTTGATGCTGGTGCTCACCGAGATGATGGGGAATTCGATGTAGGGGAACTGGTCCACGCCGACGCGCTGGTAGCCGATCAGGCCAACCAGCATCAGCACACCGCTGAGCATGAAGGCGAAGACGTGACGCTTGATGGATAACTCTGGCAGATTCATGGGGCGATTCCGTGGTTGGAGCTACGCTTCCCCGTCAGCGGGGAAGCCATGACATCATTTCTTGGCGGCTGCCGGAACAGCGCTGACCGGCGCAGCGACAGCACTCGCCGGGGCGACCGCACTGGCCGCCGCCGGAGTGGCCGGCTTGCCCGCCGGCTCCTGATGCGACACCGCCACCGGTGCCTGATCGGTGAGGAAACCTGCGCCATCCACCACCACGGTCTCGCCCGCCTTCAGGCCGGAAACGATCTCCAGCGTGCCATCGGACTGTTTGGCCCCGGTCTGCACCACGCGCTGCGCGACCTTGTCGCCCGCCAGCACGTACACCACCTTGCCCGCCGGACGCAGCACCACGCTCAGTTCCGGCACCACCACCGCGTTCGCATGGCGACCCAGCACCACCGCGCCCGTCACCGTCGCACCCGGCTTCCAGCCAGGGTTGTCGAACACGGCGAAGGCATCGAAGGAACGGTTGGTCGCACCGGACATCGGGCGCACCTCGTCGATCTTGCCGTTCTGCACGCCCGCCACGCCGGGACTGCTCACATGGACTTCCATGCCCGGCTGGATGCGTCCCGCCATCTCCTCGGGGAACGGCAGCCGCGCGCGCAGCTTCTTCATATAGACCACGCGGAACGCGGGATCGCCGACCTTGAGATATTGCCCCGGCACGACGAACTGGCGCTCCAGTCTGCCATCCAGCGGAGAAACGATGTGCGTCTTGCCAACGTTGCGTTCGGCCAGCGCCAGCTGCGCCTTAGCCGAAGCCAACTGGTTCTGCGCCGAGGTCGCTTGCGCGGCCACATCATCCAGCCCGGCCTGCGAGATGAAGCCCTGCTCGCGCAACTTCTTCATACGCTCCAGCCGCCGGGTCTCGTTGGCGCTCACGCCCTCCATGCGCCGCACCTCGGCCTGCGCCGACTGGCGCACCAGGCCGGTGTCCTGCGCATCCATCTCGGCCAGCACCTGCCCGGCCTTGATCTCCGCCCCTTCCATCACCTTGAGCGACAGCACCTTGCCCGCCACCTCGGCGGCGATCACCGGGTCGGCGGGACTATCCAGCGTGCCGACCGACTCCTCGATCTGCTCCACCGTGCGCTGCTCGGCCTGAACCACGGACACCGGCGTTCCCGCAGGCCCCGCCTTCTTCTCTTCCTCTTTCTTGCCGCAACCCGCCAGAGCCAGCAAGCCCAGCACCAGACAACTCAATCGAACTTTATTCATGCTCAAACCCAGGATCGATACAGGAAAAACCGTTAAACCACGCGCTCGTTCGCATACAGGGAACGCACCGTCTCGCGTTCGCGGATGAGGTGCGCCTCACCCTCGCGCACCAGCACCTCGGCGGCGCGCGGGCGGGTGTTGTAGTTGGAACTCATGCTCATGCCGTAAGCGCCCGCCGACATCACCGCCAACACGTCGCCCGCCGCCACCGCCAACTCGCGGTCGTGCCCGATGAAATCGCCGGTCTCGCAGACCGGGCCGACGACTTCATAGATCGCCGTGGCCACATCGCTACGACTGACCACCGGCTGAATGGCGTGATAAGCATCGTACAGCGCCGGGCGCATCAGGTCGTTCATCGCCGCGTCGACCAGGGCGAAGCTCTTCTCTTCACCCTGTTTGAGGTATTCGATGGTCGTCAGCAGCACGCCCGCATTGCCGACCAAGCGGCGGCCCGGCTCGAAGATCAGCCTCTCGCTGCGCCCCGCCAGCGCAGCCAGCAAGGCCTGCGCGTATTCGGCGATGGAGGGCGGCGTTTCGTCGTTGTAGCAAATGCCCAGGCCGCCGCCGAGATCGAGGTGTTCCAGCACGATGCCGTCTTCGGCCAACTGGTCGGCCAGCGCCAGCACCTTTTCCGCCGCCGCCACGAAGGGGCTGACCTCGGTGAGTTGCGAGCCGATGTGGCAATCCATGCCGGTGACACGGATGTTAGGCAGCGCGGCGGCACGACGGTAGAGCGCGCGCGCCTCGTCGTAGGCCACGCCGAACTTGTTCTTCTTCAGGCCGGTGGAAATGTAGGGATGCGTCTTGGCATCCACGTTGGGATTGACGCGCAGGCTGATCGGCGCAACGCGGCCCAGGCTCCCTGCGACCTCGTTCAGCCGCTCCAGCTCGGCCGCCGATTCCACGTTGAAGCACAGGATCTCGGCTTCTAGCGCCAGCTTCATCTCGGCGGCGGACTTGCCCACGCCGGAGAACACCACCTTGTTGGCCGCGCCGCCTGCCGCCAGCACACGCTGCAATTCGCCACCGGACACGATGTCGAAGCCCGCGCCCAAGCGAGCGAACAGGTTGAGGATGGCCAGGCTGGGGTTCGCCTTCACCGCGTAGCAAATCAAGTGTTCGCGCGACTTGAACGCCTCGGCGAACTCGCGGTAGGCCGCCGTCAAGGCCGCGTGGGAATAGACGTAGCACGGCGTGCCGTAGCGCTGGGCGATGTCCACCAAGGGCAAGTCATCGACGCAAAGCTGGTCTTGCTGGTAACTGAAATACGGAGTCATATCAGGGATTCTGGCTGGATTGGGCGGGCGCGGGTTTGGGCAGATACAGCGGCCCCTTGTGACCGCAGCCTTGCAGCAACAAGGTCAACAGCAACATAATGCCGGTCAATGCACGCATCATCCACCCGATAGAAAATTCAAGAAGCGCGATTATAAAGGCTAACGACATGACCGAAAGCGAATTCAACCAACTGTCCGACTCAGTCTTTACCCGCATCGAACAAGCCGCCGACGCAGCCGGCATCGATGCCACCCTCAACGGCAACGTGCTCGAACTAGAACTCGACGACGGCCAGAAGATCATCGTCAACCGCCACACCCCCAACCAGGAGATCTGGATCGCCGCCCGCACAGGCGGCTTCCACTACGCTTGGGACGGCACCCGCTGGTCCAGCCAGCGCGACGGCAGCGAGCTGTTCGGAAAACTGACTGAAGTCACCGCCAGCACGGACGGGGATGCGCTGGCGTTCTGAGGGAGAGAACCAGAAGGAAAGCGGGGTACGTCCCCTAAAATACGGTAGGCGCGAGCTGCATAGAGCGCTCCTTGATCGGTGTGGTGAATCAATCCGCGTTCAGGACTCCGATGCAGGAGCGCCATGTCCAGAGCCGATATGACCGGCTGCAAGTTCGGCCTGTCGCCCATGCCCCATCCCACCACTCGGCGAGAGTGCAAATCCAACAACACAGCCAGATGCAGGAAGCCCTGACGGGTGCGGATAAAAGTGCCATCCCCCACCCAAACCTGATTGGGGGTGGCAACGTCGAACTGGCGTTGCACGAGATTGGGAGCCGCCGGTGCGGTATGGTGGTTCTCCACGATGACTCGGAAGCGCCGTTTGCGTCGTGCCTCAAGGCCAGCTTGCCGCCTAAGCCGGGCTACCCGATGCTTGCCGCAGACAATGCCTTGCATGTTGAGTGCACGCCAAGTCTTCACGGCACCATAGGCTTCTCGACTGGCACGATGCACTTCTTTGATCTGCTCCAATAACTCTCGATCTTGCTTGCTGTGCTCCGATTCTTCGCGAGTCTTCCAGTCATAGTAACCGCTACGAGCGACGCCTAGCATGCGACAAAACCTTTCGACACCCACCATCCCCGCATGCATTTCGATGTATGCGTACTTCACTTGCGGTGCTTGGCGAAGTACGTCTCCGCTTTTTTTAGGATGTCGAGTTCCTCGGTGACACGCTTCAGTTCTCGTTTGAGTCTCGACAGCTCGCTCTCTTCCGATACCTTCGGGCGACCGGGCGTGCGAAATACGCCCCCATTTGCCTTCAGTTGCGCTTGCCACTTGTAGATCCGGTTGCGGGCAACTCCAAGTTCTAGCGCCAGTTGCGTTCCCGGCTTCTGCCCCAATTCCAGCAACCGCACAGCCTCGCGCTTGAATTCCGCGCTGAACCGCTGCCGTTGCCTCTCCGGATTTACCTTGCCTTTTACCTTGCTTTCCATCGAACACCTCCTTCATTATTGTCTCCTATTGAAGTGTCCGTTAAAGCCGGGTTAGCTCAGTCTGACCCTGAAAATATTCTGAAAATACGCGAATTATTAAGTCCTCAGCACTGTTATCGCAATAACCTGAACGGCGGTCAGATAAATAGCCATACCAACCCACACAGGGGCGGTGCATTCTAACCTTGGGTCGGTTGAGGTTCTGAAATCCTTCAGGTGATGCCGGATTAGATAGGTTAACGCAACAATACTGGTGCAAAGATAGGCAAGCATGATTCCGAGTATGGCCGTAGATTTCAAATGAAGAAATACGTTCCGATTCATCAACATCTCGCCAAGTATGTTTGCCCCTGCGAGTAACAAGAAGCCAAACGGTAGCGTCTTCATGCTAGTTACTTGGATCCTGAACCAGCTTCCCTTGTATTTTGCCGCAGATATCAACCAAGCAGTCAGCATCACAATGCCAATAGAGTAGGAAAACTCATCTAATGGTACAGGCCGAGTGGACATCGCCTGCAGGGCTTTGATAAAAGAGTGCTCGTTATACAAAGAAACAGAAAATTCTTTAATTCTCCCTGCACTCAATAAGAAAAGTAAAACACTTCCTAACCATGCTGCTACAGAGATAAATATCCTAAAATATCCCGTCCCCTGCTTTTGTAGATTTGACATTACGGCACCACCTTTAATTAGGGTAATTAGGGGACGTACCACGGTATTCTGAGCGAAGTCTTCCATATCCCACCCTAACCGCTCATCACCCCAACCCAGGCAATAAATCAGCAGTTCACACCCCTAGCTTGACCCGCAGCGCAAAGATATTCTCATGCAAACTGCTCATGCCGCGCGCCTGAAAACGCGGGTTTTGCGCCAACACGTCCAGCCGTGCCAGCCGTTCGATGTCGGCGTAGGGGCGGTACAGGGCTTCGACTTCTGCCACGGTGACGGCGAACGGTGGGCCGGTCATTTCTTCTTGTGGATAGTCCACCGTGACCAGCAAGATCTGTGCGCCCGCAGGCAGGAGGCTGACCAGGTGGCGGACGTAGCGGGCGCGTAACTCGGGCGGCAGGGCGATCAGCGCGGCGCGGTCGTACACCGCCGTCACATGCTGCAGATCAGCCGCCGTCAGGTCGAAGAAATCGCCGCACAGCAGGCGGATGCCGTTCGCCTCGCAGCGTTTGAAACGCTCATCTGCCGAGTGTTGCGGGGTGTGCCCGTGCTCGGCAAAGAAGCCCTGCACCGCCAGCGGGCTCAGTTCCACGCCCAGCACTTCGTGCCCTTGCTCGCGCAGCCAGACCATGTCCAGACTCTTGCCGCACAGCGGCACGAACACCGTGCCACCCGTCACGGCCAGAGCGGGCCAGTGGCGGATCAGATACGGATTGACTTCGCCCTGATGGAAGCCGATCTCGCCGCGCTGCCAGCGCTCGTGCCAGAAATCGGGATTCATGCCGCGCCTTTCAGCATGTCCAGCGCCACCGCCTCGGCCACTTCGATGCCGTCGATGGCGGCGGACATGATGCCGCCCGCGTAGCCTGCGCCCTCGCCCGCCGGGTACAAGCCGCGCGTGTTCAGACTCTGGTAGTCGTCGCCGCGCTTGATGCGGATGGGCGACGAGGTGCGCGTCTCCACGCCGGTGAGCACGGCATCGGCCATGTCGAAGCCGCGCAGTTTCTTGGCGAAGGCGGGCAAGGCCTCGCGGATGGCGGCGATGCAGTAATCCGGCAAGGCGGTGGCAAGGTCGGTGGGGGTCACGCCCGGCTGGTAGGACGGCACCACCGAGCCCAGCTTGGTCGAAGCGCGTCCGGCCAGGAAGTCGCCGACGCGCTGCCCCGGCGCGAAATAGTTGCCGCCGCCCAGCTCGAAGGCGCGACTCTCCCACTGGCGCTGGAAGGCGATGCCCGCCAGCGGGCCGCCGGGATAATCTTCCGGCGAGATGCCGACCACGATGCCGCTGTTGGCGTTGCGCTCGCTGCGCGAATACTGGCTCATGCCGTTGGTCACCACGCGGCCCGGCTCCGAAGTGGCCGCCACCACCTGTCCGCCGGGACACATGCAGAAGCTGTACACCGAGCGACCGTTGCTGGCGTGGTGCACCAGTTTGTAATCCGCCGCACCCAGTTCGGGATGGCCGGCGAACGGGCCGAAGCGGCATTGGTCGATCAGCGCCTGCGGGTGCTCGATGCGGAAGCCGATGGAGAACGGCTTGGCTTCGACGTACACGCCGCGCTGGTGGACCATCTCGAAGGTGTCGCGTGCGCTGTGGCCGATGGCCAGCACCACGTGGCGCGAGGCCAAGGTCTCGCCGCTGGCCAGCGTCACGCCCTGCACCTGGCCGCCGTCGATGACGATGTCGGTGACCTGGCTCTGGAAGCGGAACTCGCCGCCCAGCGATTCGATCTCGGCGCGCATCTTCTCCACCATACTGACCAGACGGAAGGTGCCGATGTGCGGCTTGCTGACGTAGAGGATCTCTTCCGGCGCGCCGGATTTCACGAACTCGTCCAGCACCTTGCGCCCGTGCTGCTTGGGGTCTTTGATCTGGGTGTGCAGCTTGCCGTCCGAGAACGTGCCCGCGCCGCCCTCGCCGAACTGCACGTTGGATTCCGGGTTCAGCTTGCTCTGCCGCCACAAGCCCCAAGTGTCCTTGGTGCGCTCGCGCACCGCCTTGCCGCGCTCCAGGATGATGGGGCGGAAACCCATCTGCGCCAGCAACAGCCCGGCCAGCAGACCGCACGGCCCGGTGCCGATGACGATGGGGCGCTCGCTCAAGCCTTGCGGGGCGTGGGCGACGAACTGGTAGCGCGTCTCCGGCGCGGGGGCGATATGCGGCACGCCCTTCAGCCGCTTGAGCAGCGCGGCTTCGTCCTTCGCCTCGACATCCAGCGTGTAGATGAAATGGATGTCGGTCTTCTTGCGCGCGTCATAGCCGCGCCGCGCCACCGTGTATCCCAGCAACTCGCCCGCTGCGATCTTCAGCCGGGCGCGTATCGCCGCTGGCAGCGCGGCTTCGTCATGGTCGAGCGGAAGTTTGATTTCGGTGAGACGCAGCATGTCGAAAAAAGGCGGGTGGATTCAGGGCAGCATTCTACCGCAGGCGCGACCGCGCATCCCGGCTGCGGTGCCGTGCCCAATGGAAAAAGCAACGGCGGGTCGCCCCGCCGTCACGTGTACATCACTTCAGTTCAGCCTAGTTCACCTTGGCTTTGGCCTTGCTCTTGACCTTGGCCGGAGCAACCTCGGCCTTGGGCGGCTCGACCGCCTTCACTTCGGGCGGCGGCATGCAACTGCTGTTGTTGATCGAACCATCGGGCATCACGGTATGGCAGAACGTCGCTCCGCTGGTCGCGGCACCGGTCAGATTCGCCCCGGTCAGGTCGGCCTCGGTCAGGTCGGTACCCAACAGCGCCGCGCCCGTCAGATTGGCCCGTTCCAGACGCGCGCCGCGCAACACGCTGCGGCTTAGGTTGGCATCGGTCAGATTGGTCTGCGACAGGTTGGCGCGATCTAGGTTGGCCTTGGCCAGATTGGCTTCGGTCAGGTTGGCCTTGGCCAGGTTGGCGCGGAACAGGTTGGCCGAAGCCAGGTTGGCCATGTAGAGCTGGGCTGCGCCCAACTCTGCCGATGCCAGATTGGCCTCGGCCAGCGCGGCATTGGCGCAAACCGTCTGCGCCTTGATCTCGCAGCCATTGATGACGTTGCCCAGCGGCTTGACCGTCAATGCGGAAGGCAACTCGATCACCTTGGGTTTCTCCACCGGACAGCCCGAGTTGTTGAGGAT
Organism: Ferriphaselus sp. R-1; assembly: GCF_000746095.1. GTDB lineage: Bacteria > Pseudomonadota > Gammaproteobacteria > Burkholderiales > Gallionellaceae > Ferriphaselus. The sequence continues at coordinate 282,203 of NZ_JQKP01000001.1, read as the reverse complement.
GCCGTCGCTCATGGTGGTACGGCACAGCGTGGCGCGGAAGAACTTCGCGCCAATCACGCGGGCACCCGCCAGATTCGCGTCGGTCAGGTTAGTGTCGGAGAAATCCACCGCCTCGGCGCGTGCGCCGCTCAGGTTGGCACCGCTCAGATTGGCTCCCGCCAGGTTCGCGTAATCCAGTGTGGCGCGGGTCAGGTCGGCACCGGACAGGTTCGTCCCGACCAGCTTCGCCTTGTAGAAGTTCACCCCGGCGAGTTTGGCTTTCGACAGGTCGGCCTTGGAGAAGTCGCCTTTGTTCAGGTCCGTTCCGGTGTAGTCCGCACCCGCCAGATTCTTGCCAACCATCTCGGCACCGAAACACTGCGAACGGACGCGCGGGGTGCAATCCCCCCACGCCCACACGTTTGCGCCGCTCAGCAACGCGGCAACAGCCACACCCGACACCAGAATTCTTTTCACTTCGATCTCCTGTTTGAAAAAGGGCGGCACGCCGTAACGTGCCGCCCGTTCAGATAGCCCTCAGACCAAAAAGTTCACAGCTGCGGATGCGAGGTCTCCGGCTTGCTGTGCAACTTGTTGAGCGCATTCAGGTAAGCCTGAGCTGAGGCCACTACGATGTCGCAATCCGCGCCCTGCCCGTTCACCACCCGGCCATTCTTGGACAGGCGCACGGTCACTTCGCCCTGGGCATCGGTGCCGGTGGTGATGGCGTTGACCGAGTACAGCAACAGCTCGGTGCCGCTGTCCGCCACCTGCTCGATGGCCTTGAACGTGGCATCCACCGGGCCGGAACCGGACGATTCGGCGCGCTGCTCCTTACCGTCCACCGTCAGGGTCAGGGTCGCCAACGGCTGCTCGCCGGTCTCGGAGTGCACCTTGCTGTACACCAGTTTGAAGCGCTCGACCGCATCCACCGCATCACCGGACATCAGCGCGTACAAGTCCTCGTCGAAGATCTCGCGCTTCTTGTCGGCCAAGGTCTTGAAGCGGGTGAACGCGGCGTTGAGCGCCTCATCGCTGCCGACCTCGATGCCCAAGTCCTGCAATTTGGACTTGAACGCGTTGCGCCCGGACAGCTTGCCCAAAGTCAACCGGTTGGCGTTCCAGCCCACATCTTCAGCCCGCATGATTTCGTAGGTCTCGCGGTGCTTGAGCACGCCGTCCTGATGGATGCCGGATTCGTGCGCAAAGGCGTTCGCCCCGACGATGGCCTTGTTCGGCTGTACCGGGTAGCCGGTAATCTGCGACACCAGCTTGGACGCGGGCACGATCTGCGTCGCATCGATGCGCGTATCGCACTGGAACACGTCCTGACGGGTGCGCACCGCCATCACGATCTCTTCCAAAGCCGCGTTACCCGCACGTTCGCCCAAGCCGTTGATCGTACATTCGACCTGACGTGCGCCGCCCATCACCGCCGCCAAGGAGTTGGCCACGGCCATGCCGAGGTCGTTATGGCAGTGGGTGGACCAGATCACCTTGTCCGAATTGGGCACGCGGGCGATCAAGTTGCTGATGCGCTGCCCCAACAAGGCCGGGATGCTGTAGCCGACGGTGTCCGGCACGTTCAAGGTGGTCGCGCCCGCCTTGATCACGGCATCGAACACGCGACAGAGGAAATCCTCGTCCGAGCGGATGGCATCCTCGGCGGAGAACTCCACATCGTCGGTGTACTGGCGCGCCAACTTCACCGCCGCCACGGCGTTCTCGATCACCTGCTCCGGCGTCATGCGCAACTTCTTCTCCATGTGGATGGGGGAAGTGGCGATGAAGGTATGGATGCGGCCACGCGCAGCAGGCTTGATCGCCTCACCGGCGCGACGGATGTCGCGTTCGATGGCGCGCGCCAGCGAGCACACGGTGGATTCGCGCACGGCTTCCGCCACCGCGCGCACCGCCTCGAAATCGCCGTCGGAAGCGGCAGCGAAACCCGCTTCGATCACGTCCACGCGCAAGCGCTCCAGTTGCCGACCGATGCGCACCTTCTCGTCGCGGGTCATCGATGCACCGGGGCTTTGCTCGCCGTCGCGCATGGTGGTATCAAAAATAATCAATTGATTGGTCATGGTAAAACTCCATTGCAAATTGTTGCGAAACACAGCGGCCTGTTGAGCGCTGCGCTAGTCATTCTGTCGATGTGGGGGAAGAATTTAGCGCGCGACGCGCAGCTTCAGCGCTGCCAGCAGGCTGAAGGTGGAGTGGGACTCGGTGATGTGCTTGGAGAAATGCATGGGCGCGAATATAGCGGCTTTGGCCTGGCCACGCAACTTGAAATCGCCGGGGAGGCGCGCTTTCCGCTTCGGCCCCGCGCGATAACCGGTAAAATGCGCCCGCATCGTTCCTCTCCGCCAGCCCATGAGCCTCGCCCGACACACACGGCCAACCTCGTCCCCGCAGTCCCGGGCGACCGCGCTCGTCTGCTGACATGGAACACACTCTCCTGCTGCTGGCCATCGCCACCATCGTCATCGTGCTGGTCTTCGAGTACACCAACGGCTTTCACGATGCCGCCAACATCATCGCTACGGTGATCGCCTCGCGCGCCATGACACCCATCCAGGCCGTCATGCTGGTGGCATTCTTCGAGTTCCTCGGCCCCTTGCTGGGCGGGACGGCGGTCGCCAACACCATAGGCAAATTCATCACCCTCGACGATCTCGACCGCGTGCTCGCGCTGAGCATCGTGCTGTGCGGCCTGCTCGGCGCGATCGCCTGGAACCTGCTGACCTGGCGACTCGGCATCCCGTCCTCGTCCTCCCACGCGCTGGTCGGCGGGCTGGCGGGTGTCGTGGTCGTGGCGGCGGGTTCCGGCCATGTGGTGTGGGGCTTCGACGACCTGCTCCACGGCCATCTGAACGGTGTCGCCAAAGTCATCGTCGCCCTGATACTGTCACCGCTCATCGGTTTCTGGGTCGGCTTCGCCCTGCACAAGCTCATGCTGATCCTGTTGCGCGGCGCGCATCCCTCAATCAATCGCGATCTGCGCCACCTGCAATTCCTCACCTCGGCGGGACTGGCTTTCTCGCACGGTGCCAACGACGCGCAAAAGAGCATGGGCATCCTCACGCTGGTGTTGCTGCTGGGCGGGTTCATCCCCAGCTTCGAGGTCCCCTTCTGGGTGATGCTGGCCTGCTCGACCACCATCACGCTGGGCATTCTTTCCGGCGGCTGGCAGATCGTGCGCACGCTGGGATTCGCTATCTACAAGATCCGCCCCCTACACGCACTCGACTCGCAGCTGACCGCTGCCGGGGTGATCTTCAGCTCCTCGCTGTTCGGCGCGCCGGTCTCCACCACCCACGTGGTTGCCTCCTCCATCATGGGCATAGGCGCTTCCGAGCGCCCGAAGGCGGTGCGCTGGGGCAAGGCCTTCGAGATCGTCACCACCTGGCTGATCACCATACCGGGGGCGGCGGCCATGTCGATTTGCTGCTATCTTCTCGTCCACGCATTCCTCTGAGCGACCGCCATGTCTGAGTCCGAAGCCAAAAAAACCATGCTGGCCATGATCCTGGATCGGGTCTTCCCCAAGATTCCCGACTTCTTCCAGATGCTGACCGAACAGAACATCAAGGTCGCCTACACCGTCGATCTGCTGGTCGAATACATGGAGCGCGGCGACCCGGTGGTGGCGGACGCGCTCAAGCAGAACGTGCACGAGGCCGACCTGATCAAGGTGCGCAACCTGCACGAACTCAACGATGCCTTTTCCACCCCGATAGACCGTGAAGACATCTACCGCGCCATCATGGCACTGGACGAGATCGTGCTGTATTGCAAGACCACGGTGCATGAGATGGACGTGCTGGGCGTTGCCCCGGACGAGTTCATGCTCAACATCTCGCATTGCATCAAGGCGGGGGTCGATGCGCTCGCCAACGGTTTCGCCAAGCTCGCCAGCACGCCCGCCACGGCGGCACTGGATGCCGATGCCGCCCGCAAATCCGGACGACGCGCCGAGAAACTCTACCGCAAGGCCCTGCCCATCCTGTTCGAGGGCGACGATTACATCAACATGTTCAAACGCCGCGAGATCTATCGCCACCTGACCAACGCCGCAGAACACATGGCGCTCTGCGCCAACCGCCTGCACGACATCGTAGTCAAGATCAGTTAGCCACCATGAGTACACCGGAAGCAAGCAAGCACACCCCGATGATGCAGCAATACCTGCGCATCAAGGCCGAGCATCCCGACATGCTGTTGTTCTACCGCATGGGCGACTTTTACGAGCTGTTCATGGGCGATGCCGAGCGGGCGGCCAAGTTGCTGGACATCACGCTGACCCAGCGCGGTGCGTCCGGCGGCAACGCCATCAAGATGGCGGGTGTGCCTTATCACGCCGCCGAGCAATACCTGGCGCGGCTGGTGAAGATGGGCGAATCGGTCGCCATCTGCGAACAGATCGGCGACCCGGCCACCAGCAAAGGCCCGGTCGAACGCAAGGTGGTGCGCATCGTCACCCCCGGCACTGTCACCGATTCCGCCCTGCTGGAAGAGAAGCGCGACAACCTGCTGCTCGCGCTGCACCAGCGCAGCGGCAAGCTGGGGCTGGCCTGGCTGAACCTTGCCTCTGGCCAGTTCTACGTCAGCGAGACCGCCACCGATAATCTGAGCGCCGAGCTGGAGCGGCTGCAACCGTCCGAGATCTTGCATGCCGAGAACGCCGTCCTGCCTGCCGGGATGGTCGCCGCGCACAAGTCGCTGCCCGACTGGCACTTTGAACTGGAGACGGCACGCCGCGCCCTGTGCCAGCAATTCGCCACCCGCGACCTCGCCGGTTTCGGCTGCGACGATTTCACACTGGGACTGGAAGCCGCCGGGGCGCTGCTGGGTTACGCCAAGCTGACTCAGGGCCAGACCATCGCCCATGTGCGCAGCGTGCAGGTCTATCACGCCGACCAATACGTCCGCCTCGACGCCGCCACCCGCCGCAACCTGGAGCTCACCCAGACCCTGCGCGGCGAACCCGCGCCCACCCTGCTCTCCCTGCTCGACACCTGCGCCACCAACATGGGCAGCCGCCTGCTCGCCCATTGGCTGCACCATCCGCTGCGCGACCGCGCAGTGCTGCGGGCACGGCTGGATGCGGTGGAACATCTGTCACTCCCCTCTCCCGCTTGCGGGAGAGGGGCAGGGGGAGAGGGATATCGTGCCGTCCACGACCAGCTCAAACCCTGCGTAGACGTCGAGCGCATCACCGCCCGCATCGCCCTGAAGAGCGCAAGACCGCGCGACCTTTCCGGCCTGCGCGACACCTTGAAGCAACTGCCGCAACTGCAAACCGCTTTGGGTAGGGTGGACAGCTCCGCTGCCCACGCGGAGCCGAATACCGAGAACCGCGTGGGCACAGAAACGTGCCCACCCTACGCATCACGACTGCAAGTTCTCGCCCATGACCTGCAAACCGACACCGCACTGGTCGAACTGCTACAAAAAGCCTTGAAGGACGAACCCTCCTCCGTCCTGCGCGAAGGCGGGGTGATCGCCGATGGTTTCGATGCCGAGTTGGACGAGCTGCGCGGTATCCAGTCGAACTGCGGCGATTTTCTGCTGGCGCTGGAGACGCGCGAGCGCGCCCGCACCGGCATCGAGAAGCTGAAGGTGGAATACAACCGCGTGCACGGGTTTTACATCGAGGTCAGCGTCGCCAACGCCGACAAGGTACCGGACGATTACCGTCGCCGCCAGACGCTGAAGAATGTCGAGCGCTACATTACGCCGGAACTGAAGGCTTTCGAGGACAAGGCGCTCTCCGCCAACGACCGCGCCTTGGCGCGCGAAAAATGGCTGTACGAGCAACTGCTGGAGCAACTCGCGCCACACATCCCGACCTTGCAGCGCGTGGCCGCCGCGCTGGCCGAACTGGATGTGCTCGCCACCTTCGCCGAACGCGCCGCCACGCTGGATTTCTGCGCCCCGCAGTTCGTCGATGAGCCGGTATTGCAAATCACGGCGGGCCGCCATCCGGTGGTGGAAGCGCAGGTCGAGCAGTTCATCGCCAACGACTGCCAGTTGGGCGAGGCCCGCAAGCTGCTGCTGATCACCGGCCCCAACATGGGCGGTAAATCCACCTACATGCGCCAGACCGCGCTGATCGCCCTGCTCGCCCACGTCGGTAGCTTCGTCCCGGCGCAGCAGGCCGTGCTGGGCGAGATCGACCAGATCTTCACCCGCATCGGCGCGTCAGACGACCTGGCCAGCGGCCGCTCCACCTTCATGGTCGAGATGACCGAAGCCGCCAACATCCTGCACAACGCCACCGAGCGCAGCCTGGTGCTGGTGGACGAAATCGGGCGCGGCACCAGCACCTTCGACGGCCTGGCGCTGGCCTATGCCATCGCGCGCCACCTGCTGGAAGCCAACCGCAGCTACACCCTGTTCGCCACCCACTACTTCGAGCTGACGCGGCTGGCGGAAGAATTCGCCCAACTCGCCAACGTCCACCTCGCCGCCGTCGAACACCAGCACAGCATCGTCTTCCTGCACGCCGTGAACGAAGGCGCCGCCAGCCAAAGCTACGGCCTGCAAGTCGCCGCGCTGGCCGGTGTGCCGCACAGCGTCATCCGCAGCGCCAAACGTCAACTCATCCGCCTCGAACAACAAAGCGCCGCCCAAAATCCCCAAGGCGACCTCTTCGCCGCCGCCCCACCGGAACCCGAAGAGCCGGAAGAACACCCACTCGTCGCTGCCCTGCGCGAGCTGGACCCGGATGAACTCAGCCCGAAAGCGGCGCTGGAACGAATTTATCAGTTGAAGAAGTTGCTGTAGCGTGTAGATCAAGTAGGGTGGGCAAAAGCGCAGCGTTGCCCACGCGAACAGCATCACGGGAGGCAAAGCCAACATGTCTCACTACCGCCGGGCCAACCTATCAGGCGGAACCTATTTCTTCACCGTCGTCACCTACCGGCGGCAACCCATCCTGTGCGACGAGGCCGTTCGGCACGCGCTCCGAGCCGCACTAGCCACGGTGCGGCGCAGCCTGCCATTTACGGTGGACGCTTGGGTGTTGCTGCCCGATCATCTGCATTGCATCTGGACCTTGCCCGAGGGAAACAACGACTTCTCCGGGCGCTGGGCGCGCATCAAAAGCTCAGTGAGCCGCTCACTGGGAAAGACATATCATCACGCGGACTGGCTGAGCGCATCGAAACGCAAACACCGCGAAGCGACCCTCTGGCAGCGCCGCTTTTGGGAACACCTCATACGCGACGAGCAAGACCTGCAACGGCATATGGCTTACCTGCACTACAACCCGGTAAAACACGGTCTGGTCTCACATGTAAGCGATTGGCCCTATTCGACCTTCCATCGCTGGGCGGCAGAGGGGATTTATCCGATAGATTGGGCGGGTGACGTAAACGAGTTGGACGTTGGCGAGTAGAATGGACGAACCGCGTGGGCAACGCTGCGCTTTTGCCCACCCTACTAGACTAAACTGTCCCTGAGGTGTTCAGAGGTATTCCAAGGAAATTTGATGATTGAAAGTTCGTTACCTGCATTCCAGAGTGTGTCGGCTGCCATCCGCGATGCAGTCGCTCCCGTGTTCTTGTTGACGGGTGTTGGCTCAATTCTCTCGGTGCTGGTGAATAGACTTGGCCGAGCAATCGACCGCGCTCGTGTGCTGCATGCGATGAACGAAGACCAGCGTGCCAAACATGAAGTCGAGTTCGATATCATCGTGCGGCGTACCGCCTGGATACGCAGGTCTATCGGGCTCATCACGCTGGCCGCGTTGAGCGTGTGTACGTCCATCGCCTCGCTTTTCGTCGAGGTAGAGATGAGCCTGAACATGCCCGACTTCGTAGCCGGTACGTTTTTCGCCGCCATGTTGTTCCTCATTCTCGGCTTACTCTGCTTCTTGAGGGAGATCTCTTTGGCCTCTCGGGAGTTGAGCTTTTTGAACAAGTTGGAATAGCCTCGGTTCGGTCCCTAAGATGACTCACAAAGCAAGGACTCAGGAGGGCTTTGGCAAACTTTGATGATTACTTGCTTGCGTGGGCAACGCTACGCTTTTGCCCAGCCTACGACCACTCCACCATCTCATACGGCTCCATCGTGACCGCTTCCACCCGCTCGCCGAGCATGACCACTTGCCCTTCGCGGCAGGTATTGCCGGTTTCGGTAAATTCGAAGCGGTAGGTGCGGCGCAGGGTACGGCGGCCGTGACGGTCGCGGGCCAGAACGAGGCGGGAAATAATCGGGAATAATCGGGGACGCACCACGGTTTCCCTCGACTTATCCCATGCAAGCCCCTGCCTCCCGCAACACGTCCAACAAATCCGGCTTGCTGGCAGCCACGACCTTGTCTTGCAGGTGTTTGTGGTGAGGAAAACTCGGCAGGTCAGGAAAGTGCGGGGTGTTGTCGTAACGAAAAATCAATGCGTTGTCGGCCCGCTGGCAATGGTAGCGGTAGCCTAGCGGCTTCAGCGTACCGCTTTCGATGATGATTGCTTCGTTGATTTCCAGCAGGTGGCCATTATTGAAACGCAACCGGATACGCAGGTTGGCGCGCTCGGCGGTCAGAATTTCTTCAACATAGCTTTCGGCATATGCGGGCAGTCGGGCAACTTCCGCCTCGATTCCGGCAAAATAGCCTTCGATTGCGTCATGCAGCAACACGCAATTGGCTTTCCAATTGTTGGTGCAGTGCGACGTAATGACGGTAGGCGTTAGCCCAAGCTACAGAATCGGCATCATCGTCGATCAGACCTTTCTGAAAACGATCAAAGAATGTCTCTGATTCCAGGCCGTGCTGCTTTTCATACAGACTGAGCTGCTTGCTCACTGCCACCAGCGCATCGAGTGGCGTGGTATAGGTCTCACGTTGCTTGCGCATTTGGAATCCTCCGCAATTTGATGGAACGTGCGCATGATACGCCGCAACAGCGTGACGGAGAACCCATCACTCCAGCATTTCATACGGCTCCATCGTGACCGCTTCCACCCGCTCGCCCAGCATGACCACTTTCCCTTCGCGGCGGGTGTTGCCGGTTTCGGTGAATTCAAAGCGGTAGGTGCGGCGCAGGCTGCGGCGGCCGTGACGGTCGCGAGCCAGGCCCAGGCGGGTGCTGGCGACGGTGTCGTCGAGGAATTGGACGCGGGCTTGTTCGCAGGCGTGTTTGCCTGCGGCGCGCGCCAGTTCGAGGATGCGCAGGCTGTGCAGCCAGTAGGCGGCCAGCGCGCCTATCCCCATCAGTAACAGCAAACTGCCGGTATCCATCCGTTACCTCGCGACTCAATCGACCGGCGCGAAGCGCGGGACGCTGCGGCCTTCGTGTTGCACCGTTTCAAAAAACTCCGGTTTGGGACGCGCCCAGATCCGTCCTTCGCTGGAGCGGTAGATCATCAGCGTGACGCACGGATCCGCTTCCAGCGTGGCTTCGCAGACGATCTCGTAGATGCCGCCCTTGTAATGTCGATAGTTCATGCTGCCCCCTGTATGTGCGCCGCGTATTGTGCCCGAACTGGCGCGCCCCACGCGGGCGGAGTTGGTTACAATCGCTGCACTTTCCCCGGAGGCCTCCGCCATGAGTACGCAGTATTTCAGCCCGCAGACGTTCGCTTTTCTCGCCCAACTTGAGCAGAACAACACCCGCGAGTGGTTCGAGGTGCACAAGCAAGACTACGAGGACTTCGTGCGTACGCCCGCGCTGCGCTTCATCGCGGACATGTCGGACGCGATGCCCGCCCTCTCCCGCCACTTTCTGGCGCAGCCCAAGAAGGTGGGCGGCTCGCTGATGCGGGTACAGCGCGACACGCGCTTCAGCAAGATCAAGACGCCTTACAAGACCAACATTGGCATCCAGTTCCGCCACGAGGTGGGCAAGGATGTGCACGCGCCCGGCTACTACCTGCACATCGCGCCGGGCGAATGTTTCCTCGGCGTGGGCCTGTGGCGACCGGAGCCGGACGCGCTGTTCAAGATCAGGCAGGCCATCGTGGAGCAGCCGGAAGCGTGGGTCGCAGCACGCGACGCGGTGGACTTCCGTCGGCACTACACGCTGGAAGGCGAGTCACTCGCCAACGCGCCGCGCGGCTACGCCAAGGATCATCCGCTGCTGGCCGACCTGAAACGCAAGGATTTCATCGGCCTGTGCCGCCTGAGCGAAGCAGACATCCTCTCCGGCCAGTTGCTCCCGCTGGTGGTGGAACGCTACCGCGCCGCCGCGTCCTGCATGGGATTTCTGTGCAAGGCACTGGCGTTGCCGTTCTGAGCGCCCTTCGCTTCAGAAATCGTCCTGATACCGCGCCGTGATCGGATAGCGCCAGTCCTTGCCAAAACTGCGGTCGGTGATGCGCACGCCGACCGGCGACTGGCGGCGTTTGTATTCGTTGATGCGCACCAGTCGCACCACACGCCGCACGTCGGCTTCGGCATAGCCCAGCGCCACAATGTCGGGAATGGACAGGTTGCGCTCGACGTAGGCCGCCATGATGCCATCCAGATCGTCGTAGGGCGGCAGACTGTCCTGATCGGTCTGGTCGGGACGCAGCTCGGCACTGGGCGGACGGGTGATGATGCGCTCGGGGATCACATAACCCAGCGAGTTGCGGTAGTTCGACAGGCGATAGACCAGCGTCTTGCTCACGTCCTTGAGCACGGCGAAACCGCCCGCCATGTCGCCGTACAGCGTGGAGTAACCCACCGTCATCTCGGATTTGTTGCTGGTGACCAGCACCAGCGCGCCGGTCTTGTTGGACAGGGCCATCAGCAGCGTGCCACGGATGCGCGCTTGCAGGTTCTCTTCGGTGGTATCGGCGGCGCGACCCACGAACAGCGGTGCCAGCGTGGATTCGAAGGCGGCGAAAGTCGGCTGGATGTCCAGCTCGTCGTAGCGCACACCGAGGATCTGCGCCATCTCGCGCGCGTCGTCCAGGCTGATCTGCGCAGTGTAGGGCGACGGCATCATCACTGCGCGCACCCGGTCCGCGCCCAGCGCATCCACCGCCACCGCCAGCGTCAACGCCGAGTCGATGCCGCCGGACAAACCCAGCAACACGCCGGGGAAGCGGTTCTTGTCTATGTAATCCCGCACGCCCAGACACAGCGCCTGATAGACGCTGGCCTCGGTCGTTAGCGGCGGCTGCAATTGGCCGGGCACGGGCTGTCCGTGCACGACCTCGACCAGCCCGACCGTTTCCTCGAACGCGGCGAGCTGGTGCGTCAACTCGCCGCGCGCATCCATCACGAACGAGTCTCCGTCGAACACCAGCTCGTCCTGCCCGCCCAGCAGATTGGCGTACACCACCGGGGTGCCGGTCTCGCGCACCCGTGCGCGGACCACAGCATGACGCGCCGCTTGCTTGTCCAGATGGTAAGGCGAGGCGTTCAGCACCAGCAGCAGCTGGGCACCCGCCCCGCGGGCACGCTGCGCCGCTTCCGGCTCCCAGATGTCGGCGCAGATGTTCAGGCCGATACGCAGCCCTTCGTGCTCGAACACGCAACTGGCATGGCCCGGCGTGAAGTAGCGCACCTCGTCGAACACGCTGTGGTTGGGTAGTTCGCGCTTGTGATAGGTGGCAATGATCTGGCCGTCGCGCAGCACCGAAGCGGCATTGAAACGCAACTCACCCACCTGGTGCGGATGGCCCACGACCAGCGTCATGCCGGCGGGCGCAGCGCAGGCCAGCTGTTGCAGCGCCTCATCGCAGGCGGCATAGAAGCCGTCGCGCAGCAGCAGGTCTTCCGGCGGGTAGCCGCACAGGCTGAGTTCCGGTGTCAGCAGCAGGGATGCAGACTGCGCCTGGGCGCGCTCGGCGGCCTCCAATATCCTGGCCGAGTTGCCCGCCAGGTCGCCCAGCGTGCAGTTGATTTGTGCGATGGCGAGTTTCATTGCCCGTCTCCTGATTGTTCCAGCAACACCGCCGCGCCCGGCGCATCCAGCTCCACCCGCTCGATGCTGGCGAAGCGCTGGCTGATCTTGCGACTGGAAATCTCTACCTGCCCGGCTTCCTCGTGGGCGCGGCGGATGTTGTCGGCCAGTTTCTTCATGCGCTCGTCAAAGCGGCCAAAATCCTTGCCCAGCTTACCCAACTCGTCCTTGATGATGTGGATCTGCTTGCGCGTCTCCACGTCCTTGAGCACGGCGCGGGCGGTGTTCAGCACGGCCATCAGCGTGGTCGGCGACACGATCCACACCCGGCGCTGCATGGCGTAGTCCACCACCTCGGGATGGTGCGCGTGCACCTCGGCGAACACCGCCTCGGCGGGCAGGAACATCACCGCGCCGTCGGAAGTCACACCCGGCAGTATGTATTTGCTGCTGATGTCGTCGATGTGCTTCTTGAGGTCGGCCTTGAACTGGCGCGTCACGGCATCGCCGCCCTCGCTGAACATGCGATGGTAGTTCTCTAGCGGAAACTTGGAATCCACCGCCACCAGCCCCGTCGGCTCCGGCAGCTTCAACACGCAGTCGGCGCGGCTGCCGTTGGGCAGCGTGTGCTGGAAGTCATACGCCTGCGGCGGCAGGATGTTGCGCACCAAGGCTTCCAGTTGCACTTCGCCGAACGCGCCGCGCGAGCGCTTGTCGCCCAGCAACTCCTGCAAACTGACCACGTTGGTGGTGAGGCCGTCGATCTTCTTCTGCGCTTCGTCTATGGTGGCCAGCCGCGCCATCACGCTGACGAAAGTTTCGTTGGTCTTTTTGAAGCCCTCGTCCAGCCGCTCGTTGACCTTGCCGCCGATCTGCTCCAGCCGCCCGTCCACCGTCTTGGACAACGTTTCCATGCTGCCCGCCAGATGCTGCGTGGCATTGCGGAACGACAACTGGATCAACTCCTGGTCGGCGCGACCCTGCTCCGCCAGCTTCTCCAGCGTCTGCGCCAGCAGCTCGGTGCGCAGCGCCTCCTGCTTGGCTTGCAGGGCGGCCAGCGCGTCGCGGGTGAGGCGCAGCTCTTCCGCCACGGCGGCGCGCAGGCGCTCGGCCTGATCGGTCTGCGCCGCGATCATCCGGTCACTTTGCCGGTTCAGACCATCGTGCAGGTCAGCCAGCATGGCGCGGTGCTGCTGTTCCAAGGCCGTCGCCGTCTGCGCGGGCGCGCGCCGCTGCGCCAGCCACAGCACGAGCACCATGAGCAAGGTCGATGCGGCGAGTACCAGCAATGCGATTTCCATCGATTCGTTCCTGTAATGCCAAGGGGCGCTTGCGCGCCCCTTGCTGATTGGACAACCCGGCTTAGTGGGTCACCGGTGCGACTTCGGCCACCACAGCCACGGGCGCAGCGACCGGCTCCGGCTCGGCCAGCGGCTCCGGCTTGCTTTCCAGCGCGACGCTCAGCACCTGGTCTATCCAGCGCACCGGGTGGATGTCGAGCTTGTTCTTGATGTTGTCGGGTATCTCGACCAGATCCTTCACGTTCTCGTGCGGGATCAGCACCGTCTTGATGCCGCCGCGATGCGCCGCCAGCAGCTTCTCCTTCAGGCCGCCGATGGGCAACACCTCGCCGCGCAGGGTGATCTCGCCGGTCATCGCCACGTCGGCGCGCACCGGGATGCCGGTCAGCGCGGACACCATCGCGGTCACGATGCCTGCCCCAGCACTCGGGCCGTCCTTGGGTGTCGCACCTTCCGGCAAGTGGATGTGCAAGTCGTTCTTCTCGTAGAAGTCCGGCTTGATGCCCAGCGACTTGGCGCGGCTGCGCACCACCGACAGCGCGGCCTGGATGGACTCCTGCATCACCTCGCCCAGCTTGCCGGTCGTCGTAGTCTTGCCTTTGCCCGGCAGCACAGCGGTCTCGATGGTCAGCAGCTCGCCGCCCACTTCCGTCCAGGCCAAGCCGGTCACCTGACCGACCTGGTTGTTCTTCTCGGCAATGCCGTAGCTGTAACGGCGCACGCCCAGATACTTGTCCAGATTGCGCGAGTTGACCGTCACCTTGCCGCCCTTGGCTTCCTTGGTCAGCAGCGCCTTCACCACCTTGCGGCAGATCTTGGAGATCTCACGATCCAGCCCGCGCACGCCCGCCTCGCGGGTGTAGTAACGCAGGATGTCGCGGATCGCGCTTTCCGAGATGCTCAGTTCTTCAGCTTTGAGGCCGTTGTTCTTCAGCGCCTTGGGGATCAGATAGCGCGTCGCGATGTTGACCTTCTCGTCCTCGGTGTAGCTGGAGACGTTGATGATCTCCATGCGGTCCAGCAGCGGACCGGGGATGTTGTAGCTGTTCGAGGTGGCGACGAACATCACGTCGGACAGATCGTACTCGACCTCGACGTAGTGATCGACGAAGGTGTGGTTCTGCTCGGGATCGAGCACCTCAAGCAGCGCCGACGACGGATCGCCACGGAAGTCCTGCCCCATCTTGTCCACCTCGTCCAGCAGGAACAGCGGGTTCTTCACACCGACCTTGCTCATGTTCTGCAACACCTTGCCCGGCATGGAGCCGATGTAGGTGCGGCGGTGGCCACGTATCTCGGATTCGTCGCGTACACCACCCAGCGACATGCGCACGAACTTGCGGTTGGTGGCGCGGGCGATGGATTGCCCCAGCGAGGTCTTGCCCACGCCGGGCGGGCCGACCAGGCACAGGATGGGCGCCTTCAGCTTGTCCACGCGCTGCTGCACCGCCAGGTATTCGACGATTCGTTCCTTGACCTTGTCCAGGCCGTAGTGGTCGGCTTCCAGGACCTCTTCCGCCTTTTTCAGGTCGGCGCTGATCTTGGTCTTCTTCTTCCAGGGCAGGCCGACCAGCACGTCGATGTAGTTGCGCACCACGGTGGCTTCGGCAGACATCGGCGACATCAGCTTGAGTTTTTTCAGCTCGGCCTCGGCCTTGGCCAAGGCTTCCTTGGGCATGTGCGCCGCCTTGACCTTTTTCTCCAGCTCCTCGATGTCGGCCCCTTCTTCGCCTTCACCCAGCTCCTTCTGGATCGCCTTGACCTGCTCGTTCAGGTAATACTCGCGCTGGCTCTTTTCCATCTGGCGCTTGACGCGGCCACGGATGCGCTTCTCCACCTGAAGGATGTCCAGCTCAGCTTCCAGCAAGCCCAGCAGATGTTCGAGGCGCTTCTGCACGTCGAAGATCTCCAGCACTTCCTGCTTCTGCTCCAGCTTCAACGGCAGATGCGCGGCGATGGTGTCGGCCAGCCGACCGGCATCGTCGATGCCCGCCAGCGAAGTCAGTATCTCGGGCGGGATCTTCTTGTTCAGTTTCACGTACTGATCGAACTGCGACAACAAGGCACGGCGCATGGCCTCAGCTTCCGGAGCCAGCTCGCCATCGGCCGGCACCACTTCGATGCGCGCATCGAAGTGTGATTTATCATCGACCACGCCGACCACCTTGGTGCGCTGCGTGCCCTCGACCAGCACCTTGACCGTGCCGTCCGGCAGCTTGAGCATCTGCAGGATGTTGGCCAGACTGCCGATGCGGTACAGGTCTTCGATGGCAGGCTCGTCCTTGGCTGCGGACTTCTGCGCCACCAGCACGATGCTCTTGCCTTCATCCATGGCGGATTCCAGCGCCTTGATGGATTTGGCGCGCCCGACGAAGAGCGGGATGACCATGTGCGGAAACACCACCACATCGCGTAGCGGCAGCAGTGGGTACAGATTCTCGGATACGTCGCGTTCAGACATGGCAGATCTCTTGAGGTTGACAGTTGAAGCGGGAGGTGCGGGCGGCAGCGCTGTATTTCAAGGGCTGCCGCCGCGATTCGATGCAGATTCTACGCGGCTTTGGGTTCGTCCGCATAGACGAGGATGGGCTTGAGTTCGCCTTCGACAGCGGTCTCTTCCAGCACCACCTTGGTGACGTTGTCCATCGAAGGCAGGTCGAACATGGTGTCGAGCAGCGCCTGCTCCAGGATGGAACGTAAGCCGCGTGCACCGGTCTTGCGCGCCAGCGCCTTCCTGGCGATGGCATGCAGCACCTTCTCGCTGAACTCCAACTCGGCCCCTTCCATGGCGAACAGCTTCTGGTATTGCTTCACCAGCGCGTTCTTGGGCTCGGTCAAAATCTGGATCAGTGCCGCCTCGTCCAGCTCGGTCAAAGTCGCCACCACCGGCAGACGACCGACGAACTCGGGGATCAGGCCGAACTTGATCAGATCTTCCGGCTCCACGGTGCGGAACACTTCGCCCACGCTCTTGGTGTCATCGCGCTTGGCCAAATTCGCGCCGAAGCCGATGCTGGCCTTTTCCGAACGGTTGCGGATGACCTTCTCCAAACCGTCGAACGCGCCACCGCAGATGAACAGGATGTTGCTGGTGTCCACTTGCAGGAACTCGGTGTTCGGATGCTTGCGCCCGCCCTGCGGCGGCACCGAAGCCTTGGTGCCTTCGATCAGCTTGAGCAATGCCTGCTGCACGCCCTCGCCGGACACGTCGCGGGTGATGGACGGGTTGTCGGACTTGCGCGAGATCTTGTCGATCTCGTCGATGTAGACGATGCCGCGCTGCGCCTTGTCCACGTCATACTCGCACGCCTGCAACAGCTTCTGGATGATGTTCTCGACATCCTCGCCCACGTAACCGGCTTCGGTCAGCGTGGTCGCATCGGCCATCACGAACGGCACGTTGAGCAGTCGCGCCAGAGTCTGCGCCAGCAAGGTCTTGCCGGAGCCGGTCGGTCCGATCAGCAGGATGTTGCTCTTGGCCAACTCTACGCCGTCACGCATATCCACGTTCTTCAGGCGCTTGTAGTGGTTGTACACCGCCACCGACAAAATCTTCTTGGCCTGCTCCTGACCGATTACGTACTCGTCCAGTTTGGCTCGAATCTCCTTCGGCACCGGCAGGTCGCTGGACGATTCGCCCTGCTTCTTGCCCAACTCGGCCTGGATCTCTTCGCGGATGATGTCGTTGCACAGCGCCACGCATTCGTCACAGACGAACACCGATGGGCCAGCGATCAGCTTCTTCACCTCGTGCTGACTCTTGCCGCAGAACGAGCAATACAGCAGTTTTTCGCCCTTGTTTTTGTCTGAAGACATGGTTTTTCCTTAAGTTATCAGGCGCGCTTATCCAGCACCTGATCCAGCAATCCATATTCCAGCGCCTGTTGCGCGGTCAGGAAGTTGTCACGCTCGCTATCGCGGGCGATCTCTTCCACCGTGCGTCCGGTGTGCTGCGCCATCAGCGAGTACAGCTTCTCGCGCAGGCTCAGGATGTATTTGGCGTGGATCTCGATGTCGGTCGCCTGGCCCTGGAATCCGCCCAGCGGCTGATGGATCATCACGGTGGAGTTGGGCAACGCGAAACGCTTGCCCTTCTCGCCCGCCTGCAACAGGAATGCCCCCATCGAAGCCGCCATGCCGATGCACAAGGTCGAGACGTTCGGCTTGATGAACTGCATGGTGTCGTAGATCGCCATGCCAGCCGAGATCGAACCGCCGGGCGAATTGATGTAGAGATGAATGTCCTTGTCCGGGTTCTCCGACTCCAGGAACAGCAACTGCGCCACCACCAGATTGGCGACCTGATCGTTGATCGGGCCAACCAGAAAGATGACGCGTTCCTTCAACAGGCGCGAGTAGATGTCGAACGCGCGCTCGCCGCGCCCGCTGGTCTCGATGACCATCGGGATCAGGCCGGAGTTCTGCGGTTCCAGATTGCCAGACATGGCAGTGTGGTTCATCAATTGTTCTCCATCAGCTCTTTAAATTCGATGGCTTTGTCAGACACTTTTGCGTGCTTTAGCACATATGCGACAACATTGTCTTCCAACGCCAAATTCTCAACTTCTTGAGTACGCGCTGGATCAGCCGCATACCACTTGACCACTTCTTCGGGTTGCTCGAAGCTTTGCGCATACTCTTGCACCAAGGCTTGAACCTGCTCAGGCTTAGCTGCCAAGCCATGTTGCTCAACGAGTGCGTTCAAAATCACGCCCAGTTTCACACGCTTGATTGCACGCTCCGCAAACAACTCCGCCGGCAAGGTCATGCCCTTCGGTATCTTCATACCACGCTGCTCCATGTCGCGCACCGCTTGCTGTTGCAAGTTCTGTGCCTCCCAGTCCAGCATCGCATTCGGCACTTCCAGTTCGCCGATGTTCAGCAGCGCGGCCATGGCCGCATCCTTGTTGCGCACCTTCAGACGGCGCTGCACTTCACGATCCAGATTGGTGCGGATCTCGGTCTGCAGTTCAGCCACGTCACCGCTGGCCACGCCCAGCGACTTGGCGAAATCAGCATCCACTGCTGGCAGCACAGGGGCTTCGACGGCGTTCAAGGTGATGGCGAACGTCACTTGCTTACCAGCGACATCTTTGCCGTGATAATCCGCCGGGAAAGTCATGTCGAACGACTTGGATTCGCCAGCCTTCATGCCCAGTACGGCATTTTCGAAATCAGGCAACATGCGGCCTTGACCCAGCACGAAGGGATAATCCTTGGCTTCGCCGCCGGAGAACACCTCGCCGTCCAGCGTGCCACGGAAGTCGATCTTCACCTGGTCGTCATTCTGCGCAGCACGATCGGCGGCGACGTAGGTGGTGCGCTGCTTGCGCAGTGTGTCGATGGTGTTTTGCACATCGGCATCGCTCAGGGTGTAATTGACGCGGGTCACTTCCTGCGCAGTGATGTCGCCCAGCGTAACTTCGGGATAGACCTCGAAGGTGGCGCTGAAGTCGATGTGTTCAGCTGCAGCTTCGGCAGGCTGCACTTCAAACTTCGGATAGCCAACGACCTTCAGCTGCTGTGCCTCGGCGGCACTTGCGAACGACTTTTCCAGCGCCTCGCCCAGCACTTCCTGGTACACCTGGGCACCATACTGCTGCTCCAGGATCTTGAACGGCACTTTGCCAGGACGGAAACCGGACACTTTGGCAGTGCGGCCGATACGCTTGATACGGGCTTCCATTTCGCCGCGAATCTGCTGTTGCGGGATGGATGCATTCAGACGGCGCTGCACGGCGCTCAGAGTTTCTACGCTAGACATTACGGTATTCCTTGATTGAATTAACTAAAATGGCAGTGACTTAAGCGTTGATCGGGCGCGATACCGCGTCTACCGACCTGATCCGCCAAGTGCACAGCCAGAGGCGCGCAGCATATCACGAAACCACCACCACCCAAAGGCGCGCGAATCCAAACAGAGCCAAACTCAACCTCGCCAACCCATGAGTACCGGCCAACCCCATTATTGGCATGGAAATCCCCCTCATTTCTCCGCATGGGTGGGACTGTTCGGGGGTAATATGAACGCCTCGACAACCACAAAATCAGGAGGCCGCCATGAAACTCACCCTGCCACGCTTCGGTTCCCAAGAGGTGTCTTTCTCCCAAGATTCCATCATCGAGTTCCCCAATGGATTACCGGGATTCGAGGACTGCAAGCGCTTCAAGCTGCTGCACCGCGATGATGGTCATGAGCCACGGGTGTTCTGGCTACAGTCGATCGACGAACCTGAAGTCGTGTTCTCCATCACAGACCCTTCCCAGATCAAGCTGTCATACAACGTCAAGCTGAGCGATGAAGAGGCCGATACCCTGCGCGTGGACGAGAACGATGACATCTGCCTTGCTGTGATGCTCTCGCATCCACTGGGTGAAAGTGGCGAGGTAGCCATGGACAAGGTCGCTGCCTTGACGCGCTCCCCCATCGCCATCAACATCACCAAACGCCGCGCGATACAGAAGTCTTTGGTCAATCCGGACCTGACCATCACGGGCTGAGGTATACGGCGGTCCAATGAAAAAAGCCGGGATGTCCCGGCTTTTTTCATGTAGTGCAACTCGACGATTTACTCGTCAGCAACTTCCACAGCTTCGGTCACTTCCGGACGATCCACCAGCTCGATCAGCGCCATCGGAGCATTGTCGCCCTGACGGAAACCGAACTTCAGCGTACGGGTGTAACCACCGTTGCGTGCAGCGTAACGCGGGCCGATCTCGTCGAACAGCTTGCCGACGATCTCGCGGTCGCGCAGACGGGCGAACGCCAGACGGCGATTCGACAGGCTGGGGTTCTTGCCCAGAGTGATCAGCGGCTCAACCACACGGCGCAGTTCCTTGGCCTTGGGCAGAGTTGTCTTGATCGCTTCGTGACGCAGCAGCGAAACGCTCATGTTGCGCAACATCGCCAGACGATGGCTGCTGGTGCGGTTAAGTTTTCTCAATCCTAAACGGTGACGCATGATTTTCCTCTCTTACTTCTCGGCGGCGACAGGCCAGTTTTCCAGCTTCATGCCCAGCGACAGACCGTGTTCGGCCAGCACTTGCTTGATTTCGTTCAACGACTTGCGGCCCAGGTTCGGGGTACGCAAGAGGTCGGTTTCGGTGTACTGGATCAAATCACCGATGTAGTGGATGCTTTGTGCCTTCAGGCAGTTGGACGAACGCGGTGTCAGTTCCAGATCATCGACCGGACGCAACAGCATAGGATCAACCTTGGGAGCCTTGGGCTTCTCGACCGGTGCTGGCGTGCCTTCCAGTGCGGCGAACACGCTGAACTGTTCGACCAGAATGCGAGCTGCCGAGCGGATCGCTTCTTCAGGGTCGATCGCGCCATTGGTCTCGATGTCGATCACCAGCTTGTCCAGATCGGTACGCTGCTCAACGCGAGCGCTTTCGACCGCATAGCTGACGCGGCTGACCGGGCTGAACGATGCGTCCAGAACGATGTTACCGACAGAACGGGTTTCGCCAGGAACCTGACGGGAGATAGCGGAAACATAGCCACGGCCTTGTTCGACCTTGATCTCCATGTCCAGCTTGCCACCGGCAGTCAGATGAGCGATCACGTGAGACGGGTTCAGCACTTCTGTGTCTGCGTCCACCTCGATGTCACCGGCAGTCACCACGCCCTGACCTTCTTTCTTCAGGTGCAGAGTCACTTCTCTGTTGGCCCCGTGCTGCTTCAGCACGACACCCTTCAGATTCAGGATCAGGTCGACCACATCTTCCTGGACCCCGTCGAGCGTGGAATATTCGTGCAGCACATCGGCGATCTTGACCTCGGTCGGCGCAGAGCCAGGCATCGAGGACAGCAGGATACGACGCAGGGCATTGCCCAGCGTGTGTCCATAGCCACGCTCGAACGGCTCCATCACCACCTTGGCCTTGGTGGCCGAGATGTTTTGGACGTCGATGATGCGTGGTTTCAGAAATTCGTTATTTGCCATGTCCAGCTCCGCGTGGATTACTTGGAATACAACTCGACAACGAGGTGCTCGTTGATCGTGGCAGGCAATTCAGAGCGCTGTGGGCGAGCCTTGAAGGTACCCTTCAGAGCCTTGGTGTCCACTTCGATCCATTCCGGGAAGCCACGCTGCTCAGCCGCCTCAACCGCTGCCTTGACACGCAGTTGCGACTTGGCACGGTCAGCCACTTCGACCACATCGCCAGCACGAACCTGGTAGGAAGGGATGTTGACGCGCTTGCCATTCACCAGAATACCGTTGTGGCGAACGACTTGACGCGATTCAGCGCGGGATGCACCGAAACCCATGCGGTAGGTGACGTTGTCCAGACGGGATTCCAGGCGCTGCAACAGGTTCTCACCGGTGATACCACGTTCGCTTTCAGCAGCGGCGTAGGTCAGGCGGAACTGGTGTTCCAGCACGCCGTAGATACGGCGGACTTTTTGCTTTTCGCGCAACTGGCCTGCGTAGTCAGACACGCGTTGGTTTTTCTTTTGACCGTGCTGGCCGGGTGCATAGGCGCGACGCTCGACCGAACATTTGTCGGTGAAGCACTTTTCGCCCTTCAGGAACAGCTTCTCGCCTTCGCGGCGGCACTTACGGCACTTTGCATCAAGATTTCTAGCCAAGATCTATACTCCTACAATAATTAGATACGGCGCTTCTTGGGCGGACGGCAGCCGTTGTGCGGAACTGGGGTGATGTCGGAAATGCTGGTGATCTTGAAGCCGGCAGCATTCAGGGCACGCACAGCAGATTCGCGACCTGGGCCTGGGCCCTTGATGCGCACTTCCAGATTCTTCACGCCGAATTCCTGAGCCGCCTTGCCAGCAGCCTCTGCAGCGATCTGAGCTGCGAACGGGGTGCTCTTGCGGGAACCCTTGAAGCCTTGACCGCCGCTGGTGGACCAGGACAGCGCATTACCCTGACGATCAGTGATCGTCACGATGGTGTTGTTGAAGGAAGCATGAACGTGAGCGATACCTTCCGCGACGTTCTTCTTGACTTTCTTGCGCACGCGAGTGCTGCTGGGCTTAGCCATGTCTCTATCCTCTTAACGAATTACTTCTTGGCGCCGGCGATAGCCTTGCGCGGTCCCTTGCGGGTACGTGCATTGGTGCGAGTGCGCTGACCACGGCACGGCAAGCCGCGACGATGGCGCAAGCCACGATAGCAGCCCAAGTCCATCAAGCGCTTGATGCTCATAGTCACTTCACGACGGAGGTCACCCTCAACCGTGAACTTGCCTACTTCTTCACGCAGCTTGTCCATCTCTGCATCGGTGAGGTCCTTGATCTTGGTGGACTCAGCGATACCTACCGCAGCGCAAATTCCTTTAGCGCGCGTGTCTCCGATGCCGTAGATCGCGGTCAAAGCGATGACGGTGTGTTGATGATTCGGAATGTTTACCCCTGCAATACGTGCCATGCAGCTACCCTATCACTTGAAAAGTCTAAAATTAACCATCCAGAGTCGATTGTTTCCAATCAACCCTGACGTTGCTTGTGACGCGGATCAGTGCAGATCACGCGCACGATGCGATTGCGCCGGATAACCTTGCAGTTACGGCAAATCTTTTTTACAGATGCTTGCACTCTCATGATGCTCTCCTTAAAACCAAACTTACTTGGAGCGGAATGTGATCCGCGCCTTGCTCAAATCATAGGGCGTCAATTCGACCATGACCTTGTCGCCCGGCAGAATGCGGATGTAGTGCATGCGCATCTTGCCTGAAATGTGTCCCAATACCACGTGGCCGTTTTCCAACTTAACGCGAAAGGTCGCGTTCGGCAGGGACTCAACCACCTCTCCCTGCATTTGAATCGCATCTGCCTTACTCATTTATCGCGCCAATCCACCTTTGAAATTCGCCTTTTTCAGCAGGCTCTCATACTGATGTGTCATCAGATATGACTGAACCTGGGCCATGAAGTCCATGGTCACCACCACCAGAATCAACAACGAGGTTCCGCCGAAGTAGAACGGTACGTTCCACTTAACCACCAGAAACTCAGGCAGCAGACACACCAAGGTGATGTAGAACGCGCCCACCAAGGTCAGTCGCAGCATGATCTTTTCGATGTACTTCGCAGTCTGCTCGCCGGGGCGTATCCCTGGAAGGAATGCACCACTCTTCTTCAGATTGTCCGCAGTCTCCTTGGGGCTGAACACCAGCGCCGTGTAGAAGAAGCAGAAGAACACGATCGCTGCCGCGTAGAACAGCACATAGATCGGCTGCCCAGGAGACAACTTCTCGCTAATGTCCTTCAGCCAGGTCATCCCCGAACCACTACCAAACCAGCCCGCCAAAGTCGCCGGGAACAGGATGATGGAAGAAGCGAAGATGGGAGGGATCACACCCGCCATGTTCAGCTTCAGCGGCAGGTGCGAAGCCTGACCACCATAGATCTTGTTACCTACCTGACGCTTGGCATAATTCACCAGCACCTTACGCTGACCACGCTCGACGAACACCACCAGAGCGGTCACCGCGAACGCGCCAATCAGCAGGAACAACACCAGCGGGATCGAGAACGCGCCGGTACGAGCCAGTTCCAGAGTGCTACCGATGGCATTTGGCAGACCGGCTGCGATACCCGCGAAGATGATCAGCGAGATACCGTTACCCAAGCCGCGCTCCGTAATCTGCTCACCCAGCCACATCAGGAACATGGTACCCGTCACCAGAGTCACCATGGTGGTCACCTGGAACATATAACCAGGATTGATCACCAGCCCCGGCTGAGCCTGCAAGGCCACCGCGATACCGAACGCCTGGAACACCGCCAGAGCCAGCGTTCCGTAACGTGTGTACTGAGTGATCTTGCGACGACCAGCCTCACCTTCCTTCTTCAACTGCTCCAACTGCGGCACGGCGATGGTCGCCAGCTGCATGATGATGGAGGCAGAGATGTAAGGCATGATGCCCAACGCGAAGATGGTGAAGCGCGACAGCGCTCCGCCCGAGAACATGTTGAACATGCCCAGGATGCCACCTTTTTGCTGCTTGAACAGATCAGCCAATACGACCGGATCGATCCCCGGCACCGGGATATGGGCCCCGATACGGTAGACCACCAGCGCCCCAAGCAGGAACCACAGTCTCTGACTGAGGTCGCCGTACTTGTTATTGCTCTTGACCGGTGCGTTCACGTACTTCCTTACTCAGCGATGCTGCCGCCCGCTGCTTCGATCACAGCACGCGCACCCTTGGTTGCGGTCAGGCCTTGCAGCTTGACGGCACGGGTCAGTTCACCACACAAGATCACCTTAGCACCCAGCGAGTTCGCCGAAACGATACCCGCCTGCTTCAGCGCCAACAGGTCGATGGTGTCAACCGGCAGAGCTTCCAGATCGGACAAACGCACTTCAGCAGTGTCGTTACGAGTCAGCGAAACAAAGCCACGCTTCGGCAGACGACGCTGCAAAGGCATTTGACCGCCTTCGAAACCGACCTTGTGGAAGCCACCGGAACGAGACTTCTGGCCCTTGTGACCGCGACCGGCAGTCTTGCCCAGACCGGAACCGATACCTCGACCGACACGGCGCTTGGAGTGCTTCGAGCCTTCGCCCGGCTTGATGTCATTCAGTTCCATGTTACGCCTCGCACTTAACCAGGTAATACACTTTGTTGATCATGCCGCGCACTGCCGGAGTGTCTTCCACTTCAACGGTGTGATTCATGCGGCGCAGACCCAGACCACGCACGCAATCGCGATGCGACTGCTTGGTGCCGATAACGCTCTTGACCAGCGTCACTTTCAGTTTTTTAGCTTCAGCCATGATTACCCCTGAACTTCTTCAACGCTCTTGCCGCGCTTGGCAGCGATCTCGGCTGGCGAATTGAGCTGCATCAAGCCGTTCAGCGTAGCGCGAACCACGTTGTAAGGATTGCTGGAGCCGATACACTTGGCCAACACGTTGTGCACGCCAACCGCCTCGAACACCGCACGCATCGCGCCACCAGCGATAATGCCGGTACCTTCCGATGCGGGCATCATGAACACCTTGGCAGCACCATGACGACCAATCACTGCATGATGCAGCGTGCCGTTCTTCAGATTGACCTTAACCATCTTGCGGCGGGACTCGTCCATCGCCTTCTGCACAGCCACAGGCACTTCCTTGGACTTGCCCTTGCCCATGCCGATACGTCCATCAGCATCACCGACCACGGTCAGCGCGGCGAAACCCATGATACGACCACCCTTGACCACTTTGGTCACGCGGTTCACATGGATCATCTTTTCGATGAAATCGTCGCTACGCTCTTCCTGCTGTGCCCTACCTTGCGCTTTAGCCATCATCTACCTCGACTTAGAACTGCAGACCGTTTTCACGCGCGGCATCTGCCAGCGCCTTGACACGGCCATGGTATTTAAAACCGGAACGGTCGAATGCAACCTGGGATACTCCGGCAGCTTTGGCCTTCTCGGCGATGAGCTTACCCACGACGGCTGCAGCTGCGGCGTTACCACCGTTAGCCAGATCCTTACGGACATCTGCCTCGATAGTGGAAGCCGAAGCCAGAATCTTGCCGCCACAAGCGGAGATCACTTGTGCATAAATGTGCTGATTGGTGCGATGGATCGCCAGACGCACAGCCTTTTGTTCAGCGATTCTGGCACGGGTTTTACGTGACCGGCGCTGACGTGCTTCAATCTTTTTAGACATATCCGCCTCGATTATTTCTTCTTGGTTTCTTTCAGGGTGACCACTTCGTCGCTATAGCGCACGCCCTTGCCCTTGTAAGGCTCAGGAGAACGGAAAGCGCGAATCTCTGCGGCCACTTGACCCACTTGCTGCTTGTCAGCACCGGTCAGCACGACTTCGGTCTGTGTCGGTGTCGCCACCTTCACACCTGCCGGCATCTTGTAAGCCACCGGATGGGAGAAACCGAGGGTGAGGTTCAGCGTGTCGCCTGCGGCCTGGGCACGATAACCCACGCCAACCAGCGTCAGCTTGCGCTCGAAGCCCTTGGTGACACCAGTCACCATATTGGCGAGCAATGCACGGATGGTACCGGACATGGCATTGGCCTGACGCGACTCGCTGGTTGCCTTGCTCAACAAGGCATCACCTTCACGCACGACGGACACATCGCCATTCAGCGCTTGAGTCAACGAACCTTGCGGGCCCTTGATAACGATTTGTTCTGCGCTGATGGAAACTTCAACACCGGCTGGAACGATAACTGGATTCTTGGCTACTCTAGACATGCCCTACCCCTTACGCGACGATGCACAGCACTTCGCCGCCGATACCATTGGCGCGCGCTTTGCGATCAGTCATCAAACCCTTGGAGGTAGAAACGATGGCGATACCCAGACCATTCATCACCTTGGGAATGTCGTTGCTGCCCTTGTAGATGCGCAGGCCTGGACGGCTCACGCGCTGGATAGTCTCGATAACCGGACGACCAGCGTAGTACTTCAGGGCGATTTCCATCGCAGACTTACCACCTTCGGACGCGGAGACACTGAAATCATCAATGTAACCTTCGTCCTTCAACACCTGTGCAATAGCTGACTTCAACTTGGAGGAAGGCATCTTGACTACAGCCTTTTCCGCCATTTGCGCATTCCGGATGCGCGTCAGCATATCGGAGATCGGATCACTCATGCTCATAACTTACTCCTACCTGCTTACCAGCTTGCCTTGACGACACCGGGGATTTCGCCACGCATCGCGTACTCACGCACCTTGATGCGACCCAGACCAAACTTTCTGAACGTGCCACGGGGACGACCCGTCAGCGCGCAACGATTACGCAAGCGAACCGGGCTTGCATCACGCGGCAACGCCTGGAACTTCAGGCGCGCTGCTGCACGCTCCTCATCACTCGCCTTCACATCGTCGATGATCGCCAACAAGGCTGCACGCTTGGCGGCAAACTTCTTGACGGTTTCGCGACGCTTCTGCTCGCGATTAATAACGGATAACTTAGCCATCTCGTCCTCAGTTCTTGAAAGGGAATTTGAACGCAGCCAACAGGGCACGCGCCTCATCGTCAGTCTTGGCCGTGGTGGTGATGGTGATATTCATACCACGCAAAGCATCGATCTTGTCGTACTCGATCTCAGGGAAAATGATCTGTTCCTTGACACCCATGTTGTAATTGCCACGGCCATCAAAAGACTTGCCCGAGATACCACGGAAGTCACGGATACGCGGGATAGCCACGGTCACCAGACGATCCAGGAATTCATACATGCGCTCCTTGCGCAGGGTCACCTTGCAGCCGACGGGATAACCTTCACGAATCTTGAAGCCAGCGATGGACTTCTTGGCATTGGTCACGACCGGCTTCTGACCTGCGATCTTCTGCATGTCACCCACAGCGTGCTCCATCACCTTCTTATCCGCAACTGCCTCGCCCACACCCATATTCAGGGTGATCTTTTCGATACGAGGAACTTCCATCACCGACTTGTAGCCGAACTTCTTCATCAGCTCTGGCGCTACGGAGTCTTTGTAAACATCATACAAACGTGCCATGTTCCATCACCCCTTAAGCGTCAATCTGTTCGCCACTGGACTTGAACACGCGCACTTTGCGACCGTCTTCCAGGACCTTGATACCCACACGATCACCCTTCTTCGCAGCAGCGTTATAAATCGCCACATTGGAGATGTGAATCGGCTTTTCCATTTCAACGATACCGCCAGAGACACCCTTGACCGGATTCGGCTTCTGGTGCTTCTTGACCTTGTTGATCCCGGACACCACCAGCTTGTCGCCCAGCACGCGCAGCACACTGCCGCGATTGCCTTTGTCTTTGCCAGCGATGACGATCACATCGTCGTTCTTTTTAATCTTTTGCATGATTTATCCTTGCAATTGCGGCGGTTACAGCACTTCCGGCGCCAACGACACGATCTTCATGAACTTCTCAGTACGCAACTCACGCGTAACTGGCCCGAAGATGCGGGTGCCGATCGGCTCCAGCTTGTTATTCAGCAACACCGCAGCATTGCCATCGAACTTGACCAGCGAGCCATCGGAACGACGAACGCCCTTGGCAGTACGCACCACCACGGCATTGTAGACATCACCCTTCTTGACGCGACCGCGCGGAGCGGCATCGCGAATGCTGACCTTGATCACATCACCAATGGCGGCATAGCGACGCTTGGAACCGCCCAGCACCTTGATGCACATGACGGAACGCGCACCGGTATTGTCGGCCACATCCAAAACTGACTGCATTTGTATCATTATCAATCTCCAACTTTGTCCGCTCAGGAGCGGCTAGTTTTGGAACCCGTTCGGGTTAGGTCGCCGCTACAGAGCGGCGATTTACGAAGCCGCGCATTCTATTCAAACTTGCGCCGTAGCGCAAGCTGAATTTAAAACATTATGCAGCTTCTGCTTTTTCGACCAGCTTTGCCACGCGCCATGCCTTGGTCTTGGCCATAGGACGGCATTCTTCGATCACCACGACATCACCCTGACGGAACTCGTTGTTCTCGTCATGAGCGTGGTATTTCTTGGATACGCGGATGATCTTGCCCAGCAACGGATGCTTGACCTTGCGTTCGATCAGAACGGTCACGGTCTTGTCCATCTTGTCGCTAGTCACAGTGCCGGTCAGAGTACGCTTCAGATTCGTCGTAGACATTACTTAGCACCCTTCTCAGTCAAAACGGTTTTCGCACGAGCGATGTCGCGGCGCACCTTACGCATCTGGCTGGTGTTGCTCAGTTGCTGGGTGGCCTTCTGCATACGCAATCCGAATTGAGCCTTGGTCAGGGAGATAACTTCCTGATTCAACTCTTCAGCGGACTTTGCTCTCAGTTCACTTGCCTTCATGTTAAGCCCCTACTTGTCTGACCACGAACGTAGTCGCGATCGGCAACTTGGCGGATGCCAGGCGGAATGCCTCGCGTGCCAACTCTTCTGCAACACCGTCCATTTCGTACAGCATCTTGCCCGGCTGAATCTCGGCGACGTAATACTCCGGATTGCCCTTACCGTTACCCATACGAACTTCCGCCGGCTTCTTGGAGATCGGCTTGTCGGGGAACACACGGATCCAGATACGACCGCCACGTTTGATGTGACGAGTCATGGCACGACGTGCAGCCTCGATCTGGCGCGCAGTCAGACGACCACGACCCATGGCCTTGAGGCCAAACTCACCGAAACTAACCTTGTTGCCGCGAGTCGCCAGACCGGTGTTACGGCCTTTCTGCTCCTTGCGGTATTTCCTTCTAGCTGGCTGTAGCATGTTTAGCTCCCGACTTTCTTACTTTCTTTTCCGGCTCAGCGGCAGGTGCAGCCACTTCTTCCAGGCCAGTGTGCTCGCCCTTGAATACCCAGACCTTGACACCGATGATGCCGTAGGTGGTCTTGGCTTCGGAGGTACCGTAGTCGATGTTGGCGCGCAGAGTGTGCAGTGGCACACGGCCTTCGCGATACCACTCGGTACGCGCGATTTCGATACCGTTCAGACGACCCGAGCTCATGATCTTGATGCCCTGGGCCCCCAGACGCATGGCGTTCTGCATCGCACGCTTCATGGCACGGCGGAACATGATGCGCTTTTCCAGTTGCGAGGTGATGCTGTCAGCGATCAACTGCGCATCGACTTCAGGCTTGCGCACTTCTTCGATGTTCAGGGCCACATCTGGCAGACCCATACGCTTCTTAAGCTCAGCGCGCAGTGCACCGATGTCCTCACCCTTCTTGCCGATCACCACACCCGGACGTGCCGTGTAGATGGTGACCTTGGCGTTCTTGGCCGGACGCTCGATCACCACCTTGGAGATACCGGCATTGGCCAGCTTCTTCTTCAGGAAGTCACGAACCTCGATGTCCTTGTGCAGCTGCTCGGCGAAGTGCTTGCTGTTGGCAAACCACTTGGACGACCAGTCCTTGCGCACGCTCAACCGGAAACCGGTTGGATGAATTTTCTGTCCCATAATCTATCCTCAGTTCCCGACGGTGATCGTGATGTGGCAGGTCTGCTTCTCAATGCGGTTGCCACGGCCTTTGGCGCGGGGCGACATACGCTTCAGGGAAGCTGCCTTGTCCACATAAATGGTCGCAACCTTCAACTCGTCGATGTCGGCACCGTCATTGTGCTCGGCATTGGCGATTGCGGATTCCAGCGCCTTCTTGATGATGACGGCGCCTTTCTTCGGGCTGAAAGTCAGGATGTTCAGTGCTTGACCGACCGGCAGACCACGGATCTGGTCAGCGACCAGACGCCCTTTCTGCGCCGACAGGCGAACACCTTTCACGTGTGCTGTTGTGTTCATCATGTCTCCTTATCTCTTCGCCTTCTTGTCCGCCGCGTGACCCTTGAAGGTACGTGTCAGCGAAAACTCACCCAGCTTGTGACCCACCATGTTCTCGGAGATGTACACCGGGATATGCTGCTTGCCATTGTGGATGGCGATGGTCAGGCCGACGAAATCAGGCAACACTGTGGAACGACGCGACCAGGTCTTGACCGGGCGCTTGTCATTGGTTGCACGCACCGTTTCGACTTTCTTCAACAGGTGAGCGTCAACAAACGGGCCTTTTTTGATGGAACGTGCCATGTTTATCTACCCCTTATTTCTGAAAGCGACGGCGCACGATCATAGTGTCGGTACGCTTGTTGTTGCGGGTACGGAAGCCCTTGGCCGGTGTACCCCATGGGCTGACCGGATGGCGACCAGCTGCGGTCTTGCCTTCACCACCACCGTGCGGGTGATCGACCGGGTTCATCACCACACCGCGAACGGTCGGGCGAACACCGCGCCAGCGCATCGCGCCAGCCTTGCCGATGGAGCGCAGAGAGTGCTCGCCGTTGCCGACTTCACCCAGAGTTGCGCGGCAATCCACGTGCACCTTGCGGATCTCGCCAGAGCGCAGACGCAGCTGAGCGTAGGCACCTTCACGCGCCAGCAACTGGACGGAAGTACCGGCAGAGCGCGCCAACTGGGCACCCTTGCCAGCCAGCATCTCGATGCAGTGGATGGTAGAGCCGACCGGGATGTTGCGCAGCGGCAGGCAGTTACCCGCCTTGATCGGTGCTTCCGAGCCATTCATCAGCGTCGCGCCCACAGCCACACCCTTAGGGGCGATGATGTAAGTGCGCTCGCCGTCGGCGTAGCACAGCAAAGCCAAGTGGGCGCTGCGGTTCGGATCGTATTCGATACGTTCGACAGTCGCTGGCACACCGTCCTTGTTGCGACGGAAGTCCACCAGACGATAGTGCTGCTTGTGCCCACCACCCATATGACGGGTAGTGATGTGGCCATTATGGTTACGACCGGCAGTCTTGGTCTTCTTCTCGACCAGCGCAGCCACGGGGCGACCCTTGTGCAAGCCAGGGGTGACCACGCGCACGACTGCACGCTGACCAGGAGTAGTTGGTTTTAGTTTGATGAGTGCCATGATAATTATCCTTGCTCACCTACGGCGAAATTGATCTCCTGACCCGGAGCCAGGCAAACATAGGCCTTCTTCCAGTCATTGCGGCGACCCATGAAACGGCCAAAGCGCTTTTGCTTGCCTTTCACATTGCTGATCTGCACGCTCTCGACAGCCACCTTGAACATCATCTCAACAGCAGCCTTGACTTCAGGCTTGGTAGCATCGGTCGCGACGCGGAAGATCACCTGCTCATTCTTCTCGGCAACGAACGTCGCCTTTTCCGAGATCTGCGGTGCCAGCAGCACCTTCATCAGACGCTCTTCACTGAACTTTTGTGCGCTCATGCCAGCATCTCCTCAATTTTCGCTACCGCAGCGCGAGTCACCAACACGCTAGGGAAACGGACCAGGCTGACCGGGTCAGCTTGATGCGGCTCCAGCACCAGCACGTTAGGCAGATTGCGGGAAGACAAGAACAGGTTCTCATCCAGATTGTCAGTGATGATCAGCACGCGATCCAGACCCATCGCCTTGACCTTGTCGGCCAGCAGCTTGGTCTTGGGTGCGTCCACATTCAAGCTGTCGACCACGGTCAGACGACCTTCAGCGACCAGACGCGAATAGATGGAAGCCAGACCGGCGCGATACATCTTACGGTTGACCTTGTGGGTGTAGTTCTCTTCGCCGGTGTTCGGGAAAATCTTGCCACCACCACGCCACAGCGGGCTGGATGCCATACCGGCACGCGCACGACCAGTACCCTTCTGGGCGAACGGCTTGCGTGTGGACTTAGCGATCTCGCTGCGACCCTTTTGCTTGCTGTTCGCAGCACGGGCATTCGCCTGATACGCGGTCACCACTTGGTGAACCAGCGCTTCGTTATATTCACGACCGAACAGCTCGTCGGAAGCATTCATGCTTGCCGCAGCCTGACCGTTTTCGTTAATGACCTTCAGTTCCATCATGCACCTGCCTTCACTGCCGGACGCACGATCACATCACCACCCTTGGCACCGGGCACTGCACCCAGAACCAACAGCAACTGACGCTCGGCATCAATACGGACGATCTCAAGATTCTGGACGGTGCGCTGCACATCACCCAGATGACCGGTCATGCGCTTACCCGGAAACACGCGACCCGGATCCTGCGCCATACCGATAGAGCCCGGTACATTGTGCGACTTGGAGTTACCGTGAGTTGCGCGACCCGATTTGAAGTGGTGACGCTTGATGGTACCGGCATAGCCCTTACCAATGGTCACACCCGTCACATCGACCTTTTGGCCAACCTGGAACAAATCGACACTGATAGCGGAGCCGACCTGGAAGCCAGCCAACTGATCAGCATCAACGGTGAATTCTTTGAGTACGCTACCCGCCTCAACGCCCGCCTTTGCGAAATGACCCGCAGCAGCCTTGGTCACACGACCAGGGCGGCGCTCGCCATAAGCAACCTGAACGGCAGTGTAGCCGTCAGTTTCTGCGGATTTGATCTGGGTAACGCGATTGTTAGACACGTCCAGCACAGTCACCGGCAACGAGGAACCGTCTTCAGTGAACACGCGGGTCATGCCAATCTTGCGACCGACAAGTCCTAAGCTCATATTATTTCCTTATTTAGTAAGGGGCTGACTACAATTGGCCAGCCGATCCAGTGCTACAAACTACAATTACTGCAACTTGATTTCCACATCCACGCCAGCAGGCAGATCCAGCTTCATCAACGCATCCACAGTCTTGTCTGTAGGATCGACGATGTCCATCAAACGCAGATGGGTGCGAATCTCGAACTGATCGCGAGAGGTCTTGTTCACGTGCGGAGAACGCAGCACGTCGAAACGCTCAATACGGGTAGGCAGCGGAACCGGGCCCTTGACCACGGCACCAGTGCGCTTGGCTGTATCAACGATCTGCAAAGCAGACTGGTCGATCAAACGATAGTCAAACGCCTTCAGGCGGATGCGAATTTTCTGACTTGCCATAATTTTCTCTTGCAATGAGCGGCGAACCGCTACGTTAAAGAACGAAAGCGCGGCAGTATACACTGCCGCGCCGATTAATCAAGTGCTTGTTACTCGATAATCTTGGCTACCACACCTGCGCCGACGGTACGACCGCCTTCACGGATGGCGAAACGCAGACCTTCTTCCATCGCGATCGGGGCGATCAGGCCCACGGTGATCGAGACGTTGTCGCCCGGCATCACCATTTCGGTGCCTGCCGGCAGTTCGATCGCACCGGTCACGTCGGTGGTGCGGAAGTAGAACTGCGGACGGTAGCCTTGGAAGAACGGGGTGTGACGACCGCCTTCGTCCTTGCCCAGCACGTAGATCTCGGCAGTGAACTTGGTGTGCGGCTTGATGGAGCCCGGCTTGCACAGCACTTGGCCGCGCTCGACGTCTTCACGCTTGGTGCCGCGCAGCAGCACGCCGACGTTGTCACCCGCTTGACCTTGGTCCAGCAGCTTGCGGAACATTTCCACGCCGGTACAGGTGGTCTTGGCAGTGGCCTTGATGCCGACGATTTCGATTTCTTCGCCGACCTTGATGATGCCGCGCTCGATACGACCCGTCACCACGGTGCCGCGACCGGAGATGGAGAACACGTCTTCCACGGGCATCAGGAAGGCGCCGTCAATGGCACGCTCCGGAGTCGGGATGTAGCTGTCCAGCGCGTCGGCCAGGCGCATGATGGCGCCTTCACCCAGGTCGCCGGTGTCGCCTTCCACGGCCTTCAGGGCGGAGCCCTTGACGATGGGGATGTCGTCGCCAGGGAAGTCGTACTTGGACAGGAGTTCGCGAACTTCCATCTCGACCAGTTCCAGCAGTTCTTCGTCATCGACCATGTCGCACTTGTTCAGGAACACGATGATGTAAGGAACGCCCACTTGGCGGGCCAGCAGGATGTGCTCGCGGGTCTGTGGCATGGGGCCGTCAGCAGCGGAACACACCAGAATCGCGCCGTCCATCTGGGCTGCGCCGGTGATCATGTTCTTCACATAGTCGGCGTGGCCAGGGCAGTCCACGTGCGCGTAGTGACGCGCAGCGGTTTCGTATTCGACGTGGGCGGTGTTGATGGTGATGCCGCGTGCCTTCTCTTCCGGCGCTGCGTCAATCTGGTCATACGCCTTGGCTTCGCCGCCAAACTTCTTCGACAACACGGTCGTGATCGCCGCTGTCAGGGTGGTCTTGCCGTGGTCAACGTGACCAATCGTGCCCACGTTCACGTGCGGCTTGGTGCGCTCAAATTTGCTCTTTGCCATGATTTTTCCTCATCAACAACCGAATTAACGAAAGAACCACTACCTAAAAACTGGTGCCCATGGCGAGAATCGGACTCGCGACCTCTCCCTTACCAAGGGAGTGCTCTACCACTGAGCCACATGGGCGAAACTCTGGAGCGGGTGAAGGGAATCGAACCCTCGTCGTAAGCTTGGAAGGCTTCTGCTCTACCATTGAGCTACACCCGCGTATCCTGCTTTCAACTTCAGGCGACTCAACACCTGCTCGTACAACTTAAATTCTGGTGGAGGGGGACGGATTCGAACCATCGTACTCATAAGAGGGCAGATTTACAGTCTGCTGCCTTTAACCACTCGGCCACCCCTCCGTGAAGAGGGCGGGATTATCCTGAAACCCCCGCCCCCTGTCAAACACTAATTACGCATTTTTTCTGAACAGGGCCGACTGGGCATGGGCCTGCAAACCCTCGCCAAACGCCAGCTCTGCAGCGACCGCGCCCAGCGTCTGCGCGCCTTGCGCAGACACCTGGATCAGACTGCTGCGCTTCTGGAAGTCGTACACGCCGAGCGGCGAGGAGAAGCGTGCCGTACCGGAGGTCGGCAGCACGTGGTTAGGCCCGGCGCAATAGTCACCGAGCGATTCCGAGGTATAGCGCCCCATGAAGATCGCCCCGGCATGTTTCAGCCTGGGCAACATGGCTTGCGGGTCGGCCACGGACAGCTCCAAGTGCTCCGGCGCGATACGGTTGCTGATAATGCAGGCCTCGTCCAGGTCGGCGACATGGACCAGCGCACCGCGATTCTCCAGCGCTGTCTTGATGATCTCCTTGCGCGGCATCTGCTCCAGCAGCTTGTCGGCACTGGCGGCGACCGCCTCGATGAACGCCGCATCCGGCGACAGCAGGATGGCCTGCGCCAACTCGTCGTGTTCGGCCTGCGAGAACAGGTCCATCGCCACCCAGTCCGGATCGGTCTGGCCGTCGCAGATCACCAGTATCTCGGAAGGCCCGGCGATCATGTCGATGCCGCAGGCACCGAACACGCGCCGTTTAGCCGAGGCGACGTAGGCGTTGCCAGGACCGACGATCTTGTCCACCTTGGGGATGCTCGCCGTGCCATAGGCCAGCGCCGCCACGGCCTGCGCCCCGCCGATGGTGAACACGCGATCCACCCCGCACAGGTGAGCCGCTGCCAACACCAACTGATTCTTCATGCCATCCGGCGTGGGCACCACCATGATGAGTTCGGCCACCCCCGCCACTTTCGCAGGCAGCGCATTCATCAGCACGGAAGACGGATAAGCCGCCTTGCCGCCCGGCACATACAGGCCGACGCGATCCAGCGGCGTGACTTGCTGGCCGAGCATGGTGCCATCATCGTCCAGATAGGTCCACGATGCCTGCACCTGCTTCTGGTGATACGACGTGACGCGCTGGGCGGCAGCCTCCAGCGCAGCGCGTTGGGCGGCAGGCAAGCCCTCGAAAGCCGCACGCAACTCCGCCTGGGGCAATTCCATCGCCGCCGCATCCAACAGGGGCAAACGGTCGAACTTGCGCGTGTAGTCCAACACGGCTTCATCACCGCGCTTTTTCACATCGGCGAGGATGGCGGCCACGGTGGCCTCCAGCTTCTCGTCGGCAGTCTCCTCGAAGGCGAGCAACTTGCTCAGCCGGGCTTCAAAATCGGAATCACGAGTGGAAAGACGAGTGATATTCATCGGCACACCTTTTACTTGTTCACAGCCAGAGCGAACGCATCCAGCATCGGCTGGAGCGTGCCACGTTTCAGTTTCAGCGAGGCCTGGTTGACCACCAGTCGCGACGAGATGTCGACGATGTGTTCGACCGCCTTGAGATCGTTGGCCTTCAGCGTGCCACCGCTGCTGACCAGATCCACGATAGCGTCGGACAGGCCGACCAGCGGCGCCAACTCCATCGAGCCATACAGCTTGATCAAATCGACGTGAACCCCCTTGCTGGCGAAGTGTTCGCGCGCCGCGTTCACATACTTGGTCGCCACGCGCAGGCGCGCGCCTTGCTTCACGGCAGATGCGTAATCGAAACCGTTGCGCACCGCCACCATCAAGCGACACTTGGCGATGTTCAGGTCCAGCGGCTGGTACAGCCCCTCTCCGCCATGCTCGTTCAGTACATCCTTGCCCGCCACGCCGATGTCTGCCGCACCGTATTGCACATAGGTCGGTACGTCGGATGCGCGCACGATGATCAGGCGCACATCGTCACGATCGGTCGGCAGGATGAGCTTGCGCGAAGACTCGGGGTCTTCCAGCGGCGTGATGCCTGCCGCCGCCAACAATGGCAATGTCTCTTCAAAGATGCGGCCTTTGGACAGGGCGATGGTGATCATATCTATGCTTCCGATTATTTCAGGCGGCGAATGTTAGCACCCAGTTGCGACAACTTGGCTTCGATGTGCTCGTAACCGCGATCCAGGTGATAGATGCGGTCGATCACGGTCTCGCCTTGCGCCAACAGTGCGGCGATCACTAGTGAAGCCGAGGCTCGCAGGTCGGTGGCCATCACGTCGGCACCTTCCAGCCTGGTCACCCCGTGCACCACGGCAGTATTGCCTTCGACATCGATGCGCGCGCCGAGGCGGCGCAACTCCTGCACGTGCATGAAACGATTCTCGAAGATGGTCTCCACCACCATGGCGCTGCCCTCCGCGATGCAGTTGAGCGCCATGAACTGCGCCTGCATGTCGGTGGGAAAAGCCGGATGCGGTGCGGTACGCACGTTCACCGCCTTGGGGCGAGCCGTCATGCGCAGACGGATGGTGTCGGTGCCGACATCGATCTGCGCGCCCGCCTCGCTGAGCTTTTCCAGCACAGTCTCCAGCAAGTCGGCGCGGGTGTCGCACAAGGTGACATCGCCGCCCGTGGCCGCCGCCGCGACCAAAAAGGTGCCGCTCTCGATACGGTCGGGCAGGATGCGGTGGCTCGCGCCGTGCAGCGATGCGACGCCGGTGATGGTGATGGTGTCGCTGCCGTCGCCCGTGATCTTCGCGCCCATGGCACGCAGACAATCCGCGAGGTCGATCACTTCAGGCTCACGCGCGGCGTTTTCCAGCACGGTCACGCCGTCGGCCAGCGCGGCGGCCATCATCAGGTTCTCGGTACCGGTGACGCTGACGATATCGAAGAAGATGCGCGCGCCCTTGAGCTTTTTCGCGGTGGCGTGGATGTAGCCGTGCTCGATGTGGATCTCGGCCCCCATCGCCTGCAAACCCTTGATGTGCAGATCGACCGGACGCGAGCCGATGGCGCAGCCGCCGGGCAAGGAGACGCGCGCCTCGCCGAAGCGGGCGACCAGCGGGCCCAGTACCAGAATCGCCGCGCGCATGGTCTTCACCATGTCGTAAGGCGCTTCCAGCTTGTCCACCGCTGCGCCGTTCAGAGTGATCTCGCCCGCACCCGGCGTAGCCTTGATCCCCATCTGCTCCAGCAAGCGGCGCATGGTGGCGACATCATGCAGATCGGGCAGATTGGTCAAATGCAGGTCGTCGGCGGTGAGCAGACCGGCGCACAGAATGGGCAGGGCCGCGTTCTTGGCACCGGAGATGCGGACAGTCCCGCGCAGTGGCGTACCACCGATGATGGCTAGTTTTTGCATAGATTCAGTTGATGACAGGAGTCGTCCGTGGTTCCGTGAGCACCGCCCAGACGAGCACTAACGACCGGCTGCCGATTCCCATTCCTGTGGAGTAAATGTTTTGATGGACAGGGCGTGGATCTCTTCGCGCATCCGGTCGCCCAAGGTCTGATAGACGCGCTGGTGGCGCTGCACCCGACTTTTGCCGAGAAACTCTGCACTCACCACCACTGCCTCGAAATGCGCGCCGTCACCGACCACGGTCAAATGCTCGGTCACCATGCCGGCGGCGATGCCCTGCTGGATACTTTCCGGGGTGACCACGATCAAACCGCCAGCAATCCGTCCACGCCGTACATGCGTGCCAGACTGATCAAGTTCGGGGGAAGGTTGCTGTAGCGCAATTCGATGCCTCGCGCCTGTGCCTGCCGCAACCAAGCCAGCAACAAGCCGACCGCAGCAGAGTCCACAACCTCGACTTCAGCCAGATCGACCACCACAGGCGAGCCAGGATCGGCCGGCTCGACCAGATCATGCAGGTGCGCCACGGTCACCATCGTCAGCTCACCCGAGACAGCGAGCCGATTTCCGGCCTGATGTATCACTTGGCACCCGCCTTTTTGCTGGCCGCCTGGTTGTTGTCCTTCAGCCACTGGATCAGGCCATCGATGCCGGACTGCTCGATCTTCTCGGCGAACTGTTTCTTGTAGGTCGCCACCAAGCTGATCTCCTGAATGGAAACGTCATACACTTTCCAGCCGGAGGCAGTTTTGTACAGATCGTAATCCACCATCACCGGCTGGGCTCCCGGCTTGGAGATCAGGCTCCGGACAGTGACCTCATCATCCACGGGCGCTTGCTTGAGCGGCTTGATCTCGACCTTTTGATCCTGATAGGAGGTGAACGCCTTGGTGTAGAAACGCACCAGGAAGCTGCGGTACTCGCTGGTCAGCGAGGTACGCTGTTCCGGCGTAGCCGCGCGCCAGCTTTTGCCGCCTATCGTTTTCTGGGTCAAGCGGGTGAAATCGAACTGGGGCAGGATCTTGGTCTCGACCAGCGCCTGGACCTTTTGCTTGTCGCCATTGTGTAGAGCCTGATCCTTGCTGATCGCCTCCAGCACCTCATTGACCACATCCCGAATCAACGCATCCGGCGCCTTGAACTCCTCGGCCTGCGCCCAGGCAGCGGCACCCGCCAGCCAGAGCCCCAACACCATTGCCATCAATTTTTTCATCTTGCTTCCTTAATCAGAATTGCTGCTTGCCTTGCTGTACAGGAACCTGCCGATCAGGTCCTCCAGCACCACGGCGGATTGAGTCTTGCGCACTTCATCGCCGTTGACGAGCATCTTTTCATCCTCGCCCGGCTCAAAGCCGATGTACTGTTCGCCGAGCAGACCCGCTGTCAGGATCTTGGGGACCGTGTCCTTGGGAAACTGGTAGCGCTTGTCCAGGCTCATCGTCACTTTCGCTTGATACTCATGCTGGGGATCCAGCCGGATGTCCGTCACCCGACCAATCAGCACGCCTGCACTCTTGATCGAGGCTTTGGGCTTCAATCCCCCGATGTTGGTGAAGTAGGCCTGCAACTGGTAGGACTCGGACACGTTATAGGTGCTCAGGTTCCCCACCTTCAGCGCCAACACCACCAGTGCACCGACACCGGCCACCACGAATGCACCGACCCACAAATCCAACGTAGTGCGCTCCATCTCAATTACTCCCAAACATTAATGCGGTCAAAATAAAATCCAGAATCAGGATCGCCAGCGAGGATTCGACCACGGTGCGGGTCGTTGCGCCGGAGACACCCTCTGCCGTGGGCGGCGCGTCATAGCCCTCGAACAGCGAGATCGCCGTCACCGCCAGGCCGAACACAAAGCTCTTGATGACACCGTTCATCACATCGTGGCGAAAATCCACCGCGCCCTGCATCTGCGACCAGAACGACCCCTCGTCCACGCCGATCAGCACCACGCCGACCACATAGCCGCCCAGTACACCCATGGCCGAGAACAGCGCCGCCAGCAAGGGCATGGAGAACACACCGGCCCAGAAGCGCGGCGCGACCACCCGTGCGATCGGATTCACCGCCATCAGTTCCATCGCCGCGATCTGTTCGGTGGCTTTCATCAGGCCGATCTCGGCGGTCATCGCCGAACCGGCGCGGCTGGCGAACAACAGCGCCGCCAGCACCGGCCCCAGTTCGCGCACCAGCGACAGCGCGACCAGTGAACCCAGCGCCGATTCCGAGCCA
The DNA here is from genome assembly GCF_000746095.1 of Ferriphaselus sp. R-1. Classification (GTDB taxonomy): domain Bacteria; phylum Pseudomonadota; class Gammaproteobacteria; order Burkholderiales; family Gallionellaceae; genus Ferriphaselus. The sequence continues at coordinate 241,644 of NZ_JQKP01000001.1, read as the reverse complement.
TAGCGCTTCAGCGTCTCATAGCCCTGCAAGCCGAGCACCATGCCGACGAACATGCCCGCCACCAGGATGATGATGAGCGACATCACGCCTGAGAAGAACATCTCCTTGATGGTCAAGCGGAACCGGCGAAAGCTGGCTCCGGAGTAGAACAGGGTCATCGCGAAGAAGCGCGCGGCAAAGCCGATACGCCATACCGCATTGACCGTGCGGTGACCGATGGTGCGCAAACTATTGACGATAGACATAATCAGGCTCGCAGCCGCAGATCTTGTGAGTAGTTCCCGCCGGGGTAATGGAACGGGATCGGCCCATCGATCTCGCCATGCACGAACTGGCGCACAAATGGCACCTCCGAAGCACGTATCTCGTCCGCCGTACCCTCGGCGATGATCGCCCCATCGGAGATGAAATAGACATAATCGACGATCTTCAGCGACTCCTGGATATCGTGGGTGACCACGATGGAGGTCGCGCCCAAGGCATCGTTCAGTTGGCGGATCAGGTTCCCGACCACCGACAGCGAGATCGGATCCAGCCCGGCAAACGGCTCGTCGTACATGATGAGCATGGGATCCAGCGCCACGGTGCGCGCCAGCGCCACACGCCTGGCCATGCCGCCGGAAAGCTCAGCCGGCATCAGATTGTGCGTACCGCGCAAACCCACTGCGTGCAGTTTCATCAACACCAGGTCGTGAATGATGTCTTCCGGCAGGTCGGTGTGCTCGCGCATCTGGAAAGCGACGTTATCGAACACCGACATATCCGTGAACAAGGCACCGAACTGGAACAGCATCCCCATCTTGCGACGCATCGCATACAGCCCTTCCTGATCCAGCTCGTGGATGACCTTGCCATCCACCTTGACATAACCCCTGGTCGGTTTGAGTACACCACCGATATGACGCAGCAAGGTCGTCTTGCCACAGCCACTCAAGCCCATGATGGCGATCAGCTTGCCCTTGGGGAAGGACATATTGATACCCTTCAGAATGGCACGATTATCGTAAGCGAAATTGAGGTCGCGGATCTCAACCAGCGGTTGTAAGGACACGTAACGATACCTGTAGGTGGCGGGGCGGCAATTCTAAACTACCGCAACGATACACCACAAGCACGCATCTCGCGGTCGCGGCCCACAAGGCCTAGCCCCTGCGCGACATAAGAGATGGATGGCTAGCTCCTGCGGCATATTGAATCCATTGATTCCGCAACCTATTCTGCGTCCCAACCGTAGTGCGAACCATGCCATGACCCAGCCCACCCTCGTTCTCCCGCCGCACGCCGCCGCAAGCCGCGCCGAATTCGGCATCATCGGTCTGAGCCCACCTATCCAGTTGCTGCGCCAGCAGATCAGGCGCTACGCCCACAGCCAGCATACAGTGCTGATCGAGGGCGAGACCGGCAGCGGCAAGGAGTTGGTCGCTACCGCACTGCATCTCGCGCGGCACGATAGCGACTCGTTCTTCCCGGTGAATTGCGCCGCCATTCCCCCGCCCTTGCTCGAAGCCTCGCTGTTCGGCCATACCCGCAACGCATTCACCGGCGCACATCGCGATTGTCGCGGCTTGTTCGAACAGGCCGACAACGGCACCTTGTTTCTGGATGAGATCGCCGAGCTCCCATTCGAGCTGCAAGCCAAGCTGTTGCGTGTGCTGGAGAACGGCGAATTCCGCCGCATCGGCGAGACTGCCTTGCGCCATAGCCATGCCCGCATTCTGGCCGCCAGCAACCGTGACCTGCGGCATGAGGCCGCGTCCGGTCGTTTCCGCTCCGACCTGTTCCATCGCCTCAACATCCTGGTCATACGCGTACCCCCGTTACGCGAACTGGGGCAAGACAAGGTACTGCTACTCGACCACTTCCGGCACACACTGGCAGCCCAGAACGATCTGCCGACCTTCGAGCTGGATCCCGACGCCCTGCCCTATTGGGAAGCGTACCCGTTCCCTGGCAACACCCGCGAGCTGCGCGGCCTGGTCATACGCCTGCTCACCGCATATCCGGGAAAGGTCGTCAGCGTCGAACAGTTACAAGCCGAGCTCCCACATTTACGCGCACCTGCAGAGGTCGCGCCGAACGGCCCGCCTGAAGCGCATGCTCTGATGCAAAACCTTGATGAGGCCATGACCCGCCACGCTCGCCAATACATCGCCTCCGCCCTGGCCAGAACGCAAGGCAACATCAGCACCGCCGCCCGTTTGCTGGGCATCCCGCGCTCGACCTTGTGCAGCCGGATGACAGCGCTAGACATCCCCCGTCGATAGGCTATATCCCTCATGACCGTCCGTCCTCAGCCACGCCTGACAGTCTAGCCACAAGTAAATTTTGTCTAGATATTTCAGCATATTGAGACCCGTCACCAGGCAGGGTAACCTGCCCTCGAACTTCAGGAGGGCATATGAGCCACACCCATCCGCACATGATCTTTATCGGCCTGCTTTGTCTGGTCAGCTGCGGAACTGCGCCCATCACCCCCTCGGCCCGACACCTGCTCCGCGACTCCCCCGCAGCGAACACCGCAGTCACTGGTGACATACCGGCACTCGTCACCGATGCACTGCCGCTTCCCTCGCCACGCCCCAGCCGCAAGCCGGAAACCTACAGCGTGGTGGTCACTCAAGTCCCGGCGCAGGAAATCTTGTTCGCTCTGGCTCGCGACGCCAGGATCAATCTCGACATCCATCCCGGCATCATCGGCAGCGTCACCATGAATGCGCTCGACCAGACCTTGCCGCAGTTGCTGGACCGCATCGCACGGCAAGTGGACATGCGCTACGAGCTGCACGGCAACAGCCTGATCGTGCTGCCCGATTCGCCCTACCTGCACCACTACAAGATCGACTACGTGAACATGTCGCGCGATGCCGACACTGCCATCGCCAACGCCACCCAAGTCAGTTCCAGTGTCGCCCCGGCCACCACCGGCACTCCGACCCTGCCGAACAACAACTCCCTGATCTCCATCCGCAACTCCTCGCACAACCACTTCTGGGAGACACTGACGCAGAACATCAAGGATCTGCTGCACGAGACTGACAAGATCCTGCCGGAAGGCTCCAGCGAGACGGTGGTGGAACAGAAGAGCGCGATCAGCACCACGGGAACCGGTGCCGCTCCGCCTCCAGCCGCCAAGAAGGGAAGCGCAAAACCCACTGGCCTGGAAGCCAGCCCCAACCCCGCCTCATTGCAGGAAGGCGGTACTACCATCACTCGGCGCAGCACCTTCCGCGAAGCGGCCTCCGTCATCGCCAACCCCGAAACCGGCCTGCTCACGGTACGCGCCACCCGCAAACAGCATGAAAAAGTCCAGGAATTCGTGGACCGGGTGATGAATAGCGCACGGCGGCAGGTGTTGATCGAGGCCACCGTGGTCGAAGTCCGCCTGAGCGACCAGTACCGACAAGGCATCAACTGGTCGCTGCTACAGCAAGGCGGCGCGTTGCAACTGCGTCAGGCCGGAGGGGCTGGCCTGCCGACCGCCGGTAACGGCAGCCTGTTCATACTCGACTATCTGAACCCGACCTCGCGCCTGGGCAACCTGGGCGTACAGGTGTCGCTGCTGGAGTCGTTCGGCAACGTGAAAGTGCTGTCCAGCCCGAAGCTGAGCGTGCTCAACAATCAGACCGCGATGCTGCGCGTCGTGGACAACCTGGTCTATTTCACCGTCAAGGCCGACACCACGACCAACCAGACCAATTCCATCACCACCTACACCACCACGCCGAATACCCTGCCCATAGGCTTCACCATGAGCGTCACACCGCAGATCGATGAAAGTGACACGGTGCTGCTCAACCTCAAACCCTCGATCTCGCGCGTCATCGGCTACGTCAACGACCCCAATCCCGAACTGGCCAGAGTGGGCATCACCAGCAGGATTCCCCAGACCCAGACGCGGGAGATGGAATCGGTGCTCAAGATCGACAGCCGACAGATCGCCGTGCTGGGCGGCCTGATGCAGGACCAAACCAACAAGCTGACCGATGCCGTGCCCGGATTGTCTCGCCTGCCCGGGCTGGGCCGCTTCTTCACGCACACGAGCGATAGCAGTGAAAAGACCGAACTGGTGATCTTCCTGCGCCCGCAGGTCGTGCGGAATGCCAGTCTGAACGGCGACTACCTGGCCTTCGGCCATGAGCTGCCCGACACTGATTTTTTCAGCCCGGACCTCAGCCCCTCGACTCCGGTCAAGCCATGAACCTCCGCCACGCGCTCCTGATCCTGTCGATTGCGGCCATGCTGCCCACAGTAGCGTGGGCAGGTGACCGGATACGCATAGAGCACCGCACGGATAGTCCGAAGGTGAACTCCAGGCTGGCCGATGCCTGGCAATCCCTACATCGGGGAGAGCTGCTGCCCGCCTTGGAGCAATACCGCGCAGTGTTGCGACTGGAAGCCAGTAACCACGATGCGTTGCTGGGTGTCGCCGCTGTCGCCCTGCGCCAGGGCGACTCGCTTCTGGCGGCACGGTATTTCAATCACGTCCTGACGCTGGATCCGCGCGACCCCAGCGCCCTTGCCGGATTGGCGCTGCTCAGCCACGAAACCGAGCCCGAAAGCTCGCTCAAGCTATCACTGGAGCAACATCCGGACAGTGCCGCGCTGCATTTCGCACTGGGCCGCGTGTACGCTGAACAATCACGCTGGAGCGAAGCGCGCGATGCCTACGCGCTCGCCCAACGCTACGCCCCCGACGCAGCCGTGCTGCCCTTCGATCTGGCTGTCTGCCTCGACCATCTGGGCCAATCGCAAGCGGCGATGGCCAGCTACCGGCGTGCGCTGCAACTGGATGTGTCCGGACTCGCCCTGGACCACGCCGCCATCACGCGGCGGCTGGAACAACTCGCCCAATGAACAGCGCGATGCCCTCCCTACCCATAGGCAGCCAGTTGCTGGAACTGGGCCACATCAGCGACGAGCAGCTGTACCTCGCCCTGCAGGAGCAGAGCAGACACCATCGACCATTGGGGGATCTGCTGGTGCATCTGGGCTTCCTGGCGGAAGATACCTTGCGCAACGTACTCGCAGAGAGGTGGGGGCAGCAAAGCGTCGAGCTCGATCACATCGCCATCGACCAAGTGGCGCTAGACTTGGTCCCGCGCGAACTGGCCGCGCGCTACCAACTGCTGCCACTGGCAGCGGATCTCGGGAACAGGCAACTGCTGGTCGCGCTGAGCGATCCGAACGATGTCGTCGCACTCGACCAACTGCGCGCCCATCTGGATGATAAGTTCCGCATCAGCACCCGTCTCGCCAGCCCGTCCGACCTTCAGCGCGCCATCGCGCGGCATTATGGCGAACCACACTCCATCGAGGACCTGCTGCGCCGGATCGAGCCGGAGTCGCCCGCCACAGCGGCCCCGACGACAAGCAGCAACGATGACTCCCACCCTCTGGTCAAGCTGATCGATGCCATGTTGGTGGAGGCGGTACGACACGCTGCCTCCGACATCCACTTCGAGCCGGAAAGCGGCTTCCTGCGCGTGCGCTACCGGCTCGACGGCGTGTTGCGCCAGATGCACCACATCCACCGCAGCCTCTGGCCGACCATGCTGGTGCGGCTCAAGGTGATGAGCGGCATGAACATCGCCGAGACGCGCGCGCCGCAGGACGGCCACTTCTCGCGCACCACGTCCGGCCACACCATCGACTTCCGTGCGGCCACGCACCCCACCCTGCATGGCGAAAATCTGGTACTGCGCATCCTCGATCGGCAACGAGGCATCGTACCGCTGGACCAACTGGGGCTGGATGCCGAAGCGCTGGCCACCCTGCACCGGATCATCGCCCAGCCGGAAGGCATCGTGCTGGTCACCGGCCCCACTGGCAGCGGCAAAACCACCACGCTGTACTCCATTCTCAGCCACATCAACCAGGCCTCGCTCAACATCATGACGCTGGAAGACCCGGTGGAATATCCCATCGCGCAGATACGGCAGACCTCGCTGAACGAGACCGCCAAACTGGATTTCGCCAGCGGCATCCGCTCCATCATGCGGCAGGACCCGGACATCATCCTGGTCGGCGAGATCCGCGACCAGGCCACCGCCGAGATGGCCTTGCGCGCCGCGATGACCGGCCATCAGGTGTATGCCACCCTGCACTCGAACTCTGCCGTCGGGGCCATCCCGCGCCTGCTCGACCTGGGCATCCTGCCAGACCTCCTGAGCGGCAACCTCAGCGGCATCCTGGCCCAGCGGCTGGTGCGGGTACTGTGTCCACACTGCAAGCAGCCCTACTCACCGGGACTGGCAGAACGCCAATCACTCGATCTGCCTCCCGAGCACGATGCCGTCATCTTCCGTCCGACCGGCTGCGGACACTGCCAGCAGCAAGGCTACTCCGGGCGACGGGCGCTGATGGAACTGCTACGACTGGACGATGAACTGGACGAGCTTATCGCCCGACGCGCCAGTCCGCGCACCCTCAAACGGCTGGCACAGGAACGCGGCTTCCGCCCGTTGGCGCAGGCTGCCCGCCAGCAAGTAGCGGCGGGCATCACCTCGCTGGCAGAGGTGATGCGCGTGGTCGACCTCACGGCACGGACGGCATGATGACGCACTACGCCTACAAAGCGATGGACGTGCACGGCCAACTCAGCCGGGGTAGTCTGGAGGCCGCCAGCCTGGACGAGTTGAACACGCGCCTGCACCGCCTGGGACTACACCTCATTCGTGCGCACAGCCACCCGCTGGGCTTCCTGCACCCGAAAGTAGGACGCGGCGAACTCATCACATTTTTTCTCACTCTGGCACAACTGGCACGCGCTGGCGTTCCGCTGCTGGATGCCCTGAGCGGCATGCGCGACAGCCTGGACGGGCCGCTACGCTGGGTGGTGGCGGAGGTACTCGATGGCGTGACCCACGGCTTGCCCTTGTCGCAGGCCCTGCTACGACACACGACCATCTTCGATCCGGTCTGTGTCAGCCTGATCCGCGCAGGAGAAGAGAGCGGGCGCTTACCTGAAGTGTTCAGCCAGTTGGCCGACACGCTGAAATGGCAAGACGAACTGGCCGCCCACACCCGCAACCTGCTGCTCTACCCCGCCTTCGTCGCCATCATCGTGACAGCCATCACTGTGTTCCTGCTGATCTGGCTGGTACCGCAACTGGCGACCGTCATCCAGAGCTTCGGCCTGACCATGCCGCTACAGACCCGCATCTTGTTGCTGCTCTCAAGCGCGCTGCGCCAGTTCTGGTTCATACCGCCCGTCACCCTCGTGGTGCTGGGCGTGCTGATCAAGTCGCAGTGGTCGCGCCATGCCGGCTGGCGCTTGCGGGCAGACGCGATCAAGCTACGTCTGTGGCTGTTCGGCGATATCCTGCGCAAGGTCATTCTGGCCCGTTTCGCCCACACCTTCGCCCTGCTCTACGCCTCCGGCATCAGCGTGCTCGATTGCCTTGCCCTATGCCGTGACCTGACCGGCAACCAGGTCATCACCCACGGCCTGCGACGCATCACCGAGGCGGTCGAATCCGGCCAGACGCTGACGCAAAGTTTCCAGCACACCGGCCTGTTCCCGCCGCTGGTGTTGCAGATGCTCAAGGTGGGCGAGACCACCGGCAACCTGGATCAGGCGCTGCTCAACGTCAGCTACTTCTACGGACGGGAAGTGCAGGACTCCATCCGCCGCCTGCACACCCTGCTCGAACCGGCGCTGACCCTGTTCCTCGGCCTGATCCTGGGCTGGGTCATGCTCGCCACGCTGCTACCCATCTACGACATCATCAGCCGAGTGAACCTACGATGAAACGCAAAACGCTGCTACTGCTGACCGACCACCGACTCACTGCCTGGCAATGGACCGCGTCTGGCTGCGACACTCCACGCTCCTTCAGCAACGCCGAGCTCGCCGAGTTCGATGCCTACCTGAAAAAGCACCGCGACCCGATCTGGCTGCTGGTCGATCTGACCGGGGAGGAGTTCCATTACGAAGGCCTGCCCCACATCAACGACCTCGATCATCACGCCGCCGCCCTGCAACGCCTCGCCGCCCACTTTCCCGATACACCGCTGCGCATGGTGGTGAAGCAGTTCAAACAGACCAGGATCGGGCAGGATGACGAGATGCTGTATTCGGCGCTGACCCAGCCGACACATCTGACACCCTGGCTGGCCGCGATGCAGGCGCGCCACATCCCGCTGGCGGGCATCTACTCTGTCGCACACTTGAGCGGAGTCCTGCTGCAAGGCAGCGAGGTGGAGCACCAATTACTGGTCACGCTGGAGGCGGAGGCCGGTGTGCGCATCGCTTATTTCTACAAAAACCGCCTGCGATTCTCGCGCCTCGCCACCCCGGGCGACCTGGCTGATCGCACCATCGTCGAAGCCCGCCAGACCCGTCCCTATCTGACCCATTGCCGTCTGCTGCCGCGCGACCAGCCACTGACAGTCACGGTGCTGTGCCCGAGCGACACCTGGCATGCCCTGGCGAGCCGCATGCCGCCCGACCCAGAGCTGCCGCTACGACAACTCGACCTGGCCGAGACCGCACAGCGCCTCGGTGTCACAACAGAGTTGGCAGGCTCCGATGCCACCCCGCTGTTTCTGCACCTGCTCGCCACCCAGCCACCCACACGCCAGTACGCACCGGACGAACTGACCCTGCGCTTCCGCCAGCGCACCACCCACCGCACCCTGTACACGCTCGCCCTGATACTCACGAGCGCCGTAGCTGCCTGGGGGTTGATCAACCTGTGGCAAGCACGGCAACAACATGTCGAGGCCACATCCCTGCAACGCCAGACCCAGCAGTTGCTGGCGCACGGGACGCAGGTCCGCCCCGCTCCCGGCCAGCTTCCCGCAACCGCCAGCGACATCCGGGCGGTAGTGGATCGCCTGCGCTCGCTGGACCAGATACCGCCACAACATCTGCTGATCGGCCTGTCGCACATCCTGACCGCGCTTCCCGCCGTGCAACTGCTCAAGCTGGAGTGGCAAGGCACGCAACCGTCCCCGACCGTGCAGCTCCAGTTCATGACGACACCGGAGACAGCGGATCAACTGGGGCGATTCCGTCAGGCTCTGACCGCAAGTGGCTATCGCGTGATCGAGTTGCAGGATCGTGACGGCGATGATTCGCCCATGCCGCGACACACCTGGCAAGTGAGCGGCTGATGTCGCGCGACCGCTGGTTCACCGACCTGCGCGGCGGCTTGCTTCCCTTGTTACTGGCGATGCTAGCGGCCTCTGCCCTCGCCCTGTTCGGCCAGTATCGGGTGGAAAACGCGCGTCAGGAGCTGCAGACCGCTCAGCAGCGACTCACCGCTGCCCATCACGCCCTCGCCGCCGCCCGCGACGACCAACTCATCATGCCGATCTACGCCGCACTCTATCGGGGCTTGCAACAGCAACAAGTCATCCGCGACAGCGCCCCCGACTTCCGCACACTCATCGAAGCCCAGCGCCCGCTGGCCCTAGAGTTGCATTACACCCTGTCGCCCGCCCTTGCCGAACCCGGCGTCGGGCCGTTCGCGCTGATGCGGCATCCGCTACACCTGCAACTGGAACTGCTGCACGAGGCCCGCCTGCTGGAGCTGCTGGACGGATTGCGCGCAACGGGCTGGTTCATGCTCGACCGATGTACCCTGCAACCGGGCGAACAAGCCCTGCACGCCGACTGCACCGGCAGTTGGCTCACGCTGGAACGCCATGCGTCACCCTGAACCTCTGGCCCTGATCTGCCTGGCCTTGATGGCCGCCCACGCTCAGGCCGAGGCGCTGGGCCGCCTGTTCTACACGCCGGAGCAGCGTCGCCAGCTTGAACGCGGTGCAGCCGACGGCACCGCGCCGCACATGCTCAAGGGTATCGTGCAAACACACGGTGGCCGACGCACGATCTGGCTGGACGATCAGACGGAATCCCGGTCCGGCAGCGCACACCAGAGCAGTCAGCTAGTGATCGGGCCGGACAACACAGCGGTGCGCGTCAAAGTCGGGGAGGCGGTCCCATGAGGCAAAGCGGCATGGCCTTGATCTTGCTGCTGTGCTGCCTGGTGCTGGGCGGCCTGAGTCTGCTGCTCGCCACCGTGCGGTCGGCTGCACAGCCCAGCCAGCGCCAGCAACGCAGCGCGGTGATGCTGGCCGAGGTCAAACGCGTCTTGCTGGGTCGCGCCGCGACAGATGCCAGCTTGCCCGGCAGCCTGCCCTGTCCGGATGCCAACGGCGACGGCAGTGCCGATCTGCTTTCCGGCAACGACTGTCCGTTCTACATCGGTCATGTCCCGTACAAGACGCTGGGCATCCCGCAACCGCTGGACGGTGCGGGCGAAGCGCTGTGGTATGCGCTCTCGCGCAACTTCCGCGACGACAATTCGAACGACATCAACAGCGACACGCCAGGCGACCTGAACCTGAGCGGCGCGCAGAGCGGCGGATCGCTGGCGGCGCTGTTGTTTGCACCGGGCCTCGCACTGCCGGGCCAGCAACGTTCCGGGAACAACTCCGCACCCTGCGCGACCACCGGCAACAGCCAGCCGGAGAACCTGTGCGCCGCCAACTATCTGGAAGGCAGCAACGCCGCGCTCAACAGCAAGGCCGTGCGCAACCTGGGCTTTCAGGCGCTGACCCACGACGACCGTTTCAATGACCAGATTTTGGCGATCACTCATCAGGAGTTGCTGGCCTTCACGGCGCAGCGCATCGGGCGCGAGGTCAAGTCCTGTCTCGACAGTTACGCTGCCGCCTCGGCGGGCCGCTATCCATGGGCAGCCCCCGTGACCGACACGCTGAACCAGCGTGCCACAGTGAGCGTGTACTACGGTCGCATACCTCAACAACCGAGGCCGCTCACTGTCGAGATCAGTGATGGCAAGGTGAACGCCCTGCTCGATGCGCTGGCCGCACTGCAATCGGCGCTGGACAGATATGCCGCCAGCAACACCAGCGCCAACCGCAACACCCTGCAAACCGCCGGATCGGCTCTGGTCGGCAGCGCGTTGGCCATCAGCGCCAGCGCCTCGCCCGCCCTGCCGATCCCGGTCACCAACAGCGCGAACGATGCCGGCAACGCTGCGCAGACACTGGCGCAATCGCCCCCGGTCGGCACGGTCGCCAACGTCCGCAGTCTGCTGCAAGCCTGCTTCAGCAGACTGCTGGCGGCGGGTGTCCCGCTCGATGGCGGCATGGCCCTCGGCTGGCCGGCCAGCTGCGGCCATGTCGGCAGCAGCTACTGGAACCACTGGCGCAACGAGGTGTTTTATCAAGTGGCGGAAGGTGCGCAGCCGGGCGGGAGCGGCTGCATCGCGGGATCGACCTGCCTGCGGCTGAACGGTTCGGGCAGTTATCGCGCGATGGTGCTGGTGGCTGGCCCGGCGCTGGCCGGGCAGACACCGCGCCAAGTCGCCGCCTTCCCCCCGGCGAGCTGGCTGGAAGGGGCCAACCTGCACGCCGAACCGGCCATCGATTTCGAGAGCCATCGCGGCACCGACACGGCCAGCCTATCGGTCAATGACCTGGCGCTCTGCCTGGATGGCCGGAGCACCTGCCGATGAATCCGCAACGCGGCTTCAGCCTGGTCGAGCTGGCCGTGGTGCTGGCCATCGTCGCCCTGCTCAGCGGCGGGCTGTTGGCGACGCTGGCCGCACAACGCGAGCAACAGCATCTCAACCAGACACGGCAGACACTGGAAGATATCCGCAACGCACTGCTGGGCCACGCCGTGCTCTACGGCTATTTGCCCTGCCCCGGCACGGTGAGCGACCCGGCCAACAGCAGCTACGGCATCGCCCCGGCAAGCTGCAACGGCGCACCGGCCTCGGAAGGCCGGTTACCCTGGAAGACGTTGGGAGTTGCCGAGACGGATAGCTGGGGTGGCCAGTGGCGCTACCGGGTGGACCGGAACTTCGCGGGCGGTGCGATCACCCTCAGCACCAACTTTTCCGTGGATGCGCTCAGTGTGCGCGACAGTGCCGCCAACAACCTGACCACCACGACCGAGCGCCCGGTCGCCCTGGTCTATTCCGCCGGTCAGAACATGCAGGCGGACGGTCACAACGCCAGCTTCGAAGCCAGCAGCGCCATCTATCAGAGCGACGACATATCCCCCGGTTTCGACGACCAGCTCATCTGGCTGTCACGCCCGCAACTGTACGAACGGCTGCTGGCGGCGGGAAGACTGCCGTAGCGGACCAGGCCGGACTACGCCCCAACCATGGAACACGCCACCCGGTTGCGCCCGGCACGCTTCGCCTGGTACAAGCCCTCGTCCGCCACTTTCATCAGATCCTCGATCACCTGCATCGCGGGACTACGGGTCGCCACGCCCACACTCACGCTGCCCACCCAGAACGTCGAGCACGCCGGGACGCGCATCTCGGCCACCGAGGCACGCATGATCTCGGCGATGTGCAATGCACCGTCCAGCGACGTGTTCGGACAGATGATGAAGAACTCATCGCCACCCAGACGGCACACGATATCGTCCGAGCGCATCGCAAACCGCAACTGCCTGGCCAGCTCGCGCAGAACCGCATCCCCCGCATCATGGCCGCAGCTATCGTTGATGCCCTTGAAGCCGTCTGCGTCGATCATCATGCACGAAAGCGGCGTGCCGTCCCGTTCCGCCCGCTCCCACTCCTGAGCCAGACGCGTCATGGCATGGCGACGGTTGGGCAAGCCGGTCAGCGCATCGGTCATAGCCATCGCCTCCAGCCGCTGATTGGCGACATCGAGATTGTGCGTGCGCTCGGCGACCTTGCTTTCCAGCGTCTGATTGAGTTCGAGCAGATCACGATTCTGCTCGGACACCTGCTGGAACAAACCATCCAGTGCCGACAGCAGAGGTTCCGTCACCACCGTATTGATGTGCTCTTCTGCCTCGAAGGCCGCCGCCGACGTTTGCCCGGCGTGGACCGCCGCCACCTGTCTGGACATGGAACGGTCTATGCCCAAAATATGAAAGGCCAGCCAGTGCACCAGAAAATCCAGCATGGCTTTCGCCGCGCCACGATCCCGCTCCAGGATCACCTCGTGCATCTCGATGGCCTGACGCAGGAAATCAACGTGCAGCTGGATATGCTTGTCGACGAACCGACTGTCCAGCCCCTCGCGCAACATCATCGCCTCCTCCTCGCGGAAGTGGTATTGCGTGTACTCGACCAGCTCTTTGAAGACCGCCTCGACCTCGTGTGTCGAGACATCGCCGCGCCGGATCAGCGACTCATTGAGACGATTGATCAGATTGACCAGCACCTTGTGCTGCTGATCGACCTCTCCCAACCCCGTATCGAAATACTTGTTCCAACGAAATGTCTCCACACTTCCCCCCTTAGCCACTGACCCTGACCACCAGCCCCAAATCACGCACCCTTGCTGCAAAAGCTTCCAACTCCGCCACCGGCAACGCCGACAGTCTGGCGGCTTCCGGCTGCAACGACGGGCGCGCCAAGCCATACAGCAGCACACCTTGCAGGCGCGTGCCGGCGTGCAGCAGCCCGGACAGGAAATCCAGATACTCGTCTTCATCGCGACCGCTGGGCGGCGCGCCATCCAGCGCGAACCAGCAGGTTTGCAGCCAGGTCGGGCACAGCGCGCTGGCGGTGACGAGATGCTCACGCACCTTGGCCAGGGTGGTTCGGGTGTCGTTGATGGCGAGCATGCCGACCTCGGAAGCCCGGTCGAGTTTGAACCAGACTGCGCCGTTGTGCTGCGCCATCAGGCGCAGACCGCGCTGGACGCTCTCGCGCTGGATCAGACTGCCGTTGGTGATGAGCACCAGCTTCTGCTCGGCCAACCCGAACTCGGCTTTCAGCCTGCCGACCAGTTCGATGACCTCGGCGAACTCCGCCGCGCTGGTCGGCTCGCCGTTGCCGGAGAGGGCGATGTCGTTGATGCGGCGCATGCCTTCCGGCACGCGGCTGGCCATGAAATCGCCATGCACCAGCTCATGCAAAAAGCCGCGCAGCTCCTGCTCCAGCCGCGCCATATCCACCGGCGGGGCGCTGCCCAGCGTCAGGTTAGGCACCTGGCAATACAGGCAGCGCCAGTTGCAGGCGTTGTTGGGATTGAGATTGATGCCGACCGAGACGCCGCCCGCGCGGCGCGAGATGACGGGATAGACGTAGCGCAGTCCGGCGCTATCGCGGTCGTGGTCGGCTGTGGAAAGCGTCCGCTCGCTCAAGGCTTGATCGGCGGCAGCAGTTTGGAAGGGTCGATAGGCTTGCCGAACTTGCGGATCTCGAAGTGCAGCTTGACCTGCTCGGAATCGGTATTGCCCATCTCGGCGATCTTGTCGCCCTTGGCGACCTGCTGGCGCTCCTTCACCAGAATCTTGTCGTTGTGGGCGTAAGCGCTGATGTAGGTCTTGTTGTGCTTGATGATGATGAGCTTGCCGTAGCCGCGCAAGCCGCTGCCGCTGTACACCACCTTGCCGCCCGCGCTGGCATACACCGGCTGACCGACCTTGCCCGCGATGTCCACGCCCTTGCGGTTGGCGCTTTCGGAGAACTCACCGATTACCTTGCCGCTGGTCGGCGCTATCCACACCAACTCCTCACCCGCAGCCGCGTCATCGGCAACCGGCTCGGTCTCGGCCTTGGCTGCCTCCGCCTTGGGCACCGGCACTACGGGGGTGACGATCACCGGCGGCGGAGGTGGTTTGACCGCCGCTGTCTCCGGCTTGGCTTCTGCCGCCGGTTTGGCCGTGGTCACCGGGGCCGCGACCACCGGCTTGTTCCAGTCCGGCATGGCTTCCAGTTGCGCCAGCGCTTGCTCGGAATAGGGCAGCTTGATCGCCTTGGGCGTGGTCTTGAGCGGAATCTCAGCCGGTCGCTTCACCGGCTCCACCGGCACCGCCGCGTCATCGCCCACCTTGGCCTGAGTGCCCTTGCCCTGTGGGAACAGGCGAATCTCCTGGCCGATCTTGATGATGGAAGGGTTCTCGATGCCGTTCAGCTCGGCCAGCTCGCGGTAATCCAGACCGTAGTTGAAGGCGATGCTGTACATGGTGTCGCCCTTCTTGACCACATGCACGTTGGGCCGCCAATCGCTGGCAGCCGCCACAGACTTTTTCGGTGTCGAAGAAGACACCACCGGCGCGCTCGGCTTGGCGGCCTCGGTCCGGTCGACCACCGCGACACGCTGATTGCCGGTGCCACAGGCGGTCAGCGCCAGTGCCAGGACCAGGGTGAACTGTCTGATGCTCACGATTTCCCCACCAGCAAGGGAACGAACTTCACCGGCTCCAGCGCGGTCTGGCGGAAGCCTTGTTCCTCGCGCTCGATCAGATACAGCATCTGCTCCTGCGTCCCCAGCGGCATGACCAGCCGCCCGCCTATCGCCAGTTGCGCCAGCAGTTCGCGCGGCACATGCGTGGCCGCCGCCGCCATGATGATGCCATCGAACGGCGCGATCTCCGGCAGCCCCATGCCGCCATCGGCGTAGCGCAAACTGACGTTGCGTGCGCCAAGTTCGCGCAGACACAGCACGGCGATGTCATGCAGCGGCTTGATGCGCTCGACGGTAAATACCTCGCGCGCCACCTGCCCCAGCACCGCCGCCTGATAGCCGCGCCCGGTGCCGACTTCCAGCACCCGGTTGAGCGGCCTGTCGTTGCGCAGCACTTCGATCATGCGGGCGACGATGTAAGGCTGGGAGATGGTTTGGCCGTGGCCGATGGGCAGGGAGACATCCTCATACACTCGCGTCGCCAGCGCCTCGTCCACGAACATGTGGCGCGGCACCGAGTTCATCGCCGCCAGCACCACCTCGTCGGTGATGCCCTGCGTGCGCAGGCGCTCGATCATGCGGTTGCGCGTGCGCGCGGAAGTCATGCCGATACCGCTGTGACGCACGTTCATGCAGCATCCTTTCCAACCGCCATCCACTCGCGCACCGCGTTCAACTGTCCGTAATGGGTCAGGTCGATCTGCAACGGCGTGATGGAAGCGTAACCGTGCTCGACCGCAAAGAAATCCGTCTCCGGTCCCGCGTCCTGCGCCTGGCCCGCCGCGCCCACCCAGAACATCGCCTCGCCGCTGGGACTGTGGCACTTCACCGCCGGCTCGGCCTGATGGCGCTTGCCCAGGCGCGTGACCTGCGTCCCCTGCAACTGCTCATAGGGCACATCCGGCACATTGACGTTGAGCAGCCAGGGCTGCGGCTCGTGCTGACGCTGGAAGCGCTGCACCAGCTCGACCACCACGCGCGCGGCGGTCTCGTAATGACTCAGCGTGCGTCCGCCCACCAGCGATACCGCGATGGACGGCACGCCGAGCAGATAGCCTTCGGTCGCCGCCGCCACCGTGCCGGAATAGATCGTGTCGTCGCCCATGTTGGCACCGGCATTGATGCCCGAGATCACCATGTCCGGCTTCTTCTCCAGCATCCCGGTCACGGCCAGATGCACGCAGTCGGTCGGCGTGCCGTTGACGTAGTTGAAACCATTGAAGGCGCGGCGCAGCACCAGCGGCCTGTCCAGCGTCAGCGAGTTGGACGCCCCCGAGCGATTCTGCTCCGGCGCCACCACCGTCACCTCGGCGATCTCCGACAGGAACTCCTCCAGACACTCCAGTCCGGGCGCGAAATAACCGTCGTCGTTGCTAATCAGGATATGCATCGGGGAAACTCAGGACTACCACTGTTTTTATTGCGCGCCATTGTACACGGACAAGCCCACGCCACGGAACTTATGCCGTGCCAACTTAGCGCTAGCTCTGCATCGTGCGCCGTAGCTGAAGCAGCGGTAGGCGACCAGAAGGAAGGTTGCGGCCTGGGCCGCAGGTGACGATACAATGCGGGCAATGGCAAACGCCACGGGCAGCAGGGCAATTTAGCGGTGTGGCGAGGTGACATGCTGGAATGTCCAACTTGCCCCCATTTTTGTTGGACTTTCTGAGCAAATGTCAAATGAGCAACTTGAACAAAGTACCAAATGGCTTGATGAGATTGACTGATTTTAGGGTATTTCTGTTAATTTTCTTCGTCTGGTCACTTGGAGTCTTCCTAAAACTATCGTCACTTATGACATTGGCGATTGTGATGGGAATAGCATTCTTCTATGCACATCTATTGAAAATGTATATCCAGAATGAATGGATTATGCGAATTGTAATCGTAGTTTTTTTCGTGTTTTCTTTGTTTAGATTATCCGGATTGATTGGACTGATTTAGCAAGATAGCCCCGGAACAGCATTCCCCGCGTCAGTGTGTCAGCACACCCCCAACTCACCGCTCGATCAGCATCGCGTCGCCGTAGCTGAAGAAGCGGTAGCCTTGCGCTACGGCCTCGCGGTAGGCGGCCAGTAGATTTTCCATACCGCCGAAGGCGCAGACCAGCATCAGCAGGGTGGAGCGCGGCAGGTGGAAGTTGGTGAGCAGCACGTCCACCACGCGGAAGGCGTAGCCGGGAGTGATGAAGATGTCAGTCTCGCCCGCACCTGCCAGCAATTCGCCGGAGCGCGCCGCGCTTTCCAGTGCGCGCAAGCTGGTGGTGCCCACCGCCACCACACGTCCGCCCCGTGCGCGCGTCTCGCGGATGGCTTCCACGGTGGACGGCGGGATGCTGTAGCGCTCGCTGTGCATCACATGTTCGCTGACGTTTTCAGCGCGCACCGGCTTGAAGGTGCCCGCGCCGACGTGCAGGGTGACGTGGGCCGTGGCTACGCCCTGGGCGCGCAGGATGTCCAGCATCGCATCACTGAAATGCAGCCCGGCGGTGGGGGCTGCCACCGCACCGGGTTCGCGGGCGAACACGGTCTGGTAGCGGGTCTCATCCTCCTCGCCCGCCGCGTGAGTGATGTAGGGCGGCAGCGGCAGCTTGCCGTAACGCTCCAGCAGATCGTAGGCCGATGCTTCGCTCAGGAAACGCAGCAGGAAGAACTCATCCTCGCGTCCCAACACTTCGACCGCCAGCTCGCCCGCCAGCACGATGCGGCTGCCCGGCTTGGGCGACTTGCTGGCGCGCACCTGCGCCAGTACCTCATGCTCGCCCGTCACCCGCTCGACCAGCACCTCGACCTGTCCGCCGCTGGACTTTTGCCCGAACAGCCGCGCCTTGAGCACGCGCGTGTCGTTCAGCACCAGCAGATCGCCTGCGCGCAGCAAGGACGGCAAATCGGCGAACTGCCGGTGCGTCAGCTCCGCCCCGGCGACGTGCAACAACCGGCTACCGCCGCGCTGTTCCGGCGGATGTTGGGCGATGAGTTCTTCGGGCAGGTGAAAGTCGAACAGGTCGGTGCGCATCACAACAAAGCCAGCGCGAAGCTGGCTAGAAAAAGGTGGGCTATGGTATCAAATCAGGCCATCGACCGCCGCCACAAATGGCGCTGTGCGCAAGCGTCTCACTTCGGCCTGTCCTGCAACCAGCGCTTGAAATCGGCTTCGGGCATGGGGTTGGCGAAATAGTATCCTTGGGCGAAGTCGCATCCGCACGCCTTGAGTACGTCCAACTGGGCACCGGTTTCCACGCCTTCAGCGATGGTCTTGATGCCGAGTTTGTGAGCCATCGCGATGATGGCTTCGGTGAGCGCCAGATCGCTGTTGTCTTGGTCAAGATTGCGCACGAAAGACTGGTCGATCTTCAGGTAGTCGATGTCGAATTTCTTGATGTAGGCCAGGGATGAGAATCCCGTGCCGAAGTCGTCGATGGAGACTTGTACGCCCGTATCACTGAATTGGTGCAAGCGATCCTGCACTGCCGCATCGGAATTCAGCAACAAGCCTTCCGTGATCTCCACGGCGACCATTCCTCCTGCCATTTTCTGGTCCGCGAGGTAGGTCATCCAGTCGATCTCCTCGGGATGACGGCTGAACTGTATCGGCGATTTGTTGACACTGATCTGTAGCTCGATGCCCAACTCCCTGCGTATACGGTTAGCTGCTGAAATGGCCTGCTTGAACACCCAGCTACCGATGGAGTGGATCATCCCCGTTTCTTCCGCCAGCGGTATGAAATCAACCGGGCTCACCATGCCAAGACGCGGATGCTTCCAGCGGAGCAAGGCTTCGGCTTTAAGGGTGCGTCCGGTGGCGAGCTCGACGATGGGCTGGAAGTACACCTCCAGCTCGTTCCGCGCCAACGCCAGACGCAGGTCGTTACTCATGCTCTGGCGTTCGATCACCAGTTCCTGCATCGACTGGGTAAAGTAGGAATAGGCGTTGCGGCCGCGATCTTTGGCGGCATACATGGCTTGGTCGGCACATTTGAGCAAGCCATCCACCGTTTGCGTATCGGTCGGATAGAGCGTGATGCCGATACTAGCGGAGACATAGGCGATGTCGCCGCCCAACTCGAACGGCTCCGCCAGTTTCGAGATGATGCTGCTCGCCACGCGCTCGACATGAGCTTGTTCACTCAGGTTCGGCAGGATGACCGTGAACTCGTCCCCGCCCAGACGCGCCACCGTATCCGATTCCCGCACACACTGGCCGATGCGCCGGGCAGCCTCGATCAGCAACAGATCGCCGGCCTGGTGTCCGAGCGAGTCGTTGATCTGCTTGAAGCGATCCAGATCGATGAAGAACAGGGCCAGCGTCTGGCCGCTGCGATGCACTTTGCGGATGTCTTGCTCCAAACGATCGATGAACAGCCGCCGGTTCGGCAGTTGCGTCAGTGGATCGATATTGGCTTGGCTCCAAATGATCTGTTCGTTCTTCTTCTTTTCGGTGATGTCAGAGAACAGGGCGATATGGCGACTGATCTTGCCTGCCTTATCCCGGATGGTATTGATGGTCAGCTGTTTGGCATAGACCTCGCCGTTCTTGCGCTTATCCCACACCTCGCCGAACCAGTAGCCATGGTCGTTCAACGCGCTCCACATCGCGTGGTAGAACTCCTGGTCATGCCGTCCGGACTGGAAGATGCGCGGGTTCTTGCCCTTCACTTCTTCCAGCGTATAACCGGATATCTTGGTGAACGCCGGATTCACATTGAGGATGTTGTTATCCCCATCCGTAACCAACATCGCTTCACTGCTGGCCTGATAGACCATGCTGGCGATCTTCAGCGACTCATCGATGCGCTTGCGCTCCGTGATGTCGCGCGCTACGCCCGTCGTACCGATCAACTCACCCGCTTCGTTGATGATGGGTGCTTTGAACGCCTCGTACCAGATGTCCGTTCCCCGATCGACGCTGTGCACCTCCAGGGTCAGTTGCTTGCGGGTGGCGATCACTTCCATATCATCCAGGTGATAGCGGTTGGCCAGCGCAGGCGACCATATCTCCGTATCTACCTTGCCGATCAACTCATCGAGGCTGGATTTGCCCGCCGCTTCAACGAACAGTCGGTTGGCAGCGACATAACGCCCGGCCATATCCTTCAGCCAGACCATGTACGGCATATTGTCCAGGATCGCGCGGAGCTTGGCCTCACGGTCACGCAACCGGGATTCCGTCTGTTTGCGCAAGGTGATGTCCTGCGCCGAACAATAGATCATCTGCTGACCGTCGATGACCAGCCGAACCGCCGAGATCTCCGCGTCGATGATCTCGCCGGACTTACGCCGCTGCCGGGTCTCAAAGGTCGCTCCTTCGACAGGGAAACTATTCACCTTGGAGATGAAATCTTCCAATGAGCCCAGCTCGACATCCCAGCTCAGCACGTTCGCACCACTCAGCTCATCCGCGCTATAGCCCAGCAAGCGGCAGAACGAATCGCTGGCCTGTATGAGTGTGCCGCGACTATCGAGGATGTGCAGTCCATCGCTCGCCGCCTTGAGCAACGCGACATTTTTTTGACTCTCGCGCTGCAAGGACAGCTCGGCCAACTTGCGCGGTGTGATGTTGATATTGATGCCTATGATGCGCAGTGCCTTACCGTCCACATCGCGCTTGACCACTTTGGCCTTGCCCAACACCCATATCCACTCGCCGCTCTTGTGGCGCAGGCGGTGCTCGTATTCATAACTCGGCAACTCGCCTTTGAAGTGCGCTTCCAGCAGACGCTGGGCCTCCGGCAGATCGTCGGGATGACACAACGGCTCCCATACCGAAATATCATGCGCCAACTCACCAGGCTGATAGCCCAGCATCGCCGACCATTGCAGTGAGGTGATCAGCTCGCCGGTGACGATATCCCAATCCCACGTCCCCGCCTCGGCACTTTCCAGCGCCAGCTCAAGCCGTTCCTCGACTTGCAGCATGTAGGCTTCCCACTGTTTGTGTTCGGTGATGTCATGGAACACGCACTGGAAGATCGCCCCGCCATCGGGCAGTTCGACGACAACCACCGAGGCATCGATATCGACGATGCTGCCATCGCGCTTACGGTGCTGGGTAATGAACCGGTCCCGGCCAGACTTCAGGATTTGTCGTTTATGCTGCTCGACCCGCGCCGGGTCTTCCTTGGCCTCGAAATCGGGGATATAGAGCGCGAGCATCTCGGATTCGCTATAGCCATATTCACGCAAGGCGGACTGATTACAACCGATGACCTTCCCCGACACATCGATCAGCACCACGCTATCGGGCAGTTCATCGAACAAGAGCTGATAACGCTGACTCAATGACTGGATGCTGGCCGTATCTTTCACCCGGTCACTGATGTCCTCGATCAATGACCACGTGTGATTCACCCCTTCCCGCACCAACTGGAACCCGCTCAATCGCACCGGCACGAGGCTACCGTCCTTGCGTTTCAGCTGCTTTTCGTAGGGACCATAGCGCCCCGTCTGCCGGAGCGCATCCAGCTGCAAGATGTCCTGCCCTTGATAGTCAGGCGATGTCATCTCCCAGAAATCGCGGTGCCTTAACTCCTCAGTGTCATAGCCGGTGATGCGTTCGAAGGCTTCATTGAATTCGATGAACTTGCCGTTCGGGTCGGTCAAGGCGATGCCCAGCGGCGAGAGCGAATACAAACCATCCAGGATTTCCGCGCGCTCCCGGATCTCCGCCGCCCCCTGCACGATAGTGGTCACGTTCGACACTTCGACAAAGAAGCCCTGAACCTCACCGTCCACCACATCGGGGATATAGCGCGCCAGCGAATAACGGATGATGCCATCGGGTGACGGGATCTCTCGCTCGAACTCCTGCGGCTCGCCGCGCAGCACCCCCTCGATGAACGGCAAATTGAGCCGGTAACGCTCCTCACCGATGACTTGACGGATGTGTTGCCCAAGGACTTGCTCGGGAAGCAGGCCGAACCAGTCGAGATACGCCTGATTCGCATAGCGATTGATCAGTGACTTGTCCCAGTAGCCTATCATCGAGGGCATGTGGTCGAGGATCTTGCACAGATCGAGGCTCTGGATGAAGCTCCGCGCGCGCGCCAGCGATTGTGGGTCGCTCTGCCCGAGCTGGGCGCGCAACCATTGATTCTCACGCTCCAACTCGTTGAGCCTCAACTCGATATCGCGCGCATCAGTCATATTCAAAATTGAAATGGAAACATTGCAACGAAAAGAACCCCCGGTACTTGGCTCGGCTATTCGGCTGAAATCGATACGGCTGCGGCAGTATCGACCAAACACGCCGCCCTCCGCAAGCTCAATCCAACAGTAGGCGACGCGGTGGAGAGTGGAGCAATCTGCGCGTGTTAAACCAACCTGCCAGCATCACGATCGCCACTCCGCCCGCACCGCCCAGCACGAAAACGTCCACATCGAGCACAAAGGGCAGATCGAGCACATGGCGCGCCAGCACATAGCCCAGCGCCTCCGCGCCCGCCGCTGCGAACGCACCGCTCAGGCCGCCCAGCACGGCGAATTCGGTCAGGTGCAAACGGCGCAGGTAGCGGCTGTCCGCGCCCAGCGTGCGCAGGATGGCGGTTTGCTTGATGCGCTCGTCCTGCGTCGCCAGCAGCGCGGCGTACAGCACCGCCAGCCCGGCCAGCAAGGTGAACAGGAACACCGCGCCCAGCGTGCGGGTGATCTGGTCCATGATGACGCGCACCTGGGCGATCACCGCGCCGGTGTCGATCACCAGCACATTGGGGAATCGGGTCAGCAGCGCGGCTTCGGCGGCGAGCTGGTCCGGCGGCAGATGGAAACTGGTGATGTAGCTGGCCGGGGCGTTCTCCAGCAAGCCGGGCGCGGCGATGACGAAGAAGTTCACCCGCATCGAATCCCACTGCACCCGGCGCAGACTCGCCACTCGCGCGGTGAACGTCTCGCCCGCCAGATCGTAGGTGAGCGTGTCGCCGAGGTGGATGTCGAGTGTCTTGGCGATGCCCTCTTCTACTGAGAGCTGGCCGCCGTCACGCTGGGTTTCGTCATTCCGGCGCAGGCCGGAATCCAGTGCTTCTGATGAACTGGATACCGGGCTGCGCCGATGTGACGACAGAGTCTCTTCTGAATGGGGCAGTGCCCACCACGCCCCGCTCACCAGCGCGTTGCCTTCCGGCAGCTTGTCCGCCCAGGACAGGTTGAACTCGCGCTCCACCAGCGCGCGGGCGCGCGGCTCCGGATAGTCCTCACTGCGCACCGGACGCTGGTTGATCGCCAGCAGCCGTCCGCGCACCATGGGCAACAGCGTGGGCGCTGGCAGGCCGTGACTCACCAGCAACTCGCCCACGCCCGCCACCTGATCCGGCTGCACGTTGACCAGAAAGCGGTTGGGCGCATCCGGCGGCAGCCGTCCCTGCCAGCTTTGCAGCAAGTCGTCGCGCACCAGCGTCAGACTCAGCAGCGCCATGCCGCCCAGACTCAGCGCCACGATTTGCACCGCGTTGCTGCGCCCGTGGCGGGCGAGGTTGGCGTAGGCGTGATGTCCGGCCAGCGGCAATCTCGCCAAGCCGCGCAACAGTGCCCAGGCCAGCACGCCGAATCCCAGCAAACCGGCTGCCAGCCCGCCCAGCACCGCCAGCCCCAACTTCACCGAACCGGCCTGCCACAGGAACAGCGCGCCCAGCACCGCCCCGCCGGAAAGATAGAGCAAGGCCGCGCTGCCGCCCGGCGCGCCGAGTTCGCGGCGGATGACGCGCAGCGGCGGCACCTGCTTCAACTGCCACAGCGGCAAAAAGGTGAAACCGAGCAGCAGCGCCATGCCGCTGGCGGCAGCTTGCATCAAGGGCAACGCGCCGGGCGCGGGCAAAGCCGCCTCGCGCATCGCCGAAATGGCCTGCACCAGTGCCACCTGCGCCGCGTAACCGAGCCCATCGCCCAACAGCACCGCAGCCAGTCCGAGCCACAGGAATTGCAACAGGAAGATGCCCAGCACCTGCGACTGGCTGGCACCCAGGCAGCGCATCACGGCACAGGCATCGAGATGACGGGTGATGAAGCGGCGCGCCGCCAGCGCCAGCGCCACACCGGCCAGCACCACGGCAGTGAGCGCGGCCAGCCCGAGGAAGTGCTCGGCGCGTTCCAGCGCGATGCGAATCTCGGGGCGCGCATCGCGCACGTCCTCCAGCTTCTCGCCCACGCCCAGCCGCGTCTCCAGCCAGCCGCGATACGCCGCCAGCTGTACCGCGTCGCCCGAGAACAGCAAGCGATGACTGATGCGACTGCCCTCCTGCACCAGCCCGCTGGCAGGCAGATCGGCGGCGTTCAGCGTCAGGCGCGGAGCAAAGCTGGCGAAGCCCGCCGACTGATCCACATCGCGTACCACCCGCGCCGCAAGACGCAGATGCAGCGCCCCGACCTCCAGCGTATCGCCAGTCTGCAGATCCAGACGACGCAGCAGACGCTCGTCCGCCCAAGCCGTGCCGGGCGCAGGAATATTGCTGTCGCTCCCTCTCCCATTGGGAGAGGGCTGGGGTGAGGGCGCAGCCTCGGCCATACCGTCGCCCGTATCAATCACCAGGCTGCCGCGCAGCGGATACCCAGCCTCCACCGCCAGCAACTCGGCCAGCACGCTCTGCTGCCCGTGCCGCACCACGCTGGGAAACGTCGCCGTCGCCACCACCCGCAAGCCGCGCCGCTGCGCCTCATCCCGATACATCGCCGGAATCGCCCGCGTCGAACTCAGCCGCAGATCCGCCCCCAGCAAGGCATGCGCCTCAGTCTGCAACGCCTGCCGCACCCGGTCAGCGAACAGCCCGACCGTAGCGATGCTGGCCACCGCCAACACCAGCGCGACCAGCAACACGCGCCACTCGCCGGCACGGAAGTCACGCAGCAACATGTTCCATGCCAGCCGAACGAGGCTCATTCCACCTCCCCTCGCCCGTTTACGGGAGAGGGGCTGGGGGAGAGGGCGCGACTCTCCACCTCCAATCGAATACGCTCCAGCACTGTCTCCATCTCGCTCATCAACTCGTTATTCCAGAATCGCAACACCGTAAATCCCTGACTTTTCAGCCATGCATCCCTCACCCGATCACAGCCGACCTGATCCAGGTGTTGCCCTCCATCCAGCTCAATCACCAGTTTTGCCTCCATACACACAAAGTCCACTACATAGCGCCCGAGCGGTTTCTGTCGCTTGAATTTCAACCCCATGAAACGATGCGCGCGCAGGTGATACCAGAGGCGTTGCTCAGCCTCGGTCTGGTTGCGGCGCAGTGATTTTGCGTTGTCCAGAAGGCTCATCGCCCCTCTCCCCTACCCCTCTCCCGTAAACGGGCGAGGGGAAACCGCCCGCCCGGCTTCCAGCCGTAGTTGCCTGCCGCATCTCGCCGCCAGTGCTTCGTCGTGGGTGACGAGAATGAGCGTGGTGCCTTGGGCACGGTTCAGTTCCAGCAACAGTTCGATGATCTGGCGGCCTGTGCTGGCATCAAGGTTGCCGGTGGGTTCGTCGGCGAACAGGATCTTGGGCTGGACGACGAAGGCGCGGGCGATGGCGACGCGTTGCTGTTCGCCGCCGGACAGGTGTTTGGGCAGATGATGCAGGCGGTGACCCAAGCCGACGCGAATCAACACGGCTTCGGCTTGCTGGCGGGCATCGCGCTGGCCGCGCAGTTCCAGCGGTAGCATCACGTTCTCCAGCGCAGTCAGGGCGGGCAAAAGCTGGAACGACTGGAACACGAAACCGGCCAGTCTGCCGCGCAAGCGGGCGCGCGCGTCTTCATCGCAGGCGAAGATGTCCACGCCATCCAGCTTCACCGTACCGCTGCTCGGGACATCCAGCCCGGCCAGCAAACCCAGCAAGGTGGACTTGCCGGAGCCGGACGCACCGAGGATGGCCAGACTCTCGCCCGCCTCCACACCGAAGCTGATCGCCTCCAGGATCACCAGCGGCTGGCCGCCACTTTCCACTTGCTTGCCCAGATCGTCTGCCCGCACAATCGCCGCCATGAAACGCTCCATCATCAAGTTGCTACTGTTACTCGCCGCGTGCCTGCCCACGCTCGGCACCGCGCAAACCATCCTCGTGTTTGGCGACAGTCTTTCCGCCGCCTACGGCATCCCGCGCGAACAGGGCTGGGTGGCGTTGTTGCAACGCGCACGCCCGGACCTCAAGGTGGTCAACGCCAGCATCAGCGGCGAGACCGCAGCGGGCGGATTGCGGCGGCTGGATGCCGCACTGCGCCAGCATCGCCCCGACCTCGTACTGCTGGAACTGGGCGCGAACGACGGATTGCGTGGCCGCCCGGTCCCCGACATCGAACACGATTTGGCCGAACTCATCCGCCGCTCACAACACGCCCAAGCCAGGGTCGTGCTGCTGGGTATGCAACTGCCGCCGAACTACGGCGCGGACTATACCCGGGATTTCCGCGCACTCTACCCCAAACTGGCTCAGCGCTACCGCACCGCGCTGGTTCCCTTCCTGTTGGCGCACATACCGCCGGAGCAGTTTCAGGCTGACGACCTGCATCCCGGTGTCGCCGCACAGGCGCAGATAGTGCGCAATGTGTCGCCCGCGCTGCCCTGATCCGCCCGGCCTGCGCAGATGCGACAAAATGCCGCATTCCCAAGCGGGCGCTACGCCCGTATAGTTCGCTCACCCCGCAGACGGTGGATGGTTTCAGTAGTCTCCTCCCAAACTCCTCTGCTTGAATTGCTACCGTCTGCGGGTCTCTCCTGTAGCTCGTTGTACCGTGCCCAAGCGTCCGTTACCACCGGGGGGCGGACGCTGAAGCACCCTAACCGCAACCGGCCAGATCCAAGCCTTCGACGAACGTGAACATCCAACGCCTCCACTCCCTGACACCACTTTCCTCCCTGCGCTACCTCGGCCTGCTGTGCGTCGGCCTGATGTGGGTCGTGCCCGGCCTTGATTTCCGCCACCTGCTGCCCAGAGCCACGTTCTACCCCGAGTGGGATGCCTTTGCGCTCGGGCTGGCCGCGCTGCTCCCGTTGCTGTCGCCGCAAAGCTGGCGCACGCAGGAGTTGCCCGCCATCACCCTGCTCCCCGCCGGGCTGATCCTGCTCGTGCTTTGGCAGCTTCAGCTCGGCCTGATCCCTTACGCCGGACATGCGCTGACCGTCGCGCTCTACCTGCTGTGGGCCATCCTGCTCATCCTGCTGGGGAGGCAGTTGCGCATCGCGTTCGGCCTGCCGCTGCTGGCCGCCACCCTCGCCGCCTTCCTGCTGGCGGGGGCCGAGCTACAGGCGCTGAGCGCCATCCTGCAAAACTTCCGCTGGGACACGCCCCTCAACCACTTCGTGCTGTGGACACAGGCTGAGCGCACCATCATCAACGGCAATCTGGGTCAGGCCAATTCACTGAGCGATTACCTCGCCCTCGGGCTGGTTTCGCTGGGATTGCTGTACGCCCGTGGCAGCCTGCGTGCCGGGCTGACCGGCCTGTTGGCCGCCCCGCTGCTGTACGCCATGGTACTGAGCGGCTCGCGCAGCGGCTGGCTCTACCTCGCCGCCTTCG
This sequence comes from Ferriphaselus sp. R-1, assembly GCF_000746095.1. Lineage (GTDB taxonomy): Bacteria > Pseudomonadota > Gammaproteobacteria > Burkholderiales > Gallionellaceae > Ferriphaselus. The sequence goes on along the minus strand of NZ_JQKP01000001.1, from coordinate 213,999 downwards.
CCGCCGCGAGCTACGTCTGGCAACGGCGCGACGAGGCGCTGCGCCCTCTGTTCCGCTATGCCGGGTGGCTGCTGCCCGCCTTCGTGCTGATGCACGGCGTGGCGCACCTGCCCTGGTTCGCCGCTGCGGGGGATGTGTCGCCGCTGGAGAAGATGAGCAACCTCGGCGGATATGCCCAGCGCCTCTATCTGTGGCACGAGGCCGCGCTGGTGTTCGCGCAATCGCCCTGGCTGGGCGCGGGTTTCGGCCAGTTCGCCTGGCAGCACTTCCTGCACAGCGCCGAGCTGCGCAACCCCATTCCGGATGTCATGGGCAGCAACGCCCACAATCTGGTGATGCAACTGGCCGCCGAGACCGGGCTGGCGGGGCTCGTCCTGCTCGTGCTCGCCGTAGCGCTGTGGTATCGCGGCCAGCGCAGCACCGCCACCACGCTGGAACACGGCTGGGGCTACGGCCTGCTGCTGGTGCTGGGCATCCACTCCCTGCTGGAATATCCCCTGTGGTACGCCTATTTCCTCGGCATCGCCGCCATCACCCTGGGCCTGCTGGAGAGCCACACCCTGCGTTTCGACCTCGCGCGGTTAGGCGCGCCGCTGATGGCGCTGATCCTGCTCGGTGGCGGCTGGGAACTCGGCCAGCTCTACCGCGCCAACGCCCATCTGGTGCGACTTTCCGCACCCAAAATCGAAGGTCACCCCGAGGAATACGAGCAGCGCGTCGAAGCCGCCATGAAAATCTTGGATGCCGACCTGCTGATGCGTCCCTATGCCGACCTGTTCATGGCCTCGTCCGCCCCGTTCGGCATCAACGACCCCGCCGTTCGATTGCACTACAGCGAACCCGCCCTGCGCTACGCCCCGGTCGATACCCTGGGCTACCGCGTCGCCGTGTTGCTCGCCGTACAAGGTCGCAGCGCAGAAGCCCAAGCCATGATGCAGCGCGCCATCTGGGCCCATCCACATCGCTTTGATGCCGTCCGGCAAGCCATGCCCTGGCTGGTATTGCAAGACCCGGAACACCTCGGCCCGCTGCTGGCCTACGCCAAACAGGAATACGCCGCGCGTGAACAGCAACAGGCAAAAGGCAAGTAGGGCAGCAACGCGAAACGCGCCCGCCAAGGCCAGGAATCCACCTTGAACCAAGGCCGCGCGCAGGATGCTTATCTTATTTATTCATGTAGATATGATGGGTGCGACAATATGTCACATTCCCAGGCGTAACAAGTTTTCTTACACTGCGCCCGCCTAACAACTTGAGGGCAGTTCTCATGCAAGGGGTACTTACATGCGGAACAGCAATAACCATCCAAAACAAATCAGGAGCGCAACAATGCAAATGCAACGCAAACAACAGGGTTTCACCCTGATCGAACTGGTCGCCGTGATCGTGGTCCTCGGCATCCTGGCTTCCATCGCCATGCCCAAGTTCTTCGGCCTGCAAGCTGAAGCCCGTGCTACTGCCGTGAATGGTGCTAAGGCTAATCTGGCCAGCGCTGCCACCATGGCTCACGCCAAGATGCTGGCCACCAATCAGATGCCTGCAATTTTTGACGGCATTGGCCCCATCTCTTGGTCCGCCCACAACCCTGATGGCCCATCTGCCGGTCTGATCGCCGGGTTGAACCAAGTATCAGGTACTGGCGGTATGATGCCCGTTACAGCAGTAGCTACAAGTGATTGGAATGTATTGGAAGGGCCAGCGACATTCGGTACCAGCACCATGGGTATGACGACTTATGGTACGCCAGTTTCGATTGTTGCAGGTCAAACAGTTTGGACTCCAGCTTCTGTTGGTACTGGCATGAATGCGTCGGCCTGCTATGTGAAATACACCAATGCTTCCCTCTCGACTCCTATGAATGGCACTAATCAAACCGTTATTGAGCCAAAGATTGAGGCTGTCACTACTGGCTGCTCTGCATCCGGCATGTAATAACTTGCTGTACTGAGACGGGCAGGGTGTGTACCTTGCCCGTTTTTGTGTTTCAGGAACCCGATGAAAAATCCCCGTTTCGCGCCCTGGCAGCGCGGATTCACCCTGATCGAACTGATCGCCGTGATGGTGATCCTTGGCGTGCTGGCGGCACTGGTTCTGCCGCGCGTTTCCGTCGAGCGCAGCGATGTCGATGCCCGCGTTTTCTACGATCAAGTCATCAGCAGTTTGCGTTACGCCCAGAGAGCCGCTGTCACCCAACAGCGCTTTGTGTGCGTCACGTTCACTCAAACGAACACCCAGACCCAACTGGCTTACAGCTTCGGCGACACCAACCTTTGCGGAACGAATTTGCCTGCGCCGGACAATGCACTAGCGCAATATTCCGTAAGCACGCCCGCCGCTGATGCCCCGCCAGGCAGTCTGCCGTTGGCCCGATTCTCGGCGACTCCGACCCCATTCTATTTTTCCAAGGAGGGCAGCTCCAGTTACGTCGGCTCACTCAACATCTGCGGCGTGGATGTGGAAAGCAATGCCACGAACGGCGCGTGCCGCACGCTGTGCATCGCCCCAGAAACCGGGCTGATCTATCCCCTGCGGACGGGAGCGAGCGCATGCTGAACCTGAAGCAGCGCCAGTGCGGCCTGACCCTGATCGAGCTGATCGTCGCCATCGTGATCCTGGGCGGCGCAATGGTTAGCATGGCAGCGGTGATGCAAGCTAATGCCCGCAGCAGCGCCAGCGCATCACGTCAGGCACAGGCGGTGGTGCTGGCACGCGCTGTGCTGACCCGACTCGACTCGCAGCCTTTCGCCAATCTGCCCGCCTGCAGCCCGACACCCGTCACCCAAGCGCTGCCTGATGGCACAGGGAATCCGGTCACCGGCTATTCCGCGTCGCTGCTGGTCAGTTGCCCAAGCTGGCCGAACGTCACCACGGCTAACGACATCAAGCAATTGACCCTGACCGTGAACATCCTCGCAGCGGATGACGGCGGGACTCTAAATCGCGTGCAGTTGGACAGTTACCGCGCCAACTATCCCGCTGGCAAAGTGACGAGGTTGCCCTGATGCGCCAGCGCGGATTCACCCTCATCGAGCTCATCGCCGTGATCGTCATCCTCGGCGTGCTGGCGGCGATCACGCCGAACTTCATTTCCCTGCCTGCACAAAGTTACGCCAACGCGGCCAGCCGCGCCGAGTTGAGCTACGCGGGTGCGACGGCGCTAAGCTGGCTCAGGACCGATCTGGCTCAGGCCTCAGGCGCACCGACAGTCACGGGGACAAACAGCCTGAGCATCACAAAGGCCAGTGGCACAACCGTGACCTACAGCTTCACCGGCAATCAACTACTGCGCAGCGACAGCTCGCTCTCGGGAGCCAATAAAGTGCTGGTGGCTGGCGTTTGTCCAGGTGCAGAAGTGCACACGAATCCCGCCTTCTTTCTGGACACGGCCAGCCAGTCGGTCAAGATCGACTTGCCGCTGATCGCCCGCACGAATTGCCAGGACACCAGTGTCGGCAACGAGATGATGGAACTCCACGACACGATTTCGTACCGGAGGACGTGGTGAACCCGACTTCACATAAGCAGCGCGGCTTTGCTCTGGTGATCGAGATCTTTGCGCTGGTGATGATCGCGGCGCTGGTGGTGGCCGGGCTGAGCCTGTCCATGCCGCAACAGGCCGGAGTCACGCAGGAGGCGCGCGCCACCGAGGCTGAATTGGCCGCCCGCGCCGGGATTGAATGGGCGGCGTATCAGACGCTAAACAACGACTGCGGTGCGTTCGCCGTGGGTGCTCGAACAGCCCCCGTTTCGGCTGTAGCGCCGTTGGCGGGTAGCTTGGCCGATTTTCAGGTGGTGGTCACAGCCAGTGCCGTGACGGCGGCGAGCGCGGTCGTTTGCGCTGCCAGCGGCGTGCCCGCCGCCAGTGCGGTGGGCTGGGCCTATGCGGTATCGGCAGTCGCTACGGCGGTGACGGCGGGGAGTGGTGTGGCTGAAGCGACCAACACTCAGGCGGGACGTGCGGAATACTCCGAGCGTACTTTGCAAGTGCGCATAGATAGAAACTAATCAGGGATGAATGGAATGGCTATCGGTTTCTTAACTAGACTCTTCCGCCGTGCCGACTCCGGCTGGAGTGCGATCGGCATCGGCAACGGCGGCGTGGGGGTGGCGCAGGTGGAGTTCACCGGGGGGATGCCGCGTGTGGTGCAGTGCGGTTTCCACGCCATACCCAAGGTGAACAGCGCGGCGCTGGAGAAGTTGGCGGGCGAGCATAAGCTGGGCAGGTTGCCCGTCACCACGCTGCTGGGGGCGAGCGAGTATCAGATCATGCCGGTGGAGGCGCCGAACGTGCCTGCCGACGAGCTGAACTCGGCGGTGCGCTGGCTGATCAAGGACGGTCTGAACTTCGATGTGGAGGCGGTGACGCTGGACGTGATCCGCATCCCGTCCGGGCACAGCCGCGAGGGTCAGGGGCAATCGTACTACGCCGTGGCCGCGCCCAACGAGACCATACGCAAACGCACGGTGCTGCTAGAGAGCGCGCGCATCCCGCTGCGCGTGATCGACGTGCCGGAGATGGCGCAACGCAATCTGGCGAGCTTGTATGAAACGCCGGGCGAGGCGGTGATGATGCTGGTGGCCGACAGCAGCGGCACGGCGCTGACGGTGAGCAGCGGCGGCGAGCTGTATCTGTCGCGGCACATCAGCATCGGCGAGTATCAGCTGGACGATGGCAACACCTACCAGCGCCAGCATGCCTGGGATGAACTGGCGCGCGAGGCGCAACGCTCTCTGGAGTATTTCGAGCGCCAGTTCGAGCTGAAGATCGGCAAGGTGATGATCTCGCTGCGCAGCGAGTTGTACGGGCGCGAGATGCTGGAAGAGCAACTGAGCGTCCCGGTGGAGCGGGTGCGCCTGGCTGACGTGCTCGACATCTCGGCGGTGGCGCGGCTGTCCAATCCCGAGTTCGCCGCGTCCATGTTGTTGCTGATAGGCGCGGCGCTGCGTCAGGAAAGGCGGGTGCTATGAGTCAGCAGATTAATCTGTTCAACCCGGTCTTCACCCGGCAGGGCAAGTATTTTTCCACGGCGATGATGCTGCAAGGGCTGGGCGTGCTGGCGCTGGTTTCCGCGCTGGGCTGCGGCTGGCTTTATCACCAGACCGGGCAGGCTCAGGCTCGCTTGGCCGCAGCCAAGCTCCAGCACGACAAGCTCAACCCACCCAGTGATGCGAACCGCCAAACCAAGGCGCAACTGGTCAAGGAGCGCGACGAGTTGCTGGCGGCAAGCAAGCAAGGCAGCGGCGAGTTCTCCGGCCACTTGCACGCGCTGGCGCGGCACACGCTGGACGGGGTTTGGCTGACCCGTTTCTCGCTGAAGGGCTGCGAATGCGAGCACCCCGAGCTGAAACTCAGCGGTCAGGCGCTGTATCCCGAGCTGGTCACCGACTACCTGCAACAGCTCGGCCAAACGCCGCAGTTCCGGGGCGCCAAGGTGGAACTGACGGGGCTGCGCAAGCAAGAGGGCGCGGGCCAACACCCCATGGCGTTCGAACTGACACTCAATGGAAAGGCGGGAGCGAAATGAAGCAGAACTGGAACCGCTTTGCCGATGCGGTGGATGGGTTGGCGCTGCACTGGCGCATCCTGGTCTTCGCGCTCCTGGCCGGATCGTTGCTGTGGGCCGTGATGAGATTCGGCATCTCGCCCCAGATCGAGCAACAGCGCCAACTCACCCAACAGCAAGAGGCGTTGACCGCGCAGGCCACGGCAGCCAACGCGCAGGACGACGGACGCAAGGCGCTACTCGAAGAGATCGGCCAGCTCAAGCGCGAGCTGGCGAAACGCAGCCCCGACGCGGCTTCGCGCGGCACCCCGGCGGTGAACGGGCAGCAGATGTTGCGCGTGCTCGATCGACTGCTGAGCCAAAGTCCCGGACTGACGCTGGTCAAGCTGGAGAGGATCGCCGCCCCTGACGCGGCTCCCGCCGCCGCTCCAGCCCCGACAGCAGCTGCGGCACCGGCAGCCGCCTCGGCTGTGGCGGCGACCACCCCGCCCACAGCGCCCAGGGAGTACCTCAGCATCACCCTGCGCGGCAGCTATTTCGACCTGCTCGACTACCTCGAACGCGCCGAACGCCTGCCCTACCCGCTGCACTGGCACACGCTGGATTACAGCGTCGAACACTATCCGGTCGCCACGCTGACCTTGACGATCTACACACTGGGAGATGGATCATGGCTAGCCATTTGAACCTCGGTCTCCTCGCTCTTGCGCTGACCGTGACGACGAACGCAGCTCAGGCTGCCGCGCCGCGCGACCCGACCCAACCGCCTGCCGGCATGGTCTCGCCCGGCCCGGCTTATCTGCCCGACGGCGGCGGCCTGCAAGCCGTGCTGATCTCGCCCACACGCCGCGCTGCCATCATCAATGGCCAGACTATCCGGTTGGGTGGGCGCTATGGCGACGAGCGTCTGGTCGCGGTCAGCGAAGGTCGCGCCGTGTTACAGGGTGAACACGGGCGGCGCGAGCTGCGGGTGTTTTCCAATCCGGGCGTACAGCAAAACACCGCTGCGCCGGCCAAACAGCATTTACGAATCAAACCGGCGCGTGTTGCCGCCGACAAGGGGAAGCAATGAACAAGTCACTCGGAATCTTGGTACTCATCAGTCTGTCCGCATGTAGCGTGTCGCGCGACCCGATCGCGCGCGATTCCATCCGTCAAGAGATGAACGCCGCGCTCGCTGCGCCCGCGCCTGCCGCAGAGGCGATCAACGCCGCGCTGCTGCCGCCGCTCACCACCGCCGCGCCCGCCAAGCCACGCGAGCCGCGCTTCAGTCTGGAGCTGAACGAGACCCCTGCCGCACAGGTGTTCTACGCCATCGCCGCCGACAGCCGCTACAGCATGCTGGTGCATCCCGACGTGACCGGCAACATCTCCATCCGCCTGAAAGACGTGACCGTACTCGAAGCCCTGGACGCGATCCGTGACATGTACGGCTACGACTACAAACTGGACGGACGACGCATCTCCATCATGCCCAAAGAATTGCAGACGCGGATGTACAAGGTGAATTACCTGACCGGACAACGTGACGGCAGATCGCAATTGCGGGTTCAACCCAGTTCCGTGTCCGAAGCTACGGGCACGGGGGCAGGTGGCGCAGCTACCGGCGCAACGGGAGGTACAGGTGGTGCGGGTGGTGCAATGGGAGCAGGTTCGCGCGAAAGCAGTCGGGTAAGCACCACTACCGCCACAGACCTCTGGGCTGAACTCCGCAGTGCCCTCGATGTTCTGGTTGGAAAAGAAGGGGGGAGAAGTGTGATGTTGAGCCCCATGACCGGCATCATCGTAGTGAGAGGCTCTTACGAAGACCAGCAAGCAGTGACCTCCTACCTCAAGGCAGCGCAACTTTCCATTGAGCGTCAGGTGATCCTGGAAGCCAAGATCATGGAAGTGCAATTGAACGCCAGCTTCCAGTCCGGCGTGAATTGGGGTGTTTTCAAGAACGGTCCGAATTCACACGCTACAGCGGGCTTGCTGTCGCCTAACACTGGAGTGGCTCCCTCAACTGCAGCAGGTTTGGGCACGATACTTTCCACTGCTGGCCTGGCCGCTCTACCCGGCTCGGCGATTGCCACTGGAGGAAACCCCGGCTCGTTGATCGGCCTGGCCTTCCAAACGTCGAACTTCGCCGCACTGCTCAGTTTCCTGGAGACACAAGGCGATGTACACGTGCTGTCCAGCCCACGTATTGCCACGTTGAACAATCAGAAGGCCATACTGAAGGTCGGGACTGACGAGTATTTCGTCACCGGTGTAACCCCTAGCGGAACGCAAACCACCGGCAATACCACCACCAACACCATTCCAACCGTGACGATGACACCGTTTTTCTCCGGCATCATGCTGGACGTAACGCCAGACATCGACGATAAGGGCAACATCACGCTACATGTCCACCCCTCCATCGGACAGATCACCACCGTCACTAAAATCATCACACTGGCTGGGCAAACTTACAGCATGCCCATGGCGGCCAGCACGATCTCCGAGACCGACAGCATCGTGCGCGCCAAGGATGGCCAGATCATCGCTATCGGCGGCTTGATGCGGCAGGCTTCGACCGATGACCGTTCCGGTCTGCCGGGGCTGCCGAAGAGCATCTTCGGCCAGACCAGCAAGGTGACGCAGAAGCGCGAGCTGGTGATCCTGATCAAGCCGACCATCGTGGATACGGATGAGGATTGGTCGGAGGACATCCGCAAGAGCCGTGATCGCATGGAGCGCTTGAACAACGGCAGAAGCAACGAAGAGCCTGTCCCGCAGGCCAAGCCGGTGGAGTGATCGTTCCGTGTATCTCGCCCACTTCGGCCTGACCGAGCCGCCGTTCAGCCTGACTCCCGATACCGGTTTCTTTTTCTCCGGCAGCAGTCATCGCCAGGCGCTCAACATGCTGCGCGTGGCGACGCTGGGCGGCGAGGGCTTCATCAAGGTGGTGGGCGAGGTGGGCAACGGCAAGACACTGCTGTGCCGCCAGTTTCTGGACGAGCTCGATCTGGCCAACGCCGACGCGCCGCGCTTCGTCTCAGCCTATCTGCCCAATCCCTACCTCGATCCGCGCAGCCTGTTGCTGGCGCTGGCGGATGAGTTGAGCGTGGAGCTGGCGAGCGATGCGCCGCAACATCTGCTGGTGAGCCGACTGAACGAGGCGCTGCTGAGTTTCGCCGCCCGTGACGTGCAAGTGGTGGTGTGTCTGGACGAGGCGCAAGCCCTACCGCTGGAGACGCTGGAAGTGCTGCGCCTGCTGACCAATCTGGAGACCGGCAAGCGCAAGTTGCTGCAAGTGGTGCTGTTCGGCCAGCCGGAACTGGATGTCCATCTGAATCAGCATTCGGTGCGCCAGTTGCGCCAGCGCATCACCTTCCAGTGCAGCCTGGGCGGCTTGCAGGCACAGGAATTGGCCGACTATCTGGAATCGCGCCTGCGGGCGGCGGGTTACAGCGGTGAGCGTGTGTTCACCTCCGGTGCGGTGGCCGCGCTGTACCGTGTGACCGGCGGCACGCCCCGGCTGGTCAACATCGTGGCGCACAAGGCGCTGATGCTGGCCTACGGTGCGGGACGGCGAACCGTGTCGGCCAAGCAGATACGGCTGGCGGCGAACGACACGCCGCAGACGCTGCGCGATTGGTTCGGCTGGATGCGCCCGGCTGTTTGGTGGGGATGAGGATGTTGTTTGTAGATTCAGCCCCAAATACGCCACACCGTCATTCCGGCGCAGGCCGGAATCCAGCAAGACAAACATTCTGCGCAGCAGACAGCATGTTGGCATTGGCCCGATTTTTCAATCAACTGAATTCCGGCCTGCGCCGGAATGACAAGGTTCGAGTTAAAGCATGAGTGTGATCAATCAGGTATTGCAGGATCTGGACCGGCGTGGCGTGGCGGTGAAAGTGGGCGAGCAGACGCTGGCTGGCGTAGCGGAGCAGCCACGCCGCTGGCCGTGGTTCGCCGGTGCGCTGGTGCTGGTGGTCACCGCCACGCTGGTGTGGGTGATGCGCCCGACGGGGAGCGCGCCTGCCGCCACTCCGCCCGCTGCCGAGGTGGCGGCTGCGCCAGTAGCGGCCAGCGCACCGGCTCCGGCACGCACAAGCGCAACCGCGAAACGGGCGGTCACGCCCGCCGCGAGCACGGTCGCGCCGGTCAAAGCTCAAGCCGCTGCTCCGCTGGCGCTGGCCAAGACTGAGCCCGCCAAACCCGTCGATCCGGTGGCCGCCCCGGCACCCTCGCAAAAAGTGCTGACTCCCTCCGCCCCGACCGCACACTCGACCTTAGCTCCCACGACCGGCAAGAAGATGAACACGCAGAACCAGGCCGATGCCGAGTACGCGCGGGCGGTGATGCTGGTCGAACAGGGACGCGAGGAGGAGGCGCAGACCGCGCTGACTTCAACGCTGAAGCTGGACAACGGGCATCGCGAAGCCCGCACCTTGCTGGCTAGACTGTTGATTCAGGCGCGGCGTTCGAGCGAAGCCGAACGGCTGCTGCAAGACGGGCTGAACTTGCATCCCGACGCAAGTGCCGATGCCATGTTGCTGGCGCGGCTGCGCGTGGAGCGCGGCGAGGTGGCGGCGGCACTGGAGACCTTGCGCGCCAGTGCGCCGCACGCGCAACAGAAACCGGACTACCGCGCGTTCATGGGGACGCTGGCACAGCGTTTGGGCAAACACGAGGAAGCCGTCGCAGACTATCAAGCGGCACTGCAACTCGCGCCGGATAGCGCGGGCTGGTGGGTAGGTTTGGGGATCTCGCTGCAAGCGGCGGGACGCGAAGCCGAGGCGAAGTCAGCGTATCAGCGCGCCTTGGCGCTGGGCACGTTGGCACCGGAGATGCAGCGCTTCGCCGAACAGCGTTTGAACGGCGGACAGAAACGGCAGGGAGAGTAAGCAATGGCACGTTACGGAAAAGCCCGGCTGGGCGACATGCTGGTGCAACTGGGGCATGTGTTGCAGGACAACCTCGGCCAGGCGCTGGAGCAACAACGGCAGAGCGGCGAACGGCTGGGCAAGGTGCTGGTCGAGCGCAAGTTCGCCACCGAGCTGCAAGTGGCGCAGGCACTGGCCGGACAATTGGGGCTGTCGTTCATTGACCTGCGCCATTTCCACCTGCGCCCCGAAGTCAGCCGCCGCCTGTCCGAATACCAGTCGCGCCGCCTGCACGCCATCGTGCTGGAAGAACGGGATGGCGCGCTGGTGGTCGGCATGGTCGATCCTACCGACCTGTTGCTGTACGACGAGCTGAAGCGTTTGCTGCGCAGCGAGTTGACGCTGGTCGTGGTGGCGGAAAGCCAGTTCTTCGAGACGCTGGATCGGGTCTATCGCCGCACCGAGGAGATCAGCGGCCTGGCGCAGGAACTGTCCGACGACATGAGCGACAGCATCGTCGATCTGCACGAGCTGGACGAGGCCGCCAATCTGGAGGCCGCGCCGGTGGTGAAGCTGTTGCAGACCATCTTCGACGATGCGATGCGCATCCGCGCTTCCGACGTGCACATCGAACCGATGGAGCGGCAGTTGCGCATCCGCTTCCGCATCGACGGCGCGCTGCACTTGCAGACCGAGGCCGACCCGAACATCGCGCCCGCCCTGGTGTTGCGCCTCAAACTGATGTCCGGGCTGGACATCTCCGAGAAGCGCCTGCCGCAGGATGGCCGCTTCCACATGCGCGCGCGCGATCAGGTGGTGGACGTGCGCGTCTCGTCCATGCCCACGCAGTACGGCGAATCGGTGGTGCTGCGCCTGCTCAACCGCAGCGGCAACTTCCTGTCGCTGGAGAAGCTGGGCATGTCGCCGGAGATGCTCAAGGAGTTCCGCAAGATCATCCACCGCAGCGAAGGCATGGTGCTGGTGACCGGGCCGACCGGCAGCGGCAAGACCACCACGCTGTACGCCGCGCTGGACGAGATCAACAGTATCGAGCAGAAGATCGTCACCGTGGAAGACCCGGTGGAGTACCGCCTGCCCGGCATCAATCAGGTGCAGGTGAACGAAAAGATCGACCTGACCTTCGCGCGGGTGCTGCGTTCGGTGCTGCGGCAAGACCCGGACATCATCCTGGTGGGCGAGATGCGCGATCCGGAAACGGCGCAGATCGGCCTGCGCGCCGCCATCACCGGCCACTTGGTGTTTTCCACCCTGCACACGCGCGATGCGGCGGGCACGCTGGCGCGGTTGGTGGACATGGGCGTGCCGCGTTACATGGTGGCCTCGTCGGTGCAGGTGCTGCTGGCACAACGTCTGCTGCGCCGCGTCTGCGAGAGTTGCAGCCAACCGCATGCGCCCAGCGCCATCGAGGCGGAGTGGCTGTTGCAGGCAGGCGTGGCCGAGGCCGAGTGGAACCAGCTGCGCACCGGCCATGGCTGCTCGTATTGCAACAAGACCGGCTACAACGGACGGCAGGCGGTGTATGAGATGCTGGTGATGAACCGCGCGCTGATCGACCTCGCCGCTCATCACGATGCGACGCGCTTCATCCAGGCAGCGCGTGAACAGCTGACCGGCAAAACCCTGCTGGACGATGCCATCGCGCGCATGCTGACGGGGACCACGTCGGTGGCCGAGGTGATGCGCATCAGCAACCAGGTGGATGACTGATGGCCGCATTCCACTACAAGGGACGCAACGAGCGCGGCGAACTGGTGAAAGGTTCGCTGGAAGGCGCGGACAGCAACGCCGTCGCAAGCCAGTTGTTCGGGGTCGGCATCATCCCGGTGGAGATACGGGCCGCGCGCCAGCTCATCCCGTGGCGCGTATGGTGGGACAAGGCCGAGCGCGCGCTGCGCCATGTCTCCCCCTCGGAGATGATGCTGTTCAGCCGCCAGATGTACAGCCTGCTCAAGGCGGGCGTGCCCATCATGCGGGCGCTCACGGGATTGCAGGAATCCTCCCGCAACGGTTCGCTGCGCCGCATCCTCGGCGAGCTGCGCGCCGATCTCGACAGCGGGCGCGACCTCAGCACCGCCATGCGCGCGCACCCGAAAGCGTTCAGCCCGTTCTACATCAGCATGGTGCAGGCGGGCGAAGCGACCGGCACGCTGGACACCACCTTCCTGAGCTTGTTCGGCCATATCGAATTCGACAAACGCACGCGCGACAGCATCAAGGCCGCGATGCGCTACCCCAGCTTCGTGATCGTGGCGATGGCGGCGGCGATCGTGATCGTCAACCTGTACGTCATCCCTTCTTTCGCCAACGTGTTCAGGAGCATGGGCGCGAAGCTGCCGATGATGACGCAATACCTGATCGCCTTCTCCGATTTCATGGTGCACCACTGGCCGACGATGCTGGGCGTGCTGGTCGCGGCCTTCATCGCCATCCAGATCTTCATCGCCACGCGGCAGGGGAAATATCTGTGGGACCGCTACAAGATACGCATCCCCATCATCGGCCAGATCATCTTGAAGTCCACCGCCGCCCGCTTCGCGCGCAGCCTCGGCCTCTCGTTCAAGAGCGGCGTGCCGGTGGTGCAAGGCATGCAGGTGGTCAGCATCGTGGTCGATAACGGCTACTTCCGCGAGAAGATCGAGCAGATGCAAGCCGGGGTCGAACGCGGCGAGAGCATCCTGCGCGTGGCCAGCGCCGCCAAAATCTTCGATCCCATCATGCTGCAAATGATCGCCGTGGGCGAAGAGACCGGCGACCTGGACGGCATGATGTTCGAGATCGCCGACATGTACGAGCGCGAAGTCGAATACTCGGTGAAGAACCTGAGCCAGCAGATCGAGCCGGTGCTGATCGTGATCCTGGCTGGCTTCGTCCTCGTGTTCGCCCTCGCCATCTTCCTGCCGATGTGGGACTACAGCCAGGCCGCGCTGCATCACTGATGCCTAAAATGCCGTTGAACCGGACCGGCATGGCCGGGGGTGCGACATTTTGTCGCACCCCCGGCTTGCGCGAATGAGCTACAGTTGCCCACCATTTCAGGGAGATAACAAAAATGAACACAAAACACACGACGTTGGCTCTGGCGCTGAGCGCTGCTTTGGCTTCGGGGCAGGCGCTGGCCTGCGGTGCAGGTTTCTGTCTGGCCGATACCGGCTGGGATGCGCAGGGCAGCAATGTGCGCGAGGGCTTCACCTTCGGCCTGCGTTACGAGTACATCAAGAGCGACCAGCTGCGCAGCGGCACCGGCAAGCTGCCGAACTTCACGGTAGCCACGGCAGCCGCCGGTGACGAGATCACCACCACCAACCAGAATTTCGTGGCGAACCTGGGCTATACCTTCAGCCCGCAATGGCAGGCCGAGATCGAAGCGCCAATGCTGAAGCGCTACCACCAGCACGGCTCCGCCACGCCCGGCGCACCGGACACTTGGGATTTCACTACGCTGGGTGATGTGAAGCTGCTGGCCAGCTACCGCCTGGGCGGCGAGTCTCCCAACGGTTTCACGGTGCGAGTCGGGGTGAAACTGCCTACCGGCAAGACCAACCAGATGGCCGTCGATGGCCTGACCGCCGCTGAACGCATGTTCCAGCCGGGCACCGGCACCACCGACGGCATCCTCGGCCTGAGCTACAACAGCAGTCCTCCCGACGGCGGGCTGCGCTGGTTCGCCAGCGCCACCGCGCAACAGGCGCTCAATACGGCGGGCGATAACGGCACTGCGACCGGCAGCTACAAGCCGGGCTACAGTGTCGCGCTGGCGACCGGGCTGGCCTATCCGCTGACGCATGAAGTGGCGCTGACCGCCCAAGCCAACCTGCATATCAGCGGCAGTGAAGGTGGTCAGGCCGGGGTGCCGGCCAACACCGGCGGCCAGACGCTGGCGCTCAGCCCCGGCATCAGCATCGCCGCCGCGCCGGACACGCGCATCTACGCCCTGCTCCAGGTCCCGGTCTATCAGAACGTGACCGGCACGCAACTCACCAGCAATCTGGGCGCGACGCTGGGTATCACCCAGCGCTTCTGAGCACAGCCACCGTCAGCCCCGGGGCCTTGCGGCACTCAGGGCTGACCCGACATCCCGGCCAGTACCTCCCGTATCTCGGTGAACAAGGGTCTGGCCGCCACATCGGCATCCGCACAACGCTGCTGCAACTGCCACAGTCCGGCCAACTCAGCCGCTGGCGCGGTGCAACGCTCCAGCACTTCTTCCAGTAGACAAGCGAAGGCGCGCACTTCCAGACGCTGCAAGGCGATGGCGTGCGCGGCTTGTTGGCGCGGCAGGAACGAAGCCGCCCCGAAATCACCGAGCAGGCAGTCGCCCGCGCGGTTCCACAGGATGTTGTGCGCGTAGAGGTCGCCGTGCATCACGCCACGCTGGTGCAGATGGGCGACCACCGAGGCGATGCCCAGGGCGAGGTCGAGCGCGGCGCGCAAGGAAAAGCGGGCGTCCGCCGGATAGACATCGCGGGTGCAGGATTCCAGGCTGGGCGGCCCGGCCAGGTTGCCGAAGCTGGGGTCGATCAGCGACATCACCAGCCCCGGCACGTCAGCGGGATGCCCACTCACCTTGCCGACGACGGGAATCAGCCCCGGATGCGACCCGGCGGCGATGCACGCGGCCTTTTCGCTGCGCGGCGATCCGTCACTGGTGAGCGCGCCCTTGAACATCTTGACCGCCACCGGCTCATCCGCCGTGCGGTGATGGGCGCGGTAGATCACGCCGGACGCGCCCTCGCCCAAAGCGTGATGCAGTTCCAGCGCGTGCCATTCGACCGGGCTGATGTGCAGGTCCTCCAGCGCAGCGGCCTCGTCGGCAGCGCTGCACGGGTTGCCGGAATACGCCAGCCAGGCCAGACGCGGCAGCGTAGTCAGCCAGTCGGGCAAGCTCCGGAAACGATTGGCGGAGATGCGCAGCAGTTCCAGATTGCGGCACGCCGCCAGCTCCTCCTGCAGACGCTCCAGCCGGTTGCCCGCCAGCATCAGCTTCTGCAAGCGGGTGCAACGACCGAGCTCAGCCGGGAGCACGCTCAGCCGGTTGTCGGTCAGGATCAGCCAGCGCAACTTCTCGGGCAGCGCGGCAGCGGGCAGCTCGCTGATCTGGTTCGCCTTGAAACCTATCATCTCCAGGTTGCGGCAGCGACCCAGCACGTCCGGCACGCGGGTGAACTGGTTGTCGGAGACGAAGATGACGCGCAGCCGGTGCAGCCGGTCCAGGTCGTCCGGCAGGCTGGAGAGCGCGTTACCGGAGAGGTTGAGTATCTCCAGCGTATCGGCGAGTGCGAATATCTCGCGGGGGAACTCGGTCAGACCTGCCGCCAGGTCGAGTCGCCGGATACCAGCCAGTTCGCCCGCCCGCAGGGCCGCCAGTGTGTGCACGGGCTACTTTCCGACGGGCGCATCAGCCCGCTCGGTCGAGATCACCAGACGGCCATACTGCACGGCCCGGATGATGCCGGAGTCGGCATCGGGCATCTCGGCGCGCACCTTGTCGGCCTCCCATTCGCGGCCACGATAGCTCACCCGCGCGGTGCACTCATCCAGCCATTCCAGCACTTCGACGCGCTGCCCCAGATCGTCGTGTGCCTGCTCCGCTGCCACGCCCGGACGACGACGCAGCGCAGTGACGATCAGCAGGTGGACCAGCGCACCGGCCAGCAGCACGGTCAGCTGGATGCCGAGCGAGGCTTTGGTCAGGTCCGCGATGGCGGGATAGAGGAACGCCAGCCCGATGGCCAGCGCATGACGACTGCCGATGGCGGTCTCGGCCAGAATGAACAGGATGCCGAACACCGCCCATGAGATGAAATCCACGACACTTTCCTTGTAGCTGACGAAGAGCGCATTGTAAGACCTGCCGGGCCAGCGGCACAGGCGAACTATCTGCCCGCCCGCACGATCACCAGACCGCGCGCCTTGCCGCTGGTCGCATCCCGGGTGGCGATGGCCCGCCGCAAGGTGGCGAGATCCACCCACACCGGCGGGTATTTGTACTTGGCGACATCGAGGATCAGCACGCGGTCGCTGATCTCGTCATAAGCGGCCAGCACCGACCAGTGGCCGCCCCCCACCTGGCCCAACTCCGCCCGCAGATAGTTGGCCAGCACGAAGCGGCCATCGTCACCCAGGGCCTGATGCAACAACTCGCGCAGGGCCGCCTCGCTCAAGCTGTCGCCCGCGACCGAATGTGCCTGCACGCCGTGCAAGGTCAGCGCCTGCACCATCTCGTCGCGCGTCATGCCTTGCGCCAGCACGGTCTGCGGGCTGATCAGCCGGGTGACTTCGGCGCTGAAGAAGTTACGCTGGGTGAAGAAGGGATACGGCGCATAGGCCGGATCGACCGGCCTGCTCAACGGCAGGGCGTTGAGTACGGTGACCGCGCTGGCCACGGCGCAATAGGTCTGCGTCTCCTGCGTGGCGAACACCGGGCTGAGTTGCCAGAAGTCCGCCCCGGCGGACATGCGGGCGCGCAGCACCTTGCCGTTGGCCGAATCCCAGTCATACAACACGGGCAGGTCATGCGCGCAGGCTGGCGACACCAGACCCAGCATCGCCCAGAGCAGGAGCATGCGCACGTCAAACCTCGCTCTGGGCATTGCGTTCCAGTACCGCCGTGAACGCCTCGGGCTGTACCGGCCTGGAGAACACATAGCCCTGACCGTAGTCGCAGCCGATGCCGCGCAGGAAATCGCGCTGCGCTTCGGTTTCCACGCCTTCGGCAATGACCTTCAGGCCCAGCTTGTGCGCCATGACCACGATGGCTTCGACCAGCACCTGGCTGTCCACGTCCTCGTCCAGCGGACGCACGAACGCCTGGTCGATCTTCAGATAATCGATGTCGAACTTGCGCAGGTAAGCGAGGGAGGAATAGCCGGTACCGAAATCGTCGATCGCGACCTGGATGCCCAGATCGCGGTAACGCAGCAACTTGTCGGTGATGCTTGGATCAGCGTGCAGCAGCAAGCCCTCGGTGATCTCGATGATCACATTGTGGCCGGTGAGCTGCGCACCGCTCAGGTACTCGTCCCACGACTGGGAGGTGTCCGCGCCGTGGAACTGTAGCGGGGACATGTTGACGCTGACCTGCAGCTCCCCCTGATGCAAGGCATGCCAACGCTGCACCCAGTCCATGGACTGGCGGAACACCCAGTTGCCCAGCTCGCCGATCAGGCCGATCTCTTCGGCCAGCGGAATGAACTCCGCCGGACTGACGAACCCCCGCACCGGGTGCTGCCAGCGCAACAGCGCCTCGGCCTTGTGGATATGCCCGTCGCTGAGCCGGACGATGGGCTGGAACACCACGTGCATCTGACCGAACTCCAGCGCCCCGCGCAATGCATTGGCCAATCTGAGTCGATTCTGTGCGACCTCCTGCAAGGCATGGGTGAAATAGCTGTAGCGGTTCCTGCCGCCGGCTTTGGCCGCATACATGGCCTGGTCGGCATGTTTGATCAGATCGCTCTCGTCCTGGCCATCATCGGGGTAGATCGCGATGCCGATACTGGCCGAAACGTAAGCCTCGTGGATGTCGAGCAGAGTGAACGGCTCGGACAGCCTGGTGATCAGGGTTTGCGCGATCCTTTCGACATCGTTGCAGTCGTTCAGACCGGGCAGGATGACGGTGAACTCGTCGCCGCCCAGGCGCGCCACGGTATCGGTCTCGCGCAGGCAAGCGGTGATGCGCAGGGCGGCCTGCACCAGCAGCTGATCGCCCGCCTCATGCCCCAAGGTGTCGTTCACCTCCTTGAAGCGATCCAGGTCGATGAACAGCAACGCCAGCATGTGACCTTCGCGATGGGCCTTGCTCACCTCGATCCTGAGCCGGTCGCGGAACATGCGCCGGTTGGGCAACTCGGTCAGCGTATCGAAGTTGGCCTGACGCCAGATCAGCTCTTCCGACTGCTTGCGTGCGCTGATGTCGGAGAAGATCCCGACACGCCGGTCGACCGAGCCACCCGAATGGTAGATGGTGTTGATCACCAGCCACTCCGGGAATATCTCTCCGCTCTTGCGACGGTTCCATATCTCACCCTGCCAATGCCCCTCGCTCCCGAGCTGCTCCCACATCGCCCGGTAGAACTCGGGGGGCTGCCTGCCGGAATGCAGGATGCGGGGAGTCTTGCCCTGCACCTCCTCAAAGGTATAGCCGGTCGTCTCGGTGAAGGCCGGGTTGACCGCGAGGATGTGGTTATCCGCATCGCACACCATCAGCCCCTCGCTGGTATGTTGGTACACCAGCTGGGCGAGTTGGCGCGCCTCCTCCATCCGCTTGCGTTCGGTGATGTCCTGAGCGATGGCGATGACCACCTTCTGGCCGAAATGCTCGCCCGGATAGAGGTGGACCTCTTTCGGGAACACCTCGCCGTTGGCCCGCACCGCCCAGAACTCGAACGCCTGCGCCTCGCCCGCATAAGCGAGCGCCACCTGTTGCGCGATGCTGGTCGCATCGTTGAGGCCGGGGGCGCTGACGATCTCCGGCGTATGGCCGATGAAGAACTCGCGCGGATGGCCGTACATCTTGAGCACGCCGTCGTTGATGTCGAGAAAGCGGCCTTGCGCATCCTGCACATAGATGGCTTCTTCCAGGCTGTTGAAGATGCCGCGATAGCTGCGCTCGCTCGCGTCGATGAGGGCGCGCGAACGATGCGCATTACGCAGGTACATCCAGCCACCCACCCCGAGCAACAGCAGCAAGGTTCCGATCGCAAAACCGGCCAGCTTGAACCAGTCACGCGCCGACCGCTGATCGAGCAGACCGTACAGGGGGACGAAGGAATAGACCTGGAAACTGAACCCTGCGATCTCGTGACGGCTGACAACCATCGGCTGGCTTTGCCCATTCAGCCGCTGCAAGCGGGGCAGATCCTTGCCCCAGGGCTCCAGCCGCAGCACGGGAAAGGCATCGACCCGATAGCGCGACAGGCGCTGATCCCGAGACAGGCGGTCGACCTCCGCCCCCGCTAGCGCATGCATCTCGAACGCCTTGTTGCTGGCCAGGATCACCACGCCGTTCTCGTCCACCAGGAAGGAATCATCCTGCTGCACCAGATAGGCCAGTTGATACAGATTGCGCTTCGCCGCCACGGCACCGATGAACTTGCCATCCACGATCACCGGCGAGGAGAAATACAAACCTGCGATGTTGCTCACCTTGCCGACCGCGTATTGCTGCCCGATGAGCCCCTGCTGCGATTGTTGGAAATACTGGCGGTCGGCATAATTGCCGCCGATGAATTGGTCGGGATCGCCGGCATTGCTGGAGGCGATGCAGTCGCCAGCCGCATTGAGGACATAGATCACATCCAGCCCCAGAGCATCGGCTGCCTCACCCAGATGCCGACTCACGGCAACCAGCTCGGGGTCAGCCCCCCAACGCTGGATGTTGGCCTCGCGTCCCTGCGAGGAGGGGCGCACATCGCTGCCGGAATGTTTCAGTACGGCGACCACGTCACGCGCTTGCACCATCAGCCGGGTAGCGCCCCTGACCGTTTCCAGGCGGCGCTGCAAGGCACTGCTGATGCCCACGACATCGTGCTGGACCCGCTTCTGGCTCGCCACGATGCGGTCGTTCTCCACCGCCTCGAAATGGCGATCCACCACATGATCGACCAGCACGCCCCATGCGACCAACACCGCCACCAGCGGGATCAGCCACAACGGCGAAGTGTCTGCATAGGTTCCCTGCTCTGCATGAGCCGCAACTTGCGTGCCAGCCGACTGGCCAGCCAGAGGTTTAGGACGCTCCATCGAATATTCAGACATAAGAAGTTTGGGTACTACATTGTACTGTCACAAAGCTCTCAGCACATGAGCTGCCGATCTCTTGAAGCCTGCTCACCCATGCTCTCTGGCGAAGGCCCAACGGTTACGCCCTGCCCGCTTGGCGGCATACATCGCGTGATCGGCAGCCTGGATCAGCTTGTCCGCTGCATCCGCATGCCGGGGGAAGAACGCGATACCGATGCTGACACCCACGCTGACCTCCTCGTCCGCCACAACGATCCCCTCGTTCACAGCATGCAGCAAGCGCTCCACCAGGGCGCTCGCCGCCTCTTCGTCGCAAAGGTCGGGACAGAGCAGCACGAACTCGTCCCCGCCGATCCGGGCGACAGTATCGTTGCTGCGCGCATGCGCGGCCAGTCGGGATGCGGTGGACTTCAGCACAGCATCGCCGACGTGATGGCCATGCCTGTCATTCAACGGCTTGAACCCGTCCAGATCGAACAGAAGCAGCGCGAACCCGCCCTCCCGGCGGCGCGCGGAAGCCACCTCCCGCGCGAGGTTCTCATTGAATTGGCGACGATTGAACACCCCGGTGAGCGGATCGCGCATCGCCAGCTCGCCCAGGCACGCATTCGCCTGTTCGGCCTGACGGGCCAGCAAATGGAAACCTCGCACGATGACCACGAAATTGAGCAAGGCGATCAGAAAAACCACGGACTGGATCAAACGCAAGAGGTTGGCCTGCCGCTGCGAGCTGCGTTCCAGTTGCGAAGTGAGGCTGTTCATCAGTTCGAGCAGGCGTAGGTTGTTCTGCAACAGATGCTGTCGCGCATGCTCCAGCGTCGCATCCGGAATGGGGCGTTGATGCAAGGCGTGCGGCAATACCTTGTCGTGCAACGGCGACCAGATCGCATCGGCCTGTGCCAGCAGGTGTCGCGCCTCCTTCATCTGCACCCGCTCCAGCAAGATCGGATGGCCGTCACCGCCGATGGTGGTTCCGCCCGCATTGAAAGCCTGCAAGGTCCGGTCGAACAAATCCACGGCAGCCACGAACTCCTGCTCGACCACGTTCCGGTCAGGCGTACCAAGCTGAAGTTGCAGCAGGGATTTGGTCATGCGCTGGGTCAGCATGCGCTGCCGCCCCGACAGGTTGATCGCCACGGCATCGCTGGCGACCTGATAGGTGATCCAGTAATTGATCAACAACACCGCCAGATCGAGCAGGATGAACAGCAACACCGCTCCGAACAGCTTTGATGTTTTTGGGGCCCTGCTCACCATTCGGCTACCTCTCCATCCCCACGCGGGGACGCTGTCGATGTTCAACCCTGTCTAAGAGGCGCGACCCGATCACGATCCCCGCCACCCGACTCACCTGCACCTCGGCAAATTGTAATCCATCCTCTTTGCCATCGAACCAGAATCGGCGAATTGCAATCGCCTACCCGTAGGCGTAAAGTCGCCCCCTTCCGAATCCCACAAAGCTAACGATGAGTTCGTCCGAAACGAAACACGGCCTGCCCGCACTGATGATAGGCGCCATCGGCGTGGTCTATGGCGACATCGGCACCAGCCCTTTGTACGCACTGAAAGAGACCTTCGCCGGACATCACCCGCTGCCGGTGGTCGAGGCCAACATCCTCGGCGTGCTGTCGGTGATGTTCTGGACCATCATGCTGCTGGTGTCGCTGAAATACGTCGCCATCATCATGCGCGCCGACAACCACGGCGAAGGCGGCTCGCTCTCGCTGCTAGCCTTGGTCAGTGAGCTGACCGCCAGGAATCCTCGCACCAAATGGGTAGTCACCGCTCTAGGCATCTTCGCCGCCGCCCTGTTCTACGGCGACAGCATGATCACCCCGGCGATCTCGGTGCTGTCCGCCGTGGAGGGCTTGAACGTCATCTCTCCCGATCTCGGACACTACGTGCTGCCGATCACCCTCGCCGTGCTGACCGCCTTGTTCTTCGTGCAGAAACGCGGCACCGGTGTGGTCGGGCTGGCGTTCGGGCCCATCATGGTGTTCTGGTTCTTCAGTCTGGGCCTGATGGGCTTGGCACATATCCTGCAAAATCCGCATGTGCTGCTGGCGCTCAACCCGCTCAACGCCTTCCATTTCCTGCTGCAAGATCCCAAACTCTCCTTTCTCGCGCTCGGTTCGGTGGTGCTGGCCGTCACCGGCGGTGAAGCGCTCTACACCGACATGGGCCACTTTGGCCGTTTCCCCATCCGGGTGACCTGGTTCTCCTTCGTACTGCCCGCGCTGGTGCTCAATTATTTTGGTCAGGGCGCGATGCTGCTCGATCATCCAGAAGCCATCGAGAACCCGTTCTTCCTGCTTGCTCCAGGCTGGGCGTTGATGCCCATGGTGTTGCTCGCCACCGCCGCCACCGTGATCGCCTCGCAGGCGGTGATCTCCGGCGCATTCTCGGTCGCCAGCCAGTCGGTGCAGATGGGTTTCTTGCCGCGCATGGAGATACGCCAGACCTCGGACAAGGCGCGCGGCCAGATCTACGCCCCGTTCACCAACTGGACGCTGTACCTGGCCGTGATCTACCTGGTGCTGACCTTCCAGAGCTCCAGCAACCTGGCCGCCGCCTACGGCATCGCCGTGACCGGCACCATGACCATAGACACGTTGCTGATCGCCTTCATGATCTTCCTCGCCTGGCGCTGGCCGCTGTGGCTGGCCATCCCGCTGGTGACGGTCTTCCTGCTGACCGATCTGGCCTATTTCTTCGCCAACGCCATCAAGATCCCGCAAGGCGGCTGGTTCCCGCTGGCCATCTCCGGCATCTCGTTCTCGGTGCTGATGACCTGGCGCAAAGGCCGTCAACTGCTGTTCGCCGAGATCGCCCGCAACGAGGTGCCGCTACAGGTCATCATCGACAGTTCGGACGACATCCCCAAGGCCTGTGGCACAGCGGTGTTCCTCACCGCCGCCGGGACAGGTGCGCCATCCGCCATGCTGCACAACCTCAAACACAATCAGATACTGCATGAACACAACATCCTGATGACGGTGCGCGTCGAGGAGCGGCCCTACGTGCCTTCCCGCGAGCGGATGCAGATCAGCGAGTTGGGCAAGGGGTTCTATCGCATCAATCTGGAATACGGCTTCATGGAGACCCCCGACATTCCCGTTGCGCTGGAGATGTGCTCGCTGCACGACCTGCACTTCGACATGGCCACCACCTCGTTCTTCATCTCGCGCGCGCTAGTCGTCGCCGGCAAGAGACCGGGCATGGCGATGTGGCGCGTGCGGCTGTTCCTGGCGATGACCAAGAACGCGATGAACGCCGCCGACTTCTTCAAGATCCCGGCCAACCGCGTGATCGAGATGGGCACCAAGGTCGAGATCTAAGCATAGAAGCGTCGCCGCAGCCGACACCCCGGCTCGAACCGGATATATCCCGGCCTTCTATGGATATGCTCATGGGTGATTGAACCGCCTCCTGATTCGGCGCATAATCCGCGCCTAAATTTTTAGGCCGACATGACTGATTACCTGCTCATTCTGGTTGGTACGGTGTTCGTCAACAACATCGTGCTGGTCAAGATCCTCGGGCTTTGCCCGTTCATGGGAGTTTCCAAGAAACTGGAAGCGGCGTTCGGCATGGGCGCGGCCACGACCTTCGTGCTAACGCTGGGTTCCGGCTCCAGCTACCTCATCAACGAATACCTGCTCGGCCCCGAGCTGGCCTATCTCACCACGCTGTCGTTCATCGTGGTGATCGCGGGCATCGTGCAGTTCACCGAGATGGTGATCGAGAAGACCAGCCCCGAGCTGTACCAGACGCTGGGCATCTACCTGCCGCTGATCACCACCAATTGCGCCGTGCTAGGCATCCCGCTACTGAACGTGCAGGAAAAGCACGACTTCATCCAGTCGCTGTTGTTCGGCTTCGGCGGCTCGGTCGGTTTCTCGCTGGCGCTGATCCTGTTCGCCGGCATCCGTGAGCGCATGGAAGGCGCGGACGTCCCTCCCGTATTCAAGGGTTCGGCCATCGCCATGGTCACCGCTGGCCTGATGAGTTTGGCCTTCATGGGCTTCTCCGGGCTGATCAAATAATGCTGACCGCCCTGTTGGTCATGTCCATCCTCGCGCTGGTGTTGGGCGCTGGGCTGGGCTTTTCCGCGCTCAAGTTCAAGGTCGAAGGCAATCCGCTGGTAGGCAAGATCGATGCCATCCTGCCGCAGACCCAGTGCGGCCAGTGCGGCTACCCCGGCTGCCGCCCCTACGCCACCGCCATCGCTGAAGGCGAAGCTGACATCAATATGTGTCCGCCGGGTGGCGAAGAAGGCATCCAGAAACTGGCCGAGTTGCTCGGCGTGGAAGCCAAGCCCTTCGGCGCAGGTGCCGCGCCCAAACCCAAGGCCGTGGCCTTCGTGGACGAGAATAACTGCATCGGCTGCACGCTGTGCCTGCAAGCCTGCCCGGTGGATGCCATTCTGGGCGCGGCCAAGCAGATGCACACCATCATCGCCTCGGAATGCACCGGCTGCGAGCTGTGCATCGCGCCCTGCCCGGTGGATTGCATCAGCATGGAGCCGATCGCCGAGAGTGTCACCACCTGGAAGTGGCAGTATCCGGTGTACGCCTTCATCCCCAGCACAGAGGCGACGAGACGATGAGACAGCTCCACCGATTCCACGGCGGCGTACATCCGCCCACCAACAAGACCCAGTCCAGCGAAACGCCCATCATCGCGTCGGCGATGCCGTCCAAGCTGGTCATCCCGCTGCATCAGCACGTCGGTAACATCGCCCGGCCCGTGGTCAGCGTGGGTGAGCACGTGCTTAAGGGGCAGGTCATCGGCAAAGCGGACGGACGCTTGTCCAGCGCGGTCCACGCCTCCACATCCGGCACCATCGCCACCATCGGCTACAGCAAGGTCGCCCATCCTTCGGGCATGGACGACCTGTGCGTCACCCTGATCCCCGATGGCAAGGACGAGTGGGTGGCAAACCTGGGCGCGGATTACCGCGAACTGTCGCATACCGACATCCGCCACCGGCTGCGCGATGCAGGCGTGGTCGGCCTGGGCGGTGCGGTGTTCCCCAGCGACATGAAGCTGTACGGCGGCAAGCACCAGATCAAGACGCTGGTGCTGAACGGGGCCGAGTGCGAGCCTTACATCACCTGCGACGACCGCCTGATGCGCGAGCGCGCCGCCGAGATCCTGCTGGGCGCGGAGATGATGCGCGACCTGCTGCACGCCGAAGAGGTCGTGGTCGGCATCGAGGACAACAAGCCGGAAGCGCTGGCCGCCATGCAGCAGGCCATCGTGGACGGCAAACATGCACGCATGGAAGCGGTCGCCGTGCCCACGGTCTATCCGGGCGGCGGAGCCAAGCAGCTGATCCGCGTGCTGACCGGCATCGAGGTCGCCGCCGGGGTGCGCTCCACCGAGATGGGCGTGCAATGTTTCAATGTCGCCACCGCCTACTCGGCCTATCGCGCCATCTCCTACGGCGAACCGATGCTGTCGCGCGTGGTCACCGTCACCGGCAACGTCGAGCGTCCACAGAACTACGAGGTGCTATTGGGTACGCCCGTGGCCGAACTGGTCGCGCAAGCTGGCCTCAAGTCCGGCACCCAGGGTTACATCATGGGCGGCCCGATGATGGGCTTCCTGCTGCCGTCCGACCAGGTGGGCGTGGTCAAGGCCACCAACTGCATCATCGCCACGGCACCCACGCTGTTCCCAGCACCCGCGCCGACCATGCCCTGCATACGCTGCACCCGCTGCGCCGAGGTCTGCCCAGCCGAGTTGCAACCGCAGGAGCTGCACTGGTTCGCCAAGGCCAGGGAGTTCGGCAAGGCGCAGGATTACCACCTGTTCGACTGTATCGAATGCGGCGCGTGCAGCTACGTCTGTCCCAGCAACATTCCGCTGGTGCAGTATTACCGCTATGCCAAGAGCGAGATCTGGGCGCGCGAACGCGACAAGACCGCTGCCGACACCGCACGCCAGCGCCACGAGTACCGCCAGTTCCGTCTGGAACGCGAGAAACAGGAAAAAGCCGAGAAACTGGCACAGAAGGAACGTGCGGCGCTGCTCGCCAAGCAACAAGCCGATGCCGCCGCAGCCACCGCCAATACAGACGAAGATGCGCAGGCGCGCATCCAGGCTGCCATGGCGCGCGTGCAGGCTCAGCACGATGCGACGCAGCCTAGGAACACCGCCAACCTGACGCCCGAGCAGCAAGCCAAGATCGACGAGATCGAAGCCCGGCGCGCCCACATCCAGGAGCTGGCGCATCCCGAAGCCGACCTGGACAAGCACCACGAGCCGCCCAAGGAATAACATGTTCACCTCGCCCTACATCACCAAACCGGTCAGCGTCAGCGAGATCATGCTGAAGGTGATGCTCGCATTGCTGCCGGGCATCGGTTTTTACGTCTGGTACTACGGCCCAGCCATCCTGGTCTCGATCACCCTGGCCAGCGTCACCGCGCTCGCCACCGAAGCCGCCATGCTCAAGCTGCGTGATCGCCCGGTCGCTCCGTTCCTGAAGGACAACAGTGCCCTTCTCACCGCCTGGCTGCTGGCGCTATCCATCCCGCCGCTGGCCCCGTGGTGGCTGGTGGTGGTCGGCACGCTGTTTGCCATCAGCATTTCCAAGCACCTGTACGGCGGGCTGGGCAACAACCCGTTCAACCCGGCGATGATAGGCTACGCCGTGCTCATCATCTCCTTCCCGGTACAGATGACGCACTGGCTGACACCGCACCCGGTCGGCCACCCCGAACTGTCGTTCATCGAGCAACTCGGCTACATCTTCAGTGGCGTGCTGCCGCGCGGGCTGACGCTGGACGCGGTGACCATGGCGACTCCGCTGGACACGCTGAAGACCCAGCTCCACCTCGGCCTCTCGGTCGGCGAGATCCGTGACATGCCGATCTATGGCCGCCTCGCGGGCAAGGGCAGCGAGATGGTGGCCACCGGCTTCGCCATCGGCGGCCTGTACCTGCTGTGGAACCGCATCATCAGCTGGCACCTGCCCATCGTCTATCTCGGCACGCTGTATGCCACCGCCGGCCTGTTCCATGTGATTGACCCGGCGCACTACGTCACGCCGCTGTTCCACCTGTTCTCCGGCGCAGCGATGATAGGCGCGTTCTTCATCCTGACCGACCCGGTGACCAGCCCGACCACCCCGCGCGGCAAGATCATCTTCGCCGCAGGCGCGGGCATCCTCACCTATCTGATCCGCGCCTTCGGCGGCTTCCCCGACGGCATGGCCTTCGCCACCCTGCTGATGAACATCTGCGTGCCGCTGATCGATGCCTACACCCAGCCCAAGGTGTTCGGCAAGAAGGCCAAGGGAGCGCAGAAATGAGGAACACGCTGGCCCGCGCCTCCTTCCGCACGGCGGTGAACCTGCTGTTCTTCTCGGTGATCGGCACCTTTGTGCTGGCCTCCACTCACCTGCTGACCGAAGAGACCATCAAGCAGACCGAGGAAGGCGAGAAGCTCAAGCTCATCGCGCAACTCCTGCCCGCCGAGTTATACGACAACGACATCATCCAGGACACGCAGGAGATTGCTGCCGATCCCTTGCTGGGCACGTCGGGTACGACCGTCGTCCACCGCGCCCGCCTGCATGGCGAACCGTCCGCCGTGGTACTGGAAGCGATCGCACCGGACGGATACAGCGGCAAGATATCCATCATCCTGGCCATACGGGCCAACGGTGAAGTGACCGGCGTGCGCGTGGTCAACCACCATGAGACTCCCGGCTTGGGCGACTACATCGAGTTGGCCAAGAGTGCGTGGATCAAGAATTTCGACGGCAAGTCGCATGCCAACCGGCCCGAACCGGAGTGGAAGGTGAAAAAGGATGGCGGCCAGTTCGACTACATGGCGGGCGCGACCATCACGCCGCGCGCGGTGATCAAGGCCACGCACAAGGCGCTGAACTATTTCGAGGCCCACAGAGATACGCTGTTCACTGTTGCCGCGCCTGCCGGGGAGAAGAAATCATGAGCGCATACAAGGACATCCTCTATAACGGCATCTGGAAACAGAACACCGGCCTGGTGCAACTGCTCGGCCTGTGTCCGCTGCTGGCAGTGAGCAGTACCCTGGTCAACGGTGTCAGCCTCGGGCTGGCCACGGCGCTGGTGATGACCCTGTCCGGCGCGGCGGTGTCTCCCATCCGTAACTACATCCCCAACGAGATCCGCATCCCGGTGTACATCCTCATCGTGGCCGTGCTGGTGACCGTGGTGCAGTATCTGATGAACGCCTATATGTACGGCCTGTACGTGGTGCTGGGCATCTTCATCCCGCTGATCGTCACCAACTGCATCGTGCTGGCGCGCGTCGAAGCCTTCGCCGCCAAGAACCCGGTCGGCCATGCCGCGCTGGACGGCTTCGCCATGGGACTGGGCCTGACGCTGGTGCTCGGCGTACTGGGTGCGCTGCGCGAGGTCATCGGTAAGGGTACGCTGTTCTCCGGTATCGACCTAGCACTCGGCGACTGGGCGCATGGCTGGGTGCTGCACGTCATCCCCGATTACAAAGGCTTCCTGGTCGCCATCCTGCCGCCCGGCGCTTTCATCGGCCTGGCCTTTTTGATCGCCGCCAAGAACTGGCACAGCCTGCGCACCGCCCGCAAAGCCCAAGGTGCCGACGCCACAGTCGCCCCGGTGGAAGGCGGCTGCTCGCCTACTGCCCATTGACCGTGCTGCGCAGCAGAACGCTACAAATCTCCATCGCCTGTTCGCCACAACGGGTCTATGACTACGTTGCCGATCCCACTCATCTGCCGCATTGGGCGCCCGGCTTGTGCTTGGCCATCCGGCCAGATGGCGACCACTGGCTGCTGACCACGCCGCAAGGTGAACTGACTTTCCGCTTTGCCGCACCCAACGCCTTGGGCGTGCTGGACCATTTCGTCGGCACCCCCAGCGGTGAAATCCACGTGCCGATGCGCGTCATCGCCAATGGCACGGGTAGCGAGTTGCTGTTCACCCTGTTTCAGCAGCCCGGCATGTCGGAAGCCGATTTCACGGCGGATGCCGCACTGGTCGAGCAGGATCTGCTGTGGCTGAAATCCCTGCTGGAATCCGCACCCAACCCGTCAAATCAATACGTCATGTAAAATAAGCGCCTGATTTTCGGAAATCACGCCATGCGCATCACACCCGCACAAGCTGAACAAGCCATTTCGGCGATCCGCACCCACTTGGGCGGAGAGGCTGCCGTGTGGCTATTTGGTTCGCGCGTGGACGATAGCAAGCGTGGCGGAGACGTTGACTTGTACACAGAAACCCCTTTGCCCGGCATTTTGCTACGCGAAACTGTGCGCGCCAAAATCGCACTGGAAAGTATCTTTGGCCGCTCGGTTGATCTGATCGTCAACAACCACCGCAAAGAGCGCCCCATTTATCAGATCGCTCGTGAGCAAGGCGTGAAGCTGGCATGAAAGCCCATCTGCAACTGATCGCTTCCCGTTTAGTTCATCTGGGGAAACTCCGCACCTACCTGACGCACGCCACCGGAAAAGTCACCACTCGTGGCCTTGCAGACAAGTCGCTATCCAGTTTTTCTCTGGACGACTCAAACGATCTTGCCGCTTTCAGGATGCGTGTTTCCGAGTTTCAGGAGCACTTGGGCAAATTGCTGGCCTCCATCGCACGCGAAGAGGAAGTCGAGTTCTGTGGCTTCTCTGACGTACTGGCCTACGCAGAGAAAATCGGCATCATCGCCAGCGAAACCGAGTGGAGAGAAATCCGCGAGATTCGGAATCAGATCAATCATGAATATGAAGACGATCCAGAGGCATTGGGCGAGATCATCAAAGCCATGGTGAGCTGCATTCCTGCTCTTCTCGAATGGCACGACCATGCTCGCAACTATTGCTCTAGAAAGTTTGGTCTGCACGAAGGCACCTCGTGAACCAAGCAAAACGTAGCGAAATCTTCACCCGGCTGCGCGCGGCCAATCCGCATCCCACCACCGAGCTGGAATACCGGACGCCGTTCGAGTTGCTGGTGGCGGTGATGTTGTCGGCGCAGGCGACGGACAAGAGCGTCAACTTGGCCACGCGCGCACTGTTTCCCGTCGCCAACACGCCGCAGGCCATCCTCGATCTGGGCGAAGACGAGCTGCGCGGCTACGTGCAGCGCATCGGCCTGTACCAGACCAAATCCAAACACATCATCCAGACCTGCCGCATCTTGCTGGAACAGCACGGCGGGCAAGTTCCGCAGACGCGCGAGGCGCTGGAAGCCTTGCCCGGCGTGGGACGCAAGACGGCCAACGTGATCCTCAACACCGCTTTCGGCCAGCCCACCATGGCGGTGGACACCCACATCTTCCGCATCAGCAACCGCATCGGCCTGGCCCCCGGCAAGACGGTGCTGGCGGTGGAGCAGAAGTTGCTCAAGGTCATCCCCGACGAATTCAAGCTGGATGCCCACCACTGGCTGATTTTGCATGGCCGCTATGTATGCGTGGCGCGCAAGCCCAAGTGCGGAGCCTGCCTCATCGCCGATCTGTGCGAATACAAGGAAAAGGTGCTCTGATGTTCAACCCCACCCGCGACCAAGCACGACAGTTTCTGTTCGAGACCTGGCGTAAGCGGCGTGCCAGTGAGTTGCTCACACCGCTGGAAGACCTGACCGCCCAACTCATCGAGAAACATCCCGAATATCATGACCTGCTGGGCGACCCCGAGCGTTTTCTAGATCAGGACTACCAGCCCGAGCAAGGCGGAACCAACCCGTTCCTGCACCTGATGATGCACCTGACCATCGAGGAGCAGATCTCCATCGGACAGCCGCACGGCGTGCGCGAACAGTTCGCCCGACTGACGCAGAAATACGAGTCCGAGCACGAAGCCCAGCACGCCATGATGGACTGTCTGGGCGAGATGATCTGGCAAGCTCAGCGCAACGGTGGCCAGCCGGACGCGGCGGTCTATCTGACTTGCCTGAGACAACAGTGATGGCAGACCGGCTGACCCACATCGTCACCCGCACCGGCGACGACGGCACGACCGGCCTCGCCGACGGCTCGCGCGTGAGCAAATCCAGCGCCCGCATCGCCGCTATCGGCAGCGTGGACGAGCTCAACAGCCTGCTCGGCCTGCTGCTGACCGAAGCGCTGCCGGACGCGATCCGCGCCGACCTGCAACCCGCCCAGCACGAGCTGTTCGAACTGGGCGGTGCGCTGGCCTACCCGGAACACGGCCAGTTCCCGCCGGCCGCCGTTGCTCGTCTGGACGCTCTCGCCGCCCGTTACAACGCCACACTGCCGCCGCTGCAAGAGTTCATCCTGCCCGGCGGCACGCGCGCGGCGGCCTTGTGCCACGTCGCCCGCGCCACCGCCCGCCGCGCGGAACGCGACCTGGCCGCACTGGCGCAGCAGGAACTCATCGCCATCGGCTTGCTACCGTATCTGAACCGCTTGTCCGACTGGCTGTTCGTACTGGCGCGGACGCTCAACCGCGCGGCGGGACAGGCCGAGACCGGCTGGCAGCGCGAGCGCTGAACCGCCCACCCCATTGCGCCTGGCGGCGCAGCTCAGGCAGAATCACTCCCCCGTCCCCACTGCAAGGAGTTGCCATGAAACCCAATCCCGTAGGCTGGTTCGAGATCTATGTGCAAGACATGGCGCGTGCGCAGCGCTTCTACGAAGCCGTGTTCCAGACCACGCTGGAGACGCTGGAAGCCAACGGTCTGGAGATGCGCGCGTTCAAGATGGAGCGCGACCTGTGGGGTGCGGCAGGCGCACTGGTGAAGATGGAGGGCGTCTGCTCCGGCGGCAATAGCACGCTGGTGTATTTCTCCTGCGAGGACTGCGCGACGGAAGCGGGCCGCGTGATCGCTGCGGGCGGTCAGATCGCGCGCCCCAAATTTTCCATCGGACAGTACGGCTTCATCGCCCTTGCGCTGGACACCGAGGGCAACATGATAGGCCTGCACTCGATGCAATGACCACCGTGGGTGATTCCGGCGCGCGCCGGAATCACATCTGCCGGAACAAGTGTGCGTAGCTGCGGCTGACCGATAGCGTCTCGGTGCGGTCACGCAAGGTCAGACTGACCCGCCCCAGCAGGTCGTGGCGCGCACTGACGATCTGGCTCACGGCCACCACCGTGCCGCGATGCACCTGCCAGAACTGCTGTGGATCAAGCTGGGCGACCAGCTCTTTCAGCGGCGTGCGCAGCAGCAGTTCCGCATCGCGGGTATAGACCGCCGTGTATTTGTCGGCGGACTGGAAATAGCACACCTCCTCCACCGCCACCAGCCGCACCGTCTGCCCCACCTGGATGCGCAACCAGCGCAGCGGCTCAGGTTTCACCGGTGCGACCAGCAAGGTCTGCAACTGCGCCAGCAAGGCCTGCGGCGCGGGCGCCGACTGCTTCAGCCGCGCCACACAGCGCGCCAACCGCTCGTCCGATACCGGCTTGAGCAGATAGTCGGCAGCGGCCTGCTCGAAGGCGGCCACGGCGTGGTCGTCAAAGGCGGTGACGAACACCACGCGGCAGTCGGGGGACACGGACCTCGCCGCCTCCAGCCCGGACTGGCCCGGCATGCGGATATCGAGAAAAGCGAAATCGGGCTGATGTTGCGCCAGCGCGGCGGCAGCAGCCAAGCCGTCATGCGCCACGGCGACCACCGCCAGCTCCGGCCACAACCGCGCCAAACGGCGACGCAAGTCGTCGGCCAGATGGGCTTCGTCGTCGGCGATGAGGGCTTTCATTCTGACAGCGCCCCTGTGAAATTTGTCATTCCGGCATCTCCATCCACGCTGTCACGCCGCCCGCCGCGTTGGCTTCCAGCGTCAGCCGTCCGGCTTCGCCGTAGAGCGCGGCCAGCCGAGCGCGCACGTTGCTCAAGCCGGTGCCGCCGGAGGCGGACTCGCCCAAGCCCGCGCCATCGTCCTGCACGGCGATCAGCAAGCGCCCCGATTCGAGCTGGGCGGAAATACGCAACTCTCCGCCGCCGAGTTTGGGCTCGATGCCGTGGCGCACCGCGTTTTCCACCAAGGGTTGCAGCAACATGGGCGGGAAACGCACGGCGCGCGCGGCGGCATCGGCTTCGACATGCCAGATCAACCGGTCGCCAAAGCGCACCTTGAGTATCTCCAGATAGTTCTCCAGCAGTTGCAACTCGTCATCCAGCGTGGCGTGATCGCTGCGCGCACGGGCCAGCGCCACGCGCAGCCAGTCGTTGAGCCTGTCGAGCAGATGGCGCGCGGCGGCGGGGTCGGAGTCGATCAGGCTGCCGACGTTGGCCAGCGTGTTGAACAGGAAATGCGGCTCGATCTGCGCTTGCAACAACTTCAGTTGCGCCTCCAGCGCACGCCGCTCGGTCTCGCTCTGCTGCAACTGACGCTGCTTCACCTCGGCATCCAGCTTCTCGATGCGCTCGGACATGAAGTAGGTGATTCCGCCGATACCGCCAAAGAACAGTCCGATCACCATGGCGACCCAGGCCTGCGGATCGTTCCAGTCACCTGCGCCACTGAGCCACGCCCCCAGCGTCACTCCCAAAAAGATACTGGCGGGAAAGGTGAACGCCAGCACCAGCCAGCGACGACGACGTTCGCCGATGCGGCAGGCGACGATGGCATTGATGGAATAGCTGCACAGCCCGATGCACTGCGAGAACACGAAGTTGACCCAGAAATCGCCGAACGACACCAGCGTCAGCAGACCGGCGATGGCCGTGTTGAACAGCAAGGAGGAGAGGGTGGGAAGGATCCAGTGGCGCATGGCGGGATTATGCGTCGGTGCTCACGGCAACGCCACCCTCACTCCGGCACTAAGGCTGCGCGTGCGCTGGCGGACAAAACTGCCACTCTCCCCCGCCGCTGCCAGCGCGAACACGGAAGCGCGTCCGTTCAGATGCCGCTCGGCGTAGGCAGACAGCTCGGTGTCCGTGCCGTCGAAGCCGTGGGTCGCCATCAACCGGGCAGTACCGCCGTCGTCCATCAGATTGCTTTGCCACACCAGATGCAGGTAGTCGCGACCCAGCAAGGGCGCGGCGGTAAAAGCCGTCATCTGGGGCAGTGCATTGAAAGCGGCAGGCTGGGCGACAGCAGACAGGCCGTGACCGTTGCGCATCCACTCGGCATAGACGCTGCTGCCGCTCTCCAGGGTGTAGGACGCGCCGAGCAGCCAGTCGCCGTGGCGCGGCGCAGGCTGGCCGAGCGCGTTCGCCACCAGAACATCCACCGCGCCTGAACGCGCGCCGCTGCCCGCTTCGCCGTACAGCAGCCAAGCATCGTCCGGCGTGTATTGCGCATGCAGGCCGACGAAAACGGGCTGGCTGCCCGCACGGGCCAGCGCCAAACCGGCGGCCCAATCTTCGCCGCGCGGTTCCCAGCGCAGCAGCCAGCTATCACGCCACGGGTCGGGGCTGACGCGGGCGTGGCCGGAGCCGGACAGGTGGGCGAGCGTGAGCGCATGGCCCGCATCCGGTGTCCAGCTCAGCTTTTGCGCGTCCATGCCAGACAGCTCGCGCAGCGGATTGCTGCGCCCGTTGTCGAAGTAGTAAGGGCTGGATGGCGAGCGGAACTGCACCGGCCCCCAGTTCAGCAACTCGCGTCCGGCGGACACGCTCCAGTCCTCGGCAGCGCGCCAACGTAGCTGCCACTGGCTGAGATACGCCTCGCGGCCAGTCTGCGAGCCACCTTGCGCCAGCAGGATGGGGCGAGCGGAGACGCGCAACGACTCGTTCTCCGCCTTGAAGTTGAGACGCGCCTCGGCAGTGCGGTTGTGCTGCGCCACCTGGAAAACCTGGTTGACCGGCGGTGCCAGCGCCACGTCCACTGCAGTCTCGCTCAGGTAGCCGTAGAGCGCACCGTCCCAGGAAGTACGCCAGTCGGCGGCGTGGGCGGTCACCGACATCAAGGCCGACAATAACCAGACGGTTTCTACCCCCACCCTAACCCTCCCCCTGCAAGGGGGAGGGTTAGAGCGCGCAGCAGACTGGGGTGAGCTTGCGAAGCCCGGCAGGGTGATACGAGACATTGCCACGCTCCCGTCATTCCCGCGCAGGCGGGAAAACGAGCCGTCGGCGAGTTTCGAGGGACGGCCATCCAGCAAAGAAGAAATTCCGCGAAGCGCACAAAATTCAGGCTTTGTCTCGCTACGCGAGAGTGCTTTTTTCGACTGGATTCCCGCCTGCGCGGGAATGACGGCGATGCTCATTGCATCTGCCCCAAGTCAAACTCCGCCGGGGCGACCTTCTGCACCTTCACCGCACTGAAGTCCATCACCGTCTCGGCGGGGGTGAGCGCGTCGCGGATGCTCATCCGGCTGACGAAGGGGATGCGCCGTCCGTCGTGCTGGATGAGGTTGCCGTAGTCGAACAGCGCAGTCTTGAGCAGCTTGCCGCTGACCGAGTAGAACTCGGCTTTCACCCCGACCTCGCGTTTGGTCGACACCCAGTAGCGGATGCGGTCGTAGGTGGCGCGCTTGTGTCGGGCTTGCAGTTCCAGCACAAAACAGGCTTCGCCTGCCACGCCCTCCTCGCCGGACAGCGTCGCCGCGTAGTCACCCGCGTAATCGGTGGCGGCAATGTCGCCGTTGGCGGCTTGCCCGCTCATGCGCTGACGCGGCGAGATGGGAATGGGTTTGGATAATCCCTGCTTGGTCAGCCACATGTTATGACCGACCTGCAACAGCTTGGCTCCACGCGAACGCGCCGGTTCCAGCGTCTCGGCCACGCTGGCAGCGTCGGTGGCCTTGACCCGCAAGCGCTGCGGCTCGTCCACCTTGTCGCCCTCGCGCGATTGCAGCGCGATCTCCCACACGATGCCCGGCAAACCGCCGCCGCGTGCGCGGTCGGCGTGTTCGAGCAGGGCTTGCGGGTCGGGGGCGGCGAAGGTCGAAGCGCTCCAGAGTGCGAGGGGGAGAAGGATGGATTTAGGGTTCATGGGATTCCTTAATTCAGTTGTTAGTCGTAAGACGTAAGTTGGTAGTAGGTTTTGGCGCTGCGCGGCTTTTTTTGGGACCCCTCTCCCCGCCCCCTCCCACAAGAGGAGAGGCTCAGACCCATAACTTACGTCTTACGTCTTACGTCTCAAGTCTGCCTCTACACATGCCCCAGCGCATCGATGATCCGCTGCCGCGATGCGCGGCGGGCGGGAAGGTAGGCTGCGAATGTGCCCACGGCCAGCATCATCAAGGCGGTGAACGCGATGCGGGTGACATCGAGGTCGACCAGCAAGGGTACCGCGCTGGCGCTGTTGGGCGGGGTGTAGCTGATGTGCGCGACGTTGATGCCGTAGCGCACGAGGAAAGTGAGTGCCACACCGACGGCGACACCGATGAGCGACAGCAGCAACGACTCGGTGGTGAACAGCCGCACCACGCCGCCCTGCTTGAGGCCGATGGCGCGCAGGGTGCCGATCTCGCGGGTGCGCTCGACCACCGTCATGCCCATCGAATTGGCCACGCTCATCACCACCACGGTCAGCACGATGGAGAAGATGAAGCCGAAGATCATGTCGAACATGTCGTGCACCTGATTGTAGAAATCCGACAGCTCCTGCCAGGTCTTGATCTCCACGTCGTATCCGGCAGCCTGCAACTTGGCTTGCAGACGCTCGCGCAGGGTGCCGACCGCTGCTGCTTCGTCCAGCAGCACGGTCAATCTGTCTGCCGCACCCGGCGCATCGTAAAGGGACTGCGCCAGCGCCAGCGGCATGAAGGTGAACTTGTCGTTGCTGCCCGCGTTGCCGGTGTTGAACAGCCCGCCCACGGTGGCATCGAGCGCGTTGGCCTGGCCGGACAGGGTGTTGGTCAGCAGCGCGGCGCTGTCGCCCCTGGCCAGATGCAGCATCTCGGCCAGCCCCTGACTGAACAATACCGACTCGGGATGCGCCGGATCGAGCTGTTTGATGATGTCGGCGTACAAGCCGCTGCGTTCCTCTTCCGCCGTCAGCACATTGGCCTGCAAGGCCGCCATCGCCTGCGGCGTGATACCTTCGGCGATGAAGATGGTGCTGGCGCGGCCATTGCTGGCCAGTCCGGAGATGCCCAGACGCGGGGCGACCAGCTTGACCTGCGGCTCGTCGCGCAGCAGCGCGGTGATACGCGCCACGTCCGCGCCGGTGAGCAGGTAACGTTCGGGGTCAAGCTTGCCTTCCTTGCTCATGCCGCGCTTGCTGATGGTCAGGTGGCCGAGCAGCTCGCCGTGGATGGACTGCCGCTCCAGCCCGTCGTAGACGTTATGAGTGTAGCCGGCGAACAGCGCGATGGCAGCAAAGCCAAAGGCGATGGCCAGCAAGGTCACCAGCGAACGGCGGCGGTTGCGCGCGAGACCGCGCAGGGCGAGTTTGAATGTGTTCATGCGATGCTCCTCTGGCCGATACCAGCCGTTATTTGTTCTTCGACAACACCCGTTCGCACTGAGCGTAGGGCGCAGCCCGAAGTCGAAGTGTCGCTGAGCGGGGAGAAACTCAACGTAACGGGGCCGCTTCGACTTCGCGTCAGGCCCCTGCCGCTACGCTCAGCGCGAACGGGATTGGCGGCACTCATGCCATCACCTCGTCGGTTTCGATCCGTCCATCGCGCAGCAGTATCTTCCGATCCACGTGGTCGAGCAGGCGCGGGTCGTGGGTGGTGAAAACGAAGGTGACACCTTTGGCGCGGTTCATCTCGCGCATCAGTTCCACCACCATGCGGCTGTTCTCGGAATCGAGGTTGGCGGTCGGTTCGTCGGCGATGACCAGCTTGGGGTGCACCGCTAGGGCGCGCGCGATGGCCACACGCTGGCGCTGACCACCGGAGAGTTTGTCCGGATAGTTCGCCGAGAACTTGGCCAGCCCGACATCCAGCAACGCCGTCGCCGCCCGCGCTTTCGCCTCGTGCTCCGCCATGCCGCGTATCTGCAAGGGCAGCATCACGTTCTCCAGCGCGGAGAGCACCGGCACCAGGTTGAAGCTCTGGAACACGAAGCCCACCTGGCTGCCACGAAACTCGGTCAGTGCATCGTCAGCCAGTGTTTGCGTCGGGCGGCCATCGAACCAGACTGCGCCCGCCGTGGGCGCGTCGACCAGGCCAAGTATGTTCATCAGCGTGGATTTGCCGCTGCCGGACGGCCCCCATACGGCCAGGAACTCGCCGGCATGGATGTCGAGCGAGACACCCTTGAGCGCATCCAGCACGGTCTCACCGAGGTGGAACTGACGGTGTACGGCATCGAGTCTGACCAATGGGTGGGCGGAAGTTGTCATGGGGATACTCATTTCAGTTGGATGGTCTGTACGACGTGGCCGTCACCGACGTGGATCGCAGCGCGCTCGAAGTCGGGGATGCCGAACACACTGCGTGCGTCACGCGAAAAACCATAGGGCTCGGTCGGCTTCCCGAGGAAGTTGCTGTCCAGTCTGTGGTTGCCGTTCAGGTCGGCATAACTAGCCACGGCATAGCGCCCGGCCTTCAGCCCGGGGAAGAAGAACCTCGCCGCCCCGTCGGCCATCTGCCCCTGCTGTTCGCGCAACGCGCCATGACCAGCGCTGTCCCCGAAGTCCGTCGCGCTCTCGTAGAGCGCCACCCGGACCGGCATCCCGGGCGGACCGCCCAGGACCGTCAACTCCAGATCGCCGCCCCAGACGGGAGCCATCAGCAGCCACGCACCCGCTCCTATCCACGCCCTCATCCCGCACCCCTTCGATATGTGATGGGCGCACTATAACCACGCGCATGGGGCCGGGCGAGCGGCTTGCGATGAAACGCGGATATCGGGGAGCGAACTGCTACGCAGGCGCAGGTGGTGACGGCGGAGTCAGAAGAACTCGACGTCCTGATTGCTCTGGTTCGGTACCAGCACACCCTCGGTCACGAGACGACCATAACCGCACACCTGGTTCCTGCCATGATGCTTGGCGTAATACAAGGCCTCGTCCGCCTTGCCCACCACGGCAGACGCGGTGTCGGTCGGAAGTATCACTGAATAGCCTATGGACATCGTCACCCGGCCCACCTGCGGGAACGGATGTTGCTCGACGGACTGGCGGAACTGTTCCAGCTTGAGGTGCGCGCCCCTCTCGTCCACGTTGCGCATCAGCACGACGAACTCTTCCCCCCCGAACCGGTACAGCCGGTCCGTGCGGCGGAACGAACGACGCATCAGATTGGCCATTAGGATCAGCACCTCATCGCCATACAGATGACCGAAACGGTCGTTGATGCTTTTGAAATGATCGATGTCCAGCACCGCCAACCAGTGTGAGCTGGCGAGATGGCGCTGCTCTTTACCCGCCATGACTTCGTCCCCGCTACACGCGGCCAACGCGCCGGAGAAACCCAGATCGAAGGTCTTGCGATTCAGCAAACCGGTCAGCGTGTCATGCTGGCTATCGCGCAACAGGTCGAGGTAGTTGCGGAACACGCCGATCACGCCGTCCAGCACGTCCTGCTCATAGTCGCTGATCTGTCCCGGACTCTCACACTCGAAGACGGCGACCACGCGCCCCCCCAGAACTATGGGGAAACAGACATGATGGCGCTCGTCCGTGATGTCCTCCACAGGGTGTTGCAGCGAGATGGCCCGCGCCATGAGAGAGCCGGGTTCGACCAGCACCACCTGGTCTTCCATGGGGAAATCTCCCCCGCCATATACCGCCTCCCCCGCGCTCCAAGCCGAGAGCAACAACAGACACTTGCCCTCGCTTTCCACCACATCGTGGAGGCGCACGTCACGCACCCGCGTGAGCGAACGCATGGTGTTCATCAAGCTGACCTTCAGCAAGGAGGTATCCCGGTAACGTGTCAACGTCTCCAGGTGTTGAAGTATCTTGCCTGCCATGGGAGGGGTTTTCATGGGTATATCCTACGGCATTTATCCAAACTATTTTAGGGGAATAGCGAAAGAGCCTTCATTTCCGCGCCGGGCCAGAGGCCATCAGGGGATCGGCACAGGGGAGCGCACCTGTTCGACCTGTCGGCAGACCGATGCCGCGCCCTGCAGCAAACGCGGGCCCGCACGGCTTAACAGGTCCGGCGACAGGAATCCGGTCGGTACCCCCGGCGCTAGCCTGGCCCAGTCACGGCGTATGGCGGTCTCTTGCTGCGGGCCATCCGCCAGTGCCAACAACAGTTGCGGACGAGCGGCGACCAAGGCTTCGACGGAGACGGCCGCTGTCAGCAGGGGCTGGTCGGCAAAAACGTTACGCGCACCACAGAGCCGCAGCACGTCCGACAGAATGTGTCGCCCATTCACCGTGAGCAGCGGCGCGGCAGCCACCTGCAACCAGACGCGCACCTCGGGACGTTGGGCGTAGCGCCGGGCCAGAGCCTGTTGTTGCTGTTCGAGGTCGCGCGCGGCGGTCTCGGCCTGCACGGGCGACTCAGCCAAACGCCCCAGCGCGCGCACGGTTTCGGGGATGTCCTGCAAGCGGTGCGGTTCCAGCACCAGCAGCTTGATGCCGAGCTTGCCGAACATGGCCCGGTCACGCGCCGACAGTCCGCTCTGCCAGCCCAGCACCAGATCGGGTTTGAGCGCGAGCAGCCGCTCCCAGTCCAGACGGAAAGCATCGCCCACTTGCGGCAGAAGTTTCGCCTCGGGCGGATAGTCGCTGTAAGCCGTGACGGCCACCAGCTTCCCGCCCAAACCGGCGGCATAAGCCAGCTCAGTCAGGTTGGGCGCCAGCGAGATGATGCGCTGCGGGGAAGTGGCGAACAGCAGCGTGGAGCCGCTATCGTCGGTGATGCGCAACGGTGCCGCACCGAGTGGCGCGGCAAGGAAGGCGGCAAGTAGGTAAACAGCCAACAGAGTACAGCAGCTACCGCCTGCGAGAGCGCGGTGCGCCACACGCGGGAGCAGGCTGCTCATCTCACTGCTGGTTGTAGCGCGCCGCCAGCTCCACCCGCTTCAGATAGGCTTCACGGGCGATCTGCACGTCTTCCAGGAAGTGCGACAGCTCCGGCATCAGCAGCGCTTGCGGACCATCGACCAGCGCCTTGGTCGGCACCGGGTGGAAATCCACCAGCACCATGTTGGCACCCGCCGCCACGCCTTGTGCGGTGGCGTGCATCACGTCGAGGATGCCGTCCGGGCCCGCTGCGCGCGTACCGACCGAGTGCGACGGGTCGATGCACACCGGCATGCGGGTCAGGCGCTTGACCACCGGCACGTGGGCGAAGTCCACCAGATTGCGGTGCGGGTCGCCCATGTTGGTCTTCATGCCGCGCAAGGCGAAGATCACGTTGCGGTTACCTTCGGAAGCCAGATATTCGGCGGCGTTGAGCGACTCGTCCAGCGTGATGCCGAAGCCGCGCTTGAGCAGCACCGGCATCTCGGTCTGGCGACCGACGATCTTGAGCAGCTCGAAGTTCTGCGTGTTGCGCGTGCCGATCTGCAACATCACGCCGGTCGGATTGCCGGTCTGGTGCAGCGCCTCGCTGATCTCATGCAGGTGCGACTCGTGGGTGATCTCCATGGCGATGACCTTGATGCCGTACTTGCCCGCCAGCTCGAACACATAGGGCAGACAGGCCTTGCCGTGCCCCTGGAAGGCATACGGGCTGGTGCGCGGCTTGTACGCGCCCATGCGGGTGCACACCTGACCAGCAGCGGCCACCGCCTTCATCATC
Organism: Ferriphaselus sp. R-1; assembly: GCF_000746095.1. GTDB lineage: Bacteria > Pseudomonadota > Gammaproteobacteria > Burkholderiales > Gallionellaceae > Ferriphaselus. Next base: position 172,330 of record NZ_JQKP01000001.1, on the reverse strand, counting down.
ATCTCGACGTGCTCGGGCGTATCCACCGCGCACAGCCCGGCGAACACGTGGAAGGTGTCCTGACCGAAGCGCACGCCGTTGTAGTCGAAATGCGATGGACGGTCGTCGCCCTTGTGGCGGCCCAGAATGCGGTACTCCTGCGACACGCGCACCACGCGCTCGACACACGGCAGGTTCTGCATGTCTTCGAGGTCCAATGCCTTGGTGTTGCCGATCAGGTACAGCTCGGTCAGGGTCTGCTCGTCGCCACGCTCGGTGTGGACGCGCGTCTTGATGCCGGGCAGGGCATCGAGGTGATTCATCAGCTTCTGGAAATCGGCGCTGCCGGGCTGGGTGTTGGAAGTCAGGATCAGGATCATGTCAGTCTCGTTTCTTTATCGTTTGAGCAAAGCCCATTGTTGCGGCCAACCGGCCAGCGGGTCGCGGGTATAACCGCTCTTGCCGAACTGCTGCCAACGTCCGAGGACGAAGCACACCAGCAGATTGGCGTAGGCACCGACATCGGTCTCGGCGGGCAGCTCGCCCTGCGTGACTGCGATGCGCAGCGATTGCTTGAGCGTGGTCTCGATGCGATCAACGAACTGGTTGATGCGCAGTTGCAGCCGCTCGTTCTCGTTCACCAGCGCATCGCCGATCAGCACGCGGGTCATGCCGCGATTCTTCTGGGCGAAGCGCAACAGCAGCGCCAGCACCGCCTCGGCCTGCTTCATGCCATTGTTCTCATCGGCGACGATCTTGTTGACCAGACCGAACACGGTCTGCTCGATGAACTCGATCAGTCCCTCGAACATCTGCGCCTTGCTGGCGAAATGGCGGTACAGCGCGGCTTCCGAGATGTCGAGCTTGGCCGCCAGCACGGCAGTGGTGATCTTTTCGCCCTTGGGCTGCTCCAACATGGAGGCTATGGTTTGCAGAATCTGTAGTTTGCGTTCGCCGGGCTTGGTCGCCATGCTTTCTCCTCTTTATCTGATACACCCCAACCTGCGGGGCAATTCCATGACATTTCTGATCTTCACATCTACGTAGGCGGGCGTGCGCGACCCCGCGCTCACCCACACCGTCCGCATCCCCAGCCGCTTGGCCGCCCGGAGGTTCTCGGCGCTGTCCTCCACCATCACGCAGCGCAGCGGATTCAGGCGATGCTTGCGCAGCACGGCGCGGAAGCCTGCCAACTCCGGCTTGGGGCGGAAATCGCTCTGTTCGATGCCGAGCACGTCGTCGAACAGATCGTCTATCCGCATCAACTCCAGCACCGCCCGCGCATAGCGCTGCGGCCCGTTGGAGAACACGATCTTGCGGCCCGGCAGCTTTTTCAGCACATGGCGCAAGCGCACCTCGCGCAACACCATGTTCGGCAGGTCCGGAAACTGGTGCGTATGCCACAAAAAGTGGTGCGGATCGGTGCCGTGATGCCGCATCAGCCCGGTCAGCGTCGCCCCGTAGCGCCGCCAGTAGTCCATGCGTAGCGCGTTCGCCGCCGCCTCGTCCAGTTGCAGATGGGCTTGCAGATACGCCGTCATGCTGCGGTTGATGTGCGGAAAGACGTGCGCCGTCGCGTTGTGCAGCGTGTTGTCCAGATCGAAGATCCAGACCCGCCCGTCCATCACTTGCTCTTGATCAGCGTGCCCACGCCTTCGTCGGTCAGGATCTCCAGCAGCAGCGCGTGCTCCACGCGACCATCGATGATGTGTACCGACTTCACGCCGCTGCGCGCCGCGTCCAGCGCCGAACCGATCTTGGGCAACATGCCGCCGGACAGCGTGCCGTCGGCCACCAGATCGTCGATGTTCTTGGGGGTCAGGCCGGACAGCAGGTTGCCGTCCTTGTCCAGCACGCCCGGCGTGTTGGTCAGCAGCACCAGCTTCTCCGCCTTCAGCACCTCGGCCAGCTTGCCCGCCACCAGATCGGCGTTGATGTTGAGCGTCTCGCCGTCCGGTGCCACGCCGATGGGCGCGACCACCGGAATGAAATCGCCGGAATCCAGGAAGCTGATGATGGTCGGATCGATCTTGGTGATCTCGCCCACCTGGCCAATGTCCAGCATCTTGCCCGGCTCATCCTTGCTCTCCAGCATCATCTTCTCGGCGCGGATGAACGCGCCGTCTTGCCCGGTCAGGCCGACGGCCTTGCCGCCGTGCTTGTTGATCAGGTTGACGATGTCCTTGTTGACCTTGCCCAGCACCATCTCGACCACGTCCATGGTCTCTTCGTCGGTGACGCGCATGCCCTGAATGAACTCACCCTGCTTGCCGACGCGCTTGAGCAGATCGTTGATCTGCGGACCGCCGCCGTGCACCACCACCGGATTCATGCCGACCAGCTTGAGCAGCACCACGTCGCGCGCAAAGCTGTCCTGCAACTGCGGGTCGGTCATGGCGTTGCCGCCGTACTTGACCACGATGGTCTTGTCGAAGAAGCGCTGGATGTAGGGCATCGCCTCGGACAGTGTGCGGGCTTTCTTGTCGGCGGCGGAAGGCGTGAGAGACATGGGGGTTCCTCTGACGAAATCGGAATTCAAAACGGATGGACCGGGCTATAAATCAGGCGCGCATTCTACACCACAAATCGCAAAACTCGGCCTGAGAGCGCCTGCTGGAAGCGAAGTTCGCACTTACCGAACCGGGGACAGCGCAGGGCTGATCGCCCACCCCGACCGACGCACCACGCAACTTGGGTCGGTGCCGCCAAGGGAAAATGCCCTGACGCTTCAACCGCATGGCTCGCGCCGCCCTGCCACACCCTGCATGCACTCCCTTAAATAAGGGCTGATTCCCCTTGATTTTCCAGATATATTTGGTATCCTCTCCGCATCGAACTTTGCCACGGAGAGAAACATGGGGAACAAGCTGATCTTTACGCTGATTGCCAGCTGCGCCTTGTTGGTGCAAGGGAATCCCGCCATGGCGAAGGCGCAACAGAAACATCACCACAAAGCCGTCAAAGTGGCGCAGAAGGCGCGCATCCACAAGGAGTTCCACGCCCACAAGCCACAGCGCGTGCATTCCAAGCAAGAAGACGACGAACTGACCAATCTGGTGATGGAGAAAGCCGGCACTTCGCCGCGCCTCTATTCCAACATCGCACTGGTCTATGATGCCGAGTCACACCGTCCGCTCTATGCCAAGAACGCCGACACCGTTGCACCGATCGCCTCCATCACCAAACTGATGACAGCCATGGTGGTGCTGGATGCCAATCTGCCGATGGACGAGCCCATCACCATCAGTGAGGCTGATGTCGACACACTGAAGGGCACGCATTCGCGCATGCGTCCGGGCATGACCCTGACTCGCGCCGAGATGCTGAAACTGGCACTGATGTCATCGGAGAACCGCGCCGCCTGCGCCTTGGCGCGTACCTATCCGGGCGGCACCGCAGCGGCGGTCGCCAAGATGAACGAAAAGGCACGGGCATTGGGCATGACCAGCACCCGCTTCCTGGAGCCATCCGGCCTGAACAGCAACAACGTCTCCACCGCTCAGGATCTGGTACGGATGGTGGATGCCGCCGACAACTATGCCCTGATCCACGAATTCACCACGACCGCCTCGCATGTGGTCACGCCAGCCGGCTACCGCACCATGCAATACAACAACACCAATCCGCTGGTGAAGAACGCTTCATGGGACATCGGCGTGAGCAAGACCGGATTCATCAACGAAGCCGGACGCTGTCTGGTGATGGAAGCCAATATCCAGGGCCGCCCCATCATCATGGTGTTGCTGGATTCGCAGGGCAAACAGACCCGCGTGGGTGATGCCGCCCGCGTCAAGAAGTGGATGGAAAGCTCGGAGTCCCGTATCCGCCCCACCCGCAACATCTGAGCAACGCGATCATCTGATTCGATACAGGGGGGCGCAAGCCCCCTGTCTCTTTCGCACCTCAAACTAACAACCACCGATGCCGCACCAGAAGATACGCCGCTTGCGCTGGATCGCCTTTACCCTGCTGGCGCTGTGCTACATGCTGGCCTTCTTCCATCGCATGGCTCCCGCCGCCATCGCGGGGGAGTTGCAACGCGACTTCCACGCCAGCGGCACGGCACTGGGCGGGCTGGCCGCGATGTACTTCTACGTCTACCTGTTGATGCAGATCCCGGTGGGCGTGATGGCGGACACGCTGGGCGTACGCCGCATCGTCAGCCTGGGCGCGGTCATCGCCGGCCTCGGCTCCCTGCTGTTCGCCAGCGCCGACACGCTGCTCTGGGCCTCGGCGGGACGCTTGCTGGTCGGGCTCGGCGTTTCGGTGTTCTTCATCGCATTGATGAAGGTCAACGCGGTCTGGTTCCATGATCGCCACTTCGGCAGCGCGGGCGGCCTCTCCATCCTGTTGGGCAACGTGGGCGCGATCCTGGCCGCCTCGCCTCTGGTCTGGCTGGTGTCGCAGACTTCCTGGCGCAACGTGTTCGGTGCGGTGGGGGTGCTGTCCCTGCTACTGGCGGCGTTGGTGTGGAAACTGGTGCGCGACCATCCGCACCAGGCGGGACTGCCCAGCATGCGCGAGCTGGAAGGCAAACCACCCCACCCAAGACATGAGGGACACTGGCGCGACGGCCTCATCCGGGTGGCCAGGAATCGCCAGACCTGGCCCGGCTTTTTCCCCAACTTCGGCATCGCCGGCACCCTGTTCGCCTTCGCCGGACTGTGGGCCATCCCCTACCTGCGCGATGCCCACGGCATGAGCCGCGAACTGGCCAGCCAGCACAACAGTCTGCTGCTGATGGGTTTCGCCATAGGCGCACTGTGCAGCGGCCTGCTGTCCGACCGCATCAAACGCCGCAAGGCGGTGATCGTCGGCGGCTCGCTGCTCTACGTGCTGTGCTGGCTGCCACTGTTGCTGCTCTGGGAACTGCCGGTGGCGGGCAGCCTGGGCCAGTTCTTCCTGATGGGCCTGGCCGCGTCCGGCTTCACCCTGTCCTGGGCGAGTGCCAAAGAGGTGAACCCACCCGCCCTGTCCGGCATGGCGACCAGCCTGGTTAACACCGGCTCGTTCATCGGCGCGGGGATCTTGCAGCCTCTGGTCGGCTGGGTGATGGACCGGCACTGGGATGGCAATATGCTGAACGGGGCACGCATCTACTCGCCCGCGAACTACCAGCACGGCCTGAGTGTGATGTTCGCCTGCGCGCTGCTGGGCCTGGTCGGTGCATGCTTCATCCGCGAGACCTACTGCCGCAACGTCACTGAAACAGCAGGTGGATCTGACTAGGGCGTGTTAACACTTATTTCGCATCTGCGACGGGGGCGATTTGGGATGCCATCCGCGAAGCAAGACGCGCCGTAATACAAGCCATTACCAGCGGCTTGCGACAAAGGAGGGCGCCCAAATCGCCCCCGTCCCGAAGGGTGGCTGCGAGAAAACCGCGTCTGCGGTGTTGCGAACCTTGCGAATGCGCGGTCGCGACACGTTACTGCGTAGCAGCCGTTTGCGGGAGCGACCGCAGGCGACCATTCCCGCACCCCTCGCTTCGCGCACCGTGTCATGGTCGCTGCCATTCGCGGCGGCTCGCGCCTTGCATCCACAGCTTTCTCGCTGCAACGCAGATGTGAAATAAGTGTTAACACGCCCTAGACGGACAGTTGCCGGGCACTAATGCCGCGTGACGCAGCGACGGCGAGCACCGTTTGTACCAGTTGCACGCCTAGCTCCGCGTCACCCGGAGTCGCGGGAATGTTGACCAGCACCTGCGCCGCATAATCCTGCAGCACCTTGTAAGGCGTGTCACGATCCGTGTCCGGCACCAGCGGGCGCGGCCCGATGGCCTGAAAATACAGCATGCCATTGCGCCGGGTCAGCCCCAGCAGATAGAACTTCTGGCCATGCGCCGCCACCTCCGCGTCACGAATCTCGAAACACAGCGTCTCGCTATCGCCCGGCGGCAGACCGTCATCCAACAAGCGACGCGCGATGGCCTCGATCAGCGGCTGAGCCAGATTTAGCTGCGGTGCCAGAGTCGAGTGGAACTGCCCGCCGCGTTCGATTACCAGCGGATTGTCGAGCGGCGGGGTCCGCCCTGGCCGGATCAGGGCGATTACGACAGTGACAAGGATAGTGAGGGTGATCAGCTCTATCATGCGCGAACGGGGGGTAGCGACTCTCTCGATCAAATATAAGGGAGTTCGGACCACTCCCCATGCCAGCCGGGATGATACCCGTGGATCACTCTACTCCGGTCACTTTATCGCCCCATAAACGAATTGACCACCGGCCAGCGGTTGTGATTTAATCCGCGCCCTTGATTGGGCGGTTAGCTCAGCGGTAGAGCACTGCCTTCACACGGCAGGGGTCACTGGTTCGAACCCAGTATCGCCCACCAATCAAATCAGTTGTTAACTATCCCGTCATGGTCGAAAGCCCGCATAGTGCCGATGCGTGTCATCATTCCAGCCTATCCCTAACATCTGTATCGTGGCTCAGCGAAGTCAGGTAGCAAGCGCGCTATCGCCTGATGAGCATCTGGAAAAGATACGTCCCACAGCCTCCGCTCGATGCCCACTGACGTTGGCCACCACCAGAATCCACCCAGCCGTTAGACATCCCCACCCAAAGTCTTTAGACTTGCGGCCCTTTGCGATATAGCTTGCAGGCCATCGAATGGATCAGGAAAACAACACAGGGAATACCGCCGCGCCCAGCGAAGTCATCGCCCGCGAAGTGGCGCGCCGCCGCACGTTCGGCATCATCTCCCACCCGGATGCGGGCAAGACCACGCTGACCGAGAAGCTGCTGCTGTTCTCGGGCGCGATCCAGATGGCGGGGGCGGTGAAGGCGCGCAAGAGCGGCCGCCATGCGACTTCCGACTTCCTCGAAATCGAAAAGCAGCGCGGGATCTCGGTGGCATCGTCGGTGATGCAGTTCGAGTACCGCGACCATGTGGTGAACCTGCTCGACACGCCGGGTCACCAGGATTTCTCCGAAGATACCTATCGCGTGCTGACCGCAGTCGATTCCGCGCTGATGGTGATCGATGCGGCCAAGGGCGTGGAAGCGCAGACCATCAAGCTGCTCAACGTGTGCCGCATGCGCAACACGCCCATCGTCACTTTCATGAACAAGATGGACCGCGAGGTGCGCGATTCGCTGGAGCTGCTGGACGAGGTGGAATCGGTGCTGAACATCCAGTGCGCGCCGGTGACCTGGCCGCTGGGCATGGGCAAGACCTTCCGTGGCGTGTATCACTTGCTGCGCGACGAGATCCTGCTGTTCAAGCCGGGCGAGGAGCGCGCCGACGGCGAGGTGGAAGTCATCAAAGGAATCGACAACCCCATCCTGGCCGAGCGCTTCCCGCTGGAGATCGAGCAACTGAAGATGGAAGTCGAGCTGGTGCACGGAGCCTCGCATCCCTTCGACCTGCAACGCTTCCTCGAAGGCAAGCAAACCCCGGTGTTCTTCGGTTCCGCCATCAACAACTTCGGCGTGCGCGAGATCCTCAACGCCCTGCTGGACTGGGCACCTGCGCCGCGTAGCCGCGATGCCAGCGTGCGCGCCGTGGAGCCCGCCGAGCAGCCGTTCTCCGGCTTCGTGTTCAAGATCCAGGCCAATATGGATCCGGCGCACCGCGACCGCATCGCCTTCTTGCGCGTCTGCTCCGGCCATTTCGAGCGCGGCATGAAGATGAAGCACCTGCGCATCGGCAAGGAGATCAGAGTAAGCAGCGTGGTGACCTTCATGGCCTCCAGCCGCGAGCAGGTGGAGGAAGCCTACGCGGGCGACATCATCGGCCTGCCCAACCACGGCAACATGCAGATCGGCGACAGCTTCTCCGAAGGCGAGCTGCTGCAATTCACCGGCATCCCCTACTTCGCGCCGGACTTCTTCCGTGCGGTGCGCATCCGCAACCCGCTCAAGGTCAAGCAGCTCCACAAGGGACTGCAACAACTCGGCGAAGAAGGCGCGGTGCAGGTGTTCAAGCCCATGGACGGCGGCGACCTCATCATCGGCGCGGTTGGCATGTTGCAGTTCGACGTGGTAGCCAGCCGCCTGCAAGGCGAATACGGCGTGGACGCGATGTTCGAGAACGCCGCCATCAGCAGCGCGCGCTGGGTGAGCTGTGACGACAAGAAAATGCTGGGCGACTTCGAGAAAGCGCTGTCGCACAATCTCTCCATCGACGCGGCGGGCAACCTGGCCTACCTCGCGCCGAACAACGTCAACCTGCGCCTGACCCAGGAGCGCTGGCCGAAAGTGGTGTTCCACGACACCCGGGAACACGCGGCGAAGCTGTAGCAGATTTTGCCGTCATTCCCGTGAACACGGGAATCCAGTGAGATATAACTCCGCGCAGCGGAGCAACGCAGGTTTTGGCCGCTACGCGGGCCATTTGTATTGCTGGATTCCCGCATGCGCGGGAATGACGGCACCAAGGAGGCTGACATGCAACAACTCGATTTCCACCTGCGCGGCGAGTTCGTCGCCCTCAACGACCTGCTCAAGCTCACCGGCGTGTGCGATTCCGGCGGGGCGGGCAAGATGATGGTGGCAGAGGGCATGGTCTCGGTGGACGGTGTGCTTGAGCTGCGCAAGACGGCCAAGATACGCGCCGGGCAAGTGGTGAGCGTAGCCGGAGCCGCCACCATCCGTCTGCTGGAAAATTGAACTACAACAAATGTGCGAATTGATACTTTCAGAATGGTTCAGGATAGTTCCCCTAGTAGCAGCATTGGCGGCTCCAGTTGCTGCAATTCGCGCATTCCGAAAGTTCTACAAAGGTAAGCTGCAAGTTTTTTTGGTAGTTTTGCTTGGAGCACTTCTGTTCAGTGCGCCTATCATCAGCCAAACCCTAGCCACAAACAGTTGTTTAAACTCCCAACTCGCAGCCTTTGACCTCAACCAAGACGATGTCTTTTCTCCAGAAGAAGTCGAGATGCGCGCCATTGGAGACGGCGGAAGAAATGTGTTTGCGCTGCTTTCTCCTCTCCTTGGGCTATTCATTTCAGCAACTCTCATGTATTTGACAAAAAGACGCTAGAACCATGCTCTACCTCACCCCCGGTCTGTTGCTTTCTCTGCGCGAGATCGAGTTCTCGGCGATCCGCGCGCAGGGCGCGGGCGGGCAGAACGTCAACAAGGTGTCCAGCGCGGTGCAACTGCGTTTCGACATCCAGGCTTCTTCGTTGCCGGAGGCTTTCAAGCAGCGGGTGCTGAATCTCGCCGACCAGCGCATCAGCAAGGACGGCGTGCTGGTGATCAAGGCACAGGAGTTTCGCAATCAGGAACAGAACCGCAGTGCCGCGCTGCGGCGGCTGAAGGCACTACTGCAAAGCGTGGCCACGCCGCCGAAGAGGCGCATCGCCACCAAACCCACGCGCGGCTCGCAGCAACGGCGCATCGAAAGTAAAACCAAACGCGGCGCGGTGAAACAACTGCGCGGCAGAGTCAGCGAATAACCATGGCCATCAAATCCACCGTCTTCAAAGCCAATCTCCAGATCGCCGATATGGAGCGACACTACTACGCCGACCACGGGCTGACGCTGGCGCGGCATCCGTCCGAGACGGACGAGCGGATGATGGTGCGGCTGCTGGCCTTCGCGCTGCACGCGCACGAATGGCTGGATTTCGGGCGTGGATTGAGTGCGGATGACGAACCTGCGCTGTGGCAGAAGGACCTGACCGGCGCGATCCAACTCTGGCTGGATGTCGGTCTGCCGGACGAGAAGCTGATCCGCCGCGCCTGCGGTCGCGCCGATCAGGTGGTGCTTTACGCCTATGGCGGTCGCGCCGCCGACATCTGGTTCGAGCAGAACAAGAGCGCCTTCGCCCGACTGACCAATCTGAGCGTGTACCAGCTGCCGCCCGAGCAGACGAGCGCGCTGGCCCGGCTGGCGCAACGCACCATGTCTTTGCAGGCCACCATCCAGGACGGCCAATGCTGGATCAGCGACGGCGCGGCCAGCGTACTGATCGAGCGCATCCCGTTACAGCCCCGCCCCTGAGGCGGCGGCACGCTCCCGCAAACGGCTGACGAGTGATAAAGTGCGGGCTGTTCCCGATTCCCGAATGGAGTGACGACGATGAGTCGTTTATTGTTTCTGGTCGCCATCGCGGCGCTGGTCTATCTGCTGCTGAAATCCTACCGCCGGCCCCCGCGCAAGCACCACACACCGGAAGTCACCGAAGACATGGTGCGCTGCGCGCAGTGCGGCGTACACCTGCCCAAAGGTGAGAGCCTCCTGGCCGGGGGCAAGTATTATTGCAGCGAGGCCCACCGCCGCGCCCACGGTACCGCCGACTGACCGTGCCCTTCCTCGCCACGCCCACCCTCGAATACGGCATCGCTCCGGTCCAGGAGCGCCTGTGGCGTTCCCTGTATTTCTATGCCGCCTATCGACTGACCCTGGGCGGCGTGTTTCTGTTCCTGCTCTACCCGTTCAGCGCCTCGCTCTGGCTGGGCAGCAACGACACGCCCCAGTTCTTCCGGGCCAGCCTGGGCTACTTCCTGCTGACACTGCTGGGATTGCTGACGGTACGCCTGCGCCGACCGAGCTTTGACGTGCAGCTCGCGCTGCTGGTCGGGGTAGACATCCTCGGCATCACCCTGCTCGCCGATGCCAGCGGCGGCATCACCAGCGGCCTGAACGTGCTCTTGCTGGTCTCGCTGGCCGCCACCGGGCTGGTCAGCCATGGACCGGCCACCTTGTTCTACGCCGCGCTGGCCAGCATCGCGGTGCTGTTGCAGCACGGCTATGCGGTGCTGACGCGCGGCGCAGTGCCCGAGCTGTTCATGCAGGTCGGCCTGCTCTGTGTGGCTTATTTCGCCGTGACCTGGCTGGCCCACCTGCTTGCCCGCTACGCCATGCAGAGCGAGCAGCTCGCCATGCAGCGCGGCATGGAGCTGGCCATGATGGCCGAAGCCAATCGGCTGCTGATCCACGACCTGCCTGACGGGGTGCTGATGCTGGACGAGCACGGCGGCATCCATCAGGCCAACCCCAGCGCCTCCCGCTTGCTGGGAACCGAAGTCAGCACGGGCGGCTCGCTCACCGAGAGCGTCCCCGAACTGGCTCGATTGCATGAGACCTGGTGCCTACACCCCGAGCAGACCACGACCGCGCTCACCGTGCCCGGCCAGGCTCAGACACTCAGAGTGCGCTTCCTGCCGGTACGGGAAGATGGCTTCCGGGGGGCGGTCGTCGTGCTGGAGGACACCCGGCGCATCCAGGAACAGGCCCAGCAGTTCAAACTGGCGGCACTGGGCCGCCTCACCGCCAGCATCGCCCACGAGGTGCGCAACCCGCTCGCCTCCATCAGCTACGCCGCCGAACTGCTGAGTGAGGAGAAACGCGCCGACTCGCGCAACCGGCTACAACAGCTGATCCTGTCGAACGTGGCACGCCTCAACTGCCTGGTGCAGGACATCATGCAGCTCAACCGGCGCGACCGGCTGCATCAGGAGAACTTCGACCTCAGCCAGCAACTGCCGGGACTGATACGCGAGATCCTGCAGCCCACCGGCACTCCGGCCAAGACCGTCAGCCTGAAACGCGCGGCCCACCTGCCGGTCCGCTTCGACCGGGGACATCTGGAACAGATCCTGTGGAACCTGTGCAGCAATGCCCTGCGGCATAGTCGCCAGCAGCCGGGCAGCGTCACCCTGCACGCCCGGGAAGAGGACGGGCGCATCTTGCTGGACGTGAGCGACGACGGGCCGGGTATCGCCCCCGCTGTGCTGCCGCACCTGTTCGAGCCGTTCTTCACCACCGATGCCGCCGGGACCGGCCTGGGCTTGTACATCTCGCGCGAGCTGTGCGAGGCTAACGGCGCACGCCTGGAACACCTGCCGAGGGAAGAACAAGGTGCGTGTTTCAGGATCACCTTTGGAGGAAGCGATGAGCAATGAGCGACGATTGTCCCTGAGCCAGTCCGCGCGCGTCTTACTGGTGGACGATGAGCCGGACATCCTGGAGTTGCTGGAGCTGGCCCTGCTGCGCATGGGACTGGAAGTGGATCGCGCCGACAGCGTGGGAGCCGCGCTGGCCTGCCTGAACGAGGCCCGCTACGACCTTTGCCTGACCGACATGCGCCTGCCGGATGGCGAGGGTCTGCAGATTGTCCGCCATATCGCGGCGCAGAACCTGGAACTGCCCATCGCCGTCATCACTGCCCACGGCAACATGGAGAGCGCCATCACCGCGCTCAAGGCCGGCGCGTTCGACTACCTGTCCAAACCGGTTGCGCTGGAACAGCTGCGCGCCCTGGTCAAGTCCGCCATCCAGACTCCCAAGTCCGCTCCCGGTCTGTCCGCGCAGGGCGACGACGCGCAGGGCCTGCTCGGCCATGCGCCCGCCATGCAGAAAGTGCGCGACCTCATCAGCCGCGTGGCGCGCAGCCAGGCTCCCGTCCACATCTGCGGCGAATCGGGCAGCGGCAAGGAGCTGGCGGCACGGCTGATCGTGGCACAGAGCGCCCGCCGCGAGCACCCCTTCATCGCCGTCAACTGCGGCGCCATCCCGGAGAACCTGATGGAGAGCGAGTTCTTCGGTTACCGCAAGGGCGCGTTCACCGGCGCGGACAGTGACCGTGACGGCTTCTTCCAGTCCGCCCACGGCGGCACGCTGTTCCTCGATGAAGTGGCTGATCTGCCGCTGGCGATGCAGGTCAAGCTGCTGCGCGCCATTCAGGAGAAGAAAGTGCGCAAGGTCGGTGCCACCCAGGAGGAGGCGGTGGATGTGCGCATCATCAGCGCCACTCACAACGACCTCGCTCGGCGGGTGCAGGAAGGCAAGTTCCGCCAGGACTTGTATTACCGGCTGAACGTCATCAACCTGACCATGCCGCCGCTGCGCGAGTTGCGCGACGACATCCCGGAGATCGCCCAGCGCCTGTTGCTGCGCCTGCGCGGTGCATCCAACGTGAGCTTCGCGCCGGACGCGCTGCGTGCGCTCAGCACCTATGATTTCCCCGGCAACGTGCGCGAGCTGGAGAACATCATCGAACGCGCGCTGGCGCTGTGCGACGACGCGACCATCCAGCTCGCCGACCTGCAACTGCCCCCCGATGCGGGTTCCACCCAGGCCGCGCCCGTGGTCGCCGACGGCTCGGTGGCCTTGCCGGACTACCTCGACCAGGTCGAGCGCACCGAGATCCTCAAGGCGCTGGATCGCACCCGTTTCAACCGTACCGCCGCCGCACGGCTGCTGGGCGTGACCTTCCGCACCCTGCGCTATCGCATGGAGCGGTTGGGTATCAAGGGAGCGGACAAGGATGAGGATTGATGCTGAAGGCTGGTGCCACGGCCTGCGCCGCATCGCCTCGCCCAACTGCGACCGGCGCTTGCCGGGTACGGAGGTCTCGCTGCTGGTCATCCACAACATCAGCTTGCCGCCGGGCGAGTTCGGCGGCAAAGCCATCGAGCAACTGTTCACCAACACCCTGGACTGTGACACGCATCCGTACTACGAGCGCTTGCGCGGGCTGCAAGTCTCGGCGCACTTCCTCGTCCGGCGCGATGGCCAGCTCATCCAGTTCGTGTCCTGCAGCAAGCGGGCTTGGCACGCCGGGGTATCCGAATGGCAGGGACGCAGCCGCTGCAACGATTTCTCCCTGGGCATCGAACTGGAGGGCGATGACGACACCCCGTTCACCGATGCCCAGTATGCCGCACTGATCCGCCTCACCCGCCGCCTGCAACGCCATTACCCGCTGCGCGACATCACCGGCCACAGCGACATCGCCCCAGGCCGCAAGACCGACCCCGGCCCGTACTTCGACTGGCCCCGTTTTCTGAGCGCGTTGCAGGCCTGATCCCGGCGTTTCCACGCATCAAGTCAGTGCTTGCTCGCTGAAAACATGGCCTGCTTGCAGCGTTCAACCCATCGCCGAATCGCGTCGAAAAATCCCCGAAAATTTCTTCCGAAAAGCGCTTGCATAAATTCAGCCATGCACTAGAATTAGCGCCCATAAAGCAGTCCGACCACTATATATTGTGGTTTCATGAAAAAACCAAGCAACTCAATAATTCGACAGGGAGAATCATTCATGCTGCAAGCCGCCGAGAGCTTTACTGCCAATCCGCCCCCGATCCACAGCGGCATGACCGCCGACTCTTCCGCCACTGGCGCGTCGCTCTATGATGCCTACAAGGTAGTGCGCCGCAACGGCTCTGTGGTGTCGTTCGAGCCCTCCAAGATCGCCATCGCCGTGACCAAGGCGTTCATCGCCGTCAACGGCAGCCAGGCCGCCGGTTCCGCCCGCGTGCGCGAGATGGTGGAGCAACTTACCGCCAACGTGGTGAATGCGCTGATGCGCCGCCAGCCACAAGGTGGCACGGTACACATCGAAGATATCCAGGATCAGGTCGAGCTGTCGTTGATGCGCTCCGGCGAACACGACGTGGCCCGTGCTTATGTGCTGTACCGCGAGCAACGCTCGCAAGAACGCGCCAAGGCGAAGAAGACCGAGCCGGAGCACACGCTCAACGTCACCCATCTGGACGGCAGCCTGCATCCGCTGGACATGGACCGCCTGAAGAGCGTCATCGCTTCGTCTTGCGAAGGCTTGGGCAGCGCGGTCGATCCCGAGCTGATCCTCAAGCAGACGCTGAAAGACCTGTACGAAGGCGTATCGCTGAAGGAAGTCCACAAGAGCACCATCCTGTCCGCCCGCACCCTGATCGAGAAAGACCCGGCCTACGGCTTCGTCACCGCGCGCCTGCTGCTGGACAACATCCGCTTCGTCATTCTGGGCGAAGAGGTGACTCAGGCCGAGATGGCTGCGCGTTACGCGGAATACTTCCCCAAATTCATCAAGCGTGGCATCGAAGCCGAGTTGCTCAACCCGGAACTGGGCCATTACGACCTGGCCCGCCTGGGCGCGGAACTGGATGCCAGCCGCGACCTGAACTTCAACTACCTCGGCCTGCAAACCCTGTATGACCGCTATTTCCTGCACATCGAGGACGAGCGCATCGAGCTGCCGCAAGCCTTCTTCATGCGCGTGGCCATGGGTCTGGCGCTGAACGAGATCGACCGCGAAGCCCGCGCCATCGAGTTCTACCGCCTGCTGTCCAGCTTCGACTTCATGTCGTCCACGCCGACGCTGTTCAACTCCGGCACCCGCCGTTCGCAGCTGTCCTCCTGCTACCTGACCACCGTGTCCGACGACCTCGACGGCATCTACGAGGCGCTGAAGGAGAACGCGCTGCTGTCCAAGTTCGCGGGCGGTCTGGGCAACGACTGGAGCAACGTGCGTGCGCTGGGTTCGCACATCAAGGGTACCAACGGCAAGTCACAGGGCGTGGTCCCCTTCCTCAAGGTGGTGAACGACACCGCCGTGGCGGTGAATCAGGGCGGCAAGCGCAAGGGCGCGGTCTGCGCCTACCTGGAAACCTGGCATCTGGACATCGAAGAATTCCTGGAACTGCGCAAGAACACCGGCGACGACCGCCGCCGCACCCACGACATGAACACCGCGAACTGGATCCCCGACCTGTTCATGAAGCGCGTGATGGAAGGTGGCGACTGGACGCTGTTCTCGCCCGCCACTTGCCCCGACCTGCACGACAAGTTCGGCGCCGAATTCGAGGCGGCTTACACCGGCTACGAAGCCAAGGCCGCCTCCGGCGAACTGAAACTGTTCAAGAAAGTTCCCGCCGCTTCGCTGTGGCGCAAGATCCTGACCATGCTGTTCGAAACCGGCCATCCCTGGATCACCTTCAAAGACCCGTGCAACATCCGCAGCCCGCAGCAACACGTCGGCGTGGTGCACAGCTCCAACCTGTGTACGGAAATCACACTGAACACTTCGGAATCCGAGATCGCCGTGTGTAACCTGGGCTCGGTGAACCTAGCGGCGCACCTCACCGCAGACGGCCAGATCGACCAGGCCAAGCTGGCACGCACCATCCGCACCGCGATGCGCATGCTGGACAACGTGATCGACATCAACTACTACGCCGTCAAGAAGGCGCGCGATGCCAACCTGCGCCACCGCCCCGTCGGCATGGGCATCATGGGCTTCCAGGATGCGTTGCACACCCTGCGCGTGCCGTACGCCAGCCAAGAAGCAGTCGAGTTCGCCGACCGTTCGATGGAAGCCGTGTGCTACTACGCCTACCTCGCCTCCACCGAGCTGGCCGAAGAGCGTGGCCGCTATTCCAGCTATCGCGGCAGCCTGTGGGACCGTGGCATCCTGCCGCAAGACACGCTGGCCCTGCTGCGCGACGCGCGTGGCGGCTACGTCGAAGTGGACGAATCGTCCACGCTGGACTGGAACGCACTGCGTGCCCGCATCGCCCAGCACGGCATGCGCAACTCCAACTGCGTGGCCATCGCCCCGACCGCGACCATTTCTAACATCGTCGGCGTGTCGGCCAGCATCGAGCCGACCTACCAGAACATCTTCGTGAAATCGAACCTGTCTGGCGAATTCACCATCATCAACGACCATCTGGTGAACGACCTCAAGGCGCTCGGCCTGTGGGACGAGGTGATGATCGCCGACCTGAAGTATTTCGACGGCAGCCTGAGCAAGATCGACCGCATCCCGGCTGACCTGCGCAACCTGTACGCTACCGCTTTCGAAGTCGAGCCGAGCTGGCTGATCGAAGCCGCCTCGCGTCGCCAGAAGTGGATCGACCAGGCGCAGTCGCTGAACATCTACATGGCGGGCGTGTCGGGCCGCAAGCTCGACGACACCTACAAGCTGGCTTGGCTGCGCGGCCTGAAGACGACGTACTACCTGCGCACTCTGGGCGCGACCTCGGCGGAAAAATCTACCTCGCGCGCAGGCAGCCTGAACGCTGTGCCGAACAGCGGCGGCATCGCCAGCGCATCGGCAGCGCCAGCCGCAGAAGAACCCAAATTCTGTTCCATAGATAATCCAGAGTGCGAGGCCTGCCAGTAAGGCGGGTTTCCACAGGAGATAAGCAAATGCTCTCTTTCGACGACGAAATCACCCCATCCATCGCCCCCGCTGTACGCATGGGCGCGATGAGTTCCGCCACCTCCATGCCGAGCAGCACCAGCACGGCGACGCAGACCGCCTCCACCGGCACGGGCCGCGTGCGCGTAGAGGACAAGCGCATCATCAACAGCCGTGCCGATGTGAACCAGCTGGTGCCGTTCAAGTACAAGTGGGCGTGGGAGAAATACCTCGCCGCTTGCGCCAATCACTGGATGCCGCAGGAAGTGAACATGTCCGCCGACATCGCGCTGTGGAAGAATCCGAACGGCCTGACCGAAGACGAGCGCCGTCTGGTCAAGCGCAATCTGGGTTTCTTCACCACCGCCGACTCGCTCGCCGCCAACAACATCGCGCTGGGCACTTACCGCCACATCACCAATCCCGAGTGCCGCCAGTTCCTGCTGCGCCAAGCCTTCGAGGAAGCCATCCACACCCACGCCTACCAGTACATCGTGGAAAGCCTGGGGCTGGATGAGGGCGAAGTGTTCAACGCCTATCACGAAGTCCAGAGCATCCGCGACAAGGACGAGTTCCTGATCCCGTTCATCGAGACGCTCACCGACCCGGACTTCAAGACCGGCACGCCGGAAGCTGACCAAAAACTGCTGCGCAGCCTGATCGTGTTCGCCTGCATCATGGAAGGCCTGTTCTTCTATGTCGGCTTCGTGCAGATCCTCGCCCTCGGTCGCCAGAACAAGATGACCGGTGCCGCCGAGCAGTACCAGTACATCCTGCGCGATGAATCCATGCACCTGAACTTCGGTGTGGACGTGATCAACCAGATCAAGCTGGAGAACCCGCACCTGTGGACACCCGAGTTCCGCGCCGAGATCCAGGGCCTGTTCCAGAAGGCCGTCGACCTCGAATACCGCTACGCCGAAGACACCATGCCGCGAGGTGTGCTGGGGCTGAATTCCGGCATGTTCAAGGAATACCTGCGCTTCATCGCCAACCGTCGCTGCCAGCAGATCGGCATCGACGTGTTGTTCCAGGGCGCAACCAACCCCTTCCCCTGGATGGCCGAGATGATTGACTTGAAGAAAGAGAAGAACTTCTTCGAGACGCGGGTGACGGAATATCAGTCGGGCGGCGCGTTGAGCTGGGATTGACCGCGACATCCGTTCGCGGACAGATAAGGCTGCTCTTTGGACACATAATCGTGCTCTCCCGGTCAGATAAGTCTGCTCTGAGCGACGAATAGAAAATGAAAAATGCCTAGCTGAATTGCTAGGCATTTTCTTGTCACCGCCTCGGATCGACTGTAATAATCACCGCTAAATTTGGAACATCGAACTGTTAATCCGCAGGTCCCTGGTTCGAGTCCAGGTCGGGAAGCCAATTCGGTACAAAGGTGGGCACTACGGTGTCCACCTTTGTATTTTCCAGCATCGCAAATGCCAACGCTGCATTGCTTCCAGTAATTTCCGCCTGACTATCCACGCAACCTGCTGCAACCACCTCGCCCAAGCACCCATAGCTTGGTATGGATATTGCTGTGTCACAAGCACCTTTATTCAACACAGGAGCTGACATGCTATTCGACACTTACGAGCAAAAAGGATTGTTGTTCAATATGAACTTCAAGGAAGCCAATGGGAGCTACGCTGCTTATCGTGGCGACCTTGTATTGGAATTGGGTGAGATAGGAGATGCTCTGGGACATCGCAAACCTCCGGTTGCCACCATCAAGAACACCATCGTGCTGTCTCAGGACGACAAGATCAAACTGTACGTCGGCAGTCTGGACGAACTCGCGCTTCTGCCCAAGGTCATTGATTACTATCAAGCTGATTTTGCGGAAGATATTAAGATTATTCTGTTCGTGGTGAATATCAACAAGCCGCTCATCATCGAGCTGGGCAATTTGCACATCCCCGTGATCGGCATGCAGGAAGGGCTGATCTGGAACGAATTGATTGATCTCGCCGCTCTGGATAAGGGTGATTTCAAGGGGCAATCCGCCTCCGAAAAGATCATTACCGTCTATAAGGCACTGCACGACTTCAAGCCCAAAGGCGACAAGGTCTCGTTCGAAGAGGCGCTAACCCGCACTGTGGAACTGAAACGTGCTGGTCGCGGCCCCGTCTAGTTTGTGTCGTACAACGCGCTGATTGTGGGATACCCGACAATCAGCGCAACCCGCAAGGAGTCGATATGTCCCGCACCGGATTGTTTTTCGCCAGTAGCACAGGTAATACTCGCCGCATCGCCAAAGCGATAAAAAAGCAGTTTGATGATGACACCATGGCCGATGCACTCAATGTGAACAAGGCCAATGCAGCGCTGGTGGCCAGCTACGACTACCTGATCTTTGGCACATCCACTCTCGGTGGCGGACAACTCCCCGGCCTTTCAACCGATTGCATGGGCGGAGGATGGGAAGAGTTCCTGCCTCAACTCAGTGAGGTGGATTTCACGGGCAAGACGGTCGCGCTGTTCGGACTCGGTGACCAGGGAAAATATCCGGATGAGTTCGTCGATGCGCTCGGCATCCTCTACGAATTCCTGGTTGCTCGCGGCGCACGGGTGGTTGGCCAATGGCCTGCGGACGATTACGACTTCATCGCCTCAAAGGCATTGGTGGATGACGAGTTCGTCGGCTTGGTGCTGGATCAGGAAAACCAGAAGCTGCTGACCGATGCTCGGGTGGAAGCGTGGTTGAAGCTGATCTCGCCTGAATTTGGGCTTGCAGTCTGAGCGAGATGGTGTGCAAGGGCAGGCCGCAGCCTGCCCCGAGTGGAAGTTAAAGTGCCGCCGCAACTGCCGTTGCCAACGTGGTCGTCGGTCGGCCGATGAGCGTGCTCAATTGCTGCCCCTCATCGAACAACGCGCCTTTTGAAACGCCCGTGTCGGAATTCGCCAGCAGTTCGGCGAGGAACTCCGGCAAGCCCGCGCCTAGCAGCGCTTTTTTGTATTCCGCTTCCGGCAGATTGACGTAGCCGATGGCGCGGCCAGCTTGGCGCGATATTTCTGCGGCAAATTCACTCAAGGTGTAGGCGTTGTCACCAGCCAGCTCGTAAACGTTTCCGGCTTGGTTGTTGGTCGTCAGCACGACGGCGGCAGCTTCGGCGTAGTCGGCGCGCGTGGCGGAGGAGATGCGGCCATCGCCCGCGCAGCCATACACCGCACCCAACGCCAACGCGGTGGGAATGCCAGCCGCATAGTTCTCGGTGTACCAGCCATTGCGCAGCAACGCGAAGGGCACACCGGAGGCGCGCAGCAGCGCCTCGGTTTCCCTGTGCTCGGCGGCCAAGCCCAGCACGGAAGTGTCGGCGTGCAGCACGCTGGTGTAGGCCAGCAGTTTGATGCCCGCGCGTTTGGCGGCATCGATCACGCTGCGGTGCTGTTGCGTGCGTTGCCCGATTTCGCTGGAAGAAATCAGCAGCACTTTATCTGCGCCGTGTAATGCCGCATCCCAGCTCGCGGGTTGGCTGTAGTCGGCATGGCGCACGTGCACGCCCAATGCCGCGAGGCCTTGGGCTTTTTCGACATTGCGCACAGCGGCGACAATGTTGGTGGCGGCTGTTTTTTTCAGCAGGGCTGCGATGACAAGGCGGCCCAGCTGGCCAGTGGCTCCGGTAACGACGATCATGGTGTTTCCTTTCGGCATGGGTTAATCGAGTTGGGGAAGCGAAGAGTATCCGCTACAATGACTTTTCGTAAGTACGCACAAAAAGGTAAGTGCAATGCCAACAACTCAACCTCAGACGCTGTCCGTCAAAATGCGACGCGGAGAAGTCTTCGCCGTGCAATGTCCTTCGCGCGAAATCCTCAAGCATGTCACCAGCCGCTGGGGCGTGCTGGTGCTGGTGGCGTTGAGGGAAGGCACGCACCGCTTCAGCGAACTGCGCCGCAAGGTCGGGGAAGTGAGCGAAAAGATGCTGGCACAGACGCTACAGCAATTGGAACAGGATGGCTTCATCAATCGGGTATCTCACCCGGTGGTGCCGCCGCATGTGGAATATTCGCTAACCCCGCTGGGCGAGGGAGTCGGTCAACAGGTTGAGGCGCTGACCGACTGGATCGAAATCAATCTGCCGCAAATCATGCAGGCGCGGCAGAAACGCTGAGCTTGGCTTATCCGCTTAAGCGATGGCAGCTGCCAGCGCTTGGGCTAAGGCGCCAACATGGGGCCAGTCCAGTTCAAGCGTACCGTCGGGCAACGCGATGCTCATGCCCGCATCGCACACCGTCCCAATGAAAGCGCCATCACTGGCAATCGGGCTCATATAGATTTCCCGCTCGGGACTCACGCCGTCGCGCACGGCAACCAACGCAAACGACAGGCTGGAGGCCTCAGCCTGAGTAAGCCGCAGCACGTAGTTGTCGGCGAATTGCACGCGAATCAATGAACCAAACGCGCGATGCTGTATGCGACTTACCTCAAACATGTGCAGCGGCCTTGGCTTCTTTGAGCAACTTCATACACGCGCGATTAGCGGCGAGCTCCAGCGCAGTGAAATCGTCCAGCGTCATCAGCGTGGTATCTGCGCCCGCCTCCAGCAGCAATTTCACCAGCGACGTTTTGCCCGCCGAGGCGCAATAAATCAGCGCCGTGGCTCCGTTGATATTTTGGCTGTCCAGCGGCGCACCCGCGTGGATAAGCGCGCGGGCACAAGCCTCGCTATCGGCAAAACAGGAGAACCACAACGCCCCGTTGCTGTCGTCATTCATCCGGTTCACCGCCGCGCCGCGTGCCAGCAGCGCTTCGAGCACGACTAGATTTCCCAGGCGTGCGGCATGCATCAGCGGCGTGGTGGCATTGCCGATCGTGCGCTCGATATCCAGCGGTTCTGCCACATCGAAGCCGGCCTGAGCCAGCCATTCTTTAAGTTCTGCGTCGTTCATTGGGGCTCCTGATTCAGGCGTAAGCGGTCACAGTGGCAATGCGCGGATCATCCAGCGCCATGCCCACGGCGTAGTGGTAAAGCACTTGCCAGGTATCGTCCTTGAGGCCGAGCACCTCGTGGTCGGCATCGTCAAAAAAACAGCCGATGCCCGTGCCGCGCCATCCGGCGGCTTCGGCTTCCAGCGTGATGACGTGTCCCAGCATGCCCGCCTCCCAATGCAGATGCCGGTAAGCAGCCGGATCGGCGGCGATGGGCGCGGCGAACTCGGCCACCAGCATGAAGGTGACAGCACACTGGGAGGCGATATCCTGATGGCAGGACAAGGTGCGCGCGGTTTTTCCGGCGCGGGCGGCGATGAGTTGAAACAAGGGGAATTCGGCATCGGCGGGTTGCCAGACAAAGGTCTCGCGGAAAGCGGCTTGCAGCGCTCCCCGCGCCGCATCACTGCGCGGCAACACATACATACCGGGCGCGATGCCTTCAACGCGATGCACCAGCAACACCGGATGCACGCGCGCCGCCAGCGTCCACATCTCCCACACGGGCGAGCCGCCGGGCAACAACGCCCAGAGCAAGCGCCGGAACACGGCCTGCGGCAGCACCGATTGCCCGTCGAAGGCTTGCGCGCTGCGCCGCTTCAACAGCACTTGGGCTGCGCGGATGTCGTTGTCGCCGCCCCTCCTGACTGCTGCGCCAAATGCGGAAACTTGCGTCGGCGGCAACGGGCCGCGCGTGGCCTCCGCCACCTCGTCAATCACCGGCCATTGATACAGCGGACGCGCATCGAGCAAAGCCGGCTTGCCGGCCCATTGTTGCCAATCCGGTGGCAATGCAGCGTCCGTCGCATGTAGTGCAACCAGCACCTCCGCCTCTTCGTGCTCGACACCGGCAAACTCTTCAACGCGATCCACGCCGAGCGTGTGTGCCAACATTGCCTCGTCCAGTTCCGGCAAACGCGGCTTCCAGCCGTGCAATGCCGCCGCGTAACTCAGCGCGGCCAGCACATGCCCCATATCGAGCTGGCAGTAGCGGAAAGCGCGCTCGCCGTATTTCCATGCCTCGCGCCAATGGATGGAGCTGAAGCCCAGCCACACTCCCGCCGCCTGCGTATCGCTTCCCCACGCACGGCGTTCCAAAACATGATGCAGATTTTGATAGTGATGCAGACCATCTTGCAGACCGTCCACCTGAGCGGCGATCAGCCAGGTCTCGGTCGGATGCAGATTGCCGGATGAAGGGTGCGCGCGCAACGACCAGCGCGAACCGGCATATTCTTTCCATGCCGTCAGCCCCACGCACAAGCGCAACAAAGAGCCGAGGTTTTGCAGGTTGAACGGCAGCGGCGCGCGCGCTGCCACCAACTCGCCCCACGCAATATCCGCCACGGCGATCTCGCGCGGCAAAGGCGTCTGCATGGCGCCCTCCCAATCGCGAAACGCCTTGGGTTGGGCATCCCAATCCAGGGTGCCCGGCCCCGCCGCATAACGATCCGGCGCATGCTTGCTGCGCACGTGGTAAGCCAGCACAGTCGCAGCGCGGGTATCGCCCATTGCTAATTGAGACCGGTCAACTCGTCGCTCAGACAGCCAATGGGTTCAGCCAACGTACCGTCCGCATCCATCTCGAAACGCACCAGATAGATCTCTTCGTTCGGCATCTCTTGCGCATGGCCGACGTTGACCACCACGCCGCGCGTACCTGCCGCCGCCAGCAAAGCATCCGGCTCGATGCCGGGGATGCTGCTCTCGCCGGTTTCTTCCAGCGACTCGTTGTACAGATCATGCGCCGCGAACACCATGTCACCCATTTGGAATCTACTCACTGCACACCTCACACGTTCGGAATCAAGCTTGGCTCACTGCGCAAGTCACCCCCGCGCCCCCACACCGTCACCATTTCAACGAACCAGCGCTCGTCGCGCGGGTGCGGACAGAACAGGTCATACTCAGCATACACGCTGTGATCGCTGTTGATCGTCATCACACCGCAGCGGTCGTTGCGCGCATTCCGCCACACACCTTGATACCCCGGCAGTTGATTGCCGGGATCAATGACCGGGGTAAACTGAACCGCAGCCAGAGCGATCTGCGGCGTGGCATCGCTCGGCGCGAATTTCACGGCCTCCTGCTGCAAAGCCTGCACGACTCGCTCGGCCAGGCCTTGCAACTCCAAAGGCAGCGGCTGCATCGCATCTACCATATCGCAGGGGGAACGATGAGCCGCTCGACCGGCTGACCACCCAGCAGATGCTGCTCGAATATCTCGCTCACATCCGCCACAGTGACGTTGCCATACATCACCCCTTCGGGATAGACCAGCACGCTAGGCCCCATTCCGCAAGGCCCCAGACAGCCCGTCGGGGTGACCGCCACTTGCGTGAACAATTGGCGCTGTTGCCACTGCCGCGTGAATTCATCCACGACTTCGCGACAGCCTTTTTGACCACATGAGCCGCGCGGATGTCCGGGTGGGCGTGATTGGGAACAAACGAATACATGTCGCAACGGTTTAGGCATGATCAGGCTCCAGCAGGCAGAGGTTGATGGGTATGACACTGCTTGGGGCAGACGCGCGCGCAGGAGCCGCAGCCGATACAGTCCATGGCATTGGCGATCGACATCACCATCGCGTTGTCCTCATCCTCGTCATAGGCCTCGTCGTCCTCGTCGCGCTCCAACAGTTCGAACACATCACGCGGACACACCTTGTAACAGCGGCCACAGCCGATACAGGTACTTTGATCGAGTGCCGTCAGAAAAGTCGGCGTGTAGGCGGTGCCACCCCGCGTGATTCCGGTAATCGGTTCCATGCTCAAGCTCCTTTCTGTGCGGCAGCCAGCTTCTCGCTTGCCGCTGCCCACGCTGCGCAGGCGTCATAGGTTGACTGTGCGATCGCGGGGATCTGCTCATACCCTGCGGGCAATTTATCCTCGACCAGATCGTGCAACTGCGAAGCCCATTCGCTGGAAATGCGCTTCAGCTTCCTGACTTCCTTGTCGAGCGCCTTCAACTCGTCTTCGGTCATTTTCTTACTCCATTGGTTAGTTGGAAGACGTAAGTTACAAGTTGGCACCCAAAACCACCCTATAAACTTACGTCTTACGTCTTACGTCTTACGTCTTACGTCTTACGTCTTACGTCTTACGTCTTACGTCTTACGTCTTACGTCTTACGTCTTACGTCTTACGTCTTCTAAAGCCCGGCCACTTCGGGATACTTGCCCACCAAGCCCAAGGCCACCGACAACAGCTTGTCGGCCTCATCCTTCATCTTGGACAGGCTCTCGAAACCGTAGCGATGCACGTCACGCAAGGTACGATCCATTACCACCAGCTTGCCTACGGTGATGACTGCGCGACCGAAACCTTCATGCGTGATATTGATCATCGGGATCGCCATCAGGCCGCACTCCTTTTCGATCAAGGAGGCAATCGCGTTGTAGAACGCCTTGATGCGCGCCAGCAGCACTTCGTCCGGATCACCGATCACGGGGATGGCGCGACGCTGCTCCTTGGTCAACACGTACGGCGCAAGAATGCGCTCCACCGGCCAGCCGTCATACGTGCCGTAGCTATCTACCGCGCGCATCTGCTTGACCATCTCCTTGATGAAATCGGTGCTCAACAACGGGTCTTGCTCAACTGCCTGGTTCATGGTGTTACTCCTTAGGTTGAATGATGAGATTTGTGTGCCGACAAAGAAGGGGTCCAGCCGGTCACACGGGTAAGCAAAAAAGCGAGGACAAATCCAGCGACGGCTCCCACTACGGCCGCAGCATCGCCGCCGCCGAATGAGGTGACCATCCCTGCCCCGACCAGCGCCAACACACTGGGCAACAGATAAGCGAACAGCCCGGCCTTGAACAGATCGCCTTCACTCATGCGCAACTGCAACTCTTCGCCTAACTCGACGGGGACATCGCAACGGATCGCTATCGCTTGGCGGCTATTGGAAAAATACTTGGCCAAGCCCGACACGCCGCAGCTGCTGCGCGACTTGCAGCCACCGCAACCCGACTGCGTAGTGGGTTCTATCCTCACCACGCCGGACTCGACAGACACTACACGGGCGGAGGTCTCTATCATTCCTGCCACGCCTCATCGTCCGAAAAACGGCTGCTGTCCGACTGTTTTTTAAGATGCTTCGCCAACCACACGGGGGTGTCGCTGACCAGATTCTTTTGCAGCCCGCTCAACAACACCTCGATCGCCGAACCTTCGTCCACCCGCATCGGCTGGATGCCCTTGGCCAGCAATTGCTGGATGGCGGAGGCACCCGCCGCGTTGCAATACACCGCCGCGCAATCCAGCAGCAGCTCGATCTTGGCGGCGAGTTTCCCTTCATGCCCATCCATCGCGGTCTCGATGAACTCAGCCACCTCGACCAAGCGGGCAGAACTTTCATCCAGCTCGTAGATGGCGAAGGCTTCCGCCGCACCGAAGTGCTGATTCACCGCGCGGCGGTCGCTCGTTGCAAAGGCGATCTTCACACTCATACTTGACTCCTCAATGGGTCTGACCAGCCGCAGATGCCGCATGGCAAGGATCTCCCATATTGCTTTTCACGTTCGTCCCCTCTCCCACCGGGGGATAACCAGCGACTTGCCCGCTTGCGGGCTTAGTCGAATGGCTAGTAGTTCCATCAGGGTTAGGGTGGGGGAAATGCGCAGCATCTCCTGTTCGCTGGTTGTAGATGGAAACGTAAGGGGCTGGCTCGTGATGCCCGTGTTCGACCAGCAGATTGGCCAAGTCGAACAGCGTCTGCCGCGTGCCGCGATAGCCCACCCACAGGCGCTGGTAGCCGCCCAGCAGGTCGAATTGCGGGAAACCGGCACGCAGCAGCGGCACGCCCAAGCGGCGCGCGGTCTCCACCGCATGCGAGTTGCTGATGACGAGTTGCGCACCGGCCTTGCGCGCGGCGTGTTCGAGGTCTTCCAGATCGCCGATGGCGACCTGCGCTGCCGGAACCTGACTCAGGATGGCGGCACGGGCGGGCGTGACCGCCGCCACCACTTCGCCGCCCATCCCGCTGAGCAACTGGGCATAGCCATAAAGCAGATCAGGATCAGCGGCGATGGCGACGCGCGCAAAGCCCAGCATGAAGTGCGAGTCCACCATCGCGTCCTGCAACTGCGCCCGCTGGCGGGCTATCTTCTCCGGCACCGGCTTGCCGCTGATCTCGGCCAGCGCGGCGACGAACGCATCCACAGCATCCAAGCCCATCAGCGCATCGAAGCGGTAGTCCGGCACGCCCGACTGCCCCTTGAGGAAATCGGCCGCGTCATACAGCGAACTGCCTAATACCAGCGTGGCGATGGACTCGCCCATGCTGGCGATGTCGCCCACCGGCGTGCCACCCACGGTAAGCGGCGAACTTTCCATCTCGGTGAGATGACCATCGAGCGAATCGCCGATGTCCGGCAACACCAGCGGACGCAGACCGAAGGCTTCGATCAACTCCTTGATGTGCTCGATGTCGCCGGGCGTGAGGAATGAACCCGCGAGGACGTTGACTTGCTTCTTGCGCTTGCCGACCAGACTCCCTCTCCCCCCGGGAGAGGGCTGGGGTGAGGGAACGCCCAGAATTAACACCTCCAAGATGGATTTAACCGCCAGCGCATAACCACTTTCGAGACACCCCGTGAAATCCGGCGTATTCACCGGCACCACGGGGATGTGCGCGTACTCGGGATGCTTGGTATAGAAATCCTTCACCAACCGTTTGATGTCCGTGCCCTGCGTCTCGGATAGACCCGTCGTCGGCAAACCGATCAGTGCAGGCTTGCTCTTCTCGCAGACCGCCTTCAAACCTTCGATCACATTCTCATCCGCATTCATCACGGTCGAGACCTGATCCATCGCCGTGGTCTGCAAGGGAATGGGCTCGCGGAAATGGCGCACGAAATACACCTTGCCAAAGGCAGTGCAGCCCTGCGAACCGTGCATCATCGGAATCGCTTTGTTGATGCCAAGGAAAGCCAGCGAAGCACCCACCGGTTGGCTGGCCTTGAGCGGATTCACCGCAAGTGCTTTGTTACGCTTCAGTATCTCAGCCATGTCAGACTCCCTCCGCCGTCATTCCCGCGCAGTTTCGATACCGCGTGGGCAGACAAACCCTGCCCACCCTACCCATGCCAAATAAGTTGTCGCACATCATCACGCCCCCAACTCCACACCCGGCACGCCCGACTTCGCCCACGGCGCGGGTTTTCGCACTGCTTGCCACACGGGACTCTGCAACGTCAGTGCCAGTTGCCGCGCCAGCTCGGTCATGCCGCTGTAGCCTTCGTAGCCAAATTCGCGTTCCTGGTTGATATCCAAGAATGGCAACTTTGCTTTTAGTGCGGTGTACATGTTGCGACCACCGGCAATCAGGATGTCCGCCTGGTATTCCTTCACCACCCCGAGCAGCGCCTTGGGGCTGCCGTCGGTGATCATTTTGGTCTTTTCGCCCATGATCTCGCGGATACGCGCCTTGTCTTCTTCGGTGGATTTATTGGTACCGGTGGCGACGACTTCCAGCCCCAGATCCTGCAAGGCGGACACGATGGACCACGACTTCACACCGCCGGTGTAGAGCAGCACACGTTTATCGCGCAGCTTTTCGCGCCAAGGTTCGAGTTCAGCATTGATCTTGGCCTCCTCGCGCGCGATGAGCGCCTCCGTGCGTTCAGTCAATGACGAGTCTTTGAGCAGGCGGGCGAAATCGCGGAAGGCTTGCGAGGTGTCGGTCACGCCGTAGAAGCTGCCCTCGAAGAACGGGATCTTGTAATCGGTTTCCAGCTTGCGCGCCACATTGAGCAAGGCCTTGGCGCACACCACCATGTCGGCTTCGGCGCGGTGCATGGTCTGCACATCATGGAAGCGCGCATCGCCGGACAGGGTGCACAGGATGCGCAGGCCGAGTTCGTCGAACAGCGGCAGCACATTCCAGAATTCGCCCGCGATGTTGTATTCGCCGATGAGGTTCACGTCGTGCACGGTGATGCCGGGGCGTTGCTGCTCCGGCAACAGCGGCAAAGGCTCCGCCGTGCCCACCACGTATTTAAACATCGCCTCGCCCGCGATACGGTTGCCCAGATTCTTGGTACCGTAAAAACCGGCACAGTCCACCGGCACCACCGGCACGCCGGTCTTCTCGGCAGCAGCCTTGCATACCGCGCTGATGTCGTCGCCGGTGAGCGCGGGGACGCAGGTGTTGTAGATGAACACCGCTTTCGGCGCGTAGCTATCGACGGCCTGTTTGATGGCATGGAACAGCCGCTTCTCGCCGCGCCCCATGATGACATCCTGCTCGGTGAGGTCGGTGGTCATACCGATGCGATACAGTGTCGGCCCGGACGAGCGCGTGCCGCGATTGTCCCAGGAGCTACCCGCGCAAGCGATGGGGCCGTGCACGATATGCGCCACATCGGCGATGGGCAGCAAGGCGATCTGCGCCCCGTCGAACGAACATCCACCCGCCGTCGCCCCCGGCTTGGGACGCACGCAACCGGATTTCTCCTTCTTGTTATGGGTACAGGCCGGCTCGTTCAGCAGTTCGGCAATGTCTTTGGCTTGCATGGCAGGCACTCGTAAGTGATGACATGCCTAGCGTTGCAATTGACGTGCCAAGAATCAGCACATTGATTTACATGAATTTTATTTCAATTCGTCTTGTCGCATTTACGACAAGACGATAGAAGAGCAACAATCTCAGGCAGAGTAGGGGGCTGCCACCCAGCCGCGCAGCAACGCCACTTCCGTATCCGGCAGATAGCTAAAACCTGCGTCCAGATCACGAATCAAGGCGAAGGCGATCTCCGGCGGGGTGAGTTTTGCCGACACCAGATGGAAATACCAAGCGGAAGTGTAGCCAGCGGCTCGATCAAAAGCCTGCAACTGGGCAGCCAGCTCCAAACCGGCCAACTCCTTATTCCACTGGAAGGGCTTGAGTTGGCGCAACTGACGCGACACCAAGGTTGCCGACAGCACTTGATTGCGATAACGATCCTGATGCTCGCGCAAGGCCACGATCCAATGGTCGCTGAAGTGACCACGCGTCGCAGCGCTGCTCATCTGCCATTCTGAGAACAAGCGCGTCAGTCCTGCGGTATGGCCATCATTCGAAGCGACACGAGCCAGAATCTGACGCATGTCGAGCAAACGACGGAATCGGTAATGGGGCGCGCCCACCGGTTGGGCTTCAATCATCTCGGGCAGCAGCGGTTCAGTCAACTCTTGCCAGTCATGGGGTGGCCGCTCGATATCAATGAGCTTACGATCCAATACCTCCTGCAACTCTTCCACTTCAAGCTGCAGAAATTCGGTAGGAGCCACGCCGTAGGCGGCAACAAAGTAGTGGGTACGACCAGAGTGACGCGTTACCAGCAGGCCTCTGTCTGCATAGCGCTCGACCAGCTCTTCCATTTCGCCGCCGCATGACTCCAACTCGGCTTTCGCCCACACTTCAAGACTACTGGCAAGACGCTCACCGTCCTCCGCAATCACCCCGCCGGGACGATACCAACCACCCCGGTTGAGCGCATAACTGAACGTACAGCCGGGCCGGATGCGCTGGGTAATTTCCAGCAAGGCACTGTGATGAGGACGGGGTGGCAGGGCTTCAATCTCAGCAGCCAGCTTGAGCAGCGTGGCCTCATCTATCGTATAGAGACTCATTTATTATCCTCGTGCAAGAATTCGTTCAATCGTCGGCGCACGGTTGCGCGCACATCGGGCTCGACATCATCCACTAACTCGGCAATTACATCTATCGGCGCGCGTTGTGCAGCTTCCAGACGCACCACCCAATCAACGTCCTTCAACAGTTTGGCTGCATCATCGGGCAGCACTCGCGCCGCAATAATACGACGGACTTCGGCATCACTATCCTTAATCAGCAAACTTAGGGCAAAAGGAGGCATTCGTCGTGCCACTTCCTTGCGCACTTCCCAATCCACATCCCCCGCCATACGGCGTAGCTGGCTATGCGGCAAGCGTTTCGCCACTTGCAAACGCACCAAATAATCCTCATCCCGAACCAGCCGCAACAACTGTTCGGGAATCACACGGTTGGCTACGGTCATGCGCACTTCCCGATCAGGATCATGCAAATAATCCTCCAACTCATTTATCGGCAAGCGGCTCGCCAATACTCGGCGCACCGCCTCGTCGGAGTCACGGGGTAGTTGACGCAAAACATCGAGCGGCGCATAGCGTGCAGCAATGGCGCGCCGCTCCCAAAAGTCGTCCGTCAGATAGTCCTGCGCCAAGTGAGGATGGCGGCGCAGGAAACGGTCAATCTGCCGTCCACTTTGCGCCACCACACATGTATCCCCCGGCACGCACTTGCCTTCGGGCAGAAAATTCGCCTGATAGACGCACGTCGAGCAATCTGCCAGCGGCAGCTGTACCGCAGCTGTGGTTAAGTGCAACTTGCCCATAGTCACCTCTTGCAATAATCGCCTGCCCTCTAAACAACAGCTAGTGCGCCTTGGCCTTAATCACCTCTTCGACGACGTTCTGGGCATCGCCAAACACCATCATGGTTTTATCCAAATAGAACAGGCCGTTGTCCAGACCCGCGTAACCCGCCGCCATCGAGCGCTTGACCACCAACACGGTGCCCGCCTTATGCATCTCCAGAATCGGCATACCGTAAATCGGGCTGGCCGTGTCAGTCCTGACGGCTGGGTTAACCACGTCAGTGTCGGAAAAGTCGCTGCTAATTTCCTCCATTTCCACTACTTGCGCGTAAGGCACTTCGGCTTCAGATAGCCAGCCCACCACACGCCTGCATAGGGGAACGAGGCTGATATGCATGTCCTACACGCAAGCTATATGCCACCCAGAGGATTTTTCTATCTAACTGTTTCGTAACAACAGTTATCGGAATGCGTCAGGTCGTGAATATAACAATTCCGGTCCATGCCTTGTTGGAAAGCCAACAGGAACCATCCGGTAATTCGCTGCAGCTACTCCAGCGACCTGCGTAACACCCGCATATTGGAAAGGCAGAAACCGAGTCGCGAATATAGATTCAGGGCGGGTCGGTTATCACTGTCAGTCAGCAGCGTCACACGCAACATACCTGCGTCGCTAGCCCACGCCAGCACATGCCTAACCAACTGCTGCCCCAAACCGTTGCCGCGATGGGCGCGGCTGACGATCACGTCTTCCAGCAGCAGCACGCGCCCGCCCTCCGCCGTGCTGACGGTGATGAGGGCGTTGGCCATGCCCACCACCGCGCCCTCGACGCGCAACACGAACAAGCGCCCCAGCGCCGGGTTGTCTAGGATCAGACGCAGGCCGCGCAGTTGCTTGTCGCGCTCGGGCTGAAAATCGCTTTCAAGGGTGAACAACTCGGCGAGCAAGTCGGCGAGCTGGGGTATATCGTCTTCAGTAGCAAAATCGATGTTCATATCATCCGTAGGTCGGACTTCAGTCCGACATCTTTAGCGTGAAATTCGCGCAGCGAGACCTCGCACCCTCTCCCTCCGGGAGAGGGCAGGGTGAGGGAGTGGTCATGGCAAAATTGAGTCCGCTAGTCGGGATGAATCCCGACCTACATCAAGGCCACGCTCTTCACCTGCGCGACCACGCTCATGCCCACTTCCAGCGCCAGCAGATCGCGCGAGCGGCGGGTGATGCGCGACAGCAGGCGTTGCGAGTCGCCCACGGCCAGCAAGACGTTGACCTTGTCCGCGCCGTCGTCGCGTAGTTCCAGAATGCGCGCGGTGAGCAGGTTGCTGATGCTGGAATCGTGCGGCATCCGGGTGGCGAGGCTGACATCGCGGGCAAGGACGCGGGCGCGCACGGCGTGGCCTAGAGGCTGGTCGAGCAGGCTCACCCACAGCGAGCCGCCCGCCATCTCCAGCCGGGTGAGGTGGTAGCGTGGGTCGTGTTCGGCGATCACGGTTTCGATCACCGCACCGGCATCGTCGAAGTGGGCGATGGGCAGGTCGAGCCGGGCCAACACTGCGTGCAGTGCGCCGCTGGCCAGCACGCGCCCCTGTTCCAGCAGCACCAGATGGTCGGCCAGACGGGCGACCTCATCCAGCGCGTGGCTGACGTAGAACACCGGGATCTCCAGCTCGCGGTGCAGCTGCTCCAGATACGGCAATATCTCCTGCTTGCTGATGGAGTCGAGCGCAGAAAGCGGCTCGTCCATCAGCAGCAATCTCGGGCTGGTGAGCAAGGCGCGACCGATGGCGACGCGCTGGCGTTCGCCGCCGGAGAGCTGCGCCGGATCGCGGCGTTCGACGAGGTGCGCCAGCCCCAGCCAGTCGATGACCTGCTCCAGCGCCACCCGCCGTTCGGCAGGCGGGATGCGTCGATAGCCGTATTCCAGATTGGCGCGTACCGACAAGTGCGGAAACAGGCTGGCCTCCTGGAAAACATAGCCTAGCGGACGCTGATGGGTGGGAACGAAAGTCTTGGCATCCTGCCAAGTCGCTTCGGCTATGTGCAACGAACCTTGCGCGCGCTCCAGCCCGGCGATGCAGCGCAACAACGTCGTCTTGCCGCAACCGGAGGGGCCGAACAGCGCGGTGATGCCGCGCGCGGGCGCGCTGAACTCGGCATTCAGCGCGAAGTCGTCACGCGGCAACTGGAAGCGGGCGTAGATCTCGCTCATCGCGCACCTTTCGCCCAATTGCCGCCCACCCGATACAGGCCGAGCAACACCAAAAACGAGAACAGCACCATGCCGCCCGCCAGCCAATGTGCCGCGCCGTATTCCACCGCTTCGACGTGGTTGTAGATGGCGACCGACAGCACGCGCGTCTCGCCGGGGATGTTGCCGCCCAGCATCAGCACCACGCCGAATTCGCCCACGGTATGCGCAAAAGCGAGGATGCAGGCGGTGAGGAAGCCGGGACGCGCCAGCGGCAAAGCGACGCTGAAGAAGCGATCCCAAGCGTTGGCACGCAAGGTGGCCGCCACTTCGAGCGGGCGGCGGCCTATCGCCTCAAAGGCATTCTGGATGGGCTGCACCGCGAACGGCAGGGAGAACAACACCGAGCCCACCACCAGCCCGGCGAAGGTGAACGGCAGGCGCTGCATCCCCAGCGCCGTCATCAGCGCACCGACCGGGCCGTGCGGTCCCATCAACACCAGCAGGTAGAAGCCCAGCACCGAAGGCGGGATGACCAGCGGCAAAGCCACGCAGGCCGCGACGATGCCCTTGTACCCGCGCGTCGAGTGCGCCAGCCACCATGCCAGCGGCGTGGCGATGCCCAGCAGGATCAGCGTCGTAACGCTGGCCAGCTTGAGCGTGAGCCAGACGGCTTGCAGGTCTGAGGGGGACAAACCACTTTCCATTTATTGATTCACTCCGTAGCTTCGTCATTCCGGCGCAGGCCGGAATCCAGTGATTCAAAACAAAATGCATTTTTATCTTGCTGGATTCCGGCCTACGCCGGAATGACGGGGTATTTCTATTACGCTTACTTCAACCCGTAACCAAACTTCTCGATCACCGCCAGCGCCTTCTTGTTGCCCCTCAGATACGCCAGCAGTGCCTTGGCCGCATCATTATCCTTGGCCTTAGTCAGCAAGGTGGCGCTCTGCTCGATCGGGTTATACAACTCCGGCGACACCAGCCAGTAAGAACCTTCGCTCACCTTGCCGTCCTTGGTGATCTGCGACAACGCGATGAATCCCAGCTCGGCATTGCCGCTGGCGATGAACTGGTAGGCTTGGCCGATGCTGTCGCCGGTAACCATCTTGGACTGGATGCTATCCCACAGTTTCATCTTTTGCAGTGTCTCTTGCGCGGCCAGGCCATAGGGCGCCAGCTTGGGGTCGGCATAAGAGACCTTGTTGAACTTACCCTTGGCCAGCACCGCGCCCTTGCTATCCACCAAACCCGGCTGTGCGCTCCACAACACCAGCTTGCCCAGCGCGTAGACGAAGCGCGTGTCCTTCAAGGCCCAGCCTTCCTCTTCCAGCAGTTTCGGGTACTTCACATCAGCGGCGAGGAACAAGTCGAACGGCGCGCCTTCCTTGATCTGCGCGTAGAACTTGCCGCTGGAGCCGAAGGAGAGTTTGACGGTGTGGCCGGTATCCTTCTGGAAGGCCGCCGCGATCTCTTCCATAGGCTTCTGGAAATTGGCCGCCACGGCAGCATTCACTTCGCCCGCCTGGGCGAGCTGTGCCAGTGCGCTCAACAGCAGACCGGCAACGAGTTTGGTCATGGAACTCTTCATGGGATTCTCCTTAAGCGTTGACGGCCAGAATCACGTGGGATGCCTTGATGAGGGCGCAGGCTTTCACGCCTTCGGCCAGCCCCAGCGAGCGGATGCTGTCGTTGGTCACCACCGCCGCCACGCTCTTGCCGCCTGCCAGCTCGATGATGACCTCGCCGTTCACCGCACCTTCCTGACAGCGCACCACCGTACCGTGCAACTCGTTGCGGGCGCTGGTCTTGAAGCCGTCCGAGGTGGTCACGATCACCCACGGCGCTTTCACCATCGCGTACACCTCCGCCCCTTCCTTCAGCGCCAGATGCTCCACGCTCTCATTGGTGATGACGGCTGCAATACTGTCTCCACCGCCGATGTCCACGATCACCTCGGCATTGATCTGCCCCAGCTTGATGCTTTTCACCGAACCCAAAAACTGATTACGCGCACTCGTCTTCATATCGAATCTCCTGATTAAATGGTAATACTCATCGAAGTCATCCATGATGCGGCTTAACGTTTTGAGCACTTGTTCCCGCTCCTGCTCCAGACGGCGATACGCGCCCACGACTCGACGACCATACACAGTGAGCGTACCCGCTTGATCGAGATCTCCGAAAAGGTCGGCGCCAGCATCACCTACGGCTGTCGCGAAGGCGAATGCGGCACCTGCATGATGCGTATCGTTTCCGGCATGGAGCACATGAGCGAACGCTCGGTGCTGGAAGACCAGGTGCTGCAAGAGAACATGGCCGGGCGCAATCACCGGCTCGCCTGTCAGGCACAAGTATTGGGCGGCGACATCATCGTCAAAGCCTGAGTCATCAACCACTAACAGAGGAATCAAGTCATGCCTAACATCACATTTTCCAGCCCGCTGCACAAAGACAAAACGGTGTATGCCGTGGCTGGCAGCCATACCAAGACCGTGCTGAACTTAGCGAAAGAGAACCATATCCCCATCGACTTCGGCTGCGAGAACGGCGAATGTTCGACCTGCCTGGTCAAAGTCACCAATCTGTCCAACAAGGGCCCGATGGCCGGCCCGCTCACCGACCGCGAGATCAGCGTACTCAAGCAGTCGGGCAAGATCACGGCGGCTCAGATCGAAGCGATGAAGGTCAACGATGTCATCACCACCGAATGGCGTCTGGCATGCCAGATGGTGCTGCGCGACGAAGACTTGCTGATCGAGTATCCCAGCAAATAAGCAGGCCAGACCATGACCCAAGCACATCCCCCCCCATTGGATTCCGCCCCCGCTCGGAACGTGGGCGTGCTGGGTCACCCTCTTTACAACGAGCTGATGGCACACGCTGTCGGCTTGCCGAATGACGTGCTGTTTGCGCAGATGATCACGAGCCAGCTCGCCAAAGTCGGCGCACTGCCGCCCGGCCTCGGGCTGGATGGGCACGCGTTCGCCGCCTTGCTGGCGCGCCACTTTCCCGGCATCGAGTGGGAAGTGCCGTGCGGCGAGTCTGCCCACGATGCACGCGCCAGTGAGCGCGATGACGTGCTGCAACTGCTGCTCGACGAACGCGCCGGACGCGACGCTTCCGAACTCTGGATGGCGCACATCGTCACCACCGCCTGCATGGCCAGTGACCACCTGTGGCAAGACCTCGGCCTGTGGTCGCGCGACCACCTCAGCCGCTTGATGAACGACAACTTTCCGGCCTTGGCCGCACGCAACGTGCACGACATGAAATGGAAGAAGTTCCTGTATAAACAACTCTGTGAGCGGGAAGGCATCAATGCGTGCCGCGCACCCAGTTGTGAATATTGCACCGACTATCTGACATGCTTCGGACCGGAAGAGTAGCCGATCCCAACCCTGCTGACCGCGCCGTTGCCGCCTATCTCGGCCTCGCCATCGGCGATGCTTTAGGGTCGACGGTGGAATTCATGACCCCGCGCGAGATCAGCGCGAAATATGGCGTGCATCAACACCTCATCGGTGGCGGCTGGCTGCATCTCAAGCCAGGGCAGGTCACTGACGATACGACGATGGCACTGGCCTTGGGCGAGTCCATCCTGCAACAGGGCAAGGTCGATGCCCTCGCGGTCGCGCAGGCGTTCGATGCCTGGATGCGCGCCAAGCCGGTGGACATCGGCAACACCGTGCGCCGCAACTTGCTGCAATTCCGCAAGACCGGCACCCCGGCAGCACCCTACTCCGACCACGATGCGGGCAACGGCGCGGCGATGCGCTTATTGCCCGTGGCGCTCGCCACCTTCGGCCAAAGTGAAGACGCGGTGCGCGCCGCCAGCCGCGCACAGGCGCACGTCACCCATCACTCAGCGCTGTCCGATGCTGCCTGCGAATGCCTGATTTTCATGGTGCAGGATGCTTTGCGCGGTGCCAGCAAAAATGACCTGCTGCATCACCATGCCCATCCGCTCGCCGCCCGCCACGCCGAATTCAAATTCCGCGCCGTGCGCCAAAGTCAGAATCCCAGCGGATACATCGTCGATACGATACAGGCTGTGTTTCAAAGCTTTTTCGATACGGATGATTTCCGCGCTTGCCTGATTGACGTAGTGAATCGCGGGGGGGATGCAGACACCACTGGTGCCATCGCTGGAATGCTGGCAGGAGCACTTTATGGATTGGAGTCGATCCCCGATGCCTGGCTAAAGACTTTGGATACGCAGGTTCGTCGCGCCTGCGAAGCACAGGCCAATTCCTTATTCCAACTTCCCTCGCCTCCATCCCATGCAGAACTCAGCGTTGATTGACGCACCGGCATCACGTAAAGAACGCGTTTGGGTCGGTCCAAGCGAACAATTTCCAGAGCATAGTCCCCTGCACTTGAATGTCATCTATGCGGGTGAGTTGATTCCCATGTTTATATTCAGACACCAAGGGCGCTGCATTGCGTATCACAATCTCTGTGTGCACATGCCGCGCAAACTGGATTGCGAGAGCAATGTCATCTTCGATGAGACCGGGCAATTTTTGCGCTGCTCCATGCATGGCATCGTGTATGAACCACTGACGGGCGCATCGA
Organism: Ferriphaselus sp. R-1; assembly: GCF_000746095.1. Taxonomy (GTDB): domain Bacteria; phylum Pseudomonadota; class Gammaproteobacteria; order Burkholderiales; family Gallionellaceae; genus Ferriphaselus. The sequence goes on along the minus strand of NZ_JQKP01000001.1, from coordinate 134,404 downwards.
TCAGCTCGATCTGCAATGGGGAGCGACTCACTTCGATCGAAATCGAGGAAGATCAGGAAGGCATTTGGATCACAGACAGACGTGTCCACGTCCAGCCTTAGTCTTTGGCGATGCATGATGGGCTTCGCGCCCAACCAGGTTCACTACACGCCAGTTCTGCGGATGATTTGCCGCAAGGCAAGACCACCACGCAACGCAACGCAACGCAACAGAGACTCTGAAGGTTTTGTCGCAGTCGCACTTGTTGCAAATGCGACAACTCCACCTCCCCGTCAAGTTCCATACACCCGAGTTGAGCAGGGGTGATATTTATTTCCATTGATAATCATTCAGATAGAAACATCCCCCAGATGGCACAGTGCTTGCAAAGTAACAAGCACACCAACCTGATTAGGAGCTTGAGCATGATTAACTTGACCCCCAACGCACTTTCCGCCGTGGAAAAATTCATCAAGGGTACGACCGATCCGATTGCAGGACTGCGTATTGCCATTTCGGGTGGCGGCTGTTCCGGCTTTCAGTACGGCATGTCCCTGGAGCAAGCCAAGCAGGAAGATGACACCGTACTTGAGTTCGGTGCAGTCACATTACTGGTCGACCCACTGTCCGCCCCCTTGCTGGAAGGTGTCACCATCGACTTCGTCGAAAGCCTGAGCGGTAGCGGTTTCAAGTTCGAAAATCCGAATGCCAGCTCCAGCTGCGCGTGCGGTTCGTCTTTTTCAGCTTAAGGAGTTCATCATGTGGGATTACTCGGACAAGGTTAAAGAGCACTTTTTTGAGCCGCGCAACGCAGGCCCATTGGAAGATGCCAACGGCGTCGGCGATGTCGGCTCCATCTCCTGCGGCGACGCGCTGCGCCTGATGCTCAAGGTCGAGCCGGAGACCGACATCATCCTCGATGCGCATTTCCAGACCTTCGGCTGCGGCTCGGCCATCGCCTCTTCCTCCGCGCTCACCGAGATGATTAAAGGCAAAACGCTGGACGAAGCTTTGAAAGTGAGCAATCAGGACATCGCCGATTACCTCGACGGCCTGCCGCCCGAGAAGATGCACTGCTCGGTGATGGGACGCGAAGCGCTGCAAGCCGCCGTTGCCAACTATCGCGGCGAAGTGTGGAGCGACGATCACGAAGAAGGTGCGCTGGTGTGCAAGTGCTTCGCTATCGATGCCGTGCTGATCGAAGACACCATCCGCGCCAACAATCTGTCGTCAGTTCAGGACGTGACCAACTACACCAAGGCGGGCGGCGGCTGCTCATCCTGCCACGAAGGCATCGAAGAAATTCTGGTGAAGGTGATGGCCGAGCGCGGCGACAGCTTCAAGCCCGGCACACCCGCCAAGGAAGAAGCCCCACCCGCTGGCATGACCAATCTGCAACGCATCAAGAAGATCGAAGCCGTGCTGGAATCGGTGCGCCCGCAACTCAAGCGCGACGGCGGCGACATCGAACTGCTGGATGTAGACGGCAAGACCATCTACGTCAGCATGACCGGTGCTTGCGCGGGTTGCCAGATGGAAGCGCTGACGCTGCAAGGCATCCAGCAGAAGCTGATGGAAGAACTGAAAGAGTTCATCAAGATCGTGCCAACCAAGGCCGGGGCGCTGAGCCGCGCCAGCTGCCAGCCGTAACAATTATGTAGGGTGGGCAACTTGTTGCCCACGCGGTTGAGACAAATATTTCGGTAACGCGTGGGCACAAAAAACGTGCCCACCCTACGCCAGAGAAGGAGCATCAAATGGAAGGCATCTATTTCGACAACAATGCCACTACCCGCGTCGATGAAGCGGTGGTGGAAGCCATGCTGCCGTATTTCACCGAGCAGTTCGGCAACCCTTCGTCGATGCACAGCTTCGGCAACAAGGTCGGGCTCGCCATCAAGAAGGCACGCATGCAGGTGCAGGAATTGCTGGGCGCTGAACATGACTCCGAGATCATCTTCACCTCCTGCGGGACGGAGTCGGATTCCACCGCCATCCTGTCTGCCTTGAAGGCGCAGCCCGAACGCAAGGAGATCATCACCACCACCGTCGAGCACCCGGCCATTCTGACGTTGTGCGCCTACCTTGAGAAAGAAGGCTACAAAGTGCATTACCTCCAGGTCGATGGCAAAGGCCGCCTCAACCTGGACGAATACAAGAAGCTGCTGACTGACCAAGTCGCTGTCGTCTCGGTGATGTGGGCGAACAACGAGACCGGCACCTTCTTCCCCGTGGTCGAGATGGCCGAGCTGGCGCATGCCGCCGGTGCGATGTTCCATACCGACGCGGTGCAAGCCGTGGGCAAAGTGCCGCTGAATTTAAAAGACACCAAGATCGACATGCTTTCCGTGTCTGGCCACAAGCTGCATGCGCCCAAGGGCGTGGGTGTGCTGTACCTGAAGCGCGGTGTGCGCTTCCGTCCGCTGCTGCGCGGTGGCCATCAGGAACGCGGTCGCCGTGCCGGTACCGAAAACACCACGTCCATCGTCGGCCTGGGCAAAGCGGCCGAGATGGCGCTGGAAGCGATGGCCTTCGAGAACACCGAGGTGAAGCGCCTGCGCGACAAGCTGGAGGCAGGCATTCTGGCGAAAGTCCCCAGCTCCTTTGTGACAGGCAATCCCGATGATCGCCTGCCGAATACCAGCAACATCGCGTTTGAATACATCGAGGGCGAGGCCATTTTGCTGCTACTCAACAAGTTCGGCATTGCCGCCAGTTCGGGTTCGGCCTGCACTTCCGGTTCGTTGGAGCCGTCGCACGTGATGCGCGCGATGGGCATCCCTTACACCGCCGCCCACGGCACGGTGCGCTTCTCGTTGTCGCGCTACAGCACCGAAGCGGAAGTGGATCGCGTCATCGCCGTGGTGCCGGAGATCATCGCCCAGCTGCGCAAGCTGTCACCGTACTGGGATGGCGACAAGCCCAAGGCCGAGCCGGACAAGGCGTTCGCGCCGACTTACGCATGAAGATCGTTGCCATCATCAAGAGCGTACCCTCACCCCAACCCCTCTCCCGGTGGGAGAGGGGCTTCGAGCTCCCTTCCCCCGCCGGGGGAAGGGCTGGGGATGAGGGGCGCTCTATCCGGCTAGGCTGAATGAAATGAGCAGAACCATCACCATCGACGACACCACCCTGCGCGACGGCGAGCAGACCGCCGGGGTGGCGTTCACGCTGGAAGAGAAGCTGGACATCGCACGCCAGCTCGATGCGCTGGGCGTGCCTGAGCTGGAAGTCGGCATCCCGGCAATGGGCGAAGCAGAACGCGACAGCATCAACGCGGTCGCCTCGCTCGATCTGAATGCCAGGCTGGTCGCCTGGTGTCGCATGTGCAAGGCGGACATTCTGGCGGCGGAGCTGGTGGATGTGCACCTGCTCGATCTCTCCATCCCGGTGTCGGACATCCATCTGACGAAAAAGCTGGGGCACGACCGCGACTGGGTGCTGGAGACGATCTTTGACCTCGTGCCCTTTGCCAGCGAGCAAGGCATGGGCATCATCGTCGGTTGCGAGGACGCATCCCGCGCCGATCCTGAATTTTTGCTGCGCGTCGCTGAGGCGGCGCAGGCGGCGGGGGCGCAGCGTCTCCGCATCGCCGACACCTTGGGCGTGATGGAGCCGTTCGGCGTACACAAACTCATTTCAGCCCTGCGCGCCGAGGTGGACATCGAGATCGAGATGCACGCCCACGACGATCTCGGGCTGGCCACTGCCAACAGTCTGGCCGCCGCGCTGGCCGGGGCAACGCACCTCAACACGACGGTCAATGGCCTGGGTGAGCGCGCGGGCAATGCGCCACTGGAAGAGGTTGCGCTGGGCTTGAAGAAGCTCTACAACTTCGACACTGGCCTCGACCTGACGCACTTTCCGGCGCTGTCGCAGGCGGTGGCTGCCGCCTCTGGCCGTCCGGTGGGCTGGCAGAAAAGTTTAGTCGGCGAAGGCGTGTTCACCCACGAGGCGGGCATCCACGTCGATGGACTGCTGAAAGACCCGGACACCTATCAGGGCTTCGATCCCGGCGAAGTGGGACGCAGCCGCAAGCTGGTGCTAGGCAAACATTCCGGCACGCACGGTGTGATCGCCGCCTACGCCACCATGGGGCTCAACCTGAGTCAGGCCGAAGCCCGCGCGCTGCTGCCCGACATCCGCAACTTTGCCGAACGCGCCAAACGCTCGCCCGCCGATCAGGAACTGCTGTTCATGTATCAGCGTTATATCGGGCGCAGTATGCCGGGCGCGGCGCACTAGGGGATGGACATGGAAAAGGCTCTGCCCAGTGTGGCTCAGATGGTCGCTGAAAGCGGCGTGCCGCAACGGATCGGCCTGTTCACCTTGTTGCGCGAAGACGTACGCTGCGTATTCCAGCGCGACCCGGCCGCGCGCTCCACCTTCGAGGTGCTGACCACTTACCCCGGCGTGCACGCCATTTTGTTACAACGGCTGGCACACCGGCTGTGGCGGACGGGCTTGCGCTATCCGGCACGCTGGTTGTCCTGGTTCGCGCGGCTGCTCACCAACATCGACATTCATCCCGGCGCGACGATAGGCCGCCGTTTCTTCATCGACCACGGCGCGTGTGTCGTCATCGGCGAGACCGCCGAGATCGGCAACGACGTGACGCTGTATCATGGCGTGACCTTGGGCGGCACCACCTGGAACCGTGGCAAGCGTCATCCCACCTTGGGCGACGGCGTGGTGATCGGCGCAGGGGCGAAGATCCTTGGTGCGATCACCCTGGGCGACAACGTGCGCGTGGGTGCCAATTCGGTGGTGGTGAAGGATGTGCCCGCACACCGCACGGTGGTCGGCATCCCGGCCAAGATCGTGCTGCGCACCGAAGAGGCCGACGCAGACAACATCTACGGCATCAACCTCGACCATCACCTGATCCCCGACCCGGTGGGCCGCGCCATCGCCTGCCTGATGGAGCGCATCGAAGTGCTGGAAGGTCAATTGCGCAAGCACGGTGATGCCGTGGAGGGGCAATGCCGCACGTGTGAGGCGGACGATCTCTGTGGTACGGAAGTGGCACGCAAACTCAGGAAAGAATGACGATGGACCTGCTCGATTTTGAACAAGCCGAACTGTATTTCGACGAACCTTTGGCACCGGAAATCAGTGATCTGATCGTGTTGGCTGCCGTCAATTACGGCCATGAACAGGCGGAGAGCTTACTGCTGAAGGCCAGCTTCATGGCCCCCAATCACCTGACCGTGCTGGTCGCCTTGTACCGCTATTACTTCTACCAGCATCGTTTGGAAGATGCCTTGCTGGTGGCGGAAAGCACCTTGGCAGTCGCTGGCACCCGCCTGGAGTTTCCATCCTCGTGGGAGTACTTGTGCGAAACCAATGTGGGTGCGGGGGTACTCCGCTCGATGGGGCTGGTGCGCTTCTACCTGCTGGTGCTCAAAGCGACCGGCTATCTTCATTTGCGCCTTGGGAATCTTGCCATCGGGCAAGCCATGCTGGAGAAACTGGTAGCACTGGACAGTCATGACCGCATGGGAGGCAAAGCATTGCTGGACGTGCTGTACCAGTCAACCGTCGATAATGGGACTATAGAAAGGAAGTGAGAAATGGACGAGCTAACCCTGAATGAAGCGCTGGATGAGCTGGTATCTGCCGAGGATTTTCTGGACTATTTCGGCATCAAGTACGAACCATCCATCGTGCAGGTGAATCGCCTGCACATCTTGCAACGCTTCCACGACTACATCAGCAAATCGGTGTTGCCGGAACTGGAGTCTGCGCGTCGCTTGGTCTATGTCACGGCCTTGCAGCAAGCCTACCAAGATTTCGTGACATCCGATGCCCTGACCGAAAAGGTGTTCAAGGTATTCCACATGCACGAACCGCAAACCAAGTTCGTGCCGCTTTCAGCGATCACAGTGAATAAGCAAGATGCTGCCTAAATACGAATTCGGTGACGAGGTTCGCATCGTGCGCAACGTGCGCAACGATGGCACCTATCCAGGTATGCCGCCGGGACAGTTGCTGGTGCGGCGTGGCTCCACGGGTTTCGTCATGAATGTCGGCACCTTTCTGCAAGACCAGTTGATCTACACCGTCAATTTTCTGGAGCTGCAACGCATCGTAGGCTGTCGCGAAGAAGAGCTCATCAGCATCGATGAGCTTTGGATACCCAGCAAATTTGAAAGCCGCGAAAAGGTGCGCAGCCGGATCACATTGGCGGTGCGTGGTGAGGTACGCGTCACACCGGGTGTTGAAGGAGAGGTGCTCAAGGTACTGCGTGACGAGGAGCACGGCGTGCAATATCAGGTGATCTTCCGCGATCAGGTATTGCAAGTCCCCGAGTCTGCGCTGGAAGCAACGCACGTTTTTGAGGATAAGGAGCCGTGATGCCACAACTCACCGAACCTGCTGTCGCCTATCTGGCGTTCAAAGCGGCCCAAAAGCTGTACGGTAAGGAGCTGGCCGCCTTGCCGCCCAATGAACTGGCGCGCGTAGAACGTATGGCACACCAACAACACGCACTCGAAGCGCGTGTATTGGCCACCCCCGAAGCGCGCGATGCGATGGTGCCCCCGGTGACTCGGGATGCCGCAATGGCAGAGATTCGTGGTCGCTACGCCAGCGATGATGAGTTCTCCAGCGATCTGGCTCGCAATGGCCTGGACGAGTCCAGTTTTTCCACCGCGCTGGAACGTGAGTTGCGCGTCGAAGCCATTCTGGAGAAGGTGGCGAGTGGGGCCGCCAAAGTCAGTGATACCGACATCGAACTGTATTACCTCTATCACCCCCAGCGTTTCCGTCGCCCGGAAACCCGGCTGGCACGCCACATCCTGATCACCATCAATGAAACCATCGCCGAAAATACGCGCGAAGCGGCACGCAAACGGATCGAAGAAATAGCCGCGCGGCTTGCGAAAGAGCCGCAGCGCTTCGAAGAACAGGCACTGAAACACTCCGAATGTCCGACCGCGCTGGAGGGAGGCAAGCTAGGTGACTTGCCGCGCGGCAAACTTTTCCCCGAACTGGATCAAGCACTATTTGAGCTGAATGCGGGGGAAGTCAGCACCGTGCTGGAATCCGAGCTCGGCTTCCATCTGCTGCGCTGCGACGCGATATCAGTTGAACATGTGATGAGTCATGCCGAGGCTGCCCCGCACATTCGGCAAAAGCTGGAGCAGCAACGAAAACAAGCCGCGCAAAAGAATTGGATCAAAACCTTGCTCCAGCCCGAGTTTCAGACATAAAAGAACCTCGACGAGTCTACTGCGCGCTGCCGTGCGCCTCGAAATACTTGCCCCACTGCATCAGCAGCCGCGACGGCAGTTCCTGACTGAACATAGTGAGCGGGAAGCGTTTAGGGCGGGTGATGCGGAGGGACGGCAGAGCAAATCCGCCCGATGACACCACCCGGTAGCCTTGGGATTCGGCGAGGCGTACCGCTTCTTCGACGCTGGGTGCATCGAAGTTCAGGCGGACGATGCCTTGGCTGGGGTGGTGGGCGGTTAGGGTGAGCATGGAATCAGTAGCTCATAAAACATCAGAATACCTTGGTGCATTCTCTATTATCACCTTCCTTGCCATTATGGAAGGCAGCGAAAGCTGGCATTTGAATTCCCACCCTGAGAATCACCCCAGCCAATTACTTCAATCTCGCCAAGACACCCAGGTGGGGCAATACTCGGGGCTTGTCTAAATTTCTCCTTGATGTATTGCGCCCTCTTTATATTTTTTTCCTGTGTTGTTACACCTTTCAACTCAGGACTTGGTAAATACATGAAGTATACAAATACCCCGGGGCGACCATATAAAAACTTCTCTTCCCTCTGAACGGCAGAGCCCAGCTGACCATATGGTATTCCATAATTTGAGCAAGATGCAGAAGCCACAGGCACAATTAGCAGCAACATATATTGGATAACTTTCCTCATCAATAACTCCGGATTATCTCTTACCCTGAAGGGGGTTCTGCCAGAGCATGTCAGCAGTCACCCTTGCTGCAACTGTGAAATGAAAATGTGAAATGGGGTCAGGTCTTGCATTCACGCATCCCTCCTCAATTTAACTGCCCTGCTGACCGTGGCGTAATGTACGCCGAAGTGATCCGCGATTTCCTGCATTGTATAGTCACCTGTGGCATAGGCGGCAACCATGGCTGCTTTTGCATCACGGTGTTTATCTTGGTAGTGGGTTAACGGCTTCGCGGGTGGTCGGCGTTGCGCGCGTGGTATCTCGCCGATTGTCGCCGTGTCGGCTATTTGCTGCATACGTTTGATGAACGCTTCCGAGCCGAGATAAATCTGGCCTTCCAGTTGCTCCCAAACACTCGCAAGCCCAACGCCTGCTCGGACAAAGTCAATATATTGGATGATCGCACGAGGGCGCTGGGAAGAAAATTGCCCGAGTATCCAATCGGTCTGCAACCATGCTGGCGCGGGCTGCGTACCCGTCATCGCCGCATACGAACTCCACGGCCAAGCGGCAACCTCTTTCACCATGCACGCCCGCAGCGGATTAAGCACCACATAGCGAGCCAGTTCCAGCAGGTAACTATCCTTCTCAACCATGACCGCCTTGTAGCGCCCCTGAAATACATGACCGACCCGGCCATGAGTGCGGTTGAAGGTTTGCGTGTAAACGCCGTTAAGTTGGCGCATACCTTGCGCCAGATTACCCTCGACCGTTTCCACGACGATGTGGAAATGGTTATCCATCAGGCACCAAGCATGGCACACCCAGTTGAAGCGCCGACACACCTGGCCGAACAATTCAAGCCAAGCAAGGCGATCAGCCTCATCGAGGAAAATATCCTCGCGCCTATCGCCGCGTGAGGTCACATGATAAAGCCCACCGGCCAATTCGATTCTAAGGGGACGCGCCATGCGAAAAGGCTAGCATGGGAAATGCTTGGATGCAAGACCTGACCCCGGAACCAGTTCGCCGCGACATTGCCCTGACAACTGACGCTCTACACCGCAACGCCGACCGGATACCCGCCGCAGGCTTTGCCTTATAATCGCGCACTGTCTTTACACGCCTACAACATCATGGGATTCCTCGCAGGTAAACGCATTCTGGTCACTGGCATGGTCAGCAACCGTTCCATCGCTTATGGCGTAGCTCAAGCGATGCACCGCGAAGGGGCGGAGCTGGCTTTCACCTATCAGGGCGAACGCATCCGTGAGCGTGTGCTCGCCTTGGCCAAGGAGTTCGATAGCGAGCGGGTGTTCGCCTGCGATGTCGGCAGTGACGAGCAGATCGAGCAACTGTTCATCGACCTGAGCGCGCATTGGGACACCTTCGACGGTTTCGTCCATTCCATCGCCTTTGCCCCCAAGGAAGCGCTGGCGGGCGAGTTCCTCGATGGCCTCAGCCGCGAAGCGTTCCGCATCGCCCATGACATCAGCGCCTACAGCTTTCCGGCGCTGGCCAAGGCTGCTCTGCCCTACCTGAGCGGCCGCGCTGCGCTGCTCACCTTGAGTTACCTCGGCGCGGTGCGCACCATGCCGCATTACAACGTGATGGGGCTGGCCAAGGCCAGTCTGGAATCCAGCGTGCGTTACCTGGCCGTGAACCTCGGCCCGCGCGGCATCCGCGTCAACGGCGTGTCCGCCGGCCCAATCCGCACCTTGGCGGCGGCAGGTATCGCCGACTTCAACAAGCTGCTCACCTACAACGAGAAGTGTGCGCCGCTGCGGCGCAACATCACTATCGAGGAGGTCGGCAACGTCGCCGCCTTCCTGTGCAGCGACCTGGCCAGCGGCGTGACCGGCGAGATCACTTATGTGGATGGCGGCTTCAACACCACCGCGCTGGGTACCAGCGAAGAATAGCGCTCGGAAGGCGGGTATGGAAAAGGGGCGAATCTTGCGATTCGCCCCTTTCTTTATTGGCGGAGTGGACGGGACTCGAACCCGCGACCCCCGGCGTGACAGGCCGGTATTCTAACCAACTGAACTACCACTCCCTTGACCGGCGCGCATTCTACCGACGGTCATGAAAAAACTCTACTTCTTTTCTTCAGAAAACGGCTTGATGCTGACATCGGCATGCTTGCGGGCATCGGCCAGATAGGCACGCATCAACTCTTCGCCGCTGAACTGACGCAATTGCTGCATGTAAGCCGTACGCTTGGCATCTTCGACCTGCGCTACTTCCTTGACCGCTTCGAGGCGCAGCAGGACGTAGCCTTGCGGGGTCTCGGCCCCCAGATAGAGCGGCAGCTTGCTTGTGTCGGCACGGAACAACTGGCGTGCCAGATCGCCCTCCAGCCCCGGATGACGCGCGCGCGTCACCGCCTGGGTCGCCTGCCAGTTGACCGCAGGCTTCCCGCCTTGTTGCAGCTGGGCCAGGCTCTCCTTGCCCTGCTTGTTGGCCAGGTCCATCGCTTGCTGGAACTGGAGCTTCTGACGGATGACCGAAGCCACTTCAGCCAAGGGGCGCACGCTGGCAGGCTTATGCTCCAGCAGGCGCGCCGCCAGCAAGGTGTTGGGGGCGATCTCGATCGCCGTCGTGTTGCGCTTGTTCTTCAGCACATCATCACTGAACACAGCTTGCAGCACCTTGTCCGTCCAGGGAGCAACGGCCTGCCCTTTCACCAGCCAGCCGCTCTGCTGCACCGGCAACTTGACCAGGTCGGCAGCCGCCTTAAGGCTATCGCTCTGCTCGTACACGGCATTGCTGAACTTCTCGGCCAGCTCGGCGAACTTTTCGCCGGCCTTCTGTTGGCGCAGCTTCATCTCGATCGCACCCTTGACTTCGGCCAGAGTGGCCGTGTGAGAGGGCTTGATCGCCAGCAGCTTGATGATGTGATAGCCAAAATCGGACTGGACCAGGCCGCTGATCTCGCCAACCTTGAGCGCGAAGGCCGCATCCTCAAAGGGCTTGACCATGGCACCGCGCCCGAACGCGCCCAGATCGCCGCCATTTGCGGCGGAGCCTGGGTCCTGCGAATTCTGTTTGGCCAACTCGGCGAACTTGGCCGGAGTTTGCTTCACCTGAGCCAGGATGGCCTCGGCCTTGGCTTTGGCCGCACTCTTCTCAGCCGCACTCGACTGCGCCGAGGCGCTGATCAGGATGTGCGCCGCCTGACGCTGTTCGGGCGTACCGAACTCGCTCTGGTGCTCGTCGTAGTATTGCTTGATCTCGGCCTCTGCCACCGCGACTTGCGATTGCAGCGCTCCATCCGAAAAAGCGAGGAATTCGACACGCACCTGCTCAGGCATCTGGAACTCGCTCTGATGCTGATCGAAATAAGACTTCACCGCCGCATCGTCTACCTTGACCTGCGCCTGATACGCGGCAGGCGACACAGCCGCGACGCTGATGATGCGCTCCTGCTCGGCCAGACGGATCAGATTGTCTGCAGCGGCGGAAGAAGCGTAGCCGCTTTGCGTGTAAGGATCGGTCAGTTGGCGCACGCTCAACTCCTCACGCACTCGCGCCTCGAACACCATGGGAGTCATGTTCTGCGAGGCCAGCAGCGATTCGTAGCGCTTCTGATCGAACTTCCCATCCGTACTGAACGCGGGAATGCCAGCGATCACCTGAGCCAACTGCTCGTCCGTCACCGCCAAGCCAGCAGACTCGGCCCGCTTGAGCAACATCTTCTGATTGATGAGCCCTTCCAGCACGGACTGTTTGACTTCAACCGTATCGAACATGGCCGGATCGACGTTGCCGCCCGCCATCTCCCGCATCCGGCCTTGCTGTTGGCGCAGGACATTATCGAACTCTTGCGGAGTGACCTTGATGCCATCGACCTTGGCAAGGTACTCGTCCCCGCCGGATTTGCGGTAAGAGTCCACGCCCCAGAAGGCGAACGGCAATACGATCAATCCCAAAACGATTTGAACCAGACGACGCTTTTCATGCACGAAATCGAACATAACGGCCTACTCGAAGGAAAGTGTGAACAACATGAAAAAAGGCGAACTTTCGTTCGCCTTTGTTTGGCGGAGTGGACGGGACTCGAACCCGCGACCCCCGGCGTGACAGGCCGGTATTCTAACCAACTGAACTACCACTCCAAAAACCTTTGAAACTCTGGTGGGTGCTGACGGGATCGAACCGCCGACCATCGCCTTGTAAGGGCGGTGCTCTACCAGCTGAGCTAAGCACCCAACGAGTCCGCTAGTTTACAGCATCCTTCAGGCCTTTGCCAGCCCTAAATTTCGGGGTCTTGGCAGCCTTGATGTCGATGGAAGCGCCTGTACGCGGGTTGCGGCCACTACGGGCAGCGCGCTCGCCGACGTAAAACGTACCGAAACCAACCAGGCTGACTTCTTCACCCTTGGCCAGAGATCCCTTGATCGCCGCAACGACGGCATCCAATGCACGGCCAGCAGCAGCCTTGGAAATATCAGCGGATGTTGCGATTGCATCTACCAAATCAGATTTATTACTCACATGCCCCCCTTTTGCTCAGTTAGTCAAATCGAACTTGAACCCGATGCACTTTATATCAAGCGCCCCGTCCACGGTCAAGCAAATACGGGAGGTTATGGGGATTCTTTTTCTCGCAGCATCGCCTCTGCGCGCCAGCACTTTGCTCAAGTGTATAATCGCCCCGTTTTGCATCGCCCATGGATTACGGATGCACGCTGACCGAGCCTGATGCTCGTTATTAATGAAAGTCCGCATGAACACAACGACCACCCCATCGACCACCCAGGATGCCAACCAGATCATCGCCGAGCGCCGCACCAAACTCGCCGCACTGCGTTCGGCTGGATTGGCCTACCCCAACGACTTCGACCGTCAACATTACGCCGATACGCTGCACTCGGAATACGGCGAGAGCAGCCATGACGAGCTGGAAGCAAACCAGATCAAGGTCAGCATCGCTGGCCGCATGATGCTCAAGCGCGTGATGGGCAAGGCCAGCTTTGCCACCATCCAGGATATGAGCGGGCGCATGCAGTTGTTCATCAGCAACAACGATACCGGCGAAGATGCCCATGCTGCGTTCAAGCACTATGACCTGGGTGACATCCTGGGTGCCGAGGGGGTGCTATTCAAGACCAAGACCGGCGAATTATCGGTGCGTGTCACCCGCCTGCGCCTGCTGACCAAGTCTCTACAACCCCTGCCGGAAAAGTTCCACGGCCTGACTGATCAGGAGCAAAAGTACCGCCAGCGCTACGTCGACCTCATCACCAACGAAGACACGCGCAAGACCTTCATGATCCGCAGCAAGGTGATCCAGGCCATCCGCGAGTTCTTCATCCGTCACGACTACCTCGAAGTCGAGACACCGATGATGCACACCATACCCGGCGGTGCTTCGGCCAAGCCCTTCACCACACACCACAACGCGCTCGATATGCAACTCTATCTGCGTATCGCACCCGAGCTGTACCTCAAGCGCCTGGTCGTCGGCGGTTTCGAGAAGGTGTTCGAGATCAACCGCAACTTCCGCAACGAGGGGCTGTCGACACGCCACAACCCCGAGTTCACCATGATCGAGTTCTATGAAGCCTATCGCGATTACAAGTACATGATGGACTTCACCGAGAACCTGTTCCGCGAAGTGGCGCGCAAGGTGCTGGGCACCACCGTCCTCAGCTATCAGGGACGCGAACTCGACCTCGGTCGACCATTCCACCGCCTGACCATCACCCAGGCCATCCAGAAGTATCACCCGCAGTTCAGCGACGCACAGCTCGGCGACCGTGAGTTCCTGCTGTCCCAGTTGCAAGACCTGAAAGCCAAGCACAAACCGGAGGACGGCATCGGCGGCCTGCAACTCTCGCTGTTCGAGGAGCTGTCGGAACACCTGCTGTTCGAGCCGACCTTCATCGTCGATTACCCGGTCGAAGTTTCGCCACTGGCGCGTGCCTCCGACAAACAGCCCGGCATCACCGAACGCTTCGAGCTATTCATCGTCGGGCGCGAGATCGCCAACGGCTTCTCCGAGCTGAACGACCCGGAAGATCAGGAAGCGCGTTTCGACGCGCAGGTCGCGGCCAAGGATGCGGGTGACGAAGAAGCGATGTTCAAGGATGGCGACTATATCCGCGCACTGGAATATGGCCTGCCGCCGACCGCAGGCGAAGGCATAGGCATCGACCGGCTGGTGATGCTGCTGACCGATGCCGCCAGCATCCGCGACGTGATCCTGTTCCCGCACATGCGCCCGGAAGCCTGAGCCATGCTGGATGCAGCAACCCAGACCCGCCTGCTGGCCAACTACCCGATGCTGGGTGAACTGCCTGCCGACCTGCTGGGATCGCTGTCCGCTGGTGCGCAGCTACTGAGACTGCCCGCCGGCACCGTAGTGTTCGACGAGAACCAGCCCTGCCAGGGTTTTCCGCTGATCCTGTCCGGCAATGTGCGCGTCATCAAGGCCTCGCCGCATGGCCGCGAGTTGCAGCTGTATCGGGTCGATCCCGGCGAGAGTTGCATCCTCACCAGCAGTTGCCTGATGGGCCACACCCGCTATCAGGCACGCGGCGAAGTCGAGCACGATGTGGAGATGGTGGTGCTGCCCGCCCCGGTCTTCCGCCGCCTCGTATCCAGCTTCGAGCCGTTCCGCGACTACATCTTCGGCCTGTTCTCGGAGCGCCTCACCGACATGATGCAACTGGTCTCGGCGGTCGCCTTCCAGAAACTGGATCAGCGCCTGGCCGCACTCCTGCTCACCAAGCCCAACCCTTTGCGTACCACCCACCAGCAACTGGCCGACGAACTCGGCAGCGTGCGCGAGATGGTCAGCCGTCTGCTCAAGCAGTTTGCCGACCAGGGCTGGGTCAGACTGGGGCGGGAGCAGATCGAAGTTGTCGATGCAGCGGGCCTCAAGCGTTACTCCATGCTCTGAACTGCGCTCAGCGCACCTCATCCACTTTCAGCAACACCCGATTGGACTCCGTCCCGCTCGAATCAGTCCCACCGCCCACCACACGGCTGCGGCCAGAGGACTGCTGCGCCAGGTCGCCCAGCACCAGCCAGACTCCCAAACGCCCGGTGACCGTGGTCGAGACCTGCCGCTGTCGCGCATAACCGCCCTCTGCCGATGCGGGCGAGTCGTTCTGCGCCGTCACCTCCAGCGTCACCTGTTCGCCCGCCAGACGCGGCTGCACATAGAACCCGCTGTTCGCTTCCCGGTACTGCGTCGTCTCCACGGTCTGCACCTGACCTTGTACCGTCAGCACCTGCTGCCGCACGGTCACGGGCTGCGCTTGTCCGATACGCACCAGCGCCCGACCACCCTCGACCACCATCACCTGCTGCGACTTGTGATCCTCCAGCTGCGTCTGCCCATCCTGCATCCGCCCGCGCAACCGGTCACTGCCCCGTCCGGCCTCGACCACCAGACCACCGTTGCCGGCCACGTCCGCCACAGCCATCCGCGCATGCGGCCCGACCCCGACAGTGCCGGACAGCCCGCGCAGGCGGTTGACCGTCGTCTCATCCACATCCTGCAACACGGTGATGCGCAAGCGCCGCAGCGGCACGTCCAGACTCGGCAACAGCGCGCGTATCTCGGCCAGAGCGGCAGGTGAACCGCGCAGGATGAGCTGGTTGTTCATGCCGGTCGCCGCGCCATCCGGCTCCAGCAACGGACGCAACACCGGCAGGACCTCGTCCACCGAGCGATGTTGCAAGGGGAGCACGGCCACCTCGGCAAGAGCAATGCTCGCCCACAGCGTCCCTGCGCACACCAGACACATCCAAATCGCCGCCATCCTGTTCATGTCCCTACCATCCGCTTTACACGTCCGCCACTCTACCGTAAATTCCCGCCCATGAAGAAACTCCTGCCCCTGCTCATGCTCATGCTGGTCAGCGCCTGTACCAGCTCGCCTCCGAAAGAGGGCGGCTCGCTGCAGAGCGGCGACCCGGCCATCAACGACATGACGTTCTACGCCATGAGCCTGGACGGTACGCCGTACCGGCCCGGTGGTGAGGCCCCGGCGGACGGTTTCGATTGCAGCGGTTTCGTGCAACACGTGTTCGACCACTCGCTGGGCATGAAACTGCCACGCACCAGCCGGGAGATGTCCAGCCTAGGCGACCACATCGAACTCCACCACCTGACTCCCGGCGATCTGGTGTTCTTCAAGACCACCAGCAAACCGTTCTCCCACGTCGGCATCTATCTGGGCGAATCGCAGTTCATCCACGCCCCCCGGATCGGCAGCAGCATACGCATCGAAAACCTCAACGTCGGCTATTGGCGCGCGCGCTATAACGGCGCGCGCCGGGTGTCCCGGCGTTCGCTCTAGGTCCTGGCACGACACATGGAACAGCACACCATCCCTACGCGCCCGCCGTGCCACCGCCCGCATCGGCGCGGACTGATAGCCAGCCTGCCGCTACTGTTTGCACTCATCCCCGCCGCACCTGTCTGGGCCGCAGACCACCCGTCGGTCGACTTCGGTTGCGAAGCCAGTCGCGAGGTCAGCAATGATTTGATGTCGGCGCAACTCAGCGTGGAACTGACCGAACGCGACCCCGCCCAGGTCGCCAGCCGCCTCTCCGGCACACTCGATTCCGGCCTGCGCCTGGCGCGTACATTCCCGTCGGTATTGGTTAGCAGCGGCAACCAGTTCACCCTGCCGGTGTACGGCAAGAACGGGCAACTCACGGGCTGGCGCGGCCATGCCGACCTGCGGCTGGAAAGCAAGGATTTCCAGGCCGCCGCCCAACTCATCGCCCAGTTGCAGGACAGCCTGCAACTCACCGGGATCAGTTTCAGCCTGGCCCCCGCCACCCGCCAGCTCGCCCGCGACGGCTTGATAGTCGAAGCCATGGAGGCGTTCCGCAAACGCGCCCAAGTCGTCACCGGGGCCATGAGCGCGCAGGATTACACGGTGCGCCATCTGGTCATCGACGATGGCGGCAACCTGGGCGTGATGCCGATGTCGTTGCTGCGCAGCGCTGCCGATGCGGGCATGCCCGCACCCGAGTTCGCCGCCGGAACCACGCCGGTGACGGTGCGCGTGTCCGGCACCATCGAGATACGCTGACGCGCCAGCCGCCTTCATGAGTCCTCGCCTCCTGTTTGCCGCTCTGACCTTGTGCCACTCGGCGATGGCGCTCGCCTGGGATTTCGCCGATCCGCTGTCCACCGGGACGACGCGCCGAGCGGAAGCAAGCGCCTGTGACAGCGCACGCATCCAGCGCCCGCTCGCCTTGCAGGATGTCGTCGATCTCGCCCTGTGCCACAACCCCCAGACGCATGGGCTGTGGGCCAACTCGCGGGCGCAGGCAGCACAGCTCGGAGTCAATCTGTCCAACTATCTGCCCACGCTCTCCGCCAGCGCCAATGCCACGCGCAACCAGTCGCAGAGCGGCATCGCTCCGACCACCACCAACCACGGACAGAGTGTCGGACTGACCGCGAGTTATCTGCTGCTGGATTTCGGGGGCCGTGCCGCCAACCTGGAGAACGCGCAACAGCTGCTGATCGCCGCCAACGCGACACGCGATGCCAGCCTGCAATCCCTGTGGCTGAGCACGGCGCAAGCCTATTTCTCCCTGCGCTCGGCGCGTGCCTCCGTCGCGGCGACCCGCACCGCCGAGGCTGCTGCACAGGAGAGTCTGACCGCCGCCCAGGCGCGCTATCTGAGCGGCAGCGCGACCCCCGCCGACCGCATGCAGGCGCAGACCGCCCTGTCGCAAGCCACGCTCAACCGCATCACGGCGGAAGGCAATGCGGCCACGGCGGCTGGCACCCTCGCCAACCTGATGGGGTTCGATGCCGATCAGCCGCTGAACCTGGCCGAAGATGCAGATCTGTCCCCGGACCCGCAGGTCGAGCAGGCCATCGGTCAGCTCATCGCCGAGGCACGCCGACAGCGTCCCGACCTGGTTGCCGCCGAAGCGCAGATCAAGGCCGCCGAGGCGCAAGTGGAGGCTGCACGTGCCAGTGGCCGCCCCAGCGTCAACCTGAATGCCACCACGTCGCGCAATGCGAACTCGGGCACCCCGGATACTCGCGGCAACAGCATCGGCGTATCGCTCAACATCCCGCTGTTCACCGGCATGCGCACCACCTACCAGACCCGCGCCGCCGAGGCGCAAGTGGAAAGCCGCATCGCCGACCGCGACCGCCTCGCCAACCAGATCGCGCTGGACGTATGGAAAGCCTACCAGTCCTTGCTGACCGGCAGTCAGGCACTGCGCATGGCCGATGACCTGGTCGCCTCAGCCGAGCAATCCGAGCGTATGACGCTGGGGCGCTACAAGGCCGGACTGGGCAACCTGCTCGACGTGCTCACCGCGCAATCCACACTCGCCAGCGCGCGCCAGCAGCGCATCACCGCGCGCTACAACTTCCTCGCCAGCCGCTTCGCCCTGGCCCAGGCCATAGGCGAACTCGACCTGACGCAAACGACTTTGATCCACTGAGGTGACCGTGCCCCTTTCCCCCACCGTCAAAAAGATATTGCTCGCCAGCACCGTGCTCGGCATCGTTGCCGCCGCCGTCTGGCTGCTGCCCAGATCATCCTCACCCAACCCGCGTTATCTGACCGAAGCCGTCGAGCGCGGCGCGCTGACGCAGACGGTGTCGGCCAACGGCACGCTGAATCCGGTGACGCTGGTCAGCGTCGGCAGCCAGGTCTCCGGCATCGTCAAAAGCCTGCACGCTGACTTCAACGATCACGTCACGGCGGGTCAAGTCCTGCTCGAACTCGACCCGGCGTTGGTGCAGGCGCAGGCGCAACAGAGCGCGGCCAGCGTCGCCTCCGCACGCGCCAGTCTGGACCTGGCACAGGCCAACGAGGCGCGCATCCGCAGCCTGTACGCGCAGGAATACGCCAGCCGACAGGAGCTGGAGACCGCCGTGCAGGCGCTGAAGGCCGCGCGTGCCCAGCTCACGCTGACCGAGGCCCAGGCCGCACGCGACCGCACCAATCTGGGCTACACACAGATCCGCTCGCCGGTGTCCGGCGTAGTGGTGTCGCGCCAGATCGACGTGGGGCAGACGGTCGCCGCCTCGTTCCAAGCTCCGGTGCTGTTCCAGATCGCGCAGGACTTGTCCAAGATGCAGATCAACTCCAGTTTCGCCGAAGCCGACATCGGCAACATCCGCGCCGGGCAGCCAGCCAGCTTCACCGTCGATGCCTTCCCTGGCCGCCAGTTCAAGGGGCTGGTGCGGCAGGTCCGCCTGAACCCGACCACCCAGCAGAACGTGGTGACCTACAACGTGGTGATCGACGTAGACAACCCGGACAGCCTGCTGCTGCCGGGCATGACGGCCTACGTCGGTGTCGTCACCGCCGAAAAGACGGAAGTGTTGAAAGTGCCGAATGCCGCGCTGCGCTTCCGCCCGGAAGGGGCCGAACGCGCCAACCGCAAGAACGGCGCGCAGAAGAAAGGCTTGCCGGTACAGCCCGGCACATTGCGCGGCAGCGTCTATGTGCTGGACGCTGAGAAGCTCAAGCAGATCCCGCTGCTGGTGGGCGCCTCGGATGGCAAGTTCAGCGTAGTGGTCGAGGGCGAGCTGAAGGCGGGCGATGCCGTGGTCGTGGAGGACACCCAACCGGACAAGTCCGCCAAGAGCAACGCCTCGGCCCCACCCATCCGCCTGCAATGACATGAGCGCGGTCATCCAGCTAGATGCCCTGAGCAAGGACTATTTCACCGATGCCGGTGCGGTGTCCGTGCTCAAAGGCGTGTCGCTGACCATCAGCCGGGGCGAGTTCGTCGCCATCATGGGGCCGTCCGGCTCCGGCAAATCCACCCTGATGAACATCCTCGGCTGTCTGGACATCCCCAGTGGCGGCGCTTACCGCCTGGACGGCACCGACATCGGTACCTTGCCGGAATCCGAGCTGGCGCGGCTGCGCGGGCAGGTCATCGGCTTCGTGTTCCAAGGCTTCAACCTGCTACCGCGCATGAGTCTGGGCAACAACGTCGCCCTGCCGCTGGTGTATCAGCACGTCGGCAAGAGCGAACGCCTGACACGCGCCGCCGACATGCTGAGCCGGGTCGGGCTGGGGCATCTGGTGGACTCGCTGCCGACGCGCATCTCCGGTGGCCAGCAGCAGCGCGTCGCCATCGCCCGCGCGCTGGTCACCCGCCCCAGCCTGATCCTGGCCGACGAGCCGACCGGCAACCTCGACAGCCATACCGGGCGCGAGATCATGGAGCTGTTCCAGCGCATCAACCGCGAGCAGGGCATCACGCTGGTGCTGGTCACCCATGACATGTCCGTCGCGCGTTACGCCCAGCGGCTGGTCTATCTCAAGGACGGCGTGCTGGCCTACGACGGCCCGGTGGCCGAGTTTCAGGGAGTGACGGCATGATCGCGACCTTGCTCGGCGAAGCCTGGCAGGCCATGCTGGCCAACCGCCTGCGCACCTTCCTCACCGCGCTGGGCATCACCATCGGCGTGGCGGCGGTGGTGCTGATGGTCGCCATCGGCCAGGGCACGCAGCAGAAGGTCATCGGCACCATCAACTCCATGGGGGCGAACCTGCTCATCGTCAACTCCGCCTCGGCGCGTTCCGGCGGCGTGCGCAGCGGCATGGGCGGAATGCCGACGCTGACGCTGGGCGATGTCGCCGCCATCCACGAGTTGGCCCCGACGCTGTACGCCTCGCCCATCTCCACCGGCTTCGTGCAACTGGTCTATGGCCCGAACAACTGGAACACCTCGGCGCTGGGCGTGAACACGGAATATCTGGAACTGCGCGACTGGCGCGTGGAACGGGGGCGGAGCTTCAGCGAGTCCGACATCTCCAGCGCGACCCGCGTGGTGATCCTGGGCCAGAAAGTGGTGGAGAACCTGTTCGACAGCGAGGACCCCATCGGTCAGGTCATCCGGGTGAAGGGGCAGCCGTTCACCGTGATCGGCGTGCTCAGCCAGAAAGGGCAAAGCATGGATGGCCGCGACCAGGACGACTCCATCATCGTGCCGGTCACCACCGCCCAACGCCAGCTCCTGGGCGGCCCGTTCCGCACGGCGGTGGGCATGATCATGGTGCAGGCGGAAAGCTCGGCCAGCCTGAATTCGCTGGAACGCCAGATCACCGAACTGTTGCGCCAGCGCCATCACATCCGCGAAAAGGCCGAGAACGATTTCGGTGTCACCAACATGACCTCGGTGGCCGAGACCGCTTCGGAGGTAACCGGCATGTTGTCGCTGCTGCTGGGTGCCATCGCCTCCATCTCGCTGTTCGTAGGCGGCATCGGCATCATGAACATCATGCTGGTATCGGTCACCGAGCGCACCCGCGAGATCGGCATCCGCATGGCCATAGGCGCGGATCGCCGCACCATCCTGACCCAGTTCCTGCTCGAATCCATCATCATCACCGTGACCGGCGGCGTGATCGGCATCCTGCTCGGGGCGGGGCTGGCCACCGCCATCGGCAAGCTCGCCGAGATCCCGGTACACGTCACCGCTCAGCCCATCCTGCTGGCTTTCGGCGTATCCGTGGCGGTGGGGGTGTTCTTCGGTCTGTATCCGGCCAGGAAGGCATCACGGCTCAGGCCGATCGAGGCATTGCGCTTCCAGTAGCCGCGCAACGGTCACAGCATCCCGGCCACGCGCTTCTTCTCGTTCAGTTTCGCCAGTTTGGCCTTCAGCTCCGGCAGGATGGCAGCGACCGCCTTCTCGCCTTCCAGCACGGCCTTGTTGCGGCCACTCACATCGGCGGACGGCAAGCCGGTGGTGACCGGACGGATCACGATGTCCGCGCTGGAGTGCTCGTGACGGTTGAGGGTCTGCCCGAAGATGGAGAAAGTCTGCCACAGGATGTCGGTCATGCCGCTGGTCTTGCGATCCTGCGGACGGTCCGAGATGTCCACCGCGATAACGAAATCGGCACCGATGGAACGCGCCACCCGAGCCGGGACCGGCGCGACCAGGCCACCATCGACATAATCCTGCCCGCCGATGTTGACCGGCTCGAAGAACACCGGCACGGAGGAGGAGGCGCGCACCGCCATTCCGGTGTTGCCGGTGCGGAACACCACCATCTCGCCTGAAGCCAGATGGGTGGCGACGGCGGCGAAGGTCTTGTGAAGTCGCTCGATCGGACGACCGCCGACGTTCTTGTTGACGAAATCCTGCAAGGCCTGTCCCTTGATACAGCCGCGCTTGTTGGAAACGGCAGTCTCGGCGATGCAGCGGTACATGCCCGAGCCATCGACGACCTGCTCTTCCGCCATGCCCATGGAAAGCTCCTGGATCTGGAAGCCGTTGAGCCCGGCAGCATAGAGCGCGCCGACCACCGACCCGGCACTGGTCCCCACCACGATGTCGGGGCTGATGCCCTGCGCCTCCAGTGCCTTGATGACACCGACGTGTGCGAAACCGCGCGCCGCGCCGCCGCCCAGCGCGAGTGCAATGCGGGCCGGAGGGCGCTCGACCGCCACCGGCTCAGGCGGCGGAAGCGGCACGGCGGGCGGAGTAGCACACGCCGCCAAGCCTATCGACCACAGGAATGCGCAGGCCAGTCTTCTCATCGCTATGGGCGGCTCCGGAGCAGACTCATTCCACCGTAACGGATTTCGCCAGATTTCTCGGCTTGTCCACATCCGTCCCCTTTTGCAGCGCCACGTAATACGACAGTAACTGGAGCGGGATGGTGTGGAGTATGGGGCTGAGGTAGCCCGCATGTTCCGGCATCTGCATCACGTGGATGCCCTCGCTCGATTCGAAGCGGGTATCGGCATCAGCGAACACGTACAGCTCGCCGCCGCGCGCCTTGACCTCTTGCAGGTTCGACTTCAACTTTTCCAGCAGAACATCGTTCGGCGCGACGGCAATCACCGGCATGTGCTTGTCCACCAGAGCCAGCGGGCCGTGTTTGAGTTCGCCCGCCGCGTAGGCCTCGGCGTGGATGTAGGAGATCTCCTTGAGCTTGAGCGCGCCTTCCATGGCGATCGGGTAATGCAGGCCGCGCCCGAGGAACAGGGCATGGTGCTTGTCGGCGAAGCGCTCAGCAAGCCGGGCGATGGCCGGCTCCAGCCGCAGCACAGCCTGGATGGCGCTGGGCAGGTGGCGCAACTCATGCAGATGCCGCTGTTCGTCCGCATGGTCGAGGCGACCACGCTGCTTGGCCAGCACCAGAGTCAGCAGGAACAGCGCCGCCAGTTGGGTGGTGAAGGCCTTGGTCGAGGCGACCCCGATCTCGGGACCGGCGCGGGTCAGGAAGCGCAGTCTGGAGTTGCGGATCAGCGCGCTCTCCGGGACGTTACAGATGCTCAGGGTGTGCCCCATGCCCTGCGACTTGGCATAGTTCAACGCCGCCAGGGTGTCCGCCGTCTCGCCCGACTGGGAGATGGTCACCACCAGCGTTCTGGGGTTGGCGACGCTGACGCGGTAGCGGTACTCGCTAGCGATCTCGACCGAGCAAGGGATGCCCGCGATCTCTTCCAGCCAATAGCGCGCCACCATGCCGGCATGACTGCTGGTGCCGCACGCCAGGATCAGGATGCTGTCGATATCGGCGAAGATCGCCGGTGCTTCCGCGCCAAAGATGCCAGGGATCAGCGATTGGCTGTTGCACACTGCCTCCAGCGTGTTCGACACCGCCTGCGGCTGCTCGTAGATCTCCTTCTGCATGAAGTGACGGTATTCGCCCAGCTCGACGCTTTCGTTGCTCAGTTCGCTGGTATGGACCGGACGCTCGACCGGACTGCCGCCCGCGTCAAAGATGCGGTAACTCAGCAGGCCGATCTCGGCGACATCGCCCTCTTCCAGATAGACGACACGCTGCGTCACGGGAAGCAGCGCAGACATGTCGGAAGCGATGAAGTGTTCCTGCACGCCCACCCCCAGCAACAGGGGACTGCCCTTGCGCGCGCAGATCAGGCGGTCGGGATCGTCGGCGGCGACCACGCCGATGGCATACGCGCCGATCAGTTCGGCCAGGGTCTCCAGCACCGAAGCCAGCAAGGTCTTGCCTTGCGCATAGTGGTTGTGGACCAGATGGGCGATGACCTCGGTATCGGTGTCGGAGGTGAACTCATATCCCTGCGCCTCCAGTCGGGTGCGCAGTTCTTCGTAGTTCTCGATGATGCCGTTATGTACCACGGAGACGCGATCACGGCTGACGTGAGGATGCGCATTGCGGATACTGGGCACGCCGTGAGTGGCCCAGCGGGTATGGGCGATGCCCAGCAGCCCGCGCGTATCCGCACTCTTTTCCATCAACTCGGCCACACGCCCGGTGCTGCGCACCCGTTCGAGCTGGCCGTCGCTGACCACCACCACACCTGCCGAGTCATAGCCGCGATATTCCAGTCGGCGCAGACCTTCTAGCAGGATGGGAACGACGTTACGCTGAGCGATTGCACCTACGATTCCACACATGATTCACCTCAAGAATTCGAGCGACGGGCCAGCCCGCACCAAGCCGCGATTATATACGGTTAGCCGGTAGGGTGATCCGGGTGATGACCGCCCCGGCCATCAGTTTGCCCTGCCGCCTGCCGGCGCGCCACCGCCATTCGCCACACTGGGTTCGCTGCCCGCCGGGTAGAAGATCCACATCCGCCCCTTCTGCTTCATCTTGCCGGCCAGCGCACCCGCCTGGTCGCCGTAACCCCAGAAGAAGTCCGCCCGTACCGCGCCCTTGATCGCGCCGCCGGTATCCTGCGCCAGCATCAACCGGTTGAGCGGTGTCTCGCTGTTGGGGCGGGTGGTGGACAGGAACACCGGCGCACCCAGAGGGATGCTGCGCGGGTCGATAGCGAGGCTGTATTCGTTGGTGAGCGGCACGCCCAGCGCACCCAGCGGGGCAGACAAACTGTCGGGCAACTCGCGGAAGAACACGTAACTGGGATTCTGCGCCAGCAAAGCGGGCAGCTTCTCAGGGTTGCGCGCCGCCCATTGCTTGATGCCCTGCATCGACGCTTCCTCGGCTTTCAGTTCGCCCATCTCGATCAGCTTCTTGCCGATGGAGATGTAGGGATGGCCGTTCTGATCGGCATAGCCGACCTTGCTCAGCGTGCCGTCCGGCTGGGCGATGCGGCCCGAGCCCTGGATCTGCAGGAAGAATAGCTCGACCGCATTCTCCACCCAGAACAGCTCGCGCCCCTGCAACGGCGGCTTGCCCGCGTCGATGTCGGCCCGGTTGTAATACGGCACGACCTTCTTGCCGCTCAGCCGCCCGCGCAAGCGCATGCCCTTGAGCTGCGGATAGACCTCGGCGAGATCGATCTCCAGCAGATCGTCCGGCGCGGCATACAGCGGATAGCGGTAACGTTCGCTCGGCGTGCGGCTGCCGGACAAGCGCGGCTCGTAATAGCCGGTGATCAGGCCTTGCTCGCTGCCATCCGGATTGATGATCTGGTAGGGCGTAAAGTTGGCCTCAAAGAAGGCGCGCAGCGTGGCGTTGTCGGTGGTTTCGACTTGCCAGGCGCGGTCGCACACCGCTTTCCAGTTGGGCTTGTTCTTCAACCCCCGGCAGCTTTGCTGGAACGCCGTCCAGGAAGGCGCGAGGTCCTGACCAGCCCAGTCCGGCAGCTGGTCCCAACGGCTGGCGACATAGCTGGGCGGCAACGGCTTAGCCGGGGCGACGACCTCCGGCGGCGGACACACGGGCGCGACGACGGGTTGAGCCGGCGGCGGAGTCTGGCAACCTGCGAGCAGGCCAATCAGGATCAGGGATGCCGCCAGTTTTTGCTGCAAGGTCTTCATGGTTTCTCCAACTCGATCAGGCGGAAC
This sequence comes from Ferriphaselus sp. R-1, assembly GCF_000746095.1. Classification (GTDB taxonomy): domain Bacteria; phylum Pseudomonadota; class Gammaproteobacteria; order Burkholderiales; family Gallionellaceae; genus Ferriphaselus. Next base: position 108,828 of record NZ_JQKP01000001.1, on the reverse strand, counting down.
CAGCCGCCTGCCAGCGCCGCCTCATCGGAGCGCAGATTCAGTTCAGGGACAGCGGCCAGCACCTCCTCGAACACCACATCGGTGCGCGTGGCGATCTGGCCAATCAAGGGGCTGAGTGCCCGCCGCAGCGGAGCGACTTGCCCGGCACGCAGAAATTTGTCGAACACCAGCAGCGTGCCGCCGGGTTTGAGTACGCGCGCGGCTTCGGCCAGGGCTTGCGCCGGGTGCGGAACGACGGCGACGATCAGGTGCAGCACCACGCAGTCGAAACTGGCAGCGGCGAACGGGAGCGCCATGCTGTCGCCCTGTACCAGTGCCAGATTGAGGCCGACACTGCGCGGGCGGGCTTTGGTCAGCATGGCGGCGGTGATGTCGAGTGCGACGTAGTCATGCTGTGGGGGCAGTAGCGGAAAGTCGAGTCCGGTACCCGCCCCACCCAGAAAAACCTTGGCGGGCTCGATCGGCAGTCGCTGCAAACTGCGCCGCCGCGCTTCCCGCGTGGCGCGCTCAAGGAAAACGTCGTAGAACGGCGCGATGAATCGGTAGCTGGTCTGCAGGGACATCGATCAGTGAAGCACGCGCGGCACGCTGAGCACGAATTGCGGGATGGCGACTTCGAACGGCTCGCCGTCGCTGGTCTGCATCGAATAGCTGCCGCTCATGGTGCCGACCGGCGTGGTCAGCGCGGTGCCGCTGGTGTACTCGAAACTCTGCCGGGGCTTGAGCACCGGCTGTTCCCCCACCACGCCCTCACCGCGCACGTCCTGCACCTTCATGTTCGAGTCGGTGATGATCCAGTGGCGACTCATCAACTGTATCGTCAGCTCGCTCAGGTTGCTGATGGTGATGGTGTAGGCAAAGACGTAGCGTTCGGCGGCTTCGTCAGATTGCTCGTCGAGATACCTTACGGCAACGGAAACCTTGATCGGGATAGGGGTAAGGGTTGCGTTCATGGCCCCATTTCAACCGAATTCAAGCGGCTTGACAAGCGGTTGATAACGGGCGCGAAAGTTGGGGTAGAATGCTCGCCTTGAATTTTTTATTTGATTGAGGTTTTTGCCATGTACCAGATCGCACCGAGCATCCTGTCCGCCGATTTCGCCAAACTGGGCGAAGAAGTCGATAACGTCCTCGCCTCCGGCGCTGACATCGTGCACTTCGACGTGATGGACAACCATTACGTGCCGAACCTGACCATCGGTCCGCTGGTGTGCGAGGCGCTGCGCAAGCATGGCGTGACCGCGCCGATCGACGTGCATCTGATGGTCAAGCCGGTGGATCGCATCATCCCTGACTTCGCCAAGGCGGGCGCGACCTACATCACTTTCCACCCAGAAGCCTCCGAGCACGTTGACCGCACCATCGGCCTGATCAAGGAATTGGGTTGCAAGGCCGGTCTGGTGTTCAACCCGGCCACCCCGCTGGACATCCTGGAATACACCCTGCCCAAGCTGGACATGGTGCTGCTGATGTCCGTCAACCCCGGCTTCGGCGGCCAGAAGTTCATCCCCTACGTGCTGGACAAGGCACGCGCCGTGCGCAAGATGATCGACGCCGGCGGCTACAACTGCCGTCTGGAGATCGACGGTGGCGTCGGCCCGGCCAACATTCGCGAAGTGGCGGAAGCCGGTGTGGATACCTTCGTGGCAGGCTCGGCGGTGTTCGGCAAGAAGAATGCGGCTGACAAGAATCACTACAACACCATCATCGGCGAACTGCGCGCCGAACTGGCCAAGGTCGGCAAGTAACGTCATGGCCATCCGCCATCTCACCCTGCTGTTGCTGGCCGCCCTGGCCCTGTCCGGATGCGACAAGCTCAAGGCGATGCGGGATGGCGCGCCCGACCCCAAGGTACTGGATGCGGAAGCGGTGGGCTATGCCTGCCGCGTGTCGCAAAAAGTGCCCGAAGCCTGCATGAAAGAGAACGACGCGCACAGCCCTTCCTCGGTGCTGGCGGGCTGGAAGAAGGCGGATGGTGACATCAAAGGCGGCCACATCGACCCGACCATGAGCAATGTGGTGCCGGTGGCCGCTTCAGCCCCGGCTGCGGCGGATGCCGAGGCTGAGGGTGGCAAGGACGAAAAGACAGCCGATGCCAAGGCGGAAGAGAAATCCGGCAAGCACGAGAAGCCCGCTGCCGATGAAAAGACAGACCCCGCTGGCAAGTCCGGCGCAAAGAAGACCGAACACGATGAAGCTCCAAGTAAGCCCGCAAAATCCCATTAACGCTGCCGCCATCGTCATCGACCTTGACGGCACCCTGCTCCACACCGCCCCCGAACTCGCCGAATCCGCCAACCGCATGTTGCGCGACATGGGCCGCGCGCCCGTTTCGCAAGAACTGCTGATGAGCTACATCGGCAACGGCATCCACTGGCTGGTGAAGCGCGCATTGACCGGCGATATGTACGCCGAGCCGGACGCCGCGCTGTTCGACGAAGCGCTGCCGATCTTCGAGCAGCATTACACCGAACTGGCCTGCGTGAGCCAGCCCTTTGCCAATGTGGTGGCCGGTCTGGACGCGATGAAGGCAGCGGGTTTTCGCCTCGGCTGCATCACCAATAAGGTGATGCGCTACACCGACCCGATCCTCAAAGCCTCCGGTCTGGCACCGTATTTCGAGATCGTGCTGGCGGGCGACACCTTGCCAGAGAAGAAACCGCACCCGATGCCGTTGCTGCACGCCGCCAAGTTCTTCGGCTGCGCCATTGAAAATCTGCTGCTGGTGGGCGATTCCTTGAGCGATTCGCAAGCTGCCCGCGCTGCCGGTTGCCCCATCCTCTGCGTGCCTTACGGCTACAACCACGGCGAGCCGGTGGAGACGCTGGACATCGACGCGGTGATTACCGATCTGATGGGCGTGCTGCCGCTGGTGCGCAAGGTCTGAGATGGAACGGCTCCTGCACAGGACGAGTTGGCGATGGTGAACTGAGTTTCCGTTCACCTGTCGTTCTACTTTTCTGGAGCCATCATGCTGACCCCGATCACCGAATCTGAATTCAACGCCCTCGCCGCGCAGGGCTACAACCGCATCCCGCTGGTCTGCGAGACGTTCGCCGACCTCGATACCCCGCTCTCGCTCTATCTCAAGCTGGCGAACAAGCCGTTCTCCTACCTGCTGGAATCGGTGCAGGGCGGCGAGCGTTTTGGCCGCTATTCCTTCATCGGCCTGCCCGCCGAGACCCGCATCGTGGTGCGCGGCCATCAGGCTACGCTCCATGAACGCGGACATGAGACGACGCAACAGGTCGCCAACCCGCTCGATTACATCGCCGAGTACCAGGCGCGCTTCAAGGTCGCGCCGCTGACCGGCCTGCCGCGCTTCACCGGCGGGCTGGCGGGTTACTTCGGCTACGACACGGTGCGTTATATCGAGCCCAAGTTGGCGCGCACGCAAAAGCAGGACGTGATCGGCACGCCCGACATCCTGCTGATGCTGACCGAACAGCTGGTGGTGATCGACAACCTGTCCGGCAAGCTGATCTTCATCGTCTATGCCGACCCAGCCATGGAAGATGCCTATTCGATCGCACGCCACCGCCTGCGCGAACTGGTCGGCATGTTGCATCTGCCCGTCCATATTCCGTTCGCCCCGGCGATGCCGAGCAGCGAAGCTCGTTCAGAGTTTGGCGAGGTAGCATTCAAGGCGGCGGTGGAAAAGGCCAAGCGCTACATCTTCGACGGCGACATCATGCAGGTAGTGCTGGCGCAACGCATGGCGCAGCCCTTCCCGGCCCAGCCACTGTCGCTGTACCGCGCCCTGCGCAGCATCAATCCCTCGCCCTACATGTTCTATTACGACATGGGCGACCACCACGTGGTCGGCTCCTCGCCGGAGATATTGGCGCGCCTGGAGAACGACACCGTCACCGTGCGTCCCATCGCCGGTACCCGTCCGCGCGGCCAGACAGCGCAACAGGACAAGGCGCTGGAACAAGAGCTGCTGGCCGACCCCAAGGAACTGGCCGAACACCTGATGCTGATCGACCTGGGCCGTAACGACATTGGCCGCGTCGCCCGGAATGGCACGGTGAAACTCACCGACAAGATGGTGATCGAGCGCTACTCGCACGTGATGCACATCGTCTCCAACGTGGAAGCCAAGCTGAAAGAAGGCCTCACCGCGATGGATGTGCTGAAAGCCACCTTCCCCGCCGGTACCGTGAGCGGCGCGGCCAAAGTGCGAGCGATGGAGATCATCGACGAGCTGGAGCCGACCAAGCGTGGCATCTACGCAGGCGCGGTGGGCTACCTCGGCTTCAACGGCGACATGGACGTGGCCATCGCCCTGCGCACCGCTGTGGTGAAAGACCAGATGCTCTACGTCCAGGCCGGTGCGGGCATCGTCGCCGACTCGGTGCCCGACAGCGAATGGCAGGAGACGCAGAACAAGGCACGCGCCGTGCTGCGCGCCGCCGAGATGGTGCTGGACGGACTGGACGCGGCGGTCCACCGCTAGGCCTCATGCCCGGCAGCCGCCCGCCCGTACACGCCGGGAACCCCACGCCGGATAGCCGCACCATCCAGCGCAAGGTCGTGATCGCGGCCTGTTTCGGCACCTTTCTGGAGTGGTACGACTTCCTGACCTTCGCCTCGCTGGCGACCTATTTCAGCGTATTGTTCTTCCCGCCCGACAACCCGGTGGCGGCCTTGCTGGCCAGCCTGGCCACGTTCGGCGTGGGGATGCTGGTGCGCCCACTGGGTGCCGCCCTGTTCGGGTCGCTGGCTGACAAATATGGCCGCCGCCCCGTCTTCATCGCCACTCTGGTCTTGATGGGCGGAGCAACCTTCGCCGTCGGCCTGCTGCCCACCTACCAACAGGTCGGCCTGCTGGCTCCGGCGCTGTTGCTGGTGCTGCGTCTGCTACAGGGATTCTCGGTCGGCGGCGAGATCGGCGGCTCGGCGGTCTACCTGACCGAACATGCGCCCGCGCACCGGCGCGGCATCTACACCAGCGTGCTGCAGTTGATGGGGCCGCTGGGCATTCTCGTCTCCACCCTGCAGATACTCGCCCTGCAAGCCTACCTGAGCGGCGACGACTTCAACGCCTGGGGCTGGCGCGTGCCCTTCCTGTTCTCCGCCGTGTTGCTGCTGATCTCGCTGAAGAGTCGCTTGAACCTGCATGAGTCGCCCGTGTTCAGCCGCATGCGCGAGAACCGGACACTCGCCAGCGCGCCGCTGCGCGAGTGTTTCGCCGACCCGCAGACGCGGGGCCGGATGGCGCTGCTGTTCTTCTGCCTGTCGGCGGGCGGCTCCCTGCTGTTCTTCTCGTCGCAGGTGTATACCAACGTGTTCCTTAAGAGCGTGGTCAGACTGGACCCGCATCTGGCCGGAACCTTGGTGATGACCAGCACCTTGCTGCTGTTCCCGCTGACCATCCTGTTCGGCTGGCTGTCGGACCGCATCGGGCGGCGGCCCGTGCTATTGGCTGGCTTGCTGCTGGGCAGCCTGAGCATCTTCCCCGTGTACAGCGGGCTGATCCATTATGGCAACCCCGCACTGGAACGCTTCGAACGTGAAGTCACCGTGGAGCTGCACGGAGCCGCTTGCGCCTACAGTCCGTTCGTCGCCGCGCGCAACGATTGCGAACGTAACCAGGAGTTGCTGGCCAAGCTCGGCGTGACCTACACGCTCATCCCCGCACCGGCAGGAACGGGAACCTCGGTGCATATCGGCCAGCAAGCCGGACTCGCCGGGTTCCAGCCCCGGCAGCTGACCGCCGCACTGCAAGCCGCAGGGTGGAGCGAGCAAGCCGATACGCAGCAGGTCGACCGCAGCATGATCCTGTTGCTGCTGGCGGTGTTGGTGGTGGCGGTCGCGCTCATCACCGGCCCGCAGACGGCCACCCTGGCGGAGCTGTTCCCGGCCCGCACCCGCTACACCGCCGTCGCCCTGCCGCACAATCTGAGCGCGGGCTGGATAGGCGGCATGTCGCCGTTCATGATCACCTTGCTCAGCGTCCAGGCTGGCGATGCACGCGCCGGACTCTGGTATCCGGTCGCCTTGCTGCTGCTGGCGCTCGCCGTCGGTACGTTCTTCCTGCCGGAAACCCGCGATGTTCCGCTCGATGACTGAGGTCCGGGGCCCAGAGTCAGCTTGACGTAAGGTTCGATGTTGGGTTCTACTTCCCCCTCGACAGGCTGGGGATGCACCATGGGAACTGAACAAAGCTGGCAACACCGCGAACGCCGTTCGGATCAGCGGCTGCGTACCCTGTTCGCGCAATTGCTGGATGAACAGGAGCATGACCGGCAGCGTATCGCCACTGAGTTGCACGGAGGCGTCGGACAGGTGATGAGTCTGGTGAAGGTCACCCTCGAATCTGCGGCGGCGCAGATCCAGAACGGAACCACGGACAAAGCCGAACAATCCATACGCTGGCTGATCCCGATCGTGGTCGATACGCTGGCCGACCTGCGCCGCATCTCTGCCGAGCTGCGCCCCTCCATCCTCGATGACCTGGGCTTGCTGGCCACCCTCACCTGGTTCTTCCGGCGACTGGAGATGGCTCGCCCTGACCTGCGCATCGAGCGCGTCCTGCGCATCGAAGAAAGCGATGTCCCCGCCGTGCTGCGCATCACCCTGTTCCGCATCCTGCAAGAAACAGTGGAGCTGCTGACCAAGGATCGTCCGACCACCCAGATCAGGCTGGAGCTGCGCAAGCATGGCGGCACGCTGTGGCTGGAAATATCGGGCAGCCAGCCCGGCGCGCCATCTGCGCCGGAGCATGCGGAGGAACCCGCAGCCTTGCCCGCCATCAGGGAGCGCGCCTTGCTGTACGGCGGAAAATTCGCTGTGACACACACCGGGTCAGAGACACGCATCAGTGTCAGCTGGTCGGCTAAAGCTTTGGCCAGGTATGCCGCAAGCACGGAAGCCGAATCGGAATTTCACAGCTAGGGGAGAAACCATGGACCGTTACACACTGCCACGCCGGACGCGCGGCTTTACTTTGCTCGAATTGCTGGTGGTGATGGTCATCATCGGCCTGCTGGCCGCCTATGTCGGACCGCGCTACTTCTCGCAGGTGGGCAAGTCCGAGATCAAGGCGACCAAGGCCCAGATCAACGCACTGGAAAAGGCACTGGACCAGTTCCGTCTGGACACCGGGCACTATCCGGCCATGGAAGAGGGGCTGGCGGCGCTGGTGACCAAGCCTGCCAACGAAGCAAAGTGGGACGGCCCCTATCTGACCAAGGGCGTGCCCATGGACCCCTGGGGAGCCGCCTATGTCTACAAGATCCCCGGCGAACACGGCGAATATGACCTGATCTCGCTCGGCAAGGATGGCCAGCCCGGCGGTACCGGGGAGGCCGCCGACATCACCAACTGGTGACCGGGCCGAGCTGGACAGCAAGCGTCAGTCATGGAGTCGACCGAAGCCCTACATTCGCAGAGCAAGCCCCTGTTCTCCACCAAGCAGGTGGCGGAAGCGCGGCTGACGGCGGCCCAGACGCGACGCAGTGTGGTCGAGGTGCTGGAAGAACAATCCGGCCTGTCCACCGAGAGTTTCGTCCACGCCCTGAGCAGCTTGCTGCACTACCGGGTGCTGGTCATGAGCGACCTGCACCGCCTGACCTCCGCGTTCGATGTGCTGCCCTTCTCGCTGGCGATGGAACGCGAGTGTCTGGCGCTGAGGGATCAGGATGAGCAACTGATCCTGGTCATCTGCGACCCGTTCAACGTACGCCTGCAAGCCTGGGCGGAGCAACACATCAACGCTGGCTTCAGTTGGGCGCTGGCCCACCGCAGCGACATCCTCGCCTACCTGTCCCACCACGAAGAGTCGCTCAATGCCATGGACGATCTCTCCGCCGTGGAAGAGCATGTCGGCGGCGACGACGACGGCGTGGAAGACCTGTCGTTCAAGGCGATCAGCGAAGCCGCCAGCCCGGTGGTCAAGCTGGTGCAATCCACCGTCTATGACGCACTCAAGGCCGAGGCCAGCGACATCCATCTGGAGACCAGCCCGTCCGGCCTGGTCATCAAATACCGCATCGACGGCGTGCTCACCACCGTGGCCTCGATGGCCGGGCTGGCCATGGCCGACCAGGTGATCTCGCGCATCAAGGTCATCTCCAGTCTGGACATCGCCGAGCGGCGGGTACCGCAGGATGGCCGCTTCAAGGTGTCGATGCGCGGCCACGAGGTGGACTTGCGCGTCTCCATCATGCCCAGCAGCTTCGGCGAGGATGCGGTGCTGCGCGTGCTGGACAAACAGACCGTCACCGACCAGAAAAAGTCGCTGCGGCTCGACTATCTCGGCTTCGACGCAAAGTCGCTCGCGGTGATGCGCAAGCTGTCGAAAGAGCCTTACGGCATGGTGCTGGTCACCGGCCCCACCGGCTCGGGCAAGACCACCACGCTGTACGCCGCCATCTCCGAGATCAACCACGGCCTGGACAAGATCATCACCATCGAAGACCCGGTGGAGTACCAGTTGCCGGGCGTGCTACAGATCCCGGTGAACGAGAAGAAGGGGCTGACCTTCGCGCGCGGCTTGCGCTCCATCCTGCGCCACGACCCGGACAAGATCATGGTGGGCGAGATCCGAGACTCGGAGACGGCCCAGATCGCGGTGCAGTCGGCGCTCACCGGCCACCTGGTGTTCACCACCGTGCACGCCAACAACGTGTTCGACGTGATCGGCCGCTTCATGCACATGGGGGTCGATCCCTACAGCTTCGTCTCGGCGCTGAACGGCATCCTGGCGCAGCGGCTGGTGCGGGTGAACTGCACGAATTGCGTGACCGATGACCATCCTGACGCGGAGTTGATCGCCGAATCCGGCCTCACCCCGGAGCAGGTGCAAGGCATGACCTTTCGCACCGGACGCGGCTGCGGACGCTGTCGCGGCACCGGCTTCAAGGGACGTAAAGCCATCTCGGAGATACTGGCTCTGAACGAAGAGATACGCGAACTCATCATCGCCCGCCAGCCGCTGCGCCTCATCAAAGAGGCGGCGCGACGCAACGGCACGCATTTCTTGCGCGAGAGCGCACTTGCGCTGGTAGCCAACGGTGAAACCACCTTACAGGAGATCAACCGTGTCACTCTTATCGCGTGACGAGTTGCGGGTGGTGTTCGGCCCGGACCAGCTGATCCTGCTCAAGGCGCGGGCACAGCGCTCCTTGCTGGGCTGGCAGCGCGAGGTGGTGGATAAGTGCATCGTACCCTGCGCGCGACAGGACGACGATGCCGAACCGTGGGGGGCGACACTGGCAGCACTGGAGCAGGCACTGCCGACCTTCGCCGCTGCGTCGGCGCGGACGACCGTGGTGCTGTCCAACCACTTCGTTCGTTACGCCATGATCCCGTGGAGCGATGCCTTGAGCGATGAACAGGAGGAACGCGCCTACGCCGAGCACACGTTCCGCGAGATCTATGGCGACGAAGCCGCCGACTGGGAGCTGCGCATCAGCCCGAACCGGGCTGGCAAACCGCAGATGGCCAGTGCAGTGGATGCGCAACTGTTGCGCGCCCTGCGCGAACTCGGCACACGCCATCAGCTCGTGCTGGACTCGGTCCAGCCACTGTTGATGCTGGCCTATAACCAGAGTCAGGCGGCCTTGCATGACAAGGATGCGTGGCTGGTGATCGTCGAACAGAACTACCTGTGCGTGATGCTGTTGCGCAGTGGCCAATGGGTGTGGGTACGTACCTTGCGCAGCAGCGATGCCTGGGCGCAGGAATTGCCCGCCCTGCTGGAACGCGAGGCGTTTCTGGCCGATGCCGACGTGCAGACCCAGGACGTGTTCATCTCGTCGCCCCAGCGTGCCGTCCTGCCCGAGGGCACGCGCTGGCATTTCCACTACTTCCAGCCAGCGGGCGTGCCCGGGCTGGAACCCGAGCGCGACCGGCATTTTGCGCTGTATCTGCACGGCTGACTGCGATGCCGCGACTTCATCTCGATTACCAGCACAGCGCCCGCCCCTTCCCCAGGCTGGGAGTCGCCGTGCTCGCCCTGAGCCTGCTCGCGCTGCCCTTGGTCGGCATGTATTACAGCCACCTGAGCGAGCGCCTTTCCGGCTGGGAGGACAGTCTGGAACAGCTCGAACGCAGCTCGAAACGTCTGCTGCATCAAGTCCAGCGAGGCGGCGACACCACTCTGGAGTTGGACCAACTGCACGAGGTCACGCGGCTGACCGCTGTGCCATGGGACGCGCTGTTCCTCGCCGTCGAGCGGACGGTGGAAGATGACATCGCCCTGCTCGGACTGGATCCCGACCCGGCTCGACACGAGGTCAAGATCCATGGCGAAGCGCGGAACTATGCCGCCATGCTGGACTTCATCCATCGTCTGGAACAGCAGCCCGAGTTCGGCGGCGTCTATCTGCAAAGCCACCAGCTGGAGCTGGATGACCCCGAGCGGCCCATGAGCTTCGCCTTGCTGGCCCAGTGGAAGGGGGCCCGATGAGCTGGTTCGCACGCCTCAAGCACGGTTTGCTCGCCCCGCGCGCCATCGATGCCGGCGCTGCCGGACTCTCCGTCCGGCGCTGGCTCAATGCACCCGGGCTGAACGCCGCCTGGATGAAGCGCCAGATCCGCATGCATCTGGCCTGGCCGGGGCTGCTGGGATTGGGGCTGATCGCCGCCTACCTGGTGTTCTACCTCGCGGTGATCGTGCCGACCAAGGCCACGCTGGTGACCACCCGGCAAAGTGCGCAAACCTTGCAGCACAAGGTACAGAGCGGCACGTTGGCGACGGAGCAGCAACAGCTGCCGGAGGCCCAACTGGCCAGACTCTACCGCGCCTTGCCCGCCGAGCACAGCTCGCCGGAGTGGCTCAAACATCTGTTCACCCTGGCCGAAAAGCAGAAGATCGAGCTGGACGAGGGTGAATATGCAGCCGTGCGCAGCAAACAAGGGCGACTGATCCGTTACCAGGTCACCCTGCCCGTGGTGGCCGAATACCCGCAGATACGCGAATATCTGGCGGCACTGCGGGCGGAGATGCCGTTCCTGGCATTGGAGCACGTGGAGTTCCGCCGGGAAAAGATCGGCGAGGCCGAAGTGGAAGCCAAGATCAAGCTCGTCCTCTTCTTCGTCGCGGAGGACGCATGAGCATGCAGCCGCGCACCTTGTTGCTGATCGGCGTGCTGGCCGGCGTGATGGCGCTCGCCTTTGCGCCGCCGCAAGAATCAGGGACCGTGGTCAGTGCACCGCGCACACGCACGCTGGCAGCCGCACACGCTGGCGGCGGATCAGCCGCGCAGATGACCGGCAGCGAGCCACGCAAGCAGGCGGCCCAGGAGGAGAGCGAGGACGGCAATCCGTTCGCGGCCAAGTCCTGGTACGTCCCGCCACCCCCTCCACCGCCGCCACCGCCGCCGCCCCCTCCTGTACCGACGGCACCGCCGCTGCCCTTTGCCTATGTGGGGCAATATCACGGCCCGGATGCACCCCGGCGGGTGTTCATACTGGCGCGCGGCACCCAGATCTACACGGTGATGGAAGGCGATACGGTGGACAATGCGTATCGGGTAGGCTCCCTCATCGGCAACCAGCTGGAACTGATCTACCTACCGCTGAACATCAAACAGTCGCTCAATGTGGGCGGCGGGACATGAAAGAACGGACCATGAACAAGTACATCACTCGAACCAGCATGCTGGCGCTGGGCATAGCGTTACTGACCGGCTGTGCGGGCGATCGCCTGCATCGCGAAGGCATGTCCCTGCTGGAAGACGGGCGCTACGAGGAAGGGATAGGCAAGCTGCATGCGGCGGTCCGCGCCGATCCGGGCAATGCCGTGTTCCTCAACGACGAGCGGCGCAACCGCGAACAGGTAGTCGCCCGACTCTTGGTCGATGCCAACTCCGCCCGTTCCTCCGGTCAAAAGGAGCAGGAACGGCTGCTCTACGAGCGCATCCTGCGCATCGAACCGGGGAACAGCCGCGCACAGCAAGGCCTGGAACTGCTGGCGATGGACAAACGCCATGTGCAGACGCTGACCGATGCCAAGGGACAGCTCAGGGCGGGCAATCTGGATGTGGCTGCTGCACTGGTGAAGACCGTGCTGGTGGAAGATGCCGAGAATGCCGAGGCGTTGCAGCTCGAACGCCAGATTCAGGAAGCGACACCACACGAGCCGGTGCTGGAAAGTTCCCTGATGGCCAAATTCAAGAAGCCGGTGACCTTGCAGTTCCGCGATGCCGGCATCAAGACCGTGCTGGAATCGCTGTCGCGCATCAGCGGCATCAACATCCTGCTGGACAAGGACGTGCGCCAGGACCTCAAGATCACCCTGTTCGTCAAGGATGTGTCGGTGGAGGATGCCATCGGCATGATCCTGATGCAGAGCCAGCTGGAGCGCAAGGTGATGAGCGACAACATGCTGTTCATCTACCCCAACACCCAGGCCAAGACCAAGGAGTATCAGGATCTGGTGGTGCGCAGCTTCCACCTCACCAACGCCGATCCCAAGGCGATCCAGTCCATGCTCAAGACCCTGCTCAAGACCAACGCCATCTTCGTCAACGAGAAGACCAATTCCATCATCATCCGTGACTCGGCGGAGGCGGTGCAGCTGGCCGAAAAACTGATCGCGGATCAGGACATCGCCGAGCCGGAAGTGATGATGGAAGTGGAAGTGCTGGAAGTCAGCCGCACCCGTTTGTCCGACCTCGGCGTGCTGTGGCCGTCCAGACTGACCCTGACCGCCGTCGGCACCGGGGTGGTGCCGGGGGCGGCTGCGGGGGCAGTCGGGGCGACCGCCCCGACGCTCAATCAGCTGCGCGCCATCAACGGGAACAACATCGTCACAGCCCCGAACCTCAGCGTGGCGCTGAGCGCGATGCTGACCGACACGGATACCAACATCATCGCCAGTCCGCGCATCCGCGCCCGCAACCGCGAGAAGGCCAAGATCATGATCGGCGAGCGCGTGCCCATCATCACCCAGGCAGCCATGCCGGTGGCTGGCGGCGCTGCACCGGTAGTGAACGCCAACGTGCGCTACATCGATGTCGGCCTGACGCTGGAAGTGGAGCCGGACATCCACCTCGACAACGAGGTGGCGATCAAGATAAACATGGAGGTCAGCTCCATCACCAACACCATCAACGATGCCAACTCGGGCACCCGCGCCTACCAGATCGGCACCCGCAACGCGTCCACCCTGTTGCAGCTCAAGGATGGCGAGACCCAGATCCTGGGCGGCTTGATCGACAACCAGATGCGCAACACCGCCAACAAGGTGCCGGGACTGGGCCAGATCCCCGGCATCGGTCGCTTGTTCTCGGCGCATCAGGGCAACGGTGCCAAGACCGAGATCATCCTGTCCATCACACCGCACATCGTGGGCAAGCCGCATCATCCCGAGGCGCGTGATGTCGAATACTGGTCGGGTACGGAAGCCACCTTACGCACCAAGGCGATGCAGGCGCGCAGCGTGACCGCGCCGGGCGGGGTGGCCGTGCCGCAAGCCGTCAAGACATCCGCCGCACCACTCGCAGCGCCAGCGGCACGACCGGTGCTGCCGCCCGCCACTGCGATCCAGCCTGCGCCAGCCCAAGCCGCCGTACCCATGCCGCCTGCCCCGACCGCGCAGCCTGCTGTGACGACGGACAGCAAAGGTGCAGCACAGGTACCGGATTCCAGCCTGTCGCTGTCCAGCACCTTGGGCGCGGGTAGCTCGCTGAACCTGGCCGATGCCCAGTCCCCCGGCACGGCAGGAGCAGCGCAAACGTCAGCGGCTGAGCCGACGCTGACCGTGAACTGGTCGGCCCCGGCGACGCTCAAGGTCGGCGACAAGCTGGTGGTGCCGGTCGACGGCAAGGTCAGCGCCGCCTTGCAGGATGTCGGCTTCCGGGTGAACTATGAGACCAGCCTGCTCAAACTGCTGAGTGTGACTCCGGGCAGCCTGGTGAAGCCGGAAAAGTTCAGCCAGAGCAGCAACGAGTCCATCGGCTATGTGCAGATCGGGCTCTCCGACACTGGGGCGGCGGGCAATAGCGGGCGCATCGCCACTCTGGAATTCGAGGTGCTGGGCAGCGCGGTGGAGACCCAGCTGACGCTGGACACACTGCAATCCTCCGCTGGCGCGGACCGGATGGCTGTGCCGCCCCCCATCGTGCTGGCCATCCCCGAGGGAGTGGCGACGGAAAATGCGCCGTAACGGATTCACCCTGATCGAGCTGGTAGTTTCGGTGGCCATCGTCGCCCTGCTGGCCAGCATCGTCATCCCGGTGGAAGAGCTGCTGGTCAAGCGCACCAAGGAGCAGGAGCTGCGCCAGTCACTGCGCGAGATCCGCTCCGCGCTGGATGCCTACAAGCAGGCAGTGGATGACAAGCGGGTAGATCCCACCCTGTCGCGCTCCGGCTACCCGACCGCGCTGGCCGTGCTGGTGGACGGTGTACAAGACCGGGGCAATGTCGACAAACAGGGCAAGCTCCACTTCCTGCGCCGCCTGCCCCGCGACCCCTTCGCCGAAAACACCCTGTCTGCCGAGGAGAGCTGGGGCAAGCGCAGTTACGCCAGCAGTGCCGACGACCCACGCGAGGGCGAGGATGTGTTCGATGTCTATTCGAAAGCGGCGGGGACCGGCCTGAACGGCATCCCTTACCGCAAATGGTGAAGCCATGAGAGCGAGCCGTAACAAGGGATTCACCTTGATCGAACTGCTGGTGGTGATGGCCATCATCGCCACCCTGTTGACGCTGGCGATGCCGCGCTACTTCCACAGCGTGGACAAGTCCAAAGAGGCAGTGCTGCGGCAGAACCTCGCCGAGACGCGGCGCGCACTGGACAAGTTCTACGGCGACAACGCACGTTACCCGGACTCGCTGGAAGAGCTGGTCAGCAAAAGATATCTGCGCAGTCTGCCGCAAGACCCGCTCACCGAGAGCGCCACCACCTGGGAGATCGTCGCCCCCGAGAACGGCGAGAGTGGTGCCGTCTATGATCTGCACAGCGGCGCACCCGGCAACGCGCAAGATGGTTCGCCCTATCGGGGCTGGTGAGCGTGGTCGAGCGCCAACAGCAAGGCTTCACCTATATCGGCATCCTCATCGTGGTGGCGATGATGGGCACCGCGCTCGCCGGTCTGGGGCAGTACTGGGGGCAGATCGGCAAGCGGGAGCGCGAACAGGAGCTGCTGTTCGTCGGCAACCAGTTCCGCACCGCCCTTGAACTGTATTACCGCCACAGCCCCGGTACCGATCGCTACCCTCAGGTGCTGACCGACTTGCTCAAGGACCCTCGCGTCCCCGATACCCAACGCTACCTGCGCAGACTCTATCCCGACCCGATCACCGGCAAGGCGGAGTGGGGACTGCTCAAGGGCACCGACGGCGGCATCGTGGGCGTGTACAGCCTGTCCGAACACGAACCGCTGAAAAAGCATGGCTTCACGCTGGCCAACCGAAGCTTCGAGGGCAGCGAAAAATACTCCGACTGGGTCTTCAAGAATCCTGCGCTCCCCCCCCTCCAACCCGCCGGGCAAACAGGCCAGCCGGGACACCCCTGACCCTACCCCACCTTCCGATCACGGATCACTCAAGTTCACCTACCCGCCGCCGATAGCACAATCAAGTACGGGAACCACCACCCATGCGCCCCAAAAGTCAATGCGACAAAATGTCGCACTTTCCTCTGGCGGCCTCGCGCGGGCTCCTGTAACATTAAACAAATTTCCTATGTTAAACATAAGGATAAATCGCATCTGAAGAGGTGCCCCGGAATCACACGGAAGGCGAGGGTAGTATTACCATGCAGTTCAGATGCACGTTATGGACGTTGTTGTTATGCCTGATCTGGAGCACGGCAGATGCCTCGGACGGCGCACATGCTCACCACCATCCAGCCCACTTGGAGTCCAAGGTCTCTGCGGGAAACTATGCAGCCCCTGCGGTGCAGTTGCTGCGTGACGATGGCAAGTATGTGGCCCTGAGGGACGAGCTGGATGATGGTCGGGCAGTATTGCTGTCTTTCATCTACACCGACTGCACGGCGGTGTGTCCGCTGGTCAGCCGGACCTTGGCCGAATTCCAGGGAATGCTGGATAGGAAGCGCGACGCGGTGCACATCGTATCGATCTCCATCGATCCGGAGCAGGACACCCCCACTCGTCTGCGGGACTACGCTCAGCGCTACGGTGCCGAACCGGGCTGGCAGCATTACACCGGCACCACGGCTGCCAGCATTCAAGTACAGCAAGCGTTCGAGGTCTACCATGGCGACAAGATGAATCACACACCGGTGTTCTTCCTGCGCAAGTCTGCCGGCACGAGTTGGGTGAGATTAGACGGTTTTGTAACTGCAGCGGAATTGTTCGAGAAGTATCGGGGATTGGATCAGTAGCACAAGTTTTAGGCAACCGTCATGGTGACGGGTATGGATCATCTGAAATGAAGGGAACTATCATGATCAAGAGCAGTGAAATCAAGGCAAAGTGGCTGGTGCTGTGGCTGTCGGTATTGGCGGCGCTGAGCTGTCAGGCGGCCTGGGCCGCCCCTCAGGCCGCTTCAGGCGTGCCGGCGACAAGCGAAAAAGGCAAGACAAGTGCGGTAACCATTCCCAGCACCAATCCGGACGATGTCGCCAACAAGAGTCGCTCATGGCGCAAACGCAAGGCCGATCTATCCAAGAAAGACATTCAGGCCACCAAGCGGGCAATGAAGCAGCAGGCGATCAGTCAGGGGCTGTGACCCCGACTGACTGCACAAAGAAATCCAGAGAACTCAGGGAAGGAAAATCATGAAACGTCTTGCTGCGAACGGCTTGTTCACACTGGCAGTATTGCCTTTTGCAATCCACCAGGCCTATGCTGGCCCCGGCTGGGGTGATAGCTTCGATATCACCGGCGCACCGATCAAGGTGCAGACCTATTACGCCAACAGCCCCTCGGGTGTGCGGCCCAACCCATTGGGTGGCGCGCCTATCGACACCGGCACTCCGCTGCGTAAGTTCGTAGACACACTGCCCGGCCTGGGCGAAGCTGCCGCCAACAATCTCGGCCAGTACATCCCGGTCGCCACGCCCGAGAAATGGGTAGATGGCAATGGCAATGTGACTAACGACGACTACTACGAGCTGGCGGTGGTCGAGTACACCGAGCGGATGCACAGCGACCTGGCCAAGCCGACCCGCCTGCGCGGCTACGTGCAGATCTCCACACCCAACAATCCTGGCAAGCATATCGCCCTGAACTACCCGGACGGCTCGCCCATTCTGGACAATGCAGGCAACCAGGTCTACGCCGTGGATCACCCCCACTATCTGGGACCGCTGATCAGCGCCACACGCGGTGTCGCCGTCCGCTTCAAGTACACCAACTATCTGCCGGTGGGCGCAGCTGGCGAGCTGTTCATCCCGGTCGACCCGACCATCCCCGGTGCCGGCCTGGGACCAGATGGCGCGACCTCGTTCACCCAGAACCGGGTGGCCATCCACTGGCACGGCGGTGATTCGCCGTGGATCAGCGACGGCACGCCGCACCAGTGGATCGCTCCAGCCGGTGAGGCTGCCGCGTATGCCGCAGGCATGGGCAAGGGCGCGGCCACTGCCAATGTACCGGATATGCCGGATCCCGGCCCCGGCTCCAACACCATGTATTTCCCGAACAACCTGAGCGCCCGCTTCATGTTCTACCACGATCACACCTCGGGCCTGACCCGACTGAACGTGTACGCCGGTGTCGCAGCCGGCTATCTGGTGTCCGACCCGGTGGAGCAGGACTTGGTCAACTCCGGCATCATCCCCGCCGCACAGATCCCGCTGGTGATCCAGGATAAGTCCTTCGTACCCAAGGACATCGCCGAGCAGGATGCCAAGTGGGACACTAACCATTGGGGGCAAGAAGGCGACCTCTGGTATCCGCACGTCTACGAGACCAACCAGGATCCGAACTCCATCGACGGCACCAATCCAGTCGGGCGCTGGGACTGGGGTCCCTGGTTCTGGCCAGTGTTCCCGGCACAGTACTCCCTGCCCTCCGGCAGCTATGGCGACGTAACCGTCACACCGGAAGCGTTTTGCGATACGGCGGTGGTCAACGGTACGGCCTACCCGACCTTGACCGTCGATCCACAAGCCTACCGTTTGCGCGTGCTGAACGCCTCCAACGACCGCTACCTGAACCTGAGCCTGTTCGTAGCGGACGACTCCATCCCCGAGTTCGACCCCGTGACGGGCGCACCGAACCCCGGTTTCGGCAAGGAAGTCAGAATGGTGCCAGCCTCCGTCCCGACCGACCCCGCGCTGGCAGCAGCTTGGCCCGCAACCTGGCCCAAGGATGGTCGTGCGGGCGGCGTACCCGACCCGGCGACACTGGGACCGGATTTCGTCGTGATCGGCAGCGAAGGCGGCCTGCTCCCGGCACCCGCCGTAGTCCCACCGCACCCGATCACATATGACATGAACCGCCGCACCATCACCGTGCTGAACGTGATGGATCACGGCTTGTACATGGGCCCGGCTGAACGGGCCGATGTCGTGGTCGATTTCTCGCAGTACGCGGGCAAGACCCTGATCGTCTACAACGATGCTCCGGCCCCGGTTCCCGCATTCGACCCACGCATCGACTATTACACCGGCGATGGCGACCAGTCCGCCGCTGGTGGCGCGGGCAACACCTTGCCGGGCTACGGCCCGAACACCCGGACCGTCATGCAGATCAAGGTGAATGCAGCGCCCGCAGGTGGCGCCGCGTTTGACCTGGCCGCGTTGCAAGGCGCGCTGCCGGTGGCATACGGTCAAAGCCAGGAACGCCCCATCGTGCCCGAAGTAGCCTACAACGCCGCCTTCGGCACTGCTGATGTGGACAACTACGCCAAGATCTCGACCGGCACCGCGAACCAGCCGACCTTCAACTGGACAGCCACCGGCCCGCAGACCATCACCGGCCTGACATTGACCGGCGGCGGGACCGGCTACAAGACCGCCCCCACCGTGGTGTTCAATGGCGGCGGCGGGACAGGTGCCCAAGCGGTGGCCACGATCAATGCGGCTACCCGCAAAGTGACCGGCATCACGCTGACCAACCCCGGTACGGGCTACACGTCGGCACCGCTCATCACCTTCACGGGCGGCGGCGGTATCGGTGCCACCGCGACGGTGCAGACCGATCTGACCCAATCGCTGCCGGTGCAGAACAAAGCCATCCAGGAATTGTTCGATCCGGTCTATGGCCGCATGAATGCGACACTGGGTGTCGAACTGCCCTTCACCACCGCGTTGACGCAGACGACCATCCCCCTGAACTACGTCGACCCGGCCACCGAGACCGTAGCCGATGGCGAGACCCAGATCTGGAAGATCACCCACAACGGCGTGGACTCGCACCCGGTCCACTTCCACTTGGTGAACGTGCAGGTGATCAACCGCATAGGCTGGGACGGCACGGTCAAACCGCCCTTCCCGAACGAGCTGGGCTGGAAAGAGACCGTCACGATGAATCCGCTGGAAGACATCGTGGTCGCGCTGAAGGCCAAGCGCCCGCAAGTGCCGTTCGGTCTTCCGCAAAGTATTCGTCCGATGGACCCTTCGCAACCGCTGGGTTCGACGCTGGGCTTCACCCAGATCAACCCGCTGACCAACGCGCCCAAGGTCGTCGCCAACGCCATCGCGAACTATGACAACGAGTACGTGTGGCACTGCCACATCCTCGGTCACGAGGAGAACGATTTCATGCGTCCGGTAGTGTTCAAGCCGACCGTGGTGGTGCCCGATGCCCCCGGCAGCTTGAGCGTCGATGCTGCAGGAACCCTGGTCTGGGGCGATCCAACCCCCTTGGGCGGGTTCGATGCCGCCAGCGTAGCCACCGCCGGGAATGCCAAGAACGAGATCGGTTTCATCGTTCAACGCGCCCCCGTCGTGGCGGATGTGATCGGCGCATTTGCCGAGGTCGCCAAGGTCGCAGCCAACCTGACCAGCTGGACCGACCAGAATCGAGTGATGGGAGACACTTATGCCTATCAGGTCCTGGCGTATAACGTAGCGGGCACGTCCCTGCCTTCGAACATCGTCAACTCCTCCGTCCCGATGACGCCACCGCTGGCCCCCAGCAATCTGATGGCCAACCCGGTGACGGCCAGCCATGTCACCTTGACGTGGACGGACAATGCCAGCAACGAGAAGTCGTACGAAGTGCTGCGCGATGGTGCGCTGATCGGCGTGTTGGCGGCAGGCGCAACCAGCTACACCGACAATACCGTCACCGGCAACACTACCTACAGCTATGAGGTTAGGGCAGTCAATCCGACGGGCTCCGCCTCTTCCGGTACGATCTCGGTCGCAACGCCCTATGCGATGCCACTGGCTCCGACTCTGTTGACCGCATCCAGCGTCACGGCTGACCAGATCACCCTGACCTGGCAAGACAACGCGGGCAATGAGACCAGCTACGAGGTATGGCGCAACGGCGTGCTGCTCACCACACTGGCTGCCGATAGCGCTACGTTCGCGGATACGGCACTGACCCAGAACACGACCTACACCTACGAGGTGCGGGCGGTCAATCCGGCTGGCTTCGCGTCGTCCGGCGTGATCTCGGTGCATACCTCGTATGCCCCACCGGCTGCGCCAGGCAATCTGGTGGCAGCTCCGGTCGCATTCAATCAGGTCACCCTGAACTGGGCAGATAACGCAGGCAACGAGACCAGCTACGAAGTCTGGCGCAATGGCGCACTGCTGACGACACTGGGCGTGAACGCCGTGACCTACGTGGACAACACCGTCACCGAGAACACGGCTTACAGCTATCTGGTCAAGGCCGTCAACCCGGCGGGAGCTGTCGCGTCGAACCAGGTGACACTGACCACGCCGTTCTCCGTGCCTCTGGCCCCGACCGGACTGACCGTACTGGGCGGTGCCGCCGGAGCGGGCGTTCAGGCGACCTTGAGCTGGACCGATGTAGCCTTCAACGAATCCAGCTACGTGGTAGAGCGCCAGTTGAGCACAGCAGGTGCCGCTTGTGATGCCGCAGGAACCTGGGCGGCACTCGTCACGCTGGCAGCCGGCAGCACCGGCACGACCGATGCGACAACGGCAGCCGGCGCCTCCTATTGCTACCGCGTGAAGGCGGTGAATGCGGCAGGCTCCAGCACTTGGGCCATGTCGGCAACAGCCGTGACCATGCCGCTGGTGGTGACAGCCCCGTCAGCGCTCACCGCCACGCCGAACGCAGCAGGCACCTCGGTGGCCCTGGCCTGGAACGACATGGCCAACAACGAGACCGCGCATCAGGTCTGGGCATCGGTGAACGGCGGTGCCTACACCCTGCTGACCACGCTGAACAGCTCGACTCGCCAGCGTACTCAGACCGCACGCGGCATGACCTACGCCGCAGCGACCACACCGGGCAGCGTCTACAGCTTCCAGGTGGTGGCGATCGTGGTCAGCGGGGCTTCGACCTTCGCCTCGGCTCCGGCTACGGTGACAGCGGATCTGACCGGTCCGGGTGCGTTGGCCGCTCCGACCAACCTGAGCGCTGCTCCGGCCACGGCCACCAGTGCGACGCTGAGCTGGGTGGATAACGCCAACAACGAGAATGCCTACATAGTCGAAGCTTCGACCAACGGCGCTCCGTTCGTGACTTTGGCGACCGTAGCAAGTTCGAATGCTCAACGCACAGCCGTGGCGCGTACGGTGACGTACACCGCAGCGGTGGTAGCAGGCAACACCTACAGCTTCCAGGTGAAGGCCACCGCTACCGCGTTCGGTGTCACGGCAACCTCGGCAGTGGCGGGCCCGGTAGACCTGAACATGACGCCTCCGGCTGCACCCAGCAACGTAGCCGCTGCTGTCGGGGCGGTGGGTTCGCGTACCGCGACGGTCACCTGGACGGATAATGCCAACAACGAATCCGGCTTCACCATCCAGCGCAGCACGATGAGCAGAGCAGGTACGTGGGGAGCTTGGGCCAATGTGGGCACGACAGCAGCCAATGTGACCACGTTCACCAATACCCGCCTCACCGCAGGTACAAGTTACCGCTATCAAGTGATGGCAACAGGTGGCGCAGGTAACTCCGCTTATGCCGGCCCATCCAACACCGTAATAGCGCAGTAAGTCCAGAGCCCCTGATCTGGGAGGTTTGCCCATCAGGGGCCACAGCAGTTGAACGCTGCCAGCAGTTTCAAGCAACGGGTATGATTCCGGGCGGGAGACTCTGGCAGCATTCTTTTTAAGGAGCGAGAATGTCATCAAGGATGATTGTGTCTGGCCTGCTCATCGCGGCGACCATGCAGACGGCACTGGCGGAACAGGTCAAGTTCAAGACACAGCAGGAGATGTTGAGCTATGGCATCGGTGTCAGCGTGGCGCGCAACCTGAAGAAGCAAGGCAGTGACATGGACATGGATTTGCTGGTGCGCGGACTGAAGGACGGCATGAGCGGCAAACCATTGCTGATCCCGGAAAAGGATCTGCGCAAGCTGATGAACGCCTATCAGAGCGAAGTAAGGCAGCGGATGCAGAAGGACCGCCGCGTAGCGCAGGAGGAGAACCGCAAGCGCGAGGAAGCCTTCCTGGAGAAGAACAAGGCCGAGAAGGATGTGGTGGCACTGCCCAGTGGACTGCAATACCGGATATTGAAGGCTGGCACTGGCCGCAAGCCGACCGAAGCCGATCTGATCGAGTGCAACTATCGCGGCACGCTGCTCGATGGCACGGAATTCGATGCTACCGAAGCCGGCCACCCCGCAACGCTCAAGCTCTCGGCCCTGATCACGGGGTGGAAGGAAGCGCTCAAGCTGATGCCCGAAGGATCCAGATGGCAGATCTTCATCCCCGCAAAACTGGCTTACGGCGAACGCGGCGTAGGCACCGAGATCGGCCCCAACGAAACACTGCAGTTCGATGTAGAGTTGCTTGCCATCAAGCAGTGACACACGGAGAGACGATCATGCGCAGACTGGAGCGAAGCCTAGGGATAGGGATACTTGCGGCATGGGTCAGCGGCATCACCGGCTGCGCAACGGCCACGCCCTTGCCCAACGGTTATGTACAGGCCCCTGTGGCCTTGCCGGACACGCAACTGGTCAACTCCAACCGCCTGATCGGCGGCGAGGGAAGCGATCAGGATGTGCAAGCGTTCGATAGCTTCCAGCTCAACGCACCGGCGCAGATCTCTCATATCTGCTGGCGCGGCAGTGCGGCAGACGCGTCACTTGCGGGCTTCACGCTCACCTTGTACCCCGCCACCAATGACGCATTCGCCGGGCCGGACGTGCGCAATCCGCTGGAAGTGATACGAGTGAGCGGGCATGCGCACGAACAGCCTGCGGGGATGAAACTGTCGGACTTTTCGGTGGAACTGGGGCGCCCGCTGGCGCTGGCCGCCGACACCCGATACTGGCTGTCCGTCGTGGCCGACCGCACCGATCTGTCGCCCTGGGGCTGGGCGAACAGCCCGGCAGGCGATGGTAAGTCGCTACAGGCATACTCCGAGTTCAGGGTGCTCCCGGCAACGGGGGACAGGAGTTTCTGCCTGCGCGCTGCGCCTCCCCAGCCTTCCCGGTAGCGCGCACGCATATGCAACGACTCTGCGTCTCCGCCCTGACCTTGTTCACGCTGGTGCTCGGCGCACCGACCACTTGGGCCGGGGACGGGGATGAGGTCGAGATCGGGCGACGGATCTACCTCGAAGGCAGACTCTCCTCGGGCGCGGCCCTGGAAGCTGAGCGCGCAGGCGGCACGGCGGTTTCCGGCGCTCAGGCCGCGTGTGCCAACTGCCACCGCCGCAGCGGCATGGGAGCAGTCGAAGGGACGCTGTTGGTGCCGCCCATCAGCGGACACTTCCTGTTCGATCAGGAAGGGCAGAATCTGGCCACGCTGGATCAGCGTCGCCGCAAGAGTTTCAACCAATCCCACACGCCTTACACCTCGGAGTCTCTCGCGTTGGCGGTGAAGAACGGGGTCGGCAGCGACGGGCGCGAACTGAATGTGGTCATGCCCCGCTTCCATCTGAGTGACCGCGACATGCAGGCATTGGAGGCCTACCTGCGGCAACTTTCCTCCGCATGGTCGCCCGGAGTCAGCGCCAGCAGCATACGTTTCGCCACCGTCATCACCCCGGAGGTAACACCGGAACGGCGACAGGCCCTGCTCGACGTGCTACGTTCAGCGTTCGTCCAGAAGAACGCCAGCACCGTGGTGGCCAGCCGCGCCGGTGGTCGGCGGCACATGGTGACATCGGCGGAGCTGGTGCTGGGGACCGAGCGCACCTGGGAACTGGATGTATGGCAGCTGACCGGGACAGCGGACACCTGGGCGGCACAGCTGGCGGAACATTACCGGGCACATCCGGTGTTCGCCCTGATCTCGGGTATCTCGGACGACACCTGGGCACCGGTGCACCACTTCTGCCAACAGGAAAAGCTCCCCTGCTGGTTCCCCAGCGTGCCACTGCCGGAACAGGACGGCTCGCCTTATTCGATATATTTCTCCCGTGGGTTGGCGCTGGAGGCCGATCTGCTGGCGCAGCACCTCGGCGCTCAGCAGAAGAAGCCAGCCCGGGTGATTCAAGTATTTCGCACAGCGCAGGTCGGACAAGTTGCGGAGCAGATGCTTGCGCATCGCCTGGCCGCCTCAGGCATACAGGTGGAAGACCGGGCACTCGCGGAGCATGGCGATGGCAGCCTGCGCAAGGCGCTGGCGGGGGTAGGCAGCAAGGACAGTGTAGTGTACTGGCTCAAGGCTCCCGACGTGGCGACGCTAAGCTCGATGCTGCCAGTCGGCGCAAGTTACTTCTCGGCGACCCTGGCCGGGGCGGAGAACGCTCCTGTGCCCCCCTTGTGGAAACGCCAGGCTCGTCTGCTCTACCCCTACGCCCTGCCGCAAGACCGGCGAACCGGATTGGCTTACTTCCACAGCTGGATGAGATTACGCAAGCTGCCTCTGGTTGACGAGGTGCTGCAATCCGAAGCGTATTTTGCCGTCAACTTCCTGACCGACACGCTGGCCGAGATGCTGGACAACGTGTATCGGGATTACCTGCTGGAACGAGCAGAGAGCATGCTCGGCCAGCGTGAGGCGGGCAAGGCGGAGCAGGAAGCGCGGGAACGCGCCGTGCTTGGCCGCGCAGGTGACTTGGGGAGTCACTATCCCTCAAGACGTTCGATGAGCGACACACGCGATCTGGTCGCGATGGAGGCCAGCACCAACCGCACAGGCACGCCTAGGGGAACAACCAGCTATCCGCATTTGAGTCTGGCCCAAGGACAGCGCTTCGCTTCCAAGGGCGGCTACATCGTGCGTTTTGACCTGTCGGCGGGGAAAGGCGTAGTGGCAGACTCTGAATGGCTCGCGCCATGAGGCACGGCGGCGAGGGCCGCCGTTCATTCGCTTACATGAAGGTATACAGCAGGTTGGGACCGAGCAAGTTGATACCCACAGTGCATGACTGATCGTTTCGCGCCGCCGGGTTTGTTGCGGCATCGGCTCCACCCGGGCTGTTCCATACCACGATGCCATTGACGAGCATGTCCACCACTTCGTTCTGATATTTCACGCGCACGTTGGAAACCTTGTCGATGAAGCGATCGACTTGCAGACTGATGCCTGCCGGCGAGATGTCCCGAACCGAGATCACATCGGAGCAGCCCTCATCGGACAACAGCCAGAACTTCCCCTTGGGTTGTTGTTTGAGCGTGGTACGTTGTTCACTGCGCTTGATCTGGTTCAGCATCTGCAAATCCCTGAGGCGATGTTCATGGTATGTGTAAGAACTGTGGAGCGGTGCGATTGTAAAGCCTACTCCGCGGAGTGCCAATAGAAAACACCGGGCTGCCCTGAGGTCACTGGATGTTCCCGGCAAGATCGAACACGGGCATGTACATCAGGATCACGATGGCCCCGATCACTACGCCGATCAACGCCATCAGGATAGGCTCGAACAGCTTGGTGAACCACTCCACCCAGCGCGCCATCTCTTCATCGTAAAAGGCAGCGATGCGTTCCATCATTTCGCCCATATTGCCGGTGCGCTCGCCCACGCGCAGCATGCGCAATGCCACCGGCGTGGTCAGCTCGTTCCTTTCCATCGCATGCGAGATCGAATTCCCCTCGCGTATGCTGGTGGTAGCCTGTTCCAGGCAGGCCCGCAAACTGGGTTGCAGCAAACCCGAGACCATGCCCAGCGCATTGACGATGGGTGTGCCGCCCTTGAGCAGCATGGCCAGAGTACGGTAGAAACGAGCGAGCTGATAAATGTGCATGCGTTCGCCCAGAGCGGGGATGCGCCATAGTTGCAGCAGGAGTCGTTCCCGTACTGATGGTCGGGTCAACGTGTAAGCAACGAGTGCCACCACGGACAACAGCAACAGCAACATGGTCATGCCATGCGCCTCCAGTAACGTTCCCCACTGCAACAACAAGCTGGACATCCACGGCAACTCGGTGTTGCTGCCCTCATACACGGCAGAGAACTTGGGCACGACATAGCCCATCAGAAAGACCACGACCAACCCGCCCACCCCCAGCAGCAGTGCCGGGTAGATTGACGCGCTGACGATCTTCTTGCGGACCAGATCGAGTTGCAACTGGTAAGTGACGAAGCGCGCAAGCGCCTCGGTCATACCGCCGGTCTTCTCGCTGGCGCGCACTGTGGCGATGTACAACGGCGGGAAAATGCCGGGCAGCTCATTCAGAGCTGAGGAAAAGGTCTGCCCCTCGTACAGGCGCGCCACGATGCCGTCATAGACCTTCTTGATGTCGGCATGCCGCTCTTTCTCGGCCAAGGCTTCCAGCGCCTCGATCAGGCTCAGGCCTGCGGTCAACAAGGAGAGCAGTTCCTGACTGAACAGCACCAGCGGAAAGTTGCTCCGCCCGGAGGTGATGCGTGTCGCCAAAGAGCCCGTCGGACGTGCGCTGAGTACCGTGTAGCCCTGATTTCTGGCCTGCAGACGGGCATCCGCCGCGTCCATCGCATCCAGTGCGATCAAGCCGATCTTCTCGCTGCCCTTGAGAACTTTGAGCTCGAATTTCATCGTCAGCGCTTACAGCACCACCAAGCCCTTCTCGATGGCATAAGCGGTCAACGCGGCAGCGTTGCGCATACCCAACTTCCTCATCAGATTGGCCCGGTGCTTCTCGACCGTCTTGACGCTGATACCCAGACACTCGGAGATCTTCTTGTTGGTGTTACTTTCAGCGATCAGCTTCAGCACTTCGCGCTCACGCGCGGTGAGCGTGTCGCGAGAATGGCCGGCACCGTACGCCCCCTCCTGACCAAGATATCCGTTGATAACCTTCTCGGATACTTCCGGACTCAGGTACATCTTGCCCTGCAGCACATTGCGTATCGCGATGCGCAATTCATTATGGGTCGACTCTTTGAGCAGGTAGCCATTGGCACCGGCACGCAGACTCTCATGGATATATTCGTCCGACTTATGCACGGTCAGGGCGATGATGCGCACCTGTAGGTTGCTGCGCCTGACGTTGCGTATCACTTCTATCCCGCTGATACCGGGCATGGCGAGATCCAACAGGACCAGGTCTGGCTGAAGACTCTCGATCTGCTCCAGAGCCTCGCGCCCCTCACCCGACTCGCCCACCACTTCCACATCCGACTCTTGCGAAAGCAACGCCCGCATGCCCTCCCTGAACAGCACATGGTCATCCACCAGCAAGACTCGATACTTCTTGTTCATAATCCATCCCTCCGAGCGCCGCGACACCTGATCTTCGGCTCGCGGATTCTAGCCTAGCCTGTCGGCTTTTATCGCAGAAAGTTGAATTTGCAATAAATATACACAAATCACCCTCCTGATAATAAGCAAATATAAGTACCAAAAATACATAGTTAAAGTTACATCCAAGCTTGCCGAAGACTGCTGCAGTTTTTCGCATATCGGGAAAGGCACAGTGTTTGAAGGCGGTCAATCACTCGGCGACGAAATGGACCACCGAGTTGCAATGCTCGGGCAAGATCGATGTGAATGACCAGGCCTGCGGGAGAGGCCCAGCCGAGAAAGTAGCTGCCGTAAGCTCCGGCCACCTGGCAGCAGCTAGTGCCGGTATTTGCGCACCAGGCCGATCAGCACACCGAAGATTTCCAGCGAGCCGTGCGGGCGGATCACGGGGAAGTCCGGGTTGGCAGGGCGCAGGACGAATTCCCCATCTTCCTTGTCCAGCGTCTTGAGGGTGTAGTCGTTATCGACGACGGCCACGACAATTTCTCCGATGTTAGCGATGGGCCGCTTCTCGACGACGGCGACATCTCCCTCGTGGATGCCTGCCCCGATCATCGAATCGCCCTTGACCGTGATCAGGATGGTCTTGGATGGCACTTCGATCAACATCTCGTCGATGACCATATAGTCTGCCTGGGTCGCCATCACCGCCACCGGCATACCGGCCTGCACGGTGGATTCGGCCAGCGGACGGGCAAAGAACAAGCGGGTCGGCACCCAGACTCCATCGGGGGTTCGTTCGATGAGGTGCTCTTTACCCAGCCGCTCCAGTATCGTCTTGACCCAGGATTTGGAGGCGATGCCGAATATCTCGCACAACTTGGCGTAAGAAGGGATGCTCTTCCAGTCCGCATAGTAGTCCTGCAATCTGGCCAGATATTCAGCGTCTTTGCTGTTTGCTGCGGATGTGTCGAAATCAGTCACGAGGAACCCTCACAGAACGAACGTGCTGCGCATCCTAAAGAGCACGACGGAGGATGTCAACGAGTTTCCTCCCGTTCGCTGCGCAAGCCCGATGCATTCAGCAGATCCTGCAATACACCCTCGCGCAAGGCGCTCTCGGCGGCGCACATATGTTCTATGCCCAAGGTCTGGAACACGGCGTACAGGATGGCGAATCCGCCAGGCAGGACCGGGATGCGATCCGGCTTGATCCCGGTAAGGTCTAGCCTGGACGCATCGCCAAGCTCGATCAGGCGTGCGTACAGCGCATCCAGTGCGACGCGGGTCAGATCGCCGTCACTATAGCCGTTGAGTTTGAGGATCTGGCTGACCACACAGGCGGTGCCTGCCGAACCGTAGGCGACATCCCAGTTCGCGCGGGCGAAGTCATCGCTGACCGATGCCAAGACTGCGCTGGCCGCGCTGACGGCGTTTGCCAGTGCGGCGGCAGTGATGCGCCCCTCGGGGAAGAAGCGGCGGCTGTAGCCGACACAGCCCAACTGCAGGCTATCCAGGCGATGAGTGCTGAAGCCGCTGCCGAGGATGAGCTCCGTCGAACCGCCGCCGATGTCCATGACCAAACGCCTCTCGGAGGTGTCCGGCAAGCTGTGTGCCACGCCGAGGTAGATCAGCCTAGCCTCCTCCGGCCCCGCAATGATCTCGATGGGCAAGCCCAACGCAGCTTCGGCCTGAGGCAGGAATTCGGCGGAGTTTCTGGCGATGCGCAAGGTGTTGGTGGCGACCACACGCACCGCGCTGGGTGCCATCTGGTGCAGCAGTTCACGGAAGCGGTTCAGGCAGGCGAGCGCACGGTCACGGGCAGCGGCTCCAAGATTTCCATCGGCATCCAGCCCACCTGCCAGACGGACGGGTTCGCGCAGGCCGTCGATCAGTGCCAGCTGGCCATGTTCGACGCGGGCGAATTGCAGTCGAAAGCTATTGGAACCGAGATCGATCGCGGCCAGGACCGGACTGTTGCACACGCTACCGCCCCGTTCAACTGGCGGCAGCTTCGCGCTCGATCTCTTCCACAGTGACGTGGCGCACGTCGCGCCCCTTGACCATATAGACCACGTATTCGGACATGTTCTTGGCATGGTCGCCGATGCGTTCGATGGCCTTGGCGACGAACAGGATCTCCAGCGAGGTGGAGATGGTGCGCGGGTCTTCCATCATGAAGGTGATGAGGTAGCGCATGATGGCGCGGAACTCTTCATCCACCTGCTCATCCTGACGCACCACTTGGGCGGCGGTATGCAGATCGAGTCGGGCGAAGGCATCCAGCGATTTGCGCAGCATGTCCAGCGCAATCTCGGCGGCATGCTTGATCTCGTTGTAGCGCGGCAGGTTCAGGCGCTCGCGCTGCGACAGCAGTTTGGCCATGCGGGCGATCTTCTCCGCCTCGTCGCCGATGCGCTCCAGATCGGTGATGGTCTTGATGACGGTCATCACCATGCGCAGATCGCCAGCGGCAGGCTGGCGGCGGGCGATGATCTGACTGCAGGTCTCGTCGATCTCGACCTCCATCGCGTTGACGCGGTGGTCATCGGCTACCACTCGGTTCATCAGGTCGACATCGCCATTGGTCAGGGCCTCGACGGCCAGCCGGATCTGGTTCTCTACCAATCCTCCCATCTGCAGTACGCGGGCGCGCACCGCTTCTAGTTCGGCATCAAACTGTTTCGAGGTATGTTCGTTGTTAATCATGGTGTTCCTCAAGACTTCCGATCGAATCGGCAAGTGTATGGCTGCAAGATGAAGTTTTCGTGACGCTCAAGCGGTCATCGTCTTGACACCCTCGGCGGTGCCCAACAACAGCACATCGGCGGGACGGCGGGCGAACAGGCCGTTGGTCACCACACCCGGCAGGTGATTGATCGCCGTCTCCAACTCCACCGGGTTCAGGATGCTCAGGCCATGGACATCCAGGATCAGATTGCCGTTGTCGGTGGTGAACCCGGCCCGCAACTGCGGTTGTCCGCCCATGCGTACCAACTCACGCGCCACGTAGCTGCGCGCCATCGGGATCACTTCCACCGGCAGCGGGAACTTGCCCAGCACGTCCACCAGCTTGCTGGCATCGCACACGCAGATGAACTTCTTGCTGGCCGCCGCCACGATCTTCTCGCGCGTCAACGCACCGCCACCGCCCTTGGTCATGTGCATATGACGGGTGATCTCGTCGGCACCGTCCACATACACGGGCAACTCACCGGCATCGTTCAGGGAAACGACTTCGATACCGTGACCTTGCAAGCGCTTGGCCGAGGCTTCCGAGCTAGCGACCGCGCCACGGATCTTGTGCTTGATTTTGCCCAATTCATCGATGAAGAAATTGGCCGTGGAACCCGTACCCACGCCCACGATGCAGTCATTGGGAACATATGCGATGGCCGCTTTGGCTACGGCTTGTTTCAATTCGTCTTGAGTCATGGATCATCCCTTGCTGTCTTTATGATTTGTGCTCGGATTATTGCAGGAATCACCGACTTTAGGAACCGTGGAATACCCGAAATTCTTGGGGGAGGCAGCAATTCCTGCTAATCTTGCGGCCAATCCGGTCACCATCGTCGAACCATGCAAGACTACCTGAAACGCATCCTCACCGCCCGCGTCTACGACGTAGCAGTCGAAACCCCGCTGGAAGCCGCCCCCAATCTGTCCGCCCGTATCGGCAACACCGTGCTGTTCAAGCGTGAGGACATGCAACCGGTGTTCTCGTTCAAGCTGCGTGGGGCGTACAACAAAATGGCGCAACTCACCGCAGCACAGCTTCAGCGCGGTGTCATCGCAGCTTCGGCGGGCAACCATGCGCAAGGCGTGGCGCTGTCAGCACATCGGCTCGGCTGCAAGGCCATCATCGTGATGCCCACTACCACACCGCAACTCAAGATCGAGGCCGTGCGCCATTTCGGGCAGGGTGCGGTGGAGATCGTGCTGTTCGGCGACAGTTATAGCGATGCCTACGGTCACGCACTGGCACTCGAAAAGGAACAACAGCTGACCTTCGTCCACCCCTTCGACGATCCCGATGTGATTGCCGGCCAGGGCACCATCGGCATGGAAATCCTGCGCCAGCATCAGGCCCCGGTCCACGCCATCTTCTGCGCCATCGGTGGCGGCGGGCTGATCGCCGGGGTGGCCGCCTACGTCAAACAGGTACGCCCTGACATCAAGGTGATCGGCGTGCAGACCAATGATTCCGATGCCATGTTCCAGTCGCTTCAGGCCGGGCAGCGTGTCCAGCTCAACGATGTCGGCCTGTTCTCGGACGGAACCGCAGTCAAGCTGGTGGGCGAGGAGACGTTCCGCGTCTGCCAGCATTACGTGGACGAGATCGTGCGCGTGGACACCGATGCCGTGTGTGCCGCCATCAAGGACGTGTTTCAGGACACGCGCTCCATCCTGGAGCCGGCAGGTGCGCTCGCCGTGGCGGGAGCGAAGCTGTATGCCAAGCGCGAGAAACTCAAAGGCAAGACGCTGATCCCTGTCGCTTGTGGTGCCAACATGAACTTTGATCGCCTGCGTTTCGTCGCGGAACGTGCCGAGATCGGCGAGAAACGCGAGGCCATCCTCGCCGTGACCATCCCCGAAACACCAGGCAGCTTCCGCAAGTTCTGCGCACTGCTGGGCAATCGTAACATCACCGAATTCAACTACCGCTACGCCGACCCGAAAGCGGCGCAGGTGTTCGTCGGCGTACAGGTGAAAGACCCTGCCGAGACCGCAAAACTGGTCGCCACGCTGCAACAGAACCAGCTGCGTGCGCTCGACCTGACCGACAATGAGATGGCCAAACTCCACCTGCGCCATCTGGTCGGCGGCCATTCGGCGGGGGTCAGCGACGAGATCCTGTTCCGCTTCGAATTCCCGGAGCGTCCCGGCGCGCTGATGAACTTCCTCAATCGCATGAGCCACAACTGGAACATCAGCTTGTTCCACTACCGCAACCATGGCGCAGACTACGGTCGTGTGCTGGTCGGCATGCAGGTTCCGCACCACGACAAGGATGCCCTGCGCGCCTTCCTCGACGGCCTTGGCTACCCATATTGGGACGAGAGCGAGAATCCGGCCTACCGCCTGTTCCTGGGCTAGCCCCGAGTCATGCCCGCCGACTCCTTCCTTCCCTTTGTTCTGGAGCAGCTCGCCGGCCTGCCTGAGTTGCGCAGCAAACGCATGTTCGGTGGCTATGGCCTGTATTCGGGCGCAGCGTTCTTCGGCATCGTCTTCGACGGTCGCCTGTATTTCAAGACGCACCCCGAGACCCTGGCCGAGTACTTGAAGCATCACGCCGAAGTGTTCGCTCCGTCCCCCAAACAGGCTCTGCAGAATTACCGCGAAGTTCCCGCCGAGATATTGGAAGATGTCGACAGTTTGCAGGTTTGGGCGCGAGCAGCAGCACGACCATGACCATGCAGACTATGAAGCAGGGCCTCAGGCAACGTATAATCGCCGGGCGCGAAGCGCTTTCCTTACAGGATAGAAAGCGATATAGCACTGAAATAACAAGGAAATTCACCAAACTACCCGACTTCGTCAGGGCAAGATCGGTGTTGGGCCTGATGAGTTTTGGTGCTGAGTTCGAGAGCGACGACTGTGTGCGACAGGTACTGGCGGATGGCAAGCAGTTGCTTTTGCCGTACGTGAATCGGACCACGCGACAACTCGACGTATATCGTGTGGATGATCTGGAGACCCAGATAAGGCCCGGCAGCTATGGCATCCGCGAACCGATCCCGGCGCATTGCGCGCTCGCCGATCTGGATGAGATCGATCTCATCCTGCTACCCGGGGTGGCATTCGGGCGTGACGGTTCGAGACTGGGCTACGGCGGCGGGTTCTACGACAAGCTGCTGGCACGATTGAAACATCGACCGGCATTGGTCGCCGCCGCGTTTTCGTTGCAAGTTGTGGAGAACATTCCGCAGGAACCGACGGATCGCAAAGTGGACTGTCTGGTCACCGAAAACGAGATTATTGATTGCGTCGCCCTACGGGCAGGCGCATAGGCAAGTGTATTGGAGAAAATGAAGATGTCGACACAACAACCGCAGACTGTAGACCTCGATCCACAGGAAACCCAGGAGTGGCTGGACGCACTCCGTTCCGTACTGGAGAACGAGGGCTCCGAGCGTGCCCACTTCCTGCTGGACCAACTGATCGACCACGCCCGCTTAGCGGGCGACGACATGCCGATCAGCGACACCACGCCTTACGTCAACACCATCCCGGTCAGCCGCGAGCAGCGTTCCACCGGCAACCATGAGCTGGAACACCGCATCCGCGCGCTGATGCGCTGGAACGCGATGGCCATCATCCTGAACGCCAACAAGGAATCTTCCGAACTGGGCGGCCACATCGCCAGCTTCGCTTCGGCGGCTACCTTGTACGATGTCGGCTTCAACCATTTCTTCCACGGCAAGACCGACACCCACGGCGGCGACCTGGTGTATTTCCAGGGGCACTCCTCGCCCGGCATGTACGCGCGTGCCTTCCTCGAAGGCCGCATCAGCGAAGAGCAGTTGCGCAAGTTCCGCCAGGAAGTGGACGGCGGCGGCCTGTCTTCCTACCCGCACCCCTGGTTGATGCCGGACTTCTGGCAGTTCCCCACCGTGTCCATGGGCCTCGGCCCCTTGATGGCGATCTACCAGGCGCGCTTCATGCGTTACCTGCAACATCGCGGCCTGGCCAGCACCGATGGCCGCAAGGTCTGGGCCTTCCTCGGCGACGGCGAGACCGACGAGCCGGAATCGCTGGGCGCAATCTCCATGGCCGGACGCGAAAAGCTGGACAACCTGATCTTCGTCATCAACTGCAACTTGCAGCGTCTGGACGGCCCGGTGCGCGGCAACGGCAAGATCATCCAGGAGCTGGAAGGCGTGTTCCGTGGCGCGGGCTGGAACGTCATCAAGGTGATCTGGGGCGGCAAGTGGGACCGCCTGCTGGCCAAGGACAAGAGCGGCCTGCTGCTCAAGCGCATGCAGGAAGTGGTGGACGGCGAGTACCAGACCTACAAATCCAAGGACGGCGCTTACGTACGCAAGTATTTCTTCGGCAAGTATCCCGAGCTGCTGGAGCTGGTCGCGGACATGTCCGACGACGAGATCTGGCGCTTGAACCGAGGCGGCCATGATCCGCACAAGGTGTTCGCGGCCTACGCGGAAGCCAGCAAGAGCAACGGCAAACCGACCGTGATCCTGGCCAAGACGGTGAAGGGCTACGGCATGGGTTCCTCCGGTGAGGCGCAAAACCCGACCCACCAGCAGAAGAAAATGGATGGAGAGTCGCTGCGCGCCTTCCGTGACCGTTTCAACATCCCGGTCACCGACGAGCAGCTGACCAGCATCCCCTTCGTGCGCCCGGCGGAAGACAGCCTGGAAGCCAAATATCTGCGCGAACGCAACGCCGTGATGGGCGCAGTGCCCGCCCGTCGCCCGGTGGCCAGTCCGCTGCCGATGCCGGCCAGCGAGGCATTCGACGGCCTGCTGAAGGGTACCGATGGCCGTGAGATCTCCACCACCATGGCCTTCGTGCGCCTGCTGAGCGGCCTGGTCAAGGACAAGCAGATCGGCAAGCAAGTGGTGCCCATCGTGCCGGATGAATCGCGCACCTTCGGTATGGAAGGCATGTTCCGCCAGCTCGGCATCTTCTCGCAAGTGGGCCAGCTCTACACCCCGCAGGATGCCGATCAGCTGATGTACTACAAGGAAGACCGCACCGGCCAGATCCTGCAGGAAGGCATCAACGAAGCGGGCGGCATGGCCGACTGGATCGCTGCCGCGACGGCGTATGCGAATCACGGCGTGGCGATGATCCCGTTCTACATCTACTACTCGATGTTCGGCTTCCAGCGCATCGGCGACATGGCCTGGGCGGCGGGCGACCTGCGCGCGCGCGGCTTCATGGTCGGCGGCACGGCTGGCCGCACCACGCTGAACGGCGAAGGCCTGCAACACCAGGACGGCCACAGCCACCTGATGGCCGCCACCATCCCCAACTGCATTTCCTACGACCCGACCTT
Organism: Ferriphaselus sp. R-1; assembly: GCF_000746095.1. Taxonomy (GTDB): domain Bacteria; phylum Pseudomonadota; class Gammaproteobacteria; order Burkholderiales; family Gallionellaceae; genus Ferriphaselus. Next base: position 73,226 of record NZ_JQKP01000001.1, on the reverse strand, counting down.
CGCCTACGAACTGGCGGTCATCGTGCGTGACGGCATGCGCCGCATGTATGTGGAGCAGGAAGACGTGTTCTATTACCTCACGGTGATGAACGAGAACTACACCCATCCGGCCATGCCCGTAGGGGCGGAAGACGGCATCGTCAAGGGCATGTATCTGTTCAGCGAAGGCAAGCGCGCACCGGGCGAAGGCGGCAAGCCGCAAGTGCAACTGCTGGGCAGCGGCACCATCCTGCGTGAAGTCATCGCGGCGGGCGAGTTGCTGGCGCAGGACTTCGGCATCACTTCCGACGTGTGGAGCGTGACCAGCTTCAACGAGCTGCGCCGCGAAGGTCTGGATTGCGAGCGTTGGAACATGCTGCACCCCGAGACCGAGCCGCGCATCAGCTATGTCGAGCAGTGCCTGGCCGACCGCAACGGCCCGGTGATCGCCGCCACCGACTACATCAAGAGCTACGCCGACCAGATTCGCGCCTTTGTGCCCGCGCTGTACACCGTGCTGGGCACCGACGGTTTTGGCCGCTCCGACACGCGCAAGAAACTGCGCCACTTCTTCGAGGTGGATCGCCACTATGTCGTGGTCGCCGCCCTCAAAGCGCTGGCCGACGAAGGCACCATCCCCGCCAGCGAAGTGAGCCGCGCCATCGCGCTCTATAACATCAACCCCGACAAGCCGAACCCGGTAACGGTTTAAGCGGAGGACAGGAACATGGCAGAACAACAGGTAGTAGTACCGGACATCGGTGGCTTCAAGGATGTCGCCGTGATCGAAGTGCCCGTCAAGGTGGGCGACACGATCAAGGCCGAAGAAACCCTCATCACGCTGGAAACCGACAAGGCCACCATGGACGTGCCCGCGCCGTTCGATGGCGTGGTGAAGGAACTCAAGGTCAAGGTCGGCGACAAGGTGTCGGAAGGCGTGCTGATCGCAGTACTGGAAGCCAGCGGTGCAGCCGCTGCACCGGCAGCAAGCGCTCCGGCACCCGCCGCACCCACGCCCGCCCCGGTACAGGCGGCGGCTCCAGCGCCGGTCGCGGCACCTGCAGCGCCAGTCACCGCACCGGTCGCCTCTGCACCCAGCGCAGCCCCGGTCGGAAAATCGCACGCCAGCCCATCCATCCGCCGCTTCGCGCGCGAACTGGGCGTGGACCTGTCGCTGGTCAAGGGCAGCGCACCCAAGGGACGCATCACCAAGGACGACGTGCAGAACTACGTCAAGGCGGCGCTCGCCACCCCGCGCGGCACCGCAACGGGTGTCGGCGGCATCCAGTTGCTGGACATGCCGGTGGTGGATTTCGCCAAGTTCGGCGAAATCGAAAGCCAACCGCTGTCGCGCATCAAGAAGATCTCCGGCGCGAATCTGCACCGCAACTGGGTGATGCTGCCGCACGTGACGCAGTTCGACGAGGCCGACATCACCGAACTGGAAGCCTTCCGCAAGGAGATCGGCGCGGAATACGTCAAGCAAGGCATCAAGATCACCCCGCTGGTGTTCTTGCTCAAGGCTGTGGTCATGGCCTTGCAGAAGTTCCCCGAGTTCAACGCCTCGCTGGATGCCAGCGGCGAAAAGCTGATCCTGAAGAAGTATTACCACATCGGCGTGGCGGTCGATACGCCGGACGGCCTGATGGTGCCGGTGATCCGCGACGTGGACCAAAAGGGCCTGGTGCAGCTGGCCAAGGAACTGGGCGAGATCAGCCAGCGCGCGCGCGACAAGAAACTGTCCGCCGCCGAGATGCAGGGCGGCTGTTTCTCCATTTCCAGCCTGGGCGGCATCGGCGGTACGGCGTTCACGCCTATCATCAACGCGCCGGAAGTCGCCATCCTGGGTGTATCGCGCTCCAGCATGAAGCCGGTTTGGAAGGACGGCGAGTTCGTGCCGCGCCTGATGCTGCCGCTGTCGCTGTCCTACGACCACCGCGTCATCGACGGGGCCTCCGGCGCACGCTTCACCACCGCGCTGGCGCAAGTGCTGTCCGACGTGCGTCGTCTGGTGCTGTAAGTCTGCTGGCCGACTGAGCCGTGAACCCACCCGCACTCATTCGGCCCATAGGCGTACTCGGCGGCACCTTCGACCCCATCCACCACGGCCATCTGCGCCTGGCGCTGGAAGCACTGGAACAGTGCGACCTGCGTCAGGTCAGGTTCATCCCCAACGGTACGCCCCCCCATCGCAGCAAGCCGTTCTCTACCCCGCAACAACGGCTGGAGATGGTGCGACTGGCCTTGCAGGGTAATCCGGGGCTGACGCTGGACGAGCGCGAGATCTTCCGCGCCGGGCCGTGCTACTCCGTACACACTCTGGAATCGCTGCGCGATGAACTGGGGGCGCAGCAGCCCATCTGCCTGCTGCTGGGCAGCGATGCCTTTTTGCAACTGCACACCTGGCACCAATGGACACGCTTGTTCGAACTGGCGCATATCGTGGTGATGCAACGCCCCGGCTTGCCGCTGGGGAACGCCATGCTGGAAGCGGATGAGGCCTTGCGCCTCGAATACTTCGCCCGTTTGGCACCCGCACCACTGAAGCTGCACGAGCAGGCCGCCGGAGCCATCGTGGCGCTGGACATGCCGTTGCTGGAGATCTCGGCCACCGACATTCGCCGCCGGGTCTCGACGCACAGGAATCTGCGCTATCTGGTACCGGACAGTGTCGCCTGGTACATCCACACCCACGAGCTTTATCCCGCATGTTGACCGTAGAACAAAAGACCGCCGCCATCGTCTCCGCACTGGAGGACATCAAGGGCGAGCACATCACCGTGCTCGACACCAGCCGACTCAGCTCCCTGTTCGAGCGCATGGTCATCGCCAGCGCCCAATCCACCCGCCAGACCAAGGCGCTGGCCGACCACGTGGTCGAGGCGCTGATGGCACTGGGTGAACGTCCGCGCGATGTCGAGGGCGGACGCGCGGGCGAATGGGTGCTGGTGGACCTGGGCGATGTCGTCGTCCACGTCATGCAGCCCGCCGTGCGCGCCTATTACAACCTGGAAGAGCTGTGGGGCGAACAGCACCAGCCGCGCGCCGCCTGACGTGAAGCTGCTGATCGTTTCCGTCGGCCACAAGATGCCGGGCTGGATCAGCGACGGCTATGCCGAATACGCCAAACGCATGCCGCGCGAGGCGAAAATCGAACTCATCGAACTCAAGCCCGAGCCACGCACCACCGGCAAGACCACCGAGCAGATCATGGAGGCCGAAGCGGGCCGCATCCTGGCTGCCCTGCCGCAAGGAGCGCTGGTCTGCGCCCTGGACGAACGCGGTGCCGCCTGGACCACGCGCAAACTGGCCGACGAGATGACTGGCTGGATGGGCGAAGGCCGCGATGTGGCCTTCATCATCGGCGGAGCCGACGGCCTGCACGATACGGTGAAACGGGCGGCACACAAGCTGCTGGCCCTGTCCGCGCTGACCTTGCCGCACGCCATGGTGCGTGTGCTGCTGGCCGAACAGTTGTACCGGGCGTGGAGTCTCATGCACAATCACCCCTACCATCGCGAATGAGCCGACCATGAGCCTGACCCAACATCGCATCTACCTCGCCTCGCAAAGCCCGCGCCGCCGCGAACTGCTCAAGCAGATCGGCGTGAACTTCGGCTCGCTGTTGCTGCGCAGCGATTCGGGGCGCTTGCCTGACGTGGACGAAACGCCGCATCCCGACGAATCGCCCGAGACCTACGTGCAGCGGGTTTGCCGCGAAAAGGCCGCCGCCGGCTGGAAGATCATGCAGCAGCGCAATCTGCCGCCGTTCCCGGTACTGGCCGCCGACACCACGGTCACGCTGGACGGCCAGATCATCGGCAAACCGCATGACCGGGACGCGGCAGCGGACATCCTGCGGCAACTGTCCGGACGCGAGCATCAGGTGCTGACCGCTGTGGCGATGGCGCGCGATGGCCAATGCGAGCTGCGCCTGTCCACCACCCGGGTGACTTTCGTCGAGTTAAACGAGGAACGCATCCGCCGCTATCTGCTGACCGGTGAGTCGCTGGACAAGGCGGGGGCCTACGGCATCCAGGGGCACGCGGCCACCTTTATCCGCCACATCGCCGGGAGCTATTCCGGCGTGATGGGGCTGCCCCTGTGCGAGACCGCCGAGCTGCTGGAACACTTCGGGTATCCGGTGCCATGAACAACGACATCCTCATCAACATCACCCCCCAGGAGACGCGCGCCGCCGTGATGCAGCTCGGCGTGGTGCAGGAGTTGCACATCGAGCGCGCCAGCCAGCGCGGACTGGTCGGCAACGTCTATCTGGGCAAGGTCAAGCGCGTGCTGCCGGGGATGCAGTCGGCCTTCATCGACATCGGGCTGGAGCGCTCGGCCTTCCTGCATGTGGCCGACATCTGGGAGAACCGCAACAACGGCGATGCCGCCAAGCCGATCGAGAAGGTGCTGTTCGAGGGGCAATCCATCCTGGCGCAAGTCATCAAGGACCCCATCGGCACCAAGGGCGCGCGGCTGTCTACCCAGATCAGCATCGCGGGACGGCTGGTGGTATTCCTGCCGCAGGAGACACACATCGGCGTATCACAGCGCATCGAGGATGAAACCGAACGCGAGATGCTGAGAAACAAGCTGGTCAGCCTGCTGCCGGCACAACACAGCGGCGGTTACATCATCCGCACCATGGCGGAATCGGCCTCGGACAAGGAATTCCTGGCCGACATGGAGTATCTGGAGCGCCAGTGGCAGAAGTTGCAGGACGATGCCAAGCGCCACGCCGCCCCGGCCCTGCTGTATCAGGAGTTGGACCTCGCCTTGCGGGTATTGCGCGATTTCGTCAGCGAAGACACCACCCACATTCTGGTGGACTCTCGCGGCACCTACCAGCGCATGCAGACCTTCGCCCAGGATTACATGGCCGATGCCTTGCCCAGACTGGAGCACTACACCGGCGAGCGCCCCCTGTTCGATCTGTATGCGGTGGAGGCCGAGATCGAGCGCGCCTTGTCGCGGCGCGTGGACCTGAAGTCGGGCGGCTACCTGATCTTCGACCAGACCGAGGCGCTGACCACGGTGGATGTGAACACCGGCGGCTTCGTCGGTGGCCGCAATTTCGACGACACCATCTTCAAGACCAACCTGGAGGCCGCGCAGGTGATCGCCCGCCAGCTACGCCTGCGCAACCTGGGTGGCATCATCATCTGCGATTTCATCGACATGGACACGCAGGAGCACCGCGATGCCGTGCTGGACGAATTCAAGAAGACCCTGGCACGCGACCACACCCGCATCACGGTGAACGGCTTCTCCGCGCTGGGATTGGTCGAGATGACGCGCAAGCGCACCCGCGAGAGCCTCGCCCATGTGCTGTGCGAGCCCTGCCCGACCTGCCAGGGGCGCGGCGAGGTGAAGACCGCGCAGACCGTGTGCTACGAGATCCTGCGCGAAATCGTGCGCGAGGCGCGCCAGTTCAATGCCCGCGAGTACCGCATCCTGGCTTCGCAGCAAGTCATCGACCTGTTCCTGGATGAGGAATCGCAAAGCCTGGCGCAACTCTCCGACTTCATCGGCAAGTCGGTATCGCTGCAGGTCGACACACTGTACTGCCAGGAACAATACGACGTGATCCTGATGTGATCGCATCCCAGCGTGGACTCCCAACCGACCTACCTCCCACCGCCTGCGCGCCCCCTCGACCTGCTCCACCAGGATGATGCCTTGCTGGTGGTGAACAAACCGGCTGGGCTGCTGGCCGTGCCTGGCCGGGGTGAGGACAAGCAGGATTGCCTGCTGACCCGCTTGCGGCGTGATTTCCCTGATGCTCTGGTCGTACACCGGCTGGACATGGCAACTTCGGGCCTGATGGTGTTCGCCCGCAACATCGAGATCCAGCGGGCCTTGTCCCGGGCGTTCGCCGAACGCCAGGTCAACAAGCGCTACGTTGCCGTCCTGGAAGGCCGTCTGGAAGGGTACGGCGCGATCGACCTGCCGATCGCAGCAGACTGGCCGAATCGGCCCCGGCACAAGGTCGATGCCGAGCTGGGCAAGCCCTCACTCACCCGCTACCGAGCCGGACACTACGAGCCGGAAGCGGATCTCAGCCATGTCGAGCTGGAGCCGGTCACCGGACGCACCCACCAATTGCGGGTGCATCTGCAAGCCATCGGCCACCCCATCATCGGCGACACGCTGTATCAGGGGCGGGCAGCCGAACGGCTGTATCTGCACGCATGCCGCCTGTCCTTTACGCACCCGGCAACCGACAGCTCATTGGAGCTTTTCAGCGCCGCTCCCTTCCCAACCGCTAAAGCTTATGCCGCGCCTGCCGATAGCTTTGCCGTCCATCACCCAACCACGGAAAGTCATCATGAAGAAGCGTAGCCGGATCCGAGTCCCTGTCACGCAAGGAATGAAGGACATCTATGCGATGGACATGCATCTGCCCTATCAGTCCGCCTGCGCCGGGAAATTCACCGTGGTCGCGTTCAGCCGACTGGCGGCGGCGGTCTCCGTCGTTCGCTACGCGCTGGAGCTCGGCCAGACCAAGACCCCGCAAGCCATCCCCATCCTGGATGCCGCCATCGCCGTGCTGCACCACGTCCGGCAACGTGGCGACACCACCGGGATATGGGAGATCTCCGAAAGTGAACGCCCTTCCGTACTGGAAGGCATACAGGTCGCCGAGATGTGCATAGGCACGCTCAGCGTGGCCCAACTGGAACAGGCCGCCGACCTGCTGCTGGTGCAACTCAACAGCGAAACCAGCGCCTGACCCTCCCCACCCGTCTGCAAGAGTCGCGCCCATCGCATTCAGCAGGCGGGCGCAGCGATGCTATACTGCGCGCCGTTTGTTCATTCACCTGTAGAGGAATACATGATACGTTTCTTGAAGCTGCTCACCCTGACTCTCACTTGTTTTTGCCTGTTCGCCGCGTCTGCGGAGGCCAAGCGTTTCGGGGGCGGTAGCAGTATCGGTAAACAGCGCACCATGAACCAGCAACAGATGCAGCGCCCTCCGGCAGCCGCTCCTGCTCCTGCGGCAACACCTGCCCCTGCCCCCGCCCCGGCGGGCAACAAATGGCTGGGGCCACTGGCTGGCTTGGCGATAGGTGCAGGTCTGGGCGCCCTGTTCGCCGGTAGCGGCATGGGCGGTGCGATGGGCGGCATCCTGATGGCCATCCTCGCCGCCGTGGCCGTGATGTTCCTGATCTCCCTGTTCCGCAAGAAGCAGCAACCGGCGATGCAGTACGCAGGCGCTGGCGCGCCCTACTCGCCGCCCCCGGCGATGGAACCGGTGCAAGGCACCGGCACCTCCACCGCACCGGTGGCTGCCGCAGCGAGCATCCCGGCGGGTTTCCCCGTCGAGGCATTCCTGCGCTCGGCCAAGACTTCGTTCATCCGCCTGCAAGCGGCCAATGACCGCAAGGATCTGAACGACATCCGCGAGTACACCACGCCGGAGATGTACGCCGAGATCTCGATGCAGATGCAAGAGCGCGACGACACGCCGCAAAAGACCGATGTGAGCAGCGTCAATGCCGAGCTGATCGAGGTCGTGGAAGAAGGCAACATCGCCATCGCCAGCGTACGCCTGAGCGGCCAGCTGTCGGAGAACGGCGCTGCGCCGGAGCACTTCGACGAGGTCTGGCATGTGCAGAAGAACCTGCGCGACGACAAGTCGATGTGGCTGTTGGCAGGTATCCAGCAAGTCAACTGATGATGCTCGGCCAGCCCGTCGTCGCCACGCTCAACCATCTGCTTGCGGGCAGCGGCTGGGCGTTGCCTCGACTGGCCCGGTTCGTCGGCAAGACGGCACAGTTCCGCATCGCGCCGTTCTCCGTCACCTGCTCCGTCGGTCCGGACGGCCTGCTGAGCGTGGCGGCGACCGACACCAGCGCCGATGCCGTGTGCGTCGTACCGCCTTCGCTGCTCCCCCGGCTGGCACTGCAGGACGAGAGTGCCTACGGCCAGATCCAGACATCCGGCGATGCTGCACTGCTGGCCGAGATTTTCTATCTCAGCCGCAATCTGCGCTGGGATGCCGCCGAGGACATCAGCCGCATCACCGGCGACATCGCGGCTGAGCGCATCGTACGGCTCGCCGCCGCCAAGCATCGCCAGGTACGGGACACAGCGCTGAGCTTGTCGCAGACTCTGGCCGAATACTGGACGGAGGAGCGCCCGCTGCTGGCCAAGCCGGAGCACGTGGCCGGTTTCGTGCAGCAGGTGGACCGCTTGCGCGACGATGTGGCCCGCCTGGAACAACGTCTGTCCCGCCTCTCCGGCGCAAAATAAACCATGCGACTGTTGCGCATCCTCAAGATCCTGTTCGTCGTGCTGCGTTTCGGCCTGGACGAGTTCATCCTCGCCCACCAGCGCACCGCGTTCTTGCGCGTCACCCTCAACTGGCTGCTGTTCTTCCGCGACACCGACACCCCGCGCGCGCCACGCTTGCGGCTGGCGCTCGAATCGTTGGGCCCGATCTTCGTCAAGTTCGGCCAGATGCTGTCCACCCGCCGCGACCTGATGCCAACCGACCTGGCCGATGAGCTGGCGAAGTTGCAAGACCAGGTCCCGCCGTTCCCGTCCGCGCAGGCCATCGCCTTGCTGGAGACCAACTTCGGCAAACCGCTGGATCAGGTGTTCGCCCGCTTCGACGAAACGCCGATCGCCAGCGCCTCGGTAGCGCAAGTCCACTTCGCCGAGCTGCCCGACGGGCGCGAGGTCGCGGTGAAGGTGCTGCGGCCCGGCATAGCGCGCGTGATCGAACATGACCTCGATCTGCTCGATGCCGCCGCCGGATTGCTGGAGCGGTTCTGGGCCGACGGCCGCCGACTCAAGCCGCGCGAAGTCGTGGCCGAGTTCTCCAAGCACCTGCACGACGAGCTGGACCTGATGCGCGAAGCCGCCAGCGCCAGCCAGTTGAAGCGCAACTTCGCCACCTCGCGCCTGTTGCTGGTACCCGAGATCTATTGGGACTGGTGCTCCGAGTCGGTGATGGTGATGGAGCGGATGCACGGCATCCCGGTGAGCCAGGTGGACGAGATCCGCGCTGCCGGGGTGAACATCCCCAAACTGGCGGCGGACGGGGTGGAGATCTTTTACACCCAGGTGTTCCGCGACGGTTTCTTCCATGCCGACATGCACCCCGGCAACGTGCAGGTGGCGCGCGACGGGCGTTACATCGCGCTGGATTTCGGCATCATGGGTACGCTGACCGACACCGACAAGCACTACCTGGCGCAGAACTTCATCGCCTTCTTCCGCCGCGACTACAAGCGCGTCGCCGAGGTCCACATCGAATCCGGCTGGGCACCCGCTAACACCCGGGTGGACGAGCTGGAGGCCGCCATCCGCTCGGTATGCGAACCCATCTTCGACAAACCGCTGCGCGAAGTATCCTTCGGTCGCGTGCTGTTGCGCCTGTTCCAGACCTCGCGCCGCTTTGGCATCGAGATCCAGCCGCAACTGGTGTTGCTGCAAAAGACCCTGCTCAACATTGAAGGGCTGGGTCTGCAACTCGATCCAGAACTGGACCTGTGGAAGACCGCCAAGCCTTGGCTGGAGCGCTGGATGAGCGAGCAGATCGGCTGGCGCGGCTTCGTCAAAGCCTTGCAGGAAGAGGCTCCGCACTACGCGACCCTGTTGCCGCAACTCCCGCGCCTGCTGCACCAGCGCTTGCACGACCAGCGGCTGGACCAGCTCGAAGAGCTGCTGGCCATGCATTACCGCCAGACGCAGTTGCGCAACCTCTGGTTGATGGCCATCACGGCGGTACTGATGGCGATGCTGGTATGGATGGTCTACGCGGCTTTGAAATAGCCCCGTCCTCGCCGCCTCGGGTTGCTCATCGCTATAATGCCGCCAGTTGCATCAAAGCCGAGCGATTTGGTAGTATTAGAAGAATCTTATATAGGTACCTCTCCATGAAGCTGAAGCCCATCTCGTTTTTGTTGGCCATGACCCTCGCACCCTGGGCGCACGGTGTCGATCTGCTGGATGCCTATCACGCCGCACAAGGTCAGGATTCCGTTTTCGCCGCTGCCCGCGCCAGCCATCAGGCCGGACAGGAGAAGTTGACGCAAGGCCGCGCCCTGCTGCTGCCGAACGTCAATCTCGTCGCCAACAGCAACTTCAACGATCTGGTCACCAACTCTGCGACCAACGCCCGCTTCGGCTTGCCCAACCCGTACAACAGCCGCTACAACAGTCACGGCTACAGCGTATCGCTGGTGCAGCCGCTGTTCCGCCCACAGAACTGGCTCGCCTACAGCCAGTCGGAACTGCAGGTCGCCATCGCGGATGCACAGTTCCGCGCCGCCGAGCAGGAACTGGTACTGCGCGTAGCGCAGACTTACTTCGACGTGCTGATGGCACAGGACAATGTGCAACTGGCCGAAGCACAGAAGACCGCCATCGCCGAGCAACTGGCGCAGGCCAAGCGCAACTTCGAGGTCGGCAGCGCCACCGTAACGGACGTGTACGAGGCGCAGGCGCGCCATGACCTGATCAACTCGCAACAGATCGCCGCACAGAGCAATCTGCTGATCAAGCGCCGCGCCTTGCAGCAGTTGACGGGCTCGACCAGCGATGAGCTGCGCGCGCTGAATCAGGAACTGAAGCTCGACCCGCCGCAACCCGCCGTGATGAGCAGCTGGATTGAGACCGCCAGCCAGAACAATCCGCAGGTGACGGCGGCACAAGCCGGTGCCGAACTAGCCGACAAGGAGGCGACCCGCAACATGGCCGGGCATGCGCCGACCGCCGACCTGGTCGCCAGCTATGGCCAGAACTATGCCAATGGCGGCAGCTTCGGGGTGGGTAGCGATGTGCGCAGCACCGTCGTCGGCGTGCAAGTGACCGTGCCCATCTTCCAGGGGATGGCGACACAGTCGAGATGGCGCGAGGCGGAAGCCAACCGCGAGCGCGCCCGGCAAGACCTGGAGACCGCCCGCCGCAATGTCGAGTTGCAGACTCAGCAGGCCTATCTGGGCGTGGAGTCGGGCATCGCTCAGGTCGGTGCCTTGCAGCAGGCGCTCAAATCCAGCAGCAGCCTGCTGGATGCCAGCAAGCTCGGACAGGAAGTCGGCGTGCGTACCAATCTGGATGTGCTCAATGCGCAGCAGCAGCTCTATGCCACCCGCCGCGACCTGTATCAGGCCGAATACAACTTCCTGATGAGCCGCTTGCGCCTCAAGGCAGCGGCGGGAGACTTGAGCGAGGCCGACCTCGCTTCGGTGAACCAGGCTCTGTACTGAACATCAGTCCGCACGTAGCAGTGCGGTCACCGCCGCGATGTCGGCATGTGTCTCCGGCTTGCGCCCACTGCTGTAACGGGCGCTGTCCGGCAGCACGGTCAGGTGCACGGGCACGCCGAATTCGGTCTGCAGTGTGAAGCTGGGCACGGTCTGGGTACGGCCTGACAAGACCACCTTCCACTCCCCGCTGTCGAACTCCATGCCCAGCTTGAGCAGATACAGCAGCACCGCTTTCTCGTCGTCCGAGAACACCACCAGATTGATGTCCGACTGCTCGCCCGCCGTGCCACTCAACACCGAGCCGGTCAGATAGGGATGGAACGACTCCAAGCGCCGCATGGTCAGTAGGGCCTGCTCGCGCAGCGCATGCAGCACCTCGGGATGGGTGTCCTGCTGATACAGGTTGCGGAAACTGCGCAGCGCGCCATCCACCTCCTGATTGCTGGGCAGATGCCGCGTATCGGGCACCCCCATCTGGCGGGCCGCCTTGCGCTTGGCGAATGCGTAGTCGGTGATGCCGTCCTCCGCCATCAGCCGCGCTGCATGGTGCGCGAGCTGCTCACGCATCAGGTCGCGCTTCATGGGTTGAACAGCTTGTCCTTGAGGTCCTCCAACGGCTTGGCGATCGAGTCCAGCAGGGACTCGCCCGGAGCATGTTCCTCGTAGAAATACTCGGTCAATCCGCCGCTGGCATCGCGATGTCCGCTGTTATTGATCTGCACTGCCACCAGTCCCTCGGGCATCTGGTATTCGACTTCGGGCACATCCTTGAGCGCCTTGGCCATGTAACCCATCCAGATCGGCAAGGCCGCCACGCCGCCGGTCTCTTTCTCTCCCAGCGTACGCGGCGTATCGAAGCCTATCCAGGAGATTCCGACCAGCGAAGGCTGGAAGCCGCAGAACCAGGCATCCATCGAGTCGCTGGTGGTGCCGGTCTTGCCCGCCAGATCGTGCCTCCCCAACTGCATGGCGCGGGTCGCCGTACCGCGCCGCACCACATCCTGCATCATGCTGACCATGGTGAAGGAGTTGCGCACATCGATCACCTGCTCGGCCCCTTCCCCGGCCACCACAGGTTTGGCACGGCTCAACACCTTGCCCTTGCCGTCCTCGATGCGGTCGATGAAATACGGCGCGATACGGTAGCCGCCATTGGCGAAGGTGGAATAGCCGACCAGCATCTGCATCGGCGTGACCGAGCCAGCACCCAAGGCGGTGGTCAGGTAAGGCGGGTGTTTCTCCGGATCGAAGCCGAAACGGGCCAGATGCTCGCGCGCATATTCCGGCGTAATCGCCTGCATGATGCGCACCGTCACCAGGTTCTTGGATTTGGTCAGCGCCTCCCGTACGCGCATCGGGCCATCGAACTTGCCGTCGAAGTTCTTGGGTGACCAAGCCTCGCTGCCGGTCTGCGCAGCATCAAAGGTCAGCGGTGCATCCTGGAAGATGGTGGCCGGGGTGATGCCCTTCTCCAGCGCTGCCGAATAGATGAAGGGCTTGATGCTGGAACCGGGCTGCCGCCAGGCCTGGGTGATGTGATTGAACTTGTTGCGGGTGAAATCAAAACCGCCCACCAGCGCGAAGATGGCCCCCGTCTGCGGGCTGGCCGAAACGAAGGCTGCTTCCACTTGCGGCAACTGGGTGATCTGCCATGCGCCCTTGTCGTTGCGCTGTACGCGGATGATGGAGCCGACACGGATGCGCTGGCTGGGCGGAGTCTTCTCGCTGAGCGCACGCTGGGCGAACTTGAGGCCATCGCCGCTGATCTCGGCGACCTCGCCTCCCCGGCAGTACGCCGTGACGGAGTTTGCGCCTATGCGCTGCACGATGGCCGGCAGCAGATCGTCGCCCTCGCTCACCTCCTGTAGCGCATCCTCAAGAGCCTCTTCGCCACTCTGGCTGATGTTCACGAACCCTTCCGGGCCACGATAGCCGTGGCGATGGTCGTAATCGATCACACCGCGACGCACCGACTCGTAGGCTGCCTGCTGGTCGGCCTGACGGATGGTGGTATAGACGCGATAGCCCTGGGTATAGGTCGCCTCCTGGAAGCGGTCATACACCTCCTGACGAACCATCTCGGACAGGAAATCGGCGCGCACGGAGAACGACTGGAAACCATGCTTGACGTGCAGCGGCTCGTCCTGCGCTGCCGAATACTGGGCATCGTCGATGAACTTCAATTCGTGCATGCGCCGCAACACGTACATCTGGCGCAGCTTGGCACGCTTCGGGTTGGCCACCGGATTGTAGGCAGACGGGGCCTTGGGCAACCCAGCCAGCATCGCCATCTCGGCAGGTGTGAGCTGATCCAGCGTCTTGCCGAAATAGATCTGCGCCGCAGCGGCGAAACCGTAGGCACGCTGCCCCAGATATATCTGGTTGAGATACAGCTGGAATATCTCGTTCTTGCTCAAACTATGTTCGATCTTGAACGCCAGCAGCATCTCGTTGAACTTGCGGGTGACGGTCTTTTCCTTGGTCAGGAAGAAGTTGCGCGCCACCTGCATGGTGATGGTGCTGGCCCCTTGCTTCGAGTCGGAGGTGAAGTTGGACAGCGCCGCGCGCAGCACCCCGAGATAATCCACACCGCCATGCTGATAGAACCGGTCATCTTCCGCCGCCAGGATGGATTTCTTCATCAGATCAGGCACATCGTCGATCTTGACCAGCGCCCGGCGCTCTTCGCCGAACTCACCCAGCAGCGCTCCATCGGCGCTATATACCCGCAACGGGACCTTGGGGCGATAGTCGGTCAACACCTCCAGCGAGGGCAGGGTCGGGTAGGTCATGATGGCCGCGAACCCCAGGATCAACGCGGGCACAAGAACGGCGGTTAGGGCAACAAGAGCGGGGTAGAACCACCAGCGTGAAGTCATGGCGCACAGTCATCAGGAATGGACTGCGTCGGATTATATCGACTAAGCCGCCTCAAGATACGGAAATACACGCCGATACGTTCTTCGTGATGCCGGGATGATGTACGTTAATCGCACAGAAAATCGAATAAAGTCCGAATGCTATATTTACACACCTAAAGGAAGTTGTTAGGATGCCCCGCACAATTACAATCCGTTGCCCCTTGGCCCATGTTTAACGGAAAAATCGACTTTAAGCCAAGTTTCCTGAATGACCGCTCACGCCCGCTGATGGGGGTGGATATCGGCTCGTCTGCCATCAAACTGGTCGAACTGAGCAAGAGCGGCAACACCTATCAACTGGAGCACTACGCCATCGAACCCCTGCCAAGGGAGGCCATCGTGGATGGTGCCATCAACGATCTCGATGCGGTGTCGGCCAGTTTGGCGCGGGTATGGAACCGTCTCGGCACGCACACCCGCAACGTCTGCATGGCCTTGCCTGCTTCGGCAGTCATCACCCGCCGCATCCTGCTACCCGCCGGACTGGATGAGGAGGTCATGGAGCTGCAGATCGAAGCCGAGGCCAGTCAATACATCCCTTTCGCCATGGACGAGGTCAATCTGGATTTTCAGGTGCTCGGCCCGGCTCCCGGCAACGCCGACGAGATCGTGGTCTTCCTGGCCGCGTCACGCAAAGCCAATGTCGAAGACCGCGTGGCCGCAGCGCAATCAGCCGGGTTGAAAGCGACCATCATCGATGTCGAGTCGTTCGCCGAACAAGTGGCATTCAACCTGATCTCCGCTTCCCCCGGCAGCGAAGGTTCCCTCACCGCCCTGGTGGATATGGGGGCCCATGCCACCAACGTCAGCGTATTCAAGGACGGTGAGTCGGTCTACTCGCGCGACCAGCAGATCGGCGGAGAGTTGCTCAGCCGGCAGATACAGACCCTCTTCGAGCTTTCTCCCGAAGAGGCCGAGATCGCCAAACGAAAAGGCGGACTGCCCGAAAACTACATCACCGAAGTCCTCGAACCGTTCCGCGAGAACGTCGCCATGGAGGTGATGCGCGCCCTGCAGTTCTTCTACAGCTCGTCCCCCTACAACGACATCGGCCAGCTGATCCTGGCCGGGGGAAGCGCGAGCGTCGAAGGTTTGGCCGCAGCCATAGGCAAGCAGACCGGCATCGCCACCGAACTGGCCAACCCCTTCGCCCGCATGAGCTTGTCGAAACGCATCAACCAGCGCCAGTTGCAGGTGGATGCGCCCTCTCTGCTGGTCGCCTGCGGGCTGGCGCTACGGAGGTTCGATCCATCATGATCCGCATCAATCTCCTGCCACACCGTGCGGAAAAGCGGCGTGCCCGCCAGAATGAGTTCATCGCTCTGAGCGCGCTGGCCGCGTTGTCGGGCCTGGTGATCGTTGGCATCATCCATCTGGCGATAGGCACCAGGATCGATTACCAGGAACGGCGCAATAACTACCTCAAGCAAGAGATCGCCGTACTCGATGCGCAAATTGCCGACATCCGGCAGTTGCGCGAACAAAGCAACTCGCTGATGGCACGCAAGACCGTGGTCGAAGACCTGCAAAGTACCCGCGCCGACGTGGTACATCTGCTCGACCAGATGTTGCGGCTGCTGCCCGAAGGGGTGTATATCAAATCCCTGAAACAAACGGGAAAGCAGATCAGCCTGGCAGGCTATGCCCAGTCCAATGGCCGGGTCTCCACGCTGATGCGCTCCATCGAAGACTCGCCCTGGCTGGATTCACCGGTGCTGGTCGACATCCACGCTTCCGTGAACAACAATGTCCGGACCAATGAGTTCTCGCTGAACTTCAACCTGACCCATGCAGAGTCCGGCAAGGTCACTGACGACAAACGCCGAGGGCAGCCATGAAATTGCTCGACGAATTGAAAGCGGTCAATCCCAAGACCCCCGGCGAATGGCCGCAGTCGGTCAAACTGTTCTCGCTGAGCCTGATCTTCCTGCTGGTAATCGTTCTCGGCGCATTGCTCGACTGGCAAAGCCAATGGGATACCTTGAGCGCCTACCAAGCTGAGGAAACTACGCTCAAGAGCGTGTTCCTGGAAAAGAAAGGGCAGGCCATCAATCTTGACCTCCTCAAGAAGCAGATGCAGGCGACCGAGCAGTCGTTCGGGGCCTTGCTCAAACAACTCCCGAACAAATCAGAGATGGATGCCCTGCTGACCGACATCAATCAGGCCGGCCTGGGACGCGGCCTGCAGTTCGAACTGTTCCGGCCCGCGCCCGAAGTGATCACCGGCGTGTTCGCCGAACAGCCCATCGCCATACGCGTCACTGGGAGTTACGACGACATCGGCCATTTCTCCAGCGACCTTGCGCAGCTCTCGCGCATCGTCACGCTCAACGACATCGCCATCAGCCAGAACAGCTCCGGCGTGCTGGGGATGGATGCCACAGCGAAGACCTATCGCTATCTGGACGATGCCGAAGTCGCCGCACAGAAGAAAGCCGCCAAGGCTGCGGGAGGGGCAAAATGAAGTGGCTGGCCCCGTTGTTCGCGCTTCTGCTAACCGCGTGTGCAGGCGACGAGTTTCCCGACCTCAGGGATTTCGTGGAGAAGTCGAGCGAGGGTATGCGCGGCAAGGTCAGCCCGCCTCCCGAGGCCAAGCCCTACCAGGCGTTCAGCTACGACAACACGGACAACCTGCCCGATCCGTTCAAGCCACGCAAGGCAGGACTCAGGCCGGGCGAGCATCCCGGCCTGAACGAGCCGGATCTGAACCGACACCATGAGATGCTGGAAGAATATCCGCTGGAGAGCCTGAAGATGGTCGGCTATTTCCAGATGGGCAAGACCGGCTATGCGGTGGTACGCGCGCCGGACGGACGCATACACCACGTCCATGCAGGCAATTACATGGGCCAGAACTACGGCAAGATCGTCTCGGTAAGCGAGGTCGAGATCCTGGTCCGGGAAGTGGTACAGGACAGTGGCGGCGATTGGTCTGAACGTCAGAGCGCGCTGCAACTGGTGGAATGAACGGGAGTTCGATATGAGATTGTTCGACAAGATAAAGACACGGCTCGCGCAGTGCGCGATGTCCGCACTGCTGCTGGGCACCGCCAACGCCTTTGCCGCAGACTGGCAGAACGGCCTGCAAGCCATCGCCACCGATGCAGCCGACCCCGGCATACTGGTCGTCAAGGTCAGCCTGAGCAAGACCCCTGCCCGTCTCCCCGAAAGTTTCAGCGTCGACGGTCCCTCCCGCATCATCGTCGATTTCATGGGAACGGCTAATCAGCTTGCCAACCCGGAACTATCGATGAGCCAAGGTGATTTGCGTAACGTCGAGGTCGTTCAGGGCGAGGACCGTACCCGCCTCATCCTCAATCTCAACCGTGCGCTCCCCTACAGCACCAAGCTGGTGGGTAACGACTACCTGATCTCCTTACAGACTTCGGCTCCGACCGCCAGCAGCAATTCGCGCTTCATGCCCGAGAGCGCCTCTGCCGGCCAGCGTCACAGCTTGCGCAACATCGATTTCCGCCGTGGCAAGAATGGCGAGGGCCGCATCCAGGTCGATCTGTCCGATGTGAACATCGGCATCGACGTGCGCCGTCAAGGGCGCAACCTGCTGATCGACTTCGGCAAGACCCAGTTGCCGACCAACCTCCAGAACACCTTGGACGTGGTCGATTTCGGCACGCCGGTGCAAAAGATAGACACCTACACGCAGGGCGATGGCGCACACATGCTGATCGAACCCAAGGGCCAGTGGGAATATGCCAGCTATCAGACCGATGACCGTTTCGTGGTCGAGATCAAGCCCGTGGTGGAAGATCCCAACAAACTGGCCAGAGCGGGCGCCTACAGCGGCGAGAAGCTATCCCTGAACTTCCAGAACATCACGGTACGCGAGGCACTCAACGTCATCGCCGACTTTACCAATATGAACATCGTGATCAGCGACTCGGTGACCGGCAACCTGACGCTGCGCCTGAAAGAGGTGCCATGGGATCAGGCACTGGACATCATCATGCAGAGTCGTGGGCTGGACATGCGCCGTCACGGCAATGTGGTCCAGATCGCCCCGCGCGAAGAACTGGCCGCCAAAGAGAAGCTGGCACTCACCGCCAAGCAGGAGATCTCCGACCTGGAATCGGTACACACCGAGAGCTTCCAGCTGAACTACCAACAAGCCGATGCCGTAGCCGGCATCCTGTCGAATGACAAGCAGCGCATCCTGTCCAAGCGCGGCAGCGCGGTGGTCGATGCCCGCACCAACACCATCTTCGTGCAGGACACCGCCGCGCAACTGGAGTCCGTACGCAGCCTCATCAAGCAGATTGACGTACCGGTACGGCAAGTGATGATCGAGGCACGCATCATCGAGGCCTCGAACAAGTTTGGCCGCAACCTCGGCGCACGCTTGGGTTACGGCTCGACCGACATCATCGGCGGCGGCAACGTGCGCGGCAACATCGGTGCCAATCAGGTCATCGCACCGGCGGGGGTGATCAACCCGATCAACGGCGTGGCAGGCGGCACGTTCACGGCCAACGCCAACACGCCCAACGTCAACCTGCCGGTAGCGAACGCAGCGGGCACGTTCTCCATGCTGCTGTTCAACAAGGGGCTGAGCAAGCTGCTCTCGCTGGAGATCACCGCCTCCGAAACCGATGGCAAGGGACGCATCATCTCTAGCCCGCGTGTGGTGACCGCCGACCAGAAGGAAGCGATCATCGAACAGGGCACCGAGATCCCGTACCAGACCATCTCCGCTGTCGGTGCCCCTCCGACCATCGCCTTCAAGAAAGCCGCGCTGCAGCTCAAGGTGAAGCCGCAGATCACCCCGGACGAGAACGTCATCATGAACGTCACCATCAACAAGGACACGGTCGGCACCTTGTACGTGCAGGGCGTACCTACCGTGGACACCAACAAGGTGGAGACCCAAGTTCTGGTGGAGAACGGCGGCACGGTGATGATAGGCGGCGTGCATACCCAGACCGACATCACCACCATCAACAAGGTGCCGCTGCTGGGCGATGTGCCGGTGCTCGGCCATCTGTTCAAGAACACCAAACGGCAGGACGACAAGGGCGAGCTGTTGATCTTCCTGTCCCCCAAGGTGCTCAAGGATAGCCTGAACCTGCGCTGACCCGTACTTGTCGCCCGACTCCACAGAAGCCCGCATACTGTTTGCGGGCTTTTTGTTTCTCGGCGCGGGTGCTTTTCGTTACAATTCGCCCCCATGCGATCAGAAACCACACCTCACCCCAAGCGCACGTCCGGCAATGTCGTTCTGGTCGGCATGATGGGCGCAGGCAAGACCACCGTCGGCAAGTGTCTAGCGCGCCAGCTGGGCAAGACTTTCATCGATAGCGATGACGAGATCCAGCGCCGCACCGGCGTTTCCATCCCGCATATCTTCGAGGTCGAAGGCGAGGAAGGCTTCCGCCGCCGCGAGAGCGGCGTCATCCATGACTTGATGCAACGCAACGACATCATCCTGGCCACTGGCGGTGGTGCCGTGATCCGCCCCGAGAACCGGGGCGAGATACGCGAGAACGGAGTGGTCGTCTATCTGAAAGGCTCGCTCCACGAACTCTGGCAGCGCACCCGCCACGACCGCAACCGCCCCCTGCTGCAAACCGCTGACCCGCGCGCAAAATTGCAGGAACTGCTGAGCCAGCGCGACCCGCTCTACACCGAAGTCGCCGACCTGATCGTCCTCACCGGCAAGCAAGGCGTGCAGACGCTGGTCTCCGAACTGATCAAGAAACTGGGGCTATCGCCCCTCAACGGAAGCGAACCATGCAAACCCTGACCGTCGGCCTGGCCGAACGCTCCTATCCCATCCATATCGGCCGTGGTCTGTTGAGTCGTGCCGAACTGCTGCTGCCGCACCTGCCCAAGAAGCGCTGCGCCATCGTCACCAATACCACCGTCGCGCCGCTGTATCTGGCGCAGGTGCAGGGGCTGCTGGAAGCCAACGGCGTGAGCGTGCTGCCGGTGATCCTGCCCGACGGCGAGGAATACAAGACCGCCGAGACGCTGAACCTGATCTATGACGCGCTGCTGACCCACCGCTGCGAGCGCAGTACGCCGCTGATCGCGCTGGGCGGCGGGGTCATCGGCGACATGACCGGCTACGCCGCCGCCACCTATCTGCGCGGCGTGCCCTTCATCCAGATTCCGACCACGCTGCTATCGCAAGTCGATTCCTCGGTCGGCGGCAAGACCGGCATCAACCACCCGCTGGGCAAGAACATGATAGGCGCGTTCTACCAGCCCAAGGCCGTGATCGCCGACACCGACACGCTCAACACCCTGCCGGACGAGGAACTCTCCGCTGGGCTGGCCGAAGTCATCAAATACGGCCTGATCCGCGACTTGCCGTTTCTGGAGTGGCTGGAGGCCAACATGGAAGCGCTGCTGGCGCGTGACCCGGCGGCATTGCAGGAAGCCATCGCGCGCAGTTGCCAGAACAAGGCCGAGGTGGTGGCCGCCGACGAACGCGAATCCGGCGAGCGCGCCCTGCTCAATCTCGGCCACACCTTCGGCCACGCCATCGAGAACGGCTGCGGCTACGGCGTGTGGCTGCACGGCGCGGCGGTGGCGGCGGGCACGATGATGGCGGCTGACCTGTCGCAGCGGCTGGGCTGGATCAGCGCCGCCGACGTGGCGCGCACCCGCGCCCTGTTCGAGCGCGCCCGCCTGCCGCTCGTCCCGCCCAAGCTGGGCGTGGCGCAGTATCTGGATCTGATGGGGCTGGACAAGAAAGTCGAGGGCGGCAAGATCCGCTTCGTGCTGCTCAAATCCATAGGCCGCGCCGTAGTGTCGGAAGCACCGTCCGAGCTATTGCGCCAGACGCTGGAAGCCGTCCATGGCTGAGCTTGCGCCTTACGCCGTTTCTGCCGCCAACTCGCGCGGACGGCGTATCGCTGAAACCGCGCCGGAAGGGCGCAGCGAGTTCCAGCGCGACCGCGACCGCATCATCCATTCCAACGCCTTCCGCCGGCTGGAATACAAGACTCAGGTGTTCGTAAACCACGAGGGGGACCTGTTCCGCACCCGGCTCACCCACAGCATCGAAGTGGCCCAGATCGGCCGCTCGATGGCGCGTCGGCTGCGTCTGAACGAAGACCTCACCGAGGCGCTGGCGCTGGCGCACGATCTTGGCCACACGCCGTTCGGCCATGCCGGGCAGGAGGCGCTGAACGAGTGCATGGCGAACTACGGCGGCTTCGAGCACAACCTGCAATCGCTGCGGGTGGTGGACGTGCTGGAAGAGCGCTATGCCGAATTCGACGGTCTGAACCTGTGCTTCGAGACCCGCGAGGGCATCCTAAAGCATTGCTCGCTGGACAACGCCCGCCAGCTGGGCGAAGTTGCTGGGCGATTCCTGGCTGATCGCCGCCCCACGCTGGAAGCGCAGATCGCCAACCTGGCCGACGAAGTGGCCTACAACAACCATGATGTGGACGACGGCCTGCGCTCCGGCCTCATCACGCTGGAGCAACTCGCCACCGTGCGCCTGTTCGCGCGGCATCTGGACGAAGTACGCCGGGCCCATCCGCAGCTAGTCGAGCGCCGGGTGGTGCACGAGACCATCCGCCGCATGATCAACACCCTGGTCACCGATCTGATGCAGGAGACCGAACGTGCCATCGCCGCCTGCCAGCCCGGTTCGCTGGAAGAGGTACGACTCGCGCCGTCTCTGGTGGGTTTCAGTGCCGAAGTGCGCGAGATGAACCGCGAACTGAAGCGCTTCCTGCACTCCAACCTGTACCGCCATTACCGCGTGATGCGCATGAGCGCCAAGGCGCGCCGCATCGTCACCGACCTGTTCGCCGCCTTCATGGAAGACCCGCGATTACTGCCGCCGCAATACGCCCACCAGGCCGAGGCGGACCGCGCCCGCGCCGTGGCCGACTACATTGCCGGAATGACCGACCGCTATGCCATCCGCGAACATCGGCGCATCTTTGCGGTAGAAGAGATCCAGGTCTAGCCGGATCGAACGGACGATAAAAAGGGCGCTCAAGGCGCCCTTTTTATCGTTGCAGCAGACGGGTTTAGTGATCGTAAGCCCGCTCACCGTGGGTCGAAGTATCCAGACCCTCGCGCTCAGCTTCGTCGCTGACACGCAGACCGATGGTCATGTCGATCAGCTTGAACAACACGAAGCTGACGATGCCGGACCACAGGATGGTGGTGCCCACGCCCCAGGCCTGGCTGGTCACTTGCGCCGGGATCGAGTACTCACCGACCTTGCCAGCTGCGTAGTCGAACACGCCAGTGCCGCCCAGGCTAGGTGCTGCCAGTACGCCGGTGCCCAGTGCGCCGAGGATACCGCCCACGCCGTGCACGCCGAACACATCCAGCGAGTCATCCGCGCCCAGTATCTTCTTCAGGCCAGTGACACCCCAGAAGCACAGTACGCCAGCCAGCAAGCCGAGGACGATGGCGCCCATCGGGCCGATGAAGCCACAAGCCGGTGTAACCGCTACCAAGCCAGCCACGCAACCGGAAGCCACGCCCAACAAGCTGGGCTTGCCGCGCAACAGCCATTCCGCCGCCATCCAGGACAAGGCCGCTGCGGCAGTCGCCACGGTGGTGTTGACCATCGCCAGCACTGCAGTGCCAGTGGCTTCCAGGTTGGAACCGGCGTTGAAACCGAACCAGCCCACCCACAGCATGGAAGCGCCGATCATGGTCATGGTCAGGCTGTGCGGAGCCATCTTCTCCTTGCCGAAGCCGATGCGCTTGCCCACCACGAACGCACCGACCAGAGCCGCCATCGCCGCGTTGATGTGCACCACGGTACCGCCAGCGAAGTCCAGCGCGCCCTTGCCGAAGATGAAGCCAGCCGGGTCAGCGTAGGCCGAAGGACCGCCCCAGAACCAGACCATGTGCGCCATCGGCAGGTAAGAGAAGGTGAACCACAGCACGGCGAACACCAGCAGTGCGGAGAACTTGATACGTTCGACGAAGCCGCCGACGATCAGCGCCACGGTGATGGCAGCGAAGGTCAACTGGAACACCATGAACAGCAGTTCCGGGATCACTACGCCCTTGCTGAAGGTCTCCACCACCGAGTCAGGCGTGATGCCTGCCAGGAAGGCTTTGGACAATCCACCGAAGAACGCATTCATCGACCCGCCCGCGCTGAACGCCACGCTATAGCCGTAGGTGACCCACAGCAGTGCGATCACGCAGAAAATCACGAACACTTGTGTCAGTACCGACAGCATGTTCTTGCTGCGCACCAGGCCACCGTAGAACAGGGCCAAGCCGGGCAGGCTCATGAAGATAACCAGCACGGTGGAGATCAACATCCACGAGGTGTCGCCCTTGTTGGGCACGGGTGCCGGAGCGGCTTCCGCCACGGCAGAAGCTGCAGCAGCGACATCCGCCGCCGGAGTCGCAGCGACGACCGCCGAAACGGCTTCCGCTGCACTGGCAGCATCGGCAGCATGGGCGGCGACAGCAAACCCGCCCAGTGATGCCAACAAAGTAAATACAGCCAAGAATTTCTTCATCTCGTTCTCCTTACAGGGCTTCAGGACCGGTTTCGCCGGTACGGATACGGATCACTTGCTCGACCTCTTGCACAAAGATCTTGCCGTCGCCGATCTTGCCGGTCTTGGCGGACTTCTCGATCGCCTCGATCACCTGATCCAGCAATTCGCTCGCCACTGCGGCTTCCAGCTTGATCTTGGGCAGAAAGTCCACCACGTACTCGGCACCGCGATACAGCTCGGTGTGCCCCTTTTGCCGCCCGAAGCCTTTGACTTCGGTGACGGTGATGCCCTGCACGCCGATGGCGGACAACGCTTCACGTACCTCGTCCAGCTTGAACGGTTTGATGATTGCTGTGACCATTTTCATCGCATTCTCCTTGGTATGGGGGGCGGCGAACCGCCCCCGATTCATTACAGTGCGTGAGTTAGCGAAGCTGCCACTACGCCTTTACCCCAGTTGCCACCAACAGTTGTCGGGTAAGTGTAAAACGGTGTGGCGTTAGTACTGGTGTAAGCCAGACCGAACACGTAGCCACCGAAGTCCTTGGTTACGCCAAACTTGTAGTCAGTGTAAGTTGGGCTGTTCGCGAATGCGGCAGCCGTCGCACCCTTGTAGGTTTGCTTGCCGACGTGAGCAACTACGGTGATGCCGGTGTCTGCAACAGGAACCGTCGCAGTCAAATCCAAATAATTGGTACCTGCTGCACCTGGAACGGTCAGGAATTGGCCCAGACCATAGGAGTACTTGGCACTGATCCACTTGTAGCCGACCGCACCGTAAATTTCATCGGTATCAGCTTTGGCGAAACCGGCTGCGGGCGTGTATTTGCCCAGATAGTTGTAGCGAACGAAGCCTACATCATAAGAAAAATCTTCAGCGAAGGTGTTCTTGAAGCCAGCATAGGTGTCCAGCTCCATGCCTACGCTGCCGGCTGCAACTGCGCCGCTGTCAGCGATCCAGCTTACATTGGAACCCCATACACCTGCGTACAAGCCGCTGGCATGTGCGTAGTCAAAACCACCTTGAATGGCAGGATTGTGAGAGGTTTGTGCAATGCCACGGTACACATAATCAGAAACAATTCCAACGTTTCCGGTAACAGTATGTGGGGAAGCTGCCGCATCGGCAGCTGCAGGTGCATCCTCAGCCATTGCCAAAGTTGGAACGGCCAGAGCGGCGAGTACCAAAGTGTTCAGCAGTTTCTTGTTCAGCATGATGTTTCCTTTCGGTAGTTGAGATAACGGCAAACGATTTCCGCAGGCCGTATAAAGCAGAAGCCGTGCCAGAGAATTATTCCCATTAAAAAACATATTGTTGAGATCATACCCTTGGCTAGACAGGAAGATCAGGCCCAAAAATGGACAGGTAAGATATCAACGATGCACCATTTGAGGGCATGCAGACGACTCCGGCACAAGCTTCAATGAATAAGGTTGCAACGTGCCCTGACAAGGGGCAGCAGGGGCAGCTCAGATACAGGTCAACTGGATTCATGGTACGAATCGCCTATCGGCTGAACCAATCCCTTATGCTCGAATGGCAGGCAGACCGATGGCATTACGTCTTTGCATCATTGCTGCAAATGGCACCGCCCCATCCATCTTGAGCAACTATATGCTGGCGGAATGAGGACCTCTTGAGCAAGTGATAGAGCATTCGTGCTGAATATAACCGGTCAGTGAGTAATCCAACGACCAGTGCTGATGTGCCGGTCGAGTCTCACATTCGTTTTTATGGTTACTCTTGGGGCGCAACCCGCGTTTATGGGCACGATCTCAGTGCATGCGCAAGCAACCCGCTTGTTGCGATACAATTTTTTCGCATTACTTTCATATGGTTATGAATTCACACTCAGCTGGCATACGCATTGCTTATATCAGCAGCGAGAAGGGCAGATTACCTGCCACTGTCATCAATGGAAACTAGGGTTCCGGCTCCGGCAATATAGGAGCGTCAGGTCCGAGAGTTTTCGGCTCCGTCACATGACGGGGCTCCACGGAGGGATAAAAGCCCGGGAGGAAGCGGTCTGGAATCGCTGAGCCCTCTCGAACTTTTTAACTCGCCAAGGAGTCCGGTCATGCAAGCAAAACATCTTATCGGTCGCACATTAGCGGCACTGTCTTTATCCATCGGTCTTGCAACCCTTTCTGCGCCCGCGCGTGCAGATGTCAGTGTCGGCTATAGCGACTGGCCCGGCTGGGTCGCTTGGCAGGTCGCCATCGACAAAGGCTGGCTCAAGGAGGCCGGCATCAAGGCCAAGTTCGAATGGTTCGACTACTCTGCCTCCATGGAAGCCTTTGCCGCCGGCAAGGTGGACGCGGTACTGATGACCAATGGTGATGCGCTGGTGACTGGCTCGGCCGGTGGCAAGAGCGTGATCATCATGCCGACCGACTATTCCAACGGCAACGACATGATCATCGCCAAGCCCGGCATCAAATCGCTCAAGGAGCTCAAGGGTAAGAAAGTTGCGGTCGAGTCTGGCCTGGTCGAACACTTGCTGCTGCTGAACGGCCTGAAGAAGGCAGGGATGAAAGAGTCCGATGTGATCCTGGTGAATGCCAAGACCAACGAGATGCCGCAAGTGCTGGCCTCCGGGGATATCTCGGCGGTCGGTGCATGGCAGCCTATCGCAGGGCAGGCGATGAAAGGTGTGCCCGGATCGCGTCCGGTGCTGACCTCGGCCGATGAGCCTGGTCTGATCTACGACGTGCTGGCAGTCAATCCAGCCAGCGCTAAAAAGAACAAAGCGGAATGGCTGAAGTTGATGAAGGTCTGGGATCGCGTGGTGGCTTACATCACCGACCCCAAGACCCAGCCTGATGCAGTCAAGATCATGGCAGCACGTTCTGGTGTCTCCCCGCAGGAATATTTGCCCTATCTGAAAGGCACCAAGCTGCTCAGCCTGGCTGAAGGCAAGAAGGTGTTTGCCAAAGCAGCGGGGTTCAAATCCATCTACGGTTCCACCAAGGTGGCAGATGACTTCAATGTGGCGAACGGTGTCTATGGCGCTGCACAGAGTGTGGACAGCTATATCGATGCTTCTTTCATCAATGCCAATTGAGGTTTGAACGTCATCGGGTAGGTACGGAGCAGAGATGAGCACATTTCCAAAATTACTGCGAGGCATGGATGCAAGCACGCGCAAGCGTCTGGCATTTGGAATAGGCTCGTTCCTGCTCCCGCTACTGATCTGGAGCTTGGTCAGCTACGCCCCTTTCATCTGGCATCCCAAAGTGATGGTCACCGAGTCTGGCGGAGTGGACTATTTCCAGATTGGGATGCTGGTTGACAAGGAGATGTTCGCGACCGAGGTGGAAAATATGCGGCAGGCGCAGCAAGCGTTGCCCGCAGGCACACCGGCCAACCCGATCTACCTGCCTGCACCACATGAAGTGGCACAGGCTTTGTATCGCGGCTTGTTCGAGCCGTTGCAACAGACCGACACCCTCTCGATGCCGGCCAGTCTTTGGCACAGCATCCAGATCATCTTCTGGGGTTTCCTGATCTCTTCGCTGATCGGCGTACCGCTGGGCGTTCTGGCGGGTACCTATGTGCCGGTGGGACGATTGGCCGAGCCGTTCATCGAATTCTTCCGCTATCTTCCGGCCCCGGCATTCGGTGCGCTGGCCGTGGCGATACTGGGTATCTACGACGGCCCCAAGATCGCCATCATCGTGATCGGCACGCTGTTCCAGCAGGTGCTCATCGTCGCCAATACCACGCGCAAGCTGGAACCCACGCTGATCGAAGCCGCACGCACATTGGGCACGCGCCGCCTGCAATTGCTGAGCCGCGTAGTCGTGCCGGGCATCCTGCCGGACCTGTACCGGGATCAGCGCATCCTGCTCGGCTGGGCCTGGACTTACCTGATCGTGGCCGAGTTGATAGGCACCAGCTCCGGCATCACCTGGTACATCACACAGCAGGCTCGCTACCAGCATTTCGACAATGTTTATGCCGGCATCATGGTGATTGGCCTGATCGGTTTCGTGTCGGACCTGCTTCTTGCGCGTCTGAGCAAGACACTGTTCCCCTGGGATCGCTCTCAGGAACGTCGCTGAAAGGATGATGATGAACGCCAACTCCGCTCATTTGCCGAGCTATCTGGAACAATCCGAAGCAGTCCAGGCGCGCTTCGCCAGCATCCGCGAGCGCGATGTCGTGCTGGAGGTACGCAACCTGAACAAGCGCTTCCGCAGCACCCACGGCGAGGTGGATGCGCTGCGCGATATCAACTTCAGCATCCATCGCCGCGAATTCATCTGCGTGATCGGCTCATCGGGGTGTGGTAAGTCCACGCTGATCCGTATCCTTGCCGGATTGGAACAGCAAAGTTCTGGCGAGGCCCTGCTGGATGGCAAACCCATCACAGGTCCGGGACAGGATCGTGGCATGGTGTTTCAGGGCTACTCGTTGTTCCCCTGGCTCACTGTGAAAAAGAACGTCATGTTCGGTCCGCTGGCGAACGGCCAGAGCACCAGCCATGCCGAACGCGAAGCCCTGCTGTGGCTGGAACTGGTCGGTTTGGAAAAATTTGCCGATGCCTATCCGCACCAGCTTTCCGGCGGCATGCGCCAGCGCGTCGCCATCGCGCGCGCACTGGTCAATCAACCCCGTATTTTGCTGATGGATGAGCCCTTTGGCGCTCTGGATGCACAGACCCGCGCCAAGATGCAATCGCACCTGCTCGATATCTGGCGCAACATCGACATCACCGTGCTGTTCATCACGCACGATCTGGACGAGGCCATCTATCTGGCTGACCGTATCCTGGTGCTCAAGCCGCATCCGGGCGAGGTGCAGGAGATCATTGAGGTACCGGTGCCGCGCCCCAGATCCGCCGCGCAGTTTACCTCGCCCGAGTTTCTTGCCACCAAGGCGCGGCTGGAACAGCTCATTCATCCGGCACCTGTCGCCGAATCGGAAAATGAGCAGGCTGTGAAGCCGCACATGATCCGTTTCACCAATGTTGCGGACAACGTGGAATGAGAGGCGAGCATGCGCTGGTCTGACCTGACTTGGACCGAGTTCCCAGAGACATTGCAGCGTTGCGGCCAAGCGGCGCTGTTGCCGGTGGGGGCAACCGAGCAGCATGGCCCGCACCTGGGCTGCGGCGTGGACAGCATCATCGCCGAGGAACTGTGTGCGATGGTCTCGGCACGGACCGGTGTGCCCATGCTGCCGGTCTTGCCCTATGGCTGTTCGCTGGGGCACAGCCAGCGCTGGCCGGGAACGATTGCGGTGCAGCCCATCACCCTGATCGAGCTGGTCAAGCAGATCGGCGACTGGGCCTACCACAGCGGCGTGCGCCGCCTGTTCATCGTCAATGCGCATGTCACCAATGCCGCGCCCTTGCGCTGTGCGCTGGAGATGCTGCGCGCCGAGCACGACGACCTGATGGTGGCCGTGATCAACACCGCCACCCTGAGCGAGCGCGTATGCGAATTCCATCGTGCCGACGCGGACGACTGGCATGCCAACGATGCCGAAACGTCGCTGATGCTGGCGATCGCACCGCAAGGCGTGCGCCCGGACAAACTGGCCGAAGCGGACGATCCGGATCGCACTTGCGGCTGCATCTTTCCGCATCCGGTGAACCGCACCAGCTTGAACGGTGTGACCGGCAAACCCAGTCAGGCCACTGCAGACAAAGGACACAAGTGGTTCGACTGGCTGGTGCAAGACTTGAGTACCTTGGTAGCGAAAGGCATGAGTGAGACACCGCCATTGACTCACTCCTACTTTGGCCACGAAGGCTGAAACATCACTTCACTTATCAACAGGAGCAATTTGCATGCGCACCGATCAAAAGGCCGATACACAGGCAGTCAGAACTGCACTGGAAAGTCAGGGAGTGAAATACGCGCTCGCCAGCTTCGTGGACATGCACGGCGTGGGCAAGAGCAAGGTGGTGCCGCTCAGCCACTTCGAGCAGATGGTCAAGGGTTCGGAGCTGTTCACCGGCGCCGCTCTGGATGGCGTGCCGCAGGAAGTGAACGACGAGGAAGTATCCTCGCATCCCGACTTGTCCAGCGCCACGGTGCTGCCCTGGAACAAGGAAGTCGTGTGGTTCGCCAGCGACCTGTATCACAAGGGACAGCCGTTCGAAGCCTGCTCGCGCGGCATCCTCCAGCGTGTCACCGAGCAGGCGGCACAGATGGGTTATGTGTTCAATCTCGGCATCGAGACCGAGTTCTTTGTGCTCAAGGACGGGCCGGATGGCAAGCCCGTGCCTACCAGCGAACGCGACACCCTGGCCAAGCCTTGTTATGACGTGCGCGGCTATCTCGACAGTTACGGTTATCTCGATGAACTGGTGCAGGCCATGAACGACCTCGGCTGGGACGTGTATTCCTTCGACCACGAAGATGCCAACGGCCAGTTCGAAACCGACTTCATGTATTGCGACGGCCTCAAAATGGCCGACCGCTTCATTTTCTTCCGCCTGATGGCCAACGAACTGGCGCGCAAGCGCGGGCACTTCGCCACCTTCATGCCCAAGCCGTTCAAGGACCGCACCGGCAGCGGTGCGCACTACAACATGTCGCTGGCCGACAGCAAGACCGGCAAGAACCTGTTCGAGGACAAGAGCGATCCTGCCGGGCTGAGCAAGCTGGGCTACCAGTTCATCGCGGGCATCCTGAAGCACGCCCCGGCGATCTGCGCCACCATCGCACCGACCGTGAACAGCTACAAACGTCTGGTGCGGCGCGGCAGTATGTCCGGCTTCACCTGGGCACCGGTGCACATCTCCTACGGCACCAACAACCGCACCAACATGCTGCGCATTCCGCTGGGCGGCGGGCGCGTCGAATGTCGCGCCGTGGATATGTCGTGCAACCCCTATCTGGCGGCCGCAACGCTGCTGGCCGCCGGTCTGGAAGGCATACGCGAAGGGCTGGATCCCGGCGCGCCCCATGTGGAGAATATGTACCATTACTCGGAGAACGAATTGCATGAGCGCGGCATACGCTATTTGCCGCGTACCTTGGGTGAAGCCGTGGAAGCGTTCGAGGCCGATCCGTTCAGCAAGCAGGTGTTCGGCGAGCTGATGTTCGGCAGCTTCGTCAATTTCAAGCGCCAGGAATGGACGGACTATCACAACCACGTATCCGAGTGGGAATTGCAGCGTTACCTGAAATTCTTTTAAGGGGTGGCCACATGAACAAGAACGAAACAAACTTGTGGGTAGAGCGCATCCCCGGCGGCGGGCACTGGTCCGGCATCATCCGGCGCGGCACCACGTTGCGGCTGGTGGACTTGCAGGGGGGGGCGAATGCCGCCGTGCTGTTTTACAACCTGGAAGAAAAGCTGGAACGCTACAACATGGCGGACACGCTGAAGTCGCAACATACCTTCCGCCTGACCAAGGGGCATGCCTGCCAATCCGACATGGGACGCATCTTCTGCTGCATCACCGAGGACACCGTGGGCTGGCACGACACCGTGTGTGGCGTGATGGATGCCGCCATGCTCAAGCACAAATATGGCGAGGCGCGCTTTCAGGAACATCGCAATGCCATGTATCGCAGCGGGCTGGATGGGCTGCTGATCGAATTGGGCAAGTGGGGATTGGGGCGGCGTGACGTGGTGTCCAACATCAACTTCTTCAGCAAGGTCACCGTCAACGAGGCGGGCGAAATGACTTTCCAGCGCGGCAACAGCAAGCCATCGGATTATGTCGGCCTGCGTTTCGAGATGGACACCTTGGTCGTGTTGTCCACTGCGCCGCATCCGTTGGAGACAGCGCAAGCCTATCAGCCCGCCGCCATCGAACTGGTGGCCCTGCCGACCCCTGCCAGCAAGCCGGGTTGCGGCAATCTGGCCGAGAACGAACGCGGACTGGAAAACACGCGCCGCTTTTACATGTGTTGCGGAGGTGCAGCATGAATACCTTGGCGGAAAGCCGGTTGGATCCGGCCAGCGCGGTGGTCAGCGAAATTTGCGCGGCGGGCGAACCCTGGGTCGGTCGCGTCAACAAGGGCCAGACCTTCCGCATCGTGGACCTGGAGGGCAACCAGGCCGTGGATACCTTGTTCTACAACGCGGAGAACGCGCAGGAGCGCTACAGTGCCACCGACACACTGAGCCGTCAGATGCGGGTATACCTGACCACGGGCAGTAAGCTGTATTCCAATTTTGGTGAGGTGATGCTGCGCATCGTGGCGGACACCTGTGGCCGTCACGATACGCTGGGCGGTGCTTGTGCAGCCGAGAGCAACACCGTGCGTTATGCGTTGGAGAAACGCCACATGCACAGCTGCCGTGACAACTTTTTGCATGCGCTGGCCCATGATCCGCGCTGCGAACAACTTGGTTTGGGCAAGCGCGACATACCGAGCAACATCAATTTCTTCATGAACGTGCCGGTGACCGAAGATGGCGGATTGGAGTTCGTCGATGGCATCTCGGCACCGGGCAAATACGTTGAGATGAAGGCCGAGATGGATGTGCTGGTGCTGATCTCCAACTGCCCGCAGTTGAACAATCCCTGCAACGCCTACAACCCGACACCGATACGCTTGCTGGTCTGGGATTAAAACGAGGCTACGGGGACGGCCCCGCAGCGCAAACACAGAAGCAGGACGACCTGCTCGGAGACGCAACATGTTCGACAAAGTCCTGATCGCCAATCGCGGCGCCATCGCCTGCCGCATCATTCGCACCTTGCGCCGCCTGGGCGTGAAATCGGTTGCGGTATATACCGAAGCGGATGCACTGTCGCGCCATGTGATCGAAGCCGACGAGGCCTATCTGATCGGCGCAGGAGCGGCGGCAGAAAGTTATCTGGATACCGCAAAGATATTGCGTGCCGCACGTGAGAGCGGCGCGCAGGCCATTCATCCGGGTTATGGCTTCCTCAGCGAGAAGGCCGACTTTGCCGAACAATGTGCTGCGACAGGTATCACCTTCATCGGCCCAACCCCGCAGCAGATGCGCGCCTTCGGGCTGAAGCACACCGCGCGTGAGCTGGCTATGCAGAACCAGGTGCCGCTGCTGCCGGGCACCGGGCTGCTGGCGGATGTGGACACGGCACTGCACGAAGCTGCGCAGATCGGCTACCCGGTGATGCTGAAGAGCACGGCGGGCGGCGGCGGCATCGGCATGCGCCTGTGCTGGAACAAGACCGACCTGACCGAGGCGTACGAATCGGTGCGCTTCCTGGCGCAGAACAACTTCAAGGATGCCGGACTGTATCTGGAAAAATATGTCGAGAACGCGCGCCACATCGAGGTGCAGATCTTTGGCGACGGGCAAGGCAAAGTGATCGCGCTGGGCGAGCGCGATTGTTCGGTACAGCGCCGCAACCAAAAGGTCATCGAAGAGACACCCGCGCCCAACCTGACACCTGCGTTGCGCCAGGCGCTGCTCGATACCGCCGTGCGGCTGGGGCAGGCGGTCAGTTATCAGTCGGCGGGCACGGTGGAATACATCTTCGATGCGGCCACCGGCGAATTCTATTTCCTGGAGGTGAACACGCGCTTGCAGGTCGAGCATGGCGTGACCGAAGAAGTGACCGGCATCGATCTGGTGGAGTGGATGGTGCGGCAGGCCAGCGCCGACCTCGCGCCGCTGGACAGCTTCGTCATCCGTCCGCAGGGCGCTTCCATTCAGGCGCGCGTGTACGCAGAAGACCCAGCCAAGGAGTTCCAGCCTTCCTGCGGTGTGCTGACCGGCGCCGATTTTCCGGCAGCCGCACGCATCGAAACCTGGGTGGAGCGCGGTGTGGAAGTGACGCCGTTCTACGACCCCATGCTGGCCAAGATCATTGTGCGCGGTGCGGACCGGGAGGATGCCATCGCCAAACTGGAAGCGGCGCTGGCTGAGACGCGCCTCTATGGCATCGAGACGAATTGCGATTATCTGCGCCAGATCCTGCGCGCTTCGCTGTTCCGCCAGGGACAACACACCACGCGTTTTCTCGGCGGCTTCCACTACAGCGCGCACACCGTGGATGTGCTCGATCCCGGCGTGCAGACCACGGTGCAGGACTACCCCGGCCGCACCGGCTACTGGAACATCGGTGTGCCTCCCTCCGGCCCCATGGACGCGCTGGCATTCCGGCTCGCCAACCGGCTGGTCGGTAACGACGAGGGCGCGGCTGGACTGGAGATCACGTTCACCGGGCCGACGCTGCGCTTCAATTGCGACAGCGTGATCGCCGTCACCGGCGCGCCCATCGAAGTGCGGCTGGATGGCGAACCGCTGGCACAGTGGCGCTCGCACGCGGTGAAGGCGGGCAGCGTGCTGCAATTCGGCAAGCTCACCGGCGCCGGTTGCCGCGTGTATCTCGCGCTGCACGGCGGCTTCGATGTGCCGGAGTACCTCGGCAGCAGAGCCACTTTCACGCTGGGCCAGTTCGGTGGCCACGCCGGGCGCACCCTGCGCACGGGAGATGTGCTGCATATCGAAGCGGCATCGCAGCACACCGCACGCCAGTTGCCTGCGGCCCTATTGCCCAGCTATGGCAGCGTGTGGGAGATCGGTGTGTTGTACGGGCCGCATGGCGCGCCGAACTTCTTCACCGATGAGGATATCCGCACTTTCTTCTCCACCGATTGGGAGGTGC
Organism: Ferriphaselus sp. R-1; assembly: GCF_000746095.1. Taxonomy (GTDB): domain Bacteria; phylum Pseudomonadota; class Gammaproteobacteria; order Burkholderiales; family Gallionellaceae; genus Ferriphaselus. Next base: position 39,069 of record NZ_JQKP01000001.1, on the reverse strand, counting down.
ACTACAACTCCAACCGCACCGGGGTGCGCCTGATCGGCCCGCGACCACAGTGGGCGCGCAGCGACGGCGGCGAGGCCGGTCTGCATCCGTCCAACATCCATGACAACGCCTATGCCATCGGTGCAGTGGATTTCACCGGCGACATGCCGGTGATCCTCGGCCCGGACGGTCCCAGTCTGGGCGGCTTCGTGTGTCCGGTAACCATAGTGCAGGCCGAACTGTGGAAGATGGGGCAGCTCAAACCGGGTGACACCGTGCACTTCCGCTGGATGTCGCTGGAACAGGCGCAGCATCTGGAACGTTTGCAGGATGCGTCGATACAACAATTGCAACTGCCGGAGACTCTGCCCCCGGTTTCTGCCGCCTCCGGCATGGGCAGCCCGGTGCTGCATCGCATCCCGGCCAGCGCGACACAGGTGCAGGTGGTGTACCGCCAGTCCGGCGACCGCAACGTGCTGGTCGAATACGGGCCGCTGGTACTGGACCTCGACCTGCGCTTCCGTGTGCATGCGCTGATGCAGTATCTGCAGCAACAAGTCGCGGCAGGCAAGCTCAAGGGCATCCTCGACCTCACGCCCGGCATTCGCTCCCTGCAAGTACATTTTGATGGCCGCAGCTTGCCGCGCGACACGCTGCTCGCTGCGCTGGTGCAGGCCGAGCAGGCATTGCCCGCCATCGAGGAGATGGAAGTGCCGACGCGCATCGTGCATTTGCCGCTGTCGTGGGACGATGCGGCGACACGCCTCGCCATCGAGAAATACATGCAGTCGGTGCGCCCTGATGCCCCCTGGTGCCCGAGCAACATCGAGTTCATCCGCCGCATCAACGGTCTGGACAGCGTGGCCGATGTTCAGCGCATCCTGTTCGAGGCAAGCTACCTGGTGCTCGGACTGGGCGACGTCTATCTCGGTGCGCCGGTCGCCACGCCGGTCGATCCGCGCCACCGGCTGGTGACCACCAAGTACAACCCCGCACGCACCTGGACACCGGAGAACGCGGTCGGCATCGGCGGTGCCTACCTGTGCGTGTACGGCATGGAAGGCCCCGGCGGATACCAGTTCGTCGGGCGCACGGTGCAGATGTGGAACCGTTATCTGCAGACGGCGGACTTCAAGGACGGCAAACCCTGGCTGTTGCGCTTCTTCGACCAGATACGCTTCTACCCGGTGAGTGCGGAAGAGCTGTTGCAGCTGCGCAAGGATTTCATCGCCGGACGTTTCAACCTGCGCGTGGAAGAGAGCACTTTCAGCCTGAAGCAGTACAACGCCTTCCTGCAGCAGAATGCGGCCAGCATCGGCGTGTTCAAGCAACGGCAGCAGACCTCTTTCGAGGCCGAACGGGAGCGCTGGCGCGCGGCGGGGCAGGCCGAATATGTCAGCGACAGCACGGTGAGCGAAGCCGATACGCAAAGCGAGCTCGACCTGCCCGCCGGTTCGCGCGCGGTGAGCTCGCATGTCACGGGCACCATCTGGAAGATGCTGGTGGAAGAAGGCCAGCGGGTGGAAGCAGGCAGCAATGTGCTGGTGGTCGAATCCATGAAGATGGAGATCTCCGTGAGCACGCCGGTCGGCGGCATCGTGCGACGGCTGTTCTGCAAACAGGGTGGCCATGTGGCGGCCGGACAGATGCTGCTGGTCATCGAGGAAGATGCATCATGAAGCACGCACAAGACATGGGCGGATTGTTGCGGGCCTATGCCGCTGGCGATTTAACGCCGAGCCAGAGGGTGCGCGAGGCACATGCGCAAGCGTTGGCGGACACGCATCACACCTGGATACACGTGCTGCCGCTGGAGACATTGCTGGCGCATGCCGCTGCGGTGGAAGCTAAGGGTATGGCACAGCAACCGCTGTATGGCGTGCCCTTTGCGATCAAGGACAACATCGATCTGGCCGGGGTGCCGACCACGGCTGCCTGCCCCGAATTCGCTTACACGCCGCAACATAGCGCATATGTGGTGCAGCGCCTGATGGATGCCGGAGCCATCCCCATCGGCAAGACCAATCTCGACCAGTTTGCCACCGGACTGAACGGCACACGCTCGCCTTACGGCGCATGTCGCAACGCTTTTGATCCCGACTACATTTCGGGAGGCTCCAGTTCCGGCTCGGCGGTGGCAGTGGCATTGAACCAGGTGCTGTTCAGCCTGGGAACGGACACCGCCGGTTCCGGGCGCGTGCCCGCCGCGTTCAACGATCTTGTAGGGCTGAAACCGACCTGCGGATTGCTGTCCGCGAGCGGCATGGTGCCGGCTTGCCGCTCGCTCGACACGATCTCGGTCTTTGCCAGACAGGCGGCGGATGTGGCGACGGTGTTCAGCATCGCGCAAGGGTTTGATGCCCGCGATGCCTATGCGCGTCCGGCACAGCCCCATGGTTTCGATTTCGGGTGCGCCCCGCGTTTCACCTTTGCGGTGCCGAGGTCGGATCAACTGCAATTCTTCGGCGACCTTGATGCGGAGCGTTTGTTTACCGAAGCGGTGGGCAGGATGAAGCAATTGGGCGGGCACAAGGTAGAGATTGATTTCACGCCTTTCCTGGAAACGGCACGCCTGTTGTACGAAGGGGCTTGGGTGGCAGAGCGCTATCAGGCGATACGCGAATTCATCGATTCGAAGCCGCAGGCATTGTTTCCGGTGACGCATGACATCATCGCAGGCGCAAAAAAACTTTCCGCAGCGGATGCCTTCGCTGGCCTGTATCGCCTCAAGGCACTGAAGCGCGAGTGCGATGCGCTGTGGCGAAGCGCGGATTGTCTGGTGACGCCGACCGCAGGCACGATCTACACTGTGGCGCAGATGCAGGCCGATCCGCTGCGTTTGAATGCCAACCTGGGTTATTACACCAACTTCATGAACCTGCTCGACTACAGTGCGGTCGCCATCCCCGCCGGTTTCGATGGCAGGGGCCTGCCGTTCGGCATCACCGTCTGCGCGCCCGCGCATCAGGATGTGCCATTGCTGCATCTGGCACAACGCTGGCTGGGCGAGGCATCCACACCGGATGCCGTCCCCTCCGGCCAGGTGCGGGTCGCCGTGTGCGGCGCACACCTCTCCGGTCTGCCGCTCAACCACCAGCTCACCAGCCGTGGCGCGAAGCTGGTCTGCAGCACCACCAGTTCGCCCGACTACAAGCTGTATGCCCTGCCGGGTGGCCCACCTTTCCGCCCCGGCATGGTGCGGGTGACGAGCGGGGGCGCAGCGATCGAAGTCGAGGTGTGGGAACTTCCCGTGCGCGAATTCGGTTCGTTCGTGGCGGGCATCCCGGTGCCGCTCGGCATCGGCACGCTGACACTGGCCGACGGCAGCTGCGTGCAGGGCTTCGTCTGCGAGGCACACGCTACAGCAGACGCTCGCGACATCACCTCGTTCGGCGGCTGGCGCGCCTATCTGGCACACGCTTGATGGAGCTGCGTCTGTACAAAACCCTGTGGGGGCATGCAGGCTCGTTGTCTGCTGCCGCCGCCCATGCCGCAGGCCATGGGTATGTGGGACTTGAGGGCACGGCAGATCGGCCCCCGGAACAGCTGGCGCTGCTGGAGCAGGCTTTGCAGCAATACCGGCTCGATTACATCCAGGAGATCGTGACCGGTGGTGATTACGTGCCGCGACGCCATGCCAGCGTGGCGGAACATCTGGCCGATGTCGAACGTCAATTGCTGCAAGGCAAACCACTCCAGCCGCGCTTCGCCACCATCATCGGCGGTTGTGATGCCTGGACGCTGGAACAGAACGAACATTTTTTCAATGAAGCCCTCGCGGCGGGCGAACGGCATGGTGTGGTGCTTTCCTTCGAAACTCATCGCAGCCGCTCGCTGTTCAATCCCTGGGCGACCTTGCTCTTGTTGCAACGCATCCCGCAACTCAGGCTCACGTGCGATCTTAGCCATTGGGTGGTGGTAATGGAGCGCCTGCTGGATGATGACCTTGAGGTGATCGATGCGGTGGCGCAGCACGCCCACCACATCCATGCGCGGGTGGGGTATCCGCAAGGTCCGCAGGTGCCGCACCCGGCTGCACCTGAATATGCCCACGCGCTGGCATCGCATCAGCGGTGCTGGGAGAGGATCTGGTCATCACAAGCTGCGCGCGGGTATACGGCCAGCACGATGACTCCGGAGTTCGGACCGGATGGATATATGCACATCCTGCCATTCACTAACGAGCCAGTGGCCGATCTGGTGGAGGTTAATGAATGGATGGCTTCAACTGAACAGCATCATTTTGCACAATGGGTAGCGAACCGGTGAATTCGATTCGGGTCGCCACAGAGCCCGAGTTTCCATTCCATACATGGCTTATGCCATGATGCAGTCGAGCTCGGCTCAAGAATCCTCCTGAGCGTCCATGGTGTTTGATAGACTCCGAACTTCTCTCTGTCGGAGCTGATCATGTTTAATGCAAAAATTCTGGACGAGTTGTCAAGTAAGGTGAACGAAGCACTGGCCAGCGGCCCTGCCAAGGATGTGGAGAAGAATGTACGCGCTTTACTGGCGCAAGGTTTCTCCAAACTGGATCTGGTTACACGAGAAGACTTCGAGGTGCAATCGCAGTTACTGGCTCGCACGCAGGAAAAGCTGGCCGCACTTGAGGCGCGCGTGACCGAGCTGGAAGCGCGCAGTACGGCGGGCGCACCGCCATCCCCAGCAGGCGAGTTGGGCTGATCCCCAGGCAGGCCAGCCATGAGCCTAGCGGTGCTCTACAGCCGCGCGTTGTCCGGCATGGATGCCGCCGAAGTGACGGTGGAGGTCCATCTGGCCAACGGCCTGCCCAGCTTCACCATCGTCGGTCTGCCCGAGGCTGAGGTCAAGGAAAGCCGGGAGCGGGTACGCGCCGCCCTGCTGACCTGCCAGTTCGAATTCCCCGCCCGCCGCATCACCGTCAATCTTGCGCCCGCCGACCTGCCCAAGGAAAGCGGACGTTTTGATTTGCCCATCGCTCTGGGCATCCTCGCCGCCTCCGGGCAGATTCCCTCGCAACGCCTGTCGGAATATGAGTTCGCCGGCGAGCTGGCACTCACCGGCGAGTTGCGCCCGATACGTGGCGCGCTGGCGATGACCTATCGTGCCGTGTCCAGCGGACGGGCGTTCATCCTGCCGGAAGCCAATGCGGCAGAGGCCGCCCTGGTCGAACAGGCCGCCGTCTACCCCGCCCGCTCCCTGCTGCAGGTCGCCGCTCACCTGGCCGGACGCGATGCCATCGATCGCCACCTTCCACAACTCCTTCCGCAAACAGCGGGCTATCCGGACATGTGCGAGGTCAAAGGCCAAGGTCAGGCCAAACGTGCGCTGGAGATCGCCGCCGCCGGTGGCCACAGCGTACTGATGTCCGGCCCGCCGGGCACAGGCAAGTCCATGCTGGCCGTGCGATTCCCCGGCATCCTGCCCAGCATGACCGAGGCAGAAGCGCTGGAAAGCGCGGCGATGCAATCCTTGGGCGGCAGCTTCGATGTCGGCCGCTGGCGGCAGCGCCCTTACCGTGCCCCACACCATACGGCCTCCGCCGTGGCACTGGTGGGCGGCGGCAGCAACCCGCGTCCGGGCGAGATCTCCATGGCACTGCACGGTGTGTTGTTTCTGGACGAACTGCCGGAATTCGAGCGCGGCGTGCTGGAGGTGCTGCGCGAACCGCTGGAATCCGGTCACATCACCATTTCGCGCGCCGCGCGCCGCGCTGATTTTGCCGCCCAGTTCCAGTTGGTCGCCGCGATGAATCCCTGCCCGTGCGGCTATCTTGGGCACTTCAGCGGCAAGTGTCGCTGCACGCCGGACCAGATCGCTCGCTACCGCAGTCGCATCTCCGGGCCACTGCTGGATCGCATCGACATCCAGCTGGAAGTGCCCGCCGTACCGCAGCACGACCTACTCAAGAGTATGGATGGGGAGACCTCGGCCACACTGCGCCTGCGGGTGGAACAGGCGCGGGAGCTGGCCTTGGCCCGACAAGGCAAGCCGAACGCGCAGCTGACCGTAAGCGAGATCGACGCGCTGTGCCTGCCTGACGAGACTGGCATAGCCTTGCTCCAGCAGGCCATCACGCGGCTGAACCTGTCCGCCCGCGCCTTCCACCGCATCCTCAAAGTGGCGCGCACCATCGCCGACCTGGCAGGGAGCATGAAGGTGCTGCCCGCTCACATCGCCGAGGCGGTGCAATACCGCAAGATGGATAGACAGCCGGGCTAAACCCAGTACGCGGTACGGGTCAGGAGTTTGGAGGTCAGCTGCATGGTCAGCTTGACCGGCGCAGGCAGCTCGGCGCCGCCCATCTCCAGCGCCATGTCGGAATGACCGATCTCGTCGGTGTACATCTGCTGCACGATGGCGCGGCTCTTGGCATCTTGCGCGGGCAGTTCCTGCAAATGCTCCTGCAAATGACCGCCGACCTGACGCTCGGTCTCGGCCAGAAAACCGAGATTCCACTTGTCGCCCAGCAGTCCGGCGAACGCGCCCAGCGCCAGCGAGCCGGTGTACCACAGGGGATTGAGCACGCTCAGGTGGCCGCCCAGCTCTTGCACCCGGCGCGAAGTCCAGGCCAGATGCTCGGTCTCTTCCCAGGCCGCCTGCTCCAGTTTCTTTTGTACGAGCGGGTCACGCGCGGTCAGGGCCTGGCCCTGATAGAGCGCCTGCGCGCAGATCTCGCCGCTGTGATTGATGCGCATCAGGCCGATGGCATGCTTCTTCTCAGTCTCGCTCAGGGATGTCTCGGCGACATCCTCATCCGGATAGGCGCGCACGGTCTGCGCCTTGCTCAGCAGCGTGCGCAGTCCCTTGTCAAAACCAATGATGAGGTGATCGAGATTCAACATGACGACTCCGGCTGTAAGGACACGCCGGCAATGTAGGCAATGGCGATAGTGCTGTCAATCTAAAAGGGGAGCCCGTCGGCGGACGTTTTGTTGCACAAAAGCTACAGTGCGGCTTGTGCTGCCGAATGGGTTCGGACAGAATGCCGTCCATCTTGCTGGAAAAGCAGGACATAAAGTATCCGCAGGTTTAGAAGTTCAACTCATTTGGAGATCAAATTATGAAGAAGAGTCTTATCGCTCTGGCTGTAGCTGGTGCTTTCGTAGCTCCCGTTGCAATGGCTGACAGCAATGTCGTCGTGTACGGCGTAGCCAACGTGTCCGTGGACGTGACCAACACCGGCAGCAACACCGCTGGCACCCCAGGCTTCAGCAGCAACAAGGTTTCCAGCAACACCTCCCGTCTGGGCCTGAAGGGCAACGAAGATCTGGGCAACGGCCTGACCGCTGTCTGGCAAGTCGAATCCCTGATCAGCATCGACGGTGGCTCCAACGGCGCAGCTGCAGCACCGACCAACGGTCTGGCTACTCGCAATACCTTCGCTGGCCTGAACGGCGGTTTCGGTACCGTGCTGCTGGGTCGTCACGACACTCCGTACAAGATGGCTACTCGTAGCTACGACCTGTTCGGCGACACCATCGCTGACAACCGCGCAGTGATGGGCGGCGGTCTGAACACCGTGACAGCGGCAGTACCAGCCCCAAACCGCGCTCCAGCTGGCACACTCCCAACAGGCGCTGCAGCTTCGTTCGATGGTCGTCAAACCGACGTGCTGGCTTACGTTTCTCCTAACCTGGGTGGTTTCACCGGCATCGTAGCTTACGTGGCTGGCGCTGAAGGCCAGACCCTGGCTACCCAAACCAAGGGTTCCGCTTGGTCTCTGGCTGGTATGTACGGCAATGGCCCGTTCTCCATGAACTTGGCTTATGAAGTGCATGATTTGGGTACAGCACCTGGGACTTTGGGTGGCGGCGCCGCAGGCTTCTCGCTCAAAGAATCTGCATGGAAGTTGGGCGCAGGCTACAAGGCTGATATGTTCGAAGTCAATGCCGTGTACGAAAAGACCAAGGACAACTTTGGCGGTGTACTTGCTGTGCTGGGCGTAGCTCCGGTCAATGCTGATCTCTTCGGTCACCATGCCTACTACCTGTCTGGTCGCGTCAACGTGACCGCCAATGATGCAATCAAACTGGCATACGGCAAGGCTGGCAATTTGGCCGTAGTTGGTATCGGCGGGATGAGCAACACTGGCGCAGCGCAAGCATCCGTCGGTTACGACCACAGCTTCACCAAGCGCACCACTCTGTACGCTCTGTACACTCAGTTGAGCAATCAGGCAAATGCAACCTACGCTCTGGGCAACGCTGGCATCGGCAATGGCAACGTGTTCCTGAACGGCGCTGGCTCCAAGCCTTCTGCCTTCTCTCTGGGCGTGAAGCACTCCTTCTAATTGCCGCCCCGCTAGTCGGGGTTTAGCATGCAGAAACAAGAACGGGCATCTTCGGATGCCCGTTTTTTTATGGCCGCGATCTTCGCAAAGTAGGCGGGCCACCCATTCGGGATGATTTCAGACGAACAGGCGTGCCAGCTCTGCGCCGGGATCGTTAGCGCGCATGAAAGCTTCGCCGACCAGGAAAGTGTGCACGGCATGCTCACGCATCAGCGCCACATCCGCCGGGGCGAGGATGCCGCTCTCGGTGACGACGATGCGACTGCCCTCACCCTCTCCCGAGAGGCGAGGGATCCTAATTTGCGGCAGCAAGTCCAGCGTGGTTTGCAGCGTGACATTGAAGGTGCGCAGGTTGCGGTTGTTGATGCCGATCAGCGGAGTCTTGAGTTGCAGTGCGGCAGTGAGTTCGTCGCCATCGTGTACTTCCACCAAGACAGCCATGCCCAAGCTATGCGCCAGTGCTTCGAAGGCTTGCATCTGCTCCAGCGTCAATGCGGCAGCGATCAGCAGGATGGCATCCGCACCCATCGCGCGCGCCTGCCAGATCTGGTATTCGTCCACCATGAAATCCTTGCGCAACACCGGCAACTCGCAGGCGGCGCGCGCCTGCCGGAGGTAAGCCTCACAGCCCTGGAAGAACTGCTCGTCGGTCAACACCGACAGGCACGCCGCACCGTGTTGCGCATAGCTGGCGGCGATCTCGGCGGGCCGGAAGTCGGCGCGGATCACACCCTTGCTGGGGCTGGCTTTCTTGATCTCGGCGATCACCGCAGGCTGCCCGGCGGCGATCCTGGCGCGGATGCTGCCGACGAAATCGCGCGGGGTCGGAGCAGCCTCGGCGGCGGCGCGAACCTGCTCCAGCGACTGAACGGCGCGCGCGGCGGCGACTTCTTCGGCTTTGACGGCCAGGATCTTCTTCAGGATGTCGGACATGCGGGCCTCACTTTAACAAGGCGCGCATTTTAACACCCCGCTTGCGGTAAAATGCGCGCTCTACAAATCCGCTCAATCATCATGGATGACGTAACAAGCTACATGCAGCAGGTCGGACGCAACGCACGCGCCGCTTCGCGCCTGACTGCGCAGGCCGACACCGCCGCCAAGAACCGCGCGCTGGAAGCCATGGCCCAGGCCATACTGGACAGTCGCGCCGCCTTGCAGGAAGCCAATGCCAAGGATGTCACCGCCGCACGCGCCAACGGCCTGGATGCCGCCGCCATCGACCGCCTGACCCTGAGCGACAAGGTCATCGACGGCATGGCCGAAGGCTTGCGCCAGATCGCCGCCCTGGCCGATCCGGTGGGCGAGGTCTCGGACATGAGCTATCGCCCCTCCGGCATCCAGGTCGGCAAGATGCGCGTGCCGCTGGGCGTGATCGGCATCATTTATGAATCGCGGCCCAACGTGACAGCGGATGCTGCCGGGCTGTGCCTGAAATCCGGCAACGCCGCCATCCTGCGCGGCGGCTCAGAGGCCATCCACTCCAACCGCGCCATCGCCGAATGCGTGCAGGCGGGCCTGCGTGCCGCCGGTCTGCCGGAAACTGCCGTACAAGTGGTCGCCACCACTGACCGCGCCGCCGTGGGCGAGCTCATCACCATGAAGGAGTTCGTGGACGTGATCGTGCCGCGCGGGGGCAAGGGACTGATCGCGCGCATCTCCAGCGATGCCAAAGTGCCGGTCATCAAACATCTGGACGGCATTTGCCACGTCTACATCGACGACCAGGCCGACCTCGCCAAGGCGATCGTCATCGCCGACAACGCCAAGACCCATCGCTACGGCGTGTGCAACGCGATGGAGACGCTGCTGGTGAATGCCGCCGTCGCCGCCCAGGTGCTGCCGCCGCTGTGCAAGATCTACCTCGCCAAGGGCGTGGAACTGCGTGGCGACGCTACCGCGCAGGCCCTCGTGCCGCAGATGAAGGCCGCCACCGAAGAAGACTGGCGTACCGAATACCTCGCGCCGATCTTGTCCGTGCGCGTGGTGGCCGATCTGGATGCGGCCATCGACCACATCAACAGCTACAGCTCGCAACATACCGACAGCATCGTCACCGAGAACTACACCAAGGCGATGCGCTTCCTGCGCGAGGTGGATTCGTCCAGCGTGATGGTGAACGCTTCGACGCGCTTCGCCGACGGTTTCGAGTACGGTTTGGGCGCAGAGATCGGCATCTCCACCGACAAGATCCACGCGCGCGGGCCGGTCGGACTGGAAGGACTGACTTCGCAGAAATACATCGTGCTCGGCAACGGGCAGATCAGAAAATAAGGAAAGAACATGAGCACCATTGAGATCAAAGTACCCGACATCGGCGGTTTCAAGGATGTCGCCATCATCGAAATCGCCGTAAAGGCGGGCGACAGCGTGGAGGCTGAGCAGACGCTGATCACGCTGGAAACGGATAAGGCCACCATGGACGTGCCGACACCGACGGCAGGCGTAGTGAAGGAGCTGAAGGTCAAAGTGGGCGACAAGGTGGGCGAAGGCTCGGTGATCGTATTGCTGGAAAGTACCGAACAACGAGTGCCGAGTGCCGAGCCAAAAACCACTGCCCCCGAGTCTTCCGCCGCCCCCACTCAACACTCAGCACCCAGCACTCAGCACTCGACGAAAGGCGACATCCACGCCGAAGTCGTAGTGCTGGGCGCAGGCCCCGGCGGTTACACGGCGGCGTTCCGTGCGGCGGACCTCGGCAAGCAGGTGGTGCTGATCGAAAAGCACGCCACGCTGGGCGGCGTGTGTCTGAACGTGGGTTGTATCCCGTCCAAGGCGCTGTTGCATGTCGCCAAAGTCATTACCGAAGCCGAAGAAGTGAGCCACCACGGCGTGACCTTCGGCAAGCCCTCCTTCGACATCGACAAGATTCGTGGCTGGAAGGAAAGCGTCATCAGCAAGCTGACCGGCGGCCTCGCGGGATTGGCCAAACAGCGCAAGGTGCAGACCGTGCATGGGGTGGCGAAGTTCGTTGCGTCGCACATGCTGGAGGTACAAACCGCCGAGGGCGTGAAGACCGTCTCGTTCGACAATTGCATCGTCGCGGCGGGTTCCAGCGTGGCACGCATCCCCGGCTTCCCCTATGAAGACGAGCGCATCATCGATTCCACTGGCGCGCTGGCGCTGAAGGATGTGCCCAAGCGCATGCTGGTGATCGGCGGCGGCATCATCGGACTGGAAATGGCGACGGTGTACGACGCGCTGGGAGCGCAGATCTCCGTGGTCGAGCTGATGGATCAACTGATGCCGGGCGCGGACAAGGACATCGTCAAGCCGCTGCACAAGCGCATCGAGAAGCGCTATGAGTCCATCATGCTGAAGACCAAGGTGACCCAGATCGAGGCGCTGCCGGAAGGTCTGCGCGTGACGTTCGAGGGCGAGCAGGCACCTGCTGAGCCGCAGTTGTACGACCGCGTGCTGATGGCTGTGGGCCGTCGCCCGAATGGTCGCGCCATCAACGCCGAGGCGGCAGGCCTGGCGGTGAACGAGCGCGGCTTCATCCCAGTGGACAAGCAGCAGCGCACCAACGTGCCACACATCTACGCCATCGGCGACATCGTCGGCGACCCGATGCTGGCGCACAAGGCAGTGCACGAGGGCAAGGTGGCGGCGGAGAACATCGCCGGACACAAGGCGTTCTTCGAGCCGCTGACCATCCCATCCGTCGCCTACACCGATCCGGAAGTGGCGTGGATGGGACTGACCGAGACCCAGGCCAAGGCGCAGGGCATCGAATACGAAAAAGGCGTGTTTCCCTGGGCAGCTTCCGGTCGCGCCTTGTCCATCGGTCGCGACGAAGGTTCGACCAAAGTGCTGCTCGACCCCAAGACCCGCCGCATTCTCGGCGCGTCCATCGTCGGCACCAATGCGGGCGAGCTGATTGCCGAAGCCGTGCTGGCGTTGGAAATGGGGGCCGATATGGAAGACATCGGCCTGACCATCCACCCGCACCCCACGCTGTCGGAGACGCTCAACTTCGCCGCCGAAATGGCCGAAGGCACCATCACCGACCTGATGCCACCGCGCAAGCGCCACTAGTCCGGGAATAGCCCTTTATCCCACTCAAAAAGATGGTAAATTCGGCGAAAAATATTTATAGTTCGGGGCGCGTCGGGGCAAGTAGGAATAATTCTTATCAAGCAACGCTATTTCCGTGATTTCAACCAACAATTTTGGAAGACTACGACATGAAGAAGTCCTGTTCAATTGGCCAGCGCAGCGTGTTCTGTGCACTCTTGCTTTGCTTCAGCCTGACTGCTGGCGCTGATGACTTCCAGGATGCGAACTCCCTGTTCAAGCAGGGGCAACATGCCAAGGCGCTGGAAAAGGTGAACTCCATTCTGGCGAACAAACCCAAGGATGCGCAGGCTCGTTTCCTGAAGGGGCTGATTTTGGTCGAAGAGAACAAGCCCAACGATGCGATCGCCGTCTTCACCGCTCTGACCAACGACTACCCCGAGTTGCCCGAGCCATACAACAATCTGGCGGTACTGTATGCCGGCCTGGGACAGTATGAAAAAGCCAAGGTGGCACTGGAAGTCGCCATCCGCACCCACCCGAGCTACGCTACGGCCCACGAGAACCTCGGCGACATCTACGCCAAGATGGCCAGCCAGGCGTATGACCGCGCACTCCAGTTGGATCGCAGCAACGCCAAGACCCAAACCAAGCTGGAGCTGATACGCGAGCTGTTTGGCACCAAGGCAGCCAAGCCTGCCAAGACGGCCAGTGCTGCAGCAACCCCCGCTGCACCCATCGCACCTGCCGCCGAGACCCGGACTGCACCGGCTGACGCTGGCGATGCTGCCATCCTGAAGATGACCAACGACTGGTCTGCTGCGTGGTCGACACAGGACGTGAAGCGCTACCTGTCCTTCTACGCCCCGGATTTCAAGACTCCGGGCGGCGAGGATCGTGCGGCCTGGGAAAAAACCCGTGAAGAACGCATCTCTGCGCCCAAATTCATTCAGGTCTCCATCGAGAATGCCAAGGTCAGCAAGATCGATGACACCCATGCCAGCGTCACGTTCAAACAGATCTATCAATCCAGCAAGCTGAACTCGACCGGCACCAAGACCTTGCTGCTGGTCAAATCAGGCAATAGCTGGCAGATCCAGGAAGAGCAAGCCAAGTAATCGGCATGACCAAGCGTCTCCGGCTCTCACTTCTGGCCGCGCTACTCGCCATCCCCGCGATGGCGATGGCCGAGTCCCGCTCTTTGGAAGCCCAACTCGCCCATGCCCTGCTGGCATTGAAGGAGGGCCACATGGATGCGGCCCTACGTGAAGCCGATGCCTTGGTCAAGGCCAATCCTAACTTCCGTCTGGCTCAGCTGGTAAAGGCCGATCTGCTGATGGCCAGAGCCAAGCCGCTCACCGGCTTCGGCAATGCTTCCGGTGCGCCCCATGACAAGATCGAGGACCTGCGATCAGAAGCTCAAGCCCGGTTACAACGCTATCAGGACCAGACCCCGGTCTCCTCTATCCCCAAACACCTTTGGAAACTGGATCCGGAACAGAAGCACGCTCTGGTCGTCGATGCCAGCCGCTCCACCTTGTACGTGTTCGAGAACGTGGATAACGAACCGCGTTACGTGACGGACTATTACATCAGCATAGGCAAATCCGGTGCGGACAAGACCAACGAGGGCGACAAGCGCACGCCTATCGGCGTGTATTACGTCAAGGACAGCTTGCCCGCCAGCAGCCTGACCGACTTCTATGGCGTGGGAGCTTTCCCGCTGAGCTACCCGAATGAATGGGACATCAAGCATGGCCGCAGCGGCCATGGCATCTGGATCCACGGCACGCCGAGCGACACTTACAGCCGCCCCCCGCTCGCCAGCAGCGGCTGCGTGGTGCTGGCCAACGATGACCTGAACCGGCTGTCCAAGATGTTGCAGATCGGCAAGACACCCGTGGTCATCACCAACCAGATGGAATGGTCGGATGACAAGGACAAGGCAGAGCGTGACGCACTGCTGAAGGAGATCGAGCATTGGCGCACCGACTGGTCCAGCCGCGATACCGAGGCCTACCTGAAACACTATGCCCGTAACTTCTACAGTGAAGACATGGACTACGCCGCCTGGGCCAGCCACAAAGGCAAGGTCAATGCAGGCAAAGCCTGGATCAAGGTCGAGGTGAACAATCTCAGCGTGTTCCCCTACCCTGGCACCACCAACATGGCCGTGGTCAACTTCGAGCAGGACTACTCCAGCAACAATCTGAACAACAAGATGAAAAAGCGCCAGTATTGGATCAAGCAAGGTGAGCGCTGGCAGATCCTGTACGAAGGCGCGGCCTGACCGCTCAGCTCCAACGCACGTCCCCGGTACTTCACATGAAGAGATTCTTTGCCTTTCTATCCCTGCTGCTGTCGCTCTCTGCGTTCGCAGCCCCACTTCACACGTCAACTCAAGGAAAACACCCCATGGTCAAGCTGCACACCAACTTCGGCATCATCACTCTGGAACTGGATGCCGAGAAAGCCCCGGTCACCGTCAAGAACTTCCTGGACTACGTCAACAGCGGCTTTTACAGCAACACCGTGTTCCATCGCGTGATCGATGGTTTCATGATCCAGGGCGGCGGTTTCGAGCCGGGCATGAAGCAGAAATCGACCAATGCGCCGATCAAGAACGAAGCCGACAACGGCTTGAAGAACGAGCTGTACACGATCGCCATGGCGCGCACCTCCGACCCGCACTCGGCGACCGCCCAGTTCTTCATCAACATCAAGAACAACAGCTTCCTCAACCACTCCGCCCCCAACAGCCAGGGCTGGGGCTATTGCGTGTTCGGCAAGGTGGTGGACGGCACGGACGTGGTCGATGCCATCCGTAAGGTGAAGACCGGTAACAGCGGTTTCCATCAGGATGTGCCCAAGGAAGATGTCATCATCACCAAGGCTGAAGTGGTGCAATAAGCACCTGCTTCCCTCTCCCGGCGGGAGAGGGAAAGGCCGGAGCTCACTCCGGACTGCCCATTGGTCACCGCCCCGATGACTCACACCCTGCTCATTTCCGACCTGCATCTATGTCGGAGCCAGCCGCAGATCACGGCTGCGTTCGAGCGTTTTCTGTCCGAGTACGCTCCCCGCGCCGAGGCGCTATACATCCTCGGCGACCTGTTCGAATACTGGGCGGGCGACGACGATCTCGATGATCCGTTCCATCGTCAGATTACCCACAGCTTGCATGAGCTGTCGGCTAGCGGCGTTTGCCTCCATCTGCTGCACGGCAACCGCGACCTGCTGATGGGCCAGGCGCTGGCATCCGCTTGCGGAGCCACGCTGCTGGCCGATCCGGTGCTGGTCGACCTCTATGGCAAGCCGACGCTGCTCAGCCACGGTGATGCGCTGTGCACCGACGATACCGAGTACCAACAGTTCCGTAAGCTAGTCCGCAGTCCAGCCTGGCAGCAGCAGTTCCTGACGCAGCCGCTTGCTGAGCGCAAGGCCTACATCGAGCAACTGCGCGAGCGCAGCCACAACGAGAAACAGGTCAAAAGTGCGGCTATCATGGATGTGAATGTCGATGCCGTCGCCGCGTTGTTGCGCGCACATGCCTACCCGCGCCTGATCCACGGCCACACCCACCGCCCCAACCGCCATGTGCTGCATCTCGATGACCATACCTGCGAGCGCTGGGTGCTAGGTGATTGGGACGAACACGGTTATGCGTTGCGCTGTGCTGCCGACGGTTGCGAAGTCCTGCGTGGCATCTAGCCGCCCGGTTTTTTCCGGCGCACACGCCGATTCGGATTATCATTGCGCACCATGATGGCAGCCCAAGACTCCCTGTTCCACTCCCATACTCCCGCCGCGCCGCTGGCCGAACGGCTGCGTCCGCAGCATATCGACGAAGTCATCGGCCAGTCGCATCTGCTGGGCGAGGGCAAGCCGCTGCGGCTGGCGTTCCAGTCCGGCAAGCTGCATTCGATGATCCTGTGGGGCCCGCCGGGCGTGGGCAAGACCACGCTGGCGCGGCTGATGGCGTCGGCGTTCGATGCCGAGTTCGTGCCGCTGTCGGCGGTGCTGTCCGGCGTGAAGGACATCCGCGATGCCATCGCGCAGGCCGAGCAGACCTTGCAGCAGAGCGGCCGCCACACCATCCTATTCGTCGATGAAGTGCACCGTTTCAACAAGTCGCAGCAGGATGCCTTTCTGCCTTTCGTCGAGCAGGGGCTGGTCACCTTTATCGGCGCGACCACCGAGAACCCTTCTTTTGAACTGAACAACGCGCTGTTGTCGCGGGCGCAGGTGTATGTGCTGCAATCTTTGTCCGAGGACGAGATGGGGCAATTGTTCGAGCGCGCGCTGCAGGTCGATTTGCGGGGGCTGGAGTTCGACGCGGCGGCGAAAGAGCGCGTGATCGGCTATGCCGACGGCGATGCGCGCCGCCTGCTCAATGTGCTGGAACAGTTGCAGACCGCTGCCAACGCCGCGAAGCTGGACAAGGTCGACACCAAATTCCTCGATGCCACGCTGGCGCAGAAGATGCGCCGCTTCGATAAGGGTGGAGAGGCTTTCTACGACCAGATCTCCGCGCTGCACAAATCGGTGCGCGGCTCCAATCCGGATGCGGCGCTGTACTGGTTCACCCGCATGCTGGACGGCGGTGCCGACCCGCGCTACCTGGCTCGCCGCATCGTGCGCATGGCCTGGGAAGACATCGGCCTGGCCGACCCGCGCGCCATGCAGCTGTGCAACGATGCCGCTACCACCTACGAGCGCCTCGGCTCGCCGGAAGGGGAACTGGCGCTGGCGCAGGCGGTGCTCTACCTCGCCGTTGCCGCCAAGTCGAACGCGGGCTATGTCGCGTATAATGCCGCCCGCGCTTTCGTCAAACAGGATAGCTCGCGCGAAGTGCCGCTGCACCTGCGTAATGCGCCGACCAAGCTGATGAAACAGCTCGATTACGGCAAGGATTACCGCTACGCGCATAACGAGGCGGAAGGTTACGCAGCAGGCGAGCACTATTTCCCCGACGGCATGCCGGAGGTGAGCTTCTACCAGCCCACCGGGCGCGGACTGGAAGGCAAGATCGCCGAGAAATTGGCGCATCTGCGCGCGCTGGACGAGCAGGCGAAATAGCTCGTGATTCGATATTTTCTGAGGTTCTAAATGATCGTTCTTGGCATCAATGGCAATCGGCGTGACCACAACTCTGCCGCCGCAGTGGTGATCGACGGCAAGGTCGTCGCCTCGGTCGAGGAAGAGCGCATCTCGCGCATCAAGTGCGACAACGCCTATCCCACCGGAGCGATCGCCGAAGTGCTGTCCATCGCCGGTATCCGTGCGCAGGATGTCGATGTGGTGGCGATGGCGAACCTTTCGCGCTGGGATCAGAAACCCATCCTCGATCAGCTGTTCAAGCGCGTGGCGCTGCTCGGCAAGCAAGAGCCCGAACTGAAGAAGTTCTACTGGAAGCACGTGTTCGAGCGCTATACGCGCGCCCTGCGCCCGCGCCGCAAACCCGAAGGTGCACTGGCCGACAAGCCGATGCAAGCCATCGGCCACCATCGCGCCCATGCTGCTTCAGCCTACTATTGCAGCCCGTTTGGTGATGAGCGCGTCGGTGTCATCACGCTGGATGGTGCGGGCGATTTCTCGTGGGGCTCGGTCTGGGTAGGCGCACATGGCAAAATGCAAGAGGTCCTGCACCTGTCCTACCTGAACAGCATCGGCCTGTTGTATTCCGCCATCACCCACCATCTGGGCTTCATCGCCGGTCGGCACGAAGGCAAGGTGCTGGGCTTGGCCGCCTTCGGCAACCCCGAGCCCTTCCTGTCGCGCTTGATGGCGCACACCAACCCCAAGGACTGGAACACCCTGTTCGATGCTCGGCTGACCCGGGTGCCATTGCGTCCGGTCTCGCCGATGGGGACCGAAGTGGTCAAGGAGCTCTGCGGTGACCTGTCGCGCGAGGACATCGCCGCCGGACTTCAGGCCTACACCGAGCAGATGATCTGCGCCTGGGTGCAGGAGCAGGTCGGCAAGCTGAACGTGAGCAAGCTGGTGCTGGCGGGTGGGGTGTTCTCCAACGTCAAGTTGAACCAGCGCATCCTCGCGCTGCCCGGTGTCGACAACATCTACGTCCATCCCAATATGGGCGATGGCGGCCTGGCGACCGGGGCGGCACTGGAAGTCTATGCGCTGGCACTAGGCGGCCTGCGCCCGACACTGGGCGGCGTCTATCTGGGCACCCGGATCGATCGCGAGAATGCGCTGCAAGCCTTGCAAGCGGCGGGCGTAAGTTTCGAAGAGCCGGAGAATCTGGCACAGACCGTCGGTCGTCTGCTGGCCGACGGCAAGGTGGTGGCGCGTGCCGATGGCGGCATGGAATACGGCCCGCGCGCGCTGGGCAATCGCACCGTGATGGCTCCCTGCCACGACCCCAGCATCAACCAGTGGCTGAACAAGAAGTTCGCCCGCACCGAATTCATGCCGTTCGCGCCGGTCATCTTGCAGGAACGCGCCCATGAGTATTTCCCGGACTGGGCGGAAGACCAGATCGCGGCGCGCTTCATGACCATCACCTACGATGCGTCCGACATCGCCAAGCAAAACATCCCGGCCGCAGTGCACATCGACGGCACGGCGCGCCCGCAAGTGCTGAGGCGCGAGGACAACCCCGGCTACTACGACATCCTGAGCGAATACTGCACCATCACCGGTGTGCCCAGCGTGATCAACACCAGCTTCAACATGCACGAGGAGCCCATCGTGCGCACCGCCGCCGAGGCGATACGCGCTTTCGAGGCAGCCGGGCTGGATGCACTGGTGCTGGGGCCGTTCCTGTACCGGGCGCAGCCGCGCTGATGCCCAGGCCGAGAAGCGGCAGGTGAGCACCATGGATGACAGGACGCTGCAGTTCGTCGGCTCAGCCACTGCCCGGGCGAACGACTGATGCTGTTCAACTCCTATACCTTCATCTTCATTTTCCTGCCCGTCGTCCTGCTCGGGTTCTTCTGGCTGGCCCGCTCCGGCCAGACGCTGGCCACCGCCTGGCTGGCCTTCGCCTCACTGTTCTTCTACGGCTACTGGAATCCGGCCTACGTCGGGCTGCTGCTGCTGTCCATCGTCGCCAACTACACCTTCGGCACCTGGATCGCCAAGGCCGGTGTCCGGCACGAGCGCGCCACCCAGAAGCGGGTGCTGGTGGTCGCCATCGCGGCGAACCTGCTGCTGCTAGCCTATTTCAAGTACGCCAATTTCTTCGTCAGCAACCTCAACGAAGTAGCCGGAACCGCTTGGGAAGTCAACAAGATCATCCTGCCGCTGGGCATTTCCTTCTTCACTTTCACCCAGATCGCCTTCCTGGTGGATACCTGGCGCGGCGAGGTGAAGGAGTACAACTTTGCCCACTACTTGCTGTTCGTCACTTACTTTCCCCACCTGATCGCTGGCCCGGTGCTGCATCACAAAGAGATGATGCCTCAGTTTGCCCGCCCGGCGACCTTCAAGTTCCACGGCGAGAACTTCGCCCTGGGGCTAACCATCTTCGTGCTTGGCTTGGCCAAAAAGGTGTTGCTGGCCGACTCGCTGGCGGAGTTCCCCGGCCCCATCTTCGCGGCGGCCAGCGCGGGCGGTGCGCCCTCCGTGTTCGAGGCCTGGATAGGCGCACTCAGCTATGCGCTGCAACTGTATTTCGATTTCTCCGGCTACTCGGACATGGCCATCGGCCTGTCGCTGATGTTCAACGTCCGGCTGCCCTTGAACTTCAACTCCCCCTACCGGGCCGCTAGCATCATCGATTTCTGGCGACGCTGGCACATGACCCTGTCGCGCTTCCTGCGCGACTATCTTTACATCCCGCTGGGTGGCAATCGGCGCGGCCCAGCTCGGCGCCATCTGAATATGATGGTGACGATGCTGCTCGGCGGACTGTGGCACGGAGCTGGTTGGACTTTCGTGGTCTGGGGCGGGCTGCATGGCCTGTATCTGGCCATCAACCACAGCTGGCGGGCACTGCGCGGCAAGCTGGGGCTGGGTGAGGGCGGCGGACTGGTGCGCATCCTGTCGGTGCTGCTGACCTTCTTGGCGGTGGTGGTGGCCTGGGTGTTCTTCCGCGCCGAGAATTTCGCTTCGGCGCTCTCCATCCTGGCCGGCATGGCTGGGCAGAATGGGCTTTCGCTGTCGGAGTCGGCGTGGTACTCGCTGCACGAGAGCCATCCCGACTGGCTCGCCGGGGTAGCGATGAACGGCCTGGCTCCGCTATCCAAGGTGAACGGTGATCGCGCACTGATCCTCATCTTGCTCGGCCTGATGATCGTCTGGCTGCTGCCCAATGTGCAGCAAATGATGCGCGGCTTCCGCCCGGTACTGGACGGTGAGGCGCTGACCGAGACCCGTCTGCGCTGGCGCTTCCATCCGGTGTACGCCTGGCTGACCGCACTGGCCTTCGTGCTGTCGCTGTCCTTCCTGTCGCGGGTGCGCGACTTCCTCTACTTCCAGTTCTAGCCATGTTGCGCTACCTCGCCCATCTGCTGATCGCCACCCTGCTGCTTGCCGGGGGGATGGCCGGTTTCAACGGCTGGCTCGACCCCTATGCGATCTACCGCGACCATGAGGGCGAAGCTGGAGACCGCCCGCTGGTGGTGATGAGCGAGCGCGTCTTCAAGACTGTCCATCTGGCGCGCAGCCCGGCAGATGTGGTGTTCATCGGCACCTCGCGCACCGACATCGGCATTGGTCGCGAGCAGGGCCTGCCCGCAGGGCTACGGGTACACAATCTGGCCACGTTCGGGCAGCCCATCCGCGAAACGCTGCGCCTGATGGAGCTGGCCATCATCGAGGGCAAGGCGAGGACCGTGGTGATCGGGCTGGATTTCTTTGCCTTCAACGCGAACTTTGTCCTGCCTTCCGACTATGTCGAGGAGAACTACGATCCCATGCGTCCTTACGCTCTGTTGCTGTCGGTCAGTGCGCTGAACGATGCCTGGATGAAACACCGCCTCAAGACCACCCCGGCGGGCAGTTGCTGCTATGCCGACGGCTTCCGCACTCCGTTGAATCTCAACATCCTGCGTGGCATCTATCGCCCGCAGTTCATCGCCAACGAGCGCATGTATCTGATGGAGAAATACCTGCCCTATCCGGCGTGCAGCTTTACTCTGATCGGGCGCAACGGCGTTGTCCCGATGGACGACTTCCGCCAGATGTTGCGTCTGGCCCACGACCATCAGGTCGAGCTGCGCCTCTTCATTTCGCCTTCGCACGCCCGCCAATGGGAAACGCTGGCGGCAGCGAGCCTGTGGGAGCCGTGGGAAAACTGGAAGCGGCAGCTCGTGAGCATCAACCAGAAAGAAGCGGCTCGTGCCGGGCGACCTCCTGCAGCACTGTGGGATTTCAGCGGCTACGATGCCTTCTCGACCGAGGACGTGCCCAAGCAAGGCGATGTCAGCCGCGCCATGCGCTGGTACTCCGATTCGTCCCACTACACCACCGAGCTGGGGCAGCGTGTGGTAAAACGGATGTTCGATACTCCGGAGGCTGCGGGCGACTGGGGCATGCGTCTGGAGCCAGCGAATGTCGAGCCGCATCTGGCCGGGATACGGGCGGCGCGCCAGCAGTATCGCGCCACTCACCCCGAGGATATCGCGGAAATCGAGCGCACGGCACGCGAGGTCGAGCACGTCAAACACTGCCCAAGCCTCTCCGGGGAAAACTTATAATCGCGCCTGCCGATGCGGTCGGCGCGCCACTACTGAACAGAGGGACATCATGCTGGACATTCAAACCTTACGTAACGACCTGAGTGGAGTCGCCACTCGCCTGGCCGCGCGCGGCTTCGTGCTGGATACGGCGCGCTTCGAGCAACTGGAAGCCGAGCGCAAGACCATCCAGACGCGTACTCAGGACTTGCAGGCGCAGCGCAACGCCACTTCCAAGCGCATCGGCCAAGCCAAGGCCAAGGGCGAGGATACCTCTGCGATCATGGCCGAGGTCGCCGGTATCGGTGACGAGCTGAAGCAACTGGAAGCCCAGTTACCGCAGGTGTTGCAGGCGCTGGACGCTTTTCTGGCGGTGATTCCCAACGTGCCGCATGCCAGCGTGCCGGTAGGGAAATCCGAGGCCGACAACGAGGAAGTGCGCCGCTTCGGCGAGCCGACGAAGTTCGATTTTGCGGTGCAGGATCACGTCAGTCTGGGCGAAGGCCTGGGCGGGCTGGATTTCGAGACCGCCACCAAGATCTCCGGTGCCCGCTTCACTTTGCTGAAAGGCTCGCTGGCGCGGCTGCATCGCTCACTGGCGCAGTTCATGCTCGACACCCACACCGAACAGCATGGCTATACCGAGACTTACGTCCCGTTCATGGTCAACGCCGACTCGATGCGCGGCACCGGGCAGTTGCCGAAGTTCGAGGAAGATTTGTTCAAAATCCCATTTGGCCTTGAGGAGCCAAGTGCCGCAGAACAGGCGCGCATTGTTAGTCAAGGTACAGCAGGCTCACTCCGAGAGGAGATTCGTGAGAAATATTTCTACCTGATCCCCACCGCCGAAGTGCCCGTCACCAACATGGTGCGCGACGAGATCGTGCCGCTGGAAAAGCTGCCGTTGAAGTTTGTGGCGCACACGCCGTGCTTCCGTTCCGAGGCCGGTTCCTATGGCCGCGACACGCGCGGCATGATACGCCAGCACCAATTCGAGAAAGTCGAGCTGGTACAGATGGTGCATCCTGACACCTCTTATCATGTGCTGGAGGAATTGCTCGGCCACGCCGAGACCATCCTCAAGAAGCTGGAACTGCCCTATCGTGTGGTGAAGCTGTGCACGGGCGACATCGGCTTCTCGTCGGCTACCACCTACGACATCGAAGTGTGGCTGCCCGCGCAAAATACCTACCGCGAAATCTCGTCCTGCTCCAACTTCGAAGCCTTCCAGGCGCGCCGCATGCAAGCCCGTTTCCGCAATGCGGCGGGCAAACCGGAGTTGCTGCACACGCTAAACGGCTCTGGTCTGGCGGTAGGCCGCACACTGGTGGCGGTGCTGGAAAACAATCAACAAGCCGATGGAAGCGTGCGCATACCTGAGGTGCTACGTCCCTATATGGGCGGGCTGGAAATCATTCGGGCTGGTTGATTGTTTCGGTGCAGGCTAACTTGCGAAGCAAGTTAAATGAGCACAGCGAATGGCCGAAGCCAAAACCACCAACAAGCCGATGGAAGCGTACGCATTCCGGAAGTGCTACGCCCCTATATGGGCGGGCAGGAAATCATTCGGGCTGGTTGATTGTTTCGGTGCAGGCTAACTTGCGAAGCAAGTTAAATGAGCACAGCGAATGGCCGAAGCCAAAATTACCCGCAGGCCGACGGCAGTATGCGCATCTCGGAAGTGCTACGTCCCTGCATGGGCGGACGCACCACGAACAAGCAGGCTGAGCCCGCGCCAGCAGCCAGCTAGAGTATGCCCAGCAGCCTGGGCATACCTTCGAACGGATGGAAGTAGCTGTGCAGGATGGAGGGCTCGACCTCCTCATCCTTGGCAACCGCCGTCCGCGCCCGAAGTATCTGGATATAGTCCCGGATCTGCTCCACCAGGAACACAGCCTCTCCACCGCGCGCATGGCCGAACTTCAGGGTCTCGAAGTATTCCGGTTCGGCCAGCAACGGGAACACTGACTTCACATCCACCCAAAGGTCGGGATTGAGCCCGCGCCGCTGCGCCAGGACGCGCGCATCTTCCAGATGCGCAGCACCCTGATTGTAGGCAGCCAGCGCGAACCAGGTGCGGTCCGGCTCTGCGATGGAATCCGGCAGTCGGCTCTTGAGCAGCTTTAGATACTTGGCACCGGCGCGGATGCTCTGGCGGGGGTTGAGCCGGTCACGCACTCCCATGCGCTCTGCCGTATCTTCGGTCAGCATCATCATGCCGCGCACATTGGTCGGCGAGGTCGCCTGCGGGTCCCACTTCGATTCGTGGAAAGCGATGGCCGCGATCAAATGCCAATCCAGACCGCTGATCCGCCCGGCTTCCTCAAACAGTTTTCGGTAGCGCGGCAGCTCCGTCTCCACCGCTGCCAGCAGATCTGCCGCTTCACTGGGCTCGATGCCGCGTTTGCGGTCACCGAAATGTCGGTCGAGCAAGTTCCTCAATGTCCCGTCACGCTGGATGCCAGCGAAGAACTCTTCCATCCTGGTGAGCAGCTCAGGTGCCGCATCTGCCGGTGTCACCCACACCTGTTGTACCGGTGCGCCCAGATTGAACATGGGATTGAGGCCGGGATACAACAAGATCAGGCTCTTGAATTGATCCGCATCGACGACCGTGCAAACTGCCGCACCCTCGGCGACCTGCGTCAGCAATTCGGGCATGGTCGCATCAGTGCGCGATGCCCATTGCAGGGTAGGCTGCTTCTGCCGCGCCGCCAGTAAGGCAGACTCTTCCACCGAGCCCGCCACGACCGCTAGGGGCAGATCGACCAGATGACTGACTTCAGGTGGAAGTTCCGCTCCGCACACGACCTGAAACTGCGTCGTGCGATACACCGGACCAAAGTGGAAGGTGGATTCCTCGTTACGACTCATGCCAGTCGCGGCAAAGTGCGCCCGCCGCGCTTGCAGAATGTCTGCACCCTGATCGGGAGAGGCACTGATCAACCTGACGGGCAACTGCAACTGCTGCGCGAACAAGCCGACCAGTTCGCGCTCGAACCCCGCTTCCTCGCCCGCCTCCTCACTCGGCACCACCACCACCAGCCCCTGCT
The DNA here is from genome assembly GCF_000746095.1 of Ferriphaselus sp. R-1. Lineage (GTDB taxonomy): Bacteria > Pseudomonadota > Gammaproteobacteria > Burkholderiales > Gallionellaceae > Ferriphaselus. The sequence continues at coordinate 14,107 of NZ_JQKP01000001.1, read as the reverse complement.
GCCACGCCGGCAATGCGACGGGCTTCGGCTCTTCGCACGCGGACAGCGTCAAGGCCAGCAGCCCTAGCAGACCGAGTGCTCCAAGTCGGCGAACAAATCTCGCGAACCTTTCAACTTGCTGATAGAATGCGCCCCCTCGGAGAGGTGGCAGAGTGGTCGAATGTACCTGACTCGAAATCAGGCGTACGGTAACCCCGTACCGAGGGTTCGAATCCCTCCCTCTCCGCCAAATCACCCATCCTTTTGATTTCATAGCAATAACTCATACCCTGTTTCGCAGTCGGTGGCACTAATTGGGGTCCCTATCCGGGGAAATCAATGAAGTTGCCAGCTTACACCATCCAATCCCGCCACGGGATTTATTACTACCGCATTCAGTATCTCGAAAACGGTCTACGAAAAGAGCGTCGATTTTCACTCGGCACCAAGTCGCCGAGATTGGCGAAACTCAAATCAGTCCAGATTTCTGCCATAATCGCCCAATACAGAACGGGCTGCTCAACTATGGCATTCAATCCCAACGACCCTAACAGTTTTAACGATTTACTCAACCGCCTAGAATCCTCTGGGTCGAAGCCCAAGTTTGATGTCCTTTTGCCCAATGGCATGGAGATTAAGAATATCAACACCCCATCCGATGTAGATGGGGTGTATCAGTTGCTGACGAAAATGAATCTCAGCACTGTCTCCCCAGCAAAAATCACTCCTCGGGCACCAGCCCACATTCCCCCTCCCCAACCCGAAGCGGGGGGAATGACACTGAAAGAAATGATTCAACGCTTCTCCACCCGCAAGCGGGACAAGTTGAAGGAGAAAACCCTCTACGAATATCGCAATAATCTCGACAACTTTGCCGAGTGGGTCAAGAATCGCAAGAACACGCCCCATTACCCCATTCGACAGCTTGGTAGGCAAGACATAGGCGACTATATCGACGACCTGAAACACAAAGGCATTAGCGACCGCACCATCCAGAATAAATATCTCGCCGCTCTGGGCGGATTGTTTGAGGTCGCCATATCATCGGGTGCCTATCCAGAAGGGAGCAACCCCGCCCGTGGGCACAAGGTCTTTACAAAGAAAGACGAGAAAAAGTGCCGCGCCGAGACGGCGTATCAACCATTCTCAACAGACGAGTTGACCAGCATCTTCTCGCCCGAAAACCTCAAAGCCCGTCCCAAGCCAGACGACTATTGGCTACCCTTACTGGGGCTTTATACTGGCGGACGCATTGAGGAGTTGTGCCAACTTGCCATTACGGACATTGTCTGTGTGGACGGAATCTGGGCTATCTCAATCAACGACGAGGATTACAAGAGCGTCAAAACCGATGCATCGAAACGGAACGTCCCCATCCACCCCACTCTCATCGAATTGGGCTTTCTGGATTATGTGGAGGATGCCAAGGGCTTCGGCACAATGCTATTCCCCTATCTCACTGCCGACCGCTTTGGCAAGTTCAGCAACACCCCCAGCGAACGCTTTGGTAAATATCTCGACACGCTGAATATCAGTGATAGCCAGAAAGTGTTTCACTCATTCCGCAAGACATCCAACAGCCTGTTAAAGGAAAAGGGCGTATCGGAAGAGGTGCGTTGCCAATATGTCGGGCACGAATATGAAACCACCAACTCATCCGATTACGGGCAACGCTTTACGCTCAAATCACTGACCGAGTGGGTTCATCCACACTTACAGTATCTGTGTATCACCCCAGATTCGCTGACACATCCCAAACACCACTTCCTACCTGAACTAACACGCTTATGTGAGATAAAAGCAAGCGCAGTTGCCCGCAAACCACTAGTGGCAGAACGAAACAAGGCTCTCGCAAAAAACAAGAAGGGGTAATCGGCAACGCTGGTAATGGCACGAGTGCCACAAGCACTCCGATTACCCAAGCCAGCCTGAAACCCGCCCCCTCTCTCACTTTCACAGGTGCCACGAGTGGCACAGGTAGTTTTGCCGCTTCTCTTTATACCCCCACCCGCTTCACCCCTTACACCTTATTTCCCCCTGTGCCTCCTGTGCCACTTGTGCCATTCGGAGCAAATCCAGACCCCACATAGGCTCCCGCCCAGCCCCTCTGCCACAGGCTACGAGTTTTACCCCGTGCCACCTGTGTAGAGAGATGGTTGGTTTTATCCGATGATTATTTACACTTTTTTACATTTTCAGGCGTTGACAAATGCTTTCCATTTGATATGTACGTGTATGACACAGGCATTCAAGCCTGTCTCATTTACTGAAAGGAAAAATCATGGAGAAAACCAATCTCAACAACGAAGAGCATAAAACCACAGCGTGGAAGCGGTATGTCGAAGCACGGGAGCGAGACCAGCACCCGTTGCCCGCCTATCTTGGCACAGGGAAATCCACTCAAAAAAGTCGGATTTTATTTGTCCGCATTCAACCTGTGCTGATGGAGCAGTTTGAGCGGGAAGCGGAGGCACGAGGACTGAACACGAGTGAAGCCACAAGGGAGTTGATTTCGGCGTGGCTTCGTCAACCCGACCAGTTGCCTATCGGCATTCCTGTCGGCAAATAACTGACACCAGAAATATCCAGTTTCAACTCAACAAAGGAGGGCGTATCGCCTACATAACACGAAAGGAAAAATAATGGCATTTAACCCGAAATCAGCCGGTGCTCGACCCACCGCATCCAATAACTCAACAAGGTCGAAAACCTCCCCCGCCAATCAGGTGAAGCAACCCACGCTCGATAAGATTTTCGCAGACCAAATCTTATCTGCCCCGAATCAACAGTTCACGAGTCCGTGGGCTATGAAAGCAGAAAGCCCAGCAGATTCGGGCTGTATCTATCAGTGGGGCAACTTCTGCTGGGAATATGTCCCGCCTGAAAAGGGCAAGGCAATCGTCACAGAGTGGCTGGACAGAAACCACCCCGACAAGGCAACATCCAACACGGCAAGCGCTCTTTGGAACTATGCCTCTGACCGCCTTCGCCTGACCCGCCCTATCCCTGAATACGCCAGACTTCCAGTCATTCCCACCCTTGGGGGGTATCTCTGTATCCAGCAAGACGGAAGCATTCGAGTTGTTCCACCCGCCCCTGAATATGGGGTGGATTATGTCATCAAGGCCACACTCAGCCACTCGACCGACTCAGGGCGATACACACCAAGCCCTGTCCCATCCCAAAGTCTTTTCGGGCAGTTTCTTTGTGCGTCTATTCCCGACATACATATTAGGGCAGTGGTTCAGGAGTTGTGCGGGCAAACCTTGCTCAGCGAGAACCACGGCGTGGTGGGATGGTTCGTCGGAAAAGGGGCAAATGGGAAAGGAGTGCTTATGGAGGTTATCGAAGCCATCCATCGGCAGTCTTGCCGACTGAGATTGGACAGGCTGTCCGAGAGGTTTGCCCTTGAACCACTAATAGGGGCATCGCTTGTGCTTGTTGACGAAGTTGCCAACACGAAGTTCGACGAGGAGATATTCAAATCGTTGACAACCGGAAACGGGGTGGACATCGACAGGAAATATGACAAAGCCGTTCGGTCTTATCGCTCCCGAGCCAAATGGCTGATTTCGTCGAACAATGTCCCGCACATAGCGGACAAGTCCGACGGGGTATGGCGACGGATAATATTTGTGCCTTGGAGGGTTCAAATCGCCGAAGAGCATCGTATCCCCGACCTCGACAAGAAAATCATCGAGAATGAGTTACACATCGTGCTCGACTGGATGCTTGTAGGTGCGGTGCGTATTGTCAGGAGGGGGCGAATGCTGCCTGACGCAGAGTTGCCCGAGGTCATACGCTTACAGAAACAAACAATGCGTATCGAAAGCGACTCCGTGCTGGCTTGGACCGAAGAGGAAGGTATTCACGCCTCCGCTACTGTCTGGACTGCGAACGACGAAATCTATCAGGCGTATTCGGACTGGTGCGAGAACGCACAGCGAAAACCATTAGGGGTGGAAATGTTTTGGAAGGGGTTACGCAACCGCTTCGAGTTCGACACCGAGCAAAGGCGGGGTAGCAAGGGGGGGAAATCTATCCGAAAAAGATATTCTGCTATATCGCTCAAACCAAAGGCAGAGGCGGAAGTAACGAAGCCTATAACGCCGACCGAGTCGAGTTATATATTACACATTATTGATGGGGAGCCATTTTGACGCCCCTCGCGTGTGAGAGGTTCGCAACAATATCTTCCCCACTATTTTGGCTGGGCTCGATTGAAACAAATCCTGATACCAGCGTATTATCTGCTCCGCGAATCAATAGTGAAATGGAGTATATATGGAAACGACTGAAAAAATAGTCGAGTCTTACTGCCGATATGTAAAGGGATGGTTTACTATTCCTAACCTCAAATGCCAAGGTCAATATGAAATAGACCTATTGGCAGTAGATACGCGAAATCCTGAAATCAGTCGTTACCACATTGAATGTGGAGTATCTATCTCTGGGAGTTATTCAAAACTCACCACAAAAGCCTTCTCAACGGCAGACTTAAAAGATCGAGTAAAGGCAGCAGGTCAACGGAGAACGCTGGATTACTTCATCCAACGCAAGTTTGAAGTCCCTGAAGTTCTGGATGAACTTAGGAATTACGGTTATGAGAATGGCAACTATTCAAGAGTTATCGTAACATGGGGAGCGACAGACGAAGCACGAATAAAAGCAAAGGCTTGTGGCGTTGAGATTTGGTACTTCCCTGATTTATTAACAGAAATCGCCAAGTTTCACTCAAATAATCGGCAATACTTTACGGATGATACAGCCAGAACAATCCAACTGTATGCGATGGCCACAAAAGGAAGTAGTTAATTGACATTATGGGCATCCATCTGATTATCATGAAGTTATTAATCGAGATGGTGCAATTATTGATAGGGAAAAACGGAGGGGATAATGGCTACCGTAAAATGCCAAGGTTGTGGGAACAGTACAGCTTCACCAAAGAAATGTAATAAGTGCGGTAAACTTCTTTGTTATAGCTGTGCTTGTAAGGGCAATAACGGAGTGACAGGGGCGTGTCACGCAAAACCTGCGGGCACTCCAAAATGTTCTGGCTACTATCATTAGAGTAGTGCTCTCACGTTAAGGACTACTTTGGCAGGTTCTCAACTTCATTTGTTTGTGCCTGCCAGTGGAGTTGGGAAATTCCGATATTTATAAGGCGGATATGAACTGGGGTTGAAGATTAGCCACTTTTTCAGAAAGGTAGCCATTTTATCTCTGCGACTGGCGTGGTCCACCTCCTGCCTTACAACATCGTTCCAAGGTTGTGATGTTTTTCACAGCCATCATTTGAAGCAACGCACCCAGCAAAATCATCGGTCAAGGTGCGGTTTTCGGTTGCTTCTGGGGTTCTTCGGACCGGTTCATCTCTTGCCCTGACCCCGTTTCATCCTCCTCGGGGGGCTTTGGTTTCGGATGCCTTGGGATGGCTCGACGGATTCGCTCACGCAATAAGACCTCCCTAACAATCCAGTCCATCAACACCTCCCGACTGGTAAATAATACATCTTCGCCAGTCTCTGGGTCTGTTGCGACCCAGCACTTACCATCAAACCGAATATTCCAGTCATCGACCATTTTTCGCCTCTATCTTCGCAATGAGTGCGGTTAGTTCGGGCTGGTGTTTCGTTGCGACTTGACCCACGACCTCCCGCAAAAACTTCACCACCACGGCAGGGGCTTGCGTCTCGAAAATGTAGCCCGCGAACACACATTTAATATGCGTGTCCGCCTGCTTCGCCTTGGCTTTCTCTTGCCCCCGTAGTTGTGCCAGTTCCCGCTCTATCTCTCGCCGTCTTTTTTCGAGCCGTTCCCGCCGTGCCTGTTTGCTTTCCATTCAACCTCCCGCCTGTTATGCCTTCACGCATAGCAGAGAACGCCACGCCGTCAAGCAGTCGGGGCGGCTTCGCCTCGACTTTGCGACGAGCGGTCGATTTCTGGGGGTGGTCTTTGGTTCGCACAGCCCAGCAAGAAGCATTGAGCCCAGAGGCTCAATCGCAATACTCGTTTCTCTCTACGAGAGCAAACGACAGCCCCACGCTGGGGGCTGTTGCGTTTTGCCCAAGGGCAAAATAGACCGCTTGTCGCAAACTTGCCTCGAAGCCTTGCCAACCCTCCCAAACCTGCTAACCGTAGATTTTCGGAGGGGTTATGGCGACTTGGTTTCTGGGCACAAAATCGACGCAGGCGGTTAAAAAACGGGGGGCAACGCACGCTGACTACATCGCAGGTGTTGGGGCGTTCGCAGACAAAGACGAGGTGGCATTCTGCGGGGATTTCAACCTCCCCGAATGGGCAGAGGATGGGCGAGATTTTTTCGACCAAGCGGACGCTTTTGAGCGTGCTAACGGGCGGTCTTTTCGTGCCATCGTGGTAGCCATCCCGAACGAGGCACAAGACCCCGTAGCGTGGTCGAAAAACTACGCCCGAGAGGTGGCGGAAAATCACGCCCACCGCCTCGCCGTTCACCTTCCAACCAATAACCCGCACCTCCACTTGATGCTATCGGAGCGGGGCAACCGTCCAGATTTACCCCCTGCCCGATATTTCAGCCGAGCCAATCCTAAAGCCCGCGAGATGAACGGGGGCGACTGGCTCGAAAAAATCAAGACGCTCTACGAGCAACACATCCGAAAAATCGTCCCCTACTTCAACAGGCCAACCCGCCCCAATTTCGTGAAAGTCGGGCAGGCAAAGGGGGCAACGACACTTGCGGAGCAGGTTAAGCAGGAGGTGGCACGGGACGCCAATAAACGCATCCAGAAACTTCAAGATGACTTGGCTACCATAAATAGGATGGAGCAGAAGATGGAGCGTAGGGAGGACACACGGAAACACTCCGAAAGCCTCCTCGATGCCATCCGCCCCAAGCCCAAAACCATCCAGCCAGCACCCCCAGAAATCGCCCAAGAACCGACCGAAATCAAGCCTGCCCACACCCCTGATGTCCCGCAGAAACCACGTCGAGGGCGAAAATCTGGTTTGTAAGAATGTTACGGCATACTCTTTTGGGTTTCGATATAGAACGGATGGCCTATATCTTTAAGGATATGAAGGTAGGTGTTGCTCTGTGTTAGGATGGAATGGCTTTAATCTATTGGGTTCCGCAATGAAAAATTATGTCAATATAACCAAAGAGAAAAATGAAATGAAGCCCTCCTACATACTGGCTTTCATTTTGCTACTTACTAGCCAGTTGTCCGTTGCTGAGAGCACTCAGCAAACCCCCGAGTTTTGCGAAAACTCTTGGATTGAAATCAGTTTCTTCCTCAATACGGCGGTTATGAGTTGCTCAAAAGAGGAAGGAGCTCGTGCCATTGAAACATTTGGCGATATTGACAGGAGGCATGCCAGTATTTGCAGAAATATGCCGAGAGAAACGAAGAATGCTTCTTTCAAAACAGGGATGGATGCCGCTTCTAAGTTTATGTCCAGTAAGTTCCAGTCCTCCCCAGTTGGAACAACGCAAGGTATGGTGATTTGCGTTCAAGCCAGAAGCGAACTAAACAAGAGGAATGGGGGCTTATTAGGAATGGTTGGCAACTGACCTAAATAAAGTAACAGCAACTAAATATTGATTAAGATGCCGCCGTCATTCAAACCTTTGCTGACAATCACTATTCACAAGCCCGTTCCGTTCGGAATCGAAAATGGGCTGATGAGTTAGCCCATTTTCGATAGAATGGACGTGTCAGTAATCGGGGCCACTATTTTTTCACCCTCTCCGAGACGGGTTTTATTGTTTGATGTCAGTTGGTTATGTATGGCGGAGGTTCGAATCCCTCCCTCTCCGCCAGAATCCACATAGAGCAAATTGAATGTATTGAAGTGTTTTCATTACTACGATCTGGCTCTGCCTTTGTGTCACCCCTGAAACAACGGATTGGTCGCGCATCAATCAATAGCACGAATGATTTCAGCGGGGGAAAGTATAGCCGAGACATTCCACGCCCATACCTATTTCTATAGCCACATTCAGACCGAGCCCACGCGAAGAGTGCCGCCACTGCACGATGGCGATTGCTTGCAAGAGGAAGTTGCGAGCCCCATCACAAGTCGGACATCAAGTTAGCTATCCGACACATGGCCCACTGATAGACCAAGACGGGACATACAAAATAAAAAAGCCACTGATGAACAGTGGCTTTTTACGCTATCTGGCGTCCCCACGGGGATTCGAACCCCGGTTACCGCCGTGAAAGGGCGATGTCCTAGGCCTCTAGACGATGGGGACGTAGGACTTTCCATTTTCTTTTCTTGGTGGAGGTAAGCGGGATCGAACCGCTGACCTCTTGCATGCCATGCAAGCGCTCTCCCAGCTGAGCTATACCCCCGAGGGATGAGCCCCGAAAAGAGCGCGCATTATATTGACCGACCTGACAGTTGTAAAGCAGGTTTTGCGATTATTTTTCGAGGCCGTCTTGGATCCGCGCCAGCGCCAGTTCGCGCGGGAACAGGGCAACCACAGCATCGACTGAAGGCGTGTGGGTCTGCCCGACCAGCATCACGCGCAGTGGCATGGCCAGCTTGGGCATCTTCAGACCGCGCTGGGTGATGACCTGCTTGATCAGCGCGCCGATGGCTGGGGCGTTCCACTCCACACTTGCCAGGCCTGCGGCGAGGTCTTTCAGTGCGGGGATGGCTTCCGGAATGAGCTGTTCGGCCAGCAGTTCCGCCGAGGGTTGCAGGGCTATGTAGAACACTTCGGCCTCATCGGCGAGCTGGTTCAGGTTGGCGACGCGGCCCTTGTACAGCACCACAATGTCGGTCAGCGCCGGGGCATCTGTCACTGTCACACCGCGCGCTTCCAGGCGAGTGCGTACCAACCCCGCCAGCCGCGCGTCATCTGCCTGCTTGAGGTAATGCGCGTTCAGCCAGTTGAGTTTTTCGGTGTTGAACTGCGCCGCCGAAGGCGTGATGTGGTCGAGGTCGAACCACTGGGTGAACTGTGCCATGTCGAATATCTCGTCGTCGCCGTGCGACCAGCCGAGGCGGGCGAGGTAGTTCAGTACCGCTTCCGGCAGGTAGCCGTCTTCGTCGTATTGCATCACGCTCACCGCGCCATGGCGTTTGGACAGCTTCTGTCCGTCGTCGCCCAGAATCATCGACAGGTGCGCGTAGTGCGGCACCGGCGCGCCCAGCGCCTTGAGGATGTTGATCTGGCGCGGGGTGTTGTTGACGTGGTCGTCGCCACGGATGACGTGGGTGATGCCCATGTCGCGGTCGTCCACCACCACGCAGAAGTTGTACGTGGGCGTGCCGTCAGAACGGGCGATGATGAGGTCATCTAGCTCGCTGTTGGCAAACTCGATGTAGCCCTTCACCGTATCCATCCAGGCAGTCACGCCTTCGCTCGGGCTCTTGAAACGGATCACCGGATTCACGCCTGCCGGGACCTCGGGCAAGGTCTTGCCCTCTTCGGGCCGCCAACGACCATCGTAGCGCGGCTTCTCCCCGCGCGCGCGCTGGGCCTCGCGGATCGCGTCCAGCTCTTCCATCGACATGTAGCAGCGGTAGGCCGTGCCTTCGTCCAGCATCTGCGCGATGACCTGCTTGTAGCGCTCCATGCGCTGCATCTGGTAGAACGGGCCCTCGTCGTGCGCCAGACCCAGCCAGTTCATGCCATCGAGGATGGCCTGCACTGCCTCGGGCGTGGAACGCTCCACGTCAGTGTCCTCGATGCGCAGGATGAAGGTGCCCTCATGACGGCGAGCATATGCCCAGGAGAACAGTGCGGTGCGCGCACCACCGATGTGGAGGTAACCGGTGGGACTGGGGGCGAAGCGGGTGCGTACGGTCATGGTGCGATGCGAGAGATTGAAGATGCGGCATTTTACGTCAGCTCGGTAGGCCGCGTAACTGAATCACCGCCAGCGCCGCTTCAAGCAGCCGCCAAATAGCCCTCGATATGCGTCAGGAAGGCCGAGGTCTTGAGCGGCAGATAGCGCCGCATCGGCATCACCGCCCACACCGGCACGACCGGCAGCTGCCACTCCGGCAATATCCGCACCAGCCGCTGCTTGCTGACCTCGTCCGCCGCTGTCAGTTCCGGTAGCAGCCCGATGCCTGCGCCGCCGAGCAGCAACTGCTGGATGGTACTGGGGGCGTTCACGCTCAACCGGCCCGGCATCACCCCCTCCCAGTTTTCCTTGCCGCGCGCCAACTGCCACGGCACAGGCGCGCCGCTGGCCGACACCATGCGCACGGCAGTGTGCCGCAGCAGCTCGTCCGGATGCTGCGGTGCGGGGCGCAGTGCCAGATAGATGGGACTGGCGTACAAGCCCATGCACTGCTCATCGATCTTGCGCGCCACCAGCGCGGAATCGTCCGCCAGTTGCCCCATGCGGATCGCCAGATCGAAGCGCTCACCGATCAGATCCACCCGGCGTGCGGTCAGATCCAGATCGAGCTGCACTTCGGGCCAGGCATCGATGAACGTGGCGATGGCACAGGCGAGCCGCTGGCGGGCGTAATCCTCCGGCATGGAGACGCGCAACGGCCCGCGCGGCTGCAACGCCTGGCTGCGCACGAAATCCTGCGTCAGGGCGACTTCCTCGGCCACGCGGCGGCAGTGGTCGAGGAAGTCGCGACCAAAATCGGTCAGCGCCAGACGGCGTGTGGTACGCAGCAGCAGACGCTGGCCCAGCGTCGCCTCCAGTCCAGCCAGACGACGCGACACGGTGGCCTTGGGCATGGCGAGGTATTCTGCCGCGCCCACCAGACTGCCCTGCTCGGCAATAGCAACGAACAGCAGACAATCATCAGCAAAGAGTTGGTTTTGTTCCATAGATGAAACAGTCTATCCCGCTTTGACGGCTTTATCTATCGATTCATTGCGCCTACCATGCCTCGCATACTTGAGGAGAACAATATGGCATCCACCCCATCCCCGACCCCGCCGACCACGCGCGGCATCGAACGCCTGATCGAAGGCATCGCCACTTCGGATGGCGCGGGCGTGAAGCTGACGCGCGTGCTCACCGGCAAACTGCAACACCGCCTTGACCCATTCCTGATGCTGGATGCCTTCGGCAGCGACGACCCGGACGACTACATCGCCGGCTTCCCCGACCACCCGCATCGTGGCTTCGAGACCATCACCTACATGCTGGCCGGGCGCATGCACCACCGCGATAGCGCCGGACACGAAGGCCTGCTGGAGAACGGCGGCATGCAGTGGATGACCGCCGGGCGCGGCGTGATCCATTCCGAGATCCCCGAACAGCAGGACGGCGTGATGGAAGGTTTCCAGCTCTGGCTTAACCTGCCCGCCCACGCCAAGATGGCCGCGCCTTGGTACAAGGATTTCGCCAGCGCCGAGATCCCCGGCTACACCACACCGGAGGGCGTGACGGTGCGCGTACTGGCGGGTGCCAGCGGCAGCGTGACAGGCGCAGTGCAGCGCGCCGAGACCGAGCCGCTCTACCTTGATCTGCACCTGCCCGCAGGCAGCAACTTCACCGCCGCGCTGCCCGCCACGCACAACGCCTTCCTCTACGTGTATCGCGGAGCAGCGGACATCGGTGGGACATGGGTGGCAGCGCAACGCATGGCGATACTGGATAACGCGCCCGAGGCGGACGGCGTGACCATCCACGCACCGGAAGCGGCGCGGCTGATTCTGGTCGCCGGCAAACCGCTGAACCAACCCATCGTGCAATACGGCCCGTTCGTGATGAACACCCAGCAAGAGATCCATCAGGCGCTGGACGATTTCCGCGCGGGGCGGTTTGCGTGAGTAAGTTTGAATACCCGAAGAATCAAGCGTTCGTCATTCCCGCGCAGGCGGGAATCCAGTCGCTTGAAAAGTCCCCGCATGGCGGGGCCAGACGGAAGATTTTGTCCGCTGCGCGGAGTATTTTCCTCGCTGGATTCCCGCCTACGCGGGAATGACGGCGCCGCCGAGTTGTCAGGAATAAGGAGATTGCCATGTCCATCGCACGCTACACCGCTCCCGCCATCGCCCTGCACTGGCTGGTGGCGCTGCTGATCTTCGCCGCTTTCCCGCTCGGCGTGTACATGCACGACCTGCCGCTATCACCGACCAAGTTGCAGTTGTACAGTTACCACAAATGGCTGGGCGTCAGCGTGTTCATGCTGGTTGTGCTGCGTGTCATCTGGCGGGCGACGCACACGCCGCCGCCGTTGCCGCAGGGCACACCGCAGTGGGAAATCACCGTCAGCCACCTCACCCATCTGGCGCTGTACGGCCTGATGCTGGCCGTGCCGCTGTCGGGCTGGCTGATGAGTTCGGCCAAGGGTTTCCAGACGGTGTGGTTCGGCGTGCTGCCGCTGCCCGATCTGGTCGGCAAGGACAAAGAGCTCGGCAAACTGCTGACCGAAGTGCATGAGGCACTGAACATCATCCTGTTGTTGCTGGTCGGACTGCATCTCGCCGCCGTCATCAAACATCGATTCATCGACCGCGATACGATCTTGCAACGCATGTTGCCCGGAGGAAGAAATGAATAAGTTGTTGTCCGCCCTGCTGCTCTGTTTGGCCTCATCTGCTGGCGCCGCCGAATTCAAGCAGCTGCTGCCCGCCGAAAGCTCGGTAACGTTCGCCTACAAACAGATGGGCGTGCCGATGGAAGGCAGGTTCGGCAAGTTCAACGCGCAGCTCAGCTTTGACCCGGCTAAATTGACCACCGCGCAGGCGCGGCTGGACATCGCACTGGCCAGCCTGGATACCGGCGTGGCCGAGGCCGACCAGGAGGCGGCGGGCAAGTTGTGGTTCAACACCGCCGCCTTTCCCACGGCCAGTTTCGTTTCCAGCGGCATCAAGGCGCTGGGCGGCAACCGCTACGAGGCCAGCGGCAAGCTGACCCTCAAGGGCCGCACGTTGGACATCGTCACGCCGGTCACCTTCTCGACCAATGGCGCGAAAGGCGCGTTCGACGGTGCTTTCAGCATCCGCCGCCTCGATTACAAGATCGGCGAAGGCGAATGGGCCGACGTCAGCGCTGTCGCCAATGAAGTCCAGATCAAGTTCCACCTCGTCGTCACCGCCACACCCGGCAAGAAGTAACTCAACCCACCATCAGGAGAACGTCATGAAAAACATCCTCGCCCTCGTTTGCGCCTCTGCCCTGTCCGGCACCGCCCTCGCCGCCCCGGAGACCTACTCCATCGAGCCGACGCACTCGCTGCCGCGCTTCGAGTACAACCACCTCGGCTACTCCATCCAGCTGAGCCGCTTCGACAAGATCAGCGGCACCATCACGCTGGATCGCGCCGCCAAAACCGGCGCGGTGGACGTGACCATCGACGCCAAGTCGGTCAATACCGGCTACGCGCTGTTCAACGAGCACATTCAGGGCGACGAACTGTTCGCCACCGCCAAGTATCCGACCATCACTTTCAAGTCGAGCAAGGTGAGCTTCGATGGCGACAAGGTGGCCTCGGTGGATGGCGATCTGACCGTCAAGGGCGTGACCCGCCCGGTGACGCTGACGGTGAACTCCTTCCACTGCATGCCGCACCCGATGTTGAAAAAAGATGCCTGCGGCGCGACCGCCACGACCAAGGTGAAACGCAGCGAATTCAACATGAGCAAGGCCGTGCCTTACGTGAGCGACGAAGTCACGCTGACGCTGCCGGTTGAAGCGATCAAGCAATAACCAGACTGTCCGCCCTTTAGGGCGGGAATTCCTCACCTGTTTTAGGAGCCGCCATGACATCAACCTTATTCACTCCCACCACACTCGGCCCGCTGCGATTGCCCAATCGCGTGGTGATGGCCCCGATGACGCGCAGCCGCGCGCTCGGCAATACGCCGAATGCGCTGATGGCGCGTTACTACGTATATGGACACCTCCCGTTTTGCAAGCAACGCGTGTTGATGGTTTTGGGTGCAACTGCTTCCGTATATCCGGCTTCCTGTTGGGCGGCGAGCCGTCCGAGCCATGATGGAATTCGCGCGCAAGTTTCAAATCGCCCTAGCGGCTTTGCCGTGTGTTGCTGCGGCAGGGAGCCATCGCAATTAACTGAATTGCCTGCGCCGGTCTGACCTGTTTGCCATCAATTCGTTTGCCATGCAATCGCTGTCGGTTGTCTCCTGCTAAAACTCTGTTGTCTGCTGCCCGTTTGCTTCCGCTTGCGAGCAGCCCTGTTATTTCTA